>CBDEST010000005.1:4800000-6733009 GCA_965242625.1 Bryobacterales bacterium | reverse complement strand
ATTCTGCGACGAGCCGTTTGTGTCGATCTTGTCTCACTTAAACGCTTTCTCCAAAGACGGTACTCTGGCATCTATCGGCCAGAAGTATCAGACTTATCTTTCGTCGCTCTTGTTGCATAATTTAGAATTAATGGTGAAGAACAAGATTGGTGTCAGCTTGAAGATCGAGACCGAGCGGCAGGTTCAACTCTACGAGGAAAGGATCGCTCTGAAGAAACGCCTAAAGCAGGAACTAGAGAAGATTGCGAACAAGATTCACGACGACACGAAAAAGCCTCTAGTCTTCATTGTTGATGAACTTGATCGATGCAGGCCAACCTACTCCGTTGATTTTCTTGAGAAAATTGTCCATATATTCCAAGTACCGAACATTGTATTTGTGTTTGGAGTTAACAAGGACGAGCTACTTAAGTCCCTGCAATCAATCTACGGCGATATCGATTCAGGAGTCTACTTGCGTCGGTTTTTCCAGAAGGAATATATCATGCCCACCTCGGATCCTCATGCCTTCTGCATACACCTTGCTGCATCTACTGGATTAAGGAGGGATTTCGACAGCTATGGCCAGAAACAGCAGCATCACTTGGATGACTTTATCGCCAGCTTCTCGAACATTTCTAGAAAGTTGAACCTCTCCTTGCGTGATATCGAATACTGCTTCAGAGCGATTGAATTTACTGCTAGAAATCTAGGAGAACACTCGGTTATACATCCCTGCTTTCTAGCTGCTTTGATACCACTTTCTTTAGTAAAGCCTTCGCTATATAAGAGACTTGTTGAAGGAGAACCAATTGGTGCAAAGGTGGCGACATTCTTGGATGGATTGAGAGATGAATATGAGTCAGAATCGAAGCTTGAACTATGTTTGGATTTGGCTGAGATTTATCTCTATTCAACATACAGTAGTCAGGCAATGAATCGTAATCCGGCCTTTAAGCAATTGAGTCTTCTTGCGAAAGAAAGGCCTTTGACAAATCCATCGTTCTTGTCTGATCGAACCCAATCAAGCCCCCCACAGAGGGCTCAAAAACTTCTCGATCTTGCACACGAGATCCTATACTCGAACCATCGTAGCCCTGAAGCATTGAGCGTTGTTTCTTCATTGATTGAACTAGTTGACCGCTAGGAGCAGGATCTCTGGTTCGTGAGCGCGGGTGATACTATCGAAAATTCTGTTTCGGCTCGCCTCTCGGAGACTGCTTGCACCTACCAAGCGCGGTACGCATCCGCCACTATACTCCTCGCTAGGCCTAGTTCATCAGTCAACGACCGCGATCATTAACGCATACGCTGGTGGCCCCCCTGCCGAGGGTTCAGGTCACCACCCAATAGCCTCGATTCGCTATGCCTTATCGCGAAGCGACTGTCTCGGCTGCTCGCACGGGACTATGTCGTTCAAGACGGGGCACTCCCTGACTCGGAATGGATCGTGTCCTCTAGCTTTGGCGCGACTCTATTTGGGCCACTATCTCTGCTGCTGCCCTCTCCATCGCTTGCTCGGATTCTTCCCTAGACAACCAGTAAGTCCAATCGAATACGGGAGGACATGCACTACGAAACAGGAGTATCTTATTTTGCAATTCACGTGACTGACATGTGGCCTCGGCTTCCGTCACTTCGCTTCTGATGGTCCGCCCCAAGAGTGCAGTCAATCGACACTGAAGCCACTGCGAACCGTCTGCAGCAGCTCGTTGCTGCCTCGCCTCTCGGACTGCCCAGAGAAGAGTGGGTGAGACTGGCGCAAGCACGTAGACTACAAGCTCATGCGTGTACAACCCGCCCGATACGCCCACTACTAGGGCGGCTATGCAGATGACGGTGAGCATAGCCCAAATCCCGATTCGGTATTGATTCCGCAATTTACGATCCCAAATGCAGTTGAACCTTTGACAGATGATGCGCGCTTGGTGCAACGGCAAGGAGCTAACCACTGGCGGGTACCAGTCCTCGAGACTGTCTTTCTTCACGTGGCCAGCCCTGATGGATGCTGCATGAATCTCTTCTTCTGTCGGACGACATCCAGCCAGTACTTCGTTCCAAGGAAGTTCTAGTACGTTGCAATCGAAATCCTCTTGAATCGTGGCTGCACACTCACGCTTCTGCCGTTTCAGCCATTCGAGAAAGATTCCCTCGATGGGAATTGCAACGAGGCATGCGACGGCACCCCAGTGCCTGCACTCGCCATTTAAGGAAGTTGCAATTGTGGCTGTAAGGGGGATGACGAATACAAGGATAGCTTGGATGCAAGAGATCCGCTTCGCACACGAGTACAGGTAACGTTGAGCAACCAGACGCTTCAGGTTCAGGCTCTGGTTTTGGGTGGCCGAGATTTGTGCCATGAATGAATCCAGCTCCCTCTGGTCAAAACGGAATGCGACCGATCGCATCGCCCCAAGACGCGCGTGACGGCGTCGCCAACACCGAAGAGAGATTTCCTCGTCGGCTCACGTACGGCCCTCGCGAAGGAGTCCCTCAATCAGGCCGAATGCCTTGGTGCGCTGCTCGTCGTCCAACTCCAGCACCTTGCGAATGAGTGCTGTGGTCGAGTCACCGGGAGTCGCCTCATCCGCGACTCGGTCGTTTGAGCCAGCCCACCCGGCCCATTCCGCCAACAGTTCGAAGTTCAGGGCGTAGAGCTCGGCCAGCTCCAAGAGCACCACAGGGTCGGGCCGCTTGATCAGGCCCCGCTCGACTTGCGAGAGATAGGCATTCGATCTCCCGATCCGTCGTTCAACCTCTCTTAGCGAGAGCTCAAGATGTTTGCGAGCCCGTCGCAGCACCTCGCCCACCCGTGGCGAGTCGGCGCGGTCAAGTCGGTGTTCACTAGGGATCTCTTGATCAGAAGATGGCCAAGCATCCTCGAATCTTGGCATAAGAGCCTCCATGTCTCGTCCGCTGCACGGGCGACAGGTCTAACGCACCGTCGTCCGAAGCGCGTCCATATTGTAATGCATCCTGTCAAGCGTCGCTGGTTGATGCGGCTGGTTGATGCCGGATCCGCTGGATTCCGGAGCGAGTCGCCCCGTGGAGATTCTCGAGCCGTGGATGGAGACACCCTCGCAGAAACGGCTACGTCCACATAGCCCAACATGCCCATCCGAAGTCCACTTCTCCGCCCGAGGGACGCACGCAGGATCCAAGCCCACCAATGGAGCCAGCCCATGCAGGGCAGAATCGACCGTGATTGCCATCAGCAGTGTCGAACGAAACGCTCTCAGGGCCAAGACGCCCAGTGTAGCGGTTCACTCCGCCGACAAGTGGGTCCGAGGCCGGGTACTCACTGAAGCATGTCAGGGCGGATGTCGCCGCCATGCGGATCGTCCGCTCTGAGGTGGGTTTAGTCGCCGCCATGCCGAACGGTTGCTGGTCGGCCGCTGAAGCACCTTCTCCGGCCGCGCTCCGCTGTTGCGGCGGCCCCGACGGCGGAGCGTTGGCCCGAAGGGGTCGCACCGTCACGGTCGGTAATCTGGACACGGCACATCGGACGGCATCCGGGCAGCCTTGAACGGATATGCTTCCCGCGCTCCAACCAAGCGTTTCGTAGAGTAACCGCGTGCTCTTCCCAGCGGCGGTGGACCGAAGAGTGGCAAGCACGGCCGACCTCATAACGGTCTAGGGGCGACGCCAGTTTCGGCAACGGCTGCAAGGCGTCCGAAATATTATCCGTCGGGTGCTTGACACATGCGACGGTGACCTGCGATACTGCAACTGAGAGTTGCAATGGATGTGTCCGACGCAGTTTCCAAGCAGTGCGAAATGCCCGCTCCCAAATACGCCGGGCTGTGGGATTCCATTGTTGTCGACGAAGCACTGAAGAATCGTTTGCTCCGGTCCGTCGCGCTTGCTCTCCACCTGCGTGAGGCCCTGCCCATCGAAACAACTGCACTCCACGGCCTCGCCCTCCTACACGGTCCGCCCGGCACCGGCAAGACCACGCTGGCACGGGGACTTGCCCATCAGTTGGTACCGTTCACGCCAAACAAGAAAGTCACGTTCATCGAAGTTAACCCGCATGGCCTGATGAGCGCCGAGCACGGGCAGAGCCAGCAGCGCGTCACAAAGTTGCTGACCGAGCATCTCCCGACCTTGACGAAAAAGGGGGTTCCCGCGATTGTGCTGCTCGACGAAGTCGAATCGATGGTGGTAGCGCGGAGCGAAGCCTCGCTAGCCGCGAATCCCGCCGATGTCCACCGTGCGACGGATGCTGTCCTAGCCGCGATGGACTTGAACACCGCGAAGTATCCAAACGTCTTCGTCGTCGCGACGAGCAACTTTACCAGTGTCCTTGACGAGGCGTTCCGATCCAGGGTGGATGTCGAAATCGAAGTGCCGTTGCCGGATGCTCAGGCAACACTCGAGATACTGCGGTCGACATTGCGGGCAATGGCCGATGCGTTCCCGGCACTTGCTGATTTGGGAGATGACTGCCGGCTCGAGGAGGTCGCTCGGGAGATGGCGGGTGTCGACGGGCGGCGGATACGCAAGTCGGTGGTGGAGGCCATGGCCGGTCGAGACGAGACGGTCTCGGATCCAGGGCATTTGACAATCGATGATCTCTTGCTCGTTGCGTCACGACAGAAGCAGGATCGTTACTCGACATCGAATCACGGAGGCAACTGATATGCAGAGGCAAAGAACGATCGCGGCAGCTCCGATTCGCAGCGCGCATGCCGCGTGGCAGGTTGTGGTCGGACTCCTGTCCCGCACACTTGAACTTAGCCCGGACGTTCCAGCGGGCAGCGTCGCTCGGGGTCTGGAGCCACTCCAAGGCCTTGGCCCGGCGCTGATCGCTGGCGGGCATCTCGAGTCCAAGGGGCTGGTCCTAGTCGATGTCGGCATGCACCTGACAATCTTCGTGAAGACTGCCGATGCCGCGCTGGCGGTGGGAGAGAACTTGAATGCCGTGCCCGGCGGAGCGGATTCGACGGAGGGGTGGGTGCTCCATATGCCACGGGTAGGAGCACTCGACTCGAGCATCGAGGCGGCCGCGGATCTGTCGCGGCATCTCTCTTTCGACCAGCCTCCCAGGTTTGCGCCGAAGTCAGGCGCCGCGAACGACTCGACGGGGGCACTCATCGATTTAAGCGCGTTCCGCTAGATGGAGACCGGACGATGACACACACATCAACGACAACGTTCACGCGAACCCACACGGCCACTCACTTGGCCGATGTCATCCTGGGGTCCGTCGCCAACATTCTCGCGACCTTAGGTATCGACACTACGCGGTTGTTCGGTGATTGGGAAAACGACGAGAGCGCGATCTCCAACTGGATCGAGGAGGGATCGCTGAAGTGCGTAGTACTGGAGTGTCGTCAACCAAACGGATCGGTCAACCCAGTCTTGGAATTCCCGGTGGCGTATGAAGGAACCGGAGTGGGGAACCGCAAGTTCACGGCCGACCGCGCATCGGTGGCACGGTACCTAGCGAAGCTGCAGACCGTTCCTGACGGGACGAGGTATACCCTGGTTTGCACCTTCCACCGGACTCCATCAGAACAACCAGGGTGGGGTCGAGGGCGTAGGACCTCTGTCGCGGGGATGCGATCACATAGCTTCGGGAGACTGGCATCAGCACCTCACGCGAGTGCTGATCTTCGCTATTTCCGGCGTTGAGGAGGAACACCATGAGTTACATCGACAAAGCATTCGACAACTTGAAGTCGAACCTCGAGATCACCAAGACCGAAAGGGAGCTTGCGCAGAAGCGCCACAAGCTGATTCGCGAGCACATCGAATCTGACTGGCAACTGACGAGTCACTTCTTGACCGGAAGCTATGACCGGCACACGATGACGAAGAAGCTCAAGGATGTCGACATCTTCGCCGTGATCGACGCAGACGGGCCGCAGGGAAAGTTGGCGTCCGGCTCCGGTCGCGATGCGGTGGCCGCGTTGGAGGAAGTGCTGGCGACGGGTTGGGATGATGTGGAGAGCGACGACAACGTGGTCCGCGTCAACTACAAGGGAGAAGACGTTGCATCGTACGAGGTGGCACCGGCCTTCAAGCGCCTCGGGGGCGGCTACAAGATTCCGAACGGATGGGGGTGGATGGACACGGATCCCGAGATCCACGCCGAGCTGGTGACCGGCAAGAACAAGGCCTGCGACGAGAAGTTCGTGCCATTCGTGAAGATGGTGAAGGGGATTAATCGAGAGGCTGACGAGCCCATCGATCCGTCATTCTTGATCGAGGTCATGGGACTCGAGCTGGTGCTCGAGCCGTTCGGTCGCTATCGGGACGAGATTCGTTTCTTCCTGGCTAGCGTGGCTGACCGCATTACGGAAGACTGGGCGGATCCGGCGGGTTTGGGGCCGTGCGTCAACTCTGGGATCAGTTCCAGCGATCGCCAGGACCTATCAGGCGTCGTGACGGGGTGGCAGCGAGTGGCCGAGGAAGCGCTGCTCCTCGAGCAGGATGGGAGGGAACGACCCGCCGTCGAGAAATGGCGCGAGTTGTTCGGGTGGCGGATGCCGAGACCATGACGGGGAGGACTCGGGCAGGGTCGGCCGATGCCGGTACCGAATTGATTCCGATGTTCCAGTTCTAGGCTACTGCGGACGCTGGGCGAAGACGAAACGGACCGGCAGATTGCCGGATCCGTCTGGACTACAGAGCAAGTCTCCCGGTAGCTACTCTCGAGCCATGGTTCGAGGCACTCTTGCGGTAAAGGTTGTGGTCGCGTGCCTTGAAGCGCACCCGGGGGTCACTTTCCCGCCCTGGTGACGCTCGCTGGATGCGAGCCTGCCGAGCGAGCCCGCCGATGCAAGGCGGGATCGACCGTGATCGCGACCATCGGTACCGAGGGAAACGTCCTCAGAGCCAGAACGGCCAAGGTAGCGGTTCCTCCGCCGGCGAGCGGATCCAAGGTAGGCCGCGGCGCACGAGCGCGGAAGATCCATCGCCAAGTCAGCCAGCCTCGAGTAGCCTGTGGCCAAGGCCGACCGAGGCAACCGATTAGGACAATCTCGAGAAATTTGCGGGCGGTGCTTGACAGCCGCGCTCCCGATTCGCTAATATGCGAAGTGACTTTGCAATGGGCGGTCCCGAGCCAATTCCCAAGCGGCGCGTAATGCCCGATCCCCAATCCGCTGAGGTGTGGGATTCCATCGTTTTGGACGATGCGCTGAAGAACCGTCTGCTCCGATCCGTCGCGCTCGCCCTCCGCCTGCGTGGGTCCCTGCCCTTCAAGACTACCGTACACCATCGCATTGCACTCCCGCACGATCCACTTGTTACCGGCAAGACCACGCTTGCGCGGGGACTTACTTTTCACTTGGTACCGTTCCGCACCCTCAATCGTAGCCGGGGCGTGCCGGCGGGCAGCGTAGCTCGGGGACTGGAGCCACGAAATCGTCTTGGCCCGGCACTGAAGGCTGTCGATGCGGGACTGGAGGGGGAACGAGACTTGAACGCCGTGCCAGGCGGCGCGGATTCGACGGATGGCTGGGTTTTCCATTTGCCACCGGTGGGAGCACTCGACTCGAGCATCGCGGCGGCCGCGGACCAAGCGCAGCATCTCTCTGTAGACCAGTCTCCCAAGTCCGCGGCGACATCGAGCGCCGTGAACGACCCGAGGGAACCGCTGATTGACTTCGGGGCGTTTCACCAGATGGAGGAGAGCCGATGACGCACACGTCGAACACAACCCTCACGCAGACATACACTGCCACTCACTTGGCCGATGTCATCCTGGGATCCGTCGCCGAGATTCTGGCGACACTGGGGATCGACCTTGGGCGGTCAAGCCTTGCTTGGAACAATCGACAGAGTGCGATATCCAACTGGATCAAGGAGAAATCGCTGGAGTGCGTAGTGCTGGAGTGCCATCAGCCAAACGGCACCGTCAGTCCAGTCTTGGAATTTCCGGTGTCGCACGAAGGAACCGGAGAGGGCAACCGCAAGTTCACGGCCGACCGTGCATCGCTGGCGCGGTTCCTGAAGAAGCTGCAGACCGTTCCCTGTGGAACGACGCACCGCCTGATTTGCACCTTCAACGGTCCTTACAGAGCGCAGCCGGGGTGGGGTCCGGCGCGTAGGGCTTCGATCACGGAGATGCAGTCACATAGCTTCGGAAGACTGGCAGCAGCACCGCACGCGAGTGCCGATCTTCGCTATCACCGGCGTTGAGGAGGAACGCGATGAGTTACATCGACGAAGCGTTCGACGACCTGAAGTCGAATCTCGAGATCACGAAGACAGAAAGGGAGCTTGCGCAGAAGCGGCACAAGCTGATCCGCAACCGCATCGAATCCGGTTGGCAACTGACCAATCACTTCTTGACCGGAAGCTATGACCGGCACACGATGACGAAGAAGCTCAAGGATGTCGACATCTTCGCTGTGATCGACCCAGACGGGCCGCAGGGAAAGCTGGCGTCCCGCTCCGGTCACGACGCGGTGGCCGCGTTGGAGGAGGTGCTGGCGACAGGTTGGGACGATCTGGAGGTCGACAACAACGTCGTCAGGATCAACTACAAGGGACAAGACATCGCATCGTACGAGGTCGCTCCGGCCTTCAAGCGCCGCGGGTGTGGCTACAAGATTCCGAACGGATGGGAGTGGATGGACACGGATCCCCAGATCCACGCCGAGCTGGTGACCACCAAGAACAAGGCCTGCAACGACAAGTTCGTTCCGTTCGTGAAGATGGTGAAGGGCATTAATCGAAAGGCTGGTGAGCCCATCGATCCGTCATTCTTGATCGAGGTCATGGGACTCAAGCTGGTGCTCGAGCCGTTCGGTCGCTACCGAGACGAGATTCGTTTCTTCCTAGCTAGCGCGGCTGACCGCATTACCGAAGACTGGGCGGATCCGGCGGGGTTGGGTCCGTGCGTCAACTCCGGGATGAGTTCCAGCTATCGCCGGTACTTATCAGGCGTCGTGACAGGGTGGCAGCGAGTGGCCGAGGAAGCGCTGCTCCTCGAGCAGCACGGAAGGGAGCGACCCGCCGTGGAGAAATGGCGCGAGTTGTTCGGAAGGCAGATGCCGAGACCATGACGGGGAGGACTTGGGCAGAGCCGGCGGATGCCGGCACTGCATTGATTCCAATGCTCCAGCCGCGGTGCTGCCAGCAGAGTGTGCTCAGTCTGCGCGGGACGTCCACGCCACCAACAGGTATGTTGGCGGAAGGTTGCGTAACGGTCGTTGGCCGAGAGGCATCGCGGATCTTGTGGGCGATATCGACACCGTCGGTCGCAACCTGGCGGGCGACCTCGAGACCGAGCGCACCATCGCGCAGCAGGCTCGACCGACCGCGACCGCAGCGTGGCGGAGGGATGCAGGCATCCTCGCTTGGCTCGAGTCCCTTCGACCGAACCCGCTTGGGAGTCATGAGGAGTGGGATGTGCCTTGGGCGTTGTACGGCAAGTGTCTCTCTGCCGAATTCCACATTACTCCGAATTGCTTCTATGGCGGCGCTAATCCACTTGACCCAGACGAGGGGAGGAGGTAGCATAACGAGATGGAACTAGTCGAGACATTGCTGCGGTGTGTTTCTTTAATGGTGGAGGAATTCTCTATGCACGAATCATTCCAGTTACACGATTTACTGTTGCTCCGGTTTGCATGGACCTGCTGGGACAAGATCAAGCGACTGTGCTCTCCGAACGAGTTCGACATGCCGATCCGTGATGCAATTCTGCATCTGCTCTCCACGGAGCCACATTCGTACAATGGCTCACGATTAGCGGAGGGAAAGGCGTTCGATGAGATCCACAAACTGATGTGCGCGGGAAAGCTCTCCGTGGTCGGAGCAGACAGTGATTTCAAACCACCTAGGCGAATCAAGCCGAAGGAGTGCAAGCAGCTTTTCCCATCTGAAGTCGTCGTGCCGCTCAATGAGACAACGCCAGATGGCGTCTTGTACGCCCTGATCGACCATCGGGATGGCGACGAGCACCCAGTCCGCTATTACTGCGCTTTGCGCGTACGAAGCAAACAGTTCTACAAGCACTGGCCCAAGGTCAAGGTGAATGGGGCGGCGAAATGATGAGCCTTTGGTGCTGTCGACTCCGTACACTGTGAATCTCATCAGCTTGAGCCGATATCGAATGCATGTAGTGCGCCTCGAACGGACCAATGCCACGGATCGGAGTTCTAGAGTGCTGTAATGCGGGCAGTGGATGTTTTTCGTATTGCGGGCGTAGCGTGCAGCACGAGTACAACGAGACGCCGCCAGCGGCGCTTCATTCGCAGTCAGACGACCCAGCGGTTGCGCGGTGGCGGTATTGCCCGGTCTAGAGGCACGACCGGAATGTGACAGAGGCGGTAACTCCTGCCTGGGTAGGCCCAGCGATTCGGGTGCAGTCTCGGTAGATCGTTGGGGTAGCAAAGCTATTACGCTTCGCCTGCAAATGATTCCCGCCCAAGCCCACACTGCCTTTGGGCGTACCCACCAACGAATGAGCGGACATTGACCGCCGGCACCTTGTGCCGCGCCAATCATACGTGATTGCCTTGATTCTCAACGACTGATGCGCCCTCGCGAGGGCCGGTACCCACAGGCAAGGCTTAGTGCCCGACAAGAATCCAGCGCCCGGGAACAGCATCACTCGTCTTCACTTGAGCTATCTGTAGTACCAGCACCTTCCCACTCTCTACAAATCGCTTCTACATCAATCTCTTCAGGCGCATCTGCGGTCCAGTACCGATAAAACTGTGGGTCACGACTTCTTGGCGTAGGATTAGCATCACGCATTCTTACCAAAGCAGGGGCTGGAACGCATTCGCCAAGTACGAGTGCAGTCTGTGGCGCGAGAGATGGTATCTGCTCAAGCAAGGGCCCATAAATCCCGGGCACAATTTCTTTGAAGTAGCGTAAGTCCTCTGGATTCTGCAGGCGATGCACAATGAAACTATTGCACTGAGATAGTACCGTCTTTGAGAGTTCACTTGGACGTTGAGAAGCCACTACTAGGCTCAATCCATACTTGCGACCCTCACGCGCAATCCTCTCGAATATGTCTCGTGAAATTGACTCTTCTCCAGCAACACGAGGTTGGCGAATATAGTTTTGAGCTTCCTCCAACACAAGCATGACGGGAAGCGATCCGCGTGCCTCGTCGCCACCATACTCACCAATCCGCTGCAAAAATTCAAGTATGATTCTCCCAATCAATGCGGTGACATTCTCAAGTACTTCGGTCGCCAATAAGCTCAAATCTAGGATCACCACATCTGCAGGAGGTTCGCCATTCCGCTGTCTGTCATAGAAGGGATAGGTTGATACTGGAACATCCTCGCTGGCCGACAACTGGTAATTATTGGAAGCACCAATTCCAAGAATATCTCGAACAAATGCAGCGAGGGAATCCGTCGGCCGTGAAGTTTTTTTGTGAGCGGAACCAAATAGGAATTCAAATCGCGGATCAGCCAGAAACCGATCAATTCTGAGAAGCATTGTCCCACAGAATTCACGGCTCTTTGCACCTCCAGATTCTTCGCGGCCGAGAACCTGTTCAATGTGATGCGAGCGAAACTTGAATATATCAAAATACGAAGGGATATCGACAGAAGACCCCGCCACGCTTGTACGTTGGCTGGGGCAATAGGTCTGCAACCTTTCTCGAATCGATTGGATCTGATTTTGAATGTATGTTCTCGAGGTTACAGGAATGATACTGGGAAATCTATTCTCTTCAATATGCTTAGCGGCAGTTTTTTCAATTGAGTCTAGTATGTCATCGACAGACTTTCTTGAAATATGATATATTTGATCAGCTTCATGCCAAGCGACATCTAGGTCACCGCATCTTAAATATGTCTTCAGTTCTCTTGCCAAGTTCCGCACCTCTTTAGACATAGCCTTGGGTTGGCCAGCAAGCGAATCGATGAGATTAATCTCATGCATAATCACTTCGCGTAGATTTGAAACCGGTGACACATCAACCGAATCATTTCGAGCCAAGCGCAAGGCTTCGAGTAGCACGGGAGTCTGGGTTCGTTCAGATGCTTGAAAAATTCGCAATATATCTTCCGAGTTCATGAACCAATATGGAATAGATAAATGATCTGGTCTGCTGTCCTCCCCAGACGGAATGTACAGCGTCTTCCTTGGTCCAATATCTTTCCATTTCTCACCCTCAGTCTGTTGTTGAAATGCTGCACGGTATTCACCATTGGTATCCAGAATTATACACCTCGTTCGTTTAACTTCTTTTTGCTCACGAATGGATTGCAATAACGTAGCTATTGTGCATGACTTTCCAGAACCTGTGCTCCCAATAATTGCAGCATGTTTACCAAAGAATGCGTCGGGGTCAATGCGAATATTGCGCCCAAGTATGGTTGCAGATTCTCCGATTGAGATACAATATCGAGGTCTTTGGTTGTGCGAACCAGCGGAGTCCATGTTTGCCGAAGTCTCCGATGATCCGAATATTGTATCTAGGTCGGTTCTGCTTGCCATATGGACAGGGTTGTCCAGAACTGGAAATGTGGATACCCCTTGTCGAAAGATACTACCCCTTATTGTCCCAACGAGGGTCGCATACATCAGACGTCGTGCCGAAGGGAGACTTACCGCCTTCCGATCGACCTTCGGATCGGCATCGGCTGCCAAGGTGACCCGTGTCACGATGGCGACCAATCGATAGCCACCCAGTGGAAGGATCACATAGGAGTTGATGCGCCCAACCTCATGCGCATCTTCATAGGTGTTGCGCACCATACCCTTGATCTCACGATTCAACTCAATGCTGACCCGCGCTGTGTCGACAGAAATGACACGTCCGATCTCTGCGTCAACTGACATTTTCTGAGTCCTCATGTGAACGGATCTGCGTTAGTGCGTTGTGCGTTGAGATTACCTTCTTGCGAATTTCCTCGTCGCACAGATCTGGCAGCAATTCATTTGTGAAGCCCGCAAGCGTCCCAAACTTACATCCCTGCACGATCCAGATGCGCCGATCCTGCTGCTCCCGAAGTGTGGTCACGAATTCACTGCTTGGATCTGGGTCGACGATGACGAGCGTAAAGCTGGGAATGGCCAATGCCTGCTGAATGATCGCGTTTACGTGTTCATCACCGAAACCGTAACCGATGACGAAGAGAACTGACTGCGCTCGAACCAGGGTGCTGGCAAAACGTCGGAACAGCTCGGAGTACGGGCGGCCTAGCGTCTCACCGTATTTGGCTGGCGTCGGATAGATCAGGAGCGGATGGCCTACATTCCCCGGAAACTCTGCAAGACGCACACCATGCGGGTTGTCCATGCTCGGAGTGTCTGCCATCCATGTAATGGATCCGTGCAGTTTATAGAGATGCAGAACACGATCTGACCGATGCACACGTCCTTCTGTCGTGTCGCCAGGGAAGTAGATGTCTTGATCATAGCTCTCAGGCCGGAGCACTTGGCGTTGCGTGCCTACGAACCCGTTCAGCAAGACCGCGCCTGAAGCATCGGTCGCCTGCTCAACAAGTGTGTCATAATTGAGAGTGAAGACGTTGACTCGCTTCAAGTTAAGCGGTCGCGTCAGCAGCTTCCGGATAAGAGTCTTGTGTGTGTCAAGCTTGCAAATCTTGTCAGCTATAGGAAGATCGCAAGCACGTGCGAGCACGAGGGTCGCGTGATCGAGGCAGGAGTCGATATCGATTGCCTTAGCATCGACGGGCGGGTTTCCGTCGAGCCGTAAGCGTCCCCCTGTTTCCGGCAGAGCGGATCGCCAACGGTGTAGAGTTGACAGCACTCGCTCAAAGTTGACGCTCAGTCTTGCAGCGGAGCCACAGTCGAGTTCACGGCGACGATCAAGAATCTCTTGACGCGTGACAGGTGTCTCCTCCGTAGCGGTACGTCGAACCGCCAAGTAGAAGAGTTTCAACCAAGTCCGCACTCGGGCTGGATTGGTACCTGAGATGCCGTCTTCGCTTAAGTGCCTCTCCAAATCAAGTGGGACCGAGCCGATGAGTTGCCCTCCGCAGTCGACCGAAGCACCTGCACCCAGAAGCAACGAAACGGTCTCCGTCTTGAGGAGAGTGCCCACGCGCGTCCGTATTTCCTCAAGGCCCACTTTCTGCCCTTGACATTGACCGTCGGATGTGGATCCTTGGGAGCTGCACGACCTCGCATCCGTCTCCGGCACCAAGGGGACGCTCTCGCCTCCAATCTCAAAACGATCTTTCGCCATGGGGGTACTTCGCTTTTTTACGAGTGATCGATGTGTCAGGCGAATTGTTCGGCGGGTGCCCCGAGTGCATGCGATCCACGTGCCCGAGCATGGAATTGGAGATCCGCTTGGAATTCAGCACTATCGGGGCACTGGACCCGGGAGCACCATGCCTATCAAGTATCCTAACACGATTCGGCGCACAGACACTCCACCTTGGCAGATTCAGTATCGCGGATCGTCATCGGTGCCCCGCCCCTGTCGATACCAAACCCGCTCAGCCCCTATCGTACTGACCCTTATGTTGAGTCCGATGTTACGTGGAGTCGGGCAGCGAAGCCGATGGGGCGCAACCCTTGTGGTGAGGCTCGTCCAACAGGGCGTCTGCACTGCTTCGGCCAAGGAGACCCGCGCAGGGCGTGGTTCCAGGCATCCTCTCGTCGGGTCGCGGCCGGACGATCCTCCGATACGGCAACGGGTTCGACAGACGCACATCAGTGCGCTCTTCCGCTACCAAGGGCAAGGCTTGAACCGATCCCCGGCATGACCGCTATGCCGAAAGTAGTTGATCGAATCACGGGTCGAGATCCTCGCCAGCTGCGCTTGTTAGCGCATTGGTGACCTCCATCGACGCAATGCAAGGCTCTCCGCCTAGGACCTTGGAGACGCATGGGAACGGAATCGTCTGCGATGCCATCCCGTGCTCGTGGCGGCCGCGCCGCGAGAGTCCCGACAGAGGCTGCGGAGCCAACGGTCGGCGCTGGCCAGACAGGGCTCCGTGCGGGACACCGACCGCTGGATCCCATGGAGCTAGGTCGACACCAGCAGAGGTGTGCTCGATCCTGCATGGGCGAGACATGCTACGTTGCCGTGCGGACGGAACTGAACGGCCGTCGCTTGGCCTTGGCGGTGGAACTCGCGACGCACTTGATGCCGGTTCCGCGAGCCCTCGGAAGGCGCAGGGAACAGCACTGCCGGTTGAAAACGCGCCCAGAACTGCGTGAACCGGCGCTGCGCAAGCCCTGCGCGCACTGTTTCGGATCCGAAGCCGTCAACCGCTCGTCGCCATGCCGCTGAGTCGCTACAACGTCTCCGAACCCGGGCGGGCAGTCTTGACTAGGCTCTCTGGGGGCTGCCGGGATACATTCCCCGTTGGAGACGCACCTAGGCCCTAGCCATCGCTTGAAGCCGTTCGGAGTGCGTGGCGGCTTCAAGCTCTACAATACTCGCCTTGCGCAGAAGAGACTGCCGACACCGCTGCCAGAGATGGTTGAGCAAGGCAATGTTCGATAGGATCAGAATCCATGGAATGGATCCCAAGGCCATGTGCTTGGAGACCTCTAGCAGGGCCCGCTCGCGTAAGTCTTCAAACCGCTTCCGGTGCTCATCGTCTCCGAGCTGGTCCAGAGCATCCTGCCACTGTCGATCGAAGTCTTCAATCATCCCCGTTCGTTGCAGCCTGCTACTCGTGGCGAACAAGAGTAAGAACCGCGTGAAGACCATCTTGTGCGCGAAGCGCAGCATGCTGTTGATGCTGCGCCAGAGCATCACGTAGGCTGGCGCTTGGAAGGGAACGCCGTGCTCGTGCGCGTAGTCGAACAGTTCGTCGCGGAGGACGAAGAGTCGAAATCGCAACGCGTCAATCCGATACCTGCGCCACAGCAAGAGCACCACGGCGAGCAGGCCAGCAAAGAACGCGTTCAACAGCACGTTCGCGACTCCGTCTGCAAGTGTCATCGATCCTCCGGACGTGTGTCTCCTGTTGCGGTCGGTTGGCTGGACTCCCGCGCCGGATCCACCTCGCGCTCTAAGTATACACGCCTGTCACTGCGGTGCCTCATCTCTTTTCTTCGCAGATACCACTGACCGACGCCGAAGGCCAACGAGAAGAACACGCACAGAATGGCGAACCAGTCCCTAGCCCTCAATGATACCAACAGATTGACGGCGATGTCAGCAAGTGTGGTCTTACCCGCCAAGTCCGATATGGCGCCTCGAACCAAGTACAGTCCGAATCCGACCGTGACGCAAGTGATGAGGTGCCGAGCAGTCTTCAGTGCGAGATCTACTCTCTTCAGCCGCCATTCGTGCTGCATCTCCTCTTGCGACATCCCGATAGTTCCTCCGATTGCTACGCCACTCGCCAAGCATGCCCTCGACGCGTTGTCCCCGCCAGTTCCTTCCCTAGCATATCAACACCGCATGTAGCGTCGAGACCGTTCGTTCCAGTCCACGGATGAGTCCCGTACGGGTAGAGTCGAGGAGAGGGCGTGCCGGTCGAGCGGTGGAGGGAGCACGGATTCCGGCGTCCAGCGCCATCCCACCTGTGCCTCCTCTCCCCGCCTGCTCAAGCAACTCGCTCCAGAAACGGTTCGACATCACCGCGCCCCCAACAGGCCTGGTTGGTACAGACTGGGCAAGAGGAATTCGCCCGCTCGCCTTGCACACGTTCATAGCCTCGATCCAGTCGCCGGAAGCGTTGCTCCTTCCAAGCACCTTCGCGACGGAAGTCGATCAGGCCCTGCAATAACTCGTTCACTGCCATGCAGGCTGTTTCGGTGGTGAAGGTTACCACAGCCGGGGCCGGATCGCCGCTTCCTCGGACATAGCCTTCGCGCGCTTGACGTGCATACTCGTCTGGACACCGACGCCCCAAGGTCTCGTCGCGGGCCACTACGCTATCAACGACGCCCCTGCATACTAGGCAGGGAGTGCCTGGCACCAAGACCGTGACGCGGGCGGTTATGTCGGTCAGTCCGCCGCCCGGTCCGGGCTCAATGGCCAGCCCCATGTCGATAACCGGCCTCAGGTAGTAATACGCGAACCGATTCAGGAACAGGCGCCCAGCGTGGTCATCGGTGCAGCCGAAGATCACGTCGCAGGACCGGAGCACATCGCGGGCAGCAGGATCATCGACCCAGCAACATAGCGTCGAGACTTCGACTCCCGTTCCCATTGCGGAGATCTCGCGCGAGATCACATCTGTTTTCGGCTCTCCGACATCGGTCCGTCGCGCCCCGTGCAACCGGTTCAGATTCGATTCTTCCACAACGTCCTGATCGATAAGCGCGATGTGCCCGACACCTAGTCGGGCAAGTTGCATCGCTGTCGCGCTTCCGGTCCCTCCGCAGCCCACGATACCTACCCTCAGACGTTTCAAGACTGGGTTAAGCGCAGAACCGAGCGCACGGGCTTGACGGTCCCAGAGTTCGCCGCTCACCACCATGTCCTCGCCGTAGAACCGGACGCCTCCGCCGACACTGATCACGGACTCAGCAGGGATGGCTCGGGCGTCGTCGACCCACAAGCGCGCACGGAAATCCTGGCCACCGATCAGCAGGAGACTCGCGAGAGCAGTGCCATCACCGTTGCGATTCCACGCCAACCGGTAGAGGTCGCGTTCGTTCCGGTCGTCCTGTTCGGAGAATGCCGCGGATCCACCGGGATGGCTATGCACAACACCCGGCACGAGACCCTCTGCCTTGGCGCGCCGGCAGAGCTCGACGAACGACTGCGTAGACCAAGTCACGTGATGGCCGTCTGCGGAGACTACGTCGCCTCGCGGAACCGCCTCGACAGAGTGGGAACTGAGGCGGCGCGATTGATCCTGGCTCCACGGACTGGACGCGACTTTCGCCTCCCCGAAGAGCACGTAGGCGGCTCCCTCACTCCCGTCCGGACGGTCGAGCAACTCCACGATCCGTTCCCGGTGGCAGTCTTGTAGCGTCACGTCTACGGTAATCATGCTGCATCCTCGATAGCGGTTTCGATGCGCTTGATCATCGTGCGGAGACCGTCGATCCCGGGCCTCCATTCGTGGTTGTGGCGCGACCAGCGCTGCCACTGGACACCGGCGAAGCAATGCGGCCGGCCCGCGCGCGCCGGGTAGCTGTTCCCTTGAGCTAGCCGAAGCCACGGCTCGGTGTAGAACATGTCCGGAGGGACATCGGGATATCCGCTCGGCAGCAGGACCAGCACATCGGCCGCCGCTACTTGAAACTTGCCCGCCGGGAGCGCGAAACCGCGAATGATGACGCCGGATAAGCCACTGTCCGTCACCTCGTCATAGGTGAGATTGCGATTCGCGAGGTAGCGTCGATCCCCCGATGGGAGCAGGCGAATCGACGAACCCGCGGTGGACTGGCACTTTCCGGAAAAGAACCGCTTGGGCCCATCACCGTCAAGCCGTACAGTCTCGTTGTCCTCGACCGGTAGGTCCGGTTGGCCTGGCCTCTCGCACCAGACGCGGTAGGTACTCGGATCGACCTCCGCGAGGCACTTGAGGACTTTGCCGGTGATTTCCGGTTGCCCCCACTTCAGCGTGCGGTGGTCGAGCTCGAAGCTAAACTGAACTTCCGCACAAGGTGAAAAAAGACCCCTTTAGGCTATTGGGATTAGGCTATGGGGGCGGTGCTCTTATTGGGTACACTCCAGTTTGACTCCCAGCAACTCGAAGGCCCGTTGTTGTAGGGCCGTCGGGCGTGCCAGCATCTCGAACGGCTGGGCTTGGTCCAGCTTCGGCTGGACCCGGTTGCGCGTGAGCGTCGCCAAGTCGTCCAGCAGCGTGCGAAAGCTGTGCGCTGTCCGCCCGTCTGTCGTGCGTTGCGTCGAGGCTTTCTCGCGCGCCGCCGGCGAAGGCTGCGCCGGAGCCACCGGCGAGTCCCGCTGGGCCTCGGCCGCTTCCGGATCCTCGTCGGCGAACAGCAGCGGCGCCAGCTTCTCGCGCATGTGCCACTCCACGTAGTACGCCAGCATGCACAGCAGCACGTGCGCCCGCACCCGTGCGGCGTTCCAGTGATAGATCGGGCGCACTTTCAAGTCCACCGTCTTGAAACTGCGGAAGGCGCGCTCGACCCGCCCCAGCCCCTTGTACGCCCGGACCGCCTCGGCCGCCGGCAGCTCCGCGGCCGCCAGGCTCGTGCGGATCACGTACAGCCCGTCGAGGGCCGCCTCGGCGGCGATCGCCTCCGCCTTGCGCGCGTAGCGGAACGAGCGCCCCCGGATCGTGAGCTCGAAGTGCTTGGCCATCTTGTACTTCTGCACCGCCTTGCCGACCCGCAAGCCGATCTTGGCGGCCCCGCGCAACGGGTTCCGCTTGCGCCGCACGGCGACGGAGATGGCCTCCAGCAGCACTTCGGTCGCTTGCAGGAGTTCCTCGCGCTTGCGCGCCCGCTCGCGAGCCAAGTCCGGGTTGCGGCACAGCAGCAGGCGCTCGCCCGGGTACTGCGCGCTGGTGATCTCGACCAGATCGCGCTCGTCGAACAGCGACAGCTGCACCTCCTTGGCCTCGGCCAGCAAGCGGATGGCCGGGTTGCGCAAGGCCGTGACCCAGTCCAGGCCGAGCGGCTCGAGGTCGGCGCGCAGGCGCGCTTCGGTCAGCAGGCCGCGGTCGCCGACCAGCACCACGCGCTCGAGGCCGAAGCTCTGGCGGAGGGCGTTGATTTGGGGCCCGACGGTGCGCGGGTCGGCCGTGTTGCCGGCGAAGACCTGCACGGCGACGGGGCAGCCGGCACGGTTGCAGAGCAGGCCGAAGACGATTTGCAGCTTGCCCTTCTTGCCGTCGCGGGAGTGGCCGCGGGCGGCCAGCGGGCAGCAGCGGCCCTCGAAGTAGGAGGAGCTGACGTCGGCCAGCACGAAGTCGCCGGCGGCGAGATGGCGGCGGGCCAGGGCGGCTTCGATGGCGGGCTGGCGCGCGAGCAGCCAGTCCATGGCGCGGTAGAGGTCGTCGTCGGAGACGGTGCCGAGTCCGAGGTCGGCCCCGAGCGAGGAGGCGAGGGTCTCGGGATCGAGAGCGCGCGCCGTGGCCAATTTGGAGCGGGGTTGGAGAATGCGCGCCACGATCAGCGCGCAAGCGAGATCGCGGTAGCGAGAGGGCTGCGGGTCGAGGAGGGAGTCGAGGCGGAGCTGGCGCAGGGAGCCGAGGGTAGCGGCGACATGGCCGTGGGGCCAGGAGCGGAGAATCTCGAAGGAGTCGGCGACATCGCGGACGGCGACGCCGCCGCGCAGGAGTTCGCGGAGGCCGGCGACGAGGGGCTGGGGCCACTTGGAGAGGTTGAGGATGGTGCGCTTGCGGACCTTGCCGTCTTGGCGCCAGGACTCGCGGAGGAGGACGCAGGGAGGCGAGTTGCGGTTTTTGACGGATTCGATGTACATGGGTACTGCAAAGAGCGTAACAGGCTGAAACAACCAATGTCAACAGGATTATTTACATGGGTACACATTTTTCACAAAAAAACTCGGCCAGCGGTGCAAGTCCATTACTGGGAAAGGGGTTTCGCAGCATGCGACCAATTACTGTGTGCGGAAGTTCAGGCTAAACGATCCTGCGCCCTCGAAAACGAGAAAGTGCTTGACCGAGCCGGTGCGCAGATCTGCGGTCTCGCCGAGCGGAACCTCGTCCAATTCCCCGCCAGGCGACACACGGAAGGCGCGGTGCCCGTCGTCCGGCGGCACTCCAGCCGCCGCTAGGATCTGCTGTCCGGTGAGAACTGGCTCTTCGATCTGGACGGCGCGGAAGTTCAGCTCAGCGTCGCCAAGGTGGATCAGGTACGGTCCGTGGGCACGCGGAAGCCGACCGGCCTCCACGCAAGCTCGGACGTCTTCGATGGAATGTTGTTCAGGCATGGTTTTCTCCATTGCGTTAGAATGAGGTGCAGCGAAGTCGCCAAGCGAGACTTGACGATTTCGTTGCGTCGTAAACTACGATAACGTATACAATCGAGCATGTCAAGGCCCCCGTCCGAGATTTTTTCTCAGCGCCTCCGCGACGCACGAGAGCGGCGGGGCTTGAGCCAAGGAGGATTGGCCGGCCTCGCAGGTCTTCAAGCGGCCGCGGTGTCCCATTTTGAAACTGGCAGCCGCAAGCCGTCGTTCGACAACCTTCGACGACTCGCAGACGCTCTGGAGATCACAACGGACTACCTGCTTGGAAGGGTGGACAGCGACCAGGCACTGGCCGGTGCGGACGCAGTGCATCGCCACTTCGATCAACTGACCCATGAGGATCGTAAGTTCGCCGAGGAAATGATTCGGCTGCTCGCGGCAAAAAACAGGGACGGCGGATGAATCGCAACGACCTCCGCCAGGAGGCTGCACGGGCCGCAGAACGGGTGATCCGGGAACGAGGTCCCAGCAGTCTCCCCGTGGACCCCGTCGCTATCGCCCGCGGTCTCGATATCGAAGTAAGGGAGATGCCTTCTGGTGCACCAGGCGTTTCGGGCATGCTACTGCGTCACGGAAGCAAGTTCGCGATCACCTACTCGACTTTCATCAAGAGCGTCGGCTTTCGAAACTTCAGCGTTGCCCACGAACTCGGGCACTACTTCCTGCCCGGGCACATTGACGCGGTCCTCGGTCCCAATGGTGCTCACCGGTCACACGGGGGCTTTCTCTCGGATGACCGATTCGAGAGGGAAGCCGATCACTTTGCAGCGGGGCTGCTGATGCCGCGCTCGTTGTTCACGAATGCCATGCGTAGCGCTGGCTGCGGGCTACAGGCCATTAAGAAGCTCGCTGAAGAATGCCAAACGTCGCTGACGGCAACAGCCATTCGCTTCACTGAGTTTTCGGAGGACGCGGTGGCGATCATCTGTAGCACTGGTGACAAGGTCAACTACTGCTTCATGTCGGAAGCGCTGAAGGACGTAGGCGTTCCGTGGATCCGCAAAGGGCAGCGACTGCCTAGTGCCTCGGCTACGCTGGAGTTCAACCGTGACGAACAAAGGGTGTCGCGCAGTGAGACCGAAGAAGACGAATCCGACCTGCAGGACTGGTTCGGGGGCGACATCCGCTCGCCGCTCACGGAGGAAGTCGTCGGACTGGGACGCTACGGCAAGACGCTGACCGTGCTGACCGCTCCTGATCTCATCCAGTCGATGGAGAGCATGCGGGAAGAGGCGGAGTTGCGAGACTCGTGGCGGCCGAGGTTCAAACTCTGAGGGTGCTGCGATCCATCGGAGGCCGGAGCTGCATCCTGAAGGCGTGAACGCGACGCAGGACAGGCCTCCGGGCGATCTGGCGGGATGCGGGCGGAGCGACGGAGCCGCTACCGAGTGCGTCCGGTATCGCTCACGATAGCGCAGAGGGTCGCGTCCGCGACCGTCTCTGGCGGGGCGACATTTGGAGCGGAGGCGATGCCTCGGGCTTCGGCTCGGATCCAAGTGATCAGTACTGGATCGTCGGAGAGTGCTTCCAGACGCTGGTTATAGGGCACCCTCCAATCGGTCCGATCAGGCGGGCACCGCATTCATCCCGCCAAGTTAGGGACACATCGGACCCACGCAGTCGGGTTGGATGGTCTCCAAGGTGACGGCAAGGCGCACCGAGGCCTTCGGGCGCGACTTCCATGATGGGAGGCAAGGCGACCTTGTAGTCGCAGGACTAATCTGGCAGCGGCAGGTCTCCCGAACTCGACCCTACCGATTGCATTGCCAGTCAGAGCGAGGCTGATCTGACGTTGAGCCGGATTGAAGTTCGCGGTGCCGTCGCTCTGCGCCCACACCACTGCCCGTGGTCGTTGCAGGTCAATCTTCGCACTGGACTCTTCAGTGCCTGCTCGGAGCCGCCTGACGGCGACACTACCGCTAGCGAGGTGCCGACGCGAGCCGGTGCTCTCGTCATCAGCAGAATCCAAATCCTTGCCGCCTCGGGCCGGTCTACCGCCAGCGATCCTCGACTCGGCCTCCAGCGCGAACTCCGAAGCCACCCGCAACCGGCGGTTGGGTAGAGAGATGTCTTTGAAGCAGAAGGGGCCTGCCGATAGGAGCGGGTTGTCCAGCCGTCCGAGGACAGTGCCTCAAGCCCAGACGGGTGCCGACTGGGAGCCGTTGCAGCCCGCTTGGGTCTGCTCCTGTGAAGGATGACTCCGTGACGGGGGCTCGCCAGATCGAGACCGGTTCCGCACAAGTCCGTCGAAAGACCACCCTCACCGCGACGGCCATGCGAGACGCCGGGCATGGGGTCAGGCAATGGCGCCGTGGGGTAGATCAGCAAGGTCGGCAGGCAAGCAGCGGCAGGCACCCCGTTGCGATCCAGGCTACAGCGCGTACGCCGAATATGGGCTACGTCAATCACGAAGCGGCAAGGCCCCTGTCGGTCGCTCAGCGGGGTGGTCGCCGCAAAGCAACCCGGTGTCTCAAGCCAGATGCATGTTGATAATTGGAGACCCGCACCTGGCTAGTTGCGTCCACACTTGAAGGACTGCATGGGCAGTATTCAGATGAGCGTGCTCAATCCCCGCTAGTGTGATAGGTCGACAGGAGCGGGACCGCTCTCATGCCCTGTCGGGGGACGGATTGGTTTGGTTCAAGATGGCTGTATGGTTTCGTTGCTGCGATCAGGCGTACCGCCGCCCGAAAGGTGGCTTGTGTGGCGTGGCGGACTAGCAGTCTGTGTAGTTGCAGGGCAAGCGAGACTTCGGCGTCAGACTGACATACCTGAGTGGGGAAAGCGGATGTGAGTTCCGACCACTGCCCCATGGCACCTCGCCGTGATCGCGGGACCGTGGGAACGCTGGGTATCGGATCGGACTGTCCTGTGGCAGCCCTAGGAGCCTGTTGAAAAAGTCCGTCGGCTCGCGAGATCCGCCGAATCGGCAGTCGAAAGGCCCCAGAATAGCGGAAATCTGGCCTTCAGAGGGCGCGACTGTCCATGTTGGGGCCGTATCGACATCCAGATGTGACTATCGAAACCGCTGTTGACACTTTTGCAACAGGCTCCTAGGAGCGGAGCTAGGTTGATGTCCCCCCGAAGCAAGGTTCCCACACTCAGCGCGAGATCGAAAGGGATCCAGTGAGACCGTTGTAAATGACAACGGTGCTAGCCAGCATGTCCCGCCCGATTACGGCAAGCAGGCCTTGGTTCGCGAGTGTGACTCCCATCGCCCTGCGATGACGGATCTGGCCCAATTCCGCGACATCGATTTCGCAGGCGAACACGGGCACGTCGTGCGCAGAATGCGATGCAGACGCAATCGTCCCTCGATCAATGACATTCAGACCCGCGCGGATCGCAGCGTCTTGGTCCACGCATGTGCAACTTGCACCGGTGTCGATCAGCGCCAGCCCGTCGACCGCCGCGGGAATCGGCTCGCCGCGCTCCGCCAGCACTCGGCGCTGCGCTTCAAGCGGTCGCAACGAGACCGCCACCACCGGGCCTCGCCGAACAAGCGCCCGACTCGGCGGAATATCGTACTCGTTGCCGTGAGCGTCCCGTGCGACCTCGCGTACCTGGACATTAAGGATCGGCAACTAAGGGCACTCCGATCGTCAGAGCTGGTGCAGAAAGCCGCATCGCATCCTCCCCAGCCTCCCGCGCCAAGAACGGCTGGGAGCCGAACTTGCTGAACCCCGCCGCGAGGGCGGCGTCCAACGTGTCGTAGCTACCGTGCAGGGCACTGCCGTGAATCAGCAAGAAGCGGCCGGGATGGGCGCTCGCAAGCGACTCGCGATGCTCTTCATAGAACTCAAGCTCAGTGGCTAGAATATCCGCTGCCATGTCTCCTCCAATTGAAGCGTAGCGGATCAAGCGGCAGCTGTCAAGTCCGAGTTTCTTCCTGTTGGTGCAAGATTTAGCGGCAGCGATCGAGACTCCTCCGCATTTCCCTCGACCTTGTCGGCCCTGAATTGCGTATGCACCGACGGTCTGGTTGCTCCCTAGCTTGTGCCGTGGCGACAGTAGACTCCGGCACAGAGGAATGTGCAGGTCCATCGGACGGTCAGCGAGCCGCCAAGCGCGAGCGAAATGCAAACCATCTGAAGAGCTATCTGGACGGGCGCGGCGATACGGGCGTAAGGGAGCTGCCAAGCACTTGCGCAGGGTCTGGCACAAGGAGCGCATGCACAGCCATGACGAGGGGCTGGGGATGGACGACGTGGCGGGTCTGCAGCTTCCGCCGCCGTGGTTTGTCCCGGACAGTGTCAATGGAATGCCGGGGCAGGGGATCGTTCCGAGGCAAAGCGGCAGAGGGGCTGGCTTCGTCTATTGTGGGTACCGGTCGCTTGACGCTGCCGGTTTCGGTCGGGGTGCCGCCGACTGGTGCGCGAGACCGTCGCCAAGAGTGGATCACCAAGCGACCGGCACCGCCATCTTCAGTTCGGACGGAGCATGTCCAAGAGACTATCTTTCCCGTGAGCCTCGCGCACGACCCGCACCAAGCGATCCCGACGGGTGCCGTTCCACGGCGCGTAGTAGCGTTCCGTGGTCTGGTTGCTGGAGTGCCCGAGGAGGATCGAGACGTCCCCCATCGATACCCCGGCCAGTTGGAGTTCCACGGCGAACGTGTCGCGCAGGCGGTGGCTGTGGAGATTCGCGACGTTCGCCGCATTGGCGGGAGTGCTCTTGCCTGTTGCTGTATTCCACGATCTTTCGTAGTGGGTGCTTCAGACTGGGTCGGAGGGACGCTACCGCAAGAACGAAGCGATCCGGAACAGTCCATGAACAGCATCGATGCCACAAGGGCCGTCCGGGCAGCGAGACGGGCATCGCCGTTCCGCTTGGCGGCCCTGCGCGCGAACGAACGTGAGCCAAGAATGGACCGGCTGCGTGCCGGGCGCATTGCGGTCCGGATCGCGCGCAAGCAAGCGCAGCACGACGCTGACCGGGGGGCCGCGAGATATGGCGTCGCTGCGGACGCGACAGCACGAGGGATTGAGGTTGGGTCGCGCGACCCGTGGCGGGTTCCTGTACAACCCGCCGGTGATGGACGACGCGGGCGGCGCCGAGTACGTCGCCGGCAACTACACGCCGAACCGGGCGGACGTGCTGGAGCAAGAGGACTTCGAGCTCGACCGGGGCAACTGGGTGGCCACCGCGCGGACGGAGATCGAGAAGAAGCTGAACCAGCTGCGGCGGGTGATCGACCTCGACAACGCCGACGCCAGCGCCGGCGACCGCAAGTTCGCCAACGACCAGCGCCAGCGGCTGTTCGACGAGATCCAGGCCGAGTTCCGGAAGGTCTTCGGCCCGGGCGGCACCGAGACCGACGAGTACACGGGCGTGCTGACGGCGCGCGACAGCGGGCTGGGCGCGACGGACAGGTGGACGGCGCACACGGACTACCCGGCCACCGGCGCCGGGGTGGCCCAGGACGCGAACGTGCTGAACGAGATCGAGGACGCGCTGGCGGCCATGGCGAGCGCGGACGCGTTCGCCGCGGCGCTGGACGAAGGCGGGGTCTTCGCGGGCGCCAGGACCGGGGGCATCGAGGCGGGGCATTTCACCGCCGCGAGCTACCCGAGCGGGGCGACGATCTTCAACCGGCCGCGCGGCAAGCTGCGCATGTCGGCCGACTCGACCGACTTCACGCGCTTCGGCGGCTGGAACCACCAGGTGTCGGACTACGCCGCGGCGGCCCTGAAGGCGCAGACCTACGAGCGCATGGACCGCGGGGACGAGTTCGGGGCGTTCGCCTACAGCCCGCTCGACCCGACCGCGGAGTACAGCACGGGCAGCCGGCTGTACCCGGCCCAGACCGCGGACGTCACGGCGACCTACGCCGGGCGCACGTCGGCGGCCCAGGGCGACACCTTCTACACGGGGAACGTCGAGGCCAAGGTCTTCTGGAAGGCCAACGCCGTCACCGACACCAAGGTCCGGCTCACGATCACCGAGCTCGAGGACACGGTCAACGGCGACCCCTTGGAGTTCGGCTACGCCCGCGAAAACTTCGACACCGCCGGGACCGTCGAGGTGGAGTCGCTGAGCTGGGAGGCGGACGTCACCAACAGCGGCGTAGTCAGGTTCAAGTCCGAGACCGACGTCACGGTCAAGGTCGACTCGCTCTCCGGCGATCCCGTCTACCGCCCGGACTACGGCACCCCGTTGCGGGCTGCCAATGTGATGCGGTACTACCGCAGAACAAGCAATCCCAATCAGCTTCGGATCCGCCGCACGGCTAGCGAATTCTGGGTGCTCCAATTGGGCACCGCCAACGACGATTACGGGGAGCTGAGCTTCATAGGCATCAATACCGGTAACCGTGGCGACGCTGATCCGGATACTACGAGCGGCACCCCGTTCAACACAGCGAAGACGGCGTTCGAGACGGGGCAGGACTCGCTCGATTACCCGACGCATATCATCAACGGCCCGTGGGTGCAGCCGGTCGGCCAGACGGGCAGCAGTTTCAGCCGGGGCAGCTTGATCCTGCTGTTCAAGGACGGATCGACGATGATGATCGACAAGCATTTCAATCACGACATGACGTATATCGGTTCCAGCGCCAACGACGGGAGTGGCTTGAAAGCCTACAACTTCGACGACCAACCGCTGTACACGGACCGCCCCGACCTGCTGTACACCGAATACGGCCAGGCGTGGTCCAAGGCATTCATCGACGAGGACGGCAACGGAGACACGATCGGCGAAGGTACGCCGATGATGACCCCGGCACAGATCGCTACGGCCTTTCTCTCCGACGGCGGCTACGTCAACATCATCGAGGACGACGCAACCGCGCGCGATTCGAAGGTCGAGGGCATGTTCGTGGGGCAGGACCAGGACGGCCCGCTGGGCATCATCGGCACGTGGGAGCTGACCGGCGGCGCGTTCGGCATCGGCGATTCGAGCCAGGACGTTCGCGGCGCCTTCGGCGCCGACATCCAGCCGTAGACGGCCGCGGTCGGGGCGCGCGAGCGCGCCCCGACCGGCGCAATCCAAGGGAGCGGCTCCGGCCGCTCCCTTTTTCTTTGGAAAGGCCCCATGTTGCGTCGGCCGGGGCGCTGGGTCCAGACCGCACCTTGGAACGCACAGCTCTTTCCGGGGGTTGTAATTCGAATTGTTTCGTGCGAGTTGGACCGCATTGTGCCTGACAGACAGCGGGCCCATTTTTCATGTACGTTCGTTGGCGCACACGGAAACGAAGCGGAACGGCGATACCTATCTCGCTGTCCGGGCAGCTTTCTAGACATCGATGCCGATCATTGCCTGTTCCGGATCATTTCTTTCTTGCAGCAGCGGAATTCCGGCCCAGTGTGAAGCGGGCCCTACGAAGGATCGTGGCGCACAACACCGTCTTATGGGCGCCGGGGCTGGTCAGGATGCGTTCTCGCGGGCATGGGGATGGCATCGCGAAGCCGACGAATGCGATCCCCATGCGAATGCCGTGCGCAACGCAGCGGAATTCCGTGCCGGTTAGCAAAGCGCGGATTCCTACTGCACGCCTCTGACGGGAAGCCATGCACGAAACCGCCGTGCGGAACAGACAGCCTCCGCCCAAGGCGCAGCCCGGGCTCGTCGGGTCATCCAAAGCGAACTGGAACTCTTCTTGGCGCCGACTAGCGGGTCTGCTACGGAGCGAGACCCATGGCTATCGGCAGTAGCGTGCAGACCATCGAACCGTCGTGCCCCGAGAGCGGGTTCTCATGGCGCTCATTCGGCCGAAATCGGCAAAGGCGGGCTGGGCGGGCCGAACCGCGAACCGGTGCGCGTTCGATGGACGCAATCGCTCGAAACATCGATGGGATAGGGGAGCCAGCGGACTGATCGGGTCTGCCGACCTCGACACGACGAGAGAGGTGCGTTGCGAGGTGAGATCCGGACGCCGGTACCCCGGTCCGCGGCAACGCGCGGTTTTCCCAAAGAAAAAGGGAGCGGCCGGAGCCGCTCCCTTGGATTGCGCCGGGCGGGGCGCGCGAACGCGCCCCGCCCGCGGCCGTCTACGGCTGGATGTCGGCGCCGAAGGCGCCGCGGACATCCTGGGTCGAATCGCCGATGCCGAACGCGCCGCCGGTCAGCTCCCACGTGCCGATGATGCCCAGCGGGCCGTCCTGGTCCTGGCCCACGAACATGCCTTCCACCTTCGAGTCGCGCGCTGTCGTGTCGCCCATGGGGATGTTCACGTAGTTGCCTTCGGCGAGGAACGTCGCAGCGAGCCGGGCCGGAGTCATATCCATCCCCGTCGGCCTACCTTCGCCGATCGTGCCCCCATTGTCGCCGTCCTGGGTCAGGAATGCCGGGGACCACGGCTGGCCGTAAAAGGTGTAGAGCAACTCGGGACGCTCCGAGTAGAGCGGTTGGTCATCGTAGTTGTAAGCCTTGAAACCGCTTGCCGGATTGGCATCGGAGCCGATGAACGCCATGTTGTGGTTGAACCACCGGTCGACCGTCATCGTCGATCCGTCCTTGAACAGCAGGATCGAGCTGGCACGGCTTTGCGAGGTGCCTGTTTGGCCGGCCGGTTGCACCCACGGGCCGTTGATGATATGCGTCGGGTAAGCGAGAGTGTCCTGGCCAGCCTTGAACGCCGCCTTCGCTTCGTCGAACGCGGTCCCGCTCGTGGTCGTCGGATCGACGTCTCCGGCATTGGTGGCATTGATGCCGAGGAAGTTCAGCGCGCCGTAATCGACGTCGCCGGTGCCGGTGCCGGCTCTCAGGACCCAGAACACGCTGGCCGAGCGGCGGATCCGCAGCTGGTCAGGATTGCCGGACCGGCTGTAGTGGCGGAACACATTGGCACCCCGCAACTCGGAGCCGTACACCGGGCGGTAGACGGGGTCGCCGTCGAGGGAGTCGATTTTGACCGTGACGTCGGTGCTGGAGTTGAACCTGACCACGCCGCTGTTGGTGACGTCCGCCTCCCAGCTCAGCGACTCCACCTCGACTGTCCCGGCGGTGTCGAAGGCCGCGCGCGCGTAGCCGAACTCCAAGGGGTCGCCGTTGACGGTGTCCTCGAGCTCGGTGATCGTGAGCCGGACCTTGGTGTCGGTGACGGCGTTGGCCTTCCAGAACACCTTGGCCTCGACGTTCCCCGTGTAGAAGGTGTCGCCCTGGGCCGCCGACGTGCGCCCGGCGTAGGTCGCCGTGACGTCCGCGGTCTGGGCCGGGTACAGCCGGCTGCCCGTGCTGTACTCCGCGGTCGGGTCGAGCGGGCTGTAGGCGAACGCCCCGAACTCGTCCCCGCGGTCCATGCGCTCGTAGGTCTGCGCCTTCAGGGCCGCCGCGGCGTAGTCCGACACCTGGTGGTTCCAGCCGCCGAAGCGCGTGAAGTCGGTCGAGTCGGCCGACATGCGCAGCTTGCCGCGCGGCCGGTTGAAGATCGTCGCCCCGCTCGGGTAGCTCGCGGCGGTGAAATGCCCCGCCTCGATGCCCCCGGTCCTGGCGCCCGCGAAGACCCCGCCTTCGTCCAGCGCCGCGGCGAACGCGTCCGCGCTCGCCATGGCCGCCAGCGCGTCCTCGATCTCGTTCAGCACGTTCGCGTCCTGGGCCACCCCGGCGCCGGTGGCCGGGTAGTCCGTGTGCGCCGTCCACCTGTCCGTCGCGCCCAGCCCGCTGTCGCGCGCCGTCAGCACGCCCGTGTACTCGTCGGTCTCGGTGCCGCCCGGGCCGAAGACCTTCCGGAACTCGGCCTGGATCTCGTCGAACAGGCGCTGGCGCTGGTCGTTGGCGAACTTGCGGTCGCCCGCGCTGGCGTCGGCGTTGTCGAGGTCGATGACCCGCCGCAGCTGGTTGAGCTTCTTCTCGATCTCCTCGCGCGCGGTCTTCACCCAGTTGCCCCGGTCGAGCTCGAAGTCCTCGGCCTCCAGCACCGACGCCCGCGTCGGCGTGTAGTTGCCCGCGACGTACTCGGCGCCGCCCGCGTCGTCCATCACCGGCGGGTCGTACAGGAACTGGGCGTTTTTCGTGTTGATCACCTTGGACATGGGGATCGCCTGCCGGCGGTCCTCGACAGCGACCTCAACCGCGTCCATCGCATCCACCGGTGGATCGGCGTCCGGGTCAGCCTCGACAGCGGCTTTCGGCAGTCTCGAGGCGAGCGCGGGGCCCGGGCGGGCCTCCAGCTGCGCGAACACCGTGCCGCGCTTGCCGATCGTGCCCAGGTCGTCGGTCACGCCGGTGCCGGGGGCCGCGCGGTCGGCGCCGCGCGTGGCGCCGAAGGAGCCCGCCAGCATCGTGCTGCCCTCCTGGATCATCCACGTGCCGATCGACTCGGAGCCGGAATCGGTGCCCCGCCCGAGAAGCTGGCCCGCGAATGTGTCGGCCTCGTCGCTGCCCGCGGCGCCCCACGTGAGGTCGAGATCCGGCTGGCCGCCGGCCTGCGGGTTGTACTGCAGGCGGCCGGTGTTGTTGCGGTTGCCCGTGACGCTCCAGCTGCCGCCGCGCTGCAGGGTGGCGGTCGGGAAGTGGATGCCCACCACCTCGCCGCCGAGGCCGTGGGTCCACGGGGCCTGGGTGTCGGCGCGCGCCAGCCCGGTGACGAAGCCGTCGACGGCCATGCGGGTGATGCGGACGCTGAGGTTGATCGTGCCGGAGTAGAGGTTGCCGGCCTGGTCGGCGGCCATCGTCTGGCCGGCGTAGGTGGCCTCGCCGGACGCCGTCATGTCGGTCGCGCGGCGGATGTTGTCCATCGTCGACCACGCGAAGGCCTGGGCGCGCTCGGCGGTGCCGTAGGCGGCCGTGGCGTTGCCGGTCTGGTTCCAGACCGCCGCGCCGAAGCGGGTCGAGCCCAGCACGCCGAGGCGGGCGGTGGCGGTCGACTTGAGCCGGTTGAAAGCCTCGCTGGCCTGTTTGGCGGTACGGTTGGTGAAGCCTTGCAGCTTGTCGGGGCCGTTGGCGAGCGTGGCGGCGGCGAAGTCCTCCTCGCTGCTGAGGGCGTCGACCAAGCGGTCGAAGGCGTCCACGACGCGGCTCGCGCTGAGGGTGCGCTCGAGCGTTCCGTCGCCGCCGAAGATGGTCTGGATCTGGGTGTCCGCGGCGTCCCATTGGTTGCCGATCTGAGTCTCGAAGGCTCCGCTTTCGATGCCGTCGTCGGCGCGCAGGGCGACGAGCTGGGCGACGCGGTTGCGGATCTTCGTGATCTCGCCGAGCGCCTTGGCGACGATGTTGTCGCCGGTCTCGGTGGCGGCGCCGCCGCCGAGCAACTCGCCGATGGAGAAGTCCTCGCCGACGGCGCTGAGCATGGTGTTCTTCTCGTTGAAGTCGGTCTTGCGGTCGTCGGAGATGAGGGTCGGCGGGCCGTACTCGTTCCCGGCGTTGACGTGCAGGGCGTCGTTAGCCATGTCCATGTCGTACCGGAGGCCTGTGAGCATGCCGTCGGCGTCCATCATGACGCGGAACATGCCCCCGTCGGGGTCGGTGATGTCGCCCATGCCGTCGGCGTCTAGGGACATGGTCTCGCCGACCGTGTAGCCGGAGCCGTCCTCCCTGGCCATGGCCTCGAGGCCGGTGCCTCCGATCGGCATGGCCATGGCGTCGTAGTCGGCCGACCAGTCGCCGGTGTCGGGATCGAGGGTCAGCGTGTACATGTTGGCCTGGCCGGTGGCGGCGTTCGTGCCGCCTTCGACGGTGGCGCCGGTGCCGACGAGTTCGCCGTTCATGGTCCAGGCGCCGGCCTCGGTGGACATCAGCGTGACGGTCATCTCGCTGGCGCCGAGCTTGACGGGCTGGCTGCGCGGCATGTGCATGGCCATCCAGCCGTCGTCGCCCATGCTGAGGGAGTAGGACTCGCCGGCGGAGTTCATGGCCGTGTAGCCGTCCTGGACGGCCCTGCCGTTCATGGTCCAGCCGCCGGTCTCGGTGGACATCAGCGTGATCTCGGTGTCGCCGAGTTGTAGGTCCTGGGTCTTGGGCTTGAAGGCGGCCATCCACCTGCCGTCGGCCCCCATGCTCAGGGTGTAGTCGTTCATGGTGGAGGGGGCTTGGACGTCAATGCCGTCGGCGACGGAGCTGTCGCCCATGGCCCAGCCGCCGCTCTCGACGGTCATCAGGGTCACCGTGTCGCCGCTATTGCCGAGGGGGACGTCTTGCGTCATCGGCACGAACGCGGCCGTCCACGCGCCGTCCTCCATGGCGAGCGAGTAGGTGCGGCCTTCGGACATGTAGGTGTCGGTGCCGTCGCCCTTCAGGGCGGCGCCGCCGACCGTCCACATCCCGGCCTCGTTGGACACGAGCTCGACGCTCATGCCGGAATTGCCGAGCGGGACGCTGCGGGTCATGGGCGCGAACATGGCCGTCCACGTCCCGTCCTCGCCCATGGTCAGCGTGTATTCGGCGCCGGCGGAGGACGTGGCCGTGCCGCCGGACGCGAAGGCCTCGCCGCCCATCGTGTAGCCGCCGGCCTCGACGGTCGTCAGGGTGACGGACTCCTCGCTATTGCCGAGGGCCACCGTGACTTCCATGGGCACGAACGCGGCCGTCCACGCGCCGTCGGCCAGGGTCAGCGCGTACATGCGGCCGCCCTCGCCCTCGACGGGGTTCTCGGCGCCGCCCTCGAAGGCCTCGCCGTTCAGCGTGAAGCCGCCGGCCTCGGTCGTCATCAGGGTGACGGTGCCGCCGCTCTCGCCCAGCGCGACCTCGACGGCCTCGGGCTGGAACGGCGGGGGGGCCGGCGGGGGGGCCGGCGGGGTGGCGGCGGTGGCGGGCTCGTCGCCGCCGCAGCCGGCCAGGCCGAGCGCGAGGACGGCGAGCGTCGCGAACAGCGCGATAACGCGCAACGGGTTGCGATTCATGTCAGTACTCCTCTCCTTGCTGTTTCTGTCGGCGACCCCGGCCCGGCCTCTGCCGACCGCCGGGATTGCCTTCCTGCGATTGCCACGGATGACTTCCGCAAGTGAATTCCCAATCATTGTGCAACACCGAATCCTCCCGCGTCAAGGGGGTAGCCGAAATTTTTTTTCGTATGCCGTAAAAACGCCCTTTTCCGGGGTCTCCCCACCCTCGGCTCACGGCAATCGCCGGGCGCGCTGAAGCCTCCGCGCTTGGCGTCCAAGCGCGGCCGCCAGCCGCGCGCCTGCCTGGCACGGGCTGCGCGACTGCCACCCTCCGCTCCGACTCGTCATGATTGTCCGTACTCGATTATCTGTCTCGCGCGCGCGAGGGGCGACTGCGGTTTGTGCAATGCACGCTGCCAACCGCATTCTGCAACGCCCCGCGCAACCCGCCCGTCACCCTGGCAGCCCGGCGTCACTGGGTTCGCGGAGCGCCTTTCCAGCAAGCATCGTGCAAGCATCGGCGCGCAAGCGCCGCATCCGGCTCCCTCGGCACAGCCGCTCCCCGCGTACGCGATCATCTGCCACCGCTCTGTCAGATGCCGCGCGGAAGCGACCCTCGCGACGCGCGTTCGGTCGCTCGCATGCCGCGCGCCAGCGTTCCAGTCGTCGTCCGCCGGGCGCGCCCGGCGGACGACATCCCCGGTGCGTACGCAAAGCGACCGACTCCCGGATCCGCGCAAGGTAATCACGCGACACGCGATCCGTATCATGCGTGCTCCTGTCGGCCTTGTATCTCCGTGCCACGCCTCCGCTCTCGCATCCCGGATTCCGTTCCGGCGTGACGCTTCGGGACACCCCCGGTTCCCGGTCCGCCATCGTCCATCGCTTCCCGTGCGCAAGCCTGCTTGCGCACCCGTTGCAGCGACCTCGTTCCGGATTCCCCTTCCAGCTCGGCCGCCGCGGAGCATCCGCTGGCCACGCGCACCCGCAAGGCTGTCCGACTCTCCAACCTCCCTGTCCCCATCGGTCCCTCCCCGGCGGGTGCCTCTGGAGTGCGCCTCCGTTCCCTGCGTCAAGCGGCGCAGCCGCGCTTCCCGGTTCCAGCGCATCGCCGCCCGGGATCCCGTGTCCGGCGTCGACCCCGCGCTCCCCACCCTGCGACCTCGCCTACCTGCATGCCCGTCGCCGTTCCGTCTGCTTCGCCGACACCCTTCCGACACTCCATCGACTGCATCGGAGACGATCCAAGCTCCACCCCGAACCGACATGCCGTCCCCCGCGCAGCCTGCGCGGGGGACGGACACCGCCCCGCTCGGCCGCCGCAATCCCCGGATCGCCAGCGCGACGCCGCGCGCCGTACCGCGACACCGCGTGCCATGCGCTCCCGTCCCATGCTCCGCCCGCGACACGATCGCTATCGCGCTACCGGGCATCTTCGCCGCCGCCCTGTCGCCCCGCCCGGGTGCGCGACCACAAGTGCATTTACGCCCGCTGCACGTGCGACTTCGCAACACGCGAGACCGCGACATTCCGCGCCGCGCCCGCCACGCGGCCGCCCCGATCCCTCGAAGTGCATTGCCTGTGCGCGAACTGCATCGCGCCACCGACACGGCTCGCCGCGTCGCCCCGAGCGGACATGGGAAGCGGCAGCCGCATCGTGCCGTGTCGGTACGGCGTCGGCCAACGGCGCTAGTGCCATGGCCAACGGCATGTCATCCATGCCAGCAAATCCCCCGACAGCCATCGCCGCGCTCGATGCCTGCCCGCGCACGCCGCACGCATTGCAGGCATTCCGCATGGATCGTACCCGCCTCGTCCGGGCTCCGGCGAGGCCGACCCACGGTGCGACCGGGGCCTGCCGTGCCTCGACGGGGGCGGTCGGCATCTGCACGGCGCTCGACGCAGTACCGTGCGGGTCTCTGCGCGTTCGCCGCCACGTGGCTCAAGACGGCGCATCCCCGCACCCGTCGCTCGGCACCGCACCCACCGGCGGACCCCGCCCGAGCGGGGTCTCGCCGCGAACCGACAAGCCGCGGGCGCCGCTGCCCGCAGCGTCGAGTCTCTCCGCCGACTGCCGTGAAACAACGGGTTGCGCGAAGGCTCCGAGAGGTGGTCCCGTGACGGCGGTCGCCCTGTTTCGCTATGAATGATCCGCGCTTGCGCGGGGGCGCGACTCTGCTATACTCGCTCGAGGAAGGACATCACCTACCGACTGCCAAGTCGTGGCGGGAAGCGCATCGCATGGGGGACACCATCATCATCACTCCGCAAATTGCGGGGATTATCGTTGCGATTATAGGCTTGGCCGCGACCCTGTTGAGCGTTCTCGCAAGAGCTTTCATCAAGAGGCTGGAGCAAGCCGCAGCGCGGATCGAGCAGCGGTTCGAGAAACTGGAAGCGCGGATCGAGAAACTGGAAGCCCGCAACGAGCAACGGTTCGAGAAACAGGACGCCCGCAACGAGCAACGGTACGAGAATCAGGAAGCGCGCAACCAGCAGCGCCACAGCGAAATTCAAGCCGAGTTGCGCGAGCTGAACACGCGAGTGGGCAGGCTGGAGGGCGCTGGGAGTGTCCATGACCGTTCGGCGGGGCGGGCGGGGCCGCAGTCCCCTCGGCGGGATGACGGTTCGGCGGCGGCACCTGAAGGCGCGTCGGATCCCGCACCGGTGGCCAAGCACTTCGAACAATCGATGGTTCCCCCAGCGGGCGGCCGCTCGGAGCCGCAGCACGCGGCCGGTCTGGCACGTCAAGCAGTACCTGACGAGCAGCCGGGCGGCGAGACCGTTTCCGAGCCGTCGGAGGAGGAATCCCCAGACACGTCACAGTGAGGGGCCGCGACGCGCAGCACGTTCCCGGCCATCCGGTCGGCGCGTTGTCGCGGCTTCGCAAGCGCGTTCCGCCCTCTGCCGTGAAACAACTCGTTGCGCGGGGGTTCCAAGCGGGCGGTGTCGGCATCCTGTTTTTCTATGAACGAGCCGCGCTTGCGCGGGGGCGCGACTCTGCTATACTCGCTCGAGGAAGGACATCACCAGTCTTCTCCAACGAGAGATGAGCCTCAACGAGGGGGTTGATTCCAACGAGAGATGAGCCTCAACGAGGCTCTGGAGGGGATGCGCGGATCATCGGAGGGTGATCTTGCAAATCGATCTGGCGACGCACAGGACCTTGGCGGACGTGCGTCAGTTCCTGGAGGCGACGCCGCCGGAGGCGACGCTGGCGCCGTCGCGCACGGAGGCGTACGCGCACGTGGAGCGCACGGTGCGGCGGTTCTCGTACTGGAAGCTGCCCAAGCGGGCGGAGCGGGGCTTGCTGCGGACGTACTTGCAGCGGACGACGGGGCTGTCGCGGGCGCAGGTGGCGCGGCTGATCGCGGCGTACATCGAGAACGGGGGCTTGGCGGACGGGCGCAAGGGCGCGGCGCGACCGTTCCGGCGGCGTTACACGCGGGACGACATCCTGCTGCTGGCCGAGACGGACGCGCTGCACGGCACGCTGTCCGGCCCGGCCACGATGGCCTTGCTGCGGCGGGCTTTCGAGGTCTTCGGCGACGAGCGCTACGAGCGTCTGGCGGGGATCTCCCACGGCCATCTGTACAACCTGCGGCACTCGAAGGCGTACGTGCGCGTGCTCGGCAACCTGGACGGCACGCGCCCCGCGCCGACGCCGATCGGCGAGCGGCGCAAGCCGCGCCCGGAGGGCCGCCCGGGCTGGGTGCGGGTCGACTCGGTGCATCAGGGCGACCTCGACAAGGTCAAGGGGGTGTACCACATCAACGCGGTCGACGAGGTCACCCAGTACCAGTTCACGGGCTGCGTGGAGCGCATCTCGGAACGCTACCTGCTGCCGGTGCTGGAGCGGCTGCTGGCGTCGTTCCCCTTTGCCGTGCATGGGTTTCACTCCGACAACGGGTCCGAGTACATCAACTACCAGGTGGCCGAACTGCTGGAGAAGCTGCGCGTGGAGGAGTTCACCAAGTCGCGCCCGCGGCGCAGCAACGACAACGCCCTGGCGGAGAGCAAGAACGGCAGCGTGATCCGCAAGCAGTTCGGGTACGGGCACATCCCGGGGCGGCACGCGGAGCGCCTGGACCGGTTCCACCGGGAGGTGCTGGCCCCGTACCTGAACTACCACCGGCCGTGCCTGTTCCCGCGCGTGGAGACGGACGCCAAGGGGAAGCGGCGCAAGGCGTACCGGCAGGCGGACATCCGCACGCCGTACGAGCGGCTCAAGGCGCTGCCGGAGGCGGCGCGTTACTTGAAGCCGGGCACGAGCTTCGCGGAGCTGGACCGGGAGGCGCACGCGCAGACGGATCACGCGGCGGCGCGGGCGCTGCAGGAAGCCCGCGAGGCGCTCTTCGCGGAGCTGCGGGAAGCGGCCTGAGCGCGGCCGCGTTCAGGCTCACTTCACGCTGGAATCGAGCTTTTCGCCTCGGGCCGGGCCGCGGGATCCGCGAGCGGGGTCAGCGGTCTGCGCCCTGCGGGCGCAGCCTTGTTAGCCGAAGGTGGGCTTTGCCCCCCGACCCCCCCAAGGTTTTCCTTAGGCATGAGCTGGCCCCGAGGGAAGGGCGCCCGAGGCGGTGGGACACGACTTGCAGCCCACCCTCCCGAAGGTCTATAATCACCCCGTTCCCGCGTCCCTTCCCTCGGCCCTCGTTCAGGCTCATTTTCGAATTGGAATGAACTTCACCTACCGACTGCCAAGTCGTGGCGGGAAGCGCATCGCATGGGGGACACCATCATCATCACTCCGCAAATTGCGGGGATTATCGTTGCGATTATAGGCTTGGCCGCGACCCTGTTGAGCGTTCTCGCAAGAGCTTTCATCAAGAGGCTGGAGCAAGCCGCAGCGCGGATCGAGCAGCGGTTCGAGAAACTGGAAGCGCGGATCGAGCAACTGGACGCCCGCGACGAGCAACGGTTCAAGGATCAGGAAGCGCGCAACGAGCGGCGGTTCAAGGATCAGGAAGCGCGCAACGAGCGGCGGTTTGAGAAACAGGAAGCGCGCAACGAGCAACGGTTCAAGGATCAGGAAGCCCGCAACGAGCGGCGGTACGAGAATCAGGAAGCGCGCAACCAGCAGCGCCACAGCGAAATTCAAGCCGAGTTGCGCGACCTGAACACGCGAGTGGGCAGGCTGGAGGGCACTGGGCGTGTCCATGACCGTTCGGCGGGGCGGTCGGGGCCGCAATCCCCTCGGCGGGATGACGATTCGGCGGCGGCACCTGAAGGCGCGTCGGATCCCGCACCGGTGGCCAAGCACTTCGAACAATCGATGGTTCCCCCAGCGGGCGGCCGCTCGGAGCCGCAGCACGCGGCCGGTCTGGCACATCAAGCAGTACCTGACGAGCAGCCGGGCGGCGAGACCGTTTCCGAGCCGTCGGAGGAGGAATCCCCAGACACGTCACAGTGAGGGCCGCGACGCGCAGCACGTTCCCGGCCATCCGGTCGGCGGGTCGTCGCGGCGTCGCAAGCGCGTTCCGCCCTCTGGCACGGCGAGGCATTCGATCCTCACCGGTACCGCCACGCCCGGATCGGATCAATCGGATCGCCGGAACCGCCACCCGCTCCCGGACCGCGCAGGTCGCCGCGCGAGGGCCTTGTGATCAGCCGCGTGGCGGGTCGGATGCCGCCCCAGCCAAGCGGCAAACTCGCGGTACCGAGCAGGTGACACTCGGTGCGCGTTGGAGTCCCGCCGATCCGTTGCATCACTCTCTCCGTCCTGACCTCCGCCGGCGGATCCCGCGGGATGGCGTACGTCACCTCCCGAGGCGCCGCTCGGCACGGGCTTGGTCACCCGTTGCGCACACTCCTCGCCCGACTTGTCCGCGAGCGGCCCCCAACGCACCGCGCGCCCTTCAACGAGCACTTCCCCAGCCGCGCGGATCGCATCCTCCGGCACGGCGAGCCTCGAGCCCGCCCCAGCGGGTACTGGAACCGTGCTGCGTCGCGCATCGCGTTCACCGGCCGCGACTGCCTCGGCGTTGCGGTCCGCACCTCCGCAGACTCGACCTCTGGCTTGGAGCCCCTTCCAGCTCGGCAGCCGCGTTGCATCCGCTGGCCATGCGCGCCCGCAAGGATGTCCCCTCCTTGTTAGACCGACCCGATAGGTCACACTTTAATCCGACCTGACGGGTTACGCTTCAGGGGTCTCCATGGCGGCTTGGATGGCCGCTGGGCGGCGACCGGCGGAACCGACTCCCCAGAGCTTCCCTTGGGCTGCATCCAGGACGGCCACCTTGTAATCGCAGAACCAGATCTGCCACAGCTGCTCCTCGACCTCGACCAACCCGACCGCTTCCCCGGCCAACGCTTCGCTGAGATGGGGCTGCCGCCCTTGGAACTTCAGCGAGCCGTCCCGGCGCACCCGCCGCCGCTCCCAGTGCAGCGGGTACTCCGGGTCCGGCACCCGTTCCGGGTATGCCCGGGCCGAGCGCGCGAACAGGCCCGCAGGCCGTCGCTGGCCCAGCGCTTCGTGCGGCCGCACTCGGTTGTACTCGTCGCGGAACCGGTCGAAGCGCGCCTGCTGCTGGCGGCGGTTCGCCGCCGGCGGCCGCGCCGTCTCCGCCTTCAGCACCCGGTGCATGCGCTCGTGCCGCCCGTTCTGCTGCGGCCGGCCGGGCTGGATCCGCTCCCACTCGATGCCCAGCTTCAACCACCACGCGGCCAGCTTGCTCACGCGACCGGCCCCGGTCGAGGCGAACGGGCTGCCGTTGTCGCTGCGCAAGCGCTCCGGCAAGCCGTGCTCCCGGAACACTTCGTGCAACGGCGCCCGCGTGGCCGGGCCCGACATCTGGCCGTGCCCCGCGCACGCGAGCAGGTAGCGGCTGTGCGCGTCCATCACCGTCAGCGGGTACAGCCACAACCCGTCCACGGTCCGGAACTGCCCCTTGTAATCGATCGTCCAGAGCGCGTTCGGAGCGTCCGCCCCGGCGCGCGCGTGTCCGCTCCGCCAAGCCCTCCAAGCCGCCGTCCAGGAAACGCCGGATCCACTGGTGCGCCGTCTTGCGGCTGATGCCGTGCGCGCGGCTCAAGCCCGCCACGTCCCGGCGCCCTCCCGCCAGCCAGTCCTCGACGAATCTCTCGCGCTCCGCCGCCGGCCCGCTGTCCTTCCAATGCATCTTGGCGGTGTCACCTATCAGCTCGGATAGACGTGCAACCCGTCAGCCCGGATCGTACACACCCCGCCGGCCCCCCCGCCGGCCCCCCCGCCGTTCCAGCCCGAGGCCGTCGAGGTCGCGCTGGGCGAGAGCGGCGGCACCGTCACCCTGATGACGACCGAGGCCGGCGGCTTCACGCTGAACGGCGAGGCCTTCGAGGGCGGCGCCGAGAACCCCGTCGAGGGCGAGGGCGGCCGCATGTACGCGCTGACCCTGGCCGACGGCGCGTGGACGGCCGCGTTCGTGCCCATGGAAGTCACGGTGGCCCTCGGCAATAGCGAGGAGTCCGTCACCCTGACGACCGTCGAGGCCGGCGGCTACACGATGGGCGGCGAGGCCTTCGCGTCCGGCGGCACGGCCACGTCCTCCGCCGGCGCCGAATACACGCTGACCATGGGCGAGGACGGGACGTGGACGGCCATGTTCGCGCCCATGACCCGCAGCGTCCCGCTCGGCAATTCCGGCATGAGCGTCGAGCTCGTGTCCAACGAGGCCGGGATGTGGACGGTCGGCGGCGCCGCCCTCGCGGGCGACGGCACCGACACCTACATGTCCGGCAACCGCACCTACTCGCTCGCCATGGAGGACGGCGCGTGGACGGCCGCGTTCGTGCCGATGACGCAAGACGTCACGCTCGGCAATAGCGGCGACACGGTGACCCTGATGACCGTCGAGAGCGGCGGCTGGGCCATCGGCGACAGCTCCGTCGCCGACGGCTACATGACGACCGCCGCCAACGACAACCGCTACACGCTGGCCATGGGCGCCGACGGCCGGTGGATGGCGACCTTCCAGCCGGCGTCCGTCGCCGTCATGCTCGGCGGCAGCGGCGAGTTCGCCACGCTGATGACCGAGGAGGACGGCTCCTTCACCATGGACGGCGCCGCCGTCGTGTCCGGCAGCACCACGGCCATGAACTCCGCCAACGAGTCCTACACCCTGAGCAGGGGCGACGACGGCATGTGGACGGCCATGCACATGCCCTCCAGCCAGTCCGTCGACCTCGGCGCCTCCGGCATGTCCGTCACGCTCATGACCAACGAGGCCGGCGCCTGGACCATGGACGGCGACGTCGTCGACACCGGCGCCACCGTCCCGGGCGGCGCGAACGCCGCCACCGGCGCAGCCAACATGTACACGCTGACCCTCGATCCCGACACCGGCGACTGGTCGGCCGCCTACGACGCCATGGCCATGGACATCGCCGGCACCGGCCTCCAAGCCATGGCCAGGGAGGACGGCTCCGGCTACGACGTCGGCGACACCATGTCCCTCGACGCCGACGGCACGGGCGAGATCACCGGCCCCGACGGCGGCATGTTCCGCGTCATGATGGACGAGGACGGCATGCTCGCCGGCACCCGCTACGCCATGGACATGGCCAACACCGCCATGACGGCCGACGCCAAAGAGGCTACGGCGGGCACCGCGAATGCCGCGCCGAAGCTGATCGGCGACAACCGCGACACCCCCGTGAACGAGAAGAACACCCGCCTCAGCGCGCTGGGCGAGACCTTCTCCATCGGCGAGCTGCTCGGCGGCGGCGCGGCCACCGAGACCGGTGCCAACATCGTCGCCAAGGCGCGCGCCGACATCGTCAAGATCCGCGACCGCGTCGCCCAGCTCGTCGCCCTGCGCGCCGACGCCGGCATCTCCGACACCGCCTTCGACGCCCAAATCCTCATCCAATGGGGCAAGGCCGACGACGCCGTCACCGATATCTTCGGCGGCCCCGCCGCAGGGCGCCTCGAGCGTACCACCAGCGAAAGCCGCGTCGTCGACGCCTTCGACCGCCTCGTCGACGCCCTCAGCTCCGAGGAAGCCTTCGCCGCGGCCACCTTGGCCAACGGCCCCGACAAGCTCCAAGGCTTCGACAACCGCAACGCCACCCAGGCCCGCGACGCTTTCAACCGCCTCAAGTCCACCGCCACCGCGCGGTTGGCCTCCAGCGGCTCCACCCGCTTCGGCGTCGCCGTGTTCAACTTCACCCCCAACGCCAAGAACCCCTACAACGACGCCGAGAGCGCCCAGGCCTTCGCCTGGTCCACCATGGACAACATCCGCCGCGCCTCCGACATGCGCGCCTCCGGCTCGGCCACCTACGCCGGCCAGACCATGGCCGCCGACCAGGCCGGCAACATCTACTCCGGCTCCATCGACATCGACGTGCGCCTCACCCGCATGTCCGTCGACGGCTTCGTCACCGCCCTCGCCCGCGCCGACACCCAAGCACCTTGGACCCACGGCCTCGGCGGCGAGGTCACCGGCATCCACTTCCCCACCGCCACCCTCAACACCCGCGGCCGCTGGACCGTCACCGGCAACGAGAACAACTCCGGCCGCATCGCCTACAACCCCCAGGCCGGCGGCCAGCCCGACCTCGAACTCAATGAAGGCGCCACCTTCGCCGGCCAGTTGCTCGGCCGCGGCGACCAATCCGGCGAAGAGGCCATCGGCACCTGGAAGATCGTCCAGGGCAGCACCACCCTCGCCGGTGCCTTCGGCGCAACCCGCGGCGACGACCGCGCGGCCCCCGGCGCCGCCTTCACCGGCGACCTCGCCGCCATCGGCAAGCGCGGCGACGACACGAGTTCCATGGAGACCGGCCCGGCCCTGATCGCCGCGCGCGAAGCCGCCGAAGGCCCGCCGGCCGTCGAGGCCCGGCCGAAGATCCCGGCCTCCACGGTGCTCGACACCACCAACGCCAACTTCAAGTACGTCCCCCGGCCCCGCGACAGCGCCGCCGAGGCCGCCACCGCCGACTCCGACGAGTACGTCGTCGGCAACTACACGGTCAACCGCGCCACTGTCCTGGAGGCCGACGAGCACGACGCCACCAAGGGCAATTGGGTCGCCGACGCCCGCAAGGAGATCGTCAAGAAGCTCAACCAGCTGCAACGCGTGATCGCCCTCGACAACGCCGACGCCAGCGCCGGCGACAAGAAGTTCGCCAACGACCAGCGCCAGCGCATGTTCAACGACATCCAAGCCGAGCTCGCCAACGTCTTCGGCACCGGCCGCGCCGGGGTCGCGGCTGTCGCAGAATCCTCGCCGGGGGCCGGCGACGGCGTGGCGGCCGTCGACGAGATCTACACCGGCGTGCTCACCCGCGAGGACGGTGCCGCGCTGGGCGCGACGGACGCTTGGACCGACCACACCGACTACCCGGTCAACTCCGCCGGCGTGGCCCAGGACGCCAGCGTCATCGCCGAGATCGAGGACGTGCTGGAGGCCCTCGGCGACGCCGACGCGTTCGCCGACGCCCTTGCCTCTGGCGGCCTATTCGCGGACGCCAAGGACTCCCGCATCGACCCCTACCCGGGTGCCGCGGCGATCTTCGGCCGCGCCCGCGGCCGCCTGCGGATGGCCACCGCGGCCACCGACTACACGCGCCTCGGCGCCTGGCGCCACCAGGTCTCCCGGCACGCCGCCGACAGCCTCGCGCTCCAGACCTACGAACGCGCCGACCCCGACCGCGTCGAACTCGGCGCGTTCGCCTACAGCCCGCTCGCCCCCACCGCCGCCTACTCCAGCGCGTCGCACCGCCTGTACCCGGCCGCCGGCGCCAACCGGGTCGTCAGCGCGACCTACGCCGGCCGGACGGCTGCGGCCCAAGGCGACATCTTCTACACCGGGGAGGTCGAGGCCCGCGTCTTCTGGGATCCCAGCAAAGTCACCGACAGCCAGGTCACCGTCACCCTCTCCGACCTGCAGGACGCCGACTCCGGCGACCCGCTCCAGTTCGGCTATGTCGCCCCGGCCGGAGTAGACGTGGACGAAGACCTCGCCGGAGCCGGCGTCGTCGACGTGGAATCGCTGATGTGGACCGCCCCCATCACCAACACAGGCGTCGTCAAGTTCGAATCCGACGACGAAGTCACGGTCGGCGTCAACTCGGTCTCCGGTCGGCCCATCTACCGCCCGGTGCCCGGCAGCGCCTTTATAGACGGCATGAACTTCAAGAGATTCGAGCGGTCTGGGATGGGCGACCATCTCCGCTACGGTACTTCCGCCACGAATTACAATGCTGCGGTCACTGCGGGAGCGGACTACGGAATGCTGAGCTTCGACGGTACCGGCACCCAAGACACAGAAGCCGCAACCATCACGCGAACTGGCACACCGTACGAGACGGCGAAGGACGCGTTCGAGGCGGGGCAGGTGAGTCTCGCATACCCCATGTATATGATCAAGGGCCCCCGCATCGAAGCCGTCGGCGGCAGCATCAACCGGGATTCCTTGATCTTCCTATACGCGGACGGATCTACGCGGCATGCCGACGGGTGGGCCGATTTCAACCAGAACGCGTACTTCATTGACACTCCAGATTCAGACGGCGATATCAACATTCCCGCGAGTATGCGCCAACTCGAGCATTTCGCTGGGAACCCGCTGCTCTCGGCCAACGACAACCGCCTGTTGTACAACGACTTGGGCCAACCGTGGTCCAAGGACTTCGTGACCGAGGACGGCAACGGCAATACGATCGGCGACGGTGCGCCGGAGATGACTCCTGCGGAGATCGCGGCAGCTTGGCTCCGGGCCGGTGGATACGTCAACATCCTCGCGACCGACGCCACAGCGCGCGCCTCCGATATCAAAGGCATGTTCGTGGGCCAGGACCAAGACGGCCCGCTGGGCATCATCGGCACTTGGGAGCTGACCGGCGGTGCGTTCGGCGTAGGCACCGAGCGTGGCGTGATTCGCGGCGCCTTCGGCGCGGACGTCCAGCCGTAGACGGCCGCACGGGGCGCACTCGCGCGCCCCGTGCCCGGCGCAATCCAAGGGAGCGGCTTCGGCCGCTCCCTTTTTCTTTTGGGAAACTCAGCCCTGCGCCGAATCCGAGCGCTGGCAGCATCCCAAACGAACCTAGGTGTGCGAGGACAGTAAGACTCCAAGCTTCGGTACGAAGCGTGGAGTGTTGGACCGAGCTGATTGTTTACACATTGATCCGACCTGATCGTTGACACTTTAGCTGCCTCGACGGCGGCTGGGGGGTCCGCCGGCGGCCCCCCAGCCGCTGCTCCGTCTCCGCCGGAACGCGCCCCGCGCGGTTCCGGCGCGTGTGCGTCCGATTTGCCAGTCCCTCCGGCCCGAGCGGCTTGGAAACGCTGCACCCTCTTGGCATCGTCTGGCGGCCGATCCCGAAGGTGCGGTTCGAACCAGCCCTGTCGCGGTGGCCGCTGGCAAGCTCGTCGTTGATCAATGTCATGCACCTTGCGACTAGCGCATTGTCCCCGCAAGACATCTGGGAAGTGTCAACGATCAGGTCGGATCATACAGGAGCCCGCAGCCCACTTTCGGATAGCGGCGTCGGGAACCATCGAAAAGGGGCCGGAACACTCAGTGCCGCCATGGCGTCCGACGATGCGCATCAGCCTACCCAATTCAACAGCCAAGCCGTACACCGCGCCCGAGCCGCAACAACGGCCGGGCATCACTCGGCAACGTATCGAGTCTAGGGAGAGGCCCCGATGCAGCCCTCGCTGCACGGCCTTCCGCAATGCTCTTGCCGCATCGTCCGGGTGACGCGTAGCCGGATGTCGGGTGATCGATTCGTGGACGCCCGTCCTGCGATTCCGTGTCGGATTCCCCACAACGCACAGATCCGAAGGCTCCAGCACGCCGGAATCGGAGAGTGTAGCCACTGTCCGTCGCAACAGAATGCCCCGGATGCACCTAGGCTGTCGTGCGCCCCTACAGCTCGGCTCCCGCGAGCTTCCGCTGTTTGCAGAATGGAGCGCACGACATGCCCCCTGCCCGAAACCTCGTGCAGTCCGGTATTGCGTAGGTTGCGAGACGAATTTGTCGGAACGCCTCAAGCAAGGAAACCCCACTTGTAGCGCGGCAGCCGATCTTCCAAGTGTCGGGCGTCACCGGCCGGCGGGTGCGCCCTGATCCGTGAAGGGCTTTGCGCAGCTTCCTGATCGTTCCGGAATCGACTGGGATTCTGCTCGTCACGACGCAAGAGCGTCGGCATTGGGTTTTGCATCTTGTTGCCGCTCCGGAGCCGAACGCGAGGAAGGGGGACGGCTGCGGTCGCTCCACCCTTCCTGTATCTCCAGGCAACACCCCCATCGTGCCAGTACCGCAGTAGCCCGCTGAATTACGTTTTCAGTTCCGGCAAGACTCCGCCCGCGCTTGAACGAAGCTAGACCGATGCCCGAACCGGATCAAATTGTGCTCCCTACCGATTCACTACGGCGCGATCCGATTCCATGCCGCAACCTCCCAGCGCCCAGCGGATCAATGCGACGCACAACACACTGACGCGACTGGGATGGATTTCTGACGACGCTCTTTGGAGGTGGATTGCAGGTCTCACGCTTCGCTTTCCAGCCCAGAATTCTGCCGCACTGCACATCGCGTTCCCATCGGGTCCGGCCTGCGCGGCAGCGAGAGTCCCTTCGGACGGGAGAGTGCATCCAGTTCAACTCTGTCATCCATACCCGATGCGGGCTGGATTCCGGCGCTCTTTTCCGCAACGGCACCAAGTCTTCCCAAAGAAAAAGGGAGCGGCCGGAGCCGCTCCCTTGGATTGCGCCGGGCGGGGCGCGCTCGCGCGCCCCGCCCGCGGCCGTCTACGGCTGGATGTCGGCGCCGAAGGCGCCGCGGACATCCTGGGTCGAATCGCCGATGCCGAACGCGCCGCCGGTCAGCTCCCAAGTGCCGATGATGCCCAGCGGGCCGCCCTGGTCCTGGCCCACGAACATGCCTTCGAGCTTCGAGTCGCGCGCGGTCATGTCGCCCGTGGGGACGTTCACGTATTGGGGGTTGTCCCGGAACCAGCGCGCGGCCAGCGCGGCCGCGCCCCCGGTCGGCGCGCCGACGCCGATAGTGGTGGCTGGATCGTCACCGTCCTTGGTCGGGAATGCCTTGGTGAACGACTGGCCGTATTCGGAGAACAGCAGGGCGTTGTCGTTGGCCGAGAGGAGCGGGTTCCCCTCGAAGTGCGCGGACCGGTAGCCGCTCGCGGCTTCGGTGGCGCTGCCGATGAAATCCGCGTTGTGATCGGTCCACCCGTGGTAGTGGAACGTCGACCCGTCCTTGAACAGCAGGATGAAGGCCTCGTTCCGGGAAGCACCGGCGGCGGTCTCGATGGAGAAGCTCGTGACGACATGCGTCGGGTACGCGAGACTGTCCTGACCCGCCTCGAACGCCGCCTTCGCCTCGTCGAACGCGGTCCCGCTGGTCGTGAGATCGCCCGGCCGGGTAATGACCTGCCTGCCGGTGCCGATGCCCCAGAAGGTCAGCGCGCCGGCGACAGCGGTTTCGTCCGCGGGTCCGGTTCGCAAGACCCAGTACGGGCCGTCCTGGTCGGGAGAGCCAGCGCCCAACACGTTCGGCGTCACCGAGATCCGGACCTCTTGGCTGATGCCCGAGTTGCCGGTGAAATACCGGACGGCGCCGACGCCTGCAACTCTCGTCCCGGTCGTCAAGTCCTGCCCGCCGTACACCGGGCGGTAGACGGGATCGCCGGAGAGGGTGTCGACTTTGACCGTGACGTCGGCGCTGGAGTTGAACTTGACCACGCCGTCGTTGGTCACGTCCGCCTCCCATTCCAGCGACTCGACCTCGACGGTGCCGGCGGGCGTGCTGCCGGCGCGCGCGTAGCCGAACTCGAGCGGGTCGCCGTTGACGGTGTCCTCGAGGTCGGTGATCGTGAGCCGGACGTCGCTCATCTCGACGTCGCTGGCCTTCCAGAACACCTTGGCCTCGACGTTCCCCGTGTAGAAGGTGTCGCCCTGGGCCGCGGAGGTGCGCCCGGCGTAGGTCGCCGAGACGTCCGCGGTCTGGGCCGGGTACAGGCGGCTGCCGGTGGCGTACTCGGCGACGGGGTCGAGCGGGGAGTAGGCGAACGAGCCGAACTCCTGCCCGCGGTCGCCGCGGTTGTAGTTCTGGGCCGCGAGGGCCGCCGCGGCGAAGTCGGACACCTGGTGGTTCCAGCCGCCGAAGCGCGTGACGTCGGTCGCGTCGGTCGACATGCGCAGCTTGCCGCGGGCCCGGTTGAAGATCGCCGCCGGGGTCGGGTAGCCGTCGCTGAACCGCATGGCGGTGTTGCCCTTCTGGATCTCGGTGTACAGGCGCTGGCGCTGGTCGTTGGCGAACAGCTTGTCACCGGCGCTGGCGTCGGCGTTGTCGGTGGCGATGATCAGCCACAGCTGGCGCAGCTTCTTGGCGATCTCGTCGCGCGCGTCCTCGACCCAGTTGCCCTTGGCCTCCTCGTAGTCGTCGCTGCCCAGCACGGCCGCGCGGTTGGGCGTGTAGTCGCCGACGACGTACTCGGCCGCGGCCGGGGTGTCCATGGGTTGCGGGACGTACTTGAACCCGCTACGAGTCGCGCGACCGGCCGTCAATCCCTCGTGCTGTCGCGTCCGGAGCGACGCCATATCTCGCAACCCGCCGGTCAGCGTCGTACTGCGCTTTCTTGCGCTTGATACGAACCGCATCGTGCCTGATACACAGCCGGTTCATGTTTCACGCATGGTTCGTTGGCACACAGGGATGCGAAGCGGAACGGCGCCGCCCGTCTCGCTGTCCGGGCGGACCATGCGGCATCGATACCGATCATGGCCTGTTCCGGATCATTTCCTTCTCGCGGTAGCGTCCTTCCGAACCAGTATGAACCAGACAACACGACCTCTGGCCAGTTGAGAATGATAAGGATTTCCAGTTCATGAGCCCGGGCGCGGAAGCTGTCAGACTCCTTGATCAACCTCGATCGGATCGTTTCTTTGGGGCAGATCGGACTGCTTGCGCGGGTTGGGGGCCCGGAGATCGGGATCGTGCGCCAGTGCGCCCTCGCCGAACGCTACGCCTTACCAATGCAAATCGTGATCCCAGCTAGCTGTCCGCCGCGAAAGAGTCCGTTCGACAAAGACTCGCGCAACCGGCACGGTAGTCCGCCACTGCGTTCCTCGCTGGGTCCGCATCCGGCCGCTGTGGGGCCGAAATCATTATCACGGGCGCTGGCCGGCTACGCCTCTCCGGCGAGGGTCCAGCTCACCCCAAGGGCCTTGTTTCACTTGGTCTTTTCGCGAAGCGACCGTCGCGATCGACCGTAGGCGTCATGTCGTCTGGTGAACAGGTGCTACGAAAGATCGTGGAATATACCATCACGCCCTTGCCGCTAGCCTGCAAGTCTGCTGAAGGAGTCAGCAGGCTCGCGGGGTTCGCCGTAGCAGCAGTCGCGAGGGATCGAAATGACGAATATGCAGCCTTCAGATGGCACGATAGCCCATGTTGCGGCCGCATCGCCGCTCACGCAGAGCTTTGACACCGCTCTTGGCACGTTTGTAACTGGCTCCTACGGCTCTCTGCGCGACCTCACTGACTGTCCACATCGAGTTCTGCCGAAGAATCAAGCCGCCTGTGGCGAATCTGCGACACGTAGGTGCAGGCACATACTATCCCCACGAGTCCGAACACTAACGTGTGAACCACCAAGTGAATGTACTCAGGACTGTCCCACGGCATCTTCGGCGGGACGAGTTGACCGACTAAGAAGGTGACCACATGCACCCATGCGATCAGGACCGGGACATGCAATAGCCATACGAGCCAAGGTCTTTGCTGCAGAAACTCTCCCTTGAGAACATCCTCGTCGGTAACTCTCGCTGTCGCTGTCATCGCGAGAGCTAGAAGTACGTAATACGCTGTCGGCGGGAGGTGGCCGTCCATTTACGGTCGCCTTCGCTCAGTCCCGCACCATGGCTGCATTGAAGGCCGTTGCGAAGTCCTCGGTGTGCTTCCTGAGTACGATTCCGGCTACGCGACTGCGATGACGCTTCGAGACGTTGGTGCAGTCTATGATCTTGAATCTTCGCTGGCTCGATCCTAGCTCGTGCCGCGAAAGATACGCCTTGATGCCCCCGTCGATGATCTTGTAGTGAACCTTGCGCTCGCGACCCACGTCGCAACGCGTACGGATGTCCACTTGCGGCTCGTTTGAGAACTCCCTGCGGAACTTCACGTCTTCATCACAGTTGAACAGGCACCGCAGTTCAAAGTCGGGGTTGGACCGCAACTTGCTACGCACCGCGTCGATGACGCGGCTGTCGTTGTACACTGACCCTGCCATGTCATTGCCATCATCGTACAGGATCATCGAGGTACGCGCCTCGCCCAGCAACTCGATGAAGTTGCTGACCACCGAGTCGTCGTCATTGATCCGTACTGGGGACACTTTCACGTACACGTACTGGAACGCTCGGTGCAGCAACCAAACAATGACGACGGTGGATGCGACCAAACTGCCTGCGGCCACCCAACCAAGGACAATCATCATGCGACCTCCTTCCCGTAACACCAAACGGAACCGGCATGTACTCGAGGTCCCGCCAGTTTCTCCGTGTAGATCACGACGCAGCTCTCGCACCGCTGAATCAATGTCAATCAAATCGTAAGCCCTCTGGAAGCCCGCTGTCAACACCTAACTGAGATTTTGTCAGGATCGATCCTGAAAGGTTCGGTTTCGGGTACGTTCCCGCCTAGCCGATTTCGACCTGGCTGCCCACTGTGGCAGCGGCGTCCCGGGCACTACCTCGGCGATGCCCAAGTACCTTGGGGCGGTGGGGGCGCGTGCTAACACCGAGACACGACACGCGCGAGTCCTCTTAGCGGAGACGGCCGGAATCGCATGCTGCGAACAGCGCACGCGCGTAGCCATCTGCTGCGTCTCGCACCCACTGCTGCTTCCCGGCGACGAACCAGACAGCTGTCATGATCAGCGAGAAGCTGAGCGTTGCGATACCCAGAATCGAATTCGGACCGCCCGTGACTCCGGCCCAGTAGTAGAGGCTGCCACCGTTGACCACCACGCAGAGCGACGCGACCAGCCTGCCTATCCACCTGAGACCGTAAAGGTTGCGACGAAACCCGTAGGACACGTTCTCTGCGAAGACCAATGCGAACTGTTGACGGTCGCGAGTCCGATCGCGGAGCCACCGGACTGCAGAATCGTACGTGGCCATCGCACCCTCCCGATCGGCCTCCTCGTCTGCTTGCGAGGGAGCTTCCCAGCCGTCAATATGCTCCTCCAAGCACCTCCGATAACGGGCCTTCGTCTGTTCGCCGATGCTGCGGTCGCTACGCAGCAGCCATCGAGACGTCGGTATGCCGCCCCAATGGTCAAAGAGGTTCGGTTCAGCTTTCCGACCGAGGTAGCGCGCGATGTGCATCAAGAGGACGGCAAGGGCGCACTCGACGCTCGGGACAAGGATGCCGTAAGCAAGATCGTAGAGAGCGGGCGTCCACACCGCAGTAGTGACGATGACCGGGACCAAGGCAATTAGAGCTGGCAAGAGTCGCGCAGCTATCGAATAACTGTCAAAGCTGCCGAGCAGGTTCAAGGCTCATGCCTCCACGTGCTCAGAGAATTCGAGGGGATTGACGGGTCCCCAGCCTTCGCGTAGCGGCGTCCCACGGTGATGCCACACGGATGTTCCTTTGGTCGCATAGACCTTGGCGCCCCGTCGGATGAACGCGTTGACCACTTTTTTCCTTGGGTGTGTCTTGGTTGCCTTCGCTACTGACGCGTACGCAACGGTGCCTCTGGATCCTCCATCGGGCAGTCGCGGACCCAGCCAGCGGTCGAGGGACGAGGGGCTCACGTTGTGGCGGCTCCCATGGTGGGGCACTTGCATGAAGTCGATCCCGGGCAGGGGGCATCCGCGTCCTTCGGCGTAGTTCGCGGCTTCACCAAGTGCTATCACGCCAGCATCACCGGTAAGCAAGATGCGCTTCCCATCGAGTTGTGCCAGTTGCACGACGCTACTCTCGTTCGAGGCCGATGTCTCGACGTTCTCTTCAAGAGTCTCGAGTCCCCAAGTCTCAGCGACCCACTTCACTGCGTCTAGAACTGGTTGCGCTACCTTTGCCAATGGATTCGTCCAGACGCTTGAGTGCGACTGGTGGGACGCGGCCTGCTCGGGCGTGCGTGAGAACTCCGGGATGAGTTGAAGGTAGCGCTCCCGTGAGGGGGCAAGGATCGTGAAGGCCCCCGGTGTTCCTCTTTGGAAGGCTTCGTACATTGGGATTCGCCGGTCTTGTGCAATTTCCTCGATCTCCACGAGGATCGGATACTCCTCGCGAAGGTGCCGTTCTAGGCTCGCTTCCGTCATCCGCTTGTCTTTGAAGGCGTCAATGACCAAGTGCGCGTACATCCATGGCCGGTTCATCCAAATGCCACCGATGTCGAACGCCTTGACGACCTCACGCAGTCCCGAACTGTGGTCGTCGTCGCCATGAGTGCATACCACTGCGTCGATAAAGGTCGGGCTCTCGTAGTACTTGCGAATGTGGTCGACCATCCGCTCTCCCGCGTCTTGATCGCCACCGTCGATGACGTGGATTCCGTAGGAGTCCCCGTAACTGTAGCGCAGTGCGATTGCATCTCCGCTCCGTTCGCCATCGCCGACTGCGAGAAAGTCGATTTCGTGTGCCATCTGACTGAATTCTCATCGTAGCTCAACGGTCTGGGCGATCAAGGGCTTGTGCGCTCGAGAGCGGTCGATAGACGAGGCGGCAACGGGTCGCGGGCACAATCCGTACCATCGTGCGATGCCTCGGGTGACCCCAGGTGGACAACGACCTGCGCCCCGCGACAGCCGTGCCGGTGCCTACGCGAGCGGGTAGCCGACCGTACCGCGAGGCGACGGTTCCTACTGAACAAGCTCAGGATCGGCAGCGGTTAAGAGGGACGCTATCCGAGACCGAGAAAGCCACTGGGCGCTGTATTCTCGATGGACTGCGCCACGGGTGGTGGCCGGAATAGATCCTGAGCAGACACACACCCCACACGCACAGATCAAACGCAGCGACTTGGCACGCACGCTGGCCACCCTCGACCCGCACGTGCTATGGCTAGCTTTGAGGCGGAGTCGTCACGCCCAGGCAGCGCATGAGGTGGCGGGGTGGTGACGGCTTGCGGTCCCAACCAGCCGCGGCCCAGCCGAGGTGAGTGTTGGGGTGCTGCGCCGTAGCGAGCGTAGTGCCCTTCGCAACTCGGTCTCCGGGCGTTCCAGAATTCCAACCCGGGGATTTCCATCCTGCTTGGACGTGGACATCGACCGTTGCGCGACGCGGGTGGCTGACACCGTTACGACCGTGCTCGTTTCCCGGTCCGAAAGAGTAGATCAATCGAGATTCACTCTCGTTGGAAGGTGCTGGTGGAGATACCTTGCACTTGGACGCGCCGTGGTGCGGAACCGTGATGGCCGCGGCAGCAGAGGGTCGGTTGGGAATGTGCTCGTAATCCGCATCGCCAGTCAGCAGCCACTTCTTGTTCTCGCATCGATTCCGAACTTGCATGATCAGCCCCGAGTTGTTGCGGTCCGTGCCCGTGGCACTCTGCAGTGTGATTTCTTCGCAGCGTCCGCTCCAAAGTACACTTCGCTGGTCGTTTGGGACGATCAGAATCGAACCGCCGGAATGCAGGATCTTGCTCGCGAACTTCGCGTGGCTGGGACCGATCCGCTGTCGCGGTGCGACCCATCGCGATCGTAGGAATCGGCGGTCTCGGTAGGCACCCGCCCAGTGGTCCGTGTCCCAGTGGGAGAGGATGACCGGAGGATCGGAGCAGTTGCAGAATTGGATGTTGCGCGGACGAGTTCGGGCGTTCCGGTAGACGCCGCAACCCAAGTCGAAGTAGCAAACGGGACGGCCGGCCGCGCAAGCCTCTTCGATACCGCAAGAGAGATGTTCGCAAATCCAGGAAGGATCGCCGTACACGACGGTAGAGCGGCCTTCAAGGCGTAGTGCGTCGCTGCACAGGAGGCACCAGCAGTCACGAGCCAGACATGTCGCGGTCCCTTGACCTACATCGAACGAGATCAACCGTTCTATCGGCGGGAGGGAGTCGAACAACCCCTTCAAGTCCTCGTCGCTCGCGTCGGGCCAGGAGTCCATGTCGAACGCCGCGGACAGTTGGGTGGCGAGTTGAGCGTGGACGGGTCTTGGCCGAGCCGACATCCGAGCGACCCCTGGGTCGAGATCGAATAGACCGCGAAACACATCTACCTCGTACTCCCCAGACTCGCCGAGGTTGAGTTCGACCCACTGGTCGGGCGCGTCGCGCGCTTGTGCGACCCACCGATGGTCGGGATGGAGCGAGACTTCGACACGAAGGGCTGGAACGGGTTCGTAGGGATCATCGGGAGAATCTGACTGGCGACCTCGAGACAGTCCGCTCCAATAGTCTCCAAGGCGTTCCTCAAGGCCGTTGATCGCGAAGAACGATTCCTGGCTCGACGCGAACCAATCCGCATGGACCGCGTCAAAGGCGATGACTGCATTCCGTGCTTCTTCCTGATTGTGTGGAGCCCGCGCGGAGTCGACTCCTTCCGATCCCTCGAGGCGAGCATAGAACTTGCCCTCGATTGGGTGATGGTGAACTTCCGGCAAACCAGCCACGACTCGTAGTCTAATCCTCCCTGCTCCCGCTCATGTCCGCCGCGTACCAGCGGACGGTGCGCCTCGGTCGTCCGCCCCTGCGCGATGTGCAGTCCGGGCCCGGGAGAGCGTGGTGCGGATACCTCCGTTGCTATCACGGTTGCACCTGACGCGGCTGTGCCTGCGGTCGGCGCCCTCGACCGGCCAATTCGCTAGCATCAGGTCGGGGCTGCCGATCATATTCGCCGAATTGGGCACTCTCCGGGAAAGTCTCGCGCTCGACACAGCGCAGCCCGCACACGGCCCGCCCGACGGCAGCCGAGGACGATGGCCCGATGGGGCGTCCCGAGCGACGATCCGCAGTACGCTGATCTACGGCCGAGGGAACCCAGGCGCGCCCAAGACGCTGCCTTTCGCATTCGGGCTCAACTCGAGCCTCAACTGAGCCAAGGATCTAGATTTCGCTCCTCACCTGCGATTCGGCGTCAATCGCACTCAGTTCCTCTGTCCAAGGCTCAAGGTCTTCAAGTTCAATCCTTGCCCATTTGCGCACATCTCTGTTGGGGTGGTCCTGCAGTGCCATGAGGGGTTCGCGATAGAGCTGCACGCGATTGGTTGCCGAGCCCACCCAGCTGTACGAACGCATGTTCTGACTGACCGCCTCCAAGACCCCCTTGCAGCTGGCAAACTCGTCAATGAGTTTCGTCATGACTCGGTGCAGCTTGCGGGCGGATCCACCCGATTCGTCACTCTCGAAGAATGGAACCGTCGCTGCTGCGAACGCCGGGGCACGATCTCGGTTGGCTTCGCACCACGCGAACAACGTCTCGTCCGGTAGGCTCAGGATTGCGGGCGACGACTGGCGCAGGGGGCTCGGCCTGTCCCCTAGAGCGAATTCGAGAAGCCAACTCTGCCGCTTCTCATTCGAAACGATCGCTTGGCCGATCAATGGCCACGATATCTCGGTGAAGTCCTCGAGCAAGAAAGGAAGCAAGGGTTCGATGAGGCGGTCCTTGCCCGCCCCAATCGATTCGACGAACGCACGTGCCAGCTTCAATGCAAGGGCGCGAGCTTTGGCGTCTCGACGCTTCCTCTTCAAGATCTCTGTCATCAGATTCTCGAACTGATACCTGATCGCTCCCTCGAACTTGGCCTGCTTCGACAGGCTGTCGCATTCGGCGATCCTAATGATCTGTGGCCAAAGTTGATCGAGCTTTTCGTCGTCGCCAACAGCGTAAGCGCAGATCAGGTCGACAGCAGCTTCGAATCCGTCGGGACCGTGGTCGAGCATCGCATCAAGAAGGGGTGCGAGGTCGAGGGGCGATAGCTTGCGTAGCTCGCGGCCGATAGTCCATTGCTCCAACAAACGGGGATCCAGAAGTTTTGCTTGAAGTGCCTTGGTGACCAAGACGATATCGTCCCGCGTGATTCCACCGAGCCAGCAAACATAAGGGAGAGTAGGCGCAAACTGCGCTGATTGCGCTGCATTCTGCTTGAAGTCGTTCACAGCCGCTTCGTGCTTCTTGGAAAGACCGTAGAGGAATCCGCCCAGCAAGTTCGAGTTGCGGTCATCCTCGGGGGCTGCGAGGAATGCGTCCTGGATGGGTTCGAGCCAGGCAAGCGGCGATTCGGCAGCTCCTGCGATGCACTCGCCAAGCCATGTCGCATTCAACCTTAGACCGGAGCTTGCCTCGCGCAAGAGACCGTGCGGGGTTTCGGGTTGGCTGACAAGCTCTTCGGCAACCCCGCGGATGTCGCCCATCAGGCGTTGCTCGGCGACATCGAGATCCGAGTCCTCGCCGGGAGGGTAGTCACCGACGTATTGCGAGATTAGATGGAGTGCTCGCTGTTTCAGGTCGCTGGGTTGAAGTGCATCCGCAAGGGCCTTGACTCGATTGACGACGCTTGGGCTTGCTTCCTGCGCATCAAACCGCAGGAAGTGATTGAGGCTTCGTATCGCCTCCTTCCAAGTGGCCTGGCTGTTTCGCGCTTGATCGACTACCCAGTCCAAGAGTTCGAAGTCGACAAGGTCCGACGAGACGAGGGATCGCAGGTTCTCTCCAAGGCCCTCGCGAGCAGCCTCGCCAGCGCGGTCGTCCTTGGTGGCGAAAGCGGTTACGAGCTTGACGCACTCCGTGACATAGCCCGCGGCCTCCGCAGTCGTGGTCGGATGCCAAGAGTGGAGAGTCGGTCGGAGCCCGTGGGTCTCCGCCCCAACATCGCGATGGAAGTGATCGGTCTTGACTCCTGCGATGAGAGCCTTGACGACGATCAAACGACGACGAAGATCGGTGGTCACTGCGACCTCGTCGAGGAATGCCAAGCGTGATGACTTCCCAGTCGCCGTCTTGCCTAGCAGTAACGGGAACAGGGCCATGAACACTTCGGTTGCGTTATTGGCGTAGGGCTCGTTCTCGGCCGCAGCAAGGTCGAGCAGCAGGCGCGCAGCGTCTTCGAACGTGTCCGGTAGGAAAGCAGCCTGTTCGAGCGTCCGGACTATGTTCCGCCGCGCGTCATCCCTGATTTCCAATAGATCGGGTACGGATTCGAGAGACTGTGTCAGCAGGTCAACGACCCGACGGGCGTCAACCTGAACGAGAGCGGCCAGCACGGCAGAACGGTTTGAATTCGAGATGCCTTCCGATCCGTCAAGAGGTCCGCCGGCACGGCACAGATGAGCGGCGACCTCTTGCGAGATCCCAGTAGTGTTGAGCAGGGCCAGCCTGCGGGCGGCGAATTCCATCAGTTCGGGACTGGAGCTACCGGCTAGGATTTCGTCCCATCTGTCTGGCATCCACTCCCGCCACTGGTGCTCCGCCAGTTGAAGAGCGATAGGGCTGGGAGAAAAGACGACCAGTCCGCCGCGTTGCTTTGCGACGCCCCGACGGACAAGGCGCTGGATCCCCGCATAGAGGTCCTCGGTCACGAAGTCGTGCCGAAAGCGCGCTACTTCTTGCAGCTGGCTCTGCTCTGACCGTGGGCCGGTTCGTAGCGCACCGAATACAGCGAGCAGGCGAGCCGAGGCCATCAGCAACTTCGCCTGAGATGTGTCTCGGCCTACAACGAACGACTCGACGATGTCATCCTCCGTTGCATGCAGGGGCGGGACCGAGTCCTTCCAAGCCTTCACGACGACCAACGTGTGCCTTGGGAATCCACGCGAGAGCAGCTCGAGTCGGCGGGTATCCTCCGATGGAAGGTTGGGTGCTAGATGCTCCACCATCTTCGCGGTCACCTCTGGCGGTGCCTCTGGTACCACCAGCGTTTCCGGATCCGCCGACTTGGGGAGTGCTTCGTCTTCAATTGTGATGAGCGAGAGTCGACTGCCTGGTCGATTGACCGCTCCCGTCACGGCCCGACGAGTGCCTGGGGTACAGCGATCAATCAGGATGATCGCTCGCGATTCGGCCGCTGCCAGTGTTTCCGCAGTTTCTCTGATCTCTCTGAGAGTGCTGTCGGCTTCATCCGCGTACATCACGAAATCGCGGATGGCTATGTTTCCTTCGTCGGCAGAACGAAGGGCTTCGAGCACTAGCCGGGATTTCCCGACACCGGGCAATCCGCGTATGTGAATCACTCCCTGTTCCTGCGTTATCCGTTGCAGTACGCTTGCTTGCACCGACGCAAGCCGATCGTCATCTACCCAAGGCGACGCTTGATGCTCGCTACTACCCGCCCAGTGGTCCCAGGAGCGGAACGGTCGAACCGTGCCGGGCTGGGTCAGTTCCCTTACCCAAATCGCGATGCTGGGATGACGGTTTGCCCACGTAGCGATCCAATCGGCCTCACGGAACCGGACTTGGCCTTCTTTGACAGTCGGATTCGCTGCGCGGAGCGATGCGCTGATCCGCTCTTCCCGCACCTTGATGGCCTGCCGGGTGTACGGGTGGCTCGAGAGGAGTGTGTAGCAACCACCAGCCCCGAGGACTTTGCGCACCATGGACTTGACTTGGCCCTTGCCGGTCAGTACTTCGCGTCCGGCAGCGTTAGGCAAGACCTTGCCGCACTTCAGCTGAAATTGGTTCTTTCGACAGGGCAGGAAGTCCGTTCGGTCCGGACCGCCCGTCCACCCGATGTAGCCATCCTCGCCCCCGTCTGGGGCAGTGACAGTGCTTGGCACATGGAAGCTGTCCAAGGGCAGTTTGTGCGCCACGGCTTCAGCGCACAGTAGGCGTCGAAGCAATTCCGTGAAGGTCTCGGAGTCCAGATCCCGAAGATGCCTGCTGGAAATCCCAAACGGAGAGGTGTCGGGACTGGAAGTAGAAGGCACCGGACGATGGGACTCTCCGCGAAGGGTAGCTAGCATTGATGGGTTCGCATCGAGTACGCGGAGCAAGGCGATGACGCTTGCAGCGGGCTTGACGCTGCCTGCCTCGTACTTGGTGAAGGAGCGCGGCCCGCCACCCAATAGCTCGCCTGCCTGTAGCTGCGTGAGGCCAAGGCGCTGGCGAATGGCACGAATGTTCGCGGGAGTGAGTGTGGAGCGGTTCTTGGGGTCATGATCCATTGTGGTCACCAGATGATCTATTGTAGCACGTTTCACGCCGATGTCGATTCATCGCAAGCCGCAGGTACGAAGGCCGCATGGATGTCGAGGCGAGACTGCGGCCTCGGACCGGGGTCTGTCCATGGGCGACCATGTCGAGGTACTTCGGCATGACGGTAGGTGCCGAGGGTATCGGGCTCCCCGATACGAGTTCGGCACGCCTTGCACTTGCGCTCCAAGATCGATGTGTTCTGGATCCCAGACCGAAACGCCGTGGCGGATGAACGTCATCCGCGACCTCGTCGCCGATACCTGCGACGGACTCGAAGGCTGTTCACCACCGGTCCGTTTCCTGCTTCCACTCGATCCCGGTCCACGTTACTCTGAGCGAGGATCGACTCCTTGTCCGGCGGTGCCGGCTCCGACGAGGGCGGAACAGACAATCTTCGAGCCAAAAAAACACAACGAGCCACACCTCCAGCGGAAGGATGCACTCGACCGCGCATGGCAAGGATTCAGGTGGCAGGCCGATCATGATGGGTCCTCCCTGTGCCGGCAAGTGCGCACCCGCACGGAGTCGATTGGACTCCGGGGAGACCACGGTACCGGCCCGTCGAACCGCGGGTCCGGCACGGGGGCGCGGGGGGATACGCGGCCGAGTGAGACTAGGCGCTCGTTCGCAGAATGAAGTTCCATATGGAAAGTATCGAGGATCATCTCTGATAATGTCAAGATGGTTCACAGAAAATTTTTTGCGCTCAATGGTTCACCTTTCTGGGAGCACTGCTAGTTCAACTGGATCTCCCGTCGCTTCACCGGCGTACTGGCTGTCGGCTCGTCCTACGGCCCACCATCCCAGTCCCCACAGGACTCGCTTCTGGATCGGCTTCATGATACGCACTTGCTCCTGCATTATCCGGGCTGATCGTTGACAGATCGATCCGACCTGATGGTTGACACTTCCCGGATGCCTTGCAGGAACAATGGGCTGGTGGCAGGGCGCAAGACATTGATCGAGGACTGGCTTGCCGGCGGCCTCCGCGACAGGGCTGGTTCGAAGCGCACATACGGGATCAGCCGCAAGTCGATGCACAAGCGGGTGCAGCGCTTCCAGGCCGCTTGGGCTGGAGGGCCGAGCGAATCGGACGCACAAGCACCTGACCGCGCGGGGCGCGTTCCGGCGGAGATGGAGCAGCGGCTTGAGCGGCCGCCCAAGCCGCCTGCGAGGCGGCTAATGTGTAAACAATCAGGTCGGTCTAACGGCCCCGAGCGCTCGATCAGAAAGGCCTGCTGCCACAACCAAGTTTCCTGGAAGTTCGGTCCGTCGGGTGACATGGGCTCTTTGCCTGATGATCGCTCCGCTCACTGGCAGCGCACATGGTCATCTATCGGACGCACCAGTCTGACCCGCGAATCCCATGTGAGTGGTCGAAGTAGTGTGACTAGGATTCGACAACCGCTGAGAAGAACGTGTAGTTCCCGTCAGCGACTCCGCCATTGCAGTAGGTCAGCACGGACACAGGAAGGGCGCGTCGGCGAATTCGGTTGGCGGCCGCGGCATGCAAACCATGTCCTCGCCCGGCTGGAACCGAAGGTGTGCATCAAACGCAGAGCGCCGGTCTGTCCGACACGGTCTTGTGGGCTGTACCAAGGTGCGGCACCTCAGCGGGTGCCCCCCTCCGACCGGCAAATGTCGTTCCAGACCTAACGTGACGTTCAGCAAGGACGCCCGTGCCGCGCAACACGTATGGTGGACTTTGCCCCACATGCCTCCTGAGCGGGTCCGTTCAGAGCGGCTGGAGATAGGCGAGCGAGGACACCTACATCCGCCTGCCATGTTGCGGTTCCGGTCTCCGCAGTCGCGCTCAGTCTACTGCACGCCAGAATCTGGGCCTTGAGGACGACCGCCGAGTGGCGGTCGGTGGCGGCGATGTGCGCGTGACCGAGCCACTGGCTGATCGACACCAGGTCGACCCTCGCGTGCATTGGAGTGTGCGGCCGCGGCGTGCCGCAGCATGCGCGAGTGCGGGGCCTCTTCGGCGAGTGAGGGGTGGGGGGATCGCGACGCGGGCGTGCTTGTGTAGGGTATATCGCACGCCGATGCGCGTCCGCGGCTGGCCGCTCCAGTTGCGGAACAGCGGATCGGGGGCCGCTGTCGAGCCTACGGCATCGCTGAACTTGGCTTGCGGCGTCTGCACAGTCTCGGGCTACGATGGGCACCAACGGCATTGGTCGAGCATCCCGTTCTTGCACTCAAACATTGGCGAGTTGGGATCCGTCCACGATCTAGTGTACTGTGCCTCAAATAAGTTTAAGTTTGAGCGGCACCCGCCAAGGCCTCCCTCGCGCGCCGGATCTTCGCCAGAATTTTGGCCCCATCCGCTTTCCAGCGGTATGGCTTCGGCTCTTCGTTGCGCACTGCCATGTACGCCTCGATGGCCCGCGTCAACTGCGGCACACTACGGAAACCCCCGGCCCGGACGCACTCCTGCGTGATGTCGGCGAAGAATCGCTCCACGAGGTTCATCCAGGAACTCGAGGTCGGCGTGAAATGCATGTGGAACCGCGGGCGCCGCGCCAGCCGGGCCTTGACCTCGGTCTGCTTGTGCGTGGCGTAATTGTCTGCAATCAAATGCACATCCAGCTCCTTGGGCGTTGCGCGATCCAATTGCTTGAGGAAGCGCAGCCACTCCACGTGCGTGTGCTTCCGCTCGGTCCGGTAGAGCAGTTTCCCGTCCAGGTAGTTCAGCGCGGCGAACAGCGTGATCGTGCCGTGACGGACGTAATCGTGCGTCTCGGTGCGGATGTGCCCGTGCCCCAGCGGGAGGCTGGGCTGCGTGCGTTCCAAGGCTTGGCACTGCGTTTTCTCGTCGCAGCAGAGCACTAGGGACTTCTCGGGCGGGTCGAGGTACAAGCCGATGACATCCCAGAACTTGGCTTTGAACTTGGGACCGTTGGAGAGTTTGCAGGTGCGCTCGAGGTGGGGTTTGAGGTTCTGGCTGCGCCAGATGCGGGCCACGCTGCCGTGCGAGAGGCCGAGATGGGCGGCCAAGGTGCGGGTGCTCCAGCGAGCGCGGCCGGGCGGGGCCTGGCTGGCAGCTTCGATGACGCGCTGGACCGTGGCGGCGGGCAGGGAGGGCTTGCGGCCCCGGCCGGGGCCGGTCCCGCAGGCCGTCCAAGCCTTCCCGTTCAAAGCGTTGCGACCATTTGCAGACGCAGGGCACGCTGACTTGCAGGCGCTGGGCGACATCTTGCAGCGTACGGCCTTCGGCCCGCAGGAGGACGATCCGCGCCCGCAGGCCATCGCGCTGGGATGTGGTCGAGGCGCGGACGCGTTGCTCGAGGATCAGTTTTTCTTCGGCGGTGATTTCGGGAACGGAGATGGGACGGGCCATCGCTAGACTCCTTCCAAGCCAGCCTAGCAGGCGCTCAATTAAACTTCAACTTATTTGCTGGGCATTACACTAGGGTCGGCCGTGCTGCTCGCGGGTGCTCAACACCCGTACCGCCTGATCGCCCCGCAACACTGGAACCGGGCCTTGATGCGCCCCACCGATTCAGCCTTCAAGCTCGGTACGTCGTCGGGATATCTGGGCAGTTACGACCAAACGACTATTGCGATCGCACTCGATCCGCGAGTCACTCTAGTCTACCCCTTAGCTGAATTCGCTGGTCTAGACGTGCTTGAATCTGCGCATATAGACTCCCCTGCAACTGAAAGGTGGGGTTCAAACGGTCACTGAGGTTGACTGCAAGGGCGTATTTCTCACTCGCCTTCGAGAGTGCTTCCCCCCAGCGCGAGTCAATTCGCGTTACAACAACGAACCAAGATTTGTCGCGCGTCTCCGCCGATGGTTTCCGAAATGTCCATCTAGATGCCTGTCCCGTTCCCTTGGATCGCAGTTGTTCGCTGAAGCGCCGACCCGAAGTTCTTTCTGAAATTCTCAGAGTCGATTCAATATCGACTGCCGCATCGAAACGGTCAGAAACATCGTCTAGTGAGTCGGCTGACACCAACTTGAAGCCGAATCGAACGGCGCGATAATCAACGCGAGTCGTGCGTACTGGCGGACGATACGCGATGGCTACAGTTAACTCCCGGCATCGTGATGGGCCTTCCCAGAACGATTTGGGAATCGGAATCTCGTAGAAGTGGTGCCGTCGATTCGATATCGACTCCTCTGCCCACAGTGTCACGCAATCCGCTAACGACCGATAGAGCGCAGTTTCGTCAACTTGGCCGTAACCCGTGATATTGCGCAAGTCTTCAGAATCTGCTCCGAGCAATCGGATGCACGCATCGGGTGTTCGTGCGTGGGCTAGCAGTATTGCCCGGCAACGATCGACACTTGACGGGTGAAACTCACCGGTTAACTTAGCGGCGAAATGAGCAACCCTTGGCGCAGCAAAGCTCGTTCCGCACTCTTGGGCGAAAGCGTTTCCTGATGCGAATTCTCGGCACGTGGAGACTTCACCAGTCCTACGCGATGCTAAAGCCTCACGGCTGTTTGAGTACGTATCAAAGACAATGTTTCCTCCGAAATCAATGAGATCCGGCTTGATCGCACCGTTTACCGATGGACCATGCCGCGTGAACGGGGATGGCTCTCCGGCACGAGCGATGGGACGATATGCTGGATCGGTAGTGAACGGCGGGTGATCCATCCCTTGGTCGTAGCGGGCGATGCTGCCGACCGTGATGGCACTCAGTGCGGGAGCGGGATCGAGCAACACGGCTGCATCGCTAGTCAAGTATCTAGGGTACTCAGAGAGCCAGTCTGGACCATTCTCATCACCCTCAAAATTCCCCGTGGGAACGACGAAAAGCACGTCTAGTTCCCGGCTAAGTGTGTCGAGAGTCACTGCCATACCGGCAACGTGCGAACCTTGGTACGGCTTCTTGGGATCTCCATAACTGAGGTTGAATACGCGACATTCATATGTTTCAACAAAATAGCGAACTGCCTTCTCAACTTGGTTTTCGAGTAGTTTAGTATTCCCCCTACTCTCGTCATCTAGGATGCGCCCGCTGAAGAGTCTCAACTCCGGGACAAACCTGCGACTTCTCAGGCACTGTTCCACATCGCCATAGAGTGCAATGCCAGCCACTAGGGTTCCATGGCCATGTCTGTCTGAGGCCGGAAGGCCCTTCAGAAAGCTCTGCGCATCGCCGACCGCAGGTTCGAGCACTGGGTGACCAGTTACGACTCCCGAATCTAGGACCGCTATTCCGGGCGCATCTCTCGGTGGACTCTGAACCGAGTCTAATGCCTGAATATCTGTCTGAACGAGCCCTAGTTCCAGTCCCACATTAGGTGGAAGGTCCACCGTGCGCACATCTCGATGCTGGAGGATATCGTTTGCGATGGCACTCGTGACGCGTATCCTAAAGATTGTAAGGTAAGGCTTGCGCACAGAGTCGACAACCTCGCCACCAGCTTCCTCGATCCAAGTCTCGAAACCCTTCCAAAGTCGTTGCATCTCTTCGCGACGACCTAGCGTCCACAGTTCCACATCGATCACAAACGTTCTTGAGTCAGGAAATCCCTCTCGTTTCAACGCCCATCCGGTCCGATCTTCTGCTGACCAGCGATCAAATCCATCGAGTGCATACAGTAGATTCTCATTGGGAATGTGCTCTCCGCCAGAAAGGCTGGAGAGCCTCGCCTCAAATTTCTCCAACTGTGCCTCGGTAGCAAATGCCAGTACCACCGTCTTCCCCTCTTGGCTTACGATTTCGATGTCGCCCGAAACTTTGACCAAGTCCTCTGGCTCGATCTTCTGTTTCAGGTTGATCTTGATCAGCAAGCGGCTATCGTAGCCCCCGAGGTCTTCGGCGGCGGCGCGGCGAGCCGCCTTCAAGCGACGCTTGAGCCTCCCGCCGTGGGCACGGACATCGTCAGGTGCCGCGATGCTGGAGAAGCCTCTCCTGCTGCGCCTCTCCGGCGCGGGCGACTCCCGGTCAAACTGCAAGTGCGGGTGCTTGGGCTCGGGTTCACTCATTTGCCGATTCAAGCCTTCGCCATCCGGTGCCTTCTCGACCGCTCACGACGTCTTGCCGCATCGAAGTGGCGGAGGCACAGCCGAGACTCGCCGCCCTCGAGCACCATCGCCTTGATGGACCGCAGCACCAGACGCTCCACGTCGGCATGTGTCGCCCCCTTGAACCATCCGCTGTCAGCTAATTCACGGATCTCGAACGCGCGCCGAACGCCGCGCAGTTTCAGCGTCAGCAGTTGGTAGAGCTGACTGGCGGTTGGCGGCCGGAGGAACAAGACTTCCTCGAAGCGCCGCCAGATCGCACTGTCAAGCATCCCCTCGTGGTTCGTAGCGGCTAGGATCAAGCTGCGTCCTTGGTAATCATCCAGCATCTGCAGCACGGCGTTAACCACTCGACGCAACTCGCCATGTTCCGAGTAGTCCTCGCGCTCCTTCCCCAACGCATCGAATTCGTCGAACAAGGTGACCGTGGGGACAGCCGCTGCGAATTCGAATACCTTGCGGAGATTGGCGGCTGTTTGGCCAAGGAACGACGATACGACGCTGTCTGTGCGGACTACCGCCAGCGGTCGACTCAGTTCGCTTGCGATCACCTCGGCCGTAACCGTCTTGCCGCAGCCGGGCGGACCGCACAGCAGAATCCGGTCGCTCGGACTCAGGCCGTGCGACTGCAAGACCTCGACGTGGCGATGCTCTCCGAGGATACCCTTAACGGTCGCTAGATTCTGCGGCGAAAGTACAACATCCTGCAGTGTGCGTACTGGCTCGCGAACAGACGCGAGCGGGAGACCTCGCTCGCGGTCTTCGGGAACGGCCGGTGTCGGGAATCGCAATGCGGGGCTGGATGTCGAGCGGCCGTGAAGAATGGCTTCCAGATCGCTCGCCAACAGGTGGTGGTGCTTCTGGCGCTCCTCTTCGATTACCTGCTTGGCCGCACCGCGAAACGCCTCGAGATCCCCGTCCGAGCCAGACCGGATCAGTTGTCTCAACAGTTTGCCGTTCGCCACTGTTCGCTTCTCCGCAAGAGATGTCCCGCTCCTAGCGTGACTGTTGGCCGACACTTCTTGTAGCGTGCCTCCGGTTCGGGTGGACAGGGTGCGTTAGCTGGGCGGTGCTCACGTTGCCCAGAATTGGCACTCCGAAGTGTATGCACAGTCTGACTCGGGACCGCAAGTAACTCGTTCCGTGCCGTTCCCACGATACTAGATTCCCCAGCCCCTGCAGACGCTCGTGGCCTCCACTCTTCGAACCTCCGACCAGTGCGAATCGCTCAATGGACTAGGGTGTCTCGCGAACTCCACCTCCCAGACTGTTGGCCTGGACAGCCGCGCCCGGGGTGCTCGAGAATCTCACTCGCAAGGTGGATGACTCGACCAGTGGGCCGAATCCGCTTTAACCACAATACCAGAACGATGTTCAGTGCGTCAGGGGGACATCCTGTCTGAGGACAGCTCGGTTCCAGCTGAACCTAGCGTATAACGCCTGGGAGAACGAATGCTGAAGACGGCGAGCGATGTCCCAACGCGACCGCGGCCGAACGATTGACGCCCTGACCGCGACGACCAAAGAGACACCTGATGCATCCGCTGCGGACAGTCCTGCCTGCGCCGCCAACCGCTCCGACCGAGTTCCCCTTACCGTGGCCGTCCGCGGTGATCGACGCGGCGATCAACGACATCGCCACCTGTTCGTCGGGGAGTGCATGGCCTGCCGTTCGCGACCCTGCCGCTGCGAGCAGCGGAATTGTGCGCCCGCCAGATCGACGGGGTCATCACGTGAAACTTCGCGCGGCCTCCAAGACATCTGACAGGAACTGAGTCCGCTGAGCTACTTCGACCTCTTCCAAGGTGCCGGGCAGCTGGTCTGGACCTTACTGATCCCGCTATTCAACACACTCGACACGGCGGCGCTGGTGGCGACGGTCGCGGCCGGTCGCGTGGCGGACGGGGTCCGCTCCGTGCTGAGGCCGTTGTTCGTCCCATAGCTGTTCGGGCCGCATCTGGACTCCCTATTCTGGGACTGGCTGCGTTCGTACGTGCAGCTCGCGTTGTACCCGGCGGCGGGCTGTACGATGCTGGCACTGTGCTAGTTCATGCTCGACGAGACGTGGAGCGCGGTGCCGACCGTGCTGGCGGTGCGGGTGACATGGTCATTCTACTTGGTATAATCATCGTGTTTCCGTATCCCGCCGCTCGGCCTCGCTTCAACCTCACCTTTGGATTGGAGAGAATTGTGACGCCGATGGAGGGAATGCATCCTTTCTCAACAATGTTTGCACGTGGTTCAGATCACCCGAGTCCGTTAGGCGGTTGGATCCAAGCATCCATCGGCAGAACGGTTGATCGAGCTTGGACCTGGCTAGGAGGTGGACACCTCCTAGCTCCGGCCAAGCTGGGCCAAGGAGACCACGATTGCGGGCCGATCTCACTCTACTGGACGACTCCGTGGATTCCGGAGAGTCGGATCAGCGATGCATTCTTGTTCTGCGCGGAGAATTGGCCACATGGTGGGGTTACGAACAAGGAGTTCCAGATAGCGTTGAAATATCTCGACGTTGAGAGCCACTACTCCGCCAAGTCAGAAACGCTAGGGATGCTGCTAGCGAGGAAGCCACGCCGGTGCGTTGCGCTGCTGCACGGCCACTTCATAGCGATTATCAACGGGGAGATCGTCGGACGAGACGCCCGCTGGATTGGGAGCTTGGGCACCGAGGTCTATTGCCATTGGCTCCTTCCTGAAGCAACTTCTCGCCGAAGGACGGTTGCCGGGATCCGTCCCCGGGGCGTCGGTGCGCTAAGAGCCTCCTTGCTTAGGAGACCGAGCCGAGCAGGTTCTGAATCGTCTCAATGAGTTTGGCTAACCGATGCACACCCGGTTCAAACGGCACTGTGGGCCCGGATCAGCCGCATAGGCCCAGACGACATGACGCCTACGGTCGATCGCGACGGTCGCTTCGCGAAAAGACCAAGTGAAACAAGGCCTTTGGGGTGAGCTGGACGCTCGCCGGAGAGTCGTAGCCGGCCAGCGCCCGTGATAATGATTTCGGCCCCACAGCGGAAGGATGCGGACCCAGCGAGGAGCGCAGTGGCGGACTACCGTGCCGGTTGCGCGAGTCTTTGTCGAACGGACTCTTTCGCGGCGGACAGCTAGCTGGGATCACGATTTGCATTGGCAAGGCGTAGCGTTCGGCGAGGGCGCCCTGGCGCACGATCCCGATCTCGGGGCTCCCAACCCGCGCAAGCAGTCCGATCTGCCCCAAAGAAACGATCCGATCAAGGCTGATCGAGGAGTCTGACAGCTTCCGCACCCGGGCTCATGAACTGGAAATCCTTATCATTCTCAACTGGCCAGAGGTCGTGTTGTCTGTAGGCCAGTTCAGAGCAGCAATTGTTGCAGTCCGCAGGACCCGCGCCGCTGACATGCTTTCGCAAGGCACGTCGTCTCTGCCCCCCGCTGTGTCCATATGGCCCAGTTACATGGGTATCGCAATCAACTCCGACGCTCGTCACCGGCCTGTTCACGCCAGCGTCAGCGTCTCATCAAACGACGTCTCGTTTTCGGCTACACCGCAGAGAGGTATCAGGCAGAGTCTCCTGCTAGCGGGCTATTGGTTGGAACTTCGGCATTGACACGACCTGTTGGATCAGGAATCCTCAGGGCGGAATGGTCTGGACACGTTGTTGTACGAACTGGCTGGAACATCCCGTCATACTCCTTACGGTACAATTTGAACCTGCTATCGGCACACTTCAGATGGCTAAGCAGCATCGTGAAGGCAACGGACACCGATTCATGCACGATGGATGCGAACGACGCGTTCTCCGGACCATACCCTGCCTCGTGCTGTTTGTCACGGGGCGTATTGGGCAACCAAACGCATTCAAACTCGAAGAGACCATTCCCGGGATCCACTCGCACGCCACAGGAAAGATACATTGTCTTGTGTTCTTCGTAGCATAACTCTTCTATGGCCAGCCTAGACTCAATTGTGTCCGTCCCAATGAACACCACATCTGCGTCACAAACAGCATTCCTGACTTCCTGGCCGAGGCAATATTTCTCCAGAATATCTTCAGGAGCCCTGAAGTGGTCCTGAAACGTACTGATTTTCAAGGAGTCGGAACGGATCGATTTCAAGCGCCTCTTAAGCACCTCCACTTTCGGCTGTCCGCACTCCCTCTGGAAGAAGCTGAAGACCCTGTTCAGATTTGAGCCCTCGATGCAAGTGCCGTCTATGAGCGTCAGTCGAGTCGCCCCGGTTCGCACTAGCATCTCGGCGAATCCGGCACCGGTACCACCGCATCCCACTATGCAGAACTGCAGTGAACTCAGTTTCTGCATGACTTCACTGCCCAGTGCCTTGGCCGTGCGATCATCAATACTCATGACTGACTATCCCCAACTACATGCTGGTACAGTCTCCAGCATGCGTTGTCGAACTGTTTGATGTCTTCAAAAATGTCCCTCGGAAAAGCCTCAATCGAGTACGGATGGAATCTCCGTCCCGCAAATGTGAATTCCCTGTAGTCCATGTACGGATTGGGACCACGACCGTCTATCCTGCGTACTTGTTGCTCACTGAGCCAGCACTTGCGCCCTCCAGTGAAGTCGAATGCAATGGAAACAGGGCGCTGGTCGCTACTTGGACTGTAGTCAAGCACAACCAGAACGGGCGGCTGCAGTTCAGGAACATTTGTCAGGCGCCAATTGAAAGATCGGTCGAGCTGATCCTTCATTTCCTGCGAAAGGCTCATGACCTAGCTCCCCGGTATGCCCTTTGTCGGAGTGCGGTCATCCTTCTTCTCCCTGCAGGCAGGATCGGCTTCGGGAGGATCCCACTCTATCTCCACCTCGGCCAGTAAGTCCTTGGCGACATCGGGCACGGCTGTGCAGTCCCCACCATCCAGAAGGCAGAACCTTGTGTTGTCGATCAGTTCGAACTGCCACTCGCGACCCACTGGCACGCCAGCCGCGTGGTCACAGACCTTGTGCTTGAGGACCTTGGCGACAGCCAGCGCACTACCCCTCGACAGCAGCTCTGTACTTTGGACGACTGAGCGGTTTTCCTTGTCAATCAGTACGAGAGACCACCGCAACTCACCCCCCTTACCGGAATCAGTGATTCTAATCCTGCTCATTGCGTTCGCCTCCTTGTTGCAATCCAACTGAAGCACCGTCGACCGTCCGTTGCCGAGACTCCAAGCGACCCTGACTTGATGCCAAGCGTCGTGCGGGCTGAAGGACGATATGGACCGGCTCTGCCTTCTACCCGGAGCATAGTATATTGTCCAAGCGATGTCAAGGATTGATTTCAGATTGTCGGAGCGAAGCGACGCTAGCGCCTCTAGGATGCCTCTTCGATAGTGTCTCCGTCAAGTGGATCCAGGGAATCCCCAGACAACACGACCTCTGGCCAGTTGAGAATGATAAGGATTTCCAGTTCATGAGCCCGGGTGCGGAAGCTGTCAGACTCCTCGATCAGCCTTGATCGGATCGTTTCTTTGGGGCAGATCGGACTGCTTGCGCGGGTTGGGAGCCCCAAGATCGGGATCGTGCGCCAGTGCGCCCTCGCCGAACGCTACGCCTTGCCAATGCAAATCGTGATCCCAGCTAGCTGTCCGCCGCGAAAGAGTCCCTTCGACACAGACTCGCGCAACCGGCACGGTAGTCCGCCACTGCGCTCCTCGCTGGGTCCGCATTCTTCCGCTGTGGGGCCGAAATCATTATCACGGGCGCTGGCCGGCTACGACTCTCCGGCGAGCGTCCAGCTCACCCCAAAGGCCTTGTTTCACTTGGTCTTTTCGCGAAGCGACCGTCGCGATCGACCGTAGGCGTCATGTCGTCTGATCCCGGAAGGGGCGCCAGGATCGTTCCCTCTCTGCGCACCCGGGCCCGTGGCGCTGGAGCGGGAGTCGTTGGTGCAGAATCGTGTGGGGCAGCATCGGGAATTGCATCCGGCTGGCACTGTTAGTCGTCCTTGCACCGGCCGAGGATGAATTCCAAGTGTCGGTGGTGGACTTCCAGAAAGGACTCGCGCTCGCGATTGTGCAGCAGCGGCTCGAAGGAGCGGAAGCCGCGCACCGGCTGCCCCGGTGCCTCGGACGGGGCCGAGAGCGGTCTTCATGCAGGTCGGTTCCAGAAAGGGCCAACGCACGGCCAGTACTGACTACGATGCCGGCTGGGGGCGGTCGGCATACAGGCGCGCTCCGGCGTACACCTTGAAGGCCCTGTCCATGAAGAAGAGGACAGTTCGTGCCCGCTTCTCGCTACGCGTGGGGTGACGCACCGCTGGTCGACGATTTCGCACCACTACCGCTGAGCGAATCGGAGTGCCGCAACTTCCGCGCCATCTGCAATGATCGCTTCCGTCCGTGGCCGGCCGTGCTGCCCTCGCGACCGTCGACCAACCGCTGGGATGAGCCTGTTGGCGACCCCACCGTGGTCGGCTCGATTCTGGACCGCCCAGCGCAAAATGCGCTCCCCTTCGGGGACGGGAGGATCGAGGCATGATCTCAAACGAGCACCGCGTATAGGAATCCCGTACGCTCGGTTTGGCCAGCGAAGAGGGAAGGGGGTCAACGTGGAGATTGAGGCACCGGCACTGTGGCGAAGGCTGTAGACAACAGCTACTCCCTCCACCCTTGACAAGCGCGTCCCTCCCCGACCCTACTGCTTGCCACCGGTCAACCACTCACTTACACACCCATAAGCTGAGACCACCATGGATGGGCGGACTCGGCCGCTGACGATTGGTGAATTGGTGGGCTTGAGGTCCGCTAGCAAGCGTTGCTACGAGGATGGATCCCGGCACGGACTGTGGGGCGAGGGTCGGTCTCCAAGTCGCGTGCTAGGATTAACCGGCCCGCGCGAGATCCGCCCTGCTCACCGACGCGATGCAGTCCGGTAGGTGATCGACGGAATTCGTTTGCACACGTAAGGAGGGTTCTGACTTGGCGCTTCGTCGCAACGCCAAATGGGACATTCGAAATATCCGCTTGGTCGACAGGGATGACGGTGCGTTGCTTGCGTTCACGGCAGGACAGGTAGGTCGGCACCAGAGGTTGGGACCGGCCGGTGAGAACAGCGCGGCTTCGGAGCTAGGCCATGTTCTTGAAGGCGTTGTGCGCGGTCGCCTGGCTCGTGTGATCAACATCCGGAACGAACGTCATCTGGGCTTTGAGGCCCAAGAGCAGACGATACCCGGGTACGAGCCGCAATTCATCGAATTCGATGCCGTCGCCGGGAGCATGGACGAGGGCACCCTACGCTTCTTCGAGATCAAGACCACCCGGAATCTAAAGTCAGTCGAGAAGGGCCTCTGGCAACTCCGGCGCTTGCGTGAGGTCATTTCAAGGTCTCGCCGAGTCTCCACGGGACTATGTCTGATCTGGGTCGACTCAAGAACCAGTGACCATGAAGATGGGAACTGCGATCTCAGCATCACTCCCGTGGGATGGGATGCACTGGCTCGTCTGGTGAATCAGCCGATAGATCCACACGCATCGCCATCTGTCGTTGCGCTACCAGCGACAGAGGCCATCGAGTGGGCGAGACAGGATGGAGTGCCTGAGGCAATAGACATCTGGCAGCGGACTCTTAAGGAACAGCAGCAGACGCCAGCTCGGCAACGGTCTCCGGGTAGCTATTCAACGGGCGATGCGGGTGGCACTGGGGGCGTTGGGTAGCGCGCTGTCGAGGGCGTTGGGAGAAAGAACGCGACGGTAGCATGGCCCGTAGGCAGGCTTGCAGACCCGCTGGGCACTCTCGCTGAAACGCGTGAACCGAATCCGCCGTGCGTAATTGCTTCGGTCGGGGTGGGGGATCCCAGATACCGTTGCTGTGGGCACGCTTACGCGATCATGCGGCTGCGGAGGCCAGAGGGCGCAAGGTAGGCGCTGGACAGCGGGTGCGTTGCGCGGCCGGCCGGAAGGATCTGGGGCCGCTTCAAGGGACGGACTGCCAGGTATTGCAGGGATGCAGTCCGGATCTCAAGCCAGAGCATGCGTGTTGGAACCCGGAGGGCTACAGGGATACGATAGCGACGGGCGAGGAGACAGGACATATAAGAAGAGGGGAGCGAACACAGCAGCTTCCCTATTCCTGTTCGGCTGAGGCGCGGCGACGAACCGCGGAACCGAATGACGGTTCCATCGCACGCTGGCGGGGCCGGTCGCTACCCGAAAGGTCAGGGAACTGCCCGAAGCTGTACAAGTGTCGGAGCGCACGTGCTGGCGGGGCACTCGACCTCTGGAAGACGGGCTCTTGCGCTACAAGTGGGTCTCCGTTTCCTTGAGCGGCTCCGATGCGTCGTCATGCACCACAGGTATGGCAGACTGCACGGCATGACGGAGTCCGCGTATGTCCTCGGAATGGTTCTCCCGAACAGCGGAAGCTGGTAGGGGTGTTCGAATGGGGAGGGCAGCAGCCCACTTGCGTCCAAGGCGCTTCGTCGTGACGGACAGCGGACGCACTCTCCGATTCCACCGTGGCGGAGGAGTGGACCCCGTGGGCTGGGGAGAATCAGACACAACTCGCAGGCCAGCGCGGGGGATGGGCGTCCACGCTTTGGTTGTCGGACAATTGGACAATCCGGCCACCAAGGTGGGTCGACTCATCCGGTTGCGGCTGTCGAGCTTTGGCGAGGGTATTGCACTTCGTCGGAGGGACCCGGCACGAGCGGAGCGGAACGACGCGTACCGATGGCTGCATCGGCGCGTACCTCGGAACCGAGTTCTGTGAGGGATGCAGAGCCGTCATTGGGGCTCGAGCCTGGAATGCGGCTTGGCTGTTGGATAGGGGAGGCTGATTGCACTCGGTGCGACGCGAGGACAGCAATGGCTGTTCCACATCTTTTCCGCTGGCCGAAGCGACCCGTAGCATGACCCAATGAGGAGCCGACCAGTGGTCTGCACAGGTCGCTCTCCGGAGGTGGGTTGCAGGATCCGCGCTTCGCTCACCGGAACGGAATCGCGCTGCGCTCCTGTTCGCGTGAAGTCGCCGTGGGTCAGCTTCGCGATGCCATGCCAGAGAGAGCGAGCGCCATGGTCGGCCTTGCTGTCGCTCGTGCGACAAAGCTGTTGATTCCAAGGTTCAGTCTGAAATCTCTCGGTCAAGACGTACGGCCTTGAATCGGAATGCAGCGTAATGAATCGGAAGGGGCGCGGTCCAATCCGGTAAGGGTGGCGCGTACCGGAAGGGTGCTGCCTATAGAAGTGGGCGGTTCAGGCATCCGAGGACGGTGCCTGATGGTCGGACGGGTGCCGTCTGGGAGTTGTTGCGGCTCGGTTGGGTCGACTCCGGTAGGTGCGGACTTCGTGGCGGGCGCTTGCCAGATCGAGATCGGTTCCGCCGCAGTCCGTCGAAAGACCATCCTCACCGGCGATGACCATGCTAGAGGTCGGGCATCGAGGCGAGGGTGCCGTGGCGTAGACCAGCAAGGTTGGCAGGCCCAGCGACGGCATGCACTGGAAGCAAGGAGACAGTGGGCATTCGTGGTGCATCATGGTGCGATGCACTCCCGGCTAAGTGCATCCGTCGACGTAAGGCATTACGTTATCCACCAAGTGCTAGGCCACCCCCTCGGTCGCTTAGCGAGGGCGGTCGGAGCAAACAAACCCGGCGACGTTACGATTGCGGATCGGGGCGCAGGGCTCATGTGTGCATCGCCGAGCGGCCCGTTGCAAAGGTCTGCCTGCTTGTGAGATCCGCCGCATCGACAGTCGAGAGCCCTCGAAATGACTGAAACCTGCCCTCCACACGGCGCAAAGGCCTCTGTCGGGGCCGTATCGACTGCTACCGACCCCAGCCACCGCCCTGCACACTCATGCAACAAGCGATTGAGTCAACCCCAGCTGGACTCTGGCGGCTGATAGGTCAGCCTTGCTCAAGTTCTGCAGAATCCGTCATCCATTGGTACAACTGCAACCCATAAGTGAATATGCATACGAAACCGACGAACGCCAGCACGCATGCATGGATCGCCAAGTGAGCGAACTCAGCCGTGTTCCAAGGCATCTTCGCCGTAGCGAGTTGGGCCGCTACGTAGAAGCACACATGCAGCCATGCCAACAGGACCGGGGTGTGCAAGACCAGCATGAGCCAAAGTCTCTGTTTAAGCAACTTTCCGTCGCGTACGTCTTTCTCGGTGAGACTCGCTGTCACGCCGACCGCGAGTGCCAGCACTCCGTAGAGCACCACCGGAGGGATCTGGCCGTCCACGTACCCTCGCCTCCGCTCAGTTCCGACCCGCGGCCGCGGCGAAGGCCCTTGCGAAGTCCGCCTTGTGCTTGCCAAGCATGCCCTCCGCTACTCGAGCGCGGTGGCGCCTCGAAACGGTGGTGCAGTCTACGATCTTGAATTTCCGCTTTCTCGATCCCAGTGCATGTAGCGAAAGATACGCCTTCACACCTCCATCGATCATTTTGTAGTGGATCTTGCCCGGGTCTCCCGAGTCGATGCGCGTGCGGATGTCCACGCGCTGCTCATGCGCCAACTCCTTGCGGAACTTCACGTCATCGTCGCAGTTGAACAGGCACTGCAGTTGGAAATCGGGATGGGACTGCAACTTGCTACGCACCGCGTCGATGACGCGCGGGTCGTTGTACAGCGATCCATCCATGTCGTTGCCGTCGTCGTACACGACCATCGAGGCCTGCGCCTCGGACAGCAAGTCGATGAAGTTGGCGACCACCGAATCGTCGTCGTTGACCTGTACGGGGGTTACCCTCACGCACAAGAACTGGAATGCCCGGAGCAGGATCCAGATCCCCCCGACCGTGGATGCCGCCAACGCTCCGATGGCCACACAGGTAATCAACATCTGCATGCCATCTCCCTCCGCTTTCTGTACCCGGCGGAATCGGCACAGACAGGATGTCCGGCCAAGTCCAGCGCGTTGCTACCGGCGCGGCTAGCGCCACGCCGAACGATTCCAATTGAATGGTAGACCCCTCGGGGGTGCATTGTCAAGCATTGTCAAATGAGGAGGTCTGAGATTTCTCTGCATCGACTCAGACATGTCCAACTGCAAGTTCGGTCAAGCCAACTCGGTTGCGGCCGCGACGAGGTCGCGCCAGCAGAGTCGAGGAGAGGTGCGCTTGTCGAGGATGGAGGGTACTGCCGATGGCTTTCGCCACAGTGCTGGTGCCTCAGCCTCCACCTTGACCACGTTTCCTCTCCCCGCTCGTCGAGCCGAGCGTGCGGATTTCCCGCGCTCGGCTCTCGTTCGAGATTATCCCTTCACCCACTCGGAGCTGGGTGTCTGCACTGTCAGGCGCGTGAGTGCCAAAGCGTTCCATCGGAACCTGTCCGCAGACGACATGACGCCGACGGTCGGTCGTGGCGGTCGCTTCGCGAAAAGGCTAGGTGAAACAAGGCCTTTGGGGTGAGTTGGACACGCGCCGGAGAGTCGTAGCCGGCCAGCGACCGTGATAATGATTTCGGCCCCACAGCGGACGGACGCGGATCCGGCGAGGAGCGAAGTGGCGGACTGCCGCGCCGGTTGCGCGAGCCTTTGTCGAAGGGGCTGTTTCGTGGCGGACAGCTAGCGGGGATCAGGATTTGCGGCGGTGAGGCGTAGCGTGCAGGGGAGCGCACTCGCGCACGGTCCGGATCTTGGTGCTTCCAACCCGCGCAAGCAGTCCGATCCGCTCCAACGAAACGATCCGATCGAGACTGAGCAAGGATTCCGACAGCTTCCGCTCTCGGGCTCAAGAGCTGGAAATCCTTAACATTCTTAACTGGCCAGAGGTCATGTTCTCTGTGTCCGGGTAGCGCACGCACTTCCCGGTGTCCACCTTCGGGCTTCCGACACAACCGCCGGCACGGTCGCTTCGTCGCATGGGTGTCGATCACCCGGTCGGCCGGACTGACCTGGCCGCGGGGCACGGTATCCGAGAAACTCCAACGGTTCCTCCGGGACACGGAAGCGGGGGATTCGTGCGTGTTGGCCAGCAGCCGTGGGCAGTCCGTCAGCCGCTTCGCCGGGTGCCCGGCCGCAGACCACGGTATCGTCCGAGTGTCGTATGTCAAATCTCTCGGTCAAGACGCTACGGTTTTAAATCGGAATGCAACGTGATGAATCGGAAGGGGCGCGATCCAATCCGGTAAGTGTGGCGCGTACCGGAAGGGTGCTGCTGATAGGAGTGGGCGGTTCCGGCCTCCGAGGACGGTGCCTCAAGCTCGGACGGGTGCCGTCTGGAAGCTGTTGCGGCTGGGTTGAGTCGACACCGGCGAGGGAGGACTTCGTGGCGAGCACTCGCCAGATCGAGATCGGTTCCGCACAAGTCCGTCGAACAACCATCCTCACGGGAGACGACCATGCTAGAGGTTGGGCATCGCGGCGAGGGTGCCGGGGCGTAGACCAGCAAGGTCGGCTGGCCCAGCAGCGGCAGGCACTGGAAGCGAGTCGACCGTGGGTAGTCGTGGTCCGCCATGGTGCGATGCACTCCCGGCTGAAGTGCATCCGTCGACGTACGGCGTTACGTGATCCACCAAGCAGCTAGGCCCCCCGTCGGTCGCTCAGCGGAAGCGGTCGACGCAAACCAATCTGGCGAGCCTGTGACTGCAGATCAAGACGCGGGGCTCGTGTGCGTATCTCCCGGGACTCGACACGCCCCCTGCCAGACAGCCTGCAGAGGGGACGCAATGAGATCAGGGTGTTGGATCCGGCGAATCGCTAGCGGACCACAGACGGTACACTTGATCCTCGTAGCCGAACGAGATCGAACGGAACACGTCTTGATCTTCGAAGTCCTCCTCGCTTAGCCGGGCGGAAATAAGCGATAGTGCCGATTCATCGAACAAGCGATGCAGTTCAGGCGAGGGGAAAAGGTGGAGGTGCCCCGGTCCGTACTTGCGTTTCAACTCGCAATAAGGATCCTCTCCCCGCTCCTTCAGGACCGCTTGGATCACGCCATCCGCTATGCGGCCATTGGGGTCGTCTATTGCCCTACGGAGTTCACCTGGAGGTGGACACTTCCCTTCCGCCACCCCGCAGATTTCTCGCTCGCCTGCTTCGGAGTGCCAAGCACCACTGATCTCGCACCACAGCATCTTGGATGCACCGCTGCTGTAGGACACGTTGAATAGAGCGACGGGAGGGGCGTCATGGAGACTCCCGTCGATCAACCCGACACGGGTTGCTCCAAGCATCTCTCGAAACCGCTCGGACTGGGCAAGTTGCCCAGCCCAGTAGTCTTCGATCCGTGCGTTGGTCTCTCTTGCCATCGTGTGCTCCTCGATCCGTGTTCGTCACTTGGCCCCGCTCGCGAACACCTGTGCCGCGTACAGGTCACGACGGCACGCTACGGAGTACTCGCGCTTGGAGAGTTGGTCGGCGAACTATGGCTAGTATAGCACATCTTAGCCGTCGAGTCTTCTCCAACGAGAGATGAGCCTCAACGAGGGGGTTGATTCCAACGAGAGATGAGCCTCAACGAGGCTCTGGAGGGGATGCGCGGATCATCGGAGGGTGATCTTGCAAATCGATCTGGCGACGCACAGGACCTTGGCGGACGTGCGTCAGTTCCTGGAGGCGACGCCGCCGGAGGCGACGCTGGCGCCGTCGCGCACGGAGGCGTACGCGCACGTGGAGCGCACGGTGCGGCGGTTCTCGTACTGGAAGCTGCCCAAGCGGGCGGAGCGGGGCTTGCTGCGGACGTACTTGCAGCGGACGACGGGGCTGTCGCGGGCGCAGGTGGCGCGGCTGATCGCGGCGTACATCGAGAACGGGGGCTTGGCGGACGGGCGCAAGGGCGCGGCGCGACCGTTCCGGCGGCGTTACACGCGGGACGACATCCTGCTGCTGGCCGAGACGGACGCGCTGCACGGCACGCTGTCCGGCCCGGCCACGATGGCCTTGCTGCGGCGGGCTTTCGAGGTCTTCGGCGACGAGCGCTACGAGCGTCTGGCGGGGATCTCCCACGGCCATCTGTACAACCTGCGGCACTCGAAGGCGTACGTGCGCGTGCTCGGCAACCTGGACGGCACGCGCCCCGCGCCGACGCCGATCGGCGAGCGGCGCAAGCCGCGCCCGGAGGGCCGCCCGGGCTGGGTGCGGGTCGACTCGGTGCATCAGGGCGACCTCGACAAGGTCAAGGGGGTGTACCACATCAACGCGGTCGACGAGGTCACCCAGTACCAGTTCACGGGCTGCGTGGAGCGCATCTCGGAACGCTACCTGCTGCCGGTGCTGGAGCGGCTGCTGGCGTCGTTCCCCTTTGCCGTGCATGGGTTTCACTCCGACAACGGGTCCGAGTACATCAACTACCAGGTGGCCGAACTGCTGGAGAAGCTGCGCGTGGAGGAGTTCACCAAGTCGCGCCCGCGGCGCAGCAACGACAACGCCCTGGCGGAGAGCAAGAACGGCAGCGTGATCCGCAAGCAGTTCGGGTACGGGCACATCCCGGGGCGGCACGCGGAGCGCCTGGACCGGTTCCACCGGGAGGTGCTGGCCCCGTACCTGAACTACCACCGGCCGTGCCTGTTCCCGCGCGTGGAGACGGACGCCAAGGGGAAGCGGCGCAAGGCGTACCGGCAGGCGGACATCCGCACGCCGTACGAGCGGCTCAAGGCGCTGCCGGAGGCGGCGCGTTACTTGAAGCCGGGCACGAGCTTCGCGGAGCTGGACCGGGAGGCGCACGCGCAGACGGATCACGCGGCGGCGCGGGCGCTGCAGGAAGCCCGCGAGGCGCTCTTCGCGGAGCTGCGGGAAGCGGCCTGAGCGCGGCCGCGTTCAGGCTCACTTCACGCTGGAATCGAGCTTTTCGCCTCGGGCCGGGCCGCGGGATCCGCGAGCGGGGTCAGCGGTCTGCGCCCTGCGGGCGCAGCCTTGTTAGCCGAAGGTGGGCTTTGCCCCCCGACCCCCCCAAGGTTTTCCTTAGGCATGAGCTGGCCCCGAGGGAAGGGCGCCCGAGGCGGTGGGACACGACTTGCAGCCCACCCTCCCGAAGGTCTATAATCACCCCGTTCCCGCGTCCCTTCCCTCGGCCTCGTTCAGGCTCATTTTCGAATTGGAATGAACTCGTCGGTCTGCAACACCCCATGCGATTGTTCATGATCGTACCTGCATTGGCACAATGCCGGTTGTCAGTCGTTGAGCGCGGATGAGTGTCCTGTTGCTCCCATGGGGGCTGGTGTGCGTTGTGCGCGCGCTGCCCCCGACTTGGGTCACGGCACCCGGTCGATGGCGGCTTGCGGGGCTGGATCCGTATCAGTCAGTCCGTAGCGTTCGTCAGCGGACGTGGAGCGTGTGGTGCGAGTCGGACGGTACGGGATAGACGAGATGCCGCTGGCGCTTTGCGGGGACTCCAACAGGGCATGCCCGGAGGTCGAAACCCGAGGATGCCCGGGTGAGCCCCGATCCCGCTTGTTGGCGTCGCTCACGGCCGGTGGCTAGCACCGACCTCCAGTTCCGGGGAAGGGCTGACCGTCGCACTCGGTGGTTCCAAGGGACAGGCAGGCGGGACGTTCGGGTGTTGTATTCCACGATCTTTCGTAGTGCCTGTTTCACGCTGGGACGGAGTGAGGCTACCGCAAGAGAGCAATGACCCGGAACAGGCCCTGATCGGCATCGATGCCGCTAGGGCCGCCTGGACAGCGAGACGGGCGGCGCGGTTCCGCTGCGCATCCCTGCGCGGCAACGAACGTGCGTGAAAAATGCACCGGCTGTGTATCGGGCACGATGCGGTCCGGATCGCGCGCAACGAAGCGCGGCACGCCGCTGTCCGGCGGGCCGCGAGATACGGCGTCGCTCCGGACGCGACAGCACGAGGGATTGAGGTCGGGTCGCGCGACCCGTGGCGGGTTCAAGTACAACCCGCCGGTGATGGACGACGCGGGCGGCGCCGAGTACGTCGCCGGCAACTACACGCCGAACCGGGCGGACGTGCTGGAGGCCGAGGACTTCGAGCTCGACCGGGGCAACTGGGTGGCCACCGCGCGGACGGAGATCGAGAAGAAGCTGAACCAGCTGCGGCGGGTGATCGACCTCGACAACGCCGACGCCAGCGCCGGCGACCGCAAGTTCGCCAACGACCAGCGCCAGCGGCTGTTCGACGAGATCCAGGCCGAGTTCCGCAAGGTCTTCGGCGACGGCCCCGGCGGCACCGACGCTCGCACGGGCGTGCTGACGGCGCGCGACAGCGGGCTGGGCGCGACGGACAGGTGGACGGCGCACACGGACTACCCGGCCACCGGCGCCGGGGTGGCCCAGGACGCGAACGTGCTGAACGAGATCGAGGACGCGCTGGCGGCCATGGCGAGCGCGGACGCGTTCGCCGCGGCGCTGGACGAAGGCGGGGTCTTCGCGGGCGCCAAGGCCGCGGGCATCGCGACGGACGAGTTCACCGCCGCGAGCTACCCGAGCGGGGCGACGATCTTCAACCGGCCGCGCGGCAAGCTGCGCATGTCGGCCGACGCGACCGACTTCACGCGCTTCGGCGGCTGGAACCACCAGGTGTCGGACTACGCCGCGGCGGCCCTGAAGGCGCAGACCTACCCGCGCGAGGATCGCGGGGACGAGTTCGGCGCGTTCGCCTACAGCCCGCTCGACCCGACCGCGGAGTACAGCCCGGGCAGCCGGCTGTACCCGGCCCAGACCGCGGACGTCACGGCGACCTACGCCGGGCGCACGTCGGCGGCCCAGGGCGACACCTTCTACACGGGGAACGTCGAGGCCAAGGTCTTCTGGAAGGCCAACGCCGTCACCGACACCAAGGTCCGGCTCACGATCACCGAGCTCGAGGACACCGTCAACGGCGACCCGCTGGAGTTCGGCTACGCGCGCGAAGACTACGCTAACGTCGGCACCGTCGAGGTGGAGTCGCTGAGCTGGGAGGCGGACGTCACCAACGACGGCGTGGTCAGGTTCAAGTCCGACACCGACGTCACGGTCAAAATCGACTCGCTCTCCGGCGATCCCGTCTACCGCCCGGACTACGGCACCCCGTTGCGGGCTGCCAACGTGATGCGGTACTACCGCAGAACAAGCAATCCCAATCAGCTTCGGATCCGCCGCACGGCTAGCGAATACTGGGTGCTCCAATTGGGCACCGCCAACGACGATTACGGGGAGCTGAGCTTCATAGGCATCAATACCGGTAACCGTGGCGACGCTGATCCGGATACTACGACCGGCACCCCGTTCAACACAGCGAAGACGGCGTTCGAGACGGGGCAGGACTCGCTCGATTACCCGACGCATATCATCAACGGCCCGTGGGTGCAGCCGGTCGGCCAGACGGGCAGCAGTTTCAGCCGGGGCAGCTTGATCCTGCTGTTCAAGGACGGATCGACGATGATGATCGACAAGCATTTCAATCACGACATGACGTATATCGGTTCCAGCGCCAACGACGGGAGTGGCTTGAAAGCCTACAACTTCGACGACCAACCGCTGTACACGGACCGCCCCGACCTGCTGTACACCGAATACGGCCAGGCGTGGTCCAAGGCATTCATCGACGAGGACGGCAACGGAGACACGATCGGCGAAGGTACGCCGATGATGACCCCGGCACAGATCGCTACGGCCTTTCTCTCCGACGGCGGCTACGTCAACATCATCGAGGACGACGCAACCGCGCGCGCTTCGAAGGTCGAGGGCATGTTCGTGGGGCAGGACCAGGACGGCCCGCTGGGCATCATCGGCACGTGGGAGCTGACCGGCGGCGCGTTCGGCATCGGCGATTCGAGCCAGGACGTTCGCGGCGCCTTCGGAGCGGACATCCAGCCATAGGCGACCGCAGCGAGGGGCCGCGCTCGCGCGCTGGCTTCAACGCAATCCAAGGGAGCGGCTCCGGCCGCTCCCTTTCTCTTTGGAAAACGCTGCGTTGCGGCGGCACGTAGTCCGCAGCTTGGAACGCATAGTCCGCGCCGGAGCGAAGATCGTAGGTCTGACCATGGCACTCGCTCCCTCTTGCATGGCATCGCGAAGCCGACCCACGGCGACTTCACGCGAACAGGAGCGTAGCGCGATTCCGTTCTTGAGGGGTTCCGATGCGTCCGTCTTGCACCGCTGGTAAAGCCAGGCTGCTCGGTATGACGAGCTCTGCTCATGTCCGCGGAACGGTTTTGCCGAACAGCGGAAGCCCGTGGAGTGATCGGTAGGGGATGTTGACGACCGACATGTGTCTAGGGCGATTCGTCGTGACGGACTGCGTCCGTACTCTGCGATTCCACTGTGCCGGAAAGGGGTGTGTCACCAGTGGGCTGGGGAGAATCCGACACGGACTCGCAGGCCGGTTCACAGGACCTGAGTCCGCAAATCGATCATCGATGATTTGGGCAATGCGGCGACAGGGTGGGGGCACTTACCCAGTAGCGGCATTCGAGCGTTGGCGAGGGTAGTTGCAATTCGTCGGAGGGATCCGGCAAGAGCGGTGCCGAACGATGTGTGGCGAAGGCTGCATGAGTGCGTTCATCGAAACCGAGTTCTGTCCGAGGGCTGCTGAGCCGTCATCGGGGCTCGAGCTTGGAATGCGGCTTGGCTGTTGGATAGGGTAGGCTGATTGCACTCGGTGCGACGCGAGGACAGCAATGGCTGTTCCACCTCTTTTTCGCTAGTCAACGCGACCCGTAGCATGACCCGTTGATGCGGCGGCCAGAGGTCTGCACCGGTCGCATTCCGGAGGCGGATTGCAGGATCCACGCGTCGCTCACAGGCTCGGAATCCGGCTGCGCTCCTGTTCGCGTGAAGCGAGTACCAGAGCCAAGCCACGCGATTCTCGCAACGGCGCGGACTATTTGTTCCAAGCTGCGGACTGCGTGTCGCCGCAACGCGTGGCATTCCCACAGAAAAAGGGAGCGGCCGGAGCCGCTCCCTTGGATTGCGCCGGGCGGGGGCACTCGCGCGCCCCGCCCGCGGCCGTCTACGGCTGGATGTCGGCGCCGAATGCGCCGCGGACATCTTGGGTCGAATCGCCGATGCCGAACGCGCCGCCGGTCAGCTCCCACGTGCCGATGATGCCCAGCGGGCCGTCCTGGTCCTGGCCCACGAACATGCCTTCGACTTTCGAGTCGCGCGCGGTCTCGTCGGTCGCGACGATGTTCACGAGGTTGGGATTTGCTCGGAAGTAGGCCACGGCCAGTTGAGCCGGCGACATATCCTCCGGCGCGCCCTGGCCGATCGTGTTGCCCATGCCGTCCTCGGTCAGCAAGTCCTTGGACCACGGCATCCCGATGTCGGTGAACAGCAGGGCGTTGTTGTTGGCCGACAGGAGCGGCTCGCCGGTCATGCGATAGGCCTCGTAGTCGTCCGGATCCCGGTTGCCGCCGGGGAGGCCGATGGGATTGGCGTTGTGGTCGAAGTAATGTTCGATGTGCAGCGTCGATCCGTCGTTGAACAGCAGGATCGAGGATCGCCGTGAGTTGGAGGTGGTGCCTGCGGGTCGGACAAACACGCCCCCAACGATCCACTTCGGATAGGCGAGAGAGTCGTCCATCTGCCCCGCCTCGAACGCCGCCTTCGCTTCGTCGAACGTAGTGCCGCTCGTTGTCGCGTACGCAGTTCCGGTACGTCGCTCTTGACGCTCCGTGTCAATGCCGCCGAAGGTCAGCGGTCCGTAGTCGTCGGTACCGCTGCCGACTTCGATCACCCAGTAATTTGAGTTGTCGGTGCCGATTCGCAGTTGGTCGTTTTGATTGACTGTCGACTGCGTTCCGATGTCGAAATGCCGGGTGTTCCGACCGTTCACTCCGCTGCCGTACGCCGGGCGGTATTGGGGGTCGCCGGAGAGCGAGTCGACCTTGACCGTGACGTCGGTCTCGGACTTGAACCTGACCACGCCGTCGTTGGTGACGTCCGCCTCCCAGCTCAGCGACTCCACCTCGACGGTCCCGGCGGTGTCGAAGTTTTCGCGGGCGTAGCCGAACTCCAAGGGGTCGCCGTTGACGGTGTCCTCGAGCTCGGTGATCGTGAGCCGGACCTTGGTGTCGGTGACGGCGTTGGCCTTCCAGAACACCTTGGCCTCGACGTTCCCCGTGTAGAACGTGTCGCCCTGGGCCGCCGACGTGCGCCCGGCGTAGGTCGCCGTGACGTCCGCGGTCTGGGCCGGGTACAGCCGGCTGCCCGTGCTGTACTCCGCGGTCGGGTCGAGCGGGCTGTAAGCGAACGCCCCGAACTCGTCCCCGCGATCCTCGCGCGGGTAGGTCTGCGCCTTCAGGGCCGCCGCGGCGTAGTCCGACACCTGGTGGTTCCAGCCGCCGAAGCGCGTGAAGTCGGTCGCGTCGGCCGACATGCGCAGCTTGCCGCGCGGCCGGCCGAAGATCGTCGCCCCGCTCGGGTAGTTCGCGGCGGTGAACTCGTCCGTCGCGATGCCCGCGGCCTTGGCGCCCGCGAAGACCCCGCCGTCGTCCAGCGCCGCGGCCAGCGCGTCCGCGTCCGCCAGCGCCGCCAGCGCGTCCTGGATCTCGTTCAGCACGCCCGCGTCCTGGGCCACCCCGGCGCCGGTGGCCGGGTAGTCCGTGTGCGCCGTCCACGCGTCCGTCGCGCCCAGCGCGCCGCCGCTGCGCGGCGACAGCACGCCCGTGCGCTCGTCGTCGTCGGGGCCGTCGCCGAAGACCTTGCGGAACTCGGCCTGGATCTCGTCGAACAGGCGCTGGCGCTGGTCGTTGGCGAACTTGCGGTCGCCCGCGCTGGCGTCGGCGTTGTCGAGGTCGATGACCCGCCGCAGCTGGTTGAGCTTCTTCTCGATCTCCTCGCGCGCGGTCTTCACCCAGTTGCCCCGGTCGAGCTCGAAGTCCTCGGCCTCCAGCACCGACGCCCGCGTCGGCGTGTAGTTGCCCGCGACGTACTCGGCGCCGCCCGCGTCGTCCATCACCGGCGGGTCGTACAGGAACTGGGCGTTTTTCGTGTTGATCACCTTGGACATGGGGATCGCCTGCCGGCGGTCCTCGACAGCGACCTCAACCGCGTCCATCGCATCCACCGGTGGATCGGCGTCCGGGTCAGCCTCGACAGCGGCTTTCGGCAGTCTCGAGGCGAGCGCGGGGCCCGGGCGGGCCTCCAGCTGCGCGAACACCGTGCCGCGCTTGCCGATCGTGCCCAGGTCGTCGGTCACGCCGGTGCCGGGGGCCGCGCGGTCGGCGCCGCGCGTGGCGCCGAAGGAGCCCGCCAGCATCGTGCTGCCCTCCTGGATCATCCACGTGCCGATCGACTCGGAGCCGGAATCGGTGCCCCGCCCGAGAAGCTGGCCCGCGAATGTGTCGGCCTCGTCGCTGCCCGCGGCGCCCCACGTGAGGTCGAGATCCGGCTGGCCGCCGGCCTGCGGGTTGTACTGCAGGCGGCCGGTGTTGTTGCGGTTGCCCGTGACGCTCCAGCTGCCGCCGCGCTGCAGGGTGGCGGTCGGGAAGTGGATGCCCACCACCTCGCCGCCGAGGCCGTGGGTCCACGGGGCCTGGGTGTCGGCGCGCGCCAGCCCGGTGACGAAGCCGTCGACGGCCATGCGGGTGATGCGGACGCTGAGGTTGATCGTGCCGGAGTAGAGGTTGCCGGCCTGGTCGGCGGCCATCGTCTGGCCGGCGTAGGTGGCCTCGCCGGACGCCGTCATGTCGGTCGCGCGGCGGATGTTGTCCATCGTCGACCACGCGAAGGCCTGGGCGCGCTCGGCGGTGCCGTAGGCGGCCGTGGCGTTGCCGGTCTGGTTCCAGACCGCCGCGCCGAAGCGGGTCGAGCCCAGCACGCCGAGGCGGGCGGTGGCGGTCGACTTGAGCCGGTTGAAAGCCTCGCTGGCCTGTTTGGCGGTACGGTTGGTGAAGCCTTGCAGCTTGTCGGGGCCGTTGGCGAGCGTGGCGGCGGCGAAGTCCTCCTCGCTGCTGAGGGCGTCGACCAAGCGGTCGAAGGCGTCCACGACGCGGCTCGCGCTGAGGGTGCGCTCGAGCGTTCCGTCGCCGCCGAAGATGGTCTGGATCTGGGTGTCCGCGGCGTCCCATTGGTTGCCGATCTGAGTCTCGAAGGCTCCGCTTTCGATGCCGTCGTCGGCGCGCAGGGCGACGAGCTGGGCGACGCGGTTGCGGATCTTCGTGATCTCGCCGAGCGCCTTGGCGACGATGTTGTCGCCGGTCTCGGTGGCGGCGCCGCCGCCGAGCAACTCGCCGATGGAGAAGTCCTCGCCGACGGCGCTGAGCATGGTGTTCTTCTCGTTGAAGTCGGTCTTGCGGTCGTCGGAGATGAGGGTCGGCGGGCCGTACTCGTTCCCGGCGTTGACGTGCAGGGCGTCGTTAGCCATGTCCATGTCGTACCGGAGGCCTGTGAGCATGCCGTCGGCGTCCATCATGACGCGGAACATGCCCCCGTCGGGGTCGGTGATGTCGCCCATGCCGTCGGCGTCTAGGGACATGGTCTCGCCGACCGTGTAGCCGGAGCCGTCCTCCCTGGCCATGGCCTCGAGGCCGGTGCCTCCGATCGGCATGGCCATGGCGTCGTAGTCGGCCGACCAGTCGCCGGTGTCGGGATCGAGGGTCAGCGTGTACATGTTGGCCTGGCCGGTGGCGGCGTTCGTGCCGCCTTCGACGGTGGCGCCGGTGCCGACGAGTTCGCCGTTCATGGTCCAGGCGCCGGCCTCGGTGGACATCAGCGTGACGGTCATCTCGCTGGCGCCGAGCTTGACGGGCTGGCTGCGCGGCATGTGCATGGCCATCCAGCCGTCGTCGCCCATGCTGAGGGAGTAGGACTCGCCGGCGGAGTTCATGGCCGTGTAGCCGTCCTGGACGGCCCTGCCGTTCATGGTCCAGCCGCCGGTCTCGGTGGACATCAGCGTGATCTCGGTGTCGCCGAGTTGTAGGTCCTGGGTCTTGGGCTTGAAGGCGGCCATCCACCTGCCGTCGGCCCCCATGCTCAGGGTGTAGTCGTTCATGGTGGAGGGGGCTTGGACGTCAATGCCGTCGGCGACGGAGCTGTCGCCCATGGCCCAGCCGCCGCTCTCGACGGTCATCAGGGTCACCGTGTCGCCGCTATTGCCGAGGGGGACGTCTTGCGTCATCGGCACGAACGCGGCCGTCCACGCGCCGTCCTCCATGGCGAGCGAGTAGGTGCGGCCTTCGGACATGTAGGTGTCGGTGCCGTCGCCCTTCAGGGCGGCGCCGCCGACCGTCCACATCCCGGCCTCGTTGGACACGAGCTCGACGCTCATGCCGGAATTGCCGAGCGGGACGCTGCGGGTCATGGGCGCGAACATGGCCGTCCACGTCCCGTCCTCGCCCATGGTCAGCGTGTATTCGGCGCCGGCGGAGGACGTGGCCGTGCCGCCGGACGCGAAGGCCTCGCCGCCCATCGTGTAGCCGCCGGCCTCGACGGTCGTCAGGGTGACGGACTCCTCGCTATTGCCGAGGGCCACCGTGACTTCCATGGGCACGAACGCGGCCGTCCACGCGCCGTCGGCCAGGGTCAGCGCGTACATGCGGCCGCCCTCGCCCTCGACGGGGTTCTCGGCGCCGCCCTCGAAGGCCTCGCCGTTCAGCGTGAAGCCGCCGGCCTCGGTCGTCATCAGGGTGACGGTGCCGCCGCTCTCGCCCAGCGCGACCTCGACGGCCTCGGGCTGGAACGGCGGGGGGGCCGGCGGGGGGGCCGGCGGGGTGGTGTACGATCCGGCCTGACGGGTTGCACGTCTATCCGAGCTGATAGGTAACACTCGATTTTTCTCAGCCTCCCCTCGGAGACCGCTTGGACGACCGCCACGCGCTACGCTCGACGTCCGATTCCGTTCCATGCACCTCCTCCTACCCGCTTCGAAAATGCGGACATCTGAGAATCGCCTGGACCCGGCATTGAATAGTTGCGCTAAAACCTCCATGCCACTTGCAGGACGTTCCAAGCGTACTTCTGGTGCAGTGGATCGCGCAGCTGTGGCCGTACCAAGTGCTGCGGCCGCTGGCCCGCCCCTCCATGCATAGCGTGGGACGCCTGCGTGAGCAGATGAATACCGACATTGCTGTTCAGGGGGGCTAACCGCCACCTGCACTGGCCGCTGCAAGCAGAGTCGCGCTCGGAACCGAGTCGAGGCGTGCCCTGGCCAAAGCCGCCAGATCAGGGACAAGCCATAGTGCAGGCGACAGACCGGGAAGTCACCGCGGAGCGGTGTTTCGCGCGAGATCCCAGAGCGCGTGGGTCCCCAACGATGTTTCGGAAGGCCGCTGAGCCACCGACCGAAGCCGCTGGAACACACAGAAAGCAGTTTGGTCATGGAAAAATACGCAAAACGTCCGAATTGACCCGAATTAAGCATGGATTTTTGTAAACGATGTTGTCAACATCCTCAACCGTGCGCTACACTACGGGAGACGCGGTCTTGTTCGATCCGGGCAGGGGCGCGGGAAACGGAGTAGGGGGAGAGACAATATGTTCGATCATCCGATCATCGATGTTGCGCTGGGGCTGGTGCTCTTCTACATCGTGCTGAGCTTGGTGGTGTCAGCCGTTCAGGAATGGGTCGCCAGCCTGTTCGGGCTGCGTGCGAAGAATCTGCGCGCCGGCCTCGAGAACCTAATCGATGGCCCTGGCCCGGGTGCAGAATTCGCCCGCATGGTCTACGACCATCCGCTGGTCAAGAACATGGCCAAGGCCAAGAAGCGTCCGTCCTACATCGCGCCTGAAACGCTGAGTGCCGTGCTGCTGGAGGTCGTGGCCCAAAAAGAGCTCGGCAAGGCGTATTCCGCCTGTACCGCTGACCAAGTGCGGGAGTTGGTGGAGAAGATCGCCCCGGAGAGCCCGTTGAAACGCATCCTAGAGGCCTTTGTGGACGATTCGGCGTCTGTCCGAGAGGGGCTAAAGAAGCGCGTGGCCGAATGGTTCGACGAAGGCATGACTCGAGTGTCTGGCTGGTATAGGCGGGCGGTCAAGCTCAGGCTGGTGATCATTGCCGGAATCGTAGCAATGCTGACGAACGCCAGCACCGTGCACGTGGCCAGAGAACTGTGGACCAACGATGCGTTGCGAACCACGATCGCGCAGCAGGCCGTCGAGGTGGCTGATGAGGGCACCGAATCAGTCGGGGACGACTCCCTCGAGCAATTGCGGTCCTTCCCGATTGGTTGGCGTACTGATGCGGACGGGGCCATCATTTGGCCCGATGGCCGGCTGGCTTGGCTTGCGACCTTGATCGGTTGGCTCATCACGGTCGCCGCGGTCAGTTTGGGGGCTCCGTTCTGGTTCGACCTTCTTGGGAAGGTTGCGAACCTGAGGGGATCGGGCGGCAAGTCACAGCGGCCTGCGAGCGGCTGAGCCAGCACGGTCGATTCAGTTGGCTCTCTCTTTCGTGCTTTGGATGTGCTACCGACCCTTCAGCAGCACCTGCACGCGTGGCCCGACATGGCCTGCTTGCGCCGGGTCCGTGCTCGGCACAGCGGTATACGGGGCGATAGTGGATCCATCGCGAGAGCATCGCGCTCCCGATCCAGGCTTGTACCGAGCGTAGAGACACAGAAAGGCAGGTAAGGACTACATGACCGACGAAGTCAAGGACGCTTTGCGCCAGTCCATTCAGGACCACGAGGGCTTTCGTGATCGCCCGTATCGTTGCCCGGCCGGCCATTGGACGGTCGGGTGGGGGCACAACCTTGAGGCCCACCACCCTGACGATTGGCGGCAGATGATCGAGCGCACGTTCTCGATGGCGGAATGTGTGCAGTTCCTGTCCGCCGATGTCGCCCGAGCGACTGCCAGCGCGTAGCGGTCATGCCGTGATCGCAACGTTGACTGGGACGGATTGCCCGACTGGACGCAAGCGGGCCTTATCGAGATGTGCTTCCAGATGGGCTCGGTGCGCTGGAAGCGGCTGATGGCCGCGCTCCGCGACGGTGATCTCGAGCGTGCCGCGCACGAAGCACTCGACAGCGACTGGTTCCGAGACGATAGTCCCGACCGAGCACTTGACGTGGCGTCCTGGGTCGCCAATCGGCAGATTCAGTTCGAACGTGGACCGGATACTCCGGGACCCGAGTCCCATGCGACCTTCAAGGTCGCCACCTGAGACCGGCCCTGCGCGGAAGGCACAGCACGTCGATGTTCGGGCGTTGCATCTCGGGCTACCTCGCGGTACGTAGGCAGAGAACATCATCGCAACGATCCAGTCCGCATTCCATTTCCTTGTCGTACTTTCTTTGACCTACCGGGATTCCGCGTAGGGAAGTCCGGCCGGTGGCAGTTACCTTACGGGTCCGAGACTTGGAGGCGGAGGCGGTCGGGGGTGATCGGCGTCTGTATCCCGGGATGTGCCCGTAGCCCCACCGTGCAGACCACGCTGCCGCGGTTGCTTTCGACTAGGCCGTTGTCGTTGCCGCGCCGCAGGCGCGACTTGGTGGATCCTGCCACGCGCCTTCTCCGTAGCGCGGTCCCCGGCGATTGATGTATTCAGAGTGCCCGTAGGAGCAGAAGCCGTGCATGGCACCAGGAATGGATGCCGACAGGCACTTCAGGATCGGCAGCAGGTAGTGCTTGGAAATGCGCTCATGCGCTGATTCGAACCACACGCAGCCCGGGCGTTCCCTGGACGCGGCTTGCGGTGCTCGCCAAACACCGTCGGTAAAGGGGCCTTGGCATCGAGGCTGCCGAGCACCCGCACGCGGGCATTCGAGCACTGCAGGTCGCATGGGTGGACATGGGAGATCCCCACGATGCGCTCACAAGCTGGCGTACCCGAAGACTTTGAATGCGCAGGGCCCTCACTCCGGTTCGCGATTCGGGGTTCGCCCACTCGCACGGTCTGCTCTGAGGCGGCCCCGTTGTGCGCCTCGGACACACACGCGCCAGAAGCAGCCCCTTGTCCGCCTTGCCAGATTCCAGTAGAAGAACCGCCACAGCGGGTGCCCGAGATGCGTGTACGCATCTTCTTCATTGAAAATTTCGGCGTCAACGCTTGACATCGCTTGGACGATCGACTATGCTACTAGAAGACGGCAACGCTGGTCGAAACTGTTCTCCAGCCTGAACGACGCTTGGAGGGCAATCAAGGTCGCTCTGGACGTCGACCGGTGTTGCAAACAGATTGCAGACAAGGAGGTGGATGCAATGAATACAATCAAGATCAAGGAAGTGCGCGAGACAGGTGAACGGCGGTGGTCCATCGTCCTGATCGATCAGGACGACCGCGCGGTTATCGAAAGTACAGGGCTTCTGTCCGGCTTGGGCGCACATGCTGTCGCCAAAGTCCTTAAGCACAAGGTTTGTGACCACGCAGATGGCACCCCGGTTGACGGGCAGTGGCAGTTTGAACTGATTCGCGACACGAAGTTCCGGCTTCTTGGCGATGAGAACTGCTCGGCCATTCCTGAAGTCGCTAAGGACCTGCTGGTGGATGTGGAGATCAAGTGGGATCCGCCCGAAGCTGATCCTGCCTGTAAGGAGAAGCAAGCTGATCGGACTCCTACCAGGGGCATACCAGGGAGCTAGACCATGAGACCCTCAGAGGAAATGAAGGTTCATCTCGACAGGACCTTCAAGTGGAGACTCGTGAATCCCGCTGAGCTGGATCAGCCCGTCTTGGTTGTGATCGACTACAGCCCGAGCAACGACCAGTGTCCTATATCCATTGCCTTCGACTGCAATGGAGGCTCCAAGTGTTGGCTCAGCGAGTCCGCAGTATATCCGATAAGCGGCGAGAAACCTAGCTCCCACGCGGACTACAGGAAATTCGTCTTCGAAGGGAGGGAATTCTATCCGTACTCAATCGAGGCTCCGCCGCCTGAGATATTCACGGACATCGAACAGTTTGAGGATGTGTGCCGGAGACTCTACCAGCATACAGTTAGGTCTACCCCGTGACGAGTATCGATGACCGCACAGCCAAGGCGCTGGGCAGTGACGTCATGGAGAAACTGCGTTCACTGCACTTCTGTATAGTAGGGTGTGGGGGTACTGGTGCGAGTTTCGCGGAGATGCTGGTGAGAACTGGAGCGACTCGTCTGACTCTCATAGACGGTACCTGCATCGAAGAGTCAAATTTGAACAGGGTGTTCAGTTTCTTTCCGGAGGATTGTGGGGAAGCGAAAGTGGACGTGCTGAAGAAACGCTTGGAATCGATTCGGCCCGGCCGCCTGCAGATCAGTACGTTTCGGGAGAGCTTCAGGACTCGCGCGAACAGTGTAGATCCAGAGTCGTCCGGTCAAGAGGTCAGAGATGCCGTCCAAGACGCAGATGTGGTGTTCGTTGGGACGGATACGAACAGGTCAAGGCGGGCCATTGAGCAGTTGTGTCGATACAAGGTCAAGGAAGTGCATCTTTCCTGCGGTGTGCGATTCGATCCGGGGGCTGATTGTTTCGAATTCGAATGCAATTGGGGACCCCAGACTTGTAGCAAGCTCGAGCAAGAGGAGAGATACGGTCCGGAGAACGCCTCGTTCTCCTCAGTTGTGCTTGAGGCTGTGTCCGTTGCGTTCACGATGCTGCTCAGCCACCTGAAGTGTGAGAATAGCAGTTTCAAGTCGTACTACCGGAGGTATGACGCAAAGCTTCAGCCCGATCCCACCACGCCGGTCTGCCCATGCCCGTCTGATCCCGGGGCGTCATAGCATGGATCAACGAGTTGCACCCAATCGAGGTTTCGAGACCAAGCTTCTCCGGTAGTACGAGATGCTTCCTGATTTGACCCCGTAGCGCAGCCGAAACTTGGGCGTTGCGTTAGGAAATCCGCCCATTCAGTTCGCGTCCGCGAGTCCATCTGATGTTTCAGTACGGGGAGGCGCGTTCGCAGGGAAGAGCCAACGGCAATACACGTTGGTCTCAGGACTCCAAGTGCGGCGGGCGTCACGCCCCACGATTCTCCCGTCGACAATCGCTATGAAGTGGCCATGCACCAGCGCAACGCACCGCCTCGGCTTCGCATCTAGCAGCGCTCCGAGAGTTCTTGACTTGTCGCAGTAGTGACTCTCAATCTTGAGATACTGTAACGCGATCTGGAACTCCGAATTCGTTACTCCACCGTGAGGCCAGTTCTCGGCGCAGAATAGGAAGGCTTCGTAGATTCGGCTCTCGGGAATCCTCGGTGCTGCCCAGTAGAGCGAGACCGGTCCGCAGTCGTGGTCTCCGTCACCCAGTTTGGCCGGAGCCAAGAGGTGTCCTCCTCCTAGCCAAGCCCACGCCCTGTCTACGAATCTGCAGAACGAGCGATTGGTCCACTTGTCCACGAGCATCGGATCGCCTAGGTGCAGCGCGGATCCACCTGAAGAAGAATGCCTTCCCGCAGGCCGCCAACCAGCCCCAGAACACGGAGGCCGGGGAATCTAGCTGGGGCAGCGGCTACGGGTTCCCTACAAGCGGGCGACAGCACCGGCACCGCGCAAGCGTGACCCGCGTGTTCGGAACACGACCTGCGAGTTCGGTCCACTCGGTTGAGATGCAGGCCGAACGCCAGATTGCGGTCGACGACTCCTCGACCGCAATTGCCTGTGTACCGGTCGGATCGTAGAACAGCTAGTGTGTTTGGGCGGAATCGAAGTTTGCATGCTGTCTTGTGGCGTGGCGGTATGTCGGCCGTAAGCCAGCCCTCGTTTTCCGTTCGCGACGCTCGTTCGGGCGGAGTCGGAACCTCGCATTCCCAAGTGCGGGCCAAGACCCCTGGGACTATGACGAACACCTCCTCAGGCACCAAGGGATGCCGGCACTCGTGATCGCGGAAGCCTTGGAAGGTCAGGCCCGATTCCCGGAAGCGGAACCCCCTCGTTCGTACTGAATCGCTTCGGCTGTCCATGTTTGGCTCGGATGGAGTTCCGCCCCCTCCATATTATCGGCCCTGCAACCTTCGAGTTGGAAGGCAATAGCCCGGCTGACCGACCAGAGTTACACCCCCGCCCCCGCATGGGGACCTTGCTGAAAACTTGCGCCGCGGGCTGTTCAGCTGCGGGTCTCCAATAGCGTCGCGCGGAGGCCGCCCCGCCACGCTCACGGAGAAGGCTGCCAGCGACCCTGAAGCCCATCAAGGACGGGAACGAAGGCCCGCTTGCCACCGCCGGGATAGCGGTGACGGTATGCATGCAAGGGTAGCTCGGCTCATCTGTAAACAGTGTTTGCCGAAAAGACTTGCCGAAGACTCGGTCGTACCGAGGAAGCGATGCCTGCGGGGAAAGGGGCCTTCGTTTGAGTAAGACGCAGGAAACGAGGCAGCGGCCGTGATGCTGGAGCGAGCACAAGCCCCGATCTCGGTTCGGAATCTTCGGAGGGCTTCGCATGCGTTATGTGGAACTGCACATAACATGGGAAAGCGAAGCGAGCCCCGGACTTCCGGTCATACACACTGAGCGACAAGGTATGGCGGCACGATGTGCTGGAAGCGGCCTGACAGGCGGTACGCCGGAACGGCGGAGCCTGCGTCCCGGACAGCGAGACGGTCGCGGATGTCGAGGCGCACGGCGTGGAACGGTGGTGGGGGGAACTGGCGCGAGAACCGCGAGAGGACAGCTACCGGCCGCGCGCCGTGCGGCAGGTGCTGATTCCGAAGAAGCAGCCGGGGCAATTGCATCCCCTAGGCATACCGTGCCTGCTGGGTTGGGTCGCGCGGACGGCGGCGATGCTAGTGCTATCGCCGATCTTTGAGGCGGACCTGCAACCTGGAGCAGTATGCCTGCCGAGCCGGGCGCAGCGCGCTGGACGCCGTCGAGCGCGTGCGCGGACTGGTGAACGCCGGACAGCGGGAGATGGTGGACGGGGACTTGTCGAACTACTTCGGGGAGATTCCGCACACGGAACTGCTCCAGTCGGTGGCGCGGCGCGTAAGCGACGGGCGGCTGCGGGACTGGATCAAGCGCTGGCTGGAAATGGCCGTGGTGGCGGACGATGGGAAGGGCAGCCAACGCCGCACGAACCGGGCGCGCCGGGAGCGCAAGTGGACGCCGCAACTGGCCCTAATCTCCCGGTTGCTGAGCAACGTCTACATGCGGCGGTTCATCCCAGACTGGAAGGCGCTGGGCCACGCCCGGCGGTTCAGCGCGGAAATCGTCACTTACGCGGAAGACTTCGTGATCTGCGGGAGAGTCCAGGCGGTAGCGATGCGGACGGTGGTCGAGCGGATGACGGAGCGGCTCCGGTTGCCGCTAAACGCGACGAAGACCCGTTGCGTGCGCGAGCCGGAGGAGCCGCTGGGGTTCCTCTGGTACCGCGTCGGGCGCAACTACAACCCGCGAACGGGCCGAGCCTACATCGGCACGCACCTTGCTGTGTGGATCACGACTTCGTTAGTGCTTACGGTACATCGGCGCTGGTAGATCTGCTAAACTAATGTCTGCTGACAACGCATTCGCGCCGCAGGCGCAACCCGCACGGCAGTGTACGCGGAACCACACTTCCGAATCCTGCCAAACCAGCAGTGCGGTGTGGGCGGCGACAAGGTACAGAACCGTGGTCACGTTCGAGATCGTCGACACAGGCCAGCCAGCCACAACGCGGTACACAAACCGCCCGAGATACGGTCTCGCCACGCAATCGCGGCCCGACATGGATCCCACACTCCGTGCCCTGTACCTCAACACGCACACTTCGACGGTGCGTACCGAGTTACTCTGGGCGGAAGCCTGACCACGACGACCTAGAGGATCACACTCTCATGGGCGGAGATGCGACATTCGCAGGAACCAACTTCCAAGTTGACGTAGCTGCCTACTTTGCTGTACACCTACTAGCAGAACGAGTACCTCAATTCCTTGACTTGGGGCGCAACGAGAAATTCACCACGATGCAACTAGAATCAGCAGAACCAGTTGACGACATTCTACTACTCACATCGTCTGAGCGCCGCTGTCTTGTAAATGTCAAGACTAGAGTGCATGTAAGTGCCTCTGCCAAATCGCCCATGGGCTCAATCACAGACCAAATCGCTAGGCAATGGATCCGCAATACGGTGGTCGGCACTACGCACGGCTCTTACGAGCAAACAAACCCCTCGCATGATCGCATAGTAATAGTCGCTGGGTCTCACCGCTCCAATAGGTTTGTCACTCTGCTAAGCAATCTCTTGAAAACAGCAGGTGGAGTACATTCTCTAGATTCACTCCAGACAGTCCTCAAAAATCAGAGCGACAAAGAATTCCACGCCAAATTTATCGGATTAGTGAAAACTGCAGCGCACAACCACTCCGAGACAGGCATATCTGACGAGGAAATCTTGACGCTCCTCCGAATAATTAAGGTCAAACGAATGGACCCGTCAAGTGAGGTGGACAACCAGCACCACGTGCTGGAGACTGCCGTTTTACAAAACAACTCAGATGCCCCAGCCGCATATGAACGAATACGGCAGCACTGTGCCGAATTAGCTGAAAGGAGTGGGTTGACAAACCAAGCAGATCTCAGATCTGTTCTCACAAGAAGGCAAATCACATTGAGCGATGTACCATCATACGTGGCAGACATTCGTCGGCTTAAGGAATCCACACAAGCTGAACTTCAGGACCTGAAGGAACGTAGCCAAATAACAGTTCCCACCTCCTCCGGGGGAAGGACTATCTCTATTGAGCGGCCGGTTGTAGACGCTGTAATCGAGCATTGTCAAACCTCATCGTTGCTCCTGACGGGTGCTCCCGGCTCCGGAAAATCTGGGATCATTTATAGTGTCGCTGAAGAATGCATCAAGCGAGGCCATCCGGTTGTGGCCATTTCCGTTGACAAGCATATTGTATCAACGAGAAAGCTGTTGTCTGATGGCTTAGGCCTGGATCATGACCTTGCTGATGTGCTGAGACACTGGACTATTCGGCCTCAAGGCGTAATGTTTATCGATGCTCTTGATGCCAATCGAGGCGGGCCTAGCGAACATGTGTTTAGACACCTTATTCGCGAAGTCCTGAACCGCGTTGAGAACTGGAACATTGTTGCATCGATACGCGAATTTGATCTGCGATATGGATACGATTATCGCAAACTCTTCAAATGCGATCAGAAGCCCCACGATTACCGAAATGAAAAATTCCATTCCGTCTCCCATGTTTGGGCGGCACCGCTTACGGATCACGAACTTGATGCTATCTGGAATGAATCCCAAGTTCTTAGCATTGCCTACGCCAATGCTAATCAATCATTTAGGGACCTATTACGCACCCCATTTAATCTATTCCTGCTTGCAGACATCTTGTCCTCAAACCACGATATACCGCCGTCAATTACGGTACAAACAGACCTACTAGAGGCATACTGGCAGTGTCGAGTTTATAACGACCCTACGGATGCATTGTCACAACAATCATGCATACGAATACTCACCGAGATCATGCTATCTCAACATCAATTTCACGTGCATGCATTCAATGATATGCTACCAGCTGATCAGCTTTGTGCTCTCGCAGAAAAAGGTGTGCTAAATGTTGATGCAAAGAAGAACAAAGTATCATTTTCTCACCACATATTATTCGATTATGCTGTTTCTCAACTAGCCTTGGATGAGGACGAAATACATCGGCTCATGAAACGCATGGCGATGTCACCGGATAATGCTCTAATGATTGCACCGGGAGCAAAGATGCTTTTCCAATCTCTCTGGACGAAAAGTCGTGAGTCATTCTGGACTAACTGCATCACTCTGGTATCCAGTGATGTTCGTCACTTTTGCAAGGTTATTCCCGCCTCAGTGGCCGCTCAACTGACCGACGGATTTGATGACTTCGAGCCAATTGTCCAAAATCTCACTGATCCTCAACATTTATATTACGAGTCTGCAGAATTTCTCTTAGACCACTGTACCACCTCACTCAGTATGCTTGACGAATCTGGTGCCGTGCATCGTCGAAATGCCGCCTGGATCCAAATCGCCATCCGCTTGGCACGGCTCTCCGGTCGGTTCATCACGGCTTTCCATCGACTCCTTGACACATGGATCAATAATATCGCGACGCTAGAGGGCAACGAGCGAGTGTCAGTTGGGATTCTTTCCCGTCTCTATCTGGCTTATAACTTGGACGAGTCCTACCACAGGCACGGCATGCAGGTTGCAGTTCGCGGCATCGCTCGGACGCTAGAATGCGCTCCGGCGGAATCCTTGCTTGCGTTGCACAGGCTGATTCAGCCTGATCGTGTTCCAGAGTATGGCCACGAGGAATTGCAGTTCATAGTCGATCAACTTGAAGTGCTCTGCCGCTACGCACCACAATCGAGCGGGTTTATTCGAGACCTATATCGGACATTTTATAGCCTATCGCCGACCTCGCCAGATAGCTCAACCGTCATTGGTGCGCCGAGTAGAATTTTTGGTATGACATCTGACCGAGGGCAGGACTTCCGGGGGGCCAAGTATTTCGCTCTCCAAAAATTCCCCACCTATTTCGGTGCCGATCCAGTTTCCGCTACAGAGGCACTCATTGAAATGCTCGATTTGGATCTCCGACGTGATGACTCGGATATTGATCCAACAGAGGAGTTTTACTTGCAGGGAATTACGGCTTCTTATCGGCCTGATAATAGTTCCATAAGGTACCATTTCTTCGATGAAGATCGTGATCCGCCGTTGCATCACTTTGAGCAAGGTATCGTAGACTTGGTTGATAAGGGTCGGATTCGTGATGTAGATCGATTGCTACATACGGCCTATGTAAATAACTGTTCCGCTGCATTGTGGGCGGCGCTGCTCCGAGCCGGTAAAGCTCGTCCGGACAGTTTAGGGAAACGCCTACTCGCTCTCGCCACATCTCGGCCGATTTTGGAGGGGTACGACTGTCGGCATGCGGCAGTTGATTTGGTCTGTACGCTTCACGGGTTGGTCGAGTCTAGTGAAAGGTCTGAAATCGAGGCTAGGGTTCTCAGAGCCGACAGTGGCGGCAAAGCCACTGTCCTTGGATCCTTGGATCGGGACTGTATCGCATCGGGCAAGCTATTGGATGAATATGATGCTCTGAATCTGGCTGGAAAATTGAGAGACAATCAGCCAGTCGTCAGTTCACATGGAACATTTGCTTCCGATCACTACGACCGTAACGAGTCACTAAACGAGGGCAAGGATCGCAGTAATGCGATGAATCAAGAGCTGGCAGGTCTCCTTTGTCGGGTCCAGGAGATTGAGCATGTTGATTCGAGTTTGGCAGGGCGATTTGAGGATCGTATCACACAGTGGGAAGAGTAAGGATTCAGTAAGAGCGGCCTAGGTGGAGTCCGACGCGGGCAGCTGAGAGGGGTGGAGGGAGCCTCTAGGTGGGCGGGCAGCCGGGAAGGGCTGGCGCGTGTGACAGAACAGAGTTGACATGGAATGTTGCGGACGTGCTACGCTGAGATTGGGCGCGGTCGGGCAGCGGTTGCGCCGCAACGGAGCGAGGCGTGGCCGGAGAGCGAGAGCCGACCGAGAACGGTGCGGATCTGCAGTTGCCGGAGGCGGATCCGTCCTGCGGGGCGTGCAGTCGCTTCACGGAATTCGTGGAGACGGTCGTGGGGCTGCTGGGTCACGTGGACTTGGATCGGAGCCAGCTGCGGCAAGAGCTGGATGAGGTCCGGCAGGAACGGGATCAAGGGCGGCAACGGATCAGTGTGTTAGAGGCGCAGGTCGCCGAACTGCAGCGGGCGCAGTTCGGACGCCAGAGCGAAGTCCAATCGAAGCCCGCAGATGCGCCGGAGCCCGCAGATGCGCCGGAGTCGGGAGATGCGCCGGAGTCCGGGGACCCGGTGCCGGACAGCGGCACTCCGGAACCGCCGCCGGAGCGGCGGAAGCGTCGGCGCGGGCGGCAGCCGGGCAGCCGCACGCCGCCGCGCGTGAAGCGGGAGGATCTGCCGCTGCAGCACGAGCGGCGGGAACTGCCCGAGGAAGAGCGCCGCTGCCCGCAATGCGGGGAGCCGTACCGGACGGCCGGCCTGGAGCGCAGCACGCTGTACGAGATCGGCTGGGACGCCGTGCGGCGAGAGATCGCGCGCGTACGCTACCGCCCGACCTGCGAGTGCCCGGAGGCGCACGAGGTGACCGCGCCGCCGGAGCCGCGCCTGACGCCCCGCACGAACCTCGGCGTGTCGGTGTGGGCGACGGCGCTGGTGCAAGTGTTCGCCTTCTTCCGGCCGCAGGCCGCGCTGGTGCGCGACTGGACGGCGGCCGGGATGCGCGTGCCGGTGTCGACGTTGTCGGCGGGCTTGCGGCGGCTGCAGCCGCTGTTTGACGCGTGGATCGCGGAACTGGATCGGTGGCAGGCCCAGGCCACCGTGCTGCAAGCGGACGAGACCAGCTGGAGGGTGCAGCCGCTGGGCCCCGGCGACGGTCCGCCGCGGCACTGGCTGTGGGTGTTGGTGACGGACGGCGCGGTCCGCTTCCGGGTGCTGGCGACGCGCAGCGCGGACTCGGCGCGGGTGCTGCTGGGGGCGGCGGCGCGGGACGGTCCGCGGATTCTGGTGTGCGACCGCTGGAGCGCGTACAAGTCCCTGGCCAAGGCCTGCGCGGGCTTGCTCCAGCTGGCCTTCTGCTGGGCGCACCAGCGGCGGGATTTCCGGCGTGTGGGCACGGGCTTCGCGGGTCTGCAGGCCTGGGCCGATAGCTGGCTGGACGCGATCGGGGAGTTGTTCGCGCTGGCGGCGCGGCGGCAGGCGGCTTGGGATCCGCAGTGCGCCGTGGAGCGGCAAAGCGCGGAATTCCGGACGCTGCAAGACGCCTTGGAAGGCGTGGTGGACGGACTGTTCGACCGGGCCCGGGAGGAATTGCCGGCGTTGGAGGCGCGGCAGAAAGATGCGCGCGGCCATGCCTGGGCGGAGTTGGAGGCGCAGTGCAAGGCACTGCGCTCGCTGCTCAACCACGAAGAGGGGCTGAGCGTGTTCGTGCCGCACCCGGAGGTGCCGCCGGACAACAACGCGGCCGAACGCGCCATCCGCGGGCCGGTGATCTCGCGCTACACGAGCTTCGGGTCGGGCAGCCAGACCGGCGCGCTGCTCGGCGAGCAGATGTACTCGGTCTACGCCACGCTGCACCAGTGGGGCCTGAACCCGTACCACTGGACCGCGGACTACCTCGCGGCCTGCGCGCGCAACGACGGCCAGGCACCGGCGGACTTGGGGCCGTGGCTGCCGTGGCGCATGGACGACGCCCGCCGTGCGGAACTGTCCCGGCCGCTGCCCGGCCCGGATACCGCCGCCGCGCACGAGGATCCCCCGGAACCGTCCTTGGCACTCGTCGCCTGACACCTCTCCGGTTCCCCGTTGGGAACCACCCCGTCGCCGCTAATTGACGGCTCACCGCACGATCTTACTGAATGCTTACTGGGAAGATATTGTCAATCTATATGATCGGATTCGCAACGACGACATTCCGAGCAAACACCTGTGTTCGAGTTGGGACGCGATTGCGCGAGGTGCTTACATTGTATGTTGCGCCGTACAAGGTGTCGATCAGTTTGAAAGGTGCTTCCGATTAGAGGAGGTGATCTTTGGAGCACTAGACGATTCTGAGCCTAGTGCCGCTGCCGTGGATGATGGAATTGAGGATGAGTCTGGCGAGGCTGAAACTTGGGGGGCGTTGACCGCCCGCGTCGAGGCAACTAGAGCTTTACTTGAATTGACACGCATCTTACATCCGGCGCATGAACGGATCTTAGACAAAGTCGCGTCACTTGCTCGCGAAGGTTCGCCCGCCGTTCGAGATTCCGTTTTCTTTGTTCTCGGTCAGCTTCAGAAATTCCAACCGAAACTGGCGTTCGAGCTTTGCGATTTGGGATTCTCGAATGAGCGAAATCCGTACGTCCTTGTTTCTCTCCTTAGATCCTGTCGGTCAGTATTGCGTGATCGTCCAGCGTGGTTATGTCGGGCAATCCTTGCACTCGATGATCGAATCATGGCGAATCCCCCAGAGAGCGATACTTCGGAGGCGCTTGCGGATCAGATCGTTTCGTTCATTCTCCACTTGTGGCTCGTCCACCAGCAAGGTTCGGCTGAAGCGCGGATCAATGTCTGGCTGGCTGCGCCGACTCGGTACGAATACAGGATTTGCTCGGCTCTATCTGCGTTGCGTAGCAAACTGGTTCGGGGCGAAGTTCATCCTGTAGCGTAACTGCCCAGATACCCTGATCGGGCTTGGTTGCAGCGATGGGTAGCGGGACATCGCGGGCGGATGTCGTACGAGGTGCGGCTCGGAGCGGATCGGGGGTGCTGTCGAGGAGGTAGTTGACAGGGGCGTGCACTTACATGTAACGTAGGAATTGTTCTGAGGGCGCGGGCACTCGGGCAAGTCATGGCGGCAGCGTTCCCAACGACCGAGCAACAGCTCGGGGCGGTCGGCGGGCCCGCCGAACTGATCCGGCTGCGGGCCGCCAACGCGAGCTTGCGAGCCGAGATCGAGGGCCTGCAAGCCGAGAACGCGAGCTTGCGGGCCGCCAAGGCGAGTTTGCAGCAGCGCGTGGAGGCGTTGGAGCGGCAGGTGGGCTTGAACAGCTCCAACAGCGGCAAGCCGCCCTCCAGCGACGGGCAGCGCAAGCCGCGCAAGCCGCGGCGCAGCCCGAGCACCCGGGGCGGTTCCGGCAAGCCTTCGGGCGGCCAGCCCGGCCATCCGGGCACGACGCTGAAGCAAACCGCCGACCCGGATCACATCGAGACGCACCGGCCGGCGCGTTGCGCCGATTGCGGCGCAGCGCTGACGGCGGCCGACAGCGTGAGCTACGCGCGGCGGCAAGTGTTCGACCTGCCGCCGCCGCCGCGCGTCGAAGTCACCGAGCACCGAGCGCACACCTGCCAGTGCCCAGCCTGCGGGCACCGGACGCGGGCCGAGTTCCCGGAGAACGTGCGCGGGCCGGTGCAATACGGCCCGCGGATTAAGGCCATGACGGTGTACCTGCAGAACTGGCACTTGCTGCCCGAGGAGCGCCTGGCGGAGCTGTTCCTGGACCTGCACGGCGTCGACATCAGCGCGGCCACGCTGGCGAACATCACGCGCCAGGCGGCGGAGGGCTGGCGGGCGTGCAGCGAGCGGATCCGGGATCTGCTGGTGGCCGCGGACGGCACGAAGCACTTGGACGAGACGGGGTTCCGGATCACGGCGTGCGGGCAGTGGCTGCACGTGCTCTGCACGCGGTGGCTGACGTTCTACCGCACGAGCGAGCGGCGCGGCAGCCTGCTGGAAGGCTTGCGCGGCTGCTTGGTGCACGATCACTGGAAGCCGTACTTCACGGTGCCGGACGTGCAGCACGCGCTGTGCAACGCGCATCACCTGCGCGAGTTGGAAGCGCTGGCGGAGCTCGACGGGGAGGCGTGGGCGCGCCCCATGCAGGACTTGCTGCGGATGGCGAGCCGCGCGGCGGGGATCGCGGCCGAGGAGGGCTGGACCCTGCCGCCGGATCTGGTGGCATGGTTCGAGCAGCGCTACGACCGCTTCGTGGCGGAGGCGCTGGAGTACCACGAGGGGCTGGAGCCGTTGCGCCCGGCAGGCAAGGGTAAGAAGGGGCGGCCGAAGCGGCGCCCGGGGCACAACCTGGCGTTGCGGTTCCGGGACTGCAAGACGGAGACGCTGCGCTTCCTGCACGAGCCCGGGGTGCCGTTCACGAACAACCAAGCGGAGCGGGACCTGCGCATGATGAAGCTGCGCATGAAGATCTCGGGCGCGTTCCGCTCGGCGCAGGGGGCCGCGGATTTCGCCACGTTGCGCAGCGTGCTGTCGACCGCGCAGAAGCAAGGGCGGAACCGCATCGAGGCGCTCATGCAAGGGCCGGCCGTGCTGCTCGACGGCCTGCGCTGCTAGCGCGCGCCCGGCACCCGCCCCGCTGGTCCGGCCCCGCCGGGACCGGGCTGCGGTGCGTCCCGCCGCCGCATGGGAGGCGAGGATGTCTTGCGCTAGTCCGTCCCCGAGCATGCGGAGTGGCCGTGGAGGGCGAAGTGCTGCGAGACGGGTATGTCGTCAGCGGCAACCACGCTGGCCTTGGAGCGTTGCGCATGAACATCGAGCCCGGGGCCCGTCAAGGTGAGGGGGCCGTATCCGTGCAATTGAAATCAGGGCATCCGGGATGTCGGTGCTTGGTCGCGACGCCCTCGACCACATCCTGCCATCACTTTCTCGACTAGCCAGACATCAGGTTGCCTGAGCCTTCAGGATTGGCTGGGCGTCAGGGGTATCTGGGCAGTTACCCTGTAGCGGATTCTGACGAGCGTGTACGTCGAGAGGCTGTGCGCATTTTTGAGACGTTGACACGTGGTCTCGTTGCGAAATGTGTTATCCCTAACTCTGAGTTGTCTGGCATGGATCCGAGGCGGCTTCGCTCGGCACTCAAGATTCTCGACAGTGCGATGGCAGAGATTTACTTTGCATCAGGTGCTCAAGCGTTCGCAGATGGCATTGCGGAGGGGCCATCGGATGTAGCAGCGGCTGAGCGGTTTCTCCGGGAGCTAGGCCCCACGCTGTCGCTCATGGCGCAAGTTCCACATCCGTCAGTGTGTCATCGACTTCTCGAGACGTTGGAGTATCTCATCCCCGTCCAGCCCAGGCAGGTGTTTTTGTTGATGACCAGTGCTGTCTTGCAAGGCGGAGAGGCCGGAGGATATGAATTTGAAGGATTGGCAGCAGAGCTATTCGTCCGGACTGTCCGTCGGTACATCGCCGACTACAAACATATATTGCTTGGTGATGACGAAACGGTTCGACACAGTCTGTTAGAATCGCTTGATCGATTCGTCGATGCTGGATGGCTGAGTGCGCGACATCTGGCTCACGGGTTACCGGAGATGCTCCGATGAAGTTGGCTGAGATCCGTCGTTGCTGGGAAGATGTCTCGGAGATACATGCACAGTATCACGAGTCCATGCGGCAGCTTTGTTCCGACCGTGCAGCACTTGATGGTGTGGGTGCAGTTCATAGGCCCCATGGGTGGGAAGATGTCGCCCTTGAAGCACATGTGCGCCAGTACCTTCTCGACCGAGCTCTCGTTGCGTTGGGATGGGCGACTGGAACGGCGGAACGAATGGTGGTTGAGGACAGTGTTCGAAGTATGGATGGCCGAGGGCATCGAAGGCGTTTAGATTATTATGGAAGGGACTCCAATGACAGGCGGTCCCTCCTAGTCGTTGAGGCGAAGCGACCCAGTGTTAAGCTGCCGTTCGGACGGCATTCGCTTGATGAGAGATTCTGTGATTTCGCTAACGCTGTCCTGAAGTCGAAGGACTCACAGGTTTCTGGACTCACGAAATGGCATGATATTTTAGCCAGTTCATTTGATTACATAAGGAGCGTTGCGGAGAGCAATGGTGCCGCTCCTGTGCGGATGGTTATCTCGAATGGCGATTGGTTTATTGTGTTCAGTGATTTAGATAATGTAGTCGATGGAATTCCAATCGTCCCAAGCCAACTCGCGGTGTTCGCTGACTTCAGGGAAGTCCAGCACCGGTTTGAACACTTCTATCGACTGCTAGCCTATAGCGACCTAGCCTGCATCGTTCCGCCTCAAACGCCGGGTGCATTGATTGATTTCGTTCCGGCATCGGAAGAGGTAGTCTACACTCGTATAGTTGACGTCAGCTACAGTCACCATGGCCGCCGACAGCCCCTGATCAGTATCTGCGTGGGCGTTAATGTTCTTGTACCTCCGTACGGGTGGATATTGTTTCAAAAGCGGTATTCCGATCAGTTCGTGATACTCAATTCGCGACCTAGTAATTCGATTCATGAAATTGACCTGATCGAACGCCGGGCCAGCGAGTTGATCGCGGAACTTAGCTTAAAGCACCGGTTATGTTTGGCGTCAGTCGAGCAGACCGAGGACTTACTTCAGCGGTATGGACATCGTTCCGATTTGCTCGACTTCGGACAGTCGGACAGTTCATTCACCTCGCAGAAGATTTACAGGCTCGTCACTCGTGACGAGGTTCAATTTGTGGTCAAGGATCCCTCACATGATCGGTGTGCATTTCACAACTGGGGTGATTGTAGGCGGGCCGGCAACGCGGTCGGGGCCGAGCCTATCGTCACCCCCAGCTTTGAGAAGCGTAGTTATTTTACATCTGGCTCCCCATTTCATTGCGCTCATAATGTCATTCAAGTTACGCGTGACCGTGTATGTCGCTTATCGGGCTTTGAGCGCCATCTCTGCTGTCGACGATGTGCCTTCTTGCAGCAGTGCTGGCCAGATCCTACTGAGATGCCGTGTCAGTCGAGTTAACTCGTAAGGCGTGGTTTTCCGGACATTCGAGACGGACCAAATTCAAGTGCGTTCCGCAACCCGGGGACACCCCGACCGTGGCCGAGTACGTCGTCCGCAACGACGATCCGCAACGGCCGCGTTGACGGCGGTGACCAAAGACACGCTGACGGTGCTGGCCGACGGCGGGGTTTTCGTTGCCGCCAATGGCGTCGCCGCGAGCAGGGTCAGTGTCGCCATCACCGACCTTGAGGACACTGTCAACGGCGACCCCTTGGATTTCGCCTACGCTCGCGACGGCATCGACACCGTCGGCACTGTCGCCGTGGAGTCGCTGACGTGGAAGGAGGCGGAGGTCGGCAACGATGGCGCGGTCAAGTTCTCCTCGTCCGCCGACGTCACGGTCGCCATCGACTCCCTCTCCGGCAAGCAGAACTACTGCCCGGCCCACGGCGGCGGCGAAACCGGAGCCGACACGGTACGGTACTTTAACCGGGCAGACCCCAGTACAGACGGGCTTCGGATCAAGCGCTCGGCCAGCGTGTTCTGGGTGTTGAATATCGGTACCGCCACCGATGGCGTCAATTTCGGAGCACTGACGTTCAAGGGCATCAATGCGAGCAACGTGCAGGACGTCGATCCGACGACTACGAGCGGCGCGACCTTTGACACAGCGAAGGCGGCGTTCGAGGCGGGCCAGGAGAGTCTCGCCTACCCGACGCATGTCGTCTCGAGCTTCTCCATCGAGACCTCCGGCGGCGCTAGCCGGAACGAGGCCTTCATCCTGCTGTTCAAGGACGGGCCGACGTTCCACTACCACGGGTGGACCGATCACAACGCGGATTTCATCGACAGCGCCACCGAAGCCGCGAGCGCCTACCGGTCCGCGCACTTCGAAGGGAACCCGCTCCTCTCGGCCAATGACAACGAGTTGCTGTTCTCCGAATACGGCCAGTCGTTCACCAAGGCTTTCCCGACCATGGACGGTGACAACAACGAGATCGGCGTCGGCGGGCCGACCGGGGGCGCGGCCGCGCTGGCCGCGTGCTGGTTCCGGGACAACCCCCAATACGTGAACGTCCCCACCGGCGACATGACCGCGCGCGACTCGAAGCTCGAGGGCATGTTCGTGGGCCAGGGCCAAGACGGCCCGCTGGGCATCATCGGCACCTGGGAGCTGACCGGCGGCGCGTTCGGCATCGGCGATTCGACCCAGGATGTCCGGGGCGCCTTCGGCGCCGACATCCAGCCGTAGACGGCCGCGGGCGGGGCGCGCTCGCGCGCCCCGCCCGGCGCAATCCAAGGGAGCGGCTCCGGCCGCTCCCTTTTTCTTTGGGAAGACGCCGCGTTGCTGCGACACGCAGTCCGCAGCTTGGAACGCACAGGCCGCGCCGTTCCGCATTGCAAGTGCCGGGTTCCCCCGACGAATCGCCGCTACCCTCACCAAAGCTCGACACCCCCAACCGGATGAGTCGCCCCACACTGGTAGCCGGATTGTCCAGATGCCCGACGACCAAAGCGTGGACGGCCGTCCTCCCCACTGGCCTGCAAGTTGTGTAGGATTCTCCCCAGCCCACGGGGTCCACCACTCCGCCACGGTGGAATCGGAGGGTGCGTCCGTTGGCTGCCGTGACGGAGCGCCCAAGCGCAAGCGGGCTGTTGCCCTCCCCATGCGATCACCTCACGAGCTTCCACTATTCGGCAGGACCATTTCGAGGACATGCGCGGAGTCCGTCATGCCGTGCAGTCTGGCTATACCTGCGGTGCATGACGACGCATCGCAATCCCTCAAGGGAATGGCGACCCGCTTGTAGCCTTAGAGCCGGTCTTCCAGATGTCGAGTCGGCAAGACCCTGCCCGGGCATGAGCGAAGCCGTCCCGAAGCACTCGCAGATGCACTATGCCGCAGCCCTCAGTCTGGAAAGCGCACGCCCTATCCAGACTTCACCCTGCGTTTGCCTATAGCCACCGGTACGTTCGCTTCGCCGCATGCGAATGCGGACGACACCCGTGCGTGCATGTCGATCAAGCCCATTCCGGCACTGCGGGGCACTAGCGGCAGCACCGCTTCGCGCAGGCAGCGGATCTTCGGCGCGTTCCGCGGCACCCGCGGCCGCTCTAAGTCATTCGCATCACTGGCGTCTGCGCTTTTCCTGCACCACAAGTAGTCATCCGGACAGCGGACAGTCTCCATCTCGACACGCTGCTCGTAGACAGCGCTCAGCATTGGAGCAGCCGGTCCCCCAACCCCCCTCGAGTTCGGCACTGTAGTCGCGTCCGCCTGGGGTACCTCCCGCGCCCCCAGTGATGCCCGACATAATCCCCAGCACCCCTCCAGCATCCATGGAAAGCACCCTTGAGTGCCGGCGCTTCCCCTCAGCTCTCACAGGGGAAGATTTGACTTTGGATTGGGGTGGGGCCAATATGGGAACTGGCGACGCTTTCGCCCAAGGATGTCTTCATGCCGTACTACATCGTCAACAAGAACGCTCAATTCAATTCCGGGGATCATGAAGTGCATAGGACGCCGAGATCGTCCTGCACCGGTCCGAGGTACCCTCTACCCGAAAACCAAGTGTCACTGGGCTATCACCCAAATTGCGCCGATGCGGTTCAAGAAGCGAAACGCTTGGGATACCGGACTGCGAACGGTTGCTATTACTGCGCGGGTCTCTGCCATACCGGATAAACTAATCGCCACAGACGATTAGCTGTCCTCCGAGCACATCGGCTCCGCGCACGATTCCGCCAGCAACGTCGGCGCTTGCCGATATTGCCTTGAAGTGCATCTGTCGCGAGTCGACGTAGATTCGGTTTCTGTCGGCTTTTGGCATCCATGCGATACCTCGGTCAGCAACCGCCAGCGAGGACCGGCTGGTCAACGGCGGTACGGTAGGGCTTCTCCTGAATCGGGCCGTGCTCGCTTGGGCGCAGTGCTGCTGCTCGAGCCGTGTCGATCCTTCCGTGAGGCGGTGGAGATGCACGTCACCGAGCCGCCACGCTAGTGGCTGTGCCGGGGGCACAGGATAAGCAGCGGCAAGGCGGTAGGGCTAGTTGGACCAGCACCCGAGAAAGGACTGGGGCAGTCTTGTCCAACGAGAGATGAGCCCGAACGAGGCTCCGGAGGGGGGGCGGATCGTCGGAGGGTGATCTTGCAACTCGATCTGGCGACGCACCGAACCTTGGCGGAGGTGCGGCAGTTCCTGGAGGCGACGCCGCCGGAGGCGGCGGTGGTGCCATCGCGGGCGGAGGCGTACGCGCACGTGAGCCGCACAGTGCGGCGGTTCTCGTACTGGAAGCTGTAGAAGCGCGCGGAGCGGGGTCTGCTGCGGACCTACCTGCAGCGCACGACGGGGCTGTCGCGGGCACAAGTGGCGCGGCTGATCGCGGCGTACATCGCGGAAGGCAAGCTGGCGGACGGGCGCAAGAGCGCGGCGCGACCGTTCCGGCGGCACTACACGCGGGACGACATGCTGCTGCTGGCGGAGACGGACGCGCTGCACGGCACGCTGTCGGGGCCGGCCACGATGGCCTTGCGGCGGCGCGCTTTCGAGGTTTTCGGCGACGAGCGCTACGAGCGCCTGGCGGGGCTCTCCCACGGCCATCTGTACAACCTGCGGCGCTCGAAGGCGTACGTGCGCGTGCTCGGCAGCCTGGACGCCACGCGCCCGTCGCCGGTGCCGAGCGGCGAGCGGCGCAAGCCGCGCCCGGAGGGCCGCCCGGGCTGGGTGCGGGTGGACTCGGTGCATCAGGGCGACCTCGACAAGGTCAAGGTGGTGTACCACATCAACGCGGTCGACGAGGTCACCCAGTACCAGTTCACGGGCTGCGTGGAGCGCATTTCCGAGCGCTACCTGATCCCAGTGCTGGAGCGGCTGCTGGCGTCGTTCCCCTTTGTCGTGCATGGGTTTCACTCCGACAACGGGTCCGAGTACATCAACTACCAGGTGGCCGAGCTGCTGGAGAAGCTGCGCGTGGAGGAGTTCACCAAGTCGCGCCCGCGGCGCAGCAACGACAACGCCCTGGCGGAGAGCAAGAACGGCAGCGTGATCCGCAAGCAGTTCGGGTACGGGCACATCCCGGGGCGCCGCGCGGAGCACCTGGACCGGTTCCACCGGGAGGTGCTGGACCCGTATTTGAACTACCACCGGCCGTGCCTGTTCCCGCGCGTGGAGACGGACGCCAAGGGGAAGCAGCGCAAGGCGTAACGGCAGGCGGACATCCGCACGCCGTACGAGCGGCTCAAGGTGCTGCCGGAGGCGGCGCGCTACTTGAGCCGGGCACGAGCTTCGCGGAGCTGGACCGGGAGGCGCACGCGCAGACGGATCACGCGGCGGCGCGGGCGCTGCAAGAGGCGCGCGCGAGGCGCTCTTCGCGGAGCTGCGGGAGGCGGCCTGAGCGCGACCGCGTTCGGGCTGATTTCTCGTTGGACAAGACTTGACAGGCGTTCCTCCACCGTGTAGCATCAAGATATGGATGTCCCCGATAGCGGTTGTCAAACCATGACCGAGGGAGTCGAGATCCGGCTGGATCGCGAAATACTGCGGCGGGTGGACTTATGGCGCTCCCAACAGCTAGATGGCCCGTCCTGTGCCGAGGCATTGCGGCGTCTGGTCGAAGTCGGTCTGTCGCTGTCGAGCCAAGGGACGGGGAAGATCAGCGAGGGCGAGAAGCTGATCCTGGGGGTGCTTCAGGATCTCTGGAAGCACCAGGATGTGAACGTATCCGACGGGATCGATCTTGAATTCGTCTGCGAGATGGTGTCGGGCCGGCACGAATGGGCACTGGAATGGAAGTACCCGGGTCTGTTCACAGGTTCCTTCGCCGACCCGCCGGAAGTGTCCGAGGTTTGCGATGTGCTCAACATGTGGTCCGCTCTCGAGAGAAGCCACGAACGACTCACGGATGACCAAAGAGAACGATTCGAGGCTGCTTGGTCCGGTGCTTCGGTCCGGTTCACCGGTTTCAGCGTGAACGAAGAGATCGAGCACTACAGTGCCGCCGACATCCTGATCAACCAGTTGGACAGATTCGAGAGGTTCAAGGGACGGAAACTCAACTCACACCTGCCGTACCTCGGTGCCTACAGGCGGATGCTGACGGTGTTCAAGCGCTTGCCAGCCACGAGACTGGCGGGTGACCTATCGGTTGACGAGATGATCGACATGATGAAGGCGCAGATTCACCCAGACAATCGGGGGCAATGATGCTCCCGGCGCGAATCGCTGGTTGCCCCTACGAGCCTGTTGAACAAGTGCTCATTTCAGCGGGCGCCTGAAAGTGGCATGAGCGGGCGTTAGGCCTCGCTCAACCCGGCCCCCCACTCCCGTCGCAGCCGAAATCGCGCCGACAGGCCGCCACAGGCCCTCAGAAGCCGTTCCAAGGCCCCCAGAAGGGCGTTTTGGACGCTTTTTCGCGCCAAAGCGCTCGCCGTGCGCTGACCTTGCAGGCTGCGAGGCGTACCAACCCCCGTTCGCGCCCTCATCAGCACCTCCAAGGTTGAACCCGCAGGCATGCACCAGCAGTCGCTTCAGAATGTTGTTGTGCCCCCGCAGGTACACCCGCCGCAGCCCGCCCGTCTCGTACATGTGGGCCATCGACCGCTCCACCTTCTCCGCCCGCTGCCGCAGCAGATCCCGGCCGGCCTCGCTGGCCACGCGCTTGCGCGTGCTCTCCACCGCCGTCCGCTCCGCTTCCTGCCCGTCCTTCCACTTCCGTTCCGCCCGCTGCGGCTCTGGAATCACGGCCTCCTGACCGTTCTCCTCCAGCCGCTGCACCGTCGCCCCGCTGTGGTAGCCCTTGTCCGCCACCACCGTCTCCGGCTCCTTGCCCAGCGCCTGCTCGGTCACTTCCAGCGTCTCCACGACCGTCGTCGTGTCGCCCAGATCCGCCGCTTGCAGGGTGACTCCCACTAACGCCCCGCTCTCCAAATCGACTGAATGTTCCGCTTTAAATGTGCATTGCGCCGTTATGTGGCGTGGAACCGCATTGCGCCCTTGCCGTGCAAGGGCTTGTGCCTCCTAGTTCACATAACGGCGCGATGCACATTTGCCAAGGAGCGGTTGTGGGAATGCGCGCGGGCGCTGTGGGGTGCCGGCGCGCGCACCGACGCGTGGGCGGAGGCCCGTTGCGACGACCTGGAACTGGGCCGCTTCGACGCGGTGCTGGACAGCCTGCGCCCGCACGTCGCAGAGTGCGAGGCGTTCCGGCTGGGGCTGGGCTATTTCCAGGACAATCGCCAGCGCATGCGCTACGCCGAGTTCCGCGCACAGGGTTTGTGCGTCGGCTCCGGGGTGGTCGAGGCGGGCTGCAAGACGGTCGTGGGGGAGCGCTGCAAGCAGTCCGGGATGCGTCTGACCGTGAGCGGCGGCAACGCCATCCTGGCGCTGCGCTCGTGCGTGGTCAGCGGCCGCTACGAAGATTACTGGGAACGGCGCGCCGCGGCCGCCGGAATCCTCACGTGCAGCGCGGTGGAGCGTGCTAAGGAGGGTCGGGTGGCAGCGTCTTGACATAGCGCGCCGGGTCTTCAGCCGTGCTGCCCGCGTCCAGTGAGGTGCCGATGCTCTTGGGTGGGATGCCGCTAAAAGGGGGAATATGCTACTGAGTTTTCCGAAAGCCTTTTTCAGGGCTCAGCACTTCAAGTTAACGTCTGAAGCGTCCGAGGAGGCTTCGGAATCGAGAAACCCAGAACGGCGCGGACCGCAACCGGCCGCGAGCGTTAGGCTGATCGACCAGATCGCAAGAATGACTTTCTGACCCCGGATCCCCCTCAAATCTGACGTACACCCATCGGCGGGACTCCAATGCGCACCGAGTGTCACTTGCTCGGCACCGCGAGTTTGCCGCTTTGCTTGGGCGGCATCCGACCCGCCACGCGGCTAATCACAAGGCCCGCGCGCGGCGACCTGCGCGGTCCGGTCCGGGAGCGGGTAGCGGTTCCGGCGATCCGATTGATCCGATCCGGGCGTGGCGGTATCGGTGAGGATCGAATGCCTCGCCGTGCCAAGGGGCGGAACGCGCTTGCGACGCCGCGACAACCCGCCGACCGGATGGCCGGGAACGTGCTTCGCGTCGCGGCCGCGTTCGCGGCCAAGCCCCTCACTGTGACGTGTCTGGGGAGTCTTCCTCCGACGGCTCTGAAACGGTCTCGCCGCCCGGCTGCGCGTCAGGTACTGCTTGACGGGCCAGACCGGCCGAGTGCTGCGGCTCCGAGCGGCCACCCGCTGGGGGAACCATCGATTGTTCGAAGTGCTTGGCAACCGGTGCGGGATCCGACCCGCCTTCAGGTACCGCCGCCGAATCGTCATCCCGCCGAGGGGATTGCGGTCCTGATCGCCCCGCCGAACGGTCATGGACACCCCCAGGGGTCTCTAGCCGGCTCACTCGCGTGTTCAGGTCGCGCAGCTCGGCTTGAATTTCGCTGTGGCGCTTCTGGTTGCGCACTTCCTGATTCTCGTACCGTCGCTCGTTGCGGGCGTCCTGATCCTTGGACCGTCGCTCGTTGCGCGCTTCCTGTTTCTCAAACCGCTGCTCGTTGCGGGCGTCCTGATCCTTGGACCGTTGCTCGTTGCGGGCGTCCTGTTTCTCAAACCGCTGCTCGATCCGCGCTGCGGCTTGCTCCAGCCTCTTGATGAAAGCTCTTGCGAGAACGCTCAACAGGGTCGCGGCCAAGCTTATAGTTGCAACGATAATCGCCGCCACTTGCGGAGTGATGATGATGTTGGTGTCACCCATGCGATGCGCTTCCCGACACGACTTGGCAGCCGCTAGGGTTTGTCTTTCCCGGATCGAGTATAGCAGAGTCGGCGGAGAGGAGTCTTCTCCAGTCTTCTCCAACGAGAGATGAGCATCCGTGTAGCAAGCCTAGGGTGATTTCCACGAGTGCCTGGCAAGTTCAGGAGGAACATGCGGTCAGGTGCTCAGAAAACGAGGTGCGCTGGACGCGGCGGCCGGTGCCCGCCGCAGTGGTGGGCTCGCTACGGCACCGAGGTAGTCGTGCATCGGACGCTGCCATGATCCCAATTTCTCCTTTGCTGAGAGGGTCAATGTGCGTGCGCGGCGCAACACCGGAATCGTCAACTACGCGGATGACTCGATGATGCGCGGGAAGGCGGAGGCACTGACGGTATGGATGGTGGGCGAGCGGGCGATGGAGCGGCCGCAGAGGACGCAGAATTGAACGAAGACCCGCTGCCTGCCCGTGCCGCTGACGTTCCTCGGGTGTCGGATCGGCACACGCCCCAGTCGAGCGAGCATGCATGCTCTGCCGCATGCTCGGCGGGCTGATGGATACACGGAACGGGCGGCTGCCATCGACGGAGGGGATGGAACGCCTGAAACGAACCCTCTCCGAATAGGCGTAAACGGGGCAGGCGAGTCGAGTCCGCGCTGCCACCGACGCGCATGCAACTCGATCCAGAGCCGGCAGTGGTGTCGAAAGCACAGGGTCGCCACCGGGAAACGCACGCTACCCGCCCGAGTGCCCGTGGAAGGACGGGGCGCTCATCCGCCAACGCCAGACAGCTAGGCCAGCGGCAGCCTGAACACCTCAAATCGGCACGGCCGCACTTCGGAATTCTGGCCGCCTCGCCCAGAGCGGCAACACTCGTTTCGCACGGTGCTGGTCGTCAAGCGAACCGACCTTGACGGCATACAGGATTGCCCCGGATCGCGAAGCCGGCTGGCACCGCTGCATATCCACACCGCTCCACAACCGGTGCAACGAGCCGCCAGTGTCAGTGATCTGCGCGGACAGCTTATTCCGCGTTCTGCAGCCGTTCGAGCAGTTCCTGGCCGTTGGCGCAGTCCGTGATCCAGTTGCCGACGTCGGAGAGTCGCTCGGGATCCTCGGTGGCGGCCAGCAACGGTTCCAGTTGTCGCGCTGTATCCGCGCCAAACCGCCACGTGACGAGGCGGCGCAAGAGGGCCCGTTCTCGCTCCAAGCCCTCCGCACGGCCCTTCGCGAAGTTCCGAGCCGCGATCCCGTCCAGCTGCGCCTGCAGGCGCTCTTCCACCAACAGGCGCACCTCGCCTTGCTCTTCCCGTTTTGCAAGCATTTCCTTGTCCTCCAAGAATTTCAGATCGATCCCGAAGCGCTCCGCCAGCTCCCCGAACCACGGAAAGAAGACCTCGCGCAATTCCTCCCGCGGACCGTCGCGCATCGCGCGCAACGCGTCGTCCACGAGCGGGGCCACCTCCTGCACCTCCCGCAGCCCGTGCGCCCGTGCCAGCATCGACACGAGGTTGTCCTCCGGCAAGTCCGCGAGCACGAGCCGCTGCAAGTCGATCAGCAGGTAACTCTCGCCCGTAAGGTGCGGCACCGCCGGTGCCGCCGGCTCGTCCGGACGGGTGCCCGCTGCCACGAGGCCGCTCACGCTCTGCGCCGCGTGCCACGGCCGCCGCCCGCTGTACACCACGATGCCGAGGATCGGCGGCAGCCGAGACTCGCTGTTCGGCGTGCGACCGACCCACAGGCTCTCGTAAATCCGCACGGCGTAGCTCTGCATGCGCAACGCCATGAACCAGTCCACCGTCGCTTGGAACTCCAGCATCACGATGATATGCAGCCAGTGGTCGGCACCGTCCTCGCCACGGAAACGCACCCGCCACAGCCGATCGGTGAAGCGGCTCCGGAAAGCCTTGTCGATCAGCTCGGTCGGCATCGCCTCCAACGTGCTGAAGTCGATCCGGTCGATCCATGCGGCCGCACCGCGCAGCAGGAGAGGGACGCAGCCGACGATCGCGTCCTGCACTGTGACGGCGTTGCCGAAGTACAGCTTGTGGAATTGGTCGAGGCGGAGGGCGGCGTCAAGCGGGGTCCGCGCCGATTCGTCCTTGGATGCACTCATCTCTAGCATTCTCGCACAGAAGGGCGTAGCATCCCAACCCGGCGTGTTGGTGCAAAACAGATAGGTTCGGTTTGATGACCGGTTCGGCAAGTGGCGAGGACAGGCGCAGGGTCGGGCAGGTTCCCGCCGGCGGAACGGGTTAATGAGGATGCTGGGGCTGCGAGACGACTTGAGGACTGTCTTCCCGTGGCAAGCGGCTCAAGCCGCTGTGCAACGAGAACGCACACCCGGATGGAGGGGGCCGCGCGTCCTTCCGCCACGACAGGGGCAGTGTGCTGATTGCGAAGTCAGTTCTCGCTCCAAGCCAAGTCGGGGAGCGAACCGAACTGCCTGGAGAGCGAGTGCCCAGTCTGGCACGCATGGTCGGTGACATGGAGAACGCGCGCAGCGAGATCCCGGGCTAGTCGACCGACACGCGCGGTCGGCGTTTCGAGTTGCGCTGGCGGATCAAGACTGCTGGAGCATGTCTAGGACTCAAGTCCTTCTACGCAGGGACGATACCGCGGCGAAGCGCTACTCGCCACGGTCCTATACGCTCTGTCGTCTGGGCTCTTGGCGATGCACATACGGTGCTGCCTGGCCGCGTTCGCGCGCACCGCCGCACGGGGAGTATTTTCGGTTGCATTGCCTCAATGCGACCGATCGGGCCCACGGCAGGCGAGACGACGGCGTGTCAAGACGATGAACGCACCAACTCATTGGCGCAGAGGGACCGAATCGCACACCGCGAGCAGCGCACGTGCGTAGCTGTCCGCTGCGCGTCGAACCCTGCGCTGATTCACGAACGCCAGCCAGACGATCATCATGACCAACGCGAAAAGAAGCGATCCTGCGCCCAGAAGGATCGAATCCGGATCGCCATTAACAGAGACTGTCCAGAAGAGGCCACCAGCACTGAACACTGCACACAGCGATGCAATCAGCCCGCCGACCCACCTGAGGCCGTATAGGTTGCGAAGGAATCCGTAGGACACGTTCTCGGTGAAGACCAAATTGAAGTGGGGACGGTCACGGCGGTCGCGAGTCGCTTCGCGTAGTCGTCGGATTGCAGAATCGTATGTGGACATCGTACCCGTCCTATCGGTTTCCTCGTCCGCTTGCGAGGGAGCCTTCCAGCCGTCAACATGCTTTTCCAGGTACATCCGGTAACGCGCCTTCGTCATTTCGTCAAGGTTGTCATCGCTATGCAACAGCCACCGGGACGTCGGCTTGCCACCCCACTCGACGAAGAGCCGCCGTTCAGCACTTTGGCCGAGGGACCGTGCGATGTGCATCAAGAGGACGGCGAGGGCGCACTCGATGCTCGGGACAAGGATGCCGTAAGCAAGAGCGTAGAGAGCGGGCGTCCACACCGCAGTGGTGACGATGACCGGGACCAAGGCAATTAGAGCGGGCAAGAGTCTCGCAGCTATCGAGTAACTGTCAAACATGCCGAGCAGGTTCAAGGCTCATGCCTCCCCGTGCTCTGAGAATTCGAGGGGATTGACGGGTCCCCAGCCTTCCCGGGGCGGCATTTCATGTTTGTGCCGGATGGACGTTCCATTAGTTGAGTAAACCTTGGCACCCCGACGCATGAACGCGTTGACCACCTTCTTCCGCGGATGTGTCTCGGTTGCCTTCGCTGCTGACACGTATGCTACGGTGCCTCTGGTTTCTCCCTTGGGCAGTCGCGGACCCAGCCAGCGGTCGAGGGTCGAGGGACTCACGTTGTGGCGGCTCCCATGGTGGGGCACTTGGATGAAGTCGATCCCGGGCAGGGCGCATGTCCGGGTTTCGGCGAAGTCCGCGGCTTCGCCTAGCGCAGCCACGCCCGCGTCCCCGGTAAGCAAGACGCATTCGCCATCAAGCTGTGCCATCTGCACGACGCTGCTCTCGTTCGAGGCCGATGTCTCGACATTCTCTTCAAGAGTCTCGCGATCCCATCGCTCAGCAACCCGAGTCTCTCCGTGCCCAACTGATCGCGTTGCATGCGCGAGAAGACCCCTCGGCATGACCGGATGCGAGTGATGGGACTCGGCCTGCTCGGGCGTACGTGAGAATTCCGGGATCAGTTTGAGGTAGCGATCTTTTGACGGGGCAAGGATGGTGAAGACACCCCATGCTTCACCTTGGAATGCTTCGTGGATGTCGATGCCCCGCTCCTCTGCGATTTCCTCAATCTCCACGAGGATCGGATACTCCTCGCGAAGGTGCCTTGCCAAGCTGTCGACCGTTATCCGCTTGTCCCTGAAGTCGTCAATGATCGACGAAGCGTACAGCCACGGCCGGTTCATTCAAATGCTGCCGATCTCGAACGCCTTGATGACCTCGCGCAGTCCCGAACTGTGGTCGTCGTCGCCGTGCGTGCATGTCACGGCGTCGATGTACCTCGGGTTTCCGTAGTACTTGCGAATGTGGTCAACCATCCGCGCCCCTGCAGCTTGATCGCCGCCGTCGATGACGTGAATCCTGTAGGTGTCGCCATCGCCATAGCGCAGAGCGATTGCATCCCCGCTCCGTTCACCATCGCCGACTGCGAGAAAGTCAATTTCGTATGCCATCTGCTGAATTCTCATCGTAACTCAACCGTCCGGACGATCAAGGGCTTGTGCGCTCGAGAGCGGTCGATAGACGAGACGACAACGGATCGCCAGCGCGATCCGCGCCATCGTGCGCTGCCTCGGGTGGCCCACAGTGGTGGACAACGACCCGCGCCCCGCGGCAGTCGTGCCAGTGCCGGCGCGAGCTGGTCACTGACCGTGCCGAGCTGCGGTTCCTACCGAACAAGCTCAGGATCGGCAGCGGCTAGGCGGCGTGCAATCCGAAACCGCCGGAAGCGGGAGGAACCAAGTTCTCGACGACCTGCGCCAAGGGCAGCATCTGGAAAAAACCCGCGCGCACTCACTCTACCCGCACAGACCAAGCGCAGGGACTTTGCGCTCTCGCTAGCCGCAATTGACCGCCACGCGCTGCGGCTAGGGTCCTTGCCTGCAGCTAAGCGTGACGTTCGAGTCAATTTTCGGCACTGTTGGACCCGCGCTCCGATTGAGTTCGGACTTTATGCTCCATGCGATCACTCAGAGGTGCCATAGCGTATCGATTGGGACTCGCGCATGCTTCGGCGACCCAATCTTGTTGGTCTGAGGCGAGGCCTCGCTAGCCATGCGCTTGACGACTCCTGCACCCCTGCCAGCTGATCCGGACTTGCTCTGTAGACTACCTTCATGAAATACGCAGCCTCGCCATGGCTCCTGTGGACGAGCCCTTGAACAGCGGGCAGTTCGGGACCACCCAGTGCCAACTGCCCGCGGGTAGTTCAGCGTCTTCTCGACTTGGATGCTTCGTTAGCCTGCCAACCTCAACGAGTGCCTTCACTGCGCCCTGCCCTTGAAGTTTACGCGGGGTAGTTTGCCGGGTGCGCTTCTCATTGAACCGGCACGCCCCCATGCCGTGAGCATACATGACGTACCGCATCCAGGCGTCGACCGACACCCTCAAGTCTTCCCGCCAGCGATGAACCAGACTGCCGAGCGGGTGCTTTACGTAGAGTCGGGAAGAGCTGCGCCGCAACGAATCGAGTGGTGGCCGGCGAGCGGGGCCATGCGGAGGGCAGCGGCGTCAATACGGTCGCGGTCAACGGGGATGTTCGGCGGTCAAGCCCCATCACGACATTGGCGCGCACGCGCCGAAACCAGCTTGGGGCCGAAGGGTAACCCCTCACTAGCGAGGCACCGGAGCGAGTCGGCTCTCCCTTCCAAGGTTGGCAACCACAATCGAGCCGCATCCAACTGGTAGACACCCAAAGAGCCGTGACCTCCTTGCCCATTGACCTCGTGGATGCCGAGCGGCAGCGCCGCCCCCGTTCTCGTCTGATCGCATCCCCACGCCATGTCCTTGGACATGGCGCAACGCACGGTGCGCTAGGCTGATCAGCTAACTCGCGAGAATCTCTTTCGGAAGACTCCGTAACGCTAGGAACGAGCGTTTGAAGGCGGGGCGTCCACATGTGGCTGGGCGTACCGCCCAAGCGCGGTGCCTGAGCGCGACGCACGATACTGGAGATTCTCCGGCGGCGACGCTGGGCTGAAGAGTACGGACTGTGCGTTCGCTATGATGAATGAGATGCACATCTCGTGTTTCGAGACTCGCGTGCGCCATCCTGCGGCACCGGGTGTGCCTTCCGTGGTCTACCCGTCGATGCGATTCCAATTCCGCTTAGATGATGCTGCGGGAGTCGGCTGGGGTCTCGTCCGACTGTACTCGGACGCTATGATTTCAGGGGCGGACCCCATCTGTTCCGAAAGCTCCGCCTTGCTAGGTCGAACCGAACGCGGGACACCTCGCCATGTCGCGGCGAGCGTGGAGGTAGGGATCCTCGCCCCCCAGTGGTGGGACCCGCCGGTGGTCCTTTCGCGATCCGGATTGAGCGTGCGGCCCGCTAACGCCCTTCTCACCGAACCGGCTCAGCATGACTAGTCAAGCATTCCAGACCGTCATGGAGAGGACGGGCTATTGGGGGGCCTCTCGACAGCCCGTACCGGGCCTCACGCTAGCTGGAAGTGAATGCCACCCCAAACTGCGAGCCGCGCTGGACGGAAACAATCGCATCGGTCTAGATGCAGACGCGATATTCTCTGCTCAGGATTCTCCGATATCGATCTTCAAGGATGCCGGCACGGTTAGCCCGAACGACCGCATGGTGCATCAATGGCGAGAAGCTGCCTGGAATCTAGGTCTAGCCCCGCTCCTGTGGGTCGTTACGCCCACGGACGTCCGCATCTACGACTGCTACCGATCAACTCCGGACACGTACGACGCACATTCCTCGGCAACAGCCACGTTCGACCTGAACAGCGCCCGGAGCATGGCTACCCTCGATGCGAACTGCGGCCGCCTTGCCACCGAGACAGGTGCGTTCTGGTCTAGCGCGATAGGGAAGCGGATTGACAGGCGTCACCGGGTGGATCAAGAGCTACTGGACGAGCTTCGCGCCTTGGAAGACCGCTTGGTTTCCCTGATGCCTGCCGACCGCGGTCAGGCCTCGGGGCTGGGTGCACGTGATTTCGCGCAACGGCTGATCGGGCGCTGCATTTTCATGAACTACCTGCTTGATCGCGACTTGGCGCAGCCGTTCCTGCCGTCATTCATTGCTCCCGACGCTAGCGAGATGTTCAGGACACCGGACAGTGCGTTCAAGCTGTTTAAATGGCTGCAAGAGACATTCAATGGCGACCTGTTCCCGATGGATGACGAGGGCGGCGAGCGCAACTGCCTCAAGGAGGGGCATCTCGAATCGCTCCGAAGCTTCATCGAAGGCTTCAGCCTAATCCCCGGCCAAGTCGGCCAAGGTCGCCTTTTCCGATTTCGATTCAATGCAATTCCTGTTAGCCTGATCAGCTCGATTTACGAGCAGTTCGCGCAATCGAATGCGGCGGGCCAACCGCGCACCCAATCCATCCACTACACACCCATCGAAGTCGTGCATTTGGTGCTCGATCCGGTCTTTGAGGGGCTGAGCCCGGATGCAACGATATTGGATCCAACTTGCGGTTCTGGTGCGTTCCTTGTTGAATCGTTCCGGCGACTGGTATGGCGGAAGACCGGGGGCGCGCCGGCGCAACGAGCACTCGTTCGGAATATCCTTCAGCGGCAAGTATTCGGGAGCGACATCAGTTCAGCGGCTCTAAGAATCGCAGCCTTCAGTCTCTATCTGGCAGCCCTTGAATTGGATAGCGAGCCAGTGGGCAACCTTCGCGACCTGAAGTTCGATCGGCTGATCGGCAAGACCCTGTTCCGCACTGATGCACTCTCCGAGAACGTTCCAAGGGCACTTGCGGCCAAGAAGTTCGACGCGGTCGTCGGAAATCCGCCATGGACATTCAATCCTAGCCTATCGTCTTCGCGAGTGACTGAGGGCGAGCCACTTCCCCGTCGCAGCCCTGACTGGCGTTTTCTCCATCGTGCTCGCCACATGACGCACACTAACGGACGTATTGGCTTGGTGATGAAAGCGACACCGTTCTTTTCTCTGGACAAGAAAGCAGTCACTGCCCGCCAGTACATCATTGAAAATCTGGCACCGTGTGCGCTTGTCAACTTGTCTCAGTTGCGGAAAGAGAAATTGTTCTCCAAGGTAATCGGACCAGCACTCGTTCTATTTGCTCGGTGCAAATTGATTCCCGGCGTGGATCACTCATTAGCTGGGTCTATTCCGTGGTCCCAAGACTTCCGCCGTACAGGAATCTTTCCATTCGATCCGGGCAATATTCGGCCGATATCGGTCGACAAAGTCCGTAAAATCCCATCGCTCATCAAGACCGTAGCCTTCGGAACAGTGCGGGACGAGCGTCTCATGGAACGACTCCATAACTCATCTACCACACTCAAGAAATTCCTGAATGATATTGGAGTGCAGGTCAGGAGAGATTGCGGACAGGGATTCAAGATCGGTAGAAATAATGGGAAAGAGAGCCCCCAAGAGTATTTTGATTTGCCATTGGTAAGCGTCGATAAATTTGCATCGTTTCGCTTGCATGCAGACCAGTTTGATGCGTTCAGGCATCCGAAGTTGTATCAACGGAGAAAGCTGTCGATCTTCCAAGGCCCGGTACTCCTCTGCCCGAAAGATTTCGGGATCAGGACTTCGAACCGGAGGCGTCGCTATTGCGTTTCCATTAGCCATCAGAGCGTGTTGTATCCCGAGAATTTCTATGGGATATCATTCGCCACTGCTAGTCAGCCAACGAGTTACCTGCTGTCAGGAATCCTCAACTCCAGTCTGACTACCTTCCAACTGATGTTCATGGCCTCGAGCTTTGGTGTGGAGCGACCGCAGGTCCATCCGCTGGAATTGCTGGCTTTACGGGTTCCATCTCTAGCGAGCATCGATTCGGAGGCACACCAGGGCGTGGTCAGGGCCGAACGAGAAGCATCGCAAGCACCGGAATGCGAAGATCGTCTGAGGGCACTCGACGAGACGGTCTACGATCTCTACGAACTTGAGAGCTACGAGCGAGTGATAGTCTCGGAGAGTGTTGCTCGCGCACGCTACCTCGGTTCCGAGCATCCGAGCGAGCGTCAAGACGCCTACGAGACGCCGAGCCGGGAAGAATTGCGAGACTACGCGCGAGAGGTTCTTCGATCGATCAATCCTTACCTGCGCGCCCGTGGTACACGTCATCTTGAAGCGACCGTCTATCACGGTACCGGCGGAAGGGCGGATGCCTCGAAGTGCATTCCCGGAGCGGCAGCTGTACGATTCGCAATGGTACCGGGCGCACCAAGTTCCGAGCCGATTCTAAGGGAGGGGAACCGCGCTGAGATTGCCCAATTGGCGAATCGGCTGCGGAACGGATCTGACGCGGAGTGCCCGCCGTATTTGAACGAGAGTCGGATCCTACGCATATACGGTACCCAAGACGTGTTATTCGTGAAGCCGGCACAAGCGAGATACTGGACCCGCACAGCAGGCCTGAACGATGCGGACACGGTTCTCGCCGACCACTGGCAGGGGCAGTCGCATGGGATGGGCTAAGCCCGACATGCGACAGGGCGATCCAGCCCTGGCACTAGGCGACGACCAGATCGAATCGGTCGTGGATCTCTTGTGTCATGCCTCGCATGACGCTCGCGTGCATCTCACACCCGACATGCTTGAACCGCAGATCTCGCGCGTCGTGCGCAAGTCGATGCGTCGAGCCAAGAAAGCCTTGGGCATTGCCCACGTTCTGATTCGAGGCGAGGTCGAACTGGACGATATGAGCAACAACGATCCGTCTATTCTCGGACGCATTGACATTACGCTCGAGTTTCGGCATCAGTTGGGCATCGAAGATGCCTACGTGGCCGTTGAGTGCAAGAAGGTAGCGGCGGGCAATACAGATCTGAATCGTCGCTACGTTACGCAGGGTGTAGATCGCTTCGCGCGAGGCCAGTATTCCAAGCACCACGCATGGGGCTTCTTGCTTGGATACGTGATCATGCTACCAAACAGAGATGTAGTGCAATACATTGATGGCCTGATTTGCAAAACCGTAACTGCCCAGATACCCCTGACGCCCAGCCAATCCTGAAGGCTCAGGCAACCTGATGTCTGGCTAGTTGAGAAAGTTCTGGCAGGATGTGGTCGAGGGCGTCGCGACCAAGCACCGGCATCCCGGATGCCCTGATTTCAATTGCACGGATACGGCCCCCTCACCTTGACGGGCCCCGGGCTCGATGTTCATGCGCAACGCTCCAAGGCCAGCGTGGTTGCCGCTGACGACATACCCGTCTCGCAGCACTTCGCCGTCCACGGCCACTCCGCATGCTTGGGGGCGGACTAGCGCAAGACATCCTCGCCTCCCATGCGGCGGCGGGACGCACCGCAGCCCGGTCCCGGCGGGGCCGGACCAGCGGGGCGGGTGCCGGGCTCGCGCTAGCAGCGCAGGCCGTCGAGCAGCACGGCCGGCCCTTGCATGAGCGCCTCGATGCGGTTCCGCCCTTGCTTCTGCGCGGTCGACAGCACGCTGCGCAACGTGGCGAAATCCGCGGCCCCCTGCGCCGAGCGGAACGCGCCCGAGATCTTCATGCGCAGCTTCATCATGCGCAGGTCCCGCTCCGCTTGGTTGTTCGTGAACGGCACCCCGGGCTCGTGCAGGAAGCGCAGCGTCTCCGTCTTGCAGTCCCGGAACCGCAACGCCAGGTTGTGCCCCGGGCGCCGCTTCGGGCGCCCCTTCCGGCCCTTGCCTGCCGGGCGCAACGGCTCCAGCCCCTCGTGGTACTCCAGCGCCTCCGCCACGAAGCGGTCGTAGCGCTGCTCGAACCATGCCACCAGATCCGGCGGCAGGGTCCAGCCCTCCTCGGCCGCGATCCCCGCCGCGCGGCTCGCCATTCGCAGCAAGTCCTGCATGGGGCGCGCCCACGCCTCCCCGTCGAGCTCCGCCAGCGCTTCCAACTCGCGCAGGTGATGCGCGTTGCACAGCGCGTGCTGCACGTCCGGCACCGTGAAGTACGGCTTCCAGTGATCGTGCACCAAGCAGCCGCGCAAGCCTTCCAGCAGGCTGCCGCGCCGCTCGCTCGTGCGGTAGAACGTCAGCCACCGCGTGCAGATCACGTGCAGCCACTGCCCGCACGCCGTGATCCGGAACCCCGTCTCGTCCAAGTGCTTCGTGCCGTCCGCGGCCACCAGCAGATCCCGGATCCGCTCGCTGCACGCCCGCCAGCCCTCCGCCGCCTGGCGCGTGATGTTCGCCAGCGTGGCCGCGCTGATGTCGACGCCGTGCAGGTCCAGGAACAGCTCCGCCAGGCGCTCCTCGGGCAGCAAGTGCCAGTTCTGCAGGTACACCGTCATGGCCTTAATCCGCGGGCCGTATTGCACCGGCCCGCGCACGTTCTCCGGGAACTCGGCCCGCGTCCGGTGCCCGCAGGCTGGGCACTGGCAGGTGTGCGCTCGGTGCTCGGTGACTTCGACGCGCGGCGGCGGCGGCAGGTCGAACACTTGCCGCCGCGCGTAGCTCACGCTGTCGGCCGCCGTCAGTGCTGCGCCGCAATCGGCGCAACGCGCCGGCCGGTGCGTCTCGATGTGATCCGGGTCGGCGGTTTGCTTCAGCGTCGTGCCCGGATGGCCGGGCTGGCCGCCCGAAGGCTTGCCGGAACCGCCCCGGGTGCTCTGGCTGCGCCGCGGCTTGCGCGGCTTGCGCTGCCCGTCGCTGGAGGGCGGCTTGCCGCTGTTGGAGCTGTTCAAGCCCACCTGCCGCTCCAACGCCTCCACGCGCTGCTGCAAACTCGCCTTGGCGGCCCGCAAGCTCTCGTTCTCGGCTTGCAGGCCCTCGATCTCGGCTCGCAAGCTCGCGTTGGCGGCCCGCAGCCGGATCAGTTCGGCGGGCTCGCCGACCGCCCCGAGCTGTTGCTCGGTCGTTGGGAACGCTGCCGCCATGACTTGCCCGAGTGCCCGCGCCCTCAGAACAATTCCTACCTTACATGTAAGTGCACGCCCCTGTCAACTACCTCCTCGACAGCACCCCCGATCCGCTCCGAGCCGCACCTCGTACGACATCCGCCCGCGATGTCCCGCTACCCATCGCTGCAACCAAGCCCGATCAGGGTATCTGGGCAGTTACGCAAAACCTACGGTTCCCATGCGAGGTTACGGCCAGCGGTAGCGCACCCAATAGCACTCGCCGTGTTTCAGAGCGAGTTGAGCCAAGGTGATCGGCACACGATCCAGATGATGCACATTTTCGTCGACATGCGTACGGCGGGCACCTGAGTTTCACCCGACCGGAATGCACGGATGGCTGCGGTGCCTGCGGAAATAGCCAGAGTTGAGACAACGGGACCTGGTGCGCCGTGCGAATGCACCGCCCCCAAACACTCTTCGTAGTACTTTCCTCAGCGTGCAGCCCCGCACGGGTATTCCTCGCGATGGGTACGATGAGCAGTGGGAACTCGATCCGGACAGAGCGAGATGTGCGGCGGTCGAGGGGTGACAGACAACACGACCTCTGGCCAGTTGAGAATGATAAGGATTTCCAGTTCATGATCCCGGTTGCGGAAGCTGTCGGACTCCTTGATCAGCCTCGATCGGATCGCTTCTTTGGGGCAGATCGGACTGCTTGCGCGGGTCGGGAGCCCCGAGATCGGGATCGTGCGCCAGTGCGCCCTCGCCGAACGCTACGCCTTACCGATGCAAATCGTGATCCCAGCTAGCTGTCCACCGCGAAAGAGTCCCTTCGACAAAGACTCGCGCAACCGGCACGGTAGTCCGCCACTGCGCTCCTCGCTGGGTCCGCATCCGGCCGCTGTGGGGCCGAAATCATTATCACGGGCGCTGGCCGGCTACGACTCTCCGGCGAAGGTCCAGCTCACCCCAAAGGCCTTGTTTCACTTGGTCTTTTCGCGAAGCGACCGTCGCGATCGACCGTAGGCGTCATGTCGTCTGGGGTGAGGGGAGCGCGGATTCGAACATCCAGAGCGATCTTGCCTGCGCCTCGCGCTTCACTTCGATTGCGGTTTTCTTTCCGCTCCTCAAACGTAGCGGGAGACTGTGCCGGACTGGCCCCATTACTTGGAATGGAACGGACTGTTGCGAGTCCCCGCGTGCGTCTCCCAGCCTACGGGTGTCTGAGCAGTAATCTCCAAGGATCTGCCTCATCGCGGATCCAAGCGGTCCTCGGTGCCTTCGACCCCCCTGAGAATCGAGTTCACTTCCGAAGAATTGGAGATGAGGAAATAGCGGTTCACGACACCGAGTGCCCGTGCGAAAGAGGCCAAGGAATCGGTTTCTTTCTTGAGTTCAACGAAGAACCTGCAAGAAGTCTCGAACGTGTCTTCCTCGTCTCCATATCGATAGATCTGATCGGTGTAGTGCTCGAAGTCCCGTCTGTCCATTTGACCATGAGCAATCGCAGCGTGGAGACCCGGGACCATCGCAACGGCGAGTTCGTATTCCTGACCCCACACCCCGGTAAGGACGTATCCTGAATTGACAACGATCCGGAGGAGCGGAACCGGGGTGGTCGGTGAATCGGGATGAGGAAGGCAAGGCATGTGGCCGAAGTGCTTGAGCGATTCCAGTGACTTAATCCGCGTTTCCAGCTTGGCGACCTTACTGGTAGCTTCATCAAGGTCGGCGCTCAACTTTGCGTTTTCTTCTTTCAGCTTCGAGTTCTCCGTCTTCAACTTCGCGATCTTGGCTTGCAACGGCTCTGGTCCGGCAGGGCCTGCTCCATCGGACAGTACTCCTGCCGCGATGGCAAGGCTGACCACCGCGAGAATGGTCATGAAGTCGGCGAATGCCGGCCAAGCTGTCAGAGATGCTCGTGGACGCCTCATGAACCCTCGCCGCGTTTCCTGCGAAACGACACTCTACCGGACAACCTGCGAATGAGATCAAACCAGCCCCTTGTCTCACTAGGGACGTCATCCTCGATCACACCGCCCAAACTCCGCACCGCAGCCACGATCTTGCGAACTTCGTCGCGCAGCGACTCAATGATCGGGGCAGTGGACTTCGCTAGGGCCTCGGCCAGCGACTTCTCAAAGCCTTCCGTAAGTTCGGCCACCTTCTTGAGGTGACGAGCGGACTCGTCAAGGCTCTCGATCGACCGCTGCAGTTTCTTGTCAGCCGCGGAAAGACTGGAAGCGAACGACTCAGCATGGCCCGGAAGTTCGTCCAGTGCTTCTCTGATGCCCTTGCCGACCTCGTCCAGCGAGGTCAGAAGCGTCCCTTCGACTCGTCGATAGACGTCTTCGAGCGTCTTCGCAACGACCTCGCTTGTGTTGTTCAGGAATAGCCTCTGCAGGTCAGCCGTCGCACTCTCGACCTGCTTGCGGAGGCTCTCGTTTCCCTTGCGAACTACCCTGGCGAGTTCCGCGACATGTTGTCGCGCCTCGAGACCGAACTCCTTCCCCAACGTGTGTGCGACCCTCGCGACCTCTTTCGAGAATATCTCGGGCAGCCCTGAGACTGTCTTCACAATCGCTGCGTTGGACTGCTGAATCGACTCGATCGCTTCAGCCCATGCCTTGGCTTGCTTGCTCGCAACCTCGCCGCGCTGGCGCTCCCACTCGACGAACTTGCCGTGGGCGCCCTCTAGCAATGCCTGCTGAGATCTCAACACCTCCTGAACGCCGGAGATGAAGCTGTCCTGATCTCGCCGGACCCTGCGTTCCCAGGTATCAAGCACTGCCGCGATTGCCTGTTGCAGTTCTTCAGGCAGCGCACGCAAGCGGTCAGTCGATGACTGCAGCAATCCAGCCACCGGAATGATTTCCTTGGCCGCGCCCGTCAGGCTATCCGCACCCTGCTTCAATCCAGCTGCCGCCTCCAGCACTGCCGTCGACTGCTCTTGGATGATCCTGCCCAGCGACTGCACGCTCTCGTCCAGCCGCGCAAAGGCGTGGGGGAATTCGCTGACGGCCTCCTTGAACGCGATACCGAGCTGGTCTCTGACAGCGTTCGCGAATTTCTCTTGCGGCGGATTCTGGTCGCTGAACTCTTGAAGCCGATTGCGGAAATCATCCAGCGACGCTCGGAAGCGGACATCAGACCAACGGAATAGCACCAACGTGATCAGCAAGTTGTTCGCCACGCCGGATAGGCTGGCATACAGCGCGGGGCTCACGGCACCTATCAGTGCCCTGAGTTCGTCGGGTGAAGTCCCGGTGGGCCGAAACGCGAGCGTTGCCATGGTGCCGCCGATACCGATGACCAGCGCCGCTGTCGCCCAGACTTGGAGTCGGTCGACACGCCGACCATGCACTCGGTCAGCCTCGTCCATGTAGCGCACCCAGTCGGGGCCATCCCCGCGCGTGGCGCGACTGACTATGTCACCGTTGAACTGCTCCCTCAGTTCATCTAGTGCCGCTGCATCGTCCCCCCTCGCGTGCGACAGGCTCCGGGCCAAGATGCAGAGTTGCGCGAGTATAACAACCCACAGAACTGGATCGTTTGGCATCTACCCTCCGCGAAAGTGCAGGAACACAGGGAGTCTGACTCGGTAGCTGTCTGGCTCGAGCCGAATCGATCGGACGAAGCCATTGAGGTTCAGCGTCTTGCCGAGTGCCGCGACTTCAGTCGACCACCCGCTCCAGTCCTTGGCAGGCCGGGTTGCACGACCAGCAATGTCGAGGGCGAGTTTCATGTCTGCGCGAGTATCCCGGACCGCCGAACAGTCTACATCAACCTCGATACGTGATCCAGTGTGACCGACTCGGATCGCAGCCTCCACCGAGACGTTCCCTTGAAGTGCATCCTGAGGCTTGGCGTCAGAGGCATCTGCCGTGGCTTGGATCCAGCTCGCACGGCCGTCGGTCGGCAGGAAGGAATCTTCCCCCTCGGCGAACGCGCAGTAGAGCGTGACGGTACCATTTCGCTGGCAGTCGTATTGTCCACTCGGGCCGACGACTAGCGCGTACTGCCGCTCACGCTCGTTTCCGTCTCTCCGGATAGCTGCCTCGCAGGACAGCGAAGTCTCAAAACTGCGTGAATCGCCGGTCAGCAATTCCCACTGGACCGCGAGGGATTGGTCCATTTCGTCGATGCCCCGCTGGAGCGATTCCATGATCGACGTTACGCGCTCAGGCCTACGACCGAGCACCAGCACATAGAGGGGGAAGTTGGCGACGCTCTCCAAGCGCCGGAATCTCTGCACTCGTTCGTCGTACCAGCAGCCGAGGCGCGGCCCTGGCGGGCATTGCGCGGAATGCGTCACGCCCCAGTATTGGGCCTTGACTCCGAACAAGCCGACATGATACTCCCCAGACCTGACATCGTCGCTTGCCAACCATTCGCTCAGCTTGGTGGACACAGCCAACGGCCCAGTGACCTCGCCGGTGGCCATCAGGTCACTCACGACTGCGCCGGCATCCGAATAGCCGCTCCGCAGATCGGACAGGATCTTGTTGATTGACAGATCGAGTCGGGTCGATCGTCCATTGAACAGCTCTCGTTGGATGGGCTGAGAAGGGTCCAGTTCCCGCAGTTCGTGGCCAACGCCGTACCACCGGACATCGACATCGACACCTCCGTAGACCCGCGCCATGTGCTGGGACAGGTTCGGCACGATGAGCTGAAGGGCCGAGAGTTCGCCACTACTCGACGCTAGGGGCAGGAAACCGGCCATAGGCTGGGAGATGTCGAGATGGATAGCGACCTCGCTCGGCTTCTGCCCCAACCTCTCCTCCCCTGTCCCCGGCGCGTCCCACACCGGTTCCGCGACCCCACTCACAGGAGGTAACGTCTCCACGAGCGTTGAGGACTCTTGGCATCCGCTACAGCCAACGAAGGCAACGGTCGCGCAAGTCAGCAGCGTTGCTATGCATTGGGGAAGGTTCATATCCATGAACTCACGCCACGATACCCTTCTTGATCGTGTCAAGCATCCCATCCTCGGTCCAGCGCCCCTCGGCGACCTTCAACACCTTCTCGATCCTGCCTGTCAACGCTCCGTCGCTGTGGTCGTCAAACCACTTGCTCACCTTCCTCGGCGACTTCGTGAAGCTGGGAAGTACGTAGAATTCCCGGCTTCGGGAGGGCGTATCAACCAGCAACAGGCAATCTCGCTCACCTAGGTGTTCGTGCTCGCGCACCGATGCGCCAAAGTTCCGAGCGTTCAACCGCTCTTGGAGCCCTTGGGCGGTGAAGTGGCCGTCGCCCTCGCGGCGATAGACTTCCCACACACTAATCAAGTCGGCCTCATGCACCTCTGCCGAGACCGGCGGATCGTGCTGCCGTTCATTCTGCTTGATCGTTTCAGGCGGGCTGCTCGAAGTAGTAGGGATTCCTGGTCGGGGCTCACCTTCCCTCCCCTCCAGAGCCGGGTCCTGCGCCAATCGCCCCGGAACGTCTTCGTCCGGCGCGGAACCACTCTCACCTATCTGGGCTTGCACGGGGCCTGGTGGCTGGCTGGTACCTGGTGGCGATTCACGATGAGCGGGACAGGGCGTTGACTCCGCTGTCGATTCGATCTTGTCGGCCCGGATCGATCCACTGTCCGAAGGGTCCGCAACGGGAGTGCGGTTGCCCTTCAGGATCGAAGCGACACTTGCCCCGATGAACAGCATCGCGAACCCCGCTAGGAGCGCGGTTGCATAGTGCTTCCACGCATCGGGGTACTCGTTGAAACGAATCAGCAGCAGCGCAGTCGCGATGCCTAGCAAGTAGATACCGAAGGCCAGACCGAGGAGCGCGACGGTTCTTGCCGATGTCACTCATCCCCCAGAAAGCGCCGCGACCGGAAGGTGGTCTCCCAGACCAGGGGCGCGATCGGTGCCCGAAAACTGATCCCGTCCTTGGTGCCATCGTTCTCGAGGCTGTCGTTGATGGACCGCTTCAGGCTCGTTTCGAGATCATCGAGATGCGTCGTGGGCGCCTCGTCTGGATGACTCAGGGGAAACGGCGGTGCGATGTGGCGAAACTCGACCTTCAGATCCCTGACGCCGCTCGGATGGCGAAACGGGAGCCGGTCGTACCAGTGAATCCGGCCGGGCGGTCTATCGGCCTGCCTTGCATGCAACAGGTATAGGTTCACGAGCGCGTACGCATGCGTCCGCGAAAGAATCCGATCATGCTCCAGGCTGTTGCCGACAGCGGCCAGGATTGGCGCTGCCTTCGGATCCGATGCGTCTGAGCCCCCCGCGGTGCAGCCCGGCGAGCCGACCTGCGCGATGCCGCTTGCATACGAAAGGTCGGCGCGCCCCCAAAGCGCTTGCGCGCGTTTCTCGACGTCCATCGCCAGACGAGCCTCGATCCGCCGATAATCGGCCTCGTCATGCCGCAGTCGCCACCCGTTCCCGCGCAGCTCGACGAGAACCCGGAGCGCCCCGAGATCGTGGCCGGCTTGGCTCACTCTTTCGTACCAATGGCGCGTGAGGAACGCTACGAGGCTGCGAGCCAAGTACTCTGTCAGCAAGCCGAAGTAGCGGTCGATGAAGGCCCGCGCTGCGTTCGCATCCGCCGGCTTCTCGAAGCCGCGCACCTCCAATCCGTCATGCTGAGCCGCTTCGTCCATCTTCGAACCGAACAGACTCTGCGAACCGTGGGACCGCATCCAAGCGCGCAGTTTCGTTTCGATCTCGCGGGGGTCGTCTCCCCACCCGGCGTCTTTCGGCAGGAATCTGTCCGCATGCTCGGCGAGCATCCGCAGGAGCTCGTTGCCGCCGAGTTTCGCGCTGTCAGCCACCTCTTGGAACTCGACTCCCGGAGCGGCGTTGGCTGAAATCAAGAGATCGAGCGTGCCTCCACCGAGGTCCGCCACCAAGCAGACCTCCCCGAATGTGTTGGTGCCGCCCTTGGCCGCGCTGGATTCGTTGTAGATGCCAACCTGGTCCGTCAAACCGAGTTTGATGCCGCAGTTGCGCGTCCCGCACTCCATCACCCGCTGCAATGTGTCCTTGAATCTCTTGACCTGCTCGGACTGCGTTCGGAGCGGGTAGGTAAAGGTGAAGTCGACACGGCGCGCGGGAAGGGCCTGCAGGTGCCGCCAGCAGACGTCCGCCATGACGAGTTCGGTCACCATCCCGAGGTAGATTTCGCGCAGGGCGGGTTCGTGGTCGCGGAATGCGGGAAACGAGCATTCCCATTTGAAGTCGGCCAACACGTGATCGGCGAGGTTTCGACGACCGATCCCCATGCATGGAATCACGCAATCGCGGCCGGGAATCCATTGGGCAACCTCGCTAGCCGCTATCGCTTCCAGCCGCTTGATGGTCAGTAGTTCCGAAGGCAGCAATCCCGCGGCCCCCGGAAGCGTGTCGCGACAATAAGTCGGCAACCAAGTAGAGAGCTTCAAGATGCCCTCGGATTTGTCATTCACGTGTGACCAGTCTTCGCTCACGTGCAAGGTGAGTTGATCCGCGGAGGCATTGAGTTCCGGGGCGAGAGAAACGAGGTGCTTCTCGCCGTCCACCTGAACGGAAGCGATCGTGTGCGACGTTCCGAAGTCGATCCCCACCTTCACTTTGCTGCCTCGCCGGGCCAGCGCGTCCAGTGGAACGAGGTAGAGCCCAAGTTCCTGATCGTCATGCGTATTCCGAGCGCAGAGGGCGAGCGGAGGTCCCGCAACGTGTCTTCGCGGGGCGTCGATGGCGAACTCGATCGGACGAGACCCGTACTGCCGCACCGTCGCTTCGCTACGCCGCACGCGGTCCGAATCCGGATCGTGCCAGAGGATGTCGGGCTGCACCCTGGGGTCGGTGCAGCGCTCGTAAACGTAATAGGCGCGCCAAGCCTCGCCGGTCTTGGCGCGGAAGCGCGGCCATACCATCCAATGTGCCCTGTGAGGCTTTGCATCCTTCGGTATCGACAATCTGATGGGCAGCTTCTCTTTACGACCTCGCAGGCGCAGGTTCCAAGTCGCCACTCGCTCGCGAGGCCTGTCATCGAGATCGGGCTGGGGCACTGTGAGCCGCTCGCCTCTCTTGATGCGTTCAAGGACGTTCCCGCCGTCATCAGTCTGCACGAGGCCGAGGTACTTCGCACGTAACGGGTAATCGGGATACCGCACATCCCCCCGGGGAACTGGCGACCCCGGTACAGGGTCTTGCAGCATCGGACGGTATTCCCGGATCATGATCCGTTCGCGGTCGAGAATGATGACGTTGCCTAGAATCGCCGCGGGGCCGCTCGGGGCAGTCAAGATGGCGACCCGGCGATCATCGTGACGCTCTCCGAAATCCTTGATGATGCCGATTAGCTGGAGCTCTTCGAGGTGATCCCGCCAGATCGCCCGGACAGGCTCCGGAGAGTCGGGCAACTCGAATTGCACCATCTCGAACCCTATCTCTGGCAATTCCAATTTCCGGATCTGCGGAACGCGCTCCACTAGCTCCTGTTCATCGATGAGTGCCATGTTCTCGTCCGGCCAAAAGCCACCCGGTCTCATGGTTGGCAGCGCTACTTCCACGAGCCCCGCCCGCTTGCCGGTCCCCCAGTACACGGACAAGGCCAGTCCCATCCCGAATAGTTCCGGTTCCAACTCACCTTCGAAAATCGCGGTCCACGATGGCGCTGTTTCCCCTCGCCGCTGCTTCTCACGATCGATCCAAGACCGAATCTGACGAAGCGACCTGCTGGACGGCCGCCAGTGCTCCATTTCTGCCGTCTCCCAGTCGCTCGGCTGCTCCGAGCCCGTCAGCTTCGCGGAGAGGTCGGCCCAGACGCTGGCGAGCGTGGCGTCCGATTCCAAGCCCGGCACCGGGCAGAGAACCGTATGCGGCGAATTGAACCCTATGGTCGTTTCGCCGCGGGAGTTCTTGTAGACGACTTCAATGCACGCGAAGTCCTTGGAGTGCTCCTTTCGATACTGCTCCATGAGGCGTTCCAAGGATGGTCCGAGATCGTGACTGCCCGGTCGGCCGCGGTCGCGCAGCGCCAAGTTGTCAGACACGAGCCCGACAAGCAGCATCGCCAGTTGCCTGCGCGCGGTTGGGTCGCCCTGCTCGATCGCGTAGCGGAAATGCTCCGCGGCGGCAATGGGGTGCGGCCACCCGTTGTGAGTGACTTCCTCTTGCAGGACGAACCCTTGCACCGTACTCTGGACATTCTGATCGGCCACCTGCGCCAATCCACCGGGCTGTTCGGCCGAAACGGTGAGACTGTCCAAGCCAACGAGCGGCGGCCAGTAACCGGAACGAATCGCACCCGCCTTTCCGGTCTCCCCTTGCTGGCACTCTCGAATCCACGCCGCTGTCCAGCGAAATAACTCCAATGCGACATTTTCCCCCGTCGGCGTGTCGAGGCCGCCGCTTGCCACGATGGGCCGTTTCGCGATTCGCGCACGAATCCTCGCATCACGAAGTAGAGTCGTCCGGAGCAGATCGTCGTCTACGCGCGGCTCGATTCGAAGGACCTCGCGAATCCACTCCACGTGCTTTCCGTACTCTCTTGACAGGGTGCCCAAACGCTCTCCCGTCAGTCCCAGATCAGCACCAATGAAGTTCAAGTGCGCGCGGATGGCTGGATCTATGTCCAAGGTCCGCCCGAGCCATCCGAGCGAACGCGTTGTGGACAGCACCTCGGCGAATTCGTCGAGTGCCGCAACGAGCGTTGCCGCTTGATCTGCAAGGCTCTGAAGCGTATCTCGGCCCGGAAGGCAGGTCCCGCCGGTGAGCGCAGCAGGATTTTCGGCGCCCATCTGGTAGAGACCCCGCTCGAGGGCTGTCTCGCCTAGGAAGTGATGCAGGCAACAGAGCGCAGCGACGGTATGGATGAACGATTCGGACTTCGGCTGCTGCGTGTCCGAGGTGAAGCGTCGGGAGCCGATCGCGGTTAGAGGCATGCCCACCGGTACAGTCGCCACGTGGCGGGCCAGGTCTCGGCCGTAGTAGGCGAACGCGGAGTTTGCGTTCTCGATCATGGACTGGTTGCGACGCTGCACTCTACCGAGCGCTCCTTCGTCCAGTCCATCGGTTTCGAATCGGAACCAGTTCAGCACCATCACAGCCATGACGCTGGCACCGGCGTCGGCGAGTTGGCAGGCGAGCGTCGGCGCTACGGAGGCACCCGTGCCGCCAACCGCTGACCCGGCGACAACGACACGCCCGCGCTCGCTCAATAGCTCGCGGTAGGCTTCGTCGTAATTCGCGCCATTCCGATTCGTGTCGTACTGTTTCAATCGAAACAGCAAGGCACCGACCGCAGGCGATCCCATCATGCCCCGCGAGTACTGGATGTCGCGCTGGTCGTGCGACGCGAGCAAGCGGAGATCGGGCGAGTCCGCGAAGCGGCTACCAAGAGACGTGTATGGCGGGGCGGACCATCTCCTGTCGCTGTCGACCGGCAGGGGCGTCACGACCCTCAGCTTCGGAGGGCCGTTTCGGCCGATCGACTCCTGCCAATCGATGCGCCCCGGGTGGGCAGCGACGAGTTGACGGACTTCCTGCCAAGCGGTCGCTTCTTGCGACCCGTCACCTGAATCCTGATCCACGAGGTATAGCGTGGGGAACAGGAGCGGCTCTCCGTCAGCTCGGCGGAAGAATCCGAGGGCGGAACCGAGGGTGTGAAGCCGCACCATGGCGAGGGCTACGTGCGCCCCGGTCCCGCCGCAGACAACCAAGGAGTTCATTGCCCGGTACCTCCCAGGTACGACCGGTTGGCCAAATAGATCGACAAGGGGCAGCCCGCCCATCCGATCAATATTCCCGGGATTCCGAGTCCTATGTCCCAGTTCCGCTGGTCCGGCGCGATGTCCGGACCGAGGGTGATCGAAACGAGCATCACAAAGGCGAGGATGGCGAGGATGGACGACAGCCAGCGATGCCCCGCAGTGGACGGCGCGAATTGCGAGTCCCGCAGATTCCAGCGGCTGAGCTGGCGTCTCCGGTGCCCGTAGATCGCGAGCCCGACGACGGAGAAAACGACGACCGGCAAGATGAGGAACATCCATTCGGTGCCGGGCCTGTTCAAGAACGCACTCCACTCGCTCACAGTGTCACCTCAGTATTCGTAAGGACAGAGCCGCTGAAGCCTATCGCGCACGCCGTGTCGACCCATTTGGCCGGTGCTAAGTCATAGTAGCGCACAGCCTTCCGACACGGCAAGCGCAATCCGGACAGTGATGGACAGGCGGACTCAACGAAAGGCGCGGACTCCCGCTCGATTCTGCGCCGAGGAGTGTCTGGCTAAGGCACACGGCGGGTTCGACCAGGCATCCCAAACTCATTGGAGCCCCACAGGGCGGCTTGGTGGTGCGTCCCATGGGGGGGACATCCCGATCGGTCGGGGTGGGCTGAACAATGAAGTTCCGCTACCGGCCCCCTGACCTCACCCGGTGCTTCTGGCGCTGCTAACGGCACAGTGCCGGTTCGTACGCATCTCGATGGCACCGTAGCCGGACTCGCCCATCCAGAATGGATCCATTCGAGCAGGGGTCGATGCAAGCCAAGGGGGCGCGAGCGCCATGGTCGGCCCTGCTGTCGCTCATGCGGCGAAAGCTGTTTATTTCGAGGTGCGGGCCGGATGCCGATACTCCAGTCCGTTGCGGCGGCACGCGCTCCGCCGCTTGGAACGCATATCTCTCGCCGTAGCGAGGATCGCGAGACCGACCGTGCCGGTCGCCCCCGCTGGCAGGGAATCCCGAGACCGCCCAACGGTGACCCCACGCGAACGGGCGCGCGATTCAGCCGGAGTCGATTCTGGGAGCGCCATGTGGATCCCACAACCCACCTCCGGAGAGCGAGGCTTGGAGTCCCATCAATGTTGCGTCAAGAGGCCATCCGCCCGGCCCCGTCGACAGCAATCTGGAATGGAACCTCGCTGACTGCCAGCAATGCAGCCTTCACTACGCGTCAACCCCACCGCTCTCGACCGATCCCTCCGACGAAGTGCGGCTACCCCCGCCAATGCTCGCCAGCCGCAATTCGACGCATTGCCCACATGATCGATTCGCGGACGCACGTCCGGCGAACCGGCCTGCCAGTCCGTGTCGGATTCGACCTAACCCACGGATCCGCCCATCTCCCGCGGTGGAATCGAAGAGTACGGACGCAGTCCGTCACGAGGAAGTGCCTTGGACACGCGTGGGTCGTCAACCTCCCCTACCGACCACCCCACGGGCTCCCGCTGTTCGGAAGGACCGCTCCGAGGACACGCGCGGAGTCCGTCATGCCGTGCAGTCTGGCTATACCTGCGCTGCATGACGGACGCATCGGATTCCCTCGAGGAAACGGAGACCCGCTGTAGTGCAAGAGCCAGTCTTCCAGCGGTCGAGCATCCCCCGCCGGCACAGGCGCTCCGACACTTGAACAGCCTCGGGCAGATTCCTGATCGTTCGAGAATCTACCGGGATCCCCGCCAGTGTGCGATGGCACCGGCATTCGGTACCGCGGTTCGTCGCACCGCCTCAGCCGAGCAGAAACAGGGAAGCGGCTGCGTCCGCTCTTCTCGTGCTCTCCTGTCGCCTCGCCCATCGCTTCCGTACCGCAGTCGACCTCCGGACTAGGTTTTCCTCTCCGGCAAGCCCCTCCCAAGTTCATATTGAGACGCCCCAACCCCTTGCAGGTGTACCATGCCGCGGGACCTCCCACAGGCTCCAATCCGGAGAATGCACGCCCTCGCGGAATCCACATTGCACTTGCATGCAGGCAGCGGGTCTTCGTCGCGTTCAACGGCACCCGTGGCGGCTCCATCGTCGGCATCACTGGTGCCTGGGTCTTCCCGCGCTTGAAGCAGTCATCCGGGGAGTGGACAATCCACATCTCGACACACCGCTCGTAGACAGTGCTTTGCAACGGAGCAGGCGGCCCGCTAGCAGCGACAGCCTCGCGGAGGCCGCAAGTGCGCCAGCTCACCACCGGCTTCCCTGTCCAACACTCCTACCGCCATACCCCGTGGCTCAGCGCGTAAGGCGCGGACTCCGTCCGCTCTCGCCCGCTATGCTCATCAGGGGCGCCTGTTAGCGCAAACCTTAAATGTCCGGTTCCTGCAATCCTTAAATGTCCGCTTTTTCGAAGTAGCGGAGCAGCCATGCCGGATCCCGTGCCACAAGGGCTGGGGCCAAGCCACCGACTGCAAGCAGCCGGCGGGCAGTGCTACGGCGAGTGCGCCGAGGTGCTTGGCGGGCGGCGTACGCGTTGTGCGGCCGAGGCCTGCTGTTGAATTCCTGTTTCTCTTGTAGAACACTGGCTGGTTCGGCCGCAGCCAGCTTGAAGGCCGCTACTGCAGAAAGGAATACCGGGGTGCCTCTGTCCTCCGCTTCGCGAGGCTTCGCTTGGGCATGACGCGGCCCCGATGGAAGAAGCGGCCGCAACGGAAGGGACAGCTCGGAGCCCGCCCCGGAACCGGACACTTAAGGATTGCTCCGAGATGCCGGAAATACAGTTTGACAATCCTCCCGCTACGGTGGCATACTACTGCTGTGCCGCCGATCCCTGCCGTTCTGGCAGCGCACTAGCGGCACCCAGAAGGATCAAATCGTGACGGCCTGCCCAGACTGTGCAGACTGCCTGACACCGGAACTCATCAGCGCACTGAGCGGCTGGGTCAACATCGCAGTCATCATTCTGATAGCTGTGTTGTCGCTGCTCGCTGCCATGATCGGGGTCGTGTTGGGGTTTATCTTCAGTCGCGAGAAGGAGATACGCGCTGACATGAACAACAATAGAGTCAACGTCGAGAATCAGCTCAACGCTGTTTTTGACAGTCTGGACGGCCTGACTGGTCGCGTTAACGAACTATCCAACCCCAAGGAAGGATCAAGCCATGAGTAAACTGCGCCCACTGCTGCCCCCCCGCAAGATCGTCTACCTGCCGAGGATCCTTAGCACGAAGCCAGCACCGCCGACAGTGCAGCCGAGTCGGATCCAACGCACTCAGAGCGGCAGGGACTCTAGCGGCGGATCCCCCCGCGAGACCAAGCAGAGAGACTAATCGCAGACACCGCCACAAGTGCGCTGCAAGCCGCTCTGAGCGCGTCGCCGCACCTATCGCTAGCAGACAACACTGCCAAGCAGCGTCTCAGATGCACCACCGCGACTTCTGGCAGCTGTCTGCCGGATCAGTGCCAGTGCGCTGGCCAGCGATACCATTTCAGCGCAGACCATCCGCCGCCATCCAGGCAGCCTGCCGGATCACCGTCTCAGATACGCTCTTAGACGCTCATACGCTGCGCTGGTGCCATCCACGGCGGCTGGCAGCGGATTAGCGCGCCACCGCCGTCGAGACGAACCAGCGTAATCCTAGACAGCTGCCAGCGGCAGATCGGCTGCCGTCTGCATTTCTGTGTTTCTGCGGGCCCGCACAGCGGGGGGATCCGCAATTGCAGGTTTCTGTGTTTCTGCGAATCAGCCGATCCGATTTCCTGCAAACACAGAAATGTAGGGATCCTGATCGGCAGCGGCTCGAGTCTCTCAGACCATCATCCGGATGGCACTGGCCAGCCGCACCCAGTCACCACCGGCAGACGCTCTCGGATCCGCTGCAAGCCGCCCTGTCGCTGCCATACTCGGCACCGCTGCCGATCCCTGCCGCAGACTGCGGATCAGCGTCTCTGTGCTGTACGGCGACACCACCGGCAGACTGCCACCCTAGACGCTCAAATCAGCCGCACCTGAGCACCGCAGACCATCCCCCGGATCAGCGCACCAGCGCACCCTGCCGCAGAACGCTGTTGATGGCAGTGTTAGCGCAAGCTTCAAATGTCCGGTTCGCCGGGCGGACGCTCGGCGAACCCGCGCCGCACCGTGATCCACGCGTTACCTTGCTCTCGCAGCCAAGCGATGTTCGCCGCGGTCGACGGCCCCGCGTCCATGACCCCTGTGGGCCGCTCCGCGCCGGCTCCGGCTGTTGTATGCCCGCGACCCCAACGGCCGATGCCTCGGGAGCAAGGAGCAACGAGCATGAGATCACCGGACCTGAAGACTGACTTCGAGAGAATCTCGACCTGCAAGCCTCCCGTGCGTCGTGCCGCCTACAGCGACCGCACCGCGTGGCTCATGGCGATTCTCGCCGAACTGGCGTATACGCGATTCGACGAGGAAGACGATTCCGCGCTCATCAACCTGGCGGAGGAACTTGCCGGTCTAGGCGATCCCAGCGAGGTCGCCGATCGCCTGAAGGCGTTCAAGGCCTCCCTCGGACACGTCGACCGCGACGGGAACGACACGCTCCGTCGAATCCTCGCCGCCGGGGGATTCGATCTGCGGGGCGTGCTGTTCGATGCCGCCACGGACACGCAGGGATTCGTCGCTGCTCACCGAACAGAGAGCGGCTGGGACATGGCAGTCGTCAGCTTCCGCGGCACACAGCAGGTCCAGGACTGGATGACGAACCTCAAGCTCGACAAGGAGCCCGTGCACAAGCGCAGCCAGCTCAGCCCGAACCGGGTTGGGGAGGTGCATCGCGGCTTCAATCAAGCGTACCTCTCTGTCGAGACACAGGTCCGCCAGCACCTGAAGGAACTCGCCGGCATCCCCTTGTACATCACGGGGCACTCGCTCGGCGGGGCACTTGCCACCTTGGCGACTTGGTACATCTCCGCGGATTCGCTTGCAGCCTGCTACACGTTCGGATCCCCGCGAGTCGGGAATGGCGGTTTGACGAACCACTTTCGGACCCCGATCTACCGCATCGTGAACGGTGCTGACCCAGTTCCGTTCGTGCCTCCTGCAACGGCCACGGTCGACATGGTCAAAGGTGCATTCAGGCTCTCGAGCGCAGTGTTTCCCATCATTGGACCGTGGCTCGACAAGGCCCTGAACTGGATCGTGTCGAAACAGGGCTACCGGCACTACGGATTCCAGCGGTACCTCACGATCTGCGGGCCTGGCGAGGACGGGAGCTTTCCAAAGCTCAGAAACGAATACGGAGTCAGTAGCTTGGGGAGGCTAGCGAGGTTGGCGAGGAGATTCCTGCGAGGCGAAGCCGACGCAAGGAAAAGACTGGACAAGTACCACGACATCTCCCTGTACCGACACAAGCTCAGGGAATTCGCGATCCGTAGATGGAACAAGTTCCCGATTCAAGACGACGCCCCGGGCAGCTGATGGGGCCCCTCGAAACCGGCCGGCAGCGTGCCCGCTCCAGCGGAGCGGGCAGGGCCGGAGTTCCCCGCAGCCGAAGTTTTCAAAATCACTGGGCGTGGACGCATGCAGCTCTGATCGCACTACGACGCGCTTGACTTGATTCGAGCAGAGTCCCGCCGCCACGCTAGCTGGCAGTCCGCCCCTTGAAACGCGCCTCCGGATCCTTCCCGCTGCCCGTCCGTGCAACGCACCCACTGTCCAACGCTTGCCTTGCGCCCTCCGGCCGCCGGCACAGCCGCTTGATCGCGTAAGCGCGCCAACAGCAACGGAAACCGGGATCCCCCACTCCGACCGAAGCGATTACGCACAGCGGATTCGGTTCACCCGTTTCAACGAGAGTGCCCAGCGGGTCTGCAAGCCTCCTTACGGGCCATGCTACCGCCGCGTTCTTTCTCCCAACGCCTCCGACAGCGCCCTACCCAACGCCCCAGTGCCACCCGCATCGCCCGTTGAATAGCTACCCGGAGACCGTTGCCGAGCTGGCGTCTGCTGCTGTTCCTTAAGAGTCCGCTGCCAGAGGTCTATTGCCCCAGGCACTCCATCCTGTCTCGCCCACTCGATGGCCTCTGTCGCTGGTAGCGAAACGACAGATGGCGATGCGCGTGGATCTATCGGCTGGTTCACCAGCCGAGCCATTGCATCCCATCCCACGGGAGTGATGCTGAGATCGCAGTTCCCATCTTCATGGCCGCTGGTCCTTGAGTCCACCCAGATCAGACAGAGTCCCGTGGAGACTCGGGGAGACCTTGAAATGACCTCACGCAAGCGCCGGAGTTGGCTGAGGCCCTTCTCGACTTTCTTTGGATTCCGGGTGGTCTTGATCTCGAAGAAGCGCAGGGCGCCCTCTTCCATGCTCCCAGCGACGGCATCGAACTCGATGAATTGCGGCTCGTACCCGGGTATCGTCCGCTCTTGGGCCTCAAAGCCCAGATGACGTTCGTTCCGGATGTTGATCACACGAGCCAGTCGACCGCGCACAACGCCCTCAAGAAGCAGGCCTAGCTCCGAAGCCGCGCTGTTCTCACCGGCCGGTCCCAACCTCTGGTGCCGACCTACCTGTTCTGCCGTGAACGCCCGCAACGCATGGTCATCCCTGTCTACCAAGCGGATATTTCGAATGTCCCATTTTGCGTTGCGACGAAGTGCCAAGTCAGAGCCATCCTTACGTGTGCAAACGAATTCCGTCGATCACCTACCGGACTGCGTCGCGTCGGTGAGCAGGGCGGATTTCGCTCAGGCCGGTCAATCGTAGCACGGGACTTGGAGTCCGATGCTCGCCCCGCAGTCCGTGCCGGGCTCCATTCTCGTAGCAACGCTTGCTAGCGGACCTCAAGCCCACCAATTCACCAATCGGCGGCGGCCGGGTCCGCCCATCCATGGTGGTCTCAGGGAATGGGGGTGCGGGTGCGTGGTTGACTGGTGGCGAGCAGTAGAGTCGGGGCGGGGCGCGCCTGCCAAGGATGGAGGGAGTAGCTGTTGCCTACAGCCTTCAACACACCGCTGGTGTCTCAATCTCAACGCTGACCACGTTTCCTCTCCGCCGGCCAAACCGAGCGTTCGGGATTCCTATACGCGGTGCTCGTTTGAGATCATGCCCTCGGTCCTCGCGTCCCCGAAGGGGAGCGCATCATGCGCTGGGCGATCCAGAACCGAGCCGGCCACGGTCGGGTCGCCAACAGGCTCATCCCAGCGGTCGATCGACGGTCGCGAGGGCAGCACGGCCGACCACGTCCGGAAGCGATCGTTGCAGATGGCGCGGACGTTGCGGCGTTCCGATTCGCTCAGCGGTGGTGGTGCGAAATCGTCGACCACCGGCGCATCACCCCGGACGTAGCGAGAAGCGGCTACGAACCGTCTTCTTCTTCATGGACAGGGCCTTCATGGTGTACGCCGGAGCGCGCCTGTATGCCGACCGCCCCCAGCCCGCATCGTAGTCAGTACTGGCCGTGTGTTGACCCTTTCTGGAACCGACCTGCATGAAGACCGCTCTCGGCCCCGCCCGAGGGACCGGCGGCAGAAAGGTGCGTGGCCGGGGTCTGCTGGTGGGCGCGGCAAGCAATCCTGCTCGGTTGCGCTCACGAGCCGCTGATTCCGCTCGGGCGGACCGGGGGAATCGGCGCTTAGCTTGCGCCCCTTCAAGCCGCTGCTGGACAATCGCGAGCGCGAGTCCTTTCTGGAAGTCCACCGCATATACTTGGAATTCATCCTCGGCCGGTGCAAGGACGACTAACAGCGCCAGCCGGATGCAACTCCCGGTGCTGCCCCACACGATTCTGCACTAGCGACTCCCGCTCCAGCGCCATGGGCCCCGGTGCGCAGAGAGGGAATGATCCTGGCGCCCCTACCGGGATTCCTGGGATCCACTTGACGGAGGCACTATCGAAGAGGCATCCTAATGGTGCTAGCGTCGCTTCGCTCCGACTGTTCGCATGCCTCTGGAATACGCGCCGACCTCGAAGACCCTGCATCGGAATTGACAGCAGTGCCAGTGCCATGCGACAATGTGGCAAGTTCGCTTGGTGCCCCCGGTGCCTGTCTGAGGGGGCGGCAGACTGCCGCCCGACGCCATGAAGAGAGCTAGTCGCCAACGCAGCAACGTGAAGGCGCGCAAGGTTCAAGCACCGCCGCCCGACGTAGACTTGGATCAGGTCGCGGATTCCTGCCGCTTCGTCGGAAGCCCCTACCACAAGGACTTGCCGAGTTTCGCCGGTGTCCCCCATTCCAGGGGCCGGAATGCCAGCAAGTGCCCCCGCGAGATTGTCCGATGTCGAGAGTTGGCCGAGGGCTGGTTGCAACAAGCCGTGCGATCTGGCCATACTGGGGCTTGGGAGCGGGGCTACCCACGCTATGTCTGGTATCGACACGACCACATTCTTTACGAAGCGAGACAGGGGTCTCCCGGGTCCGGTGAGTACCACGGATATCCTCTGCACCCGTCGCAGAAAGTGAGAGGGCTTTGACGAGCGTTCAATTCGAGTCCCGATGGCTGGACTCCGATCCCCCAGCAACCGGTGCGGACGCCACGTTCGCGGAATTGTCCATTCGGGTCGGTCGTGACCCAGTGACGTCGTTGCTGGAGACGCCCCTGCGGGGAGGGAAGACGCGCTACAGGGATCACGTAGTAGTGCCCCTGCTGAGCGTGGCGGAGTGGCTGGTTAGCAATTGGTGGCACCTCTGGCACGAGGTTGCCGACACAGGTGCTCCCCGACCGGGATTCGAGTCCCGACATGATTTGGCCTATGCGGGCGACGGGTTCCTACTGCCCAGGCTCGAGATGTTCCCCGATGCGGATCGGGTCCATCTCCAATGGTCGAAATGGAATCCGAAAAACGCTAGGATCGAATTCATCGGCGAAGGCCGTGCGATTGTGGAGCGCGAAGCGTTGGAGTCAGAGTTCAGGAGGTTGATCGAAGCTGTGCTTGCAAGGCTTGGTGGGATCCCTCGCGGCACTGATCTGTGCGCATTCCTGAGCAGCGATTGGGAGGCTATCAACTCCCTAGAGGCAGACGAAGCGGAGTTCGTGCAGGCCGCCGCCCTTCTAGGGATAGATCCATTCGATGTGCAAGACTCGGTCGCAAACGCAATTGTGAAATTCTGGGAGACCTCTCAGCCGTCAATCCGCCAGGAGGTGCTGGCGAGCGCCGATGAGGAGTCCCTCGCGCACGTAGGCAGGTGGCTCGACGACTCTTTGACGAGGCTCGAGGAGTCGAACCATGGCGCGGGATGGGGAGCGGTGCGCGAGGCGGCCCCTGCCGACCTGTCCGGGGCTCCATGGACACGTGGATATGCATTAGCTGACAGTATCCGCCGCCACCTCGGCATTGGCGAAGACAAGGTTGAATTCGCTTCGAGCGGATCTCTTGCCCTGCCAAATCTCACGCTTCAGACCCCCTGCAAACGCATTCAGGGCTTGGTGGCGTCCAACGCGCCAACCTGCGTCACGGCACCGAGCAGTCGCGAGACCGGCAAGCGATTCTTGCTGGCTCGCGCCCTAGGTGACTACATCGGTCGCGCCCAGCCAGGACCGGGCATCCTAAGCTCCTTGTTGACCGCCCGCCAAGCTCAATCCAGAGCATTCGCTGCACAGTTCTTGGCACCTGCCGATTCGATTCGTGCCCGACTCGAAGAGCAACACCCCGAGGAAGGACTGATCGACGAGATCGGGTTCGAATTCGGGGTTTCGAGTGAAGTGATTCGGCGACAGATTGACAATCACCAACTGGCCGCCTAGCAAGCGGACACCGTCTTCTTTCATTGAGTCGGCGACGCCCACCTCTTCGACTTTCTTGCCGAGGATTCGGAAGGTTTCTTTGGCAAGCATCCTAGTGATCTATGTCGGGCTGCAAGGCCTGCATCTGGAATACGATTACGCGCCGTCGCTGCCGACGGTCGTGTCGATGGTGCTCTAACACAGGAACTCGCTACGGGTCGCGCGACCCAACCTGAATCCCTCGTGCTGTCGCGTCCGGAGCGACGCCATATCTCGCGGCCCGCCGGACAGCATCGTACCGCGCTTTCTTGCGCGCGATCCGAACCGCATCGTGCCCGATACACAGCCGGTGCATTTTTCACGCACGTTCGTTCGCGCGCAGGGCCGCCAAGCGGAACGGCGATGCCCGTCTCGCTGCCCGGACGGCCCTTGTGGCATCGATGCTGTTCATGGACTGTTCCGGATCGCTTCGTTCTTGCGGTAGCGTCCCTCCGACCCAGTGTGAAACACCCACTACGAAAGATCGTCGAATACAGCAACAGGCAAGAGCACTCCCGCCAACGCGGCGAACGTCGCGAATCTCCACAGCCACCGCCTGCGCGACACGTTCGCCGTGGAACTCCTGCTAGCCGGGGTACTGATGGAAGATGTCTCGGTCCTCCTCGGGCACTCCAGCATCCAGACCACGGAACGCTACTACGCGCCGTGGAACCGCACCCGTCGGGATCGCTTGGTGCGGGTCGTGCGCGAGGCTCACGGGAAAGATAGTCTCTTGGACATGCTCCGCCCGAACTGAAGATGGCCGTGCCGGTCGCTTGGTGATCCCGTCTTTGCGACCGTCCCGCGCATCTGTCGGCAGCCCCTCGTCCGAAACCGGCAGCGTCCCTAGCCCGACTTTACCAAAGTCGGGCTAGATCCGTCCGACGAGGATCGTGGCGGTCTACGACACGCAGGCGGCTCTGGAAGGGTTCAACCGCCCGCGCAGCTCGCACCCAGTTCTGGATTCGTTCGTGAGCCACGGCTGCCCTTCGCGGAGGCGGGCCCGCTCTCGCGAAACAGATCGAGCCTCACGTCCGGGTTCGTCCGTGGCTACGGGAATTTTCGGTCAGATCTTCCGGTTATCGGCGCCTGGAGCGATTAACACAGTAGGGCAGAAGATTCCCGTCCGCTAGCCCCGTACCCACACCACCGTCGAAAGCCAGACCTACCCATGAAGAAGGACCACCTCTTCCAGAAACTCAAACCCGCGATCCGGGGCAATCCGAAGCTCCGGACCCCACAGCTCGAGGCATTCGACTCGCTCGTCGGTCTCGCTCACGATTCGGAGGATCAGGAGCGCGAAGTGGGGGTGATCCTGCCAGTCGGCTGCGGCAAGTCCGGTTGCATCACGCTCACGCCCTTCGCGTTCGAGTCGACCCGCACCCTAGTCGTCGCGCCGAACGTCAAGATCGCGGATCAGCTGTACCGCGACTTTAACCCCTCGAACCGCGACGCCTTCTACCAGAAGTGCGGGATCCTCAGTGGCAGATCCTTTCCGGAGCCCGTCAGAATCCAAGGCCGGACCAGCAATCGTTCCGACCTTGAGGAGGCGGATGTGGTCGTGACGAACATCCAGCAGTTGCAAGGCCAGGAGAATCGCTGGCTCGAGGATCTGCCCGACGACTTCTTCGACCTGATCCTGTTCGACGAGGGCCACCACAACGTTGCCGATAGTTGGGAGTCGCTCAGAAGAAAGTTTGGGGCAGCCCGCATCGTCAACTTCAGTGCCACCCCGCATCGAGCCGACGGTCGTCTGATGGCCGGAGAGATCATCTACTCGTACCCGGTCTACAGAGCGATCCAAGAGGGCTACGTCAAGAAGCTGACGGGGGTGATACTCAAACCCAGCAGTTTGCGCTACGTTCGGCGCGAGGACGATGCCGAAGTCACCGTCGACCTCGACGAGGTGCGTCGACTGGGTGAAGAAGACGCCGGCTTTCGTCGCAGCATCGTGACTGCGCCCGAGACCCTGAAAACGATCGTGGACGCCTCCATTCGCAAGTTGGAGGAACTGAGAGCACACCCCGATGGGAGCGGGAAGCTCAAGATCATTGCCTCGGCACTCAATTTCGAGCACTGTCGCCAGATCGTGGAGGCCTACAGAAGTCGGGGCCTCAAGGCCGACTACATACATTCCCGAGAATCCAGCGAAGCCAACCAACGCGTTTTGCGACGCTTGGACAACCATGATCTGGACGTGATCGTCCAAGTCCGCAAGCTGGGCGAGGGGTTCGACCATCCCTACCTTGCGGTTGCTGCAGTCTTCAGTATCTTCAGCAACCTCTCGCCATTCGTCCAGTTCGTTGGCCGCATCATGCGCGTGATCAAACAGGACGCGCCTGATGACCCCCTCAACCGCGGCGTCGTCGTATTTCACGCGGGTGCCAATATCGCCCAACGATGGACGGACTTCCAAGAATACAGCGAAGCCGACCAAGCCTTCTTCGACCGACTCCTTCCCCTCGAGGAATTGGACTTCGACAGTGGCGACGAACTGGAGTTGGATCCGATGCGCGACGGCCGCGACCTGTGGAAGCGCTTTGAAATCAACGCCCAGTCGGAGGTCCAGATGGAAGAGATTCCGCTCATCAGGGACGATCAGGAGGCACTGGACGCCCTTCGCCTGCTCCAGCAGAAAGGCTATACGCCGGACGACATGAAACAAGCGTACGAGGAGCTCGAGCCGGTTCCCACGACAAAGGTGCAGCAGCGGCAAGCCAAGCGCGACGGCCTGGATCAACGCGTGCGCGACGCAACGGGTCGAATCCTGCGAAGGAGGGCTATCAATCCCGAAGGTCGCAATCTCGACCGCCAATTTCGCAATCGATCGAATTTCGTCGTGCTCAAGTCTGCCATCGACCGCCGCGCAAACGCGATTGTGGGCCGCGGCACCGGAACTCGCCACGAGTTCAACCAAGACGAGCTAGACCGGATCGAGAGTGCTTGGCCCGACATCCTCGCGCGTGCAGAACAGGAAGTCTTCGGCGATGCCGCGACCTAGATCGCTACTGGAAACCACTCGCGTCGATTCGGCGAAGCAGGCGCACAACTGCCGTGGCAACCGCCGACACCGCATAGAGGCCGGTGACAAGCGACTCAAGGTCAGGAGCGGGCGCGCCTGGGTTCACTACTGCCTTCCGTGCGCCCGGAGAATCGTCGACGGCGATAGAGCGCGACTTGAGGAACTTGCCGAAGCACTTGCGTCGGAGGTGTAGTGCCGGGTAACCAAGCCATGGCCCGCTCGCAAATCGTAGCCGTTGCCATGGCAGCAGCGAATTCATGCGAATGCGCATTCAGAACCTCGGACGCACCAGAAGCGTAGGGCTTGGTCTAAGTGATTGAGCGACTGGTCGGCGGCGTGAGCATCGCGTCTCTTCCGCAGCATCTTTGGGTTGGACTCCCCTATGCACACCCCCCGCTTGGTCTCAGGGACGTCACCCCTGCCGCGAGTGCTGAAGGGATCGGCAGCGGGTGTTGGAGCGACGTTGAGTGCCGCGAGGCGGCTCTGGACCGACCCGCTCCCAAGCCGCGGGGACATCGCGCAACACCGCCAGCCACGAGAGCACTCGCGCCCGACGTACCCCGTACGAGACCGCTCTGCACAGCCTTGCCGGCGGGCTGCGCTTGGTCTTGACCACTGAGGTTAACCAGCCGGCTCTGCTGGAGCAATCGCGCAAGGGTCACGACCGGGCCGCGGAAGAACTCTTCAATGCGGGTCTCGGGCCCGGGTGCGCCAAGCGCCGCACCATTAGGGTGTACCTCTGGCCTTGGACTCCGGGGCGGCGGGGGCTTCCGCTTCCCCGGGGTGGGCTCCGTGGCGCGTCCCTATCAGCGGACCCATAGATGCGATCACTGTAGGCGGTCAGACCGGTGGCCCGTGACGCGCTGGCGTGCCGGCGGACGCGGGGCGCCGCGACGAGATTGGAGCAAATGGGCCCTCACTGATCATGCAGATCGAGAGAGCCGTCTGCGCTAGCACCTCCGCGGAAGGCACTGATGTGGTGGCAGTTCGGAAACACCCGCAGTGCTCAACGAAGGCGAACCTCGCCAACACAATCGACTCTCGGCCCGGGCACTGTTTCCCGTCATCGTGACCTTGGACGTGATAGCATCGTGTCGCCGACGACGGTCGGAAGCGTTGTCACGTCCGAAGTCGCGACCCGAGGTGCTTGGTGTCGATTCCTTGGCATAGTCCGCTCTGCAAGACGCAGAGTTTCCCTACATCGTGCTGGGACTGCCAGCAGCCGATATTCATCGTGCGTTGCAGCTGCGGCAGCACGGTCCTGTTCGACCACGCCGGTCCGCCGTGGCCCAGGCACCGATGCCCCGGCTGGCGACGTACCGTATGGAGGGCACCAGATCCAGTACCGGGGCGGAAGACTCCCGTTTCGTCCCATGTTGCGACGAAACAAGGTGGGCGCAAGACGAAAGATCTTGGCAAAGTCAGGCCAGGGGGTGCGCCTCGGAGCGTCGATCCGCAAAGTGGCCGTCGCCATATTGCCTCAGCCCACGTCAGCACGTTGAACGCCGATACCGCTCTGACTAGGGGTGTGAGTGAAATACTTCGTTCGGGACTGCGCCCCTTCTGCCTCGATCCGCGGATGCGCTACTGGCAGATCACGCTCGTGGACAGCAAGGTCCGTCCACGCGAAAGCTACGTCGCGCTGATTCCAGAGGGCCTAGCTCGCAGGTTGCGCGCGAACCTGACCGTCAGGGCTGAGATTTGCGGAAGATCTTTCAGGGGTGCTGGTTGTTGGATCGTTACGGACATCAGCCCCTCGTGATGCCGTGGCTTACCTACGGCGCGGGCGGGAGTTCGAAGTGGCGACGGGGACGATGGCACCTCAGGGCGTCTCGGGACGGGAGTCTGACAGCGTAACTGCCCAGATACCCCTGACGCCCAGCCAATCCTGAAGGCTCAGGCAACCTGATGTCTGGCTAGTTGAGAAAGTGATGGCAGGATGTGGTCGAGGGCGTCGCGACCAAGCACCGGCATCCCGGATGCCCTGATTTCAATTGCACGGATACGGCCCCCTCGCCTTCACGGGCCCCAGGCTCGATGTTCATGCGCAACGCTCCATGGCCAGCGTGGTTGCCGCTGACGACAGACCCGTCTCGCAGCACTTCGCCCCGCACGGCCGCCCCGCATGCTCGGGGGCGGACGAGCGCAAGACATCCTCGCCTCCCATCCGGCGGCGGGGCGCACCGCCGCCCGGTACCGGCGGGGCCGGACCAGCGGGGCGGGTGCCGGGCGCGCGCTAGCAGCGCAAGCCTTCAAGCAGCACGGCCGGCCCTTGCATGAGCGCCTCGATGCGGTTCCGACCTTGCTTCCGCGCGGTCGACAGCACGCTGCGCAACGTGGCGAGATCCCGGGCCCCCTGCGCCGAGCGGAACGCGCCCGAGATCTTCATGCGCAGCTTCATCATGCGCAGGTCCCGCTCCGCTTGGTTGTTCGTGAACGGCACCCCGGGCTCGTGCAGGAAGCGCAGCGTCTCCGTCTTGAAGTCCCGGAACCGCAATGCCAGGTTGTGCCCCGGGCGCCGCTTCGGGCGCCCCTTCCGGCCCTTGCCCGCCGGGCGCAACGGCTCCAGCCCCTCGTGGTACTCCAGGGCCTCCGCCACCCAGCGGTCGTAACGCTGCTCGAACCATGCCACCAGCTCCGGCGGCAGGGTCCAGCCCTCCTCGGTCGCGATCCCCGCCGCGCGGCTCGCCATCCGCAGCAAGTCCTGCATGGGGCGCGCCCACGCCTCCCCGTCGATCTCCGCCAGCGCTTCCAACTCGCGCAGGTGATGCGCGTTGCACAGCGCGTGCTGCACGACCGGCACCGTGAAATACGGCTTCCAGTGATCATCCACCAAGCAGCCGCGCAAGCCGGCCAGCAGGCTGCCGCGCCGCGCGCTCGTCCGGTAGAACGTCAGCCACCGCGTGCAGATCACGTGCAGCCACTGCCCGCACGCCGTGATCCGGAAGCCCGTCTCGTCCAAGTGCTTCGGGCCGTCCGCGGCCACCAGCAGATCCCGGATCCGCTCGCTGCACGCCCGCCAGCCCTCCGCCGCCTGGCGCGTGATGTTCGCCAGCGTGGCCGCGCTGATATCGACGCCGTGCAGGTCCCGGAACAGCTCCGCCAGACGATCCTCGGGCAGCAAGTGCCAGTTCTGCAGGTACACCGTCATGGCCTGGATCCGCGGGCCGTATTGCACCGGCCCGCGCACGTTCTCCGGGAACTCCGCCCGCGTCCGGTGCCCGCAGGCTGGGCACTGGCAGGTGTGCGCTCGGTGCTCGGTGACTGCGACGCGCGGCGGCGGCGGCAGGTCGAACACTTGCCGCCGCGCGTAGCTCACGCTGTCGGCCGCCGTCAGCGCTGCGCCGCAATCGGCGCAACGCGCCGGCCGGTGCGTCTCGATGTGATCCGGGTCGGCGGTCTGCCGCAACGTCGTGCCCGGGTGGCGGGTGGCCGGGCTGGCCGCCCGCAGGCTTGTCGGAACCGCCCCGGGTGCTCTGGCTGCGCCGCGGCTTGCGCGGCCCGTCGCTGGAGGGCGGCTTGCTGCTGTTGGAGCTGTTCAAGCCCACCTGCCGCTCCAACGCCTCCACGCGCTGCTGCAAACTCGCGTTGGCGGCCCGCAGGCCCTCGTTGTCGCCTTGCAGGCCCTCGATCTCGGCTCGCAAGCTCGCGTTGGCGGCCCGCAGCCGGATCAGTTCGGCGGGCCCGCCGACCGCCCCCGGCTGTTGCTCGACCGTTGGGAACGCTGCCGCCATGACTTGCCCGAGTGCCTTCGCCCTCAGAACAATTCCTACGTTACATGTGGCTGCGCACCTCTGTCAACCACCTCCTCGACAGCACCCCCGATCCGCTCCGAGCCGCGCCTAGTACGACATCCGCCAGCTACGTCCCGCTACCCATCGATGCAACCAAGCCCGATCAGGGTATCTGGGCAGTTACCATACAAGCTCGGTTAAGCAGGTCTAGTACCGGACCCAAGAGTCCGATATTTTCTTACCATTAGGCTCAATACGCCCATGTGGCGGCCGTCGACTGCGTACCTCCCGTGGCCGATTTCGAACGGCCCCTGCGTGACTAAGTTCCCGCCATTGGCACTGGCGGGCCGCTCAGCGTTGCGGCCGGATTCGGCTTCAGCAATCGGAATTAGAGCGGCCCAGAGGAGGAGATGTACACTAAGTGATAAGGATAGCATGGACCTACCGGGGTGTCAAGTACATGTAACTCGATGTTGGAGCAAGATTCAAATGTCCGGATCGCCGGGTGGCCCGCACAAAATTCCAAGTCTTACAAGAGGTCGTATGGTCTGGTTTGACATCCATACGATGCATTCCTCTGCATGATGGTCGCATCTTATCGACAGTGCCTTAAGTGCTGACGGCGAATTGTGACGACCGACTCTCCATCCTGTATCGGCGATGGATACGAGATTTCAAAATAATCTGGCAAGGAATTCAGTAATTTGTGGCCAGAACACTTTCACAAGCAAACCTGCTACCATTGAGTACAAGATCAATAGTCGCTTATTTCGCCATGAGATCTCTCCTTGAAGGTCGTTGATTTTCTGCGAAAGGCTCTGGAGAGAAAGAATTTCTCCACTAATACCGTTTACAGTACCTGACTCGATTTTCATGAATCCAATGCCTTGCTTTTTTCGCTCTGTCATCCTGTCAAGGTCGGCATACCATATTAGGAAGACGGGTTGACCTTGTCGCAGGTGTATTGGGTTCGGCCCAGCGTTCAGAACGGAAAACAACAATCTACCTTGGTAGCCAGGATCCACGTGAAAGCCTGAAATATCGATCAGTCCATTGAACTTGAGCCTCGCCTTGATCGAAATAAACGCTATAGCGTCGAGCGGCACGGTTACAGATTCCTCAGTCAGCAGAAACGCAAACTGGCCGGGCGGAATCGCGAACGCCTCCGCATCCTTCAGTTGCTGCACCGTGTGGCGCTGAGGCGATGGGTCCTGACCGTCGGGACTGACGTAGTACTCGTGGCCCACGTGGAGCGTGTACGCAGCACAGTCCACGCTATCCGCGTCGAACGGACTGACAAGCGTCGGCAGTCGCTCCTCGAGTGTTTCGCCGCTCCAGAATGCCATTTCGTTACCCTTGTGTAGCTTCTAGGCTTGCGCCAGCCGAAGCACCGCGCCGTTCAGCAACGTTCGCTCGCAGACGCCCGCGCCCGAACCACAACGATGATACCACACAGTCCAGCTGCCTGTGGTCGCAGCAGCGATTTCTGTACCTTCCGTAGTTCCTGAGCCTCCCCGAGTGGGTCGACGCACGCTGCCCTATCTCTAGCGCGGCTAGGGACGAGTCCGAGCGCAGCAGTGCCTAGACGTTGCCAGCGGTTTCGGCTATACGCGTAACGAGCCAATGTCCGCCGGCCGGTATGCTTGCCGATGCTATCCCTTAGCCGGCGTCATCAACGCACGGGAGTCGGAGCTGGCGGCGGTCGTTCAGGTGCGGTGCTGAGATCTGGCGGTGGAAGCGCTCCAACGGTTCGCGCGAGGGCGCCCGATCTGCGCGGACCCTATCCGCTTGCGGCTCGCGCCGCCAACCTTGCTTCCTTCGAGCGCGTGGCTGCTACCACGCTGCAGGAGCGACTTGGGGCCATCTGTGGGCAGCAGGTCTGGGAGCGCGACCACGCGGCAGTTGAAATACATTGGAGCCGATGTCGGCGCGGAAGCATTACCTTGAGTGGGGCAAGTCCAGCCGGTGGGCACCTGTTGGAGGCATCCCTCGGCGCAGTTGCTACATTGGTGCTGGGTGACCTCGTCGATAGGGTTGAGGTGAGGGCCACACTTCGCCTTGGAAAGCTTGCCGTGATGCAATTGACGTGACGCTGAACCAGAGCAGGTGGGCATCCCGGGCGGTTCGTCGTGCGCTCTGATCGGCGTCTGGAAGAGGAGTGTGTCGGTCGCCCTGCCGAGCACCCTCGCACGGCAGCGAGGCAGTAAACACAGGTAGTCGTTGAAGATGCCCACTAGGCGTTTGTTTCAGACTACTCCTACGAACGAGGAGGCTCGTCGCAGCAGGACCGGATCACACACGGACCGAAGTGTGTGTTGAGCCTTATGTCGACACAGTGATTTTGCCCGTGCAGCGCACACGGACCAAGAGTATGGAGCCACCGTGAAGATGCTCCATGTGCCTGTCGCGGAGACGGTCCCTCATGAACCATGCGTCTGGGCTTGGGAGAATCTTCCGTAGTGCGCTGCAAGTGCCACAGTAGGCGTTGTGCGAATCACCCAACATTCAGTACCCATACCATGGCAACATGCGTCCGCTTGGCATATAAGCCTCCGCATGGGTCGGGGCGGTCGCGTCGGGGATCCCGAGCACCAACTCAACAGCCATGTGAAGTGGAGCATGGGTCCTTATCACACCCCATACAACGAGGTGTCCGCGCAACGTCATCTCATGATGCTATATTGATCTACTGAGTCGTCGCAGCCGATGCCTCGCATTCGTCCGATGAGCCGTCCGATCTACAGGGAGCATGAGTTCCGACGGGAACGAACCCTCGGCCCCTCGCGTGTGAATGCACCGATCGCCCCACGCTGGCTCCGCGACTGGGTTCGAGTGGATTATGGTCGATCCGCCCATACTGTGCCCTGTGCGATCAGGACACCTCCGGCCAAGGCTCGACCTCGGCGCACCAGTGTTCGTGACCGTCTCTGCGGAGGTTCAGGCAACGCGGCAGTTACAGCGGGTCTTGGCGTGGGCGCGTTGCACCTTTCGGACGCAACGCTTGAGGCAGTGGAGGTGCGGCACCACGAGAGGGGCCGTTCGCACCACTCGAGCAACTTCATGTCGGTAGGGACTGCGATGCATCGAAACACCGCATTCGGCACATCGCTCAGCCCGCTGGTCATCGAAACCCAGCTGCTCTCGGCAGCTGTGACGTAGACGGGAGTCCGACATGGAGTTCAGCAAGTACCAAGCAGAGGCGTTGCGCACGGACCGCACGGCACGGCACGGAGGCAAGGACCGCGATGCTTCGCTGATAGTGCCCATGCTCGGCTTGGCTGGCGAGACCGGCCAGCTCTTGAGCGAGTACAAGAAACACATGCGCGACGGCAAGGCCCATGAGCTATTCAAGGAGCGTGTATCGGAGGAGTTGGGGGATCTGCTCTGGTATATTTCGAACGTGGCGACTAAGTTCGATCTAGACCTCAACGAAGTTGCGACCGAAAACTTGGAGAAAGTCAGTGGCCGTTGGGTATCACTACAGCATACTCCGCCGAGCTTTGACACTCAAATGCCAGATGGTGAGCGACTACCGCGACAGTTTGAGGTTGAAATCAAAGAAGTAATAAAGCACGATTCCAACGAATCTAGTGCGGTTCAAATTCGAGTCAATGACACTTCGATCGGGGATGAGCTTACAGATAATGCCTACATTGCAGACGGCTACCGATTTCATGACGTATTTCATTTTTCGTATGCAGCCGTACTCGGGTGGTCACCAATCACGAGGTCGATGCTACGCTGCAAACGCAAGAGTCACCCCTTAGTCGACGAAGTCGAAGACGGCGGGCGAGCAGGCGTAATCGAAGAGGGAATAGTGGCGTTGGTGTTCGAATACGCTAGGCATCATGGCATGCTGGCAAGAGTACAGACCATTGACTCTCACTTATTGTCCACGATCAAGGACATGACCTCCCACCTAGAAGTGAGTCAGCGCACCGCAGGTGAATGGGAGCAGGCGATTTTCCAAGGGTTTTCTGCTTGGCGTATTATTCAGCAAAACAATGGCGGTAGGTTATTGATCGATTTGGACCGGCGGATAATTAAATACATTGGTCGTCTAGTAGGATCATAATCGCTCCGATTGCAAGACCATGTGCCAGATGCTCGATTGCAGTTCCCGTGCCTACAGCACGTCAGTTTCGTTCCAACTAGGGACGGGTTGGTGCTGAATGCATTCTATGCTACTCAGTATATCTTCGAAAAGGCGTACGGGAACTATTTGGGATTGGCACATCTTGGGAGATTCATGGCACACGAACTCGACATGGATTTTGCCCGCCTGAACGTGACCGTAGGGGTTGCAAAGATTGGTCAGATAGCGAAGAGTGATCCTGTCATTCAACCCCTTGTGGATGTGTGCCAAAGGGTAGTTTGTGATCTTTCTGGAACAACCATGTCCAGTAGAGCCGCCGAGCGATGACCATGCAGGACAAGAACGCAGACCGGAACGAAAAGCCTAGGGCGGTACGCTCTACTGATTCGAGCAGACCGCTTGTGGCCCAGCGCCCATTGCTGGCTAACCCCAAGGGCCAGCACCTTACTGCTGGAGAGTCGGCTTCGGAGGGTCCGCTCTTTGTGCAACATCTGGAACCAGCACGAGTTTCCGAGGCATATGCGACATACTGGTACTTTGCAGCCGAGCGGCAAGAAGTATTCTTCAGGCGCTTCAACGGTGCCCCATGGCCTTGGAGCGACGACGAGATCTTCCGTACGTACAAGTTCACTAACGCTTATCGTGCCTCAGATCGGGTCAGTCAATACTTGATTCGGAACGTCATCTACCGGTCCGATCTACCTGATAGCCCCGAGGAAATTGTGTTTCGAGTCTTGTTATTCAAGTTATTCAACCGGATTCAGACCTGGGAACTGCTCGAGCATGAAGTAGGCTCGGTGACCTTTATGGATTACAGTTTTGATCGCTATAATTGTGTCCTTGATCGAGCCTTGAAGCTAGGTCATCGTATCTATTCGGCGGCCTATATTATGCCCCCTGGCAGGCGTGCGTATGGTTACACTCGGAAACATCAGAATCACTTGCGTTTACTTGAGAGTATGATGGATGATAATTTGGCAGATCGACTAACGGAAGCTCGCAACATGCAGGGTGCGTTTGAGTTGTTACGAAATTATCCTACACTTGGTGATTTTTTGGCCTACCAGTATGTTGTTGATCTCAATTATACCGAAGTTATTGACTTCGACGAGATGGACTTTGTTGTTCCGGGTCCCGGTGCGCGAAGGGGCCTGCGAAAGTGCTTCACCGATTTTGGAGGCTTGAGCGAAATTGAACTAATTCGGCTTATGGCAGATGAACAAGAACGCGAGTTTGAGCGCTACGGCTTGGAGTTCAAATCATTATGGGGTCGAAGGCTGCATTTGGTTGATTGTCAAAATATATTTTGCGAGGTTGACAAATACACGCGCGTGTCGCATCCAGATATTCTCGGCGGAGGACGGAAACGTATCAAGCAGAGGTTTCGGCCAGAGACTGCACAGATTGACTGGTATTTCCCTCCGAAATGGAACCTCCATTCAATCATGCCTGCTGAATTGAAGTGTGATAGTTCACCAGATGATGAGACTCTGTAGACGACCACTCATAGCATGCTAGGTTACTGGACCCGTCCACAGACACATCTGAGCAGCCACGGTCGTTCCTGCCGTTATCTTGGGCCTTGAGTTCGGCCGGGCGTGGCGAGGAGGCCGGCCCATGCTGTTTCCGAATATCATTTCGCATGACTTCCGGGTGCCTCCGGCCAGAAGGACTCGCGCTAAACGCGCCCTCGCCCGCTTGCATTCTGCTGCGGTCTAGGTGCTCGGCTACCGACCCGCGTGTGCGGTCTCTTAGGACTACCATTCGGAAGCTAGGCTATATTCGGTGCCGCTGGGAAGACCGGCCGCTCGGCACCGCACTGTCCGCGCTTCCTGCCATCGGAGTCGGCGGTTACGCGCGGCACCGGAGTGTATAGGTCGTGCCCAGCGAGCGTAGCGCTCGCGAATTCTATCACCGACACTGAGGGTTCCAATTGATCGTGAACATTCGGAGCGAAGGGACGCTAGGACCCTTCGGATGCCTCTTTGACGGTGCCTCCGTCTAGCGGTTCCCAACGATCTCACCAGCGGCAGTGAGCATCCCGTCGCTCTGCATCGAGGCCGAGGGGCCGGGATGCCAGAGCGAGATCTGACTGTGCCATGTGCGGCCGGGCGGCACCGGGTGCTGTGTCCGGCTGGTGCTGCCAGCGGTCCTCGCACAGCCGATGTTGAACTCCAAGTGCCGTCGGTAAACTTCCGGGCAGCACTCGCTCTCGACGCCGTGCAGCAGGGGCTCGAATTAGAGCGGGCTGCGCATCGGCGGCGCACCCAGCCGCCCGGGCTACGTCAGATTCAGATTCTTCAGCGTCTCGCGAGCCGCTAGCCGATTAAGGCGCGTATGGACAAACTGGTTGCGATAGCTTCGCAGGCAACCGTAACAACTAATGTCGCAACCACACGCGCCCGAGACGCGGTCTAGTGCGTGACGGAGCACCTGCCGAAACACTTGCCGCTGTTCCAGCTGAGCCACTAAGCCTGCACCGCCGGGCACGTCATCGTAGAGCACTATGGCAGATTCCGCGGACTCCCCCGGACCGACGGTCACGTTAAGGTCTGTAGAAGGAACATCCAGGGCCTCGGCGGCACCGAGCAGAATCGCGTACCCCAATGAATAAGCATGATCTTCGTGCATCGAGTCTCGAAAATGTAGCCTCACTACATCAGTGTGCAGCTCGTGTGCTAGTGAATAACATCCCAGAGTGCCTGGACAGGCGGCTCCCGACGGAGTGACGTGCTCGCTCACCGGACCGGTCGAATGACTGCCGCACTTGAGGCAAATGTAAAAGCCTTGCTTGTTCTTCCCCTCGCACAGGATGATCAAGCTTCCCGGCACTGCCTGCGTGATCCTTACGTCGTAGAAAACCTGAACTGCAGGCTCCGATGTGGAATCGATGAAACCTCTGAAGAAGGGGCGCGTGGTATACAGCCGCTTCGCTCTTCTTTGCGGCTCCTTTGGTGCGTAGGGCAATGGCGTGACGAAGCCAAATCGTGGAATCAGATACTTCTTGAACTCGTGGTCTACACGATCCTCGGACTGTGACCTGTCCTCAAAATTACGTGCGTCATCGTAACGATAGTAACGCGTTGGAAGGGCTCTGTCTGGAACGGTCTTGATGCCACAGGACTCCCACTCCAACTTGTTCGCCACCACCTTTCCGCCGGGTGCGTACTCTGCTATAGCTTGGGAAAGATCCCGTTGCAACGAGACCAACGCACCGGGACCCTCGCGATTCCGTGTGTCAAGTTCCACCACATCCACCGGAAATCCATACTTGGGAATGATTGCTTTGCGGGACAGAAATGTCAATGTACGTTCCTTCTCGATCGTGATCTTGCTCTTCAGGAGACGACCACTCTTGTAGAAGTCACGCTTTGCACTGGATTTCTCGATCAACTCTTCGAGTTCGTTTCGATCCGCACAAGCTTCGGCTTCAAAGTTAGCCAACCTGCTCTGAGTTCCCGCGATTTTGTCAATCCATGCATCGTCAATGAGTCCAATCTCTTCATGCATGCTATCGGGTATAATTCGACCCACTGAGTTTCTCAAGTCGCGGTCCGATTCACAAAATGACTTGAGATCAGATGCCGCTCTTGGTGACGACCAATCACCAATAAACGATTCTAGAGTCTTGAAGCGGCTACCGGTCTCCGGGGCCCTAAAGAACTTGGACAACGCCGTCGCCACGACGTGGCGCAGAATGATCGGTTGATTTGTCATTCGGAGACGCGGCGACCGAATCTTACCCTTGATTACGCGCCCCTCTGGATTTTCGTAGTGGTACAAGTCGTGCGGATTGCGGCGGCAGTATGTCAACGCAATACCGGGCGCTTCTCGCCTGCCTGCTCTGCCAACTCGCTGCGTGTATGAGAACGGTTCCGGCGGCACATTACGCAAGAATACCACTTCTAGGTCTCCTAAGTCCACCCCCACTTCGAAAGTAGTGGAGGAACTCAGTAGATGGATCGACCCGTTCTTGAACCTGTCTTGTCTCCGTTGCGCTTCATTGCTCTCGATTTGGGCAGTGTGCTCCTCTGCTGTCAATGCAGGAGGTAGATTTGTACTTTCATAAAGAATCCGGTAGTGGTTCTCTTGAATCCGCGTCGCGTCGATTGGAGATAGGTTTCCCGGACAGCGGTTGCGCTGACAAATGTCGCGCACATTGGACGTGCTTACGCTCGCGCATGTACCGCACTCCCAAAGCTCGTCGAGTTCGACCGGTCGAACCCTGAGCCACTTCGACGCGACACGAAACGAGCCGCTAGCGCGGGCGCGCACCAGAATCTGATCATCGTCGTTGCCGCATCCGGTATCGTATGTCCGTAGAGATTCCCATACTTCTTTCATCAAGTCCACGGACTTTTCTCGTTTCTGAGCCGCCGTTAGACCGCTATTCTCTAGGATGCGTGACAACAGATGCTTGACCAATGCGGACTGCGGACTGCCCCACTCGCGAACCGTGGAAGACTGTCCGCGAGGCTTGCCGCGGGAGTAGGCGAATTGCTTGCGTTCCGGACTAACTTCTCCCCACGCTGGAGCGCCCTTGCCGCTCGGTAGTTCCATGGCACCCCGGAGACGCAGGCTGTCGACGAGCAGCGCGATGACTTCGCTGGCTTCGTCATGCGTGAGGTTCCACGGCGCTCCGGCGAGCGACTGCGGCGGAATGACCCCGGCAGGGACCGCGATGAACCACTGGATGAGCCCCACGCCGGCGAGCGACAATCTCCGCTCCTCGGTGAGTGCCTCGCGTAGAATGGCCCTCCGCAGCTCTCTGGTCCGGGTCTCCTGCGTGTCTGCCCGAGCGAATAGCCCGGCCAGGCTCCATTCCTTGGACAAGCGGCTTGTCAAGTCGTCCACGGAAAGTCCCTCCGCATCAACGGGTTCTCGCCTGATGGCGCGGAGGATCAGGTTTCGGTCGCGAAGGCTCTCATAGGAGTCTTGCACGTACCATGCGAAGAAAGCGGCTTCCTGGCGGCTGTCGGCGAAGGCGAGCACCTTGCGCCGGTCCGGCGGCAAGAGTTCGTGCAAGGCTGTGGCGATCACTGCGTTCGGACCATCCGTGCCATGCACGATTTCCTGCACGGGATCCCCGACTCCGCCCCTCTGATACCCGCACATCTCGCATTTCTTGAGCTGATCCGGTTCGTTCCGATGCGACTCGCACCGCATGACAGCAACCGCCGCGTTGCAATCGCATTCCAGAGAGCCCGACGAAACGAGTGCCCCGCAGCGACGGCAAAGGTCGTGCGTCGGTCCTGCCCGCGTCGGTAGGTAGAACTCAACACCGAAATCGGACCGGCTGGGGTCCCGAGCAGCTTCTTGCAGTCTTCGATTCTTGACTTGGCCGACGTAATAGTGCTGGCCGCACTCGCGACACAGGGCGATTTCCAGCGGCACACCCGGCTTGCCATCGCCCTCGCGGCTCTTCCGATTCAGTACGACATCGTCCGCACCGTCGCTATGGACTAGGAACGCCCCTTCGAGCGCACGCAGGAACAAGTGGTAGCGCCGCGGCCGGACGTGCGTCTCGGCCTGCTGCGTTCCGAAGATCACGCCATCGGAAGAGAAGCGCTCTCCGAAGAGTTCCGAGGCAAAGTCTGCCACGACAGCTTGGTCCTCGGAGCCAGTCGTCGAGGTCATGGTCGCGCTGGTGGCGATACACCGGAAGCCGCCCGCGCGTCCGCCCTCCCGCAACCGCTGCTTCAGGCGTCGGATCAGCATGCCCATTTCCATGCCCTTCGCGCCCTTGTACTGGTGCGCCTCGTCCAGCACGATGAATTTCCAGTGCAGACCCCGGTTGGCATCGAACAGCGGACTGTCGTCCGGGCGGATCAGGAGGTATTCCAACATGGAATAGTTGGTCAGCAGGATATGCGGAGGTGTCTCCCGCATCTCTTCGCGCAACACCAGTTCGCCTTCGCGCCTGTCCTCCAGGCGTGACCGGGCTTGACGCCGCGTATCCGACTGGTCTTCCGGGGTTTGACCGATATATTGGCCAAAGGTCGGCTTGAACTCGGACCCGGCATCCTCCAATGCCTGGCAGATCTTGCCCAGGCGCTCGCGCTGGTCATTCGCTAGAGCGTTCATCGGATACAAGATCAGGGCTCGCACGCCGGGATCCGTGAGTCTGCCCTCAACGTGTTGGCGATACAAGTCAAACAGGATGGGATACAGGAAGCTCTCGGTCTTGCCGCTAGCCGTTCCGGTAGCGACAACGACATTCCGGTTGTACTCGTGAACCGCGCGAATCGCATTCACTTGGTGGTCATAGAGCGGCTGGTCGATCAAGGCCGGGCAGAGTGCCTGGCTCCGGTCGGCAAAGTACTCTTCGGCCAGTGCCTGCGCGCTAGGCCCCTTCCCGAAGTCACGCGCCACTTCCGGGTACGGTCCTTTCAGGAGGCTGCCCTCCTCTCGCAGAGCAGCTGCGAACGATTGTCGAAGGCGCGCATCCTTAAAGAAGAACGATGCCTTCAGGTAATTCTCGTAGCGGGTGCCAATCGTGCTGGTCCACTTCTTCACTTGCTCAGGGGCGGGCATCGTTCCACCTCCGAAGGCTCTCCACGTTGATGCTATGGATGCTCCTGCGACGCTTGTCGACCGGCATCGCGGCCCACGCCGCCGTGCTGCGCGTGAAGCCGACGGCACAGACCTCGCCGAGGCTGAATCCCTTGCCGCAGCGCCAGCCTCCCCCCGTCCGCATTACCTGCGGGCGGGGCTGTAGGCCCGACCGGGCTCGGGGCTCAATCTTGCAAGTGACCGACCTAGTCGAGTCGGGAAATCCTGGCTTCGTCAGACTCAGCGTGAATGTCTCGGCACCCTGCAGGCGCACGTCGACGCTCCCATTCGGCTCAACTTCGCCGATGTCGGGTTCTATCCGTACGGACGCTCCAGCAGCGTTTCTGGTGGTCCAGCGCAAAGTCGCTGTCGCTTCGCCGTCAACAACGGTCGTGACCGCCTCGAAGGTGACGATCTCGGGAACCGGGTCGGCGGTGAGACGCATAACCGGCAAGGAAACGCTCTCGGCGCCAGATCGGTCAAGCTGCAAATTGAACAGAGCGTCCTCGAGCAAGACTTCATCGATCTGCTGGCAGTCGACGAATTCCAGCAACGGAATCAGCCAGCCAGAGTCATTCTTCGAGTAACGATGATCAAGGTCCTCGCCGAAGCCAGCCCGCACGACCTTGACGCACTGGGGCAATCGAATCCGGAGTCCTTCGCCCTCGTCCGTGCGCCGGCGAAACTTGGACCGGCTGAGGGCGAATGGCGTGTCACGCCATTGCTCGGACGTTTCGCTGCCTCCTTCCCAGCACCACCAGACTCGGGGGATGAGGACGGCGACCTCAACGCGGTACTCGCCATCAACCAGCGCACAGCGCAAATCGTCGCTGTTGGGATCTCGATTGATCTCGATCGTGCCATCCGCCTTGAGTGTCGACTCCCCCGAGGCGTCGTCCAACTCCGATTGCACGATGTTGCTGTTTGCGGGCACGAACCGTACCTTTGCGCGAGGATGCCCCCGAGTGCGCGGCAGGAGCAACGAGGTCTGCGAATATGGCTCGCCATTGATGAGGATCTGCTTCAGGTGCTTGGCGAACCGAAACTCGCCGCTATCCAACAACGTCGCCTTCTCGTCGTAGACGCGAACGAAGAAACTGCCCTGACGGCCGTCCAGGACGTCGGGCAACTCCCGTTTCGATGGATTGAAGTTCTCACCGCGCCATTCGCCGTCCCCCTCGTTGCCGACTCGTGCCCAGGCCACTTCCGAACCGCAACGTAGCTGCGGAGCGTCCCCGCCGAACAAGTCCCCGCAGTCGTGGCAATCAAACACGACGTTCCCCTCTAGCCTGAACTTGGACTTCGTCAACTCCGGGGCCCATTCCTCGAACCCGCCCATATCCTCTTCAGGGGAGTCGCCCTTGCGAGAGAAATAGTGCGCCGTGAACCCCGGGTCCCCGCACCCCTTTGGTTCAACCGCTACGCGGCCATTGCGCTGCCAATCGCGAGGCGCGATGACGATGAAGTGTCCCTTCGTGATCGCTCTGACCTTCCTGCCGTCACCTACCCAATTCTTCCTGAACTTGAAAATGAGCGGGCTGCCGTCAAAGAGTGCCATGTCGGTGTTGTCGCCGCTCTCGTGGCCGATGGTCAAACTGCCCTCAATGGAAGGGATCTTGCAGGCACCGCCCACTACATCGAGCGGGACTCCGGATTGCATGACCGAGGTGATGTCGGAATCGCTTGGAACGGAGAGTATCAGGGACCAGTGCGATGATTCCAGTGCCTTGCGACAGATCAATTCCGGACGTGCTCCCGGTCGCGGCTGCGGAGGAGACTCGGAATCGGGCTGATTCGTCCCTGAGGGAGGTGGTTCGCTCCGCTTCCGCCGACCACCGTGTTCCGTCGGGGCCTTGGGAGCCGAGGCACCTTGGGGCCCTTCGTCGGTCTCATCTTCTTCAGGGGTCGAGTCCTCGTCACCAGCCTCATCGGCATTCTCGGGTGGCTCCGGGCCTTCCGGGGGACCGGGGTCGGGCGGATCCTCTTGGCCCGGGGGCTCTCCTTGCAACGTCCCGGTCGGCGGGTCGGGCTCGACCGACGGGGAATCCGAATCGGTGGTGCCGGGATCCTTCGCGCTGTCGCGCGTTCGTGTCGTCGACCGCCCCCTCCAGGCCCCATCACGTCGGAGCCGACTCAGCCAGGCGCGTGCCGCGTTGATGATCCTGCTTAACATGCGTTCGCCCGTGAAGGTACGCGCTCGAATCACGATCCAACCGGTCGGCGGGATCGATCGTACCGAGGGTGCTCAATCGTCAGATCATGATAGACGAATGGATGGTCTGCACGCATTACTGGGAGTTCCGCCGGGACAACTCAAGAATTCTCATTGGGCCCGGCTACCGAGAGGCTGCGGGCGTCAGTTCCGCGTGTCGATTGGCACTCGAGGCGATAGCGATCGGATTGGACGCTCACAGACCTTGCTGGGATGGCAGACCGCACCAGTCGGTGGGGTTGGCTAGAGTAGCCGCGTTGGAGGTCAATGGCGATTCCCATGCACGCCCGGAAACCCCGGATGGTGTCGCATGCCGAAGTGAAGGAAGGTCCGGTCAGCCGTGCCACCCGTCAGGTCGGCGCGTAGGCGATGCGACGGAGGGTCCGGTGGCAGTGCCGGAGGCATCAGGCTGGGTTCGGAAACACGTACACGGGCCCGGGAGCAAGCTGGTGGCCTGCGGACGGGGTCGCCGAAAGCAGCGGCAGTGCGACATTTCGCAGGCAGCGCGAGGGATCTCAAACTAGAGCCACGTAACTTCGCCCGCTAGCTTGAACGCGGTCGAAGTGGTGACTGACGTCCTGGCGGAATGGCGAAGGCCGCCTGAGAACGGCTTCTCCATCGACCCTCGACAGCCTCGCCTCGGCTCTGAGTCGCAAGTCGGTGCTCGGTTGATTCAGTTCGGCAAGTGAGGCGGAATCCGGGGCTGATCCCGGCCCTGCGGAGACAGCGCGGTCCTGACGGATTCAGCTGGGCTCGTCGCGACTCACGCGCGCGAAGCACTGGCGAGGGAGCGTTCTGAAGGCGCGAGCTTCCCTTGGGTCCGAAACGACGTTCACTTTCGCCGACATGAGTTCGCACACATCTGCGCAGTCGCAGTACAGGGAACCCGGAAAGTTGGACCGCCATCCACCTAGGCGGTCACCAGCTTAGGCGACAAGCTCCCGGCACCGGTGGGTTCGGATCGGTAGTTCGACGTGACTTCGAGACGGTCGCCGTCGAGCAACGTCACCTTGGCAGAGTATGTCGGGAGGTTCACGAGTGTCTCCAGCAAGTCCGCAGCCATGTGGCAGATCTCGTCCCTCGTACGCGCTTGGGTCATGACGTCGATGGATGGGAACTCAATCATCCAATAGCCTCCGTCCTCGACGACCCTACCGGAGAGACGGTTTCCGTCCGCGGTCGCACCGACAATGTCCTCCCGCCACTGTCGCTCGCTACGAAACGTCACAAGGTCATACTAGCACCTTGAGGCTAGCGGTCGCGGACACAGTGCCAAGATGCTTCAACTTCAGCGGACACCGACCGATAGTCGGGGTCCCTGCACCATGAGCTGCCAGTCGGGGTGCGGCAGGAGTGGATGCCATTTCCCCCTCGGGGCTCCCGACGAGCCAGCCATGCGCCCGTGACAGAGCAAGTCTTTGCACACCGACGCTGCGGTAGAAGCCCTTGCGAGCGTTCAACAGAAGACTGAGTTTCGATGGATCCGGTCCGTTGCCGCGCTATCCGGTAGCAGATCCGCAGCGTGCTGCTGGGATGCGCGTGAGTGAATTCACGGGCCACCGCGTGACCTCGGCCCGAGTCTCCCGATTCGTTCAGGGCGACTCCGCCCACGGCAACCGCCCACCAAGCTGGGGGACTTGGAGGCGCGTCTCCGTGCGCCCGAGCGCGTAACCGCAGCGAACGTGATTGCGATGCGCGAGTTGCCCCGTGCGTACGCCCTTGTCGAGAGCATGCTAATCGCTTGGCATACCGAGGCGTTTGGCTTGGCTAGCGGCCGCCTCTCGCAGAATCGACTTTGCAAGCGTATCCTTGATCTCGCGGTGTCGCGGAACAGTGCATGACTTCCGGCCGTCACCCCAAATATCGTGGCTTCCGCCGCGGCGTCGCAGTGTAAAGCCCAGTTCCTGTAACCGCTTCACTAGCTCGCGTTTCTTCATTTCGATGCCCTTTGCTTCCGGCCAGATCGCCTGCCCGTGGCTTGGGCCGGTCGACTTTAGTCGTCGGCGTGCAACCAGAGTAGCATGCGGAACAAGGATCGAAACGCCGGTCCGATTAGAAAACCTAACAAAATCACCAAACCGAGATTGTCATATTGATGTCGGTTCTTGCAACATTGCCCTAGGGATCGAAACTGCTCTTCACGGCAGTCACCATTCGGCCGGTCGCGTTTTTGGCAGTGCGAGGCGAATGCCCATATACATAAATACATAAAATACGGTTGGAAAGGGTAGCGAGCGAGGACCTTCCGTACCTCTTCTTGCATTCCGCAACGCGATTCTGTCAATTGACGCAACTAAAACGGATGCGGTGAGCGAGAGCCGGGCAGGCCCACGGTCGAAAAGTCTGGCTGAGATTTCGAAAAGAGATTGCAGTGAGGAAAATCGCCGAGAAGGGTCTGCACTCGTGGGAGGCGCTGTGCGAGGGGAAGCGGAATCAATCGCCCGAGCGATGAACGGCCTGTGGACTGGACGGCCACAGGCCGTCGATTCCGAATGGCCGGCCTAGTCGCCGGACGTGCTGCTGCGCGGATGGACAGCGGGACCGTAGCGCAGCGAAAGGAAACCAGCGTCCATGCTGGATCCGAATCCCACCGCCCGGACCGGGCACCGCCGGAGTTGCGTTGGGCGAGAGCCGCCAAACAAGATGCGGGGCAGAATGGAGTCGTGGACTGCCTCCATATCCCCGCTCGTGAGTCGCGCTTGACAAACTGACTGCCGTGCGGATACCCCAATGACATGACCTCTGGCCAGTTGAGAACGTTAAGTGGTTCTAGCTCTTGAGCGCGGATGTGGATGCTAGCGGAATCCCTGAGCAGTCTCGATTGGATCGCTTGGTCGGGCCGGGCCGGACTGCATGCGGCGGATTCGGGCCGCTAAGAGCCTGTTGCAAAAGTGTCAACAGCGGTTTCGATGGTCACCTCTGGATGTCGATACGGCCCCAACATGGGCAGTCGCGCCCGCTGAAGGCCAGATTTCCGCTGTTTTGGGGGCTTTCGCCTGCCTAGTCCGCGGACCTCTCGAGCCGACGGACTTTTTCAACAGGCTCCTATGGCCGCGACCACGGGCGAGTGCGCCCTCGCCAATGGCTATGCGTTACCGATGCGAATGGCGATTCCTGCCGACTGACCGTCGCGAACCCACCACCTCGGAATTTGCTTGTGCGCACCCGGCGTAGAAGTCCGCCGGTACTATGCGCCGGATGAAGCAGCAGGCCACTACAGCCCTCGATTGCCTGTTCACAAATGTTCAGTCGCGCGTCTGCCTACGCCAACCCTTGACTGCTTCACTGATTGCACCTCTGTTTTCAGGCCGGGACCATTCGGTCCAGAAATCGACTGTTCCGCTACTGGGAATCGTTCTTGGTTCGTCGACCCTAACCCGACAAGGCAACAAACTCGCGTCTCCAACAACAAGTGCTTCTCCAGTATCAAGGATTGGAAGTACATCACTAAATCCACCCAAGCTATCCGGCAAGAGCCTTCGGACAACCCCTTGATCCTCCGCATTGGTCAGTCGCATAGAGATCAAGTTATTGCACTGGCTCAATACGGTTCGATTAACTTCCGAGGGACGCTGGCTTATCACGACAAGACCCAAGCCATACTTGCGCCCTTCCTTGGCAATCCTTTCAAAAATTGCAATCGAAACTTCATTCGAGGCACTTCCCGCCACTCTGTCTGGTATGTATAGGTGTGCTTCGTCACAAAAGAGAGCGATCGGGTGTCTGTCTAAAGGAGGAGACCACTGCTGAATAGAAAATGCCAAGCGTCCAATTAGGCTGACGATTAGTGGCAAAATGTCAGACGGGACTTCGGAAAAATCGACTATCTTCACACCCGCATTTTGACTATTCTGAGCCCGCCTGCCCCCAATGAGAGCCAGCGAAAGCCGCGCCAAATAATCGAATTGCATCGTTTCAGTGCCACCTTGAAACAAAAAACCCAGCCGTCGATCTGTGATCTTATTTTCCAAGCGAGCTGTCAATCTACTTAGCTTGCCAAAATAGGGGCCCTGTTTGTCCCCACGTGTCCCGGGAACCATTTCAGAATCGAGATTCTTGATCGTCGAGAGTATGTCGTCAATGTCAAACGGTACTGGGCTATTAATAGTGAAGTTACTCAATACATCACAGTGGTTGTGGCTAGATAGGTAGCGTTTCTTGGCATCGACCACAGCCCTAGATATTAGCATCGATTGATTTGGTGCATTTTGGTCCGTGCGATCAACAAACATTGAAACCATTGCTTCATACTCCAGCATCCAGTACGGCAGATAAATCACCCCATTGTGTAGACCACTGTCGCTACCGACGTCCGCCGGTCCAGCTATACGAAACCGCTGAATATTATCAACACCTAGAGGAGCGTACTCTCCATGAATATCGAATATGATTGCATTCGCATTCGGCAGAGAAGCGACCTGCTCCAGAACTGTGGCTGTAGTCCACGATTTGCCTGACCCAGTACTACCCACTATGATAGCATGTCGCTGAAAAAACTTATCTCCATTAAGGAATGCAGTTGCGGATTCATCCAAAGTATAGACACCCAGCTTGAGTCGCTCATCGCTGTCACCAACCTGAGCTATGACCTTCATAAAACTTGTAAGCGAATCACCTTCCATTTGAAAACAGTTGGCATCAATTTCAGGTACAGTTTCGAGAGTTCTGCGAAACACATCAGGTCGAGTACCCCTCTTGTTGAAGTGCGTGCCAATTAGGGTAATGCTTACAATATCCTCGTACGATACGATATCTTGGTGCAAAATGTCATTACGTTCTGGAAAACGGTCTACACCAAGTTTGCTATTAGTCATGGACTTGCTTGGTTTTCTACTTGATCGAACGATCTTCTGTACCACTCCAATCAAGTGCTCTCCCGAACGACTGCTCTGCAATAGTACAAGTCGATTGACCTGCAAGCTGCGCAACTTGTCTGCGTCGTCTACACGCACCACTACCGTTGCAGTATCGACCTCAACGACACGGCCCAATGCATCAGAATCTGTATAGTTGAAGATACTCATGGTTGGTCTCCTATAACCTCGTCCAAGAAGGACCCTAGCTTCCAGAGGTCTTGATTGGCTAGGCGCATTTCATCCGGCCATTTGTGGCAGCGAACAAGAGTATCTACTCCAGATTGCTCCATGGCGAGGAACGCGTGTCCATCCGAATGTCGTAACATTTGTTTAGCGGATTCGCTCAGTTTCTTTGTCAAGATAACCAATATAGCATCACCACTGTGCCACCGTTCTAGCAGTATCGGTTGTATGTGCTTGTCGTTGAACCCAAATCCAATACATAAGTAGCCTGAAGCCTTTCTCAATGCAAAGTCAGCGCGAGTGATTACTGATCGAAATGGTTCCTGATGGGTCTGCTCGTACTTTGTAGAACCGGGAGTTATGATTGCAGGACGGGATGCAGGCGGGATCGTTCTTGCTGACGTAACTGCAAACGTAGTACTCGATGGTGAATGAAACCAGTCGAGGCACCCATGAACTTTCCAAATATCGACTCTACGTTCGATACTCATGCCCTTGTGAATAGTGACAGGCGTGTTCATGTCCGGTAAACTCCTTCTCAAGTAGCCATTCGTAAATCCTGTATTGTGCGAAAATCCTGCACAATCCGCGGCGTATTCTGCCACTCGATCATAGTTTGTTGTCACAACAGTAGCTATTGGGTGGGTACTATCAAATAAATGACGATATAACCGGCTTAAAGGAAGCATTTCGCGGTCATTGATCAGCTTGTCGAACAAATTGAAATCAGCTGCGGAAACCGCAGTCCATGTTTGATCGACAATATGATCAGTCATTCGGTCAGATTGCACTTCTGTAATGCGGACTCAAGATCAGTTCCATTGTTGAGTTCAGACAGAAACTGTGCCCACATCTCATTCGATAGCCGCACATCTTCGGTCTCCGGAATCGAATTCCGTAGCTGGCGGGCGAGAGAGTGCATCGTCGGAAGGCCAAACGGCACCGATGCGCCGCTCCCGAGCACGAGGACAGGCGATGCACGGAGGCATTCCTGACCAAGCTCGATCGCTGATTCTCGTGGGGGTGGAGTCACGGGTCCGTAAGCGGTGGTTGGTCTGGACGTAATGTCGAGTTGGCCGCCTATTCGAGATGAGAGTCCCTAGGCACCGAGATCGGAGTGCCAGCGGCAAGTAGTATAGCACAACGTATGCGGGCAAGTCTTGTCCAGTTTTCTCCAACGAGAAACGAGCTCGAACGCGGCCGCGCTCAAGCCGCCTCCCGCAACTCCGCGAAGAGCGCCTCGCACGCCTCTTGCAGCGTGCGCGCCGCCGCGTGATCCGTCTGCATGTGCGCCTCCCGGTCCAGCTCCGCGAAGCTCGTTCCCGGCCGCAAGTAGCGCGTCGCCTGCCGGTACGCCTTGCGCTGCTTCCCCTTGGCGTCGGTCTCCACCCGCGGGAACGGGCACGGCCGGTGGTAGTTTAGGTACGGGTCCAGCACCTCCCGGTGGAACCGGTCCAGGCGCTCCGCGTGGCGCCCCGGGATGTGCCCGTACCCGAACTGCTTGCGGATCACGCTGCCGTTCTTGCTCTCCGCCAGGGCCTTGTCGTTGCTGCGCCGCGGGCGCGACTTGGTGAACTCCTCCACGCGCAGCTTCTCCAGCAGCGCGGCCACTTGGTAGTTGACGTCCTCGGACCCGTTGTCGGAGTGAAAGCCATGCACCGTGAAGGGGAACGACTCCAGCAGCCGCTCCAGCACGGGCAGCAGGTAGTGCTCCGAGATGCGCTCCACGCAGCCCGTGAACTGGTACTGGGTGACCTCGTCGACCGCGTTGATGTGGTACACCCCCTTGACCTTGTCGAGGTTGCCCTGATGCACCGAGTCGACCCGCACCCAGCCCGGGCGGCCCTCCGGGCGCGGCTTGCGCCGCTCGCCGCTCGGCGTCGCCGCCGGGCGCGTGCCGTCCAGGTTGCCGAGCACGCGCACGTAGGCCGTGGAGCGCCGCAGGTTGTACAGATGGTCGTGCGAGAGCCCCGCCAGCCGCTCGTAGCGCTCGTCGCCGAAGACCTCGCAAGCGCGCCGCAGCAAGGCCATCGTGGCCGGGCCGGACAGCGTGCCGTGCAGCGCGTCCGTCTCCGCCAGCGCGCCCTGCGCGATGTACGCCGTGATCAGCCGTGCCACTTGCGACCGCGACAGCCCCGTCGTGCGCTGCAGGTAGGTCCGCAGCAAGCCTCGCTCCGCGCGCTTTTTCAGCTTCCAGTACGAGAACCGCCGCAACGTGCGGCCCACATGCGCGTACGCCGCCGGGCGCGACGGTGCCAGCGCCGCCTCCGGCGGCGTCGCCTCCAGGAACTGCCGCACCTCCGCCAAGGTTCGGTGCGTCGCCAGATCGAGTTGCAAGATCACCCTCCGATGATCCGCGCATCCCCTCCGGAGCCTCGTTCGGGCTCATCTCTCGTTGGACAAGACTGCCGCGCCGGAAAACCGAACAGCGGCCAAGCGACTCCCTGTTCGCACCACAGCACTGTGACTTGCCAGATTGTCTCTGGCTATCCCCCCATCCGCAACGGTGAGCGATGGTGCGGTACATCGACAAGCACTCGCAGCCCCAAGCTCGGATCACTCCGAGCCGAACTGCCGGACGCGCACCGTGACTGCCCCGCTTGCGTTGCGGAATCTCATCGGTGGCCCATTCAGGCGGGACGCCCTAGTCGCCGCCACCGACAGTGGGATTCCTAATGTTGATGCTACCTAGATGGCGCGGGCGTGCCGCATTCGCCAGCCTCTTGGTGAGTGAAGGCGAGGCTTCGCTTCAGACCAACGCGATTGGACCGGCGAGGTGATCGTGCGCTCGCGACAATACGGCCACCACACCTCTGCACCCGGCCACGTTCACCTAGACCACGAGCCGCCATGCATCCGGGAGCCTGATCCGACGGCGGCCGCATTCGCCTCAAACGTGACGCTCAGCGAAACAAAAGGATCCTAGATGCCGGAGGGCGTGGCCGGTACCCTATCGACGATCAGTGCGCCATGCGAATTCTCGCGCTCGGCACCTGAACCGCTCAGCAGCGAGATCCGCCTAGCGCGTGCAGAATCAAGCAGCGACCGAACATGGAACTTGCGCGCTCCTATCGCAAATGTAGTATGATGGGAGTCAGTGACGACTGGCGACCTCGCTCCCGATTCGGACCGGCTCCCTTCCACACCTCCCCCGGTCTCGTCTCAGCCTCCTCCCACTGCGCGACTGTCCGCCCCTACCGCTACGGGTCCCGTCCTAGATCGACGCCTTGCGGCGGCCGCTCAGAACATCGCAATCACGAACAATTGCGGGCACTCGGCGGAAGCGCCGTCCGCACTCGTCGTGACCGCGACCTCAAGGCTCGGAATACCATGAAAAACCCGTTCCGCGACATCGTAAAGGCCGACGAGCTCCAGCCGGAACTTGCGGCCAAGTTGTTCGTACCCGAAGTCTGTCCGATCTGGTCGGAAATTCGGAGCCGTCGCAACCACATTATCGTTGGCCCGCGCGGGGCGGGCAAGACCATAGCATTACGTCAACTCGACTCTCGCACGCATACGACGCCCCAAGACTACATCGGCATCTACGTCCAGATATCAAGAATTTCGGCACTCTACAAAAATCCGTTCGAAGACCTCTGAAAACACTCTGACGAGCATCCAATTGCTACACTGCAGCAGATCTTTTCCGACCATCTCTGGCTCGAAATCGTGCGCCTTCTCTGTATCACACTTGGCAAGTTCAGAACATATGAACAAAACAAGACGCTCGATCTCAAACTCCTGTTCGGCATTGAATCTGATGCCCTAGATACATTGGAATCTTCCTGTGTGGAACGCCAGCAAAGCATTGAAGAAGCTCTCATCTCGCGGTCACGCAAAGAACCTCTACGCTGGCAACCAGTGACGCACCTGCCTAGTGCTCTCCATAGATGCGCTGAATACCTAAGGACTCAGTTGTCCCATTTGGCACCCACATCACCGTGTCTATACTTGCTACTGGACGAATCATCACCAATCCCACTCGAGTGCCAACTTGTGTTAAATGAACTGTTGCATCGCGGACGACATTTTTGCACAAAACTTGCGATTCGTCCATTCGAATGGGACACTCTAACAACAGTCTCGGGCCGAAATATCGAAGTCGATACCGACATTATGGTGTCTAATATCAGATACTCTGACGAATTGGAGGAAAACTATATAAGGAGTATGAATGCCGTTGTGGATCGCGTACTGCGAACACAACTTTCGACACAGCAATTTCCCGACAGTGCCGTTAATTCACTCGAAATTGACAAGATATTTCCCGCTCATTCTAGCTCCCAGTACTCTGGATTTCGTGCCATCTGTGCCGCATCTTCAGGGAATCCACAAAATCTATTGCAGATTTGTTCATGTATCTTCCGCGCTGCGGAATCCGTGCAAAGCATCAAATTTGGTTCCATCCCAAGCTTCCCGCATGATCTACAGGATCAGGCCATTCGAGCATGGTCACGTGACCATGAGGATCGCAATCCATACACCAGTTCGCGTTCGTTCTGCCGCTCACTCTTGCGGTCAATCCGGACTGGTCAGTCAACCGAAAAAACGATTGGATTTTCGTATTCTCATAGCTCGGATCTCGATTTGTTCACGCGTGACTATTTGCCGAATGACATTGGATATCTGATAAGGTCAGCTTTCTCAGGAGGCTTTCTTCGTACAACCCAAGCCAGCCCCGTTTCGCTATTTGAAGTTCCATCTGAATTTCATCTCAGCCGAGGGCTTCTTCCAAGAGAGGGTTTGTCAATCGACCTGCCGATTCTTCCCGCAACACAGATCAATCATCAATTCGTTCGTACCAACACCCGTGAACACGTTCACGTGAGCAAATCTGCGACGGTGGGGGATGACAAACGGATCAAGGCATTCTTGTCAACTTCGTTTTCCCGCTTGATGCTACAGCAACGGGCGGACATCAAGGAATATCTCCAACGCGTAGCCATCGATTGTGTCGATGTCGAAGATCGTCTCCACGATCAGTTCCTGTTTTCGTCGATACAAAAGCAGATCAAGAATGCAGATATAGTCGTTCTCGACGCTACAATTCTCAGGCCGTATACGATGTTCGAAATCGGAATATGCGCCGGACTTCCACGCAAGCCAAAGAATGTCATTTGCGTCCTCAACGAGGAATCTTGTGATGATCCGGGTAATCCCATGGAAATGCTTCCTCGGTTTATGCACAAATTACCGATCATACTCTTCTCCTACGATCACCAACGGCTACAACAGACTGCTGCGGAAATCGCTCAACGGGCTCGTGCGTTGTTAAATGCTCAAAGCGGGTTCTCACATATCGAGGGACATGGTATTCCGTTGCGCCCCAACCAGCGGAGAGACAGTAAAGCTGTTTATGTTTCATTGCCGTCCAGTTCGATGCGCGAACGAGCCTTAAGTGCTGTGCGCGAAAGCTTGGAGTCCAAGGGGTGGAACATGATCGACGAAGAGCAGGCGCAATTGTATCTGGCAAATGAATTCCAAACGGCTATTAACTGTGCATTCACTGCTCGCATCGGAGTCGTTGACACAAGTGGAAAGGATTGTCCTGATTTGTTGCAGTGCTTTAAGCTGGGGCTGTTTGCTGGCAAGCAGAAATGGCGAGTGCTGCAAATGGAACATGTTGCCCAGCAAAACCAACAGACGTTTGCTTCCGTACCCGGGATCGGGTATTCAACGTGGGCAAACATTGAGGAGTTCGTTAGAAAGATTACCGCGTTTGTCATGAACAGCGGTTCCTCAGGGCGGTGATCCAGACATGTCGAGCTTGATCAGGTTTCACGACGCTAGCGAAGGTTTAGCACCCGGCGATGGACTCTACATGGTCGCTGGCAGTTTCGAGCCTCGGTCCGTCCGTGCAACCTCGTTACTGCCGTCCGGGGAATTCCGGACTGCGGTGATCTTCAACTACGAAGATGCTCAACTCTCAGCGATAGGCAGACACCATGTCACCGTGATGAGGAACGAGATGAAGCGAAAGCGCATCGATAACATCATCACGCTTGGTTGCCAGTTCGACGATCCATTTGCTATCAATCATGCGCTCAGGACCTTAGTTACAGGCGGTGCGTTGAATCTTCCAGTAAGGTCTGTGACGATCGACGCAACGTGCTTTACTAAACTTCATTTGCTGTTGCTCCTGCAGTACATTGAAGATGAGTGCGGCACACTGGACATCAAGGTGCTATACACTGAGCCATTGTCATATGCCACGGCGTTTGGAAGGCAATTGAGTTATGGTATTCATCGAACGGTGTATCTGCCCTATCGACCGTCTTTACATAGATCCATGGGGCTCGGGCTGGTGGCATTTTTGGGCCATGAACGTTTGCGACTGGAACTTATTGTCCAAGAACTGGAACCCGACATTTCGGTCGTAATATTAGGGAATCCTAGTTATTCTGACAACATGCGGGATTACAGCAGGCAGGTAAATCAAACCCTGATTCATCGTGCTTCGTATGATCGACAGTATCGGGTTACAGAGGCACCGACTAATGATGTATTGAAATCTAGAGATGTCTTGGTTGGAGAGATTTCAAAACTCTGCGACGAGGGTTGTGATAGTATCTACCTGGCTGCATTGGGTACCAAGCTTCAGGCGTTGGGGATTCACTTGTTACGTAGAAAAGAACTTCCGGTTCGTTTGTTACTGGCTTATTCGATCCCCAAAAGGTACGAACGCAACTTATATTCACACGGTTTTGGATCTACTTATCTTTGTGACTTGAGTGTTTGATGGTGATTTCTCTTCAGACAAAGCACTGTCTCTTCAGTACCCATTAGGGCACTCCGGCAAGGCCCGTTGGAGTTTTTCCATCTCAGTATCCATCGCAGTTTCTGCCGCGTGGAAGGGGCATCATCGTGACGCCTCGGGGCAGCTTCGGCCTCAACTCAATGGCACTTGACCGTCCAAGCGGAACAATCAAATAGATCCGCACCGCTATTCGATGGGAGTCTCGCAAGCACCGTCAGTGCAGTGCATGCGAGAGTGCGCATTCGAGTTGACCTAGCGGGAAGTGGAGACGGACTGGAGCGCGACATCCGTTGCACAGTGGAATGCAATCCCGGAACTGTCGTGCCGCTTCGGATAATTCGGTGGCACCGACCTAGGGTCCTTGTCTGCCGCTAAGCGTTACGTTTGTGTCAAGTTTGGGCACCGTTGGGCCCGCCCTCCACTTGGTGCCGGACTCCGTGGCCAAGCGATCACGCAGAGGAGCCGTAGCGTAGCAGCTGGGACTCGCGCTCGCTTCGCCGACACAAGCTCGTCGGTCTGAGGTGAAGCCTCGCTAGCAATCCCGGCGGCTGATGTTCCTGAATGCCAAGCCAACGTAGTGTCTGCGATTCGTTGACTCGACTCGCGCTTGGCGACTCGCGCGGCTCGGATTCTTGTTGCTTCCGCAGGATCCGAGGGCGAGATCATGTGACGGGAGGTCTCCAAGTGTCTGGCACAAGGCGAGTGCGTAGGCAGCGTAGGACTCGATTCCGTACGTCTTCTGCGGACCGGTTTCGCCTTGCCGTACAGGCCATCCACCGCGACCGACCAATCCTCGTTGCCGAAAAGGAATCAATTCAAGAAGGTGCCGGTGCCAGTGGTGTGCGTACCGTCTGCCCGCACCGGCAGCGCGGGTGCATCCAATGTGAACGTGTCGTTAGCGGCAGACGCATGTCGATGCTCTTGGTCGTCCTGAATTGCGGATCGCTGTCAGATCAACCCTCGTGTAGCTCCGTATGACGCCTCATGGCGCGGTCTGATCGACAGTCGATGGCCCGACCTGCCGCGCAGGCGGCCACCGTCCGCGTTTGCCCCGACTGCTTGGATCCCGTCCGGATGCCTGGATCCCGGCGTCTCGTGCGCCACTGCCGAATTGGCACTCGATGCCCGACAGACGGTTCCTCAATGATGATCCTTCGAAACTTCTGTATGTCGGCCAGGGGCTCGGGGCGGCAATCGTCGCGGCCTCCGACACGGGATCCGAGTCATCGGCGCACGACCGATGGAATCGAGGGAACGCTAGGAGGATGCGCGCTCGGGGGCATTGCGCCTGCCCGTGAGAATCCGATCCATCGATTCCGCGGAAGAGGCCGATTCCAGGACTGGAACGAGGTTGTCGCGAGTATCGGATCATCCCCACCGCTCCCAGCTCGTCGCTCTTCGTCGCACACTGCGGCCCCGGGGCCTGATCCGATATACTCAGTACGTAACGCACGATCTCTTCAGTGCTGAACGTTTGGGCCGTCAGGTTCTGGCGATTCCCGCACGTGACACCCAACTGAGTCTTGTATGGATAACAGGCTGGATTCCGGTGCTCTTGCGCGCGAGCACCAACTGGTGCTCGCTGGCACGGCTTCATCGAAGTTCGCTTCTGAGGGGAATCCCGCAGCTCGTCTAGTGCTCGCAAGCCATCCGGCGGCTCGGCAGGTGGGGGTTGCGTACGCAAGTGTCGCACCGGTCCAGCCGACGCCGCAGCCCGATCTCGCGTTCTTCAACGAGAGGTATTTCCCGCCATCGATTGGCTTGAATGTGCAGGAAGTGGAGCTTCTGTCGAAACTGCTACGCGACCGACTGCTCAGCGTCTCTCCTGACCTTGCGCCCCGTGAAGCTTCCGAGCCCCCAGCAATCAACGAATCGCAGTTGTTTGCACTCCTTGAGGTGCCCGACAGAAACGCGGAACTGCTAGATGGGCGTACCACGACGGTCATCCCAATTGTCGCGCCCGAGCACAGCCCCGTCGATCTTGCGGGCATTCAGACGCTTGGGATTGACTCCAGCTCGCTGATCCTGCTCTCCCACTTGAGCTTACTTGGAGAGGCCCTGACCGCATTCGACCTTAAGTTCCCATCCAACATCAAGCGGCACTTCAGGAGCCAGCGAGACCGTGACGGGTCTCAGCATCCACTGTTGGCCCTAGAGGCCGAGGACATCTTGGGAGTCATCGAATCCGCGCTTCATGGGGGCACTGCCTCGTTACTCAGTGCGTCCGCCAACGCCGAGGATCGCAGTGACGCGCTATCCGAGACAGCGAGCAGCTTGATCGCGGGTGCCCACGAATGCGACGCGGTCTGCATCGACGACGCTTCGTGCAACCGCAGGAACGCGATACGCCTCGAGCGCGGAGGCGAGATCTTGGTGGCCTGCGTCTTGGATGTATTGCGCAGACTCAGGGAGATCGAGAGGATCACGGATTCCGAATATTGGTCCGCCCGTCACAAATTGCGACAGGGCGGGTTCGCCGTGGTGCTGCCGGAACCCGACGAACTGCACCATTGGCTCGCAGGATCGATCGATGAGACCGGATCAGTGATTGAACGCTTCGAGCTCAGGACGATTCGGCAGTCAGCCGCCAACATCGCCCGGTGGTCCGCTTCAGGAGCATGGGACGTCTCGACCTTGGCTGTCCCTGCCACGGAATCGTGCGTTGAGTCCGTGACTCGCTTGTGGGCCGACGAGTCGGTTCCAACGGAGCACGCGGCGGTGCAAGCGGACTGGATATGGGCGCATGCGTCACCGCTGAACTATTGCGGCGGGCGGACTGACCTTGATTCCGGCGTGGGCTCCCCGAGGAGCGTCATGGTCCGTCTGCTTGCGTACCTATTGATTCCAAAGGATCTGCGAAAGGAACGCCAGCTGGAGTATTCCAACTGGATCGAGAACTCTGCGTTGCAAGTGTTTCGGCCTGCGAACATGGATCTAGTTGACGAGGCTCTCGATCTGCTAGTGAACGAGATTGCTAACGACGAGCGCTACGAAAAAGCGTTCGGTCACGCATTCCTCGTCCAACTGCCGGAGTCGCTGCGAAAGCGAGTCTTGAGAGGGTGGCCAGACCTCGGGCAACGATGGGGGTTTGAACGGCGCCGATGGATTGCATTTGATCGGGAGTTCGGGATGTCCGCTGAGGAATTCATCGCGGCCGCGCGACAGGCTTACTCGAAAGGTGTAGAAGTGCCATTGCCGGGCGCGGACGGAAATGCCGCGTCGATACGTATCGACGACGAGAGTCAGCCACTGGTAGTGATGCGGACAGCCGGCCAGCGGAAACAGAGAATCGCAAGTCTGCCGCACTTCGCTCTGCTGTCGCGATCAGCGACGGCTCGAGTGGCAGCGGCACGGAGAGTGCGGGAAGAACTCGGAGCGGCTTCGGGAGACTTCCGACAGTTGATCTCGGAAGTCGAGTCGCGCCCCGCGACGGACGACGAGATCGATCGAATCTCTTATGAAGTGCCGAACGGAGTGGCGGGCATCCAGCAGCGCCTGTACGACAAGATCGCAGGCGAAGATGGCATCGGCATCGATGACCTCGTACCCGACGACTTGACTTACTTCGATAGATTCGTCGGTCCGCAACGTCCGGACTTGGATGCTGACGAATACGTTCGAAGCGTCGTGATTCCGTATCGCGCCGAACTCTTGGAGCGCGATCTGAGATCAGCTCTCGAAGTCGCTTGCATGGGGTTCTTGCGGGATGACCTTGCGCCCGGAGCGTGGGTCAGCGATGTCGGCAACGATGAACTGTGGGAGGCCCTTGAACAGTCCCGCTGCACTGGCAGCCCGATCGCGCTGCTGGGTGCGCTGGATATCGCGCTCCACAGGCAGGAAGATCCGAGGTTCGCGCGTTTTGCGGAAGATGCGATCAGGAGGCTAGCCGATGAGTCGTTCGGTCGCTCCGACAGCTTCGACACTTACGACGTCCTCTCGGAAATCACGTGGCTGGTGCTGAACAGAGTCGGAACGCTCGGATCCGGGGCACTCCAGGCGGGTTATTGGCGACGCATGGGGGCTTGGATGCAGGCGAGCCTCTTCGTCGGGCATTTGACGAGATCCGGGTCTCGCCCGGACATGGACAAGTTTCGGGAGTTCATCGAGCAGCACCGGACAGTCGGCGGCTGGCTCACGCAGTGCGTTGATGCTCGGCGCGAACCTCTGGTTCTGGCTGGGAGAACTCCGCCGGAGCGACTGCGATCCTACGTTATCGAACGCCTCTTGCAGGTGCGGTGGAGACACGAGGGACTCGGGCATTGCGTACCCGAGGTAGACGGTGTAGATCCTGCATGCTGGCGTCCGCGCAGTGAGACGGAAGCATCGCGCTCTAGCCTCAGCGGTCCGCTCGACGTTCATCGAGCGCCTACCAAGCCCCTGCCCAACGAATGGACCAACGCGCTCGCGAGAGAGATGACTCCAGCGATCGAGGGATTCCCATGGAGCAAGCTCGTGGCGCTATCCCGGTTGCATGCGTTGGAAGAAGAGCATCTCGAGGCATGCCGCGCCGCCGCCAGAATGCTGGGCGAGGCGGATTGTAGCGGGGGCGGAGATTCCGGTGTCCCGGGGAATTTGGTTTACGCGAGCCAAGTGGCCTCTGCGTGCCATGACCCCTTGCTCGCGGACGCGATCGCAGATGCTATCGCCGGCCTCGCGACGAAGTTGGACGAACCTTGGCACGTTCGCGCCATGACGGGGGCGTTGGTGCAGTGCGCCGCGGCACATGGTGGCGGCAGTGCTTGGGCGGGGTGGCTCGGAGAGCGGCTCGTGCGTGTGGCGGAGCGATTGCCGCCGCCTCCCAGTACGATGTCGGTGGCCTTTCGTGAGTGCCTCGACGACCTCGGGCACATCCTCCCGGCAACCGAATGGACACACTTGCGGGCGCGGGCCATTGCAGCCTGTATCGCGCCGAGTGCGCCCATGCGCGAGGACTCGCTCCCGAACGGCTGGCTGGACGAATCGCTGAGCGACCTGGGCGCGGAGTGCGAGGCCGCGCGCGAGGAGGGACTCGCCCTGCCCAGCGAGACCGCGCTGCAGTCCGCGCGGGAATTTCTCCAAGCACTCGCGACAGTAGTCCGGCAGAGCCCTGACGTGGCGACCATGGCGGACGGGGCGATCGGGATAGACTTCCGCAACCAGACCACCCGGGGCGGGGCCTGGTTCGCCATCGAGGGCGACGGTTCCGGGGCTTGCTACACATTGGTGGATGGCGATTCGAAGCGCTTCATTCGCGCCCGGCACGAGGAACTCTTGGATGACGAGATTCGGACGGCCGTTGCAGCCGCCGGGGTCGGATGAACGACTCGCAGCTGCGCTTCGATCCCTTCCCCTGTCAGAGATGCGTTCCTCCCCCGGGCTCCGGAACTCGCCTCGCTCTCAAGCCTCAACCAAGAGCGTAATCGAGGGGGGACTGAGATCGTGCATCCTGATCCACCCATGATGAGCGGCGAGACTCGCTTGTTTAGCGCGATCAGAAGTGACGTCACGGTCCGTTCTTTCAGTCAGTGGGCCGGGAGTCAATCACCATGAAGTCGCAAGAACTCACGCCTCCCGAAGTTGTCGCGATTTCCGTTTCGGAGAGCCCGGACGCGGCGAAACTCGGACTGGGTGAACCCCATCTGAAGAATGCGATAGCGGACTTGGCGATCTTCATGCTCGCCGAGGGAACGGATCTCGCTTACGGTGGGGACTTGAGGAAGTACGGGTTCGCGAGGCTGCTACTCCAACTCGCTCATCGGTACGCTCGTGGCGACGATGCGGAGGAAGAGCGTGTTGTCAACTACCTCGCGTGGCCGGTACATATTCAGATTCCGTTCAAGGAGCTAGAGGAGACCGCTAGAGAGTTATCCGGAGTCGGGCGGCTCCACCTTCTTGGCAGCAACGGGAACAGCGTCTCGATGGAGGGTCGCAGTCTCGCCACCCGGTCGGTTCCCACCCACGATCAGTGGTGCGCAGGTCTCACGTCGATGCGGAAGGTGATGCGGGAGAGCACGGACTTGCGAATTCTCGTCGGAGGGCGCGTGGAAGGTTACAAGGGCGCGATGCCAGGGATCGCCGAAGAGGCGCTGCTGTCGCTGTCATCAGGGCAAGCCCTCTTCCTCGTGGGAAGTTTGGGCGGCTGCGCTCACGACATCGCGGCCACCCTCGGCCTAGTCGACTCGTTTCCCCGTCCGAATCCGGCGTGGACAGGTAGGTGCCAGTTCGAGCGGTTCGGACCGGCTGACCTGAACAACGGGTTGACGCCCGAAGAGAATCAGTACCTCGCGGATGCACCGTACTTCGACGATGCATTAGTCTTGCTCCTACGTGGACTGTATCGCTTGCGGGGCAAAGTCCAAGGGGGACCGATTGAAGTTTCGAGGTGAAGAGATGCCGCAGCATAACGTATTCGTCAGCTACCACCACGATAACGATCAGCGGTACAAGGACGAATTGGTCCGGATGGGCGAGGAGAATGCGGTCTTCATCGACAAGTCGGTCGGTGGAGGTGACATCCCAGATGATCTCACGGGCCAGCAGATCCGGAGGAGGGTCAGGGATGAATACCTCAGAGACTCAACTGTGACCATCGTCCTAGTTGGAATTGCAACCAAGAGAAGGAAGCACGTGGATTGGGAGATCTACTCGAGCATGTACGATGGGACGGTTAACAAGAAATCAGGAATCTTGGTCATCAATTTGCGCAGTCCGTGATCCAGTTGCCGATGTCGGAGACTCGCTCGGGGTCCTCGGTGGCGGCCAGCAACGGATCCAGTTGTTGCGCTGCATCCGCGCCAAACCGCCACGTGATGAGGCGGCGCAAGCGTGCCCATTCTCGGGCTAGGCCCTCCGTGCGCTCCTCCGCACGGCCCCTTTCCAGATTCTGCACCGCGATCCCGTCCAGCTGCGCCTGCAGGTGCTCGTCCACCAGCAGGCGCGCCTCGCCTTGCTCTTCCAGTCTTGCAATCATTAGTTAGCGCAAAGCTGAAATGTCCGGTTCTGACAATTCTGAAACGTCAGCGTTTTCGAGTGAGCGAGCCAGCATGCCGAACCGAGTACGGCTAAGTGCCGGGCCATGCCCACGGGCTGCAAGCAGCCGGTGGGCACAGCGACGAGGATCACCCGGCTGTGACGGTCCGGGCCCCGCGAGCGTTGTGCAGCTGACGCCTGTGCTGCATTCCACAATCCGTCCTTGTGCCTGTCTCGCACCGGGCTGGGGGACGCTACCGCAAGCAAGAAACGATCCGGAACAGGCCATGATCGGCAATGATGCTGAAAGGGCTGCCTGGGCAGCGGAATGGGCCGCCCCGCGGGCCGCCCGACGAACCGGAAACTTCGGCTTTGCTCCGACAATCCGTCACGTATTGACAGGGGGCTTCCAGAGGGCTTACGATTTGATTGACGTTGATTCGGCGTTGTGAGAGTTGCGTCGTGATCAACGTGGCGGAACCGGCCGGACCTTGAGTCCGTGCCGGTGCTGGTTGGTGCTACGGGATGGAGGTGGCATGATGAATGTCCTTGGTTGGGTGGCTGTAGCCAGTTTCGCGGCATGCACCGTCGTCATTGTTTGGGTGCTGCACCGAACGTTTCAATACCTGTACGTGAATGTATCCCCGGAACGGATCAACGACGACAACTCGGTGGTCAGGAACTTCATCGAGTTGCTGGACGAGGCGCGCACCTCGATGATCCTGTACGATGACGGCGACGACACGGACGGGGCGGTATACAACGACAGCCGCGTCATCGATGCGGTGCGACGCAAGTTGCGGTCCAACCCCGACTTTGAACTGCGGTGCCTGTTCAACTGTGATGAACACGTGAAACTCCGCGAGGAGTTCACCAACGAGCCGCAAGTGGACATCCGCACGCGTAGCGACGTGGGTCGCGAGCGCAAGGTTCACTACAAGATCATCGACGGGGGCGTCAAGGCGTATCTTTCGCGGCACGAGCTGGGATCGAGCCAGCGAAGATGCAAGATCGTAGATTGCACCAATGTCTCGAAGCGCCATCGCAGTCGCGTAGCTGGAATCGTACTCAGGGAGTACACCGAGGACTTCGCGATGGCCTTCAGTGCAGCCAAGTTGCGGGACTGAGCGGAGGCGACTGCAGAGGGTTGGCCACCTCCCGCCGACGGTGCTTTACGTAATACCGCCACGTCACCTCCGACAATCCGACCAAGCGCAGTCAGTATCGTCCGGTCTCGCTGCATCGTGGCCGTGGGGCAAGGATGCGGGAGCGGGGTCTGCCCGTGCCAAGCTCGGTGGGACAGTGCCTGGAATTGCGGACGGCTAGTGCTGCGAGTAGTCCTCGCGATGGCCGATGTTGAATCCCGGATGCCGCCAGTAGGCCACTGGAAAGCACATTCGCGCGACCGCGGCTCGAAGTAGTGCTAATGCGTACCGATCGCCCACCCGTCACCGATGCGTTGCGCACGCAACGGAGCGGGATAGCCCTTCGGGTGCTCTCCGGCAACACCTAGGCCCCGCACCCGCTCGCCGCTAAGCCCTGGCGGACGGGGCCGGGAGCGGCCTACTCTGGTGTCCGGTATGATTGGTGAAGCTGGATCGGACTATCGAGGGGAAAGAGAGAGACAGAGGAATCGGATAGGACAGGACAGATGCACCTCGCGAAGCGCAAGAAAGAGCGACTCGGGCCAGTTCGGTACTGGCTCTACTTCCCCCGGCGCTTGGCCGGGGAGCGGCTAGCAGGAACGCTCCACGCGCCCCGGCACGCACCGGAATGCGACATCCCGGTCGACAACTCCGGTACCGTGACTGTCGAGGCGCATATCGACACGCAGGGCACGCACCATTACGTCCGCGCGTGGGCGGAGGGCGACCGCATCGACCGGGAGGTGCTCCAGAGCTGCGCGGATCTGGTCTGCGACAACTGGCACTCCGATCCGGCCGAGTACCCCGACGGGTCGCGGTGCGACCTACTCGATGGCGAGGCGATCCGGCTGGTTGTGGACTTCCCGATCACGCGGTCCGGGTGGCATCGTGACATCACCTGACATCGTTCGGCGACGGTGACCGTGCTGTCGCGGCCGGTCGGGGCCCGGTCTCCAGACCGAGTCGACGAAAGGACAGCCTTGAGACACATCAAGAAACTCACGATTGCCGCCAATCGTTGTTCTTCACGCCGGAGTCCCCGCACAGTGACAGCGGCACCCCGTTTATCTCGTGCTGTCCCACTCGCACCACACGCTCCACAGCCGCTGATGAACGCTGGGGACGGATTGGCACGGATCCCGCCGCGCGAATCCGCCATCGACCGGGTGCCATTACCGTGTGCATGGCGGTTTCGCGGAGGAGACAGCAAGCTGCCCCCCGCATTATCTCCACCATCTGCACGATCCCAGTCCGGCTATCGGATCCGGAACGCCCGTCGCACCAATTCACGCGGGGTGGGGCGAGTCGGCACCATGAACGCAAGCGAATGCCGCCCCAGCCCTGTTAGGCTCTCGCAGACGATGCACTCGCCGCGGCCGCAGTCAATCACCCCCTGCGGCAGAATCCGTTCTTTGCCCCCCGGATCGCCGTGCTAGACATCATGCGGCCCGACTGCATGGATGCAATCCGTCACCAGCTTGGCCAAGCGCATGCATTGTCCCTCGGGTCGAACCATACCTGTCGCTCAAGCACGATTTCCTAATCCATCCGCAACCCCACCGGGGATGCCCCGAACTTGGATCGAGCCGTCATCTCCTGCGGCCGACCTGGTTGCCCGACCGGAGTTTCCCAGCATTCTCCGCAATGGCCCGCGATTTCCAGCAAGGATGCCCCCCACACGCACTCTGTGTTTCGTTGACAGGGCACCCCCGAAGGGCCTACCATCGAATTGGAATCTATTTGGCGTGACGCTAGCTGTGCCGGTCGCTAGGCACCGGACTTGGCTGGACATCCCGTCTGGGCTGATTCCGCCGGGTTCAGAAAGCGGAGGTAGATGGCATGCAGATGTTCATTACCTGTTTGGCCATCGGAGTGTTGGCGACATCCACGGTCGCGGGGATCTGGATCCTGCTCCGGGCATTCCAGTTCGTGTACGTGAGCGTAAGCCCCGTACAGGTCATCGGCGACGATTCGGCGGTCACCAACTTCATCGAGTTGCTGTCCGAGGCGCGGTCCTCGATGGTCGTGTACGACGACGGCAACGACATGGAAGGGTCGCTGTACAACGACCGACGTGTCGTCGAAGCGGTGCGTAGCAAGTTGCGATCCAATCCCGACTTCCAACTGCAGTGCCTGTTCAATTGCGACGATGACGTGAAGTTCCGCAAGGAGTTGGCGCATGAGCAGCGCGTGGACATCCGCACGCGCATTGACGCGGGAGACCCAAGCAAAATCCACTATAAGATTATCGATGGAGGTGTGAAGGCGTATCTTTCGCTGCATGCACTGGGATCGAGAAAGCGGAAAGTCAAGATCGTAGACTGCACAACCGTTTCAAAGCGCCACCGCGCTCGCGTAGCGGAGGGCATGCTTGGCAAGCACAAGGCGGACTTCGCAATGGCCTTCGCCGCGGCCGCGGGGCGGAACTGAGCGGATGCGACAGTAGGTGGACGGCCACGTCCCTCCGATGGTGCTCTACGGAGTCCTTGCGCTCGCGGTCGGCGTGACAGGGAAGGTCACCGAGAAAGACCTAAGCGACGGAAAGTTGCTTGAGCAGAGACTTTGGCTCACGCTGGTCTTGCATGCCCCGGTCCTGTGAGCATGGCTGCATGTGTGCTTCTGCGTGGCGGCCGAACTCGCCGCGGCGAAGATGCCTTGGAACACGGTTGAGTTCGCTCACTTGGCGCTCCATGCGTTCGTGCTGGGATGCGTCGGTTTCGTATGCAGGGTCACTAACGGGTGCAGTTGCACCAGTGGATGACGGACTCGGCGGAACTTCAGCAAGGCTGACGCATCAGGCTGGCGAGAGTCCACCGGTGACGCCGACCTAGGCCTCCGAGGGAGTGAGGGAGGGGTAGTGACGAAGACTGTTGGAGTCCTCGAGCGAGGCTCAGTCCCCCTTGCTAGAAGACGGAATCGCGTGGCTCCCCGTCTGGAGGTGCGGTCGCTGAAGGCCTACTCCAAGGAAGACTGCGGGGCTACCGAGAGGCGTCCTAACGCGGTCGGCGGGAGTCGGCCGTCCCTATACAGCCGCTTTCGCTCAGTCTCGCACCGCGGCTGCATTGAAGGCCGTTGCGAAATCCTCAGTGTGCTTTCTGAGGATGATTCCGCCTACGCGGCTGCGATGGCGCTTCGAGACGTTGGTGCAATCTACGATCTTGACTCTTCGCTGGCTCGATCCCAGCTCATGCCGCGAAAGGTACGCCTTGATACCCCCATCGATGATCTTGTAGTGAACCTTGCGCTCGCGGTCCACGGCTATACGCGTGCGGATGTCCACTTGCTTCTCGTCGGCAAACTCCTTGCGGAACTTCACGTCATCGTTGCAGTTGAACAGGCACCGCAGTTCAAAGTCGGGATTGGATCGCAGTTTGCGACGGACCGCCTCGATGACGCGACTGTCGTTGTATACCGCCCCGTCCATGTCGTTGCCGTCATCGTACACGATCATCGAGGCGCGCGCCTCGTCCAGCAACTCGATGAAGTTGCTGACCACCGAGTTGTCATCGTTGATCCGTGCCCGGGATACCTTCACGTACACGTATTGGAACGCTCGGTGTAGCAACCAAACAATGACGACGGTAGATGCCACCAAACTGCCTGCGGCCACCCAACCAAGGACAATCATCATGCCACCTCCATCCCGTAGCACCAACCAGCACCAGCACGTACTCGAGGTCGCTCCAGTGCCGTCGTGTAGATCACGACGCAACTCTCAAACGCCGAATCAATGCAATTAAATCGTAAGCCATTTGGAAGCCCCCTGTCAACACGTTGTCAGAGCATCAGAGCATGTCGGAGCAATCCTTAAATGTCCGGTTCGCCGAGCGGGCTCCGGCCGTACCTTCCATTGCGGTCGCTCATTCCAGCGGGGCCGCTTCATGCCTGCGGAAGACCTCGCGGGTCCGGAGGGCAGGGCCACCCCACATTCCTTTCTGCAGTAGCGGCCTTCAAACTGGCTGCGGACGTAGCTGACGATGTTCTACGAGATTAAGAGGAATGCACCAGCAGGCGTCGGCCGCACAACTTTTACCCTGCCCGCCCGACCCAGCCGCGTGGTCGCCGTAGCGGTGCCCACCGGCTGCTTGCAGCCGGTGGGCTTGGCCCCGGACCTAGTGGCACTGGGTCCGGCATGTTGCTCAGCTGCTTCGAAAAAGCGGACATTCAAGGATTGCCAGAACCGGACATTTAAACTCGCACTAACACGTTGGCCGCAAACGAACGCCGGGGACCGACTGATGCGGATCCCGCCGCGCAAGCCGCCATCGACCGGGTGCCGTGATTGCATGCACGGCGGATTCGCGGAAACTTCAGCTAGCGGCTCCACGCATGGCCGGTGCCGTCTTCGCATTCTCGGCCCGGCTACCGGATCCGGACTGCCCATTCCACCGGAATCGGTGCCGGGCGCCGCGAGGTGGCGCCATCAACCTCAAACCAATGCCACATCCCTCCGCCATGCGGCTGACCAGCCCCCCAACCGGCTTGCTCGAGGCTCGAGAACCCGTCGCGTCACAATCAGTTCTGCCGCTACACGGTCTTTGCGACAGATGTCGTGCAGGTCCCTCCCGGCCGCCCGTTGGCCCATCCCGGCCGACTTACAAGTGTCCACGACGTCATCTACTCGGCCAAGGAAATGCGCTATCCATCTGCTCGCAGCATGCCGGGCGCGCTCCCCTGCGGCATGCGCACGCTTCCGGAAATTCCAGCGCTGATGGCCCGAATCCGGATCGAGCCCTCCTCGCCGTCGCCGCGCCTGTCCGCATGCACCCCAGGGTCTCGAAGCATTCTTGGGCCCCACTCTGGGTTCCCGACACGGTCGCTCAGCTCTCGGGTAACGACAGCCCTTGGCGTCACATTCTCCGGGATGCTACCCTACGAGTGACATGAGCGAGATTCTTGGATTCTTGAGTGCTTCGGGCTTGGGGTATGCCGTGCTCATCTGCGTCGGCTTCGGTTGGCTTCTCTTGGAATTGCGCTCGCTGAAGGCCTGCCGCAAGGAAAACCGCGAGGCGTTCAAGCGGTGCGCCAAGGAATTCCTGTGAGATGGTCGAGCGGAGTTCCAGGGAGTGCCGGGAGATGGTGGAGCGGAACTCCAAGGAATACCGGGAGGCGGCCGACCAGCGCGCCAAGGAAGAGCGGGAGATGGCCAAGCCGCGGTGCCGGAAACATAGCCAGGAGACCGAGCGGCCGTTCCGGGAATACAGCGCGCAGAACGAAGCGGAACATGCTCGGCTGTTCACCGCAATCGACAGGCTCGATGCCAATGTGGACAGGCTCGATGCCAATGTCGACAGGCTCAAGGCCAACGTCGACAGGCTCGATGCCAACGTCGACGAGCTCAAGGCCAAGGTCGAATTGCTGCTGGATCGCTCGAACCGTCCGGATAGCGGAAGCGGGGCAGATTGAGGCGCATCCTCCTGCGCGTCCCGGTCGCTACAGCCTAGGGGCCTGTTGCAAGAGTGTCAACAGCAGTGTCGAGGGTCTCCTCTGGATGTCGATGCGGCCCGAACTTGGGCTGTTGCGCTCGCTGGAGGCTAGATTCCCATCATTTCGGGGGCTTGCGACTGCCGGTACGGTGGACCTCGCGAGCCGACGGGCTTTTTCGACAGGCCCTGAGGGAACATTTATTGTTGATAAGACTTGCCTAGGCCTCGAACTGCTATGCTAGAGGTCGTGGATTGCTCCCCGAGTTAACCCACTCTGCTGTTTCAAAACCAAAATGAGGTGTTCAATGGATCAAAACATCAATAAACTCCAAGAGATCCCGACAGACTTGGAATCCTACGAGTTTCGCGAAGTCGACGATCTAGACCCGCTGGAGTTGGTCGGTAACGCGCACCTCGCGTTGCACCACCACATGGCTCCGGCGAGTGCTCTGGAGGATTCCGACCTCGAGGAAGAATTCGACTAGCGTTCGGTAGCGCCGTGGACAGGGATCTCTTCCTTGAAAGCGCACTGGCCTGCAGAGCGGGTGGCGATTCGGTCGAGTGCTACACATGTCGGACGCGCGCGACGGCGCTGAGCTTCGACGGGCGCGCGACCGGTACGCCCTGTCGATCCGATAGTGAGGAATTCGCGGTTCGCGTCTATCGTCAAGGTCGTTTGGGCGTGGCCGGGAGTTCGTCCGGATCGATCGCTGACTGGAGCGACTTGGTCGGACGAGCCGAGGCGAACGCCCGGCATGGCGCGCCTGTAGGGGCCTTCTCGTTCGTTTCGCGCAAGAGCGCGGGCAAGTGCGCAACGCCCCTCGCTCCCGCCGAACTCGTCGAGGGATTGCAGGAGCTGCGGTCGCGGCTCGTAGCGTTTGACCCCTCGACCCACTGGTCAGCGGAGCTAGCCGCGCGTTCGCGTTCCTGGCGTGTCGTCACCTCGGACGGAGGCGATTGCGCGAGTTCGTCGACGCTGGTCTCGATCAGCTTGCGCGCCCGCCGCACGAGCGGCGGACTGCCGCTCGACTACGTGATGCGCGTGGACTCGCCGACCCTCGGCGGAGGCATCGCGAGCACCTTGGCCAGAGTCGAATTGGAACTCCCCGTCGGGGTCCCGAGCCAGACCCGCGGGCCGGATCGCCCAGTGATCCTCGGGCCGAGTGCCGTGGCGAGGGCTTCGGCCATGCTGCGAGGTTTGCAACATGCACTGGACCAGTCAGTTACGGTGTTCGACGCGGCCGGCACCCACGACGGCACTTGCGATGACGAGGGCGCCGCTGTGCCAGCGCACGTCCCGATCGTCAGCGCGGGACGCCCCGCGCCCGCGTGGACTTGCCTCGGAGCTAGTGCGCGCCAGATCCCGACCGGACGCGCCTTTCGCGCGTCCATCGGCCGCCCGCCGAAACTGCGGCACCTCGGATTACGCTGGGGACCGGCTGGTGGCGCATTGCCCGGCGAAGCCGTCTTCGTGCCGAAGCTCTCGGCTTGGTCACGTTCCTCCGCCGACTGGCTGGTTGGCCATGCGGCCGATGCGTTGCTGTGGCGCGATGGCCGAGTCGTGGCCCGCCTTCCCCGCGGCAGTTTCCGGATGCCGGTTCACGATTTGTTGGGCGGGAGGCTGCTCGGCGTGTCGAACGAGCGATTCGCGGTCGGGCCGCACGCGATGCCGCTGGTCGCTGCCCGCGCGGAGCTAGTACCGTGAGCGGGCCCCTGGACGGGATCGAGCGCGAGCTCGCGTGCCAGCGTCCGTACGCCGATTTCCGCTCGGTTTCCGATCGCGCGTTCAGCTACTACCTGCGCGGACTCGGGATCTTGGGCCAGCGGGAGCCCGCCGCCGGCGCCCTCGCCGACAGCTTGCGCTCTGCACCCGATCCGCGTCGGCTGGCCGTGCTCGGGGATCCTGTCATTCGCGTCGCGATCAACGACGGGCTTGAAGCCGTCAAGCGCGGAACCCGCGATACGGACGGCCGAAGCGCGCTCTTCACGGCCGCCCGCATGCATCTTCTGTCCAGCCGGTCCGGTCCGCCGACCGCGCCATGCTCGCCGGCGTGGCCCGCTCTGGACAGTTTCGCGCTGGGCACCGCAATCTGGTGTCCGGAAGAGCACGCGGCCCTGCTGGCGGGGCGCTTCGCCGCACTCTTCACGGAGGAGATCGCCGGAAGCGTGTCTTCGCGCCCGGCGGTCCTGCGCGCGCCCGGAACCGCTCTCGCGGGGCACCTCGAGCGCGGCAAGGAGCTGTTGACCCGGTTGCTGCCGGCGCTCGCGCGATCCGTTCTGGCTCATGTCAGCGTTGTCGCCGTGGTCGATACGGCGGATCGGTCGCAATGGTCGCGGCGCACGCGCCCGAATCTCTGCCAGAACGTGAGCACGCACGCGATCCCGTCGACGATCTTCCTCTCCCCGACGCCTCTGAGCGGTCCGTGGCTCGCCGCCGAGGCCCTGCTCCATGAGGCCGCCCACAAGAAGCTCTCCGACTTGGTACTCACGCGACCGATCTTCCGCACGGGCTTCGATAGCAGCACGGCGCCGACCGTTGCCGCATTGTGGAACCGCGACCTCTCGTGGAACCCGGCCGCTTGGTCGGCGGACCGGGCGCTGTTCGCGTTCCATGTTTATGTCCACCTGGCGCTGTTCTTCGCGAGCGTGGACCTGCACCGCGAGAAACTGGCGGAGGAATTCGGGGACCCTCCCAGCAATTTCGCCGTGGGTCTGGACAGAGCGCTGGATCGAGCCAGCTATCTGGGCCGTCACCTAGCAGGCGGATTGCGTCCGGCACTGGGCTCCGACGGTCGGGAGCTTGTCGCTTGGCTGACCGCGGTGGCGGAGCGCTTCGAGCGACCGGAAGCGGCCGACCGGGTGGACCTCCGCCTCCTCATGGACCGTTACGACCTCGAAACCGCGGAGGTCGCGCGATTGATCCGCAACGCCCCGTCCAGCGACCCCGGCGCCATGCGCTTGGCGGATCACCTCGTGCATAGCGAGATCGTCGCGGCCTATCGCGCCCTCAGCATTCTCGGGGAACGGGAGCCGCCGCAGTTCCCCTTCTACGACGGTGACGGCTGGGCGGATCGCGTGCCGAGCGCAGCCACTCCCGACTCGCGAGCGAAGTTGTTCGAAGCGCTGCGGCACTTCGTGTCCGGGACCCTGCGAGCGGCGCCGCCCGGAGCGCTAGCGATGGAATATCGAACGCGGCGTGCCAAGACCTTGCGCGACCACGTGCAGGACATGGTCGAGCACTGCGGGCGGCATCGCGAGCAATTGGAAGCGGCGATTCGCGCGGAGCGCGGCAAGCGCCGCCAACCGAGGAGGTCGGATGGTGAGTCTGGCGACATGGCCTGACCGCTCGCTCGGGGACGAGGCCGCGCAAGCCTTCGGCGGATTGGTGAAACACCTGCGCGACGGGCGCGACGGTGCGCCGTGGTGCAAGCATGCCGTCGAATCGCTACGCTGCGGACAGTTCTTGGTTGCCGATGTCCGCGCGACCGTTTCCGCGGAGGGGATCGAGGCCGCCATTGTGGCGGCTGCCGAACAGTTCGTACGATCCTGCCCGTTCAGGGGTTTCGCCGAGAGCCGGCTCGACACGGTCACGATCTTGCTGGGCGAGGCAGCTGGCGGGGAGGGTCTGGAGCGGAGTGTCCATAACTTGAGGGCGCGGCTGCTGCGGGACGGACTCGTGGTCGGGGCGCTTCATGAGGGATCCCAGTTGCAGCCGCTAACCGCAGGGCCGAGCGGTTACCCGTATCGGGTTCGCGGCAGCTTTGCCACCGTGCGCTGGGCCGTGGCCGAGGATGCCTTGTTCGTGTCGATCAATCCCGAACTCGCCGACCTGCTCGAAGCGTGGCTCCAGCGAGGAGGGCGCAGGTGACATTCATCGCTCCCTTGAGCGCGGCGCGCGGCGTCGAGAGGTTCGGGGGCAAGGCGCATGCCCTCGCGCGCCTTCTCGACCGTGGATTGCCCGTCCCGCGCGGCTTCGCGGTGGATGTCGAAGCCTTTCGAAGGCACAGTCGCGCGGCAGGCGCCAAAGGCGGGGATCCGCGGACCGAGTTACTGGAGCAAACGGTCGACCCAGCTGTCGCGGAGGAATTCCACGCCGCCTGGCGAAGGTATTTCGACCCCGGGCAGGCCGCCGCGGTGCGATCCTCCGCCGTGGCGGAGGACTCGCCGGACGCGTCGTTCGCGGGCCAGTTCCACACCGAATTGCATGTGGCGTCGTCCGCGGACGGACTCCAGGCGTTGCGCCGTTGCTGGGCGTCGTGCTGCTCCGCGCACGCCGCTTCGTACGGAGTCTTTCAGAGAGCCTTTCAGGGCGGGCCGACCCACTCCGGGGAGGCTCTAACAGCGGGTCAAGGCATGGGCGTAGTCGTGCAAGAAATGGTCGACGTGGCGTTCGCCGGGGTGGCGTTTACCGAGGAACCCGTCACGGGGTCTGACGAGGTTCCGTATATCGAATGGGTGGACGGGGATGGCGAACTGCTCGTTTCGGGCGAGCGAGTCGGAGGCCGGGCGTGGCTGGATCGCTCCGGCCGACCGCTTCGCGTGGACCATCTGCGCGGCGACGCACCCCCGGCCGAGCTGTGGCGTCGGCTGGGCGGGCTGCTGGAGGACGTGGTACTCGCCCTGGGACCGAGGCAGGACATCGAGTGGGCGCTGTCAACGGAAGGGCGCTTGCGCCTCCTGCAGGCGCGCCCGGTGGCCGCTGGGGCGCGCTCCGACCGCTCTCGCGAAGCGGTCGTCCGACCGTGGATCCTGCCCGGCAGGGCCGCCGGAGGATGGACCGACGAGCAGCGTCACTTCTTCGATCTATGGGACGAATACAACCCGACCGCCGTGACCCCCTTGGATTACGACTTGTTCATGCGGCAGGTCTGGGCGGCCAATCTGGCGATGCTGGACCAAGGGCGCGGAGTGCCGGCTATCGACGCGGCCGTCGTCCGGGACGATGCCGTGCCGCTCGCCCTCGAGCCGGCGGCCCCCCTCGAGCCGGTGCCGCCCCAGGCAGCGACGGAGCCCTTGGCGGACCTCGTGCCCCGTTGGCGCGCGGCCACCGACCACCTGCGGCGGAAGGCCGGGAACCTCTCCGCGCTCGGCACGCAAGACCTTTACAACGCGCTCTGCGATGCGGGCAGGTTGCACGCCTCGATTTGTTCGACGCGGCTCATGCAGATGAACGAGTGGATCGAAGGGGAGGCGGAGACGGCGACAGAGGTTTCCGGCTTCGCAACGGCGACGGGCCTCGACGCCGATGTTGCGCTGGGAGACTTGCGTGGCGGCGTCGACCACGAAACGGCCCGCATGAATCAAGCGTTGTTCCGCTTGGCTCGGGACGCCGAGGCGCGCGGGATGGACGCGGAGTGGCACGTCAAGTTCGAGGGCTTTCTCGAGCGGTTCGGGCATGTCGGCAGCGGGGGCGAACCAGCCCGGGACGCCTTGCTCGCCTCGGTCCGGCAGACCGTCCAGTCCGGGCTGGGCGAAGATCCCGTGGAACTCGCGCGCCAACGGGCGCGGAGGGTGCAGGAGCAGATCCGCGAGTGCCTTCCCGCATCCGATCGGGTGGCGTTCGAGCGAGCCGTGACGGCGCTGCGCCGCTGGGTGGCGTTGCGCGAGGACTCAAAGACATTGGAGGACCTGCCCGTGCCGCTGATGCGGGATGCCATTCGAGAGGTCAGTCGTCGCTTGCGCTCAGCCGGAGCCTTGGCGGACGACCAAGCGGCGGACTTGCTCCAGTTGGATGAATTGCGCGACGCGCTAGTCGACGGCCGGCCCCCCGTAGCGGATCTGAGTCAGCGGGCGCAGCACTTGGAGTGGAAGCGCGGGCGCAGCTGGCTGCCGCTCGGATTCCGCGGCATGGAATGCCATCCCGACCAAGGCTGCTACCAAGGTCTCGGCGCGAGTAGCGGCGTTGCGGAAGGGCCCGTGCGGGTCGTTGCGAGCGTCGATGAGTTCGGAACCGTGTCCGCGGGAGAAATCGTCGTCGCCCGCGCGACTTCGCCGGCTTGGACCCTCTTGTTCAGCCGCATTGCGGCGATCGTGGTCGAGAACGGCAGTCGGCTCTCCCACGCGGCCGTGGTCGCCCGCGAGTACGGCCTGCCGGCGGTAGTCGACCTTCCGGGGATCACCGGAGCCCTGCGGGACGGCGACCGGATTCGCGTGAACGGCGCGAGCGGAGAGGTGGTCCGCCTGTAGGGCGGGCAGTCCGCCGTGCGAACGGAACCGCTGCCCGAGAGCGAAATCGGCCGCCAACTGAACGAGCGGCTGGGCGAAATCGGCGCTTGGGAGGGCGCGGGCAGGCTGCGCCGCGTCTATCCCGTCTCGCGCCCGCTGGCAAGCACGGTGCGAACGCTCGCGGGATTCTGGGACGCCAACAGCAACAACATCGGGGCCCACCTCGAGTCTCCGGAACGCCTCCGCGGTACCAGACGGCTTGAGCGCGAGGTGGTGGCGGATATCGCCGCGCTGCTGCACTTGCCGACTGCGGAGGGCTGGCTGTCAACGGGCGCGACAGAGAGCAATCTGACCGGGCTGTGGCTGGCGCGCGAGCGGCTGGCGAAGCTGGGCGAATCGCGCCCGCTGATCCTGAGCTCGCCTCTCGCCCACGATTCGATTCGCAAGGCTTGCCGCATCCTCGGCCTGGACGCGCCGGTCGAGGTATCGCTGCGAGGCATGGCGGCCATGGACGTTGATGATTTCGCGTCGCGCGCAGCCGAGGCCGAGCGCAGTTCGCGCGGGCTCGTCGTGGTCGCTACCGTCGGGGCGACGCTGACGGGGACCAGCGACCCCGTGGAAGCCCTTGCGGCGAGGCTGCCGCGCGACATCCCGGTTCACTTGCATGTCGATGCCGCCTTCGCGGGGTTGGTGCTGCCGTTCAGCGCTCCGGAGCGGGCATTCGATTTCCGCGTCGCGTCGGTCGATACAATGGCGGTGGACTTGCATAAGATGGCTCGCCTGCCGCTCGGCGTCGGCGTGTTCCTCGCCCGGCCGGGCCTGACCGCCATTCTCTCAGCGGCCAGTTCCTACGCCGGCGTGGAGGATCGCACGGTGCTCGGATCGCGCCCCGGCGCCATGGCCGCCGCGGCGTGGGCGGGCCTGAACGGATTGGGTCGGCACGGGTTCGCGCGCACCGTGCGGCGGTGCCTTGCGTTGAAGGCTAGCTTTCTGCAGCAGTTGGGTGGACATCGCCTGGCAATCCACGATCCCGCGGTGTGCGCTCTGGCCTTGATCCCGCCCGCCGGGAACTGGGAGCAGGCGGAGCGGTACTATTTCCTGCCGCACCATGACGAGGATGCGGTAAAGCAGTTGGCCGAGGAGGCTCGATAGTCCAACATGTCATGCTCGCAACCGACCGGCGGAGAACCTGGAACGCTTCCCGACCCTCTGCGCCGCCAGCAAGAATGGTTCCAGGAGTTGGACGCAGTCATCCGCGACCGTGCATCGGTACCGGAGCTGCCGCAGTTGAAGCGATTGATCACCACGCTGTTCCTTGCGAGCCTTGAGACGGAGGAAGGAGTCCATCCGCAGGTCAGCGTTCTATGGCTGCCCCGGCGTGCGGCCGAGGGCGAACTCGGCAAGTCCTTCCGCTGGTCCGCGTTCGCGTCGCCGCTGCAAGTCTCTCGGCCCGATGCGAGCTTCGCGCCGTCTCCGCAGTTCCGCAAGGTGGCCGCGCTCTGCGAATCGAGAACGGTCGTGCTGCTAGTCGATGCAGCTGCCCCGGGATCCGATGTCATGGAAGCGTGGGGCATCTTGGATCTGCGCAATCCGCCCACGAACCCTGACTCCAGCCTGAGGGATTTGCTGGAGCTGAGCAATTATCCTGAAGCCGTTTCGATCCACTTTGAGAGCCCGGGGCGTTTCGAAGTGCGGTGGCATGGCAAGTTCCTGAAGTCATTCCCTGATGAGAATCCCCAGACCATTCACGACTTGAAGCTCTTCAAGGGGTGGAGTGCCGACAACGGCTGGCAGATCGGCGGGGTGGTCGACCGCCACGAGAATCGCATCTTGGAGGACTCTTGGAACCGTAGCGAAGTCGAGGAGTTTGCGGCCGAGTTCGTCATTGAGTGCGCGCTGGGGTGGCTGGTGCGTCGGCGCACCGGCGGCGTGTTCCTGATCCCAGGCGAAAGCGAAGGGGGTGGCCTGCCCTGTGACCTCCAAGGAGGCCCGCGAATGCCAAGTTCCGGCGGTCGATCTCCGAGAGAGGAGATCCGAGAATACGTGGCCGCCGAGAAACGCGACTGCATGTTCTTCAACGACGGCAGCATCCGCTACCGACTGAGGATGCTTGCCGGCTGGCTGGCGAACTACGCCACGGTCGACGGCTGCGTGATTCTCTCGCCCGAATTGTCGGTGCGCGCATTCGGCGCGAAGATCGTGGCGGGATCCAACGAGTGGAAGAAGAAGACCGCCGAGCCGACGTTACGCTTTCTCGAGACTCGCGGAACTCGTCACGGGAGCGCGGCCCGCTGGGTTGCTAGCAGGCTGCCGGATGGACGTGGCGGTCGACGGGCACTTGTCGTCAGCCAGGACGGACTTGCCTCGGCGTTCTTCTGGAAGGACGACACGCGCGTGATCCACCAGGCACTGGTGTATCGGATGCTCTAGGATGCCGCTGGAATCCCGCCACTTGGCCGACGGACTTGCGGAGGCGGGCCCGCTCTGGATCCAGACCGAGGAGGACATCGAGACTTCAGTCACGGCCTTGGATCCCGCTTTGAAGGGCGGTCGCATCTTATGCGTTGCTTCGGGCGGATGCTCGGTAGTGGGATTCCTGCTTGCCGGAGCGCGTGCGGTCGTTGCCGTGGACATCAACGAAGCTCAACTCCGCATTGCCCGCCTGAAGCTCTCCAGCGTGGAGCGACTCGCGGCTGCGGATTGGCGCCGCTTGTGGATGGAGGAGTCGACCGTGCAGCGAACTGAAGCCTACCAGAGCTTGCGCCCGCACCTCGCCAGTGCCGACCGGCGATGGTTCGACAGTTGGCTGCCAACCGTCTCACCGGGCCTCCCGTTGGTCGACGCTGGCGGCATGGAGGGAGTCGGAAGCGAAATCAAGCGCACGCGTCCCGCCATTCATGAAGCGTTGCGCGGGTGGCTGCAATCGCGAATCAGCTCACCGCCTGCCCTAGCGGAGGTGGCCCGCTTGGTCGCGGAACTCCGGCACCAGCGATCGCTTCGGAACTTCGGCCCGGCCGAATCGATCCAAGGGGACAGCACCGTGGCGGAGGAAATGAAGGCGCACTTCGAGGCCCGTTTCCGGTACCTGCTCAAGGCCTTGCCCGTGCATGGGAATCCGTACTTGGCGCATATGCTGCTCGGCACCTATCCCGATTCGGCGCGCCCGCCGTACCTAACCGCCACCAAGCCACGGCGGTTGCCCGAGTGGACCGGAGCGGTCGAGTTTCACTGCGGGGACCTCGCCGACATCGTGGAGTTGATCGGGTCAGGCACCCTGCATGGAGCCGACATTTCCAATGTCGGCGACTATTTGCCGCAGGCGGAATGGGAGCGGCTATTCGGGGCGTTGCATCGGGCGCTCAAGCCGGGCAGCGCGGTCGTCCATCGCAACTTCGTGTGGGATCAACCCTACGACACGGCACCCGGCTTTCAGCGCGACACCTCGCTTTCCAAGAGACTGCATGCACGCGATCGATCATTCGTGTACCGAGCGGTGACTGTTGATCGCCGTAGCGGCGACCGTTAGCCGTGAGGGACGCGCTAGAAGAGATCTTGCACCGGGGGTGCGCTGTCTTGGACGGCGCTCCCGGTTACGCCGACGCGCGCGTCGACTGGATGCGTACGCTGGGGTACGAGGTCACCGGTGCCCGGTCGCCAGTCAGCGTGCTCGACGAGCGGCGTCTCGGTGTCGGCCTTCGGCTAGTCAAGGACTCTCGAGAGGCGTTTGCAGCCAAGGAGGGCGAAGTCGATTGGATTGGATGCCTCCGGGCTGCCACGGAATTGGCCGACTGCGGGGCTCCGGCGGAAGGTGGCAGCGGTTCCCTCGGTTGCGTCGAAGCAGAGTGCCCTAGGGCCTTGGCGGACGGCGATGCGGAATCGGACCTGCCGCCTCCGGATTGGATTCAGGATTTCCGAAGCGCTTTGCGGAAGCGCATGGCGGCCCTCGCCCTGAGTCGGCTCACGTTCTCGGCGCGCACGGGGTGGCGGGGAATCGTCCGGAGCGATGGCGTGCATGCCTTGCGTCGCGAGCGCAATCTGTTTCTCGCAGCCGAATGCACGATCCCCGGGGGGCGCGCGAGCCGGCCGCGCACCGTGTCACTGGCTTGCGGTTCCGCGACGGATGTCCCGGACATCGAGCGGCGGCTGCAACTCGTAATCGATCAGGCCGCCGGAATGGCAGACCGACCAGCCGCGCCGCTGCGGGGCGAGGATGTTGGACCTGTCGTGCTCGCCCCCGGGGTAGCCGGCTTGCTGATCCACGAGGCACTCGGCCACCCCAGCGAGGCAGATCGCGTCCCGGAGTCCCATCGCGAAAAGCTGCGCTTGGGACTCGCTGTCGGCCCGCCAAGCCTCGGGGTCATTGATCGAGCCGACATCGCGGGGTGTCGGGGGGCGCTGCCGTTCGACGACGAAGGCACGGTTTGCAAGCCGACCACCCTCGTCGCCGAGGGCCGCTGGGTGGGCCTGCTGCACACGCTGCGCACGGCTCGGGAACATGGCGTGGCTCCCACTGGCAACGCACGCTCGACATCGTTCCTGCACCCTCCGCTCAGTCGAATGCGCGTGACCGAGGTGCGCCCCGGAAGTCTGACGGCTGACGATCTGATCGGCGACAGTGATGGGGGTCTGTATCTCGATTGGCCGCAATCGGCGAGCCTGCGGGGTAACTTATGCGAGATACGCGCATTTGCATGGCGTATCCGTGGCGGTCGCATCGGTGAGTCCGCGGGTCCGGCAGTGCTTCATGCCTACCCGCTGTCCGGACTGCAAGCGATCGACGGAGTGGCGTCTGATCGCACGCTGCTCGACAGCCATCCGGGCTGCACGCGCGGTGCTCAGAAGCGTCTCGCCGTGGGGATGATCGCACCGACGGTCCGCTTGCGCCGAGCAACGGTGCAGCCTGTTCCCTGAGTCCGCGGTCCGCCGTGCATGACAACGATGTGTCGGCATCGTGTGTTAGCGCAAAGCTGAAGCGTCCGGTTCTGGCAATTCTGAAATGTCCGCTTTTCGAGGGAGCGAGCCAGCATGCCGAACCGAGTACGACGAGGTCCCGGGCCAAGGCCATCGGCCGCAAGCAGCCGGTAGGCACCGCTATGAGGATCACGCGGCTTCGACGGGCTTGGCCCCGCGAGCGTTGTGCGGCTGACGGCCGTGTTGTATTCCACAATCCGTCGTTGTCCCTGTCTCACACCGGGCCGGGGAGCGCCACCGCAAGCAAGGAACGATCCGGAACAGGCCAGAATCAGCAATGATGCTGAAAGGGCTGCCTGGGCAGTGGAATGGACTGCCCGACGAACCGGACATTTCAGCTTTGCACAGACACACTCGAATCAAGTTGACATCGCTGAATGCAATCGATGTGCCATACTGACGGCTGTGGGCGAATGCAGTTGAGGTTCACCAGCTTGGATGTCTATTCCTCGGCTGCCCCGAAGAGCGGGCAGGCGAACTGGTATGGCCGTTCGCCGTGTGATCGCATGCAAGGTGGATCTCAGACCGCACGCTCGGAGCGATCGAGCGACGACATTCAGGCGTACGTCGCGACTCACGGGCCGCCGTCACGTTTTTCTTCCGCATCCCGCCGTGGCGTGGACATCCCGCCGTGCGCGGGCAACGACGCCAAGGTATCGTTGCCCATTTCCGCTGCCCAAGCCCATGCACAGCGGCGGTCCAGACTTGCGATTCTGGATACCTCGGCGCACCTCGTCAAGGCCGCACAGCTGCCGGTCACGGATCGTCAGTGCGCGCTTGACGGGCCAAGGGGCCAGAGACCACTCGAGGCAAGCGCAGTAACTGTCCGCCCATCGCATCGGTGCGTTCAAGACATGCGAATCGGGACAAGCGGGCCCAACGCACATAACGGGAGCGCGCCATGATCCAACCAGACATCGCAAGGGGGTCCAACGTCGCAATTCCAACATTCGATTGGAACAGCGCATCGCGGGACCAGCATGATGGAGGTGAGGGACTCCTACGTGATTGCCGTCCCGACGATGGGCTTGGTAGCAAGAGCGACTTCCTCTTCCCTCAGGTGACCTACTCACTTCGTCTGGAACCGAGTGTTTCAATTCATGATCGAGACATCAGAAAGCTCGAAATTGAGCTAGTCTCCAAGGGTAGAGACACGTTTTCAAGCCAACGAATCGGACACCGTCCCGAGCAGGGATATCGAATCCAGAACAGGAAAGCAGCGGGCATCATCGGTCTCACTAAGCCGGTTGATTGCGAGTTCTTGCAACGAGCCGAGGAAGATTATCAGCCTACACGTGAGTCGCAAGAGTTGGTTTCTGAGAAAACGGACTCTCGCCGACCTCCAAGTCCATTCGTGTTGCTCGAAGTTGACCAGAGCCGACCAGATTTCCCGACGGAGCCACGAATTGCATCCGTGTTTAGGGTCCGGTAAGATTGCTATTGAACGGCCAGACGTTTTCCCAGCTAGTTGACGAAGTTGACCAAGTGGTCTCAGAATGTAACTGCCCAGATACCTTCGACGATCTGCCCGGCCTGAAGCAGTGGTGCGCGCCTAGGCACAATCTCGGCGTTCACGGTGATGCGCGAGCGGGCGGTGCCGGCGGGGTGTGCCCACAAACACCGCAAGCCGTCCAGTACGCCGGCCGCCCTTGCATGAGTGCATCGATGCGGTTCCGCCCCTGCTTCCGGGCGGTCGACAGCACGCCGCGCACCGTCTCCGTCTTGAATTTCTGGAAGCGCAACGCCCGGTTGTGTTTCTGGTGCCATTTCCGGGCTGTCCTCGCCGACCGGAGCAGTTCCAGACCCTCGTGGTACGCCCGCATCTCCGCCACCAAGCGGTCGTAGCGGTGCTTGAAACGCGATCAGGCCCGGTTCCAAGACGGAGCTCTCAGTGCCCACCGTCTGTAGAGTCGAGGAGAGGCGCGCCGGTCGAGAGGTGGAGGGAGCACGGATTCCGGCGTCCAGCGCCATCCCACCTGTGCCTCGCACTCCACTTCGACTACGTTTCCTCTCCCCGCTCATCGAACCCAGCGTGCGGATTTCCCGCACTGGGCTCTCGTTCGAGATCATGCGCTCGCACACGCGAAGCCGCGCCGTCCGCCCGCTCCGGCGTTCCCGACCGCTCTGCGGCCAGCCGCCCGGAAAGCGCACGTCTTCCCGGACTCCGCCTCGGGCCTCCGACCCAGCCACCGACGCGGCCGCTGTAGCGCCCGCGCCCGTGCCCCCGACCGCCGCCCCGCGGCGGCCCGGCACTCGCTTCACTTCCGCATGTTATGTGTAGCTCCACATAACATGCGTTATGTGGAGTACGGAGTTATGTGGAGTCGCGCGGCAAGGCCCTTGCCGTGCAACATCTTCGGCGGATTTGACTCCACATAAATCCTGCATGGGGCCGGCCGGAGGCGATGCCACTCAGCAGGGGCTGGAAGCCGAACCGTTGCCCGGCCGGATCCCGCGCGGTGCCGGTGCCGCAGGCTTGACTTTACCCAGCCGAGCGTTCGTACTCCAGCACTGAAGCCTCGGCTTGGACATGCATGGCGGACCCTGGCGAGGCACTCCGGCTGGTCGCGCAGTTCGTGCCCGCACCCACGTCGGGCGGTTGCAATGGTTGCGGATTGCTGACGATTGCGCTCGCACCGGTCGAAACGATGCCTGTCGGCGACTTGGTTCCTGCGCCCGTGGATGCCCTCGTGTAGCAACGAGCGCGACTGGTCTAGAATCTCGATCATGAACTTAATCAAGCACTTACGGTCTTTATACCGCTGTTCTTGGGAATCGGATCGACCGCCGCCTGCGGTCGCCCATGAGTGCATCGCTCCGCATCCTGTGCAAGGCGTCAGCAGGGGCAACAGCGATCGCGACGCTCGCCGGGCAAGGCCGGTATCGTCCGGCGCCGCGCCCACGGCAGCCACGCACGGGCCGGAAGCGCAGGCCGCTTGCGTAACGGGCGGCCGGCGAACTGGCCGCGCGCAACATGCCACTAGCCTGAACTTCCGCACAAGGTGAAAAAAGACCCCTTTAGGCTATTGGGATTAGGCTATGGGGGCGGTGCTCTTATTGGGTACACTCCAGTTTGACTCCCAGCAACTCGAAGGCCCGTTGTTGTAGGGCCGTCGGGCGTGCCAGCATCTCGAACGGCTGGGCTTGGTCCAGCTTCGGCTGGACCCGGTTGCGCGTGAGCGTCGCCAAGTCGTCCAGCAGCGTGCGAAAGCTGTGCGCTGTCCGCCCGTCTGTCGTGCGTTGCGTCGAGGCTTTCTCGCGCGCCGCCGGCGAAGGCTGCGCCGGAGCCACCGGCGAGTCCCGCTGGGCCTCGGCCGCTTCCGGATCCTCGTCGGCGAACAGCAGCGGCGCCAGCTTCTCGCGCATGTGCCACTCCACGTAGTACGCCAGCATGCACAGCAGCACGTGCGCCCGCACCCGTGCGGCGTTCCAGTGATAGATCGGGCGCACTTTCAAGTCCACCGTCTTGAAACTGCGGAAGGCGCGCTCGACCCGCCCCAGCCCCTTGTACGCCCGGACCGCCTCGGCCGCCGGCAGCTCCGCGGCCGCCAGGCTCGTGCGGATCACGTACAGCCCGTCGAGGGCCGCCTCGGCGGCGATCGCCTCCGCCTTGCGCGCGTAGCGGAACGAGCGCCCCCGGATCGTGAGCTCGAAGTGCTTGGCCATCTTGTACTTCTGCACCGCCTTGCCGACCCGCAAGCCGATCTTGGCGGCCCCGCGCAACGGGTTCCGCTTGCGCCGCACGGCGACGGAGATGGCCTCCAGCAGCACTTCGGTCGCTTGCAGGAGTTCCTCGCGCTTGCGCGCCCGCTCGCGAGCCAAGTCCGGGTTGCGGCACAGCAGCAGGCGCTCGCCCGGGTACTGCGCGCTGGTGATCTCGACCAGATCGCGCTCGTCGAACAGCGACAGCTGCACCTCCTTGGCCTCGGCCAGCAAGCGGATGGCCGGGTTGCGCAAGGCCGTGACCCAGTCCAGGCCGAGCGGCTCGAGGTCGGCGCGCAGGCGCGCTTCGGTCAGCAGGCCGCGGTCGCCGACCAGCACCACGCGCTCGAGGCCGAAGCTCTGGCGGAGGGCGTTGATTTGGGGCCCGACGGTGCGCGGGTCGGCCGTGTTGCCGGCGAAGACCTGCACGGCGACGGGGCAGCCGGCACGGTTGCAGAGCAGGCCGAAGACGATTTGCAGCTTGCCCTTCTTGCCGTCGCGGGAGTGGCCGCGGGCGGCCAGCGGGCAGCAGCGGCCCTCGAAGTAGGAGGAGCTGACGTCGGCCAGCACGAAGTCGCCGGCGGCGAGATGGCGGCGGGCCAGGGCGGCTTCGATGGCGGGCTGGCGCGCGAGCAGCCAGTCCATGGCGCGGTAGAGGTCGTCGTCGGAGACGGTGCCGAGTCCGAGGTCGGCCCCGAGCGAGGAGGCGAGGGTCTCGGGATCGAGAGCGCGCGCCGTGGCCAATTTGGAGCGGGGTTGGAGAATGCGCGCCACGATCAGCGCGCAAGCGAGATCGCGGTAGCGAGAGGGCTGCGGGTCGAGGAGGGAGTCGAGGCGGAGCTGGCGCAGGGAGCCGAGGGTAGCGGCGACATGGCCGTGGGGCCAGGAGCGGAGAATCTCGAAGGAGTCGGCGACATCGCGGACGGCGACGCCGCCGCGCAGGAGTTCGCGGAGGCCGGCGACGAGGGGCTGGGGCCACTTGGAGAGGTTGAGGATGGTGCGCTTGCGGACCTTGCCGTCTTGGCGCCAGGACTCGCGGAGGAGGACGCAGGGAGGCGAGTTGCGGTTTTTGACGGATTCGATGTACATGGGTACTGCAAAGAGCGTAACAGGCTGAAACAACCAATGTCAACAGGATTATTTACATGGGTACACATTTTTCACAAAAAAACTCGGCCAGCGGTGCAAGTCCATTACTGGGAAAGGGGTTTCGCAGCATGCGACCAATTACTGTGTGCGGAAGTTCAGACTAGCGAGCGGTCGACCGGGAGACCGGATGCGCCGTTCGACTGGGGGGCACGCGACCGCGAGTCGGCGGAATGAATTCGATACTGTCACTTGGATCGAGTCCACCCTAGTCGAGTAGTTATGTGGAGCGAATTTCGCCAAACGTGTTGCGCGGCAAGGGTTTCGCTGTCCGACTCCACATAACTCCGCACTCCACATAACGCATGCGACGCCATCCGGAATTTCCGAACCGTAAACGGGGCTTGTATGTTGGAAATGATGCTGCACAGAGCGATTCCTGGCTTGGCTCCGGAAGCGCCTTTCGCAGCTGCGATCTCCCTCCCCGCGTCAGCGGGGAGGTGCTGTGCCGAGGCTTGGCCGAGCCTTGGCACAGGCGGCGGGTCGGACCGCGAATCGGGGCTGGGCCGTGGCCCGTCTATTAGCTTGGTCGGCCCGCCGCAACACGTCCTGCACGTCCTGAACGGATGCGTGGGCAGCAAGGCCCGGAATCAGTACAAGCCCAGGAGACGCAGGACATGAACTCTGACAGTGTAGCGAGCGGCGCAGCCGCTGCCCAGTCATCGGCCACCGGCGGGGTTCCCGCCATCGTCGCCGGCATCGACGTCGGCAAGCGCTGGCTCGACGCGCACATCGAGCCCGGCGGGCACGCCCGCCGCTTCCCCAACGACAAGCTCGGCCGGCGCGCTCTGCGCAACTGGCTGCGCAAGCACGGCGTCGAGCGCGCCGTGTTCGAGCCCACCGGACGCTACCACCGCCCGTTGCACCAGTGCCTGGCGGCCGACGGCGTGGAGACCGTGGCCGTGCGCCCGGACTGCGCGCGACGCTTTGCCGAGGCCCTCGGCCTGCTGGTCAAGACCGACCGCGTGGACGCCAAGGTCCTCGCCCGCTTCGGGCGCCTGGAAGGCTTGGAAGCTACCGCGCCGCTGGACAAGGCCTTGGCCGACTTGCAGGATCTGGTGCTGCTGCGCCGGCACTTCGTCGACGAGCTCGCGTCGCTGAGCCGCATCGAGCAGGAACTGGGGGCCAAGGCCGGTCTGCTCCAGTTGCGCTTGCAACGGGCCGCCGCCGAACGCCGCGTCAAAGCCCTCGAGCAGGATCTGCTGGCTGCCATCGAGGCCGATCCCGGTCTGCGCCGCCGCGCCGAAGTGCTGCGCTCGATCCCCGGCGTCGGTCCGGCCACCGCGGCCAGCCTGCTGGCCGCCATGCCCGAGCTCGGCGGACTTGGCCGCCGAGCCGCCGGGGCCCTGCTCGGCGTGGCTCCCTGCGCCCGCGACAGCGGCTCGCACGAAGGCCGCCGCCACGTCCGCGGCGGGCGCGCCGCGCCCCGTTGCGCACTCTACATGGCCGCGGTCGCCGCGATCCGCTGCAACCCGCCCCTGGCCGCCTTCTACAAACGCCTCCGCGAGCGCGGCAAGCAAGCCAAGGTGGCCCTCGTCGCCGTCATGCGCAAGCTCGTCACTCTCGCCGACGCCCTCCTCCGCGCGGACCGCCTCTGGCAACCCTCCCCGCCCCCCTCGGAGGTGCCCGCGTGAACCACCGGACTTGCAGGCATTCATGGAAATCACCCTTGACTTCCAACACGGATGCTTGAAAGCCCACTGCGGCAGGATCGGTTCCGCGGCTAAGCAGTGTTCGCGATAGATGTCGTACGGGTCGCGCCCGATGGCCAAGGTGCCTTCCGGCCGCAGGTTGGCCCATCCCAGCCGACTTCGCGGATCCGCGACGTTACTCACTTGGCCTGAAAAACACGCCGCCCATCCGGTCGAATCATGCCGGCTACCCTTGTAGACGGCACCTGAAGGCTTCCGGCAAATTCAGCTGTGTTAGCGCAATTTTTAAATGTCCGGTTCTGGCAATTTTTAAATGTCCGCTTTTTCGAAGCAGCTGAGCAGCATGCCGAACCCCGTGCCGCAAGGGCTGGGGCCAAGCCCACCGGCTGCAAGCAGCCGGTGGGCACCCTTACGGCGAGTGCGCCGAGGTGCCTGGCGGGGCCGGGTACGCGTTGAGCGGCCGAGGTCTGCTGTTGAATGCCTGTTTGTCTTGTAGAGCACTGGCTGGTTCGGCCGCAGCGGGCTTGAAGGCCGCTACTGCAGAGAAGGAACACGGGGGTGCCTCTGTCCTCCGCCCCGCGAGGCTTTCCTTGGGCGTGGCGCGGCCCCGCTGGAAGGAGTGACCGCAGGGGTAGGGACGGCCCGGAGGGCGCCCCGGAACCGGACATTTTGAACTTGCAGAAAAGCGGACATTTAAATCTTGCTCTGACACCGCAAATTCAGCTGTGACGGCGGGAACTTGGATCGCGCCCTCGCCGCGCCCGATCGCATGCACCCGAGAGTCTTCCGGCATCCTTGGGAATCGGCGCGGACTACCAACCTAGTTGCCCGTCTCTCACTGGAAGGAGCTGACTCGTACCGCTACCTTGCTGCTATGGTACATTGCCGCCATGGATCGAGCCCGCCATCCACACTCATCCGAACCCCCTCCGCCGACCGACCCACTTGGGTCGTGTCTTGGACATCCCCGACATCACCAGTACAAACCGACCATACGGCGCTGCCTGACGCTCTGCACCGCCATCGTTGCGATCCTTTGCGGAGTTGCCTCCAGCCAAGGCTCGCGCAGAGACTTGGCAATCGACCACATCCGACGAGTGGTCGGCATCTTCTCTGGATTTTCGGGGGGCGGGTATGACGATCTGGACATCGACAGAGATATCGTCGACCTGCAAGGCCTCATGTCCTCGCGCGAATGGAACGCCTCGGGACTCGACAAGCTGTCGCCCGGCGAGACACAATCCCTGAATCGATGGATTTCCGAGTTTGCTTTCGACCTCCTGCGTCCGGGGGAGCGAGGCTGCTCGCCCGCCATCGAAAGCAAGATTGACGGCGAGTTCGAGGGCTGGAGCGGAGACACGATCGTTAAGCTGATGAACGGACAGATCTGGCAACAGTCATCATACACCTACAGCTATACGTACAAGTACAGCCCCGACGTGACCGTCTTCTCCGCATCCAGCGGGTGCAAGATGCTAGTCGAGGGCATGGACGAATTCGTATCAGTCAGGCAGTTGCGATAGTACCGTTCCTACGCGCCGCCCGGTCGCCTCGTCACCGCCTCTTGCGCTTATCCCCGCTCCACTTGGCGTAATAGAGCTTCCAGACCCCGCTCACGACGCTCTTCCTGGTCCAGCCGACTGTCGGGTCGGCAGCATCGAGAACTACCGACGACTTGCGCTTCTGCCCCTTGGGGCTAATGGCGAGGAGCGGCTTAGAGTGCTTCCCTGAACCGGCAATTTCCTTCTCTTAACGCACGCATTTCGCTGCGTGGAAATTGCCGCGTCCGTTCGCTCGAGGAGGTGGTTGAAGCAACTCAGCTACGACGAGCGACGGCTTGGTCGAATTGCGTTTGGAGATTCAACCAGAGGTGGGCCGGACGCTTGAAGATCTTTTCGAAAGCTGCAGCGACACGTGGCGAGATACCCGCCCTGCCGCTGCAGATGGCCTCGACTTCGTCGACGGGCAGACCGGCCCGACGGGCAAGGTCCGCCTGGGACCAGTCGTAGGAATCGAGATAGTCCACGACTGATTCGCCCGGGTGCGTGGATGCACTCGGTGCGAGCCGGGCTTGACGGAGGTCATTCATGGGTATCCTCGATCGCAACGATCTTAATGCCGCGTATCGCCTCCCACTGTGGACGGCCAGACTGACCCTCGAGGACTCCGGGCGAGACCAGTGGTCGAAAGAGTAGGCGGTACGGTTGGTTCAGGTCAACAGGGAATGTGCCTTTGAGATCCCCCTCGAGTTCGTGGCAGTGCTCCGGGAGTGACTTTGACGGCCAAAGATCCGCATAGGACTCGGCTGCATTGAGGCGTTCGAAACGCGGCAGGAGCTTCTGGGTCATGGCAGAACCATACTTTCGTCTCATCACCGCGTGATCCCCTTTCGACTTACGCAGTTTCCTGTCGCGGACGGAAATGTCCATTCCTCCCCCGCTTGATCGATCCTACTCGACCTCCCGCCATACATCTATAGAATATTCCTTGGGCGACCCTGTCAAGGGTCACGGCAGATTTCGTCTCCGGGCCGACTGGTGCGGACTGGGGCGTGGGTTCGCCCGTGATCCGGCAGACCGGCGCGAAGCGCCTTCGCGGGCGGGGGTGGACTTGAACACGATTCGCGCCTGGTTCGGCCATGCGAACCTGTCGACGAACATCTATGCCGAGCTCGCTGTCCAAACGAAGGCGGACACCATCGCCCGTTGCGACGAAGCCGAGTCCGCTCCGACCAAGCGCTGGCGCGACCGGAAGGACCTCATGCGGATCCACCGCACCCTGTGAACGCGCGCCGCGATGTCGCGCGGAACCGGATTGCGCCATTGCCCGGCGAGGGCTTGCGCCTCATGGGTCACATGACGGCGCAATGCACATTCGCTCCGGAGGATACGGTGCGGGCACTGAGCGAGCAACACCGTGCGCAGGTGCCGTGCCGCGTCAAGGGCAACTGCCTCGCCACCCACGCACGGCTCCGCGGCATGGTCGGGAGCGGCCCGACCGTGTATCGCTACAGCGAGAAATGGACGCTGGGGAGCGGGCACCGGGAGCGGCGCACCTTCGAAGTCGTGGCGGTCGCGGCGGAGGACTGGAGGGCGTGGTGCGCGCACTTAACCGCGACTCGCGAGGCGGCGCAGGAAGCGCTGTTGGCGCGGTCGTAGAGACGCGGCGCCGGCGGCTGGCACGACCCCGCGAGTCCGGGAAGGACCTGCTGGGGAAGGGGGTTGGTGTATTTGCGGGATGGTCTCGGAGGGGCAGCCGGGGTTTGGACTCGGCCGCGCGAGCCGCCGAGCGGGTTCCCGTCGCACACAGACCGCATCCGGTCCGATATGCAGTCCATGCAGACGGGCCAGCCGCACATCCAAAGTTCCTCAAAGAACCATATGAATCCGTTGTACCGGGCCACCTCGGCCCGGTTGATCATTGACAGTGTGCAGCGTTCACCTCGGCGCACTCGCGAAACGGCTCGCTAGCCCTGCCGAAGACTCAAGGGCACCAAGGAGCTAGAACTCGCTCCTTGCCATCGATTCAGCGTCCCTCGCCTTGTCTATCTCAATCGAATCTTCAACACCACGGAGCTCAGTTTTCGCCCAGTTGCGCACCTCGCGCCTAGCGTGACCCTGAAGTGCCGTGAGCGGTTCGCGGTAGAGCTGCAAGACTGCGGTTGCGGAGCCCACGCAGCTGAATGAACCAATGTTGCGACTGACGGCTGCTGGTACCCCCGGGCAGTGACCGAATTCGTCAATCAGTCGAGTCATGACTGGGTGCAGCGTACTGGTCGGCGCACCCTCTTCGTCGGTCGCGAGAAACGGCACTGTCGCCGCCACAAAAGCTGGTGCGCCATCCGGGTGGGCTTGGCACCATGCGAACAGAGTCTCTTCCGTAAGGCTCAGGATAGGCGGCTTTGGCGGAGTTCCGGGGATTGGACTGTCTCCCAACGCGAATTCGAGATGCCCGTGCCGACTGTCTTTCGACATGATCGCCTGACCGATCAACGGCCAAGCTATTTCGGGAAGTCCGAGAGCAGGCGGCGAAGCAAGGGTTCGACCAAGCGTGCGTTATCGGTACCAAGCGATTCGACGAACTCGCCAGCAACGGTTAACGCGAGGGTTCGAGCTTCGGGATCCAGTCGCCCCCGCTTCAATGTCATCTCCACGAGGCGCGCAGAGCGATCCTCGGTCATTGCGTCGACCTCGGTATGTTCCCATCGCGTGACGACTCCGCCTCAAAGCTAGCCATAGCACGTGCGGGTCGAGGGTGGCCAGCGTGAGTGCCAAGTCGTTGCGTTTGATCTGTGCGTGTGGGGTGTGTCTGCTCGGGATCTATTCCGGTCACCACCCCTGGCGCAGTCCATCGAGAATACAGCGCCCAGTGGTTTTCTCGGTCTCGGATAGCGCCCCTCTTAACCGCTGCCGATCCTGAGCTTGTTCAGTAGGAACCGTCGCCTCGCGGTACGGTCGGCTACCCGCTCGCGCAGGCACCGGCACGGCTGCCGCGGGGCGCAGGTCGTTGTCCGCCACAGGGGGGCACCCGAGGCATCGCACGATGGTACGGATTGTGCTCGCGACCCGTTGCCGCCTCGTCTATCGACCGCTCTCGAGCGCACAAGCCCTTGATCGCCCAGACCGTTGAGCTACGATGAGAATTCAGTCAGATGGCACACGAAATCGACTTTCTCGCAGTCGGCGATGGCGAACGGAGCGGAGATGCAATCGCACTGCGCTACAGTTACGGGGACTCCTACGGAATCCACGTCATCGACGGTGGCGATCAAGACGCGGGAGAGCGGATGGTCGACCACATTCGCCGGTACTACGAGAGCCCGACCTATATCGACGCAGTGGTATGCACTCATGGCGACGACGACCACAGTTCGGGACTGCGCGAGGTCGTCAAGGCGTTCAACATCGGTGGCATTTGGATGAACCGGCCATGGATGTACGCGCACTTGGTCATTGACGCCTTCAAAGACAAGCGGATGACGGAAGCGAGCCTGGAACGGCACCTTCGCGAGGAGTATCCGATCCTCGTGGAAATCGAGGAAATTGCACAAGACCGGCGAATCCCGATTTACGAAGCCTTCCAAGGAGGAACGCCGGGGGCCTTCACGATCCTTGCCCCGTCGATGGAGCACTACCTTCAACTGATCCCAGAGTTCTCACGCACGCCCGAGCAGGCCGAGTCACACCGGTCGCGCTCAAACGTCCCGAGGGGTCTTCTATCAAAGGCAGCGCAACCAGTTCTAGACGCAGTGAAGTGGGTCGCTGAGACTTGGGGCCGCGAGACTCTTGAAGAGAACGTCGAGACATCGGCATCAAACGAGAGTAGCGTCGTGCAACTGGCACAACTCGATGGGAAGCGCATCTTGCTTACCGGTGATGCCGGCTTGATAGCACTTGGCGAAGCCGCGGACTACGCCGAAGCCTACGGATACAACCTGCCCGGGATCGACTTTATCCAAGTGCCCCACCATGGGAGCCGCCACAACGTGAGCCCCTCGGCTCTCGATCGGTGGCTGGGCCGGTGCCTCCCCAAGGGAGAAACCAGAGGCACTGTTGCGTTCGCGTCGGTAGCGAAGGCAACCAAGACACATCCAAGGAAAAGGGTGGTCAATGCGTTCATGCGACGGGGTGCCAAGGTTTACTCGACCAATGGAACATCCGTGTGGCATCACCGTGGGACGCCGCTACGCGAAGGCTGGAGGACTGCTACAGCTCTCGAATTCTCAGAGCACGTGGAGGCATGAGCCTTGAACCTGCTCGGCATGTTTGACAGTTACTCGATAGCTGCGAGACTCTTGCCCGCTCTAATTGCCTTGGTCCCGGTCATCGTCACCAGTGCGGTGTGGACGCCCGCTCTCTACAATCTTGCTTACGGCATCCTTGTCCCGAGCGTCGAGTGCGCCCTTGCTGTCCTCTTGATGCACATCGCGCGCTACCTCGGTCGTAAAGCTGAACCGACCCTCTTTGACCAGTGGGGCGGCATACCTCCGTCTCGGTGGATGCTGCGTAGCGACAGCAACCTCGACGATATGACGAAGGACCGGTACCGGACGTACTTGGAGGAACACATTGACGGTTGGGAAGCCCCCTCGCAAGCAGACGAGGAGACTGATCGGGAGGGTGCGATGGCCACGTACGATTCCGCAGTCCGGTGGCTCCGCGATAGGACGCGCGACCGTCGACAGTTCAACTTGGTATTCGCAGAGAACGTCTCCTACGGGTTTCGTCGCAACCTTTTCGGGCTCAGGTGGGTTGGCAGGCTGGTCGCGTCGCTCTGCGTGGTGGTCAACGGGGGGAGCCTCTACTACTGGGCCAGAGTCACAGGCGGTCCAAATTCGAATCTGGGTATTGCAACGCTCGGTTTCTCGCTGATCATGACAGCTGCCTGGTTCGTCGCCGGGAAGCGGCAGCGGGTGCGAGACGCAGCAGATGGCTACGCACGTGCGCTGCTCGCAGCATGCGATTCCGGCCGCCTTCGCTAGAAGGCTCGCGTGTGTCTTGTCCTAGTGTCGGTACACGAACGAACTGCTCCGCTGTGCCTTGGCATCGTCGAGGCAGTGCCCATACCGATGCTCCCAGAGGGGCAGGCAGGTCGGAATCGGCTAGGCGGAATCGTGCCCGAATCCGGACCATTCAGGGTCGATCCCGACTGAATCTCTGTTAGGTGGTGTTAGGGCAATTCTTGAGCGTCCGCTTCTTCGCGGGAGCGAGGCAGCATGTCGAACCGAGTACTATAAGGTCCCGGGCCAAGCCCACCGGCTGCAAGCAGCCGGTGGGCAGCGTTACGGCGCGCGCGCCGAGGTGCTTGGCGGGGCCGGGTACGCGTTGTGCGGCCGAGGCCTGCTGTTGAATGTCTGTATGTCTTGTAGAACACTGGCTGGTTCGGCCGCAGCCAGCTTGAAGGCCGCTACGGCAGAAAGGAATTCGGGGGGCCTCTGTCCTCCGCCCCGCGAGGCTTCCCTTGGGCCTGACGCGGCCCCGCTGGAAGAAGCGGCCGCAACGGAAGGGACAGCCCGGAGCCCGCTCGGCGAACCGGACATTTGAGGATTGCCCAAAAGCGGACATTTAAGTTTGCTCTGACACGACCGGCTGCTGCGGGGCTGGTTCGAGGCGTAGCTGGAGATGGCCATGGAGGAGGAAGACGGCGAGGGCGGCAAGCACCGCGCAAAGCGGGCGCGTGGGGAGCAAAAAAGGACGCCGCTAGGCGCACCGATCTCGCTCCTGCTCAGCAAGATCTACATGCGTCACTGCGTTCTGGGCTGGAAGACGCTGGGCCACGCCCGGTGCTGCGGCGCGGAGATCGCCCACCACGCGGACGAATTCGTGGTCTGCGGACGCGTCCCGGCGGAAGCCATGCGGGCGGTGGTCGAGCGGATGATGGAATGCCTGCGGCTGCCGGTCAATGTGCGGAAGACCCATTGCGCGCGGGCGCCGGAGGAACCATTGGGACTTCTCGAGTCCCGCGTGGGGTGCAGCTACCGCAGGACGACGGGCGAGGCTTATCTCGGCACGCGTCCAAGTGCGGGGAGTGTCCGCAGCATTTGCGGCCGAATCAACGAGTTGACGCAAGCGCGGCAGACTGCTGGACGAGGCCGTGATCGTGGCTCACTTGAACCGAGCGTTGCTCGGCCGGGCGAACTACTTCCACCTCGGCCAGATCGCTCCGGCCTACCGAGCGATCGACGCGTACGCGACGAAGCGGCTGCGCCAGCGGCTGTGTCGGAAGCACAAGGTCCGTACCGGGAAGGACGTGCGCTACCTCGACGAGCACCTATGGGAAGCCATGGGACTCACGCGCCTGGCCGTGCGGATGGGCAGCCTTGCGTGGGCGAAGGGAATGATCTCGAACGAGAGCGCAGTGCGGGAAATCCGCACGCTGGGTTCGACGAGCGGGGAGAGGAAGCGTAGTTGAAGTGGAGTGCGAGGCACTGGTGGGATGGCGCTGGACACCGGAATCCGTGCTCCCTCCACCGCTCTATCGGCGTACCTCTCCTCGACTCTACATCGCAGTCTCAACCCGCGAAGTTGGGTGTTGCATTCCACTTTAGATCGGCAAAATTCTTCGCATTCGCCCGTTCGGGCTGGGTACGCTCAGACTGCTACCAGCGACACAAGCGGGAGCCGTGGATGCGGCCATCTCCCAAGGTTGCACTTGTGCCTAAAGCACAAGCTGGTCGCACGGCACCCCGGCTCACGTTCCTTCCCGCAACGGTGGCTCTCAAACTGGCTACGGCCGAACCAGACCATATTCTACGCGATAAACAAGGAGGCAACAGCTGGGCGTGCCAAGCGAGTCGGACTCATCTGTCCACCGCGGTGCATTGAGCACCCGCGCATTCTTCATCGCGGGCGCAACCTCACATGGACCTGATGTCGGTGACGACCCAACAACGAATATTCCTGATCAACATCCCGCGGATCTCGGCCTTGGCGGTGACGTTTGTGTGCAGGCCTCGGGCAAGGCCCTCTGGGATGAGTGCGGTGTAGCTTGCGTGGGGACGGACATTACGGTCCACGAGAGCAATCTCCCGGTAGCGTTCTTGCGAATCGAGGCCGAGACGGCGAACTCGCGAGCGCAGTAACGCATTCACAAGCCTTGTCAGGGCTGTATCGGTGCGCAGGATGGATACGCGAGCAACCAGAGAGCGGTGACTGCCTCTTTGCGGGGCAATCCTCCTAGTCAAAGTCCTTGGCGGGATGTTCCCGTAACTCTTCCCTGCGCTTCGCAAACGCTTCGTCACGCCAGTGGGCGCAATGGGCGTTCGGCGTCCCCGGACCGCGCTGGCACCCCTCCATCCGCTACGCCCCCGCCCGGGGCACTGGTGTTTGGGCCACGGCCAACCGGCGTGGTCGAACAGGACGGTGCTGCCGCACGTGCAGTGGACGATGAATATCATCTGTCCACAGCCCTTGCACGATGTCGGGTAGCTCCGCGTCGCGCAAAACGGGCCATGCCAGGGAATCGACACTACCTTCTTCTCCGCATTGCAATCTCGGGTGTCGGCACTCTCTTGACCGACATCCGCTACACATGGTCGCAAAGTCGAACGTCTCGACAGCGCAAGCACCTATCCTACCCCAGTGTGACGATTCTGCCTAGCGTTCGGTGACGGAAACACGCATAGGGTCGAGGAGAGGCGCGCTTTTCGCGGGGGGGGGGGGAGTAGCGACACTCCGGCGGGCTTGCGTCGAGCCACGCCGCGCGCTTAACATGGTCATCGCCGATGAGGTCTGTCGGCAGACGGATTTGCACAGCACCGGCCACGGCCCGGCGAGTGGAAGTCGCGGGGCCCACCTCCTTCTATTGGAACCGACCGTCGCGGCCCGGCGCACCCCGCGGCGCACGGTCTCCCGTGACGCGCATCCTAGGAGCCTGTTGAAAAAGTGCTCATTTCAGCGGGTGCCTGAAAGTGGCATGAGCGGGCGTTAGGCCTCGCTCAACCCGGCCCCCCACTCCCGTCGCAGCCGAAATCGCGCCGACAGGCCGCCACAGGCCCTCAGAAGCCGTTCCAAGGCCCCCAGAAGGGCGTTTTGGACGCTTTTTCGCGCCAAAACGCTCGCCGTGCGCTGACCTTGCAGGCTGCGAGGCGTACCAACCCCCGTCCGCGCCCTCATCAGCACCCCCAGGTTGAACCCGCAGGCATGCACCAGCAGTCGCTTCAGAATGTTGTTGTGCCCCCGCAGGTACACCCGCCGCAGCCCGCCCGTCTCGTACATGTGGGCCATCGACCGCTCCACCTTCTCCGCCCGCTGCCGCAGCAGGTCCCGGCCGGCCTCGCTGGCCACGCGCTCGCGCGTGCTCTCCACCGCCGCCCGCTCCGCTTCCTGCCCGTCCTTCCACTTCCGTTCCGCCCGCTTCGGCTCCGGAATCACGGCCTCCTGACCGTTCTCCTCCAGCCGCTGCACCGTCGCCCCGCTGTGGTAGCCCTTGTCCGCCACCACCGTCTCCGGCGCCTTGCCCAGCGCCTGCTCGGTCGCTTCCAGCGTCTCGACGACCGTCGTCGTGTCGCCCTGATCCGCCGCTTGCACGGTGACTCCCACCAACGCCCCGCTCTCCAAATCGACCGCGTGCTCCGCTTTGTGGCACATGTCCGTCCCGCCGTTCTTCATCTTGCCGACCCGCGCGTCCGGGTCCACCGAGTGCTCCCACTCCTCGTTCGACAGCTTCTTCGGCTTGCGCTTGCGGTCGAAGTCGATCAATTCCTCGCGCGTCGGCGACTTCAGCCCCGAGGCCTCCGCCAAGCGCAGCACGAACGCTTCGTAGTCCTCTCCGCTGTCCTTGCGCTGCAAGGTGCTCAAGGACGCGTTCGCTTGCAGCGTGGTGGCGTCCACGCCCACCGTGGAGCCCTTCGCTAGCCCGGCTTCCTGCAACCGCTCCAGCACCCACCCGAAGACGTCGCTGTGCGCTTCCAGCGCGATGCGCTGGCGGGTGCGCGAGATCGTGGAGTGGTCGGGCGCGCTGTCCGTGAGCCCTAATCCGAGGAAGGCGCGAATGGAGAGGCTGTCGGAGATGCTCAGCGCGATCCCGCGCTCGGAGGTGAGGCCGAGCAGGTAGCCGAGCAGCAGGATGCGGAAGTAGGTGCCCGGGGGCAGCGAGGGGCGCCCGAGCCGCTCGTGGTAGTACTCGCTGCACGTGTCCTCGACGAACCGGTCGAAGCCGGCCTCGTCGAGCACCTCGTTGAGCTGCTCGTAGAAGGGCACGGTCGGCGCCTCTGGCAGGTCAACGACCGCGACAAAGGTGAAAGCCTGCACCGGTTTGCGCGTACCCATCGCCATATGAGCGATTCTAACACATATTCGTCGTGAATGGTGCTTATTTCTTGGCTAGCGCGGAAGGGCGGACTTTTGCAACAGGCTCCTAGGCGTCACGAGCCGACGGCGGAAGCCGTGCTCCGGCCACCACCGGCCGTCGGCCATGGAGACCGCCGGCGGCACCGGATTAAGCCGTGCGCCCTACCTATTCGCCACGGTGCAATCCGGATCGAAAGCGCAAGTTCTCAACGGATCAATGCGACATACAACAATGGATTCGCGGGTGCATTCGATTGCCGCTGTCGGCGAGGCGTCCCTGCTGTCGGGGCGGCACACGGTGCGATGCGGGCAGCAGCGCGAAGCCGCGAAGGGTTTCTTGGATTGCGCAGACAGCAGACGAGCTTGCGAGGGCTGTCCGCAGAGTGTTGTTGAAGGCGGTGGGGTCGGTGATTCGCGTGCAGCCGATTTCCATTCGTGCCGCGAGGATGGCGCGATACGCTCTGTCCAAGGCCTGCTCCCAATTCGTGGTTCATGCGATAGCGTTCGCTACTGGCAACAACCGGTTAGGATCGATCCGGCCGCGCGAATTGACAGTCGAACTGACGGAGTTGATTGGAGCCGCGTACTAAGGGGTAGCAACGCCCTGGCACGGTAAGCGCCGGTGCCATTGGACCGGAGGGACGGCTCTGGGTATGCATTCCACTAGGCGAAGGGCGTCCTGGTCGAACAGTCCTACCTGCTCGACAAGCGCTTCCGACCTCGCCGCATGTCTGCCGGTACCGGGAACAGATGGCCGTGAATCCTGTCGCGAGGAGCGTACTGCGTGCTGCACTCAAAAGCGAACGCCGAACAAGCACCCGCTGATGTCTTCATCGTTGAGCCGCAATCGAACGAAGTCGTCGATGTTGAAATCAGGGGCAAGGTCGCGTTTGGGCAGGGAATCGCTATTCATCATACAAACGTACTGAAACTTACGTTCTTTGGATTCTCTCGAAGCCATCTGGATTGCTGCGGCAATCTGTCGTTCATCGACGCCGTCGAAAACGGTGCTATCGTGTATTAGACTTCCGAAACTAGGAACTCTCTCCGACCAAAGTTGAGCGAGCATCAAATCGTAGCAGAAGATCTTCATGTTCTCCACGCCGTGACTCGTAGACCTCTCAATCTCGACATTGAAGCGGAACCCAGTTTCGTCTATATCGATCACAAGATTCCCCGGGGCTTCATATAGCAGCTGGGAATTCGCGTTGAACAACTCAATCGCTTGGCTATACACGGCTCGTCGCTCGTTCAAGTCTCGCCGAGACCTTACGAGCAGCTTTTCCCGGTCAACGCGAAGAGCGCTACGCTTGCTCTCAATCTGCTCCAACAAATCGATCTTGCGCTTGGTTTCGTTCAGGTCAGTCACTGTCTTCCCATGCAATCTCTGGATCCGATTGTATTCTTCCAAAGCACCATGGCTATTCAGGATTTCCATTAAAGATGCACGTTCTGCGGTTTTCGCCCTCAGTTCAGTATCGAATCGCTTGATTGATAACTCGATCTTTTCGATTTCTTCGCGCAAGAAAGATCTTCGATGCTTGACCACTTCTAGGTGAAACTTCTTCACCGACTCAAGCTGATTAACGACCATTTCTGGAACTTCAATGCCAATGCTGCGATACATCTCAACGACATCCGCTTCCGTTGAAACTTGCAGGTGTTCCACGTCCGACTTCTCCGTGTAAAGTCTCAAAAGCCGTTGGTGTACAGACTTGTTCTTCGCCGCCTTCTGGATCTCAGTTGTCAATTGATCCGCCATGTGTGCAATTTCATTGTAGTCTTCATGCACTTGGAAATCCCGTAGTCTCTTCGACTGTTCTTCAGCCTTCTTTTCCAGTCTCACACTGAGGGCCTGCAACTCCCCCATCGATCCAAGAATGCCTTCGAGTGAACCGCTTGAACTGGACTTTTTCAATTGCGACAGGTCATTCTTTTGATCCTTCAGTAATTGGAAATCAGAGGCGTTCTTGAACGACAATCCTAACAAGAATGCATTGGCAACCTGCGTGTCTACCGCCGTTTGACGACGATGATGATCAAACGGAGAGAGATACGAATTGGCTCTCCTAACGAAATATGAAATGATGGTTCGAAACCGCGGATGGTATTTTGTGGAAGGACTTGGAGATATACCAAGCACTCGTTGTCCCAAGAATTCGTTAAGCTCATCAATGGACAGTTGCGATTCCCCTAATGGGAGTAGTTGGCGACCGCCCTGCCAATCGGTCATGTCACCCCGCACCGATACCACTTGCGGAAACTCTGTGTTTCGCGAAAGCGAAATCGACTCTCCTCCCAGTTCCAAGTCCAAAGTGAATGTCCAGCCCCGAAGCTCCGGTGAAGTCAAGCCACTCTGTCGAAGCTTCGATCCGAGGCAGAAATGGATCACTTCGATGAGCGATGACTTGCCCAGTCCGTTTCTGCTGTCCTGCGTCGATTCTTGGTGCGTTCGATCCGCAAGAATAACGTTCATTCCCGGACTGAGGTGGACAGTTCGGAATGCGGATTGATCGCATCTGATGGCCTTGATCATTGCTCTCTCCTGCGAAGCAAGCCGTTGGCGAAGCTCACGGCGTCGATGGCGTAGAGAAAATCCAACGCCAAGATGAAGCGATGGAAAGGTATGCCTCCGTTAGCATGTCCAAATTCCTCCCAAACGGATGTTACCGTGCTGGGTGTGTCCATGCACTGCAGGATCTGTGCTCCTACCCCCAGTAGTGAGGCCGGAAGATCCAAATGTTTGTTGGGCAAGATCATCGTTCGAACACCTCGCATTTCTCGAAAAAGTACACAAGAACTGCAAGACTCGCAGCTCGTCTCTCGAATCTTCGATCTCCAGACTCTGCAAACTCCACGAGCGCGAAAAACAACTCGTTTCCCAAGCTCATAAAGTTATGAAGACGACGATATTCATTGACGAAACCTGCCTTGAGCCTTTCGGGAAACTTGGGGTCAGTCTTCGCTTCTGAACGAATATAGTCTTCTACCAGAGCCCTATTTGCCAAGCCAATGGTGATCCAATTCTCGACTTGTGTCGTCAGGTTGTTTCTTTTGATTTTCTGATCAAGAGGTACGACAGTTAGCTCCCGGCTTGGCGGCATTGCTGTACTCATCAAGCGATTGGCGACGAGTTCAAGCTCTTCGAATGGCAAGTGCGAAGCGGCAGATATCAAGGACTCGTCCACCCATGCTTCATGCTGCATCTTTATCTCTCTAAGTCGACTCGGATTGTATTTGACCGCATCGTTGTCGACAGTTTTATGGTGGGTAGGACACAGCAAGATCAGGTTCTCGTATTTGTTGCGAGTCTCTTTCGGGTAGGATGGATCTGACCGTGGTGCCGGTGAGTCATCGCTGTGCGCGACGATATGGGCCTGCTCTCCGATAACGGAGGTTCCGTTGGGGGCTGCATCGGCGGTAGGTGCCAGTTGGATCCGGCATCCGGGAAATGAACACCGGCCGGCCGCCCGGCCCCAAAGGAACTTGAGGTCCCGGTTGGGAGGCTGACGTGATGACGGTTTTCGAGCCATTCGACCAAGCTACGTGCGACGCACAGGGACGACCGACATCAGAGGCTCTCGATGGTGGCCGGACTGGTAGTCTAAACGGGACAACTCGCCCGCGTCACTACATGCTAGCACAATTCGGTGCTGTGACAGCAGTCTTTTCCTGCGAGAGTGAAGCTTGCCGTCAAGCCGAGGGACAGGCGACGGGTACGGGGCCGGGATACGCGCCGCGACAGGATTCGGCGCGGGGTTGGGCAATGTAGAGTCGCGTGCTGTCGACTGCGCGGAGGCAATGACGCGACTGCGACGAAGCCGCGCCGTGGTGGTGACTTGGTCGAGTTCGCGAACCGGCACTCCGCGTGGATGGAACGACGCCGCAGCGTCGAGTGCTGGCGGGGAATCGGTATGCGCTGCTAGGGCGGCGTAGGGCAGATCCGGCGGGGCGCGGTTCGAGATTGCAGCCGTGATTCCTTGTCGACGCGCGGTATCGCCGCTCGCCGTCGAGGCTGCAGGGACAGCCAGGGACGATCCGGAACAACTTGGAGCTGCTGCGCCAGATGGGAGTCTTTCGGCAACTTGCGAGGCTACGGACACGGCGCGCGTGTAAGAGGTTGCCCCGGTGGACCGGCGCTGGCTGTGCATTGCGCGTACGGCACCTTAATTTCCGGTGTCGGCTGGTCGGTCGTGCTGGACTAGGAGACCTCGACAAGCCCCCACGGGGAAAGCGGCCAAGCGGCTGCGGCGCTTGGTGCGATGCAGGCAGCGGCGCGAAGGCCAGACGGGACGGCAAGCGACGTTGCCGCGGTCGCCGGCGGGCGGGATCCATGGAGAGCTACGGTGGCGCGTTCCGGTCGGGGCCGTTGGTCGAGAATGGAGAGAAGCTTCAGTGGCGCAGGGGTGCCAGCACGGCGGAGATGCAGGGACGCCAAGGGGACGCATACGCATCACGCGCCTGCCGGTAGGGAAAGCGGTCAGCGGCGAGTCTGCATGCAAACTGGTGTTGTATGTCGCATTGATCCGTTGAGATCTTGCGGTTTTGATCCGGATTGCACCGTAGCGAATCGGTAGGGCGCACGATTTAATCCGGTGCCGCCAGCGGTCTCCATGGCCGGCGTCCGGTGGGGGTCGGAGCACGGCTTCCGCCGTCGGCTCGTGACGCATGGGATGCGCGTCACGGGAGACCGTGCGCCGCGGGGTGCGCCGGGCCGCGGTGATCGGTTCCCATAGAAAGAGGTGGCCCGCGCGACTTGCCCTCGCCGGGCCGTGGCCGGTGCTGTGCAAATCTGTCTGCCGACAGACCTCACCGGCGAGGACTATCTTAAGCGCGCCGCGTGGCGCGACCGGGACGCACGGTCAGCCTGCTGCCGGACTGCCTGGCGGCGCGCCTGCCGGGCACGCTGGCGGAGGTCGAAGCGACCGCGTGCATGGCGCAGCGGACTCCCACCCTGAAGAAGGCGGCGGATCTGGTGCGTCCGCACGGAGTCGGGGAAAGCGCGGCGGTACGCTGGACGCTCCGCCGCGTGCAGCTCGTGGAACTGTGCCTGGCATTGCTGCGCTCGCTGTACCCGGCCCAGTTCGCGCACGTGGCGCCGACCTTGGTCGCCTTCGGCGCGGCGCTCGGCACGCAAGCCGTGCTGGTGCGCTTGCGCGCCGTGGCCGCCGCGCAACTGGGCACCCTGCCGGCCCCGCTCGGCTTCCGTGCGTCACGGGAAAAAGCGGTCGCCCCGCAAAATCTGCGGTGCAACACAAGACCGGATTGGACCCCCCGCCCGCATCGGCGACGGTGGGGGAAGGCGGCACTCCGCCGCCCCCCATCCAGAGGAGAATCCATGAACGCACACGATGCTGATCACGCGCGCGCCGTGGCCCTGTTCCGCTACGGCGTGATTGCGGAATTGCTGCGCCTGCCGCCCGGCTCGCCCGAGCGCGCCGAAGCGCTCCGGGCCAATGCCCGGCAAGACTACGCGATCCCCGGCAGCCGCCGCACGCGCATCGCCGCGCAAACCCTGCGCGACTGGCTGCGGCTGTACGACCAAGGCGGCTTCGACGGGCTGCATCCCAAGCCGTGCGCCGATCGCGGTAGCGCACGCCGCTTGCCGCCGCCAACGGAGATGCGGATGCTGCTGGTAGCGGCCGAGTCGATCTCCGCGCGGGACTGCGCGTTCGTGCTGCTGATGCGCTATTCCGGGCTGTCCATCCAAGACGCGGCGACCCTCGCGCGGGACCGGCTCGATGGCACCCTGCTCACCCTGCGCCGCGGCAAGTCCGGCGAACTGGTCCAAGTGGATCTGCCCGCGCCGGTCGTGACGGCGCTGGCCAGCCTGCCGGTCGACGGACCGCACTTCTTCTGGACGGGCAATAGCGCGCCCGTCACCGCAGCGAAGCTCTGGCGCCACCGGCTGCGATCCGTCGCGACCGCGGCGAAGGTCGCGAATTTCCACAGCCACCGCCTGCGCGACACCTTCGCCGTGGAACTCCTGCTGGCCGGGGTATCGATGGGGGACGTCTCGATCCTCCTCGGGCACTCCAGCGTCCAGACCACGGAACGCTACTACGCGCCGTGGAACCGCACCCGTCGGGATCGCTTGGTGCGTGTCGTGCGCGAGGCTCACGGGAAAGATAGTCTCTTGGACATGCTCCGCCCAAGCTGACGATGGTGTTGCCGGTCGCTTGGTGACCCCGTCTTTGCGACCGTCCCGCGCATCTGTCGGCGGCGCCCCATCCGAAACCGGCAGCGTCGGTAGGGTCCGCTACCACAGAAGAAAAAAGTCATCCCCTCCGCCGATCTGCCCCGTAACCGTATGATCCGAGCTAGTGCTTGACGGATCTATCCGACCTGATGGCTGACGCTTCCAATAGGCTCCGCAGGGACAACGGGCCAGTGGCAGGGCGCAAGGCATTCATCGAAGCCTGAGTGGCCGGAGATCGCCGTGGCAGGGCGCTTGTTGTACTTCAGATTGATTCGTGCGATCTGGACCACATCGTGCCTGACACAGAGCTGGTCCATCTTTCACGCACGTTTGTTGGCACACAGGGATGCGAAGCGGAACGGCGACACCTATGTTGCTGTCCAGGCGGCCCTGTCGACATCGATGCTGATCATGGACGATTCCCGATCAATGCTTCCTCGTGGTCGACTCCCTCCGGTTCGGAGTGAAACAGGAACGACGAAAGATCGCGGAATACAGCACCCGAACGTCCCGCCTGCCTGACCCTTGGAATGCCCGATCGCGACGATCAGCCCGCCCCGGGGCTGGAGGTCGGCGCTAGCCGCTGGCCGTGGTCTACGCCAACAAGTGGAATCGGGCACCTCACCCAGGCACCCTCAGCTTTCGTCGTCCGGACATGCCTTGCTGGATCCCCCGCACAGTGACAGTGGCATCCCGTTTAAGTCGTACACGACACACGCCCACCACACGCTCCACCGCCGCTGGCGAACGCTGGGGACCGGCTGCTACGGATCCAGCCGCGCAAACCGCCCTTTCTCCCAGGGAAATTCCAAAGTTCAGTGATATCGGTAATGTGCTGCTAACTTTTGCGAGAGTTCGAATTCGGCTGGACGCCGCGCCAGCGGCGGGCGCGGCTGTACCTCGTCGCGGGCAACGCCCGCTTCCTGCTGCTGGAGCCGCCGCGGCGCTGGCCGGGTCTGGCCTCGCGCGTGCTCGGGCTGAGCCTGCGGCGGCTGCCGGCGGACTGGCAAGCGCGCCACGGGCGGCCGCTCTGGCTCGTCGAGGCTGCTGTCGCTACGCAGCAGCCATCGAGACGTAGGAATACTGCCCCACTGGCAACAGAGCTTTGGTTCAACCCTCCGAGCGAGGGGGATCAAGGCTCATGCCTCCACGCGCTCCGAGAATTCGAGAGCTGCAACGGTCTTCCAGCCTCGGCGCGGCGGCGTTCCGCGGCGATGCCAAAGGGTTGTTCCCTTCGTTGCATAAAACTCGGCACCCCGCCGGATGAACGCGTTGACCACTTTCTTCCGCGGATGAGTCTTGGTTGCCTTCGCTACTGACGCGTACGCTACGGTGCCTCTGGATCCTTCATAGGGGAGGCGCCGGCCCAGCCAGCGGTTGAGGGACGAGGGGCTCACATTGCGGCGGCTACCGTGATGGGGTACTTGCATGAAGTCGACCCCGGGCAGGTCGCATATCCAATCTTCGGTGAAGTCCGCGGCTTCGTGTAGCGCAATCACGCCCGCATCCCCGGTAAGCAAGATCCGTTCTCCATCGAGTTGTGCCAGTTGCACGACGCTGCTCTCGTTCGAGGCCGTGGTCTCCACGTTCTCTCCAAGAGTCTCGCCACCCCAAGTCTCGGCCACCCACTTCGCCGCGTCTCGAACTGATTGCGCTGCTTGTGCTAAGGGGTCCGTCCAGACGCTTGAATGAGAAGGGTGTGACTCGGCCCGCTCGGGCGTACGCGAGAACTCTGGTATCCGTTTGATGTAGCGTTCTTTCGACGGGGCAAGGATCGTGACAGGACCCACTGCATCACCTTGGAACACTTCGTGGATGGGGATCCCTCGCTCCTCTGCGAGTGCCTCGATCTCCGCTAGGACCGGATACTCCTCTCGAAGGTGTTGTTCCAAGCTAGCTACCGTCATCCGCTTGTCCTCGAAGGCACCAAGGATCAAGCGGGCGTACAGCCACGGCCGGTTCATCCAAATGCTGCCGATCTTGAAGGCCTTGATGACCTCGCGCAGCCCCGAACTATGGTCGCCGTCTCCGTGCGTGCATGTCACGACATCGATGTAGCTCGGGTTTTCGTAGTATCTACGGATGTGCTCGACCATCTGCACCCCCGCAGCTTGATCTCCGCCATCGATGACGTGGATTCTGTAGGCGTGCTCGTCGCTGTAGCGCAGGGCGATTGCGTCGCCGCTCCGTTTGCCATCGCCGACTGCAAGAAAGTCAATTTCGTATGCCACCTGCCCCTAGCCCGTATGCCATTGTAGCGGATCCTGCCTCATCCGGCTCGACCCTCGTTGGCCCTGCGGATGCGGGAGCGGGCGCGGCGCGAAGTGGTTAGGATCGCAGGCGGAGATCGTGCATCCGCGATGTACTCCTGATCATGCGAATCGGTACGTGACGCCGGTATCGGATCTGTCGGGGTACCCCGAGCGCCCAAAGGCGGTCTGGCCTTGGCTGGACTCGGGGCAACGACGGCTGGGAGCGACGTGCAAGAAGACTCTAGAGCCGTCCCGGTCACAACCACGCGCGGAGCCCAAGCCAGGGCCTGAGTCGCGCGAGGAGATGCCGTGCAAAGACCCTCAGCCGCTCGGGTGAACCAGTGCTGTGAACTAGCGGCCAAGGATAGGCGCACAGGGACCGCGGCCACACATCCGCAATGATGCCGTGGGATGCGCCGCAATAACCGTCCTGAACCCCCTCCATCCGCGGCCACGGGCCCGGCGTATGCCGCGTCGGCGGCCGGTACTCTCTTGGTGCCTCCTTGAACTCGGCAGGTAGCTCAAGGTAGTGCCCGTCGCCTTCGTTTTCTGCTATCCTCAACGGAGGGCGCGAGAGTTGCGTGTCGGCGGGATTGGATCAACTTGCACAAGGCTGCTCGTTCCGACTCCGCTGTGAATCCGAGCCCACCTTCGTCGGGACCATGGGGATTTCGCTGTTGCGCAGCTATGCCCGGCCCCGACGGCTCGCCTCGGTCGGGGGGCTGTCATCAGCTCGTCCGGAAGTGTCTTCAGGGCTTGGACGGAACTGCAAGCTCAGCACGCGCCCGCCGGTAGCGAACTGCGGTGAACGTGCTTGCACCGATACGCACTGGGCGCAAGGCATGCCGGTCGCCCCCGCCGCTTCGACGAATCCCGAGCTGCGAAACAGCCTCTGGCGGAAAGCCGAGGAATGTTGGCACTTCCAGCACATTGAGTTGTCTCCATGAACAGCGGCCCCCGAGTACCAGCACCTCCGCTGAAGTTTCAATTCGAACATGTCGGCCCGGTAGAGGACGCCGAACTCGAACTCGGCAACCTCACCGTCATTGCGGGTAGGAACAACACGGGGAAGACATACCTCGTCTACACAGTGTACGGGTTCTTGAAGCACTTTCAAGGTAACGCTCGAAGACACATGGACAAGCAGCCTGAGTATTCTCGCTGGATCGATGCATTTGCTAGGGATTATCGAACCAAGGGCCAGACTAAGTGCCCAATTGACCAAGGTACGATTGCAACTCATAGACGCGAATTGATCTCACAATATTCAAAATTCTTCTCCGAAGCTCTGTTGCCTGATGTATTCAGTTCTCCCAAATCGGATTTCGAAACATCTTCAGTGGCGGTTCGATTGTGCGACCACGCACCAGACATGGACCCATCGATTGAGAGAGACAATTTACTTCAGTATGATGGAAAACATCTGATAATTGCTTCGGAAGAATTGCTATGGAAGAAGTACCCTAGGAGCCATTTGACCGATCAGTACATTCGGTTCTTGGTGCCGGAGTTGCTCGCCGACATCTCGATTATTTCGGCGGAACGATTTGGAATCTCGCTATTCTATAAGGAACTGGACTTTGCGAAGAATCAATTGGTCCAATTGCTACAAGACCTGCGCCGCAAAGAATTCTCGAGTGAGGACATCTTGCATTTAGTATCGGACCACATATCAAGTCATTATGCATTGCCGATCAAGGACAACATTCATTTTACGCGTAGCATCGCGCAATTCAGGAGGCAGAAAGGCGATCTATTTCAGGAAAGATTGTTCAAGAAGATTGAAGAAATGATGGATGGCACCTACACTGCATCAGACGATGAAATTCGCTTTCTATCGAGACAGGTTCCCGAATCGCAGTCGCGAGACCGTGCATTTGATATTCCACTACATCGCGCCTCGTCGTCTGCGAGAGGACTTGCCGACCTTTACTTCTTGCTAAAGCATCGAGCGAGGCCCAATCAAATGTTGCTCATCGATGAACCGGAAAGCCATCTTGACACGGAAAACCAAGTACTATTGGCGCGAGTTCTTGCATGCTTTGTTCGAGCAGGAATACGAGTGTTGATCACGACCCATAGTGATTATATCTTGAAGGAGATCAATAATCTGATCATGCTTAGCGGCGATTTTGAGGACAAAGAGGTCGTCCAGAAAGAGCTTGGATATTCCAGTGATGACGCTCTTGATCCTGAGTTGATTCGAGCCTATGTTGCAGATGGCGGTGAGGTGTCTCGATGTAAAATCGATTCTTACGGGATCGACGTGCCTACATTTGATCGGGTCATCGACCAGATCAATCGTGCCTCCAACAAGCTGGCCGGAAGGGTGGGAACGAAAAGTGAATTTTAGCAAGATACTGAAAGACATCCTCGTTGAGGGTGTCGTAACATCCCCCGTTGATCGCGGCAAGAATCAACTGGTTCTCCGCGAAATCCCGGCAGACATGGCGGTCACAGTAGTCGATGGGTCGACCGAGATGGTCGCACTGCGCCTGAAGTCTGGAGCATGTCGAATTGGACTTCTTGCGAAAAATGGCCCATGGAATTTGAGTTGCGACTACATCCTGTTTGGAACCGTTGATTCGAACTGGCACGCGATTCTTATTGAATTGAAAAAGAAGACGGGACGTGATACTCGTGGATATAAGCAACTCAAGTGGTCACGTCCGGTTCTGGAGTACATCATGCAGGTTTGCGAGTTGCATTGCGGACACACTATTGACCGACCAAGAGTTGGTTATGCTTTGTTGGCGGAAGGAGTAAGTGAGCGGCTTGATAAGCAGCGGACTAGGGCCCACCACCCCCAATCCCGGACTGTCCCATGGCAGGGCATCGAGATACGTGAGCTTATTGGCGACCGGTTTCGGTTGCAGGACCTGATTGTGAGTGACTAGCGAGTGCGCGAGCCACTACGAAGATTGAGGTTGCCGGCCGGATCTATGCGACGCATACAGGAGCATCCGTGTAGCGAGCCAAGGGTGATTTTCGCGAGTGCCCGGCGAGTCCAAGCGGACCTTCGGTCACTTGCGCAGAGCATGAGATGCGCCGCGCTGGTGGGCTCGCTACGGCGGCGAGGTGGTCGCGCACCGAGCACTGCCAGGATCCCGATTTCTCCGCTGCCGAGAAGGTCTTTGCGCGGCTGGGGCGAGATCGGAATCGTCTACTGCGCGGATGGCGCGATGATTCGCGGGAGGGGGCAGGCACCGGCGCTTGCGCGATGCGGCGGGCAGCGAGACCTCCGCACGCGCAATGGCGACCCGGAGACCATCGGGGGCGGCTGGGGCTTCGAGATATCACCGAAGACGGATTATTCCCCGGAAGGATCAGAATACTGGCGGAGACCCAAGGTTCCCCACAACGGCGCACCGTCGCCGTGCTACAATACGCTATGTGGTCGGTAGGACTGACTGGAAGGCGCGGGTGGTCGACCGCCCGATTCGGCGTGCAGGTGCGCTGCTGGCTGCCAGCAGCTCTGCGACGCGAGTCCGAACCGGCAAGCCCGTCTCGCCGTACCACATGCATAGCTTCGTCCGACCAGTTCGAGGCGTGTCGATGCGTTGCGCCGACCGAGCCTCAGCATTCAGGATCGCACAGGTGCTTTCAAGGATGGATCCCCCCCCTGCCGGCCCTGTCGGATGCAGTCTCAAGGAGTGATGCCGGGCGACCCATCGCATCATGTCATGCTATGCGACTCCAAAGCCATTGATCACCCATGCGACGGAGTATCAACGAATACACAGTCGAAGAAAGATCAAGTCATTCAACGAACGGGAGGTCTTCAATGCGTCTGAAATGGATGAAATGTCAGGGCGGTGATTGGTGTAAGCTGAACCATGTAGACTTGGATAATGAACACTTCCATGATCTCCACGGGGTGTACATCATCTGGCATGGAGGGGCAAATCCCGCAGTGGTGTACGTGGGCCAAGGGAACGTTTCCGCACGTCTCGGAGCACACCGTAGGGATCCCAATTTCCAGCGGTTCGCAAAGGGCGGTCTGTATGTCTCTTGGAGTCAGGTACATCCTGATTCGTGCGATGGAGTTGAAGCCTATTTGGCTTACAAATGGAATCCCAGGATCGGCACAAACCACCCTGTGACAGCTCCAATCGAGGTCAATGCTCCTTGGGGTTGATCGCTAATCGGTCACAGTTCATAGCGGATCCATGGATGTAGGAGCTTGCGTCGGGCCCGTACCGTCGCAGACAGTCATCATGTACATGATGCTCCCGTGCGCACGAGACTCCTTGTTGCTCGTGCATGCCCGGGTACGCTTTCGGCTGCGGCCGAAGGCGCACTACCCCCACCCGATGTCCTGGAGCGATCATGACGGGCGCGAGTGACCAGCTTGTGATGCCATTCACCGATGCGGGGCATGCCATCGGTAGCGGTCTCGTGCTGGGCTTCGCTACCGACCACCGCCGCCTCTTCACTGCCTTGGAGTCTGGCTGGATGCGCCCACTACCAACACGAACAGGAGTGTTGATCGGGATTGGTGCCTACGCGAATGAAGTTAGCGACCATTCGTCCAATCATCCCATCTTCATCCGCATCAGACTTCAGGCAACGAGACTGCCGAACATGACCGTACATGTGCTTAGAGACGGGCGGTGGGTGGAGTCCCCAATTAGCGGAATCCGAAGGCAGGATGCCGCCATGTACTGGCCTGGCACGCTCCCGGCGTTCGCAATCTCCGCACTCGACGTACAGACAGACGAGCAGCTTGCTCGTCTTCGCGGTCTGTCGAAGATCGTGTCCAACCTTGACCTGTCGACACTAAGCCTCGCCATCTCCCCCGACACTGAGCCCTGGCTGGAACTCCCTATCCCAGCGTTCGCACCTAGGTTCGTCATCCCCGATGATGTCGACGCAGTTCAAGGGGCTCTGAGCATGGCTATATGGGGCATCCCGCGCACTCCCCCTTGGATGGACGTCCTTGTATCGAGTTTGTCGCGCGAATCCGACCGGCTTGCGAGAGCGTTGGCTGGCGTCGAAGCACCCTGGCTTCGACAGCCCCCTTGGATGCCTTCCGCGAATGTTCAGCATCGGGACACTCAGAGTTGCTTGTGGCTGGCAGCCAGCATGGTATTGCGCGCCCCAACATCAGCAACCGCAGCAACGCCAGGTGAGTTGACCCAGCAAATCGCCGCACAGGCAACACGACTTGCGGCCAAGGAATCGTTATCCGCGGTCGATGCGTGGAAGGATTCGACGATTGGCATCCTGCGTGGAGACGCGTCGATATCTCTAGGCGAGTGGCGCAGGATGCCAGTCGGCATAGCCATCCAGTTGCTCCTGACACGACCAGATCCGACGGCGTTCAAGGAATGGTTCAACGACCTTCCGAACCTGTCGCCCGCCATTGCGTGGACAGCAACGGTGCTTTGCGGACTGTTGCGCGGTTATCGCAGCCTAGACACTCAATTTAGAGGCAGTTCGATGCAACGAGAAGTCGTTGCGATGCTAGCTCTGAGTTCATCTGATCGAACTGATTGCGTGAATGCATGGCCAAACCTACAAAACTATACCGTGACCTGGCGTAGCGTACTGAACCGATTCGTCTTGTCGTGGAATGAGCGAGAATTTGCATGGGAGCCCGAGAACTAACGCAGCAAGTGGTACGCTACAGACCTTGAAGATTCCAATGTCCGACATAGTGCTACACAGCTTGCAGAGCAACGCAATTGGCCATGTATTCGCAAGGCCGGGACGAGTGCCGATGGAAGGGCAGGGTACTCATCTGCACGCAGGGCCTGACAGCCAGTTCTCGTCGATGCAAGCATGATCTTGAACCATCGCATTGGATGTGGCGGACCGACCACCAAGATCTGCTCTACAATGCATGGCTCGGCGGCCAACTGTTCGGACTCGAGCGCACCGAGTGCCGAACACGGATCTAGGAGTACTCGATGGCAAGAGAGACCAACGCACGGGTCGAAGCCTACTGGGCCGAGCAACTTGCCCTGTCCGGGCGATCAAGAAGAAGCTGGGAAAGGATTCTCATCGTCCGTTGATTTCCGACCTCGGACCGGGGTATCTCCACATTGTTCTCTCAAGCGATCATTTTCCTTTGTTCGATCGAACGACACTATCGCGTATTTCCGCCTGTCTACGCGAGGAGGGCTTAGAAGATCAAGACACGCTCCAGTCGATCTCGTTTGGTTACCGCGACCATGTGTACCGTCTGTGGCCCGCTAGCGATTCGCCGGATCCAACACCCTGACCATACTGGACTGGATCGTGCCTCCTACCGGTTCGTCACGCTGCGCTCCGATTCCAAACCGCAGCGTCTGGACTGAGAAATGTGACACACGACACGCGGAGGGTGTTGCGAGCTGAGGGCGGGGTCCGGAGGAATCCAAGTCGGCGGCAGTCGAGCGGGTGGCGGGATGCCCGCAGATGCCAGTCAAGCCACACCGGACCTGGCTGCTTGTGAGTGCCGGCGGAACCGTTGAGCGGTTGGAGTTCCTCGGGTACCGGGTGGGATGCATTTCAAAGCAGCTGAGCAACATGCCGGACCCAGTGCCACCAAGTCCCGGGCCAAGCCCACCGGCTGCAAGCAGCCGGTGGGCACCGCTACGGCGATCACGTGGCTGCGCCTGGCGGGGCCGGGTACGCGTTGCGCGGCCGAGGCCTGCTGTTGAATACCTCTTTGTCTCGTAGAACATCGTCAGATACGTCCGCAGCCAGTTCGAAGGCCGCTACTGCAGCAAGGAATGTGGGGGTGGCTCTGCCCTCCGCCCCCGCGAGGTTTTCCTCGGGCCTGAAGCGGCGCCGCTGGAAGGAGTGACCGCAGCTGTAGGGACGGCCCGGAGGCCGCGCCAGAACCGGACATTTAGAAATTGCAGAAAAGCGGACATTTAAATCTTGCTCCGACAGTCTCCGGAAAGCGTTTGACAAGATCTGATGGAGCGCGATATACTCTTTCTCGTACGGAGAGTTAGTCGGGGAGTTGTAGCCGCCCGTTGCGTGCCATGGGCAATTCTGATTGGATTGCGAGCGTCCACTTCCCTGAATCGGAGGATCCAGAAGCACTTTCGAGGGGCTGCAGGCGTGGCTGCGGGAAATCCAACTAGGGGCGTGGAAAACACTTCAAGAACAGTTCCCAGAACTCGCCGACCACGGAGGATCCAATGCACCCAATTAGCGCGCCCCAATCCCGGTGGCTGCAGTTCCAACGGTGGTGGAATGGGAACTGGAGCGAATTGCCCGGGTGGTGGAAGGCTCGGTCCCGGGGCGAGTATGTAAGGGCCGTTTCGATTCCCGCTGCCCTCGGCTTGTTCTATGCGATCGGCCAGTTCGCGGTACACGTGACACGGGGGCAGACCGCCTTGGGTCTCCGTCTCCTGATCGCCCTGTCAGTCGTCTTGGTCCTGATGTTCGCGGTGGGTATCCCGGCCACGCTTCTCGTGGCACGCAGGTCGTACCGGAGAACCCACGGGAGGGCGCAGCGTGATTGACTGGTTCGTTCGCATGCTTTGCGTGCTTGCTACGATTGCGTTTCTCGCCACCGTGCCGGAGCCAGCTACCGCTGCTGAGAAGTGCATTGACTGTGCTTCGGAATGGGTTACCGGGATTGACGGGTGCCAAAGTCGGTACGACGCATGCGACGCCTTGGCACCCAATACCAGTTTCTTCGTTAGTGGGGTAGTAGGCGTCCTTGGCTGTGCATCTGCGGGAACGCTTCAGGGAGCCTTGCCGTGCGGTGCCGCAGGATCGCTGGTTGGTAACGCAGCCTCTCGCTTCGCTGCCCGCAAGTTCTGCGAAAGTGAGCGAGTTCGTCATTCCCATGCGCAAGGATCTGAAGGAGGACAGCGACAAGTACCCACCGCCTGCGAACCGAAGCAGGCGCCGGGCACGGCCCGGCGATGAACGCAGTCCCCGGCCGGGCCGTGATGCAGCCTTCGCTACGTAGCGTTATGTAACCCTGGCGGGGGTGGCGCGGCAAGGTTGCCGGTAATGTGCATGACGTGATGCGACGGGCCGATCAAGCTTGTATACTTGGGATGCGAGTTGGATCCGGTGCGCGAGGTCAGCCAACGGACTGCAACGGGAGAACCGCCCCCGGAGGATCGATGACACTTGCAGACGGAGTAGCGAACGTGCTGTTGACCGCGTTCTTTGCTGGCCTGCTCGCCGTGGTGCTCTTGCTGTGGCGCTGGTATCGGATTGACGCGTTGCGGTTTCGACTCTTGGTCCTCCGCGACGAACTGTTCGACTATGCGCACGAGCACGGCGTTCCCGTCCACGCGCCAGCCTACGTGATGCTCCGGCGCAGCATCACCAGCATGATGCGCTTCGCGCACAAGATGGTCTTCACGCGGTTCTTACTCTTGTTCGCCACGAGTAGCGGGCTGCAGCGAACGGGAATGATCGAGAACTTCGATCGCCAGTGGCGGGATGCCTTGGACCAACTCGGAGACGATGAGCACCGGAAGCGGATTGCAGACTTACGCGAGCGGGCCTTGCTAGAGGTCTCCAAGCACATGGCCTTGGGATCCATTCCATGGATTCCGATCCTATCGAACGTTGCCTTGCTCAGCCATCTCTGGCAGCGGTGTCGGCAGTCTCTTCTGCGCAAGGCGAGTATTGTAGAGCTTGAAGCCGCCACGCACTCCGAACGGCTTCAAGCGATGGCTAGGGCCTAGGTGCGTCTCCAACGGGGAATGTCTCTCGGCTACCGACAGAGAGCCTAGTCAAAACTGCCCGCCCGGGTACGGAGCTGTCGTAGCGACCAAGCGGCGTGGTGACGAGCGGCTGACGGCTTCGGATCCGAAACAGTGCTCGCAGGGCTTGCGCGACGCCGTTCCGCGCGGTTCTGGACGCGTTTCCACCCGGCAGTGCTGTTCCCTGCGCCTTCCGAGGGCTCGCGGAACCGGCATCAAGTGCGTCGCGAGTTCCACTGCCAAGGCCAATCGGCGGCCGTTCAGTTCCGTCCGCACGGCAACGTAGCATGTCTCGCCCGTGCAGGATCGAGTACACCGCTGCTGGTGTCGACCTAGTTCCATGGGATCCAGCGGTCGATGTCTCGCGCGGAGCCCTGTCTGGCCAGTGCCGACCGTTAGCTCCGCAACGCGTGTCAGCACGCTCGCGGCGTGGCCGCCACGAGCAGGGGATGGAATCGCAGATGATTCCGTTCGCACGGGCATCCAAGGTCACGGGTCGAGAGCTTGTCAGTGCGTCCGTGATTGCCACCGTTGTGCCAGCAAGCGGTTCGAGCCCTAGCCGCAGTAGCGGAATAGCGCACTGAAGTGCGCCGGGAGTCCGTGAGCGGCATGGCGCGCGACGAATGGCGAGATGGCCACGCACCCGCATGTGCCATGTCATACCCCAGCCAAGCCCTTGCGGAAGGTAGCGGTTGATCCGGCCACGATTAGCTGGCGGCCCGCGTACGCCGGTCGCAGCCAAGCGGCCGACCCTGAATCCGAACGCGTGACTGAAGAGCAGGGTCGGTCGACCGCGGCTGTGCGAGGGGAGGCGCCGGGATCCGCGCCCCGCTCGAGTCACCCTCGCCGAAGCAGCGCAGGCGCGAGGTTGAACGAGCGTCACCAGGGGTATTGCTGCGTATTCCGGCGAACGTGAACACCGCTCCGATCAATCGCGAACACTGCTCACGTTCGCCAGAATACGCGAACAGGGTCCGTTAGCGTTCTACCACCGCCATCGATGGCAGCGACCCCGTTTGTTCAGCTAGCCCATCTGGGGGCAGGCCCGCGATGTACCCTCTCCGTGCTCGCTCGCCCCGGGCGCGTGTCAATCCGTTGCTCGATGAACTCCGTAGGCACGCGCAGGCCGCGGCTCTACGTTGCGTCTTGGGGTCACCGCGGCCGCTCCATCGTCAGCAGAGGCCTTGGCCGCGCCTTCATCCGAGTTACATCGTCATTCGCACAGTGAACGATGCCTCGCGGTCCGCTGTGCGTAGGGATTGCTCAGCGACAGAGCCGATTTGGATCCGTGCAGCGACCTAGTGCGCGACCGCCCCGCCGCAGCAAGCCCGCCGGCGCGGCACCGGCCACCAAGTCGAGCACCTCCAGTCCTCTGCGTAGGGGGGCCGGATGCCCTTGGACTGGTTAGGCATTCGTAGAAATTACCCATGTACTGCCAACACGGGTGCTCGTTTCTTCGTTGGACAAGACTGCCGCGCACGGATCCTTGTGTTCCCCGTGTTTGTCTCATTCCAGCGCGGCGGCAACCGATCCGCCGTAGGGGCGTAGAGACGCTCGTGGACGGCTCCGCCCCCGGATCAGCCTCTCAGTGCGGATCCGCACTCTGACGCTCTTAGACGATCTGCCTGCGATGGCACCATGAAGACACTACTGGCAGCCTTCTACGCACTACTGAATAATGCCTGTTGACACCGCGAGTGTGTTAGCGTCGAATCATTGTGTTGCCGCCGTTCATTGCCGTGCTGACCGAGCACCAGCGACACTGAGAGAGGAGAGAGCATGACTGACTGGTTGCCGAAGGTATGGATGGCCTTCAAAATTGTCTTGGCTGTCGGAGCGCTGATCACCGCACCGATTTACATGCGGATCGGAAGCATCGACGACCGGATTGGACGAGTCGACGACCGGATTGGACGAGTCGACGCCCGCTCAGAGGCTCGAGACACGAAACTACAAGCGGACGTCTCACGCATTCTGCGTGCGGTCGAAAAGGATCAGTTCACCGCACAGCGATCAAATCCGCCCGCTGCTCATCCGGTTGCCGATCTGGTTGCTATGCAACTTGCCGGTCTGTCTGACGACCATTTGCTAGCACTAGACGAGTGGCGGCAGTCCTTCATGCCTGCGTTTCTGATGGATGGCACTCTGCCGGATGATGATACGAAACTGCGCTACTGCGCTGGATACGAAGGCTATACCATTGGCCGAATCCAGCGGCAGGAATCCAGCGAAATCGCGGACGAGGCGCTCAAGCGGGCACTGATCCGGTTTCCAGCGCGGCACCATGACGCCATCCGGATAGGCATCGCCGCGGGTCGCAGCGATCAGACTGGAACCTATCCAGCACCGCAACACACGGCAGGCGATTGATACCGCCATAGGTGCGCTGTAATCGTTTCTGAGCGGCTCGCTGCCCTTGATTGCTAGCAGAGTGCGGATCAGCGTCTCTGCGCTGACTCGCGGTTCGTGTCGTAGTACGATACGCTTCCGGTGCCATCGCGACTTCGTTGCTGCACTTGTCTTCCAGCACGCGCACCTCCTGTGAGGAGCGGTTTCTAGGCGGCCACGAGGGTGACGGGAACCGACCGTGGAACCCGTGCTGTCCCTCCAGAGAACGACCTCGGTCAGCCCCTGACCACCAATCATCACAGACGACTCCGCACTCGCGTCGGCTGTCCCGCACTCCGGCGGTGTGCTCGTCGCGGCCTCCGACACGGGATCCGAGTCATCGGCGCGCGACCGATGGAATCGAGGGAATGCTGGCGGGATGCGCCCTCGGGCGCATTGCGCCTGCCCGTGAAAGTCCGATCCATCGATTCTGCGGAAGAGTCCGATTCAAGGACTGGAACGAGGTAGTCGCGCGTGTCGGACCATGCCGGCCGCTCCCAGCCCGTCGCTCCATGTCGCACACTGCGGCCCCGGGGTCTGATCCGATATGCTGAGTACGTAACGCACGATCTCTTCAGTGCTGAACGTTCAGGCTGTCAGAATCTGGCGATACCCGCACGTGCCCCCCAACTGAGTCTTGTATGGACCACAGGCTGAATTCAGGTACTCGCTCGCTCGAGGATATGCCGATGCTCGTCGGCATGGACTTATCGAAGCTGGATCCTATGGTGAGTCCCGCAACCCGCCGAGAGTTTGTGGCTAGGCAGGTAGGGCATGCGAATGCAAGTGACGAACCGCCCCAAGCCACACCGCAGCCCGATTTCGCCTACTTCAAAGAGAGGTGCTTCCCGTCATCAATTGGCTTGAAAGTGCAGGAAGTGGAGTTTCTGTCGAAACTGCTACGCGACCGACTGGGCAGCGTCTCTCCTGACCTTGCGCCCCGTGAAGCTTCCGCGCCCCCAGCAATCAACGAATCGCAGTCGATTGCGCTCCTCGAGCTGCCCGACAGAAACGCGGAACTGTTAGGAGCCTGTTGAAAAAGTCCGTCGGCTCGCGAGGTCCACGGAATCGGCAGTCGAAAGCCCCCAAAATAGCGATAATCTGGCCTTCGGAGGGCGCGACTGCCCATGTTGGGGCCGTATCGACATCCAGAGGAGACCATCGAAACCGCTGTTGCCACTTTTGCAACAGGCTCCTACAGAGTTTTCCGAAAGTCATTTTCGCGATCTGGTCGATCAGCCAAACGCTCGCGGCCGGTTGCGGCCCGCACCCTTCTGGGTTTCTCGATTCCGAAGCCTCCTCGGACGCTTCAAACGTTAACTTGAATTGCTGAGCCCTGAAAAAGACTTTCGGAAAACTCAGTAAGCCCCCTACCACTAAACCACAACGACATTCAGCACGACAGACGGATTCCCTAGCTGGGGAGCCCTTCCATCTGGATCTAGCGCAATGGCCCCTTAGAGCGACGCGCTGAACCGGGTGCGCGACGCTCAAGCGCGACAGCGACTGCATGGAGCACTCGATAGAGGCGGCGACGGAGTACCCTTCTCTCGCCGCGGCCCGTGCAGGGTCGCGGGAAGGCGCACCGCTTGAGGCGTGGAGGGATTCCGGATCCCGGCATCCAGTCCCCGTCCACCTGTGCCTCGCACTCCACTTAAACCGTGATACAACTCCCCGCTCATCGAATACAGCGCGCGAATTTCCCCACACTAGGCCCATTCCTCGTTGTCCTCGTTGGAAAACACTTGGACGCCGCGATCAGCCGTGTCACTTGCGCCCGCAACAGCCCCGTGGTGCGATGCAGGCCGATCCGCAGCAAACCCCGCTCCGCTCGCTTGCGCAGTTTCCAGTACGGAACCGCCCCATGTCCACCCCACGTCCGCCTCCGACCGCGACGGCGCCAGCGCCTCCAGAAACTGCCGCACCTCCGCCAAGGTCGTGTGCGTCGCCAGATCGAGTTGCAAGATCACCCTCCGATGATCCGCGCAGCCCCTCCGGAGCCTCCTCCGGGCTCACTTCTCGTTGGAGAAGACTCTCTCGGCGCGCCAGGCGCTCTTCCTCGTTGGAAGTTTCGGTGGCTGCACACATGACATAGCTGCGACGCTCGGTCTCGTCGCTCCATTGACCCGACCAGGGCCAGCGTGGGAGGGTCGGCGCCGATTCGAGGCCTACGGGGTAGCCGACCTGAATAACGGCTTGACCGAGGAAGAGAATCGGTACCTCGCCGACACACCGTATCTTGATCGGGCCTTCGTGCTGCTGCTGCGAGGTCTCTATCGACTGCGGGAAAGAAGTCAAGGGTAAATGAGGTGTCCGGTTCAGGCAACGCATAAGCACAAAGTCCCACAATTGCCAGCATAGAATCGCAAGGGTGTTCATGCTGTCGAACTCTCGGGCCGCCGCCGCTTCGTCTTTGGCTTCGAGGACGGCGACGCCTATGCTGTAGAGGTGGTCGACTACCACAAGAGCCCGAACGGACACAATCATGCATACCCACGCTCACCCGGAGACTTCGGAGTCCACGGCGACGCAGACCCCGGGGGGCACCGTCGAGCGCACCGACCGCGGCTACGAGCCCGAGCCGCCGCCAGAGCTGTACAGCATCGACGGCGCCGTGCCGCCCGACGTGCTCGAGGCGCGCGCCCAGTGGCTGGGTCGCAACCCGCGGCATCCCGGCCGCTCCCTCGACCTGATGCGGGAGCGCAAGTCGCTCGGCATCCCGGAGGCCGCCGCGCAACTCGGAGTCGCGGCCGCGGACCTGGCAGCCGTGCTCGAGTGTCGGGAGCCCATCACGCTTGACCTCGCGCTCCGCTTGGAGGACGCGGGGTGGGACACGGCCGAGGGCTGGCTGCGGTGGCAGATCGATCACGATATCGCGGCCGAGCGGCGGAGACGCGCGGCCCGTGCCGCCGACGCCTCCATGCCGACATCCGTTGCGTCTCCGTGTCCGGACGCGGATCCGGTCACGGCCTAGACGGCCTTGCGCACCGGCCCGATCTCCGTATCGGCAGACCGGTTGCCCTCGGCGCCGGCCTCTCGCTGGGACGAGGTGTTGCTTTCCTGTCTGATCCGAAGGCGGATCCTCGGACTATTCCTGCAGTATGCCATGCCCGGTGGAACGATAATCCTACTTTCCTAGTTATTCAGAACGCGCTGCTCTGCTACGAATACTCACGTTCAATCCATTTATCTATATCCTTATTGGTTCTTTTTCTGCCTGTGATATCATAGTCACTCAATGCACATCACGTCCTCCTTCGCTCGCCCCAAGCCCTGTCATCTACTACGCGAGTCCTACTGGGAGGACGGCCGAGTCAAGAAACGCACCCTCGCCAACCTCTCCGCGCTCCCCCAACCCGTCATTGATCTGCTGCGCCGGGCCCTCCGCAACGAACTGCCTGCTGCCGATCCCGAGACCGCGCCGGTCCGCGTTCGCGCCTCCCGCCAGCACGGCGCGGCTAGCACTGTCCTCGCTCTCGCCCGCCGACTCGACCTTGCACGCTTGCTCTACCACAAGCGATGCCCCGCTCGCTCCCGGGCCCTCGCCATGATCGTCTGCCGGCTGCTCGAGCCTGCCTCCCTTTCGCGCGTCGAACGCGAACTCGGTTCCGCCGGGCAAACCACCCTCGCAGCCCTCCTCGACCTGCGCGACACCTCCGCTGACGACCTGCATGGGACGCTTGACTGGCTCGCCGATCGCCAGCCGCAGATCGAGCGCAATCTGGCCCGACGACACCTAAAGGCGGGCCAACTCGCCCTATACGCCATCTCCTCCAGCCACGTCGAGGGGTCCGGCTACGCGTTGGCCGAGCGCGACTGCCGCCCGAATCGCCCCCAGATCGTCCAAGGCCTGCTATGCACCTCTGATGGCTGTCCCATCTCCGTGCAAAGTCTCGCTGACCCCGACACGCTCTCCAGCCAGATGGCTCGTCTGCGCGAGCGCTTCGGCTTGCAGCGGCTGGCCTTGGTGGGTGATCACGACGTGCTCGTCCGGGCCGGCATCGGGGAGGATCTGACGTCAGTTGGCTGCGACTGGATCATACCGATGCACTCCGAGACCATCCGCAAGCTGGCCGACCGCCAATTGATCCCGTCGGACCTGCTCCAGACCGGCGGATTCGCCAGCGTGACCGCGCCGGACATGCCCGGCGAACGCATGCTCGTCCGCTATAGCCCGCCGAAGGCCGCCGGGTGCCGCCGGCAGCGCGAAGAGCTGCTGGAGGCGACCGAGAATGCGGTCCAGGGACTGGCCGCCGCGTACGTTGCGGGGGAGTTTGACCGGGACGAGTTCAATCGCCGTCTCGGCGAGCTGCGACCGTGCCAGGAGGACGAGCGCTTCCGGTGGACCTTTGACCAGCGGACGGGGGCGTTCCGTGCGGAGCGCAACTTGGAGTCGATCGCCGCCGAAGGGCGGCTGGACGGTCTGTGCGGAATCCGCACGAGCCTGTCGCGAGAAGAACTCGGGGACGAGGGGGTGATCGCGATCTACAAGAAACTGGCACGGAACCAGGAGTCGCTCCAGTCGCTGCAGACGACTGCGTCGGAGGCGCGTTCGAAGTTCCCGTGGACAGACAAGCGGCTGCGGGGACATACGTTCCTGTGCATGCTGGCGGACTACTTGGAGTGGCACTTGCGGCGACGGTGGGCGCAGCTGCTGGTCGCGGCGGAGGACGAAGCAGTCCAGGCGGAGGGCTCGGTCAGGCCAACGGAACGCGGGGCGTCGGGAACAGAGCCAACGCGGCGAACGCCGGACGAGGTGCTGCCGGTCTATGGTCTCCGGGAACTGCTGGGGAACTTGGGTGCGCTGACGGCGGTGGAACTGGAGTACGCGCAGCTGCCCGGCTACGCGGTGCCGGCGCTGAGCGAGCTGACGCCGCTGCAACGGCGCGCGTTCGCGCTGCTGGAGGCCGAGCCGCATCCGGCCCCGTCATGGAGTGGGCCGCGGGAGACGGGGATTTAGGTACGCGCGGAGACGGGTTGAACTCGACGAACATCGATTCCTGGATGGCGGAATGCACCCGGGTCGCTGCGACCCTGCGGAGGTTGGTCTGATAGAGACCGACTGTCCATGGGCGGGGAACGACTCGCTCAGGAGATGCAGGGCGAGCTCCCGCAGTACATATCGAGTATCGGACGGGAGTTCCGCGACAATGGAATTCGCTCGTCCGCCTATTGTCGACACGGTTTCCCTAACCCACCCCTATCGCAGGCGGTCGATGCCAGCGGAGGTCACGTGCCATTCCGCGAATGTGCATACCCGATCGCTTGTGGCGTTCTTCAACGAGAGCAAGTGCCCGCACCCACGGTGCGGAGTGACGCCTCGCAACGTCTTGGGCCGGAGCGAGCAGAAACTGGTCGATTCGATGTTGGTCGTCGACTTGGTTAGACTCGGTCAGCCTGCTTCCGAACTGATCGTGCCCGCGTCATCTGACGACGCCATACGGCCGGGGCCTCGGGCAGTCCTACTGCCAAACGCGGGGGCCTGCATGTATCCGCCCGCCCGCTACCTCAGTGCGAGCCACAGACTCAGACGACATGACGCCTACGGTCGATCGCGACGGTCGCTTCGCGAAAAGACCAAGTGAAACAAGGCCTTTGGGGTGAGCTGGACGCTCGCCGGAGAGTCGTAGCCGGCCAGCGCCCGTGATAATGATTTCGGCCCCACAGCGGAAGGATGCGGACCCAGCGAGGAGCGCAGTGGCGGACTACCGTGCCGGTTGCGCGAGTCTTTGTCGAAGGGACTCTTTCGCGGCGGACAGCTAGCTGGGATCACGATTTGCATTGGCAAGGCGTAGCGTTCGGCGAGGGCGCACTGGCGCACGATCCCGATCTCGGGGCTCCCAACCCGCGCAAGCAGTCCGATCCGCCCCGAAGAAACGATCCGATCGAGGCTGATCGAGGAGTCTGACAGCTTCCGCGCCCGGGATCATGAACTGGAAATCCTTATCATTCTCAACTGGCCAGAGGTCGTGTTGTCTGGGGTCTACGAGCGCCTGAAGTGGAGCGAGGGTTCAGACGGTTCGCTAGCGGTGCCGTGCGAGTCGCTGGGATTGGAATTGCGGTTTGAGGACGACCGCTTGCGCCGGTGGGATCCAGAGGCTCACGAATACCTGCTGGACCACCAGAAGAACACGCCGGACGCTTGGAGGAACGCGATAAGCGCATCGCATCCGAGCAACAGGTGCGTGACCTCAAGACTAAATTGGCAAGTCTCAAGTAGCACCGTCCCGGAAACCCTCGTGTCCTTCCCCGCCAAAGTCTCTCCATCCGAGTTGGATAGGACGAAATTGGATGGCCCGCATCCTTCGGCCGAGAACCGCGCTTCCGGTTCCGAATCCATATCGAACAGGCTTGAGGAGTCCCGCTGAGGAGGTTCTCCGAAACCCCCCGATGGTCTCGTCACCATTCCAACTCGCCCTCAAGCCGTGTGGAGTCTCCGCCCTCCCTGCGAAGTGACTGCGCTAGACTACTCCCAGCAGTCCCGGCGCGTCTGCTTGTGGCCCATGGCGAACAAGAAAGCGTTTCAAGCCCCACCCCCGGCCGCGCAAGTCCGTCCCCAGCCGCGACCTCTGGCCCCGCCGCCCTTTCCCGAACCGGCACCGGCTCCCAAGGAGGTCTTCTACCCCAGTTCGGACGGCAAGCCGATGGCGGATAACTCTTGGCAAGCGGACAGGATTCACGCGCAGTACGGCATGCTGCGCGCGCGCTACGTGAACGCCCCGAACACCTGCGTGGCCATGGCCCTGCTGCTGTACTACACCGAGGGCGAGCCCGCGGACGTGGCGGCCCCGGACGTGTTCGTCTCGCACGGGGTTCCGAACCAGCACCGCGATTGGTACAAGGTCTGGGAGGAGGGGAAGGCACCGGACTTCGCGCTCGAGGTGTCCTCGGAACAGACCGCCGAGGACAATCTGGGGCGCAACATGGAGACCTACGCGCGGATTGGCATATCCGAGTACTGCGTGTACGATCCGATGGGAGGGTTGCACTTTCCGCGCCTGCAGCTGTTCCGGCTGTCGGAAGGGGGGACGGGGGTCTACGAGCGCGTGAAGTGGAGCGAGGGTTCAGACGGTTCGCTAGCGGTGCCGTGCGGGTCGCTGGGATTGGAATTGCGATTTGAGGATGACCGCATGCGCCTGTGGGACCCGGCGGCCCAAGAGTACCTGCTGGAATACGCTGAGGAGCATGCTGAGCGCTTGCAGGAACGCGCCGGACGCTTGCAGGAACGCGCCGGACGCTTGCAGGAGCGCGCCGGACGCTTGCAGGAACGCGCCGGGCGGCTGGAGGAACGCGACGGACGACGGCAGGAGCATGCCGGGCGCGTCGCGGCCGAGCAAAGGGTGCGGGAACTAGAAATCGAATTGGCAGATCTCGAGAAACGGCGTCGGAAACACCCTTAGCGTTCCGTTCCTCAAACGTCTCTCCGGCCGAGTTGGCTCGGGAGAAGATGGATGGCCCGCTAGCTCGGGTCTAGTGCTCCACCGCGGATTGCAAGCCAATGCCAGAGAACAGTTCGCAAGCGGACACGGTGCATGAGCAGCGCGACATGCTGGCGACACGCTACGTGGGCGCTCCCGACACCTTCGTGGGCACCGACCTGCTGCTGTTCCACAAGGACGCTCAGCGCAAAGAGGTGGTGGCACCCGATCTAATGGTGGTATTTGGGGTTCCAGCCAAGATGCGCGACAGCTACGATGTCCGGAAGGAAGGGAAGGTGCCGGACTTCGTGCTGGAGGTGGCCTCGAAGGGGACTTACCGGAATGACTTGGGGAGCAAGAAGGACAAGTACGAGTGGATGGGGGTGCGCGAGTACTGCGTATTCGACCCGAAGGGGGGCATGCACCGGCCGCGCCTGCAGTTGTTCCGCTTGGAGGGAAGAGCCTACGAGCGCGTGAGCGGGCGGGGTGATCCAGACGGCTCGCTGGCGGTGACGAGTGAGACGCTGGGCTTGGAATTGCGGTTTGAGGACGACCGCTTGCGCCTGTGGGATCCGGCGGCTCAGGAATACCTGCTGAAGTACCAAGAAGAGCATGCCGGGCGCTTGCAGGAACGCGCCGGGCGCTTGCAGGAACGTGCCGGGCGCTTGCAGGAACGCACCGGGCGCTTGCAGGAACGCGCCGGGCGCTTGCAGGAACGCACCGGACGCCTGGAGGAACGCGATAAGCGCATCGCATCCGAGCAACGGGTGCGTGACCTCGAATCTAGATTGGCAGGCCTCAAATAGCACCGTCCCCAGGCAACATGACCCCAGCGGTCGGTCAAGACGGTCGCTTCGCGAATAGTCCAAGTGAAACAAGGCTCTTAGTGTGAGTTGGACGCTCGGCGAAGAGCACCAGCCGGCCAGCGACCATGTTCATGATTTTGGCTGCCTACAGCGGGATCGGATCCAGCGAGGAGTGCCGTGGTGGATCGTTTCCTGGCATGCGCGTAACACCGGCATACTGCGCGGGGCCCTTCGGGCGGCTGCGCGGCGGTCAGTCGGCTGGGATCACGGTTCGCATCGGTAACGCATAGCCTTTGGCAAGGGCGCACTCACCGCGGCCGAGGTCCTGATGCCGCGAATCCTCCGCAAGCAGTCCGATCCGCCCCGCCCGGACGATCCAATCAAGACCGCTCAGGGATTCCGATAGCATCCACGCTCGCGCTCGGGATCTGGAAATCCTTAACATTCTCAACTGGCCAGAGGTCATGTCCTCTGGGTCTGGATTCCACGTCACGCCCCAGCCACTTCCGGTCACGCTCAGTTCCTATTCCACAAACACAAGGAATTCGCGCAAAGCCTCGGGTCGCTCCTCACGCAAGGCGTTCAGCCATTCCGCGCAGCCCAGGGCCAGAGGGTGACCGGAGAGAACAGGCTCGAATCTGACATTGGGCACGGATCGGAGCCCGGTAGCCACTCGATTCGTCGACCGGCACAGCCAGCCGCATCTCGCCGCTCCACAAGGCATCGGCAACATCCTTGACTGGCAGGCCTTGCAATACATCGCCGAGCCGTTACGCGTATGCAGTGTCCACTTCGTCCGGCAACGACGGATTTAACAAGCAGGCCGCGGCGAGCCCGAGCTGTCGCATCGAATTAAATGGGCGGTAGGTGCCGTCACCGCGAAATCGCGAAGAATCGTCAGCTACAACCGACGACAGGCTGTCCACGGCCAACGCCGCAGCCGCTACGATTGCGTACCGAACCAGAGTTTAGCCGAGCACCTGTTCGAGAGTAACGCTGAACCGTCGCAAGGCCCTGGGTAGGAATCGCGGGCGGTTGGAATCCGGTGATCGCGCAACGGCACAGTCGCTTGCGCTGGGTGTCCTTGGTCGCCAGTACAGTCACGATCCAGCCCACTCCAGCTACGACAAGGGCGACCTCAACCGACGAGCCGATTCGAAGCGAACCTTCATCCAGCTTGGTCGGTACTCCACCTGCGAGCAAGATCATACCCGTCGGCACGATCAAGCCCATGGAATCAAATCAGGGATCGCCCGACCGGCTTGAACGGGCAGCAAGGGTGCGGCGGCCATTCCGGGGCCGCACAGGTTCGGTTGTAGAGGTGCTTCCTCCGGATCGCGCCCGTCACACGCCGGAACGCGCCGGACGCTGCGGCCGGATCGCAGGCAGGCAACCGGTAGCGACCAGCGAACTCGAGACGAAACGCCTCAGTCTGCGGAATCATCGGGGTCCGGGCGGTTGGAGCGGTCTAGGAGAACCTTGACCTCGGCCTTGAGCTCGTGGATCTCAGCGGTGAGTTCAGCATGCTCCGCTTGATTCTTCGCGCTTTCTTTCTGGGCCGCCTCGCGATCTTCCTTGGAGCGCTTATCGGCGGCGTCGTGAAGTTCCTTGGTGCGCTTATCGGCCGCCTCGCGCTCTTCCTTGGAGCGCTTATCGGCCGCTTCGCGCTCTTCCCTAGAGCGCTGATCGGCCGCCTCGCGCTCTTCCCTAGAGCGCTTATCGGCCGCCTCGCGCTCCTCCCTGGAGCGTCGCTCGGCCGCCTCGCGCTCCTCCCTGGCCTCGTCGCGCGCTTCCTTGGAGCGCTTATCGGCCGCTTCGCGCTCTTCCTTGGAGCGCTTATCGGCCGCCTCGCGCTCCTCCCTGGAGCGTCGCTCGGCCGCCTCGCGCTCTTCCCTGGCCTCGTCGCGCGCTTCCTTGGAGCGTCGCTCGGCCGCCTCGCGATCCTCCTTGGAGCGCTGATCGGCCGCCTCGCGCTCTTCCTTGGAGCGCTGATCGGCCGCCTCGCGCTCTTCCCTGGCCTCGTCGCGCGCTTCCTTGGAGCGTCGCTCGGCCGCCTCGCGATCCTCCTTGGCACGAACCTTCAGCATGTTCAGATTAATGATGATCCACACCAGTGCGACACCGAATACGAAGTCCCGGCCCCAGCCCAATGATTCGATCAGATTTAGTGTCTCGCCCATCTACCCTTCAGTGTACCACCACCTCGGGGCATCCCGGAAGAAGCAGTGTCCCGGCCCTCCGCACCGACTCTCCGTTCCGGCACCGGGTGCTCCGGCGGCAATGGTTTCGGACCGTTCTGCAACGGTTCGGCGGGGACCTGGCCATGTCCCCCACAGATCGCGGCCCACGCAGAGCTCGGCTGCCGGCAGGGTGTCGCGCACGGCACCGGGGCGGCCGGACCGGTTGATTCGTTCGACGTGCCGCGCACTCTTGCGCAACCGCCCGGCGGTTCGCCGCATCGGCTCGAACCTGCTAGCGTCTCTGGGCCGTTACAAATGCCCAAGGCTAATGGCATGAGGCGCATGCGCGGCTGAGTGGGCGGATAATGCATGGCGGCGCGACTGCGGATCGCCGACTCGATCACGGGAGCCTTGGAAAGGTCTCGCCCAGATGCGTGCGGAATCGGAACCAAGCTCCGCACGCTAGGCTCTTGCGGCGAGCGAACGGACCGAGGCGATCTCGGGGGTCCCGCTCCCAAGGCTTGGAAGTGCCGCGCCCTTGCGCGTGGCAGCCTCCAAATCAAATCCGGAGGGCTCCAAGCGGTGGCGGGCGATTGTCGAGCAATCCGTCCACGATTGCTCGGGGCGAGCGAACGTCCTCCGGATCGCGCCCGTCACACGACGGAACGCGCCGGACGCACCGGCCGGATCGCAGGCACGCAACCGGTAGCGACCAGCGAACTCGAGACGAAACGCCTCAGTCTGCGGAATCACCGGGGCCCGGGCGGTTGGAGCGGTCTAGGAGAACCTTGACATCGGCCTTGAGCCCGTGGATCGCAGCGGTGAGTTCAGCATGCTCCGCTTGATTCTTCGCGCTTTCTTGCCGGGCCGCCTCGCGATCCTCCCTGGCACAAACCTTCAGGATGTTCAAATTAATGATGATCCACGCCAGTGCGACTCCGAATACGAAGTCCCGGCCCCCGCCCCATGAGGCGATCAGATTTAGCGTCTCGCCCATCTCCCCTTCAGTGTGCCATCTCCGCGGTGCGTCCCGGAAAAGGCAGTGTCCCGGCCCTCCGCACCGACCCTCCGCTCCGGCACCGGGTGCCCAGGCGGCAAGGGTCTCGGATCGTTCTGCAACGGTTCGGCGGGGACCTGGCCATGTCCCCCACAGATCGCGGCTCACGCAGGGCTCGGCTGCCGGCAGGGTGTCGCTTTCGGCATCCGCGGCGGCCGGACCGGTTGATTCGTTCGACGTGCCGTGCGCTCATGCGCGACCGCCCGGCGGTTCGCCGCAGCGGCTCGCACCGGCTAGAGCGCCTGGGCCGTTACGCATGCCCAAGGCTAATGGCACGCGCGTGCATGGCTAAGTGGGCGGATGCTGCATGGCGGCGCGACTGCGGATCGCCGACTCGATCGCGGGAGCCCTGGATATAGGTCTCTCCTCCGCGAGTGCAGCATCGGAGGCGGGACCCGCGAGCGAGGCTCTTGCGGCGAGCGAACCGACCGAGGCGATCTCTGGGATCCCGCTCCCAGGGCTTGGAAGCGCCGCGGCCTTGCGCGTGGCCGCCTTCAAATCGACTCCGGAGGAATCCAGGCGGTCGCGGGCGATGGTCGAGGCGCAGGCGGTTGCGACGGGGCCTCGCGGCGTGCGATCCCGAGCAACCCGTCCAAGATCGCTCGGGGCGAGCGAACGTCCTCCGGAGCGCGCCCGTCACATGCCGGACGCTCCGGACGCGCGGGCCGGAGCGCAGGCACGCAACCGGCAGCGACCAGCGAACTCGAGACGAAACGCCTCAGTCTGCGGAATCATCGGGGCCCGGGCGGTTGGAGCGGTCTAGGAGGACCTTGACCGCGGCTTTGAACTCGTGGATCTCAGCGGTGAGTTCAGCATGCTCCGCTTGATTCTTCGCGCTTTCTTGCCGGGCCACCTCGCGCTCTTCCTTGGAGCGTTTCTCGGCTGCGTCGTGAAGTGTCTTGGAGCGCTTGTCGGCGGCCTCGCGCTCTTCCCTGGAGCGCTTGTCGGCCGCCTTGCGATACTCCTTGGAGCGCTTGTCGGCCGCTTCGCGATACTCCCTGCCACGGGCCATCAGGATGTGCAGATTAATGATGATCCAAGCCAGTGCGACACCGAATACGAAGTCCCGACCCCAGCCCAACAAGTCAATCAGATTTAGCGTCTCACCCATCTCCCCTTCAATGTACCACCACCTCGGCGCATCCCGCAAAAAGCAGTGTCCCGGCCCTGGGAACCGACTCTCCGTTCCGGCACCCGGTGCTCAGGCGGCAATGGTCTCGGATCGTTCTGCAACGGTTCGGCGGGGCCCTAGCCATATCCCCCACAGATCGCGGCCCACGCAGAACTCGGCTGTCGGCAGGGTGTCGCCCAGGGCACCGGGTCGTCCGGACCTGTTGATTCGTTCGATGTGCCGTGCGCTCATGCGCGACCGCCCGGCGGTTCGTCGCAACGGCTTGAACCTGCTAGAGCACCTAGGCCGCCGTTACGCATGCCCAAGGCTAATGGCACGAGGCGCGTGCGTGGCTGAGTGGGCGGATACTGGATGGCGGCGCGACTGCGGATCGCCGACTCGATCGCGGGAGCCTTGGATAGGTCTCTCCTCCGCGAGTGCAGCATCGGAAGCGGAACCCGCGAGCGAGGCTCTTGCGGCGAGCGAACCGACCGAGGCGATCTCGGGGATCCCGCTCCCGGGGCTTGGAAGCGCCGCGACCTTGCGTGCGGCCGCCTTCAAATCAACTCCGGAGGAATCCAGGCGGTCGCGGGCGATGGTCGAGGCGCAGGCGGCTGCGACGGGGCCTCGCGGCGTGCGATCCCGAGCAACCCGTCCAAGATCGCTAGGGGCGAGCGAACGTCCTCCGGAGCGCGTCCGTCACACGCCGGAACGCGCCGGACGCTGCGGCCGGATCGCAGGCACGCAACCGGCAGCGACCAGCGAACTCGAGACGAAACGCCTCAGTCTGCGGAATCATCGGGACCCAGGCGGTTGGAGCGGTCTAGGAGAACCTTGAAATCGGCTTTGATCTCGTGGATCTTAGCCCTGAGTTCAGCATGCTCCGCTTGATTCTTCGCGCTTTCTTTCTGGGCCGCCTCGCGATCTTCCTTGGAGCGGTTCTGGGCCGCCTCGCGGTCCTCCTTAGCACGGGCCTTCAGGATGTTCAGATTCATGATGATCCACGCCAGTGCGATATAGACCGGGATGTCCCGGCCCTCGCCCAACGAGTTGATCAGATTTAGTATCTCGCTCATCTTGCCCTCAGTGTGCCACCTCCGCGGTGCATCCCGCACAAGGCAGTGTCCCGGCCCTGCGAACCGACTCTCCGTTCCGGCAACGGGTGATTACGCGGCAAAGGTTTCGGACCGTTCTGCAACAGTTCGGCGGGGCCCTGACCATGTCCCCCACAGATCGCGGCCCACGCAAGGCTCGGCTGCCGGCAGGGTGTCGCGCACGGCACCGGGGCGGCCGGACCTGTTGATTCGTGCGACGTGCCGCGCGCTCTTGCGCCACCGCCCGGCGGTTCGTCGCAACGGCTCGAACCTGCTCGAGCCTCTGGGCCGTTAGGAATGCCCAAGGCTAATGGCACGAGGCGCGCGCGGCTGAGTGGCTGGAGACTGCATGGCGGCGCGACTGCGGATCGCGGACTCGATTTGCGGGAGCCTTGGATAGGTCTCTCCTCGGCGAGTGCAGCATCGGAAGCGGGACCCGCGAGCGAGGCTCTTGCTGCGAGCGAAACGAGCGAAGCAATCTCGGGCCTCGGTCCAAGGGCTTGGAAGCGCCGCGACCTTGCGTGCGGTCGACTCCATGTCGAATGCCGAGGAATCAAGGCAGTCGCGGGCGATTGCGGCAGAGCACATGACCTCTGCCAGCTGCGAATGTTGAGGATCGCTAGCTCTCGAGCGCGGGTGTGGATGCTAGCGAAATCCCTGAGCGGTCTCGATAAGATCGCTTGGTCGGGGCGAATCGGACTGCTTGCGGCGGATGCGGAGCACCCGGGCCTCGACCGCTGGCGAGTGCGCCTTCGCCGAACGTGAAGCGCTACCGATGTCGGCAGCCGAAATCATTAGCACGGTCGCTAGCTGCCCGCCGCTCTCCGCCGAGCTTCCAACTCACCCCGAAGGTCTTGATTTACCAACCCTCATCGCGAAGCGGCCGACTCGCCCGCCCGTGCGGAGTCATATCGTCTGGACCGAGGCCGCCTTCGAATGCAGCATCGAACTGGGTCTGCTGCCTCGTGACCGCGCTCTGGCCCCGAGCAGCTCAATGTCCTTCCAGCTACTCATTCGATTCGAAGAATCTGCGGCGGCTGCCGGGCGGACAATCGCCGGCGTGGATCGGGATCACTGTACGCAATGCGAGCGGCGGCAGGCACGCACTCGTGAAGGGGACTGGCATCCGTGCCGGACTTCGGACGGGACGGTCGCTGAGGTTCTTGCCGACGTGGAAAGCGGGCTCCGGCAGGACGATCGCGATATCGCATCCGCATCCTGAACAGCCCGCATCTGAGCAACGAACTCGGACGTACCTCCGCCACTGGAGAGATCGGAGGACCGGGGCGAGGCGCAGCCGCGGAAGCTGGACAACCTAGTGGAACCGGGCTCGCACACCGCGGACACGTACCTCGTGCATAGGAGCAGCCTGCTTCGTGGACGCACCATCAAGGAGGCTGCGGCGGGAGGAGTTCCAGGTCGCTGGCTCGTCCGAGTCGCTAGGGCGCTAAGCGCCTAGCGCGGGGGCGAACTGCGGGGCGCAAGTCCGGGATGGAACGGCTGGCAGAGAGTTGGGAGTTGGGGCGGTGATTCCTTCGGTCGCCGACCGCCGGGCAGAACTCGAGGGCCTCTGTCTTCGCTACGGCGTCCAGAGCCTCGCGTTGCGCGGCTCGGCTGCAACTCGATGCCACGCTGCGGGGAAGAGCGACCTGGACTTCGCAAGCGAGTTTCGGAGGGTGGAACCGGGAGGCTGCGCGGACGCCTGCTTCGGCTTGTTGGAATCCGTGCAGGATCTCTTCAAGCCCCTTGCGGACCTAGTGGTGGGCAGTGCCATCAAGAATCCCTATTCCCATCGATCCGTCGAAATGACGAGGACGCCGACCTACGAGGCGTGAAGCAGATCGCCAGAATCGACGATGAGACAGCTGCGAGGATCACTGGCTAGCATTGATGGAGAATTGACCGCTAATATTTCATTCCAATAGTGCTTCATTCTGCGGAGCTTGAACGCTTCGATATCCCGCCATCGCAGAGCGTGACGTTTACGAGTCACATATGACAGGACGGGGTTGAGCTTGGAGCCATATGTCTAGTACGAGCGCCGTTAACGCAGATCTCGCCACCTATGCTCTCCGGTGGATGCCGGAACTTCGATCTGCATGACCGATGACGGCAATGCTTTCGCGAACCTCGGTGTATCCGATGGTGCTGACATCGCGGCGGTCGCGGCCGCATCCGGTGCAACGCACTACTAGACCTCTCGCGCGGCAAGCTGCTTGCCGCCTGTAGCCGCTCGCTTGGATGAGGGTGGCGGGGCTGGCGGCGTCCTTCACTCGCGAAGTCCTTACCCTCGATGGATCGGTTCTCCGTGACCCGTGCGATGGCGGCCCTGTCTGCAAGCGTCGCTTGCGCGCCCGTGATCTCACAGCTGGGAACGAGGCACCTCCGATCGTCGCCGGATGACACGACCTCCGGCCAGTCGAGGATTTCAAGGAGTTCTGGCTCTTGGGCGCGAGCGCGGACGCAATCGGAATCCCTGATCAGCCTGGATCGGATCGTGCGGTCGGGGCGGAGCGCACCGCTGGCGGCGGATTCGGGGCACCAAGACTTCGGCCGCGGGCGAGTGCGCCCTCGCCGAACGCTAGGCGTTACCCATGCGAATCGAGTGTCCCAGCCGACTGACCGCCACGGAGCCACCCGCTCGGACACCGCTCGCGCGCCCCCGGCGCGGCTGCCCGGCGTTACGCGCTCGCCCGCTGCCGCACTCCGCTGGACATCCAACTCATCCTAAAGGCGCTGTTTCACTTGGGCATTTCGCGAATCGTCTAGCTCGACCGCCTGTCGGCGTCATGGTGTCCGGAGAGGAGGCGCGGTTGGCTCGCCGGTCGGCAGAATTCCGCAGCTAGCGCTGCGGTTCGCAATCGAGTACGTGTCCGCCCAGTCCACGAGCTGCGCGGCGGAGGCGGCCACGCGGCCGGGGCGACATCACGGTGCGGCCGGGCGGAACGGACGAGACGTACCATGTCCGGGCCACATACGACGGGCTGACCGCGGGCGGTTCGACGAACCGCTCCAGCCGAATCCGGCGTGGAGCATCGATCTCGAGGGCGAGGCAGGGTTCGCCCCCGAGCAGGGAGAAACGCAGCCGAACGCGGGCGCCGGTGGATCCGCATGCCGACGATGCCATGGATCGCGACACCTATGGCGGGCGGATCAACAGCGCCGCGAATCGCACGACGGATATGCCGGATCGGGCGGACTGGCAGGTTCCGAAGCTGTTCGGGGGACGGTGGAACCGGAGCGGGAGAGCGACCGGAGACGGGCGATCGACGCCAATGCCGCGAGTTTCGACGCGGATGCGGAGAATATCCAAGTCTGCGTGCATTCGAGATGGATTCGTCGCGGCGGGCGGGCCGACTCGCGCCAGGCAGGCATCCCATCCGCGAGCTGGAACCAAGAGTCCGGCGGCGAGTTCCGCGAAAGCCCGAGCACGATTCGCGCTGATGGGAAGGGCTCGGGATTTCACCCGGCCGGGCGCGGCGAAGCTCCGCGGCGGTCAAGTCGCCGCAGACACTGCCGGACGGAACCTCCCCGTGCCACCGACTTCCAAGTCCCCGTGAAGGCTTGGAGCCGCTCGAGCAAGTCGCATTCGACGCGGCCACCCCAGCAGCCTTGGACAGTGCCAATGTGTAGCCCGTCAGGTCGGTCTGACACTCCCCACACTCAGGTGGGGAGGGATCGTGTACCTGCCGCAGCGGTGGCTTGCGCCCACAACGGCACACGGGGGAGAGGGACCGAGATAGTCGCGGCCTCCCTATCGCCGGCACTCTTCCAACATGAAAGGTCGGTCTAACAATAGGTAGGAGCGCGTGAGGATCGAGGATAGCGAGGAAGTCTCGACTGTCGAGCGCGGTGGATCGGGTGAGGGGCGAATGCGGGAGTCCAAGAAGTCCGGTGAGTCTTCGGTCGCTGGCACCGGAGTTCGATGCGGCCCAGCGAGCAGGCGCGATCGCTAGCTCGAAGACGGGTGTATGATCGAGTGCCCGGGCGTCGGCGAAGTCGGGAATCGCGCTTGATGCCCCGAACGGGCATCCGCAGCAGAGCCGGACGCTTGGAGCGGCAGCGATGTTCGGCCGTCGGCCTTTAGCGGGCAAGGGAAAACAACCGTGAGATTCATGCTGAACTTTCCAGTCGTCGCTTTGGTCGCGGCGCGCCTTCGCGCCGCGACCACTCGATTCGCGCTCTTGGCCGGGTTAGTCTCCCTCGCGCTGCCTGGCATGGCTTGGGCTGACGGTCACTGCGACAGCGTGACGGGCCGAGCGGTCCGCGACCGCTCGGATATCCGGGCCTTCGTCGAGTGCGCGCACGCCTACGCGATGCGACACGGCAGCGCGGAGGCAGCGCGGGCCTTCCGCGAAGACGAGCGCTGGCGTGACGGGTCGATCTATGTGTTCGTCCACCGGCTGTCTGCCAGCGGCTCCGCGGCGACATCCTACGTGTTCCCGCCGGACCCGGCGCGGGAAGGGCAGCCCTGGGGACCGCTCGTCGACGAGTTCGGAAGCGACTACTTCGTCGAAACGAGCCGCATCTTCAACCTGCTGGGCGCGTCCGCGGCAGGTGGCGCGGGCGGACCTGCGGCGAGTTGGATGTACTACTCGTTCACCAATCCGGCTACCGGGCGGAGCGAGCCGAAGGCGTCGTACCTGATGGCACTGGAGTGGAACGGAGAGCCGGCGCTGATCGGCGCCGGCCTGTACGAGCGCGACCTCCCGGCGACCTGCTACGCGGAACAAGTCCATGCGTTGCAACTGGACACCGCGCCCGAAGACGAGACGCTGGCGCAGTTCGTGCGCTGCGCCGCGATGGTCGTCGAGCGGAAGGGCTTTTTCGGCGTGGCCGCATTGATGGCGGAGCGCTGGCGGAACGGGTCGGTGTACGTATTCGGAGTCGACGCGGAGTCAGGCGTGCAGCTGTTCACGACCAGCCCGGCGAGGGTCGACGGGATGCAGCTGATGGAGGGTCTGGACGACCGGGATCCGACGGGCCGGTTCGCGGGGAGGGCCGCGCCAGCGGTAGGTGCGGCTTTCGATGAGGCCTTCCTGTACTACGACGGCTTCAACCCGGCGACGGGCAGGACCCAAGGCAAGGTGACGTTCGTCAAGAACGTCATCGTGCAAGGCACTCCGGTGCTGGTCGGTTCGGGGTACTGGCGTGAAACAAAACACCGCTCTGGAGGGCGATTTCGACTGTTGCGAATACACCTTCCCCCACCCAGCCGCCGGTCGCGGCTGGGGCCGCGATTTCCACCCATGGCCGAGCCGGGGCTCGACGGCGGGGGCGTCCGGCCCGAGTTGGCGACGAATTTGGATTCTGCCGTGGAGGAGAGCACCGGCTCGCGCCGGTACCTCGCTAGTGAAGGATGGCCTGCTCGGACCCAGACTACCGTTGGGGCATGCGCACCAATGAATGGAGAGGCTTGACTGCCGGACATCCCCGCCGCCCGGACTCTACCACGGTTGGTGCCCCTTGTTTCGTTCTTGGAGGATCCGGGCGCAGCCCGGTGGCGGGACTGCCGTGAAACAACTCGTTGCGCGGGGGTTCCAAGCGGGCGGTGTCGGCATCCTGTTTTTCTATGAACGATCCGCGCTTGCGCGGGGGCGCGACTCTGCTATACTCGCTCGAGGAAGGACATCACCTACCGACTGCCAAGTCGTGGCGGGAAGCGCATCGCATGGGGGACACCATCATCATCACTCCGCAAATTGCGGGGATTATCGTTGCGATTATAGGCTTGGCCGCGACCCTGTTGAGCGTTCTCGCAAGAGCTTTCATCAAGAGGCTGGAGCAAGCCGCAGCGCGGATCGAGCAGCGGTTCGAGAAACTGGAAGCGCGGATCGAGCAACTGGACGCCCGCGACGAGCAACGGTTCAAGGATCAGGAAGCGCGCAACGAGCGGCGGTTTGAGAAACAGGAAGCGCGCAACGAGCGACGGTACGAGAATCAGGAAGCGCGCAACCAGCAGCGCCACAGCGAAATTCAAGCCGAGTTGCGCGACCTGAACACGCGAGTGGGCAGGCTGGAGGGTGCTGGGCGTGTCCATGACCGTTCGGCGGGGCGGTCGGGGCCGCAATCCCCTCGGCGGGATGACGATTCGGCGGCGGCACCTGAAGGCGCGTCGGATCCCGCACCGGTGGCCAAGCACTTCGAACAATCGATGGTTCCCCCAGCGGGCGGCCGCTCGGAGCCGCAGCACGCGGCCGGTCTGGCACATCAAGCCGTACCTGACGAGCAGCCGGGCGGCGAGACCGTTTCCGAGCCGTCGGAGGAGGAATCCCCAGACACGTCACAGTGAGGGCCGCGACGCGCAGCACGTTCCCGGCCATCCGGTCGGCGCGTTGTCGCGGCGTCGCAAGCGCGTTCCGCCCTCTGCCGTGAAACAAAACACCGCTCTGGAGGTCGATTTCGACTGTTGCGAATACACCTTCGCCCGCCCAGCCGCCGGTCGCGGCCGACTTCGCGATTTCCAACTATGGCCGAGCCGGGGCTCGGCGGCGGGGGCGTCCGGCCCGAGTTGGCGACGAATGTGGATTCTGCTTTGGAGGAGAGCACCGACTCGCGCCGGCACCTCGCTAGTGAAGGATGGCCTGCTCGGACCCAGACTACCGTTGGGGCATGCGCACCAATGAATGGAGAGGCTTGACTGCCGGACATCCCCGCCGCCCCGACTCTACCACGGTTGGTGCCCCTTGTTTCGTTCTTGGAGGATCCGGGCGCAGCCCGGTGGCGGGACTGCCGTGAAACAACTCGTTGCGCGGGGGGCCCAAGCGGGCGGTGTCGGCATCCTGTTTTTCTATGAACGATCCGCGCTTGCGCGGGGGCGCGACTCTGCTATACTCGCTCGAGGAAGGACATCACCTACCGACTGCCAAGTCGTGGCGGGAAGCGCATCGCATGGGGGACACCATCATCATCACTCCGCAAATTGCGGGGATTATCGTTGCGATTATAGGCTTGGCCGCGACCCTGTTGAGCGTTCTCGCAAGAGCTTTCATCAAGAGGCTGGAGCAAGCCGCAGCGCGGATCGAGCAGCGGTTCGAGAAACTGGAAGCGCGGATCGAGCAACTGGACGCCCGCGACGAGCAACGGTTCAAGGATCAGGAAGCGCGCAACGAGCGGCGGTTTGAGAAACAGGAAGCGCGCAACGAGCAACGGTTCAAGGATCAGGAAGCCCGCAACGAGCAACGGTCCAAGGATCAGGAAGCCCGCAACGAGCGGCGGTACGAGAATCAGGAAGCGCGCAACCAGCAGCGCCACAGCGAAATTCAAGCCGAGTTGCGCGACCTGAACACGCGAGTGGGCAGGCTGGAGGGCACTGGGCGTGTCCATGACCGTTCGGCGGGGCGGTCGGGGCCGCAATCCCCTCGGCGGGATGACGATTCGGCGGCGGCACCTGAAGGCGCGTCGGATCCCGCACCGGTGGCCAAGCACTTCGAACAATCGATGGTTCCCCCAGCGGGCGGCCGCTCGGAGCCGCAGCACGCGGCCGGTCTGGCACATCAAGCAGTACCTGACGAGCAGCCGGGCGGCGAGACCGTTTCCGAGCCGTCGGAGGAGGAATCCCCAGACACGTCACAGTGAGGGCCGCGACGCGCAGCACGTTCCCGGCCATCCGGTCGGCGGGTTGTCGCGGCGTCGCAAGCGCGTTCCGCCCTCTGGCACGGCGAGGCATTCGATCCTCACCGGTACCGCCACGCCCGGATCGGATCAGTCGGATCGCCGGAACCGCCACCCGCTCCCGGACCGCGCAGGTCGCCGCGCGAGGGCCTTGTGATCAGCCGCGTGGCGGGTCGGATGCCGCCCAAGCCAAGCGGCAAACTCGCGGTACCGAGCAGGTGACACTCGGTGCGCGTTGGAGTCCCGCCGATCCGTTGCATCACTCTCTCCGTCCTGACCTCCGCCGGCGGATCCCGCGGGATGGCGTACGTCACCTCCCGAGGCGCCGCTCGGCACGGGCTTGGTCACCCGTTGCGCACACTCCTCGCCCGACTTGTCCGCGAGCGGCCCCCAACGCACCGCGCGCCCTTCAACGAGCACTTCCCCAGCCGCGCGGATCGCATCCTCCGGCACGGCGAGCCTCGAGCCCGCCCCAGCGGGTACTGGAACCGTGCTGCGTCGCGCATCGCGTTCACCGGCCGCGACTGCCTCGGCGTTGCGGTCCGCACCTCCGCAGACTCGACCTCTGGCTTGGAGCCCCTTCCAGCTCGGCAGCCGCGTTGCATCCGCTGGCCATGCGCGCCCGCAAGGATGTCCCCTCTTGTTAGACCGACCTGATAGATTACACTTTAATCCGACCTGACGGGTTACGCTTCAGGGGTCTCCATGGCGGCTTGGATGGCCGCTGGGGCGGCGACCCGCGGAACCGACTCCCCAGAGCTTCCCTTGGGCTGCATCCAGGACGGCAACCTTGTAATCGCAGAACCAGATCTGCCACAGCTGCTCCTCGACCTCGACCAACCCGACCGCTTCCCCGGCCAACGCTTCGCTGAGATGGGGCTGCCGCCCTTGGAACTTCAGCGAGCCGTCCCGGCGCACCCGCCGCCGCTCCCAGTGCAGCGGGTACTCCGGGTCCGGCACCCGGTCCGGGTATGCCCGGGCCGAGCGCGCGAACAGCTCCGCAGGCCGTCGCTGGCCCAGCGCTTCGTGCGGCCGCACTCGGTTGTACTCGTCGCGGAAGCGGTCGAAGCGCGCCTGTTGCTGGCGGCCGCGCCGTCTCGGCTTGCAGCACCCGGTGCATGCGCTCGTGCCGCCCGTTCTGCTGCGGCCGGCCGGGCCGGATCCGCTCCCACGCGATGCCCAGCTTCAACCACCACGCGGCCAGCTTGCTCAGGCGACCGGCCCCGGCCGCGGCGAACGGGCTGCCGTTGTCGCTGCGCAAGCGCTCCGGCAAGCCGTGCTCCCGGAACACTTCGTGCAACGTCGCCCGCGTGGCCGGGCCCGACACCTGGCCGTGCCCCGCGCAAGCGAGCAGGTAGCGGCTGTGCGCGTCCATCACCGTCAGCGGGTACAGCCATAACCCGTCCACGGTCCGGAACTGCCCCTTGTAATCGATCGTCCAGAGCGCGTTCGGAGCGTCCGCCCCGGCGCGCGCGTGTCCGCTCCGCCAAGCCCTCCAAGCCGCCGTCCAGGAAACGCCGGATCCACTGGTGCGCCGTCTTGCGGCTGATGCCGTGCGCGCGGCTCAAGCCCGCCACGTCCCGGTGCCCTCCCGCCAGCCAGTCCTCGACGAATCTCTGGCGCTCCGCCGCCGGCCCGCTGTCCTTCCAATGCATCTTGGCAGAGTTACCTATCAGCTCGGATAGACGTGCAACCCGTCAGGCCGGATCGTACAGGACGTTTCAGATGGGGTCTCCGAAGGACGAGAAAGGGCGTCGGCAAGACGAGGTGCAACACCCGGTAACGCTCAGTAGGGGGTATTGGCTGGGGATGCACGAGGTCTCGCTCGGGGAGTGGCTGGAGGTGATGGGCTCGCTGCCGCCTTCCCGGCCGAACTATTGCGACGCGGAGTGCCCGGTGGCGGGAATCTCTTGGGAAGACGCGCAGGAATTCATTCGCAAGTTGGAACGGAAGGAGTCCTATCGGGGGTATCGGTACCGGTTGCCGACGGAGGCGGAGTGGGAGTACGCGGCGCGGGCGGGCACGACCGGGGCCAGCTATGGCGATTTGGACCAGATCGCTTGGTACACGCGCAACAGCAGCGGCAAGCTGAATCGGGTGGGATCCCGGGAGGCGAACGCCTGGGGTCTGCACGACATGCTGAGCAATGTCCGGGAGTGGACCGCGGATTGGTACGGGGCGTATCGGACGTATAACGGATTCGCTGCCGTGGATCCCTCGGGACCGAGCACGGGCTCGGGGCGGGTGGCTCGGGGCGGCGGCCGGAACGGCCAGGCGGGGGATGTCCGGGCGGCGGCGCGCTTCTCGGAATCCCCGAGTTCCCGGAGCGACTCGAACGGCTTCCGCTTGGTCCGGTACGACCCGCTGACGCCCGTCCCCGGGCTGGTGTGGAAGAATTCGCTGGGAGCGGAGTTCGCGTGGATTCCGCCGGGGACCTTCCGGATGGGGTCTCCGGAGAGCGAGGAAGGCCGTCAGGACGACGAGGGTCAGCACGAGGTGACGATCAGCAAGGGGTTCTGGATGGGGCGGTACGAGGTCACCCAGGCGGAGTGGGAAGCGGTGATGGGGTCGAATCCGGCCTTCCCGGGATGCAGTGCGAGATGCCCGGTCAACCAAGTGTCGTGGCTCGACATTCGGGACTTCCTGACGAAGTTGAACGAGCGGGAGCGCGGCAGGAAGGCGGACGAGCCGGGGCCGGATAGCGGGTACGTGTACCGGTTGCCGACCGAGGCCGAGTGGGAGTACGCGGCGCGGGCGGGCACGACCGGGGCGTTCTACGGCGAGCTGGACTCGATCGCTTGGTACGTGGGCAACTGGGGACCGAGAAAAAACCGGCTGCGTGAGGTCGGGCAGAAGCAGGCGAACGCTTGGGGCTTGCACGACGTGCTGGGTAACGCCCGGGAGTGGACCGCGTCTCATTACGGAGAGTATCCGTCGGGTGCCGTGACGGATCCTAACTTGGACTATGGCTATTGGCGCGTCATTCGGGGCGGTGGCATCTACGAGAGTCCGAGATACCTCCGGGTGGCGAACCGTCGGGAGTTCGGCATCGAATACAGCAGCGCCTTCCTCGGCCTCCGCTTGGTCAAGGGACCGCCGCCACAACTGCCGCCGCCGCTGCTGCCGTCGACAGTACCCGTCCCGGGGGCGTCGTGGACGAACACAGCGGGGATGGAGTTCGTGGGGGTTCCGGCGGGAACATTCCAGATGGGGTCGCCAGCGGACGAGGAGGGCCGCTATGCTGACGAGGTGCAGCATGAAGTGACGATTACCAAGGCGTTTTGGATGGGGAAGTACGAGGTCACGCGGCGGGAGTGGGAGGCCGTGATGGGGTCGCCCTTCCCCCCGTACAGACTATGGGGCAATTACGGTTCTTGCAACGCACCGGAGTGTCCGGTTGAAAGCCCGACGTGGGATGAGGCGCAGGAGTTTATCGGGAAGTTGAACGAGCGGGAGTCGGGGCGCGGGTACGTGTACCGGTTGCCGACGGAGGCGGAGTGGGAATACGCGGCGCGGGCGGGCACAACAGGTGCGCGCTACGGGGATCGGGAAGAGGTGGCGGTTTGGTTCTCGGCGGCGGAGGGGCTAGAGTGGCTAGAGTGGTATGAGGACGCGACAAGCCGACGCTCTGGCGACCCTCCGACGCCGCCAGCACCCGGCCCGACACCAGCACTGCATCCGGTTGGGGGGAAGCGGGCGAACGCATGGGGCCTGCACGACATGCTGGGAAACCTCTGGGAATTGACCGCAGATTGGTACGGCGAGTATCCCTCGGGTGCCGTGACGGATCCCGTGGGGCCCAGCTCGGGTAGGTTCCGGGTGATTCGGGGCGGCACTTTGTCTGGACCTGAGAGGATGCTTCGAGCCGCAATGCGCGGTCCGTACTGGCGCCCTGCAGGCAACACTCCCTTCACTGTCAGCGGCGGTATTCGTCTGGTCAGGACCGATTGACGCTTGAAGCCACTGTCCATTTTCATGCCCCGAAGAAGCGGTAAATGGGATACTGCCGCTAGCGAAGGCGGGAGCCGGGACCATCACGCCAACAGAACCGGCACGTGTCGAGGCCGCTGATCCTGCCTGGACCCTGGTATTATTCCGTCTGGGCAAATGGGTCGCAAGGACACTTGGACCCGGGTGTTGACATTGCGCTTCGACTGGTACTTGGAGGTGCTTGAAGGTCAAGCGATTCAGTCGATTCTGGTGGGCCGTCCTGTAGATGTCTATGCCTCTTCAGCATCCGCTATTGGCTAGGATCTCTCCGGGCGAGCCCGGTGTGCAGGCTTGCGGCACGGCTTCGGATCTGGCACGAGGGAACAGTGCGCTTCCCGCGCCGGGGCGAGAAGGTTCTTGTAGGGAAATGCGCACCATCTGGAACCGTGTTTACGAGCTGGCCTGCATCCGACTGGCACGGGGACAGCAAGTTAGAAATCCACGCGCTTGACTGCCAAAGAGCACCCGCTTGCACCGGCTGTAGCCGTTGCCGAAGTCGGTTGCGTGCATACGCGCCGACTACTGCGTGGGCCGGCGTCGCTTGCCCCAGATAGAAATGGTTCGGCCGCCGGGGGGGCGGTCCGGACGTTCCGACACCTCCGGCGCAGGTGGTGGTGATTGCTACCAATGCGGTATCCCCTGCGGATCTCCAACGGATCTTCCGGAACCGGACCGCAGGTGGTCCTCGTCACGCTCAATAGCAACCGCAATGGGTCCACCATCCCAAAGCCGTCCGGCCGCGCAATCGGCAATTAGAATCCTGTCTTCGCCCATAGTGGCGGATACACTCGCGGAATCGGTACTAGCCGATGTTTGAGTATTTTGGCACGTTTTGCCTTTATTTACAAGGACTTTCATTCTCGAATTGTCACCACATTCGGGCCTCTCGCTGTTTCGCGGTCCTCGGAAGGCACTCCTGGCGGCGAGTTCCAAGCGCAGTCGCACCCGCGGGTGCGCAGCGTCACGGCGGTCCGCGAGCGGACTCCAGAACGATCTCGGGTAGCGTTCTGGAAGAGGGTAGCGTTGGCCGCCTCCGACAGGTGGGACTCGGTGGGCCTCGCGATCCAAGCTCCGGCAACACACGGCAGCGGAGAGTGTGAGTCGCGTCATGCAGAAGTCGCAATGGCCAGCCAACTTGGGTGCGGTGACAGCACTTGCGAGTGCCTCGAAAGCACAGTGCGGGACCCGAGGGCGGCTGCCTTGTGAGCCCGATGCAGAGTCGATGTCGAGGGGAGGCTCGCGAAGGAACGGATCGAGCGGTCTATACGTTATTTGTTTTCAATGGTTTGCGGTATTCAAGAAAAGTGCTTGACACCGGAGAGGAGCGGGTAGAATTGCCTTGATGCTGGCCCAGCGAAGCAATGAGAGGGAGGGGCGTGCTGGCAGCCCGTCCCGCGCCCGTCCCGGCTCAATCGCAACGCCAAGCCCAAGAGCGCGGAAGGAGTGGCCGGAGCTTTGAATCGTCGCGCCCATGTCACGCAGCAAGGCAGCGCCCGTCCCGGCACAGCGGTCGTACGCCGCGAGCGGCAGCGAACCGAGTCGCGAGCGGCCTCGGGCGCGGGTTCCAGAGTTCGATTCCGCGCAACCGCAACGGGCGGATGCGCGAGCCGACGCAAGTCCGGTATGCTTCGCGAGGAGGCGCTCGCTCGCGCTAGCGCGCCTCGCGCTCGGCACCTCCGAGGGCCTCCGCAGCAGGGTTCGCCATTTGGTTTCGGGGCGACATTCTACAGTGGCCCCTCAGTGAGAAAGGAAATCCAGTCATGAGATTCAACACGAACATCCGATCAGTGGCGTGCGTGGTCGCGCAGGTGCGCGCCACGACCACGCCATTCATGCTCTGGGCGGCGCTGGGCGCTGTCGCGCTGCCCAGCTTGTCCGGGGCGGACGGTTCCTGCGCCGACGTAACGTCCGAAGCGGCCCGCGACCGCGCGGATTTCCGCGCAACGGCTGAGTGCGCGCCTACTGCCGCGAGGCCGGACGGCACTGCAACGGCGCAGGGATACTCTCCGACGGCCGGAGCGACGTTTGGTGCGGCGCACGACTACGCCAACGGCTTCGACCCGGTGACGGGCAGGTCCCAAGCCAAGGTGCCGGCGCGGATGCCCGACCCGCCGCCCGCCTTGGGGTCGACCTGGACGAACACGCTGGGAGCGGAGTTCCAGTGGATTCCGGCAGGGAAGTTCGTCAGGGGGTCTCCGGCCGACGAGGAAGGGCGTCGGGCCGACGAGGTGCAGCACGACGTGACGATCAGCACGGGGTATTGGATGGGGAAGTACGAGGTCACGCGCGGGGAGTGGCACGCGTTGATGGGGACCACGGCGGACGTCCCCTGGACCGAGGACTTGCCAGTGCTTGCGAATCCGACGCAAGCGCGCGAGTTCATTAGGAAGTTGAACGAGCGGGAGTCCGGGCGGGGGTACGTGTACCGGCTGCCGACCGAGGCGGAATGGGAATACGCGGCGCGCGCGGGCACGACTGGGGCGCACCACGGGGAGTTGGACGATCTGGCGTGGTATCCGGGCAGAAGCATCAACGAGCTGGATCCGGTGTGGTTGCTGCCGACGAACCCGTGGGGCTTGCATGGCGTGCTGGGAAGCGTCTGGGAGCTTGTAGCTGACTGGTACGGTGCGTATCCGACAGGTTTAGTGACGGATCCCACTGGCCCGAGCACGGGCTCGGGGCACGTGTGGCGGGGAGGAGGCTTCCACCCCTATCTTCCGTCGTCGTGGGTGCGATTGGCTGCGCGCTTCGACTCTGCGACCCCTCCGCCCGGAACCACGGGGTACGGCTTCCGCTTGGTCCGGACCATGCCGACATGGACGAACCCGCTGGGCATGGAGTTCGCGTGGATTCGGACGGGCAGATTCCAGATGGGGTCTCCCGAGGCCGAGAAAGGACGGCGGCGAGACGAGATTCAGCACCCCGTGCAGCTCAGCACGGGCTACTGGCTGGGGACGCACGAGGTCACGCGCGGGGAGTGGCAGTTGGTGATGGGATCCATGCCGCCGTCCCAGCCGCATTGCGGTAGCGAGTGCCCGGCGGGGTCGGTCTCCTGGGAGAATGTGCAGGAGTTCCTCCGCAAGTTGCACGTGAAGTTGTCCAGGGAGGGGACGCGCTACCGCTTGCCGACGGAGGCGGAGTGGGAGTACGCGGCGCGCGCGGGCACGACCGGTCCGCGCTACGGCGAGTTGGACAGGATCGCGTGGTACGGGGGCAACAACAACGGCAAGCTGTATCCGGTGGGGTTGAAGCCGGCGAACGCGTGGGGCTTGCACGACATGCTGGGCAATGTCTGGGAGTGGACCGCGGACTGGTACGGGGTGTACCGGACATACAACGGGTTCGCGGCGGTGGATCCCACGGGTCCGAGCACGGGCTTGCGACGGGTGTTCCGTGGCGGCAGCATCTATGACATTGCGGGGGGCGTGCGTGCGGCGGACCGGCGTAGCGCCTCGCCACGCACGCGTAACGACGCCCTCGGCTTCCGCTTGGCCATGACCATCGCGCGCTCGGCACGATGACCTTCGGGCCGCCGTCCGCGTAACGGAAACCGGTGTGCGCTCGGGCGTACGCGGGTGGGATCAACGCTGGTTCCGTGCGATGCACTTGCAGGTGGAGCGTGCGAAGCACTTGGACGAGCCACTCGGGCATCCAGGTCATCCGCATTCACCTCTCGCGCCTTGCGGAACTCCGCCGCGGCAGCCTGCGAGACACCGGACTTGGCGAGCGGCTCGCCCAAGCTGTCGGGCACTCGGACCGGCTTGCCGTCCACTGCGACCGTGCGCCGTAACTCGATTGGCGTGGGTCGAAAGAGGCGAGTAAAGCACGGGGCGCGTGGAGTGCTCAACGCTCAGGATTCGGCGGTGTCGCCCGCCGCTGGGTGCGCTTCCGCGCTACGATTCCAAGGTTTTTGGTCGTTGTAGACGAACAAGCCCTGATACTCAACGGAGGCCTAGCCGCGAGGCCATCCGCGCGAATCGCTATCGAACTACCGACATAACAAATCGGGGCCGAGCCTTGCTAACGCGAAGCAGGGGTGCGGCTCCGCCGCACCCCTGCAGGCATCGGCCCTTCGGCCATCAAGGCGTAGGCGCGAAATCCGCGCCGAACGAGCCGAGGATGTCCCCCTCTCTCGAGGCGTCTCCATCCACGTTCCCGCGGTGGCCGCCCACCCCCATCCAGTGCCGGCCCCTGATCGACCACGTCCCGATCACCGCGCGCGGGCCGTCGCCTGTGTCGCCGACGAACTTCCCCTCGATCGAGGCCTTGTTCAATTCGGGGATCGCGTTCATTCTGCCCTTCCCAAAGCTACTGGTGTAGTAGTACTCGAACGCCAAGCGCTGGTAGTGGCCCGGGTTACCCGACAGTCTAAGACTCGACGCGTGTAGCGCCGCAATGGAGTTCCCCCCGACTAAGCCTCCCCCATAACAGCCCTGGCCGCTACACGGCGAGTTGCCAAACCGGCCGATTGTCACGCCGTCCGCAGTGACGAAGTGCATTGGATTCCACCATTGATCGAAGCCACCAATCCGTTGAGGGCCCGCACTGGGGATGCCTGGCGCTGCTTGGGTGCCGGCCAGCGTGTCATGCACCACCCGTACCGTCTTATCGTGCGCGGAGTCCCCGAAACCCACCAAGCCGTCCGCGTCGACCGTGACGTCGAGGTCATCGAAATGCAGCGACCGCACGTCGAAGGTGCCCGGTCGCGGCACCGCGAAGCCCCCGGTGACCTCGGCCTCGTAGTCCGGCAGGCCGTGCCGCAACGCCCCCGAGAGGGTGAAGCCCGGATTGGTCGCCTCGAGGTCGCTGATCGTCAGATCCAGCTCGCCGATCTTGCGCAGGCCGTCGTCGTCGGCCGCGCCCCATTCCCGCTGCCAGACCACCTCCAGCTCCACGTCGCCCGCGAGGAATTGCGTGAACTGGGCCGCCGTCGTCCGCCCCCGGTAGATCGCGCGCCCGCCGGCCGGGAAGGACCGGTCGTCGGCCGAGCTGAATGCAACTTGCTCGAGCGGGCTGTACACGAACGGCTCCGGGCGTAAGTGGTGACTGTAGAAGCCGTTGGCGCCGTGATGAACCGCAGACATGGTGTCCGCGGCGTAGTCGCTGCGTTGGAACCGCCACGCGCCCAGCCGGGTGAAATCCGTGGAATCGGTCACCAGCAGCAGCCGCGCGCGGGCCTTGTTGAAGATGTGGCTGGCCGGGAGCACCAAGTCCTCCCCGACCTTGCTGATCTCGCGGCCCAAGGGCAGCTGGAAGCCGGCACCGCGATTGAGGAAGTACGTCCCCGGGGTCTCCGTCACCACGGTCCGGGGGCTCTCGTACAGCACGCCGTTGTACCCGAGGTCTTGGTCCGCGAAGATCCCGCCGGCGCCTAGCGCCGCGTCCAGCGCGTCCTCGGTCGACAGCGCTTCGATCACGTCGTCGATGTCGTTCAGCAACTGCGCGTCCTGCGCGAGGCCCGCCCCGTTCACCGGGTAATCGACATGCGCCGTCCACGCCGACGAGCCGCTCGCGCTCGCGGCGCGCGTCCCGAACACGTTGAGGTCGGCGGCGGCGCCGCCGAAGATCTCGTCGGCCAGCTGGGCCTGGATCTGCGTGAAGAGCTCCTGCCGCCGGTCGTTGGCGAAGCGCCGGTCCGTGGCGCTGGCGTCCGGGCTGTCCAGCGCGATCACGCTGCGCAGCACGCCGCGCAGCCGCGTGATCTCCTTGCGCGCCACTTCCACGTGCGTCTCGCCCGGGACCTCGTGCATCGCGACGGCCGCGTCCCGGTCTTCCGACACGATGCCGTACCCTTCGCCGAACAGGGTCTCCTTGTCCAGCTCGAACCGGTAGTACGATAGAGCCGCATTGTCGTAAGCGCGGGGATCCCTCTCGTAAGTGCGCACCGACCGGAAGACTGCATGCATGCCCTGGGCGTATCGGCCTCCCCCTCCCGTGGTCCATGTCGGCCACACGACGAACGTCCCGGCGTCGGCGTTGTTGCTGAACAGCGTGCGCGCTCCGTGTGCCTTGGGTTGCACCACATGTTCAAACGCCCTCTCGAGGGCTAACAGGTCAGGTGTCCACCCTGAACCCCAGACACTGGCATCGGCCAAGTCGCGGTTGGGAGCGCTGAAGCGCCCCTCGGAGATCGCGGCGTCGACCTCGGCGTTGGACAAGGTCACCGGGCTGGACGCGGCCCGGATCGCTGCCCGAGCCTCGGAGAGCGTAGCGAGCTCCCGTCCGACAAGCGCGATGAAACCGTCCCCGGTTATGTCGATCTGCTCTTGGGTCAGCAGCCCCGAGTTCTCGCCAGCCTCTTTGACGAGATGCGCCCGCGCCATCGAAGTGCCCGCCTTCCGCAGGTCGTCGACCAGCGGCTGGCTCGGGTCCGGCCGGTCCGCCCCGCGCCGCACCCCGAACGCCCCCGCCAGCAGCGCCGCCGGGGTCTCGCCCGCGGCGTTGATCCGCCACGTGCCGATCGCTTCCGACCCCGCCGTCTCGCCGCGGCCCAGCAGCCGCCCCGTGAGCCCGGCCCGGCCCGCGATCGTCTCCTCGCGCGTGCCGCCCGCGCGCCGCTCGTACGTCACCCGCGCGTCGCCCCGGTCGCCGCTCACGCTGAACGTCCCCTGCGCGGTCAGCGTCGCCGTCGGCAGGAAGATGTTCTCCACGTCCCCGCCGAAGTCGTGCTCCCAGCGATCCCCGTCCGCCGTGGCCAGGTTGCGCACCAGGCCGTCCACCTGCCGGCGCGCGAAGCGCACCGAGAGCTCCATCTCCCCGCTGTACAGGTTCCCGTCGCTGTCGGCCGCGTGCGTGCGCCCCGTGTAGTACGCGTTGCCCGCCGCCTGCACCTCGCTGGCCCGCCGCACCAGGTCCGTCGTCGACCACGCGAACACCTGGATGTCGTCCATCGCCGCGGCGTAGTTCGCGGCCTGGGCGTTGGCGCGCTGCCTCCGCTTGGCCGCCCCGAAGCGCGTGCTGCCCAAGCCGCTGAACACCGCCTCCGCGGTCCACAGGGTCGCGTGGAACGTGCGCTCCGCCGCGGACGCCCCCAGCTCCGCGAACTCGAACACCCCGCCGCCGCTCGCCTCGGTCGCGTCCACGAACGCCGCTTCCGAGTCCAGGGCCTCCAGCAAGGCGTCGAACGCGTCGACGGCCCGCCGCGGGTTGCTCTCCCGCTCCAGGACCACTTCGTCGCCGCTGCCGAACAGCCTGCGCACCTGCGCGTCCGCCCGGTCCCACTTGTCCGTCTCGCTGGCGCCGGTGTTGACCTGGGAGTCGAACGTCGCCCGGTCGATCGCGTCGTCGTTGTACAGGTCCACCAGCGCCCGCACCTGGTCGCGCAGCTTGGCGATCTCCGCGCGCACGTCCGCGCGCACCGTCTTCTCCGGCATCGCCGCGTCGCGCCCGTCGCCCAGCAGCGCGCCCAGCGAGAAATCCGTCCCGACCGCCTTCACCATCGTGCGCGTCTCGTTCCCCGGCGTCTTGGTGTTATCCGTGCTCAGCGTCGGGGCCGCCGCATCGCCCTTGACATCGACCGTGTACGTCACGTTCGACTTGATCGGGAGATCGAAGCGCGCTCCCGCCAGCCCGTCGTCCGTGTTCCAGACGTGGTACATCTCGTCGACTTCGCCGATCCGCACCGTGATGTCGCCTATGCCGCTGGCCTTCAGCTCGGCCGTCCCCTCGACGGTGTAGCCCCCGCCGTCCTCGTCCGGCGTCGCCAGCAGGTCGGTGCCCGCGATCGTCAGGCTCGCCGGCACGTACGCCGCGCTCCATTGCCCGTCCTCCAGCGTCAGCCGGTACCTGTTCGCGGCCCCCGTCGCGTTGGCGCCCAGCTCGTAGGTGTCGCCCGTCGCCAGGCCGGTCTCGCCGATCCACCACGAGCCGTCCTCGGCCCGCGTCACCGCCACCGAGCCTTGCGTGCCCAGCTCGACCGTCTGCGGCAGCGGCTGGACGTACGTCCCCTGCCACGTGCCGTCCTGTATGATCCGAGCTGATTGTTGACAGATCTATCCGACCTGATGGTTGACACCTCCAAGAAGCCTTGCCGGGACAACGGGCCGGTGGCAGGGCGCAAGACATTCATTGAGGACTGGCTGGCCGGAAGTCGCTGCGACAGGGCTGGCTCGAAGCGCACGTACGGGATCAGCCGCAAGACGATGCACAAGAGGGTGCAGCGTTTCCGAGCCGCTTGGGCTAAAGGGACTAACGCATCGGACGCACACGCGCCGGAACCGCGCGGAGCGCGTTCCGGCGCGTGTGCGCCCAGACCTCCAAGAATCCCTGCACGCACCTGAGGCCCGCTTAGCGGCTGATCCCGTAGGTGCGGCTCGGTTCCGCCTCGTCCTAGGTGTCGGTCCTTAATGACTTTCTTAGCCACTTCCACCGGTCCGGAGGCCCGCCGAGGCATCTTGGAAGTGTTACCTATTCAGACCGGATAGATGTGCAACCCATCAGGCCGGATCATACAATCCCGGCACGCGGCCGAACCTGTTAGACTCATAATTTAGTGGGTGCGCATGAACCGGGATCCACGGGACGCGGTTCCCGCGCTAACCCCTCCCCCCCCTCGACGATCCGAAAACTTCGATCGCTCGGATGGCGGGGCTTGACAAGGGGGCCGACGGTGTTGGACAATATGTTCTGTTGAACCGTATATCGCTTGGGGCGAGAGGGTGTGCCCCGAGAAACGAGGATTTCCGTGCAGCCACGTCGTCTGCGCGGGCAGCGAAAACAGGAGGATCACGGTCGTGAAGAGAAGGCACACGAACAAGTTCGCGAGTCTGCAGCTTCGTCAGCTAGCGCTGTGGGTCGCACTAGCCCTGGGGGCAAGCACGGTGGCTCTCGGCCAGACCGAGTCTGTCAGCGTCACTTCCGCTACGAACAGCGAGATCGTCGTCGTGACCTTGGTGCCCGTCGAGGGCGGCGGGTTCACCTTGGACGGCGAGCCGTTCACCGGCGGGCGCGTGACGCTGGAAGGCGGGTTCGAGTACGTGGTGTCCCAAGCCACGGACGGCACGTGGATGGCCATGTACCAGCCGACGGAGGTCAGCTTCGCGCTGGGCGAGCTGGGCGGCATGCTGACGCTGGTCGCGCAAGAGGACGGCACATTCACGGATGCGGAGGGCGTGCAAGTGGTGTCGGGGCAGACCGTGGACGCGGCGGGCAACGCGTACCGGTTGACGCTGGGCGAGGACGGCACGTGGCAGGGGACGTACGTCCAGCCGCTGCCGCAGACGGTCGAGCTGGGCACGCAAGGCTCGGTGGCGGTGACGCGGGCCGAGGACGGCTCGTGGTGGATCGGCGAGACCGGCCTGGCGACGGGCGACACCTACGAGCTGGGCGCCAACGCGACGGGGGCCGCGAACAGGTACCGGCTGACGCTGGAGGACGGGCAATGGAGCGCGGCGTACGTGCCGGCGAGCCTGACGATCGCGGGCACCGACCTGCTGGCGACGCCGGACGAGGACGGCGGGGGCTACACCGTCGAGGGGACGGCCGAGCTGAAGGCCAGCGGCATAGGCGACATCACGGTGCGGATCGGCGAAGTCGACGAGATGTACCACGTCTGGAACACGGACGACGGGCTGGCGGGAGCGCGCTTCGATCTCCCGATCAAGTCGAACGTGACGTACACGGTCGATGTCAAGGGCGATGCGGCGGCCCCGACGCTGAGCACGGATAACACCAAGACGCCGGGGAACGAGACGCGCACGATGGTGAAGGCGGTCGGGACGGATTTCTCGCTGGGCGCGCTGCTGGGCGACGGGCGCGACGCGGCGATGCCGGAGAAGACGGTGCGCGCGGACGTGCGCGCGGAGATCGCCAAGCTGCGCGACCAGGTGCGGGCGCTGGTGGACCTGTACAACGACGACGCGATCGACCGGGCGACGTTCGACTCCCAGGTCAACACCGGCGCCAGCGAGACGGACAAGTGGGACCGGGCGGACGCGCAGGTGCGCAGGCTGTTCGGCAGCGGCGACGAAGTGGTCCTGGAGCGGGAGAGCAACCCGCGGCGGGCCGTCGACGCGTTCGACGCCTTGCTGGAGGCCCTGGACTCGGAAGCGGCGTTCGTGGACGCGACCGAGGCGAGCGGCGGCGGGGTGTTCGAGTTCGCGGAGCTGGGGGCGTCCGCGGCGGAGCGCACGTTCCACGCGACCCTGTGGACCGCGGAGGCGGTGTTCAGCGGCTTGGGCAGCACGCGCTTCGGGGCGGCCAAGCGGAGGCAGCGCGCCAACGCCCAGGCCGCGAACTACGCCGCGGCGATGGACGACATCCAGGTGTTCGCGTGGTCGACGACGGACCTGGTGCGGCGGGCCAGCGAGGTGCAGGCGGCGGGCAACGCGTACTACACGGGGCGCACGCACGCGGCCGACAGCGACGGGAACCTGTACAGCGGGGAGATGGAGCTCTCGGTGCGCTTCGCGCGCCGGCAGGTGGACGGCCTGGTGCGCAACCTGGCCACGGCGGACGGGGATCGCTGGGAGCACGACTTCGGCGGGGACGTGGAGAACATCTTCCTGCCGACGGCGACGCTGACCGCGCAGGGGACGTTCAGCGTGAGCGGCGACCGGGGCGACGCGCGGGTGACGTACGAGCGGCGCGCGGGCGGCACGCGCGAGGAGACGATCGCGGGCCGGGCCGGGCTCACGGGGCGGCTGCTGGGCCGCGGCGAGACGGCGGGGTCGGAAGCGATCGGCACGTGGCGGATCAACGCCGCGGGCGAGACCCCGGCGGCGCTGCTGGCGGGGGCGTTCGGGGTGCGGCGCGGGGCGGACCGGCCGGACCCGAGCCAGCCGCTGGTCGACGACCTGCGGAAGGCGGGCACTTCGATGGCGCGGGCGCATCTGGTGGTGGACGGGGCCAACGGGCTGCTCTCGCAAGAGCAGTACGAGCTCGGCGGGGACGGGTTCGTGGCCCTGATCGACCAGACGTTCCGGTCGCTCGCCGAGATCCGCGCGGCGATCCGGGCGGCGGCGGGCGCCGTGACCCTGTCCGACGCCGAGGTGGACAAGGTGATCTCGTACGCCCGTTTCGCCAGGGACGACAGCCGCGCCGTGAGCGCCGCCAGCCTCTGGTCCGGCGGTTTCACCGCCTCGCAGGGCTTCGTGCGCTTGCTGTTCGACCGGGTGGTGCAGACCAAGGCGCACGGGGCGCGGACGCTGTTCGGCGCCGACGCCGACGCCGGCACGTTCGTGGTGTGGCCGACATGGTCGACGAGCGGCACCGGCCCGGCCGGGGAGCCCTACGCGCGCAACCATCCCGTTCAGGACGGGTGGCACGATCCCCGCGCTTTCGACCGCCTGGCGCGCTCCGAGATGCGGTTCGAGATCGACAAGGAGACCCTGTTCGGCGAAGGGTACGGCATCGTCTCGGAAGACCGGGACGCGGCCGTCGCGATGCACGAGATCCTCGGCGAGACGCACGTGGCGGCGGCGCGCAAGGAGATCGCGCGGCTGCGCGGCGTGCTGCGCAGCGTGATCGCGCTGGACAGCGCGGACGCCAGCGCCACGGACCGGCGCTTCGCCAACGACCGGCGGCAGGAGCTCTTCACGCAGATCCAGGCCCAGCTGGCCGACGAGATCTTCGGCGGCGCCGCCGCCGACCTCAACGTGTTCGGGACGCGCGCCGCGAGCCCGAGCGGCTCGTCGGCGTGGACGAACCACAGCGATTACCCGGTGAACGGGGCGGGCCTCGCGCAGGACGCGCAGCTGCTGAACGACATCGACGACGTGATCGCCGCGCTGTCGAGCGAGGACGCGCTGGACGCGGCCCTCGGCGCCGGCGGGATCTTCGCGGACCAGGACCTCGGGTACAACGGCGTGCTGTACGAGAGCCCCCGGATCGTGGTGACGGATGCGAGCCCAGCGACGATTACCCTGACACGCGGCAGCAGGGACTTCGAGTTCCCCCTGGGCCGCGAGATCAGCAAGGTCGGGGAGGACCTGGTGCTGCCGGCCAGCCACATCTTCAACAAGGCCCGCGCGCGGCTGCTGCTGGTGACCGACTCCACGGATTTCACGCGGCTGGGCGCGTGGAGGGTCCAGGAAAGCCATTACGCCGCGGACACCTTGACCGAGGTGCATCACGGCGCCCAGGGATTCTACGTCCACAACCAGCGCCCGGAGCCGTTCGTGTACAGCCCGCTCGAGCAAGTTGCATTCAGCTCGGCCGACGACCGGTCCTTCCCGGCCGGCGGGCGCGCGGTCTACCGGGGGCGGACGACGGCGGCCCAGTTCACGCAATTCCTCGCGGGCGACGTGGAGCTGGAGGTGGTCTGGCAGCCGGCATGGGACGCGGCCGACGCGGACGGCCAGCGCAAGATCGGCGAGCTGAATCTGACGATCAGCGACCTCGTGCCGACCAATCCGGGCATCACGGCGCTGCGGCAGGGCCTGCCGGACTACGAAGCCGAGGTCACCGGGGGCCTCGCGGTGCCGCGAGCGGGCACCTTCGACGTGCGGTCGCTGCATTTCGATGACGTCGACATCACGGTCGACGCGGACGGCTTGGTGGGTTTCGGGGACTCCGCGCACGATAGGACGGTCAGGGTGATGCATGACACGCTCGCCGGCACCTTGCCTCAATCCGGCATCCCGGCCAGCGTGGGCGATTCCCGTACCTACGGCAATTATTTGGATAACTGGTGGTACCCAATCCGGCCAGTCCTCGCGGACGGCAGGGCCGTCAGCCGGCTCGGGGTCGTGGAAGGCGAAGGTGGATTGGATGCCGGAGGACCCATAGCTTGGAGGGTTAATCCAGATCCAAACACTGGTCGCGGAAGTTATCTGGAGCTGTCGGGCAATCCGGGCCACTACGAGCGCCTCTCGTTCGAGCACTGGTACACCAAGGGCGCCGCGAAGGGCAGACTCAACGTGATCCCCGAATTGAACAAGGCCTCGATCGAGGGGAAGTTCGTCGGCGACACAGGCGACGGCCCGCGCGCGGTGATCGGGACGTGGTCGATCAGGGGCCGGCACTGGATGGGGGTGGGCGGCCACCGCGGGAACGTGGATGGAGACGCCTCGAGAGAGGGGGACATCCTCGGCTCGTTCGGCGCGGATTTCGCGCCTACGCCTTGATGGCCGAAGGGCCGATGCCTGCAGGGGTGCGGCGGAGCCGCACCCCTGCCTTGCGTTAGCAAGGAATGCGGTACGGAACCAGCACCCTTCCCACCGGTGTGCGCCGGGCCCTGAGCGAGGTCGCTCCCGCCCCCGCGTGCGCCCGAGCGCACACCGGTTTCCGTTACGCGGACAGCGGCCCGAAGGTCATCGTGCCGAGCGCGCGATGGTCATGGCCAAGCGGAAGCCGAGGGCGTCGTTACGCGTGCGTGGCGAGGCGCTCCGCCGCACGCACGCCTCCCGCAATGTCATAGATGCTGCCGCCACGGAACACCCGTCGCAAGCCCGTGCTCGGACCCGTGGGATCCACGGCCGCGAACCCGTTGTACGTCCGGTCCACCCCGTACCAGTCCGCGGTCCACTCCCAGACACTGCCCAGCATGTCGTGCAAGCCCCACGCAATCCTGTCCAACTCGCCGTAGCGCACCCCGGTCGTGCCCGCCGGCGCCGCGTACTCCCACTCCGCCTCCGTCGGCAACCGGTTGCGCATCCCCCACCCGGACAACTTCGCGTGCAACTTGCGGATGAACTTCTGCGTGTCTTCCCAAGACTCCGACCCCACCGGGCACTCGCGACCGCAATGCGGCTGGGACGGCGGCATGGACCACATCACCTTCTGCCACTCCCCGCCCGTGACCTCCCGCATTCCATCCCTCGACCACGCTTCAGGCTCATTTTCGAATTGGAATGAACTGGTACCATGAGAGGATTCAGCCGTGAACGCGCGCACCAGAAGCAGCCCGAGTCAGCAGCGAGTGCGGGTGCCAGCGGGCAGCACCCGCCGCGCTATCGCAGTCGGGTTCCGTGCGTCGACGGGACGCCGGAACAACTCGCTGCGGTGATTGGGGCCGGGCCGCCCAACGCCCCGCACGAGCGGAACTATCCCGCAAGCCCGAATGATCGGATAGCGAGACACAGCCCAGCGACGCTCCAAGTTCGGTGTACAACAGGCTGGGCATAGATCGGTGAGATTCCAATAAATGCACCTCGGACACAGCCTGCAAGAGTCTTCCGCTACCACTTCACGATGGAATCTTCCTGGTAATGACCAAGCGGAATCCCAGGCTGGCAGAAATGCCAGGGCCCTCTTCTGGAAGGAACTGGGTACGCGCTGCGGATCGAAGGCTCCTCTCTGACGAGTACCAATCGCCACCCCGCCCCACCCGGAACTTGCCCCTTCTAGGACCCAAGGGATCCGTTACAGCACTCGAGGGATACGCGCCGTACCAGTCCGCTGTCCGTTCCCAGACGCTTCCCAGCATGTCGTGCAAACCCCACGCGTTCGCGCGCTTCTGCCCGACCTCACGCAGCCGGTTTTTTCTCGGTCCCCAGTTGCCCACGTACCAAGCGATCGAGTCCAACTCGCCGTAGAACGCCCCGGTCGTGCCCGCCCGGGCCGCGTACTCCCACTCCGCTTCCGCATGTTATGTGGAGCTCCACATAACATGCGGAAGCGAAGCGAGTTCCGGGCCGCCGCTGGGCGGCGGTCGGGAACGCCGGATCGGGAGGACGGCGCGGCCTCGCGTAGGCGAGCGCTTGATTTCAAACGCGAGCCGAGTGCGGGAAATCCGAATGCTCGGCTCCGTCAGCGCGGAGAGGAAACGTGGTCAATGCGGAGACCGAGGCACCGGATCTGTGGCGAAAGCTGTCCGCACCGGCTACTCCCTCCACCCTCGACAAGCGTGCCTTGCCCCGATCCTACGCTCTTGACGCTCTTGCAACATGCTCCCACGGCTCTCTGCACGGCCTCACTGACTGCTCACCTCGATTCTCGCTGAATCAATCCGCCCGTGGCGAATCCGCGACCAGTAGGTGCATACACATACTAGGCCGACAAAGCCGACCACGACCATGTGAAGCACCAAGTGGATGTACTCGCGGGTGTCCCATGGCATCTTCGCCACGACGAGTTGATCCGCTAGAAAGAGACCCACATGCACCCATGCCATCAGGACTGGGAAATGCAATAGAACTACGAGCCAAGGTCTTTGCTGAAGCAACTCGCCCTTGAGAACATCCTCGTCGGTAACTCTCGCTGTCACCGTGATTGCGAGAGCTGGAATTATGTAAAGTGCTGTCGGCGAGAGTTGGCTGTCCATCTGCTGTCGACTCCGCTCAGTCCCGCACCTTGGCTGCGCTGAAGGCCATTGCGAAGTCCTCGGTGTGCTCTCTGAGTACGATTCCGGCTACGCGACTGCGATGGCGCTTCGAGACGTTGGTGCAATCTACGATCTTGAATCTTCGCTGGCTCGATCCCAGCTCGTGCCGCGAAAGATACGCCTTCACGCCCCCGTCGATGATCTTGTAGTGGACCTTGCGCTCGCGACCCACGTTGCTACGGGTGCGGATCTCCACTTGCGGCTCGTCTGTGAACTCCCTGCGGAACTTCACGCCTTCGTCACAGTTGAACAGGCACCGCAGTTCAAAGTCGGGGTTGAACCGCAATTTGCTACGCACCTCGTCGATGACGCGACTGTCGTTGTACACCGACCCTGCCATGTCGTCGCCGTCATCGTACAGGATCATCGAGGTGCGCGCCTCGTCCAGCAACTCGATGAAATTGGGGACCACCGAGTCGTCGTCATTGATCTGTACCGGGAATACCTTCACGTACATGTACTGGAATGTTCGGTGCAGCACCCAAACAATGACTACGGTGGATGCCGCGAAACTGCCTACGGCCACCCAACCAAGGACAATCAGCATGCAACCTCCCTCCTGTCGCACCAACCGGAAACGGCACGTACTCGACGTCCCGCCAGTTCCGCCGCGTTGATCACGACGCAACTCTCGCAACGCCGAATCAATGTCAATCAAATCGTAAGCCCGCTGGAAGGCCCCTGTCAACACGCAGAGATTTTGTCAGGGCAGTACCCCGAACCCACGAGTACCGGAGTGCCTTGGACGATGACCTTCTTGACGAACGTCACCTTGCCTTGGGTCATGCCCGTCGCCGGGTTGAAGCCGTCGTAGTACAGGAAGGCCTCGTCGAAAGCCGCACCTACCGCTGGCGCGTCCCTCCCCGCGAACCGGCCCGTCGGATCCCGGTCGTCCAGCCCCTCCATCAGCTGCATCCCGTCGACCGTCGCCGGGCTGGTCGTGAACAGCTGCACGCCCGACCCCGCGTCGACTCCGAACACCTACACCGACCCGTTTCGCCAGCGCTCCGCCATCAATTCCGCCACGCCGAAAAAGCCCTTGCGCTCGACGACCATCGCGGCGCAGCGCACGAACTGCGCCAGCGTCTCGTCTTCCGGAGCGGTGTCGAGTTGCAACGCATGGACTTGTTTCGCGTAGCATGTCGCCGGGATGTCGCGCTCGTACAGGCCGGCGCCGATCAGCGCCGGCTCTCCGTTCCACTCCAGTGCCATCAGGTACGACGCCTTCGGCTCGCTCCGCCCGGTAGCCGGATTGGGGAACGAGTAGTACATCCAACTTGCCGGAGGTCCGCCCGCGCCACCCGCCGCGGACGCGCCCAGCAGGTTGAAGATGCGATTCGTTTCGACGAAGTAATCGCTTCCGAACTCGTCGCCGAGCGACCCCTAAGGCTGCCCCTCCCGCGCCGGATCCGGCGGGAACACGTAGGATGTCGCCGCGGAGCCGCTGGCAGACTGCCGGTGGACGAAACCATAAGTCGCACCGCTACGCCAGCGCTCTTCCTCGCGGAAGGCTCGCGCGGCCTCCGCGCTGCCGTGTTGCATAGCGTAGGCGTGTGCGCATTCGACGAATGATTGGATATCCGAGCGGTCGCGGACCGCTCCGGCCGTCACGCTGTCGCAGTGACTGGCGGCCCAGGCCATGCCGGGCAGCGCGAGAACGGCTAGCCCGGCCAAGAGCGCGAATCGAGTGGTCGCGGCGCGCAGGCGCGCCGCGACCAGCGCGACGACTCGAAGGTTCATGATGAAGCTCACGATCGTTTCCCTTTGCTTGCTAAAGGCCGGTAGCGGAACGCCGCTGCCGCTCCAAATGTCGTGCCGTGCTGCGAAGGCCTCCGAAAGGTGTCGCCCGATTTTCGATTTCTCGAGTGGGCGGACTCTCGAGAGTCCACCTAGCGTTGAGCTAGCACTCGCACTCGCTGGTATCGCGGCGTCGAGCGTGTCCAGTGCCTTGGCACGGCACACATCGTAATTCAAGATTTCTCGTGCGATTTGGATCACTCGTCTGACGCATCCTGAACCGCGGGAGGCGAAGCAGGCACCATGAAACCACTCAGCCGTGAACGTGCGAATCGGAAGCAGTCCGAGTCAGCAGCGAGTGCGGGTGCCAGCGGGCAGTACCCGCCGCGCTATCGTTCCTCCTAGCGATGGCGGCTTATTGGTTGCCCTAGCGGCACACTCTCGGACCTCCCCGCTCGCGACTCGATCAGCCCCTGCTCTGCCCTGTGCATATCTTCAAGATCGGCTAGGTTCTGTTAGCGCAAAGCTGAAATGTCCGGTTCTGGCAATTCTGAAATGTCCGCTTTTTCGAGGGAGCGGCATGCTGGATCCAGTGCTACGACGTCCTGGGCCAAGCCCACCGGCTGCAAGCAGCCGGTGGGCACCCTTACGGCGAGCGCGCCGAGGTGCCTGGCGGGGCCGGGTCCGCGCTGAGCGGCCGAGGCCTGCTGTTGAATGCCTGTTTGTCTTGTGAGAACACTGACTGGCTCGGCCGCAGCCAGCTTGAAGGCCGCTCTTGCAGAAAGGAATACGGGGGTGCCTCCGTCCTCCGCCCCGCGAGGTTTCCCTTAGGCATGGCGTGGCCTCGATGGAAGGGTCGACCGCAGCGGAAGGGACGGCTTGGAGGCCGCCCGGCGAACCGGACATTTCAGCTTTGCAGAAAAGCGGACATTTCAGCTTTGCTCCGACACAAGATCGGCTAGGTTCTTGCGGATTGCCTCGCGCGAATAGTAGGCTTGCTGGGCCCTGTGCGGTCAACCAGTGCTGTACGAACCAAGTGCGCTGGGTGCGCAGGGAGACGCCGCAAGGGGCTCCGATCTCCCCGTTGCTCAGCAACGCCTACATGTGGCGGTACATCCTGTGGTGAATGACGCTGGGACACGCTCGGCGGCGCGGTGCCGAAATCGTCAGTCACGCGGACGACTTGGAAGTCCGCGGGTCGGCACCGTCGGCAGCGACGCGGGCGACGGTCGAGCCGATGATGGAGCGGCTGCGGTTGCCGCTTAACGCGACGAAGACCCGTTGTGGGGGCGTACCGGCGGAGCGGTTGGAGTTCCTCGGGAAGTGCTGTCGGAGCAATCTTTAAATGTCCGCTTTTCTGCAATCTTTAAATGTCCGCTTTTGGGGCGGCCCGTGGTACTGTTGGGACAGTGTCATACAAGGCAGTGGGCAGCGGTGCGCAGAGGGTACTGCCGGTAGAGGTATGCTAGTCAGGCAGCCGAAGCGGACGCGCGGCTCTGCCGAGGGGCAACCGCGCTAGGAATAGGTTGCCGTGGTGACCGATGGTTGCCCCGGGGCGGTTCCGGACAGGGGCCGCCCCACCCGCGCAGCCAGCCCCTTCCATCGGGGCCACGTCATGCCTAAGGAAAACCTTGGGGGGTTCGGGGGGCAAAGCCCACCTTCGGCGAACAAGGCTGCGCCCGCAGGGCGCAGACCGCTTACCCCGTCGGCGGACTTGGCCGCCGACGGGGCCGCGCGCCGGCACGGGGTCCGGTCACCCCGACCCTTCCCGGCGTGCCTCGGCCAGCTCCGCCGCGGCGCGCGCTTGCTGCCGCCACGGATGGCTGGCAGCGGGCTTGCGCGCGCCGCCCCCGCGCTGCTTCCCCAAGGCCAGATCCACGGTGCGGTTGACGCCCTTCTCGTCGTCCACCGGGATCGGCGCGGCACCTTCCGCCAGCAGCCGGTAGCGCAGCTCCTGGCCCTTCCGCAGCACCACCAGATCCCCGCCGTAGCACTCGCAGACCGTCACCTTGGCGCCGCGCAAGCGGTAGCCCTTGCCGTACCCGGTCAGCCCGAATTGCTTGTTGCCGTGCTGGAAGGTCAGGTTCTTGCTCAGCGTCCGCTCGTGCTGCGGGCACAGGATCCGCTCCAGCTCGGCCGCCTCCCGCCCCGTCGGCCGGTGCGCGTCCTCGGCGTGGCGCGGCAGCTTGCCGAAGCGCCGGTTGTAGTCCTCCAAGTACTCCGGCAGGCACGCGTTGGCCGCTTCCAGGCTGTCCGCGCCGCGCAAGCGCAACTCGCGCGTCAGGCGCTCTTGCAACGTGCCGAACGCGCGCTCCACGCGCCCCTTGGCCTGCGGGCTGTGCGCGTGGATCGGCTGGATGCCGAGCTCCTCCAAGGCCCGCGTGAATTGCGTCCGCTGGCTCTCGCAGCCCGGCCGGTTCACCCGGAACACGCTGTAGCGGTCCGAGTACAGCGCCACCGGGAGCCCGTAGCGCGGCAAGTAGTCCTCGCCCAGCGTGCGCATGTACGCCTCGGTCGTCTCGCTCGGCCAGAAGCGCGCCGCCAGCACCATGCTGGTCGCGTCGTCGACGAACGCCACCAAGCTGCTCTGCGGGCCGCGCTCTTCCAGCCACGCGTGCGGCGACCCGTCGATCTGCACCAGCTCGCCCGTGCGCGGCCGCCGCGGCCGCGTCTGATGCACCTGCGCCTTCTTCTGCCGCTTGGCCGCCCACAGACCCTCCTCCACCATCCACTGGCGCACCGTCTCCCGGCTGACCCGGAAGCCGTCCTCCTCGACCAACTTCTCTTGCGCCAGCGTCGGCGGGAAGTCCGCGTAACGCTCCCGCAAGCGCGCCACCACGGCCACCTTCGTCGCTTGCGGCAGTTGGCAGCCCGGCGCGCGGCCCCGGCGCCGCGACGCCAATCCCGCCGGTCCCTCCGCCGCGTACAGCTCCGAGAGCCGCCGCACCTGACGCGTCGTCAGCCCTAGCTGCCGCGCCGCTTCGACTTGTTTCAGCCGCCGCTCGGCGACCGCTTGGATGACCGCCGCGCGCTCCGCTTCCGTCACGCTCAGCGTCCGGTCTCGATCCATACAATCCCTCCTGCCCGCTTCCCAAAAGCGGACATTTAAGGATTGCTAGAACCGGACATTTAAAGATTGCGCTAACACTCCTCGGGAAGTGCGTCGGGCGCAACTACAACCCGCGCACGGGCATAGCCTACATCGGCACGCGCCCGAACCCGGCGAGCGTTCGCAATGTGTGCCGCAATGTCGGTATGCTGACGGAAGCGTGGCGCGGGCTGCCGCCCGAGTCGATTTCGAACTCTTGAGCGCGGGTGTGGATGCTATAGGAATCCCTGAGCAGTCTTGATTAGGTCGTTCTGTTGGCGCAGATCGGAACACTTGCGGCGGATGCGGGGTTCCAAGACCGCGGGCGCAAGCGCCAAGCGTTACCTATGCGAATGGCGATCCTAGCCGACGGATCGTCGCGCATCCACCCTCTCGGAAACCGCTCGGGCCCACCCAGCGTTGGAGTACGGCACTACGCGCTTGGCTGGAAGCGACCCGCCACTGCCTTCGCGGCTGGACCTCCTCCCGCTGGCAGCAGCCGAAATCATTAACACGGTCGCTGGCCGGCTGGCGCTCTCCGCCGAGCGTCCAAATCACACCAACGACCTTGTTTCACTTAGCCTTATCGCGACCGAGCGTATCGCCCGCCCGCACGGCATCATGTCGTCTGAGGCTACACTACGTTGGGTGGCCGAGGGCATGACTGGTGGTGGCAGAGCGGTTCGGCGATGGACCGGCCCAGTGTGGGTCGCGGTGGACTTGGACGGCTTCGCATCGCGGATCGAATCTTCTGCGGCGACTCCGCGCTGTCAAACGAATCGACTGCCCCAGTCGGTGCGAGGTGTCTTGAGGTGCTCCACTATCCGTGCCCGAGGACGTACAAGCATGGAGAATCCGCTCGGAACGGATTTTCTGCAACGGGCCTCTTGGATGCAGCTTGCCGGTATCACGGAAACCAGTCCGTTGCACCACCGGACACAGGCGCGCTCGGACGCGCTTGGTCATCCTCGCGATATCGTGTCGAGCACGACGCAATCGAAGCGTGATCGAACCCTTCGGCAAGGGGGAAGTTCGTGATGCACTTAAAGTGGATGAAGTGTTGCGCCGCTGTGTGGTGCATGCTGAAAGAGATCGATCTGGACCACGAGCATTTTCGCGACTTGGGCGGAGTGTACGTGATTTGGCACGGAGGGGAGAATCCCGCCGTGGTATATGTCGGTCAAGGAATCGTCGCTGATCGACTCAGGGAACAGCGCACTGATCCTCGAATCCAGCAATTCGCAAAGCAGAGACTCTACGTGAGTTGGTGTGCGGTACCCCCGCAGTCGCGCGATGGAGTTGAAGTCTATTTGGAGTACCAATGGAATCCGCGAGTCAGTGACAACCGCCTCGAGACAACTCCAATTGCGGTCAACTCGCCTTGGGATTGATGCATGCGAGGGGATTCGAGAAGCAGGCGGGCGTTGCGGAGCGAGTTGGGTACTGCAGGTTCGCGCGAATCCGACAACGCTTGATGGCGCCGCGCGCCCGGCCTGGCGTGCCTTGGTGGGCAACGACGATCTCGCAGCTCCGAGGGCCAAGATCGCGATCAGGCCATCCCGGACCCCGACAGCTCGCAGGCACGGCCACGCGATTGCCTCTCGAAACGGTTTCTCCCGTGACAGATGTCGAAACCGCCTTGCGTCGCCGAGATACCCCGTCGAGCGGATTCCCGGAACGAGCGTCGCGTCGCGCCCGCGTTCCCGTCCAAGCCCCTCACCGTGACGCGTCTGGGGATGCCTCCTCCGACGGCTCCGAGTCGGTCTCGCCGACCTGCTGCTCGTCGGGTACTGCTTGGCGTGCTAGACCGGCCGAGCGCTGCGTCTCCGAGCGGCCGCCCGCTGGGGGAACCATCGATTGTTTGAAGTGCTTGGCAACCGGCGGGGGATCCGACTCGCCCTCGGGTGCCGTCGCCGATTCGTGGTCCCGCCGAGGGGATTGCGACTCCGACCGCCCCGCCGAACGGTCATGGACGCCCGGAGTCTCCAGCCTGCCCACTCGCGAGTTCAGTTCGCGCAGCTCGGTTTGGGTCTCGCTGTGGCGCTGCTGGTTGTCCGCTTCCTGATTCTCGGACCGCTTCTCGCTACGCTCGTCGGATTGCTTGATCAGCGCCTCTAGCTTCTCGGATCGCTTCTCGCTGCGCTCTTCGGACTCGTCGATCCGCTTCCCGGTGCGCTCTTCGGACTCGTCGATCCGCTTCCCGGTGCGCTCTTCGGACTTGTCGATCCGCTTCCCGGTGCGCTCTTCGGACTGCTTGATGAGCGCCTCTAGTTGCTCGGACCGCTTCTCGCTGCGCTCTTCGGACTGGTCGAACCGCTTCCCGGTGCGCTCTTCGGACTGGTCGATCCGCTTCCCGGTGCGCTCTTCGGACTCCTTGATGAGCGCCTCTAGTTGCTCGAACCGCTTCTCGCTGCGCTCGTCGGACTCCTTGATCCGCTTCTCGCTGCGCTCTTCGGACTCCTTGATCCGCTTCTCGCTACGCTCGTCGGACTGCTTGATCAGTGCCTCTAGTTTCTCGAACCGCTCTTCGGACTGATCCATCCGCTTCAAGAAAGCTCTCGCGACCGCGACCGATACGGTCGCGAGCAGGCCCAGAGCTCCGCCGACAATCGCCAACAATTGCGGAGTGATGATGATGTTGGTGTCACCCATGCGATGCGCTTCCCGACACGCCTTGGCAGCCGCTCGAGTTTGTCTTTCCCAGACCGAGTATAGCAGAGTCGCCGGAGAGGCGCGACGATGCGTGCAGCAGCGCGGACCCGAGCGAGCGGCAAGCGAGCCTGCCGCGGACGCCTGCGACATGCTGCGGAATCGGGTGGGGCGATGATGAATGCGCGGCCGTTGACCCCTTCGGCCGTGCGAATGGCGCGCCGCGCGCAAACCTGCGGTCGCCTTGCAGTTGGTGCTTCATGCATTAGAGGTCGCTCGTGGCGAATAGCGAGCGGTCCCGACCCGGCCGCGGGCATGGACGGGCGAGTCGGCGGAACTGCTTGGAGGTGCCTGCGAGAGGGGCAGTGACGACGTGGTGCCGTGCGCGGCGGTGCCATTGGGGCGGCCGAATGGTGCTGGGGATGCACTCCGCGGTGCGACGGGCGAGTTTCCGTTTGTGCTGAAAGCGCAAATGCGCGGATACCGACCAGCGGGTCACGGAGGGCACCGTTGCGCGGATCGAATCTTCTGCGGCGACTCCGCGCTGTCCGGCGAATCGACTGCCCCAGTCGGCTCGAGGCGTCTCCAGAGGCTCCGCTATCCGCGCCCGAGGGCATGCAAGCGCGGAGAATCCACTTGGAACGGATTTCTTGCAGCGGGCCTCTTGGATGCAGCTTGCCGGCATCACGGAAACCAGTCCGTTGCACCACCGGACCCCAGACGACATGACCTCGTGCGCCGTGCTAAGGCACCGCACCCCAGCGGGGGGTAGACCCGCCCGGCAAGTTGTTCGTTCCAGCCGGTAGCAATCGGAGCGGTTCGTGGAGGTAACGAAATGGACTGAAGCACTTCGGTGCAAAAGGGCCGCGTTAGGCGGCTCAGCGAGCGTGCAGGACGTGTTGCGGCGGGCCGACCAAGCTAATAGACGGGCCACGGCCCAGCCCCGATTCGCGGTCCGACCCGCCGCCTGTGCCAAGGCTCGGCCAAGCCTCGGCACAGCACCTCCCCGCTGACGCGGGGAGGGAGATCGCAGCTGCGGAAAGCACTTCCGGAACCAAGCCGAGAATCGCTCTGCACAGCACAATTTCCAACATACAAGCCCCGATTGAGGTTCGGAAAGTCCGGATGGCGTCGCATGCGTTATGTGGAGTGCGGAGTTATGTGGAGTCGGACAGCGAAACCGTTGCCGCGCGACATCGTCGGCGGATTTGACTCCACATAAATCCTGCATGGGGCCGGCCAGAGGCGATGGCACTCGTCAGGGGCTGGAAGCCGAACCGTTGCCCGGGCGGATCCCGCGCGGTGCCGGTGCCGCAGGCTTGACTCTGCCCAGCCGAGCGTTCGTACTCCAGCACTGAAGCCCCGGCTTGGACATGCGTGGCGGACACTGGCGAGGCACTACGGTTGGTCGCGCAGTTCGTGCCCGCACCCACGTCGGGCGGTTGCAATGGGTGCGGGTGCGGATTGCTGACGATTGCGCTCGCACCGGTCGAAACGATGCCTGTCGGCGACTTGGTTCCTGCGCCCGTGGATGCCCTCGCGTGGCAGCGAGCGCGACTGGTCGAGAATCTCGATCATGAACTTAGTCAAGCACTTACGGTCTCTATACCGCTGTGCTTGGGAATCGGATCGACCGCTGCCTGCAGTCGCCCGAGAGTGCATCGCTGCACATCCTGTGCAAGGCGTCAGCAGGGGCAACAGCGATCGCGACGCTCGTCAGGCAAGGCCGGCATCGTCCGGCGCCGCGCCCACGGCAGCCACGCACGGGCCGGAAGCGCAGGCCGCTTGCGTAACGGGCGGCCGGCGAACTGGCCGTGCGCAACATGCCACTAGCGAGCGGTCGACCGGGAGACCGGATGCGCCGTTCGACTGCGGGGGCACGCGACCGCAAGTCGGCGGAATGCAGTCGATACCCTCACTTGGATCGAGTCCCCCTAGCCGAGGAGTTATGTGGAGCGAATTTCGCCAAACGTGTTGCGCGGCAAGGGTTTTCGCTGTCCGACTCCACATAGCTCCGCACTCCACATAACGCATGTTATGTGGAGCTACACATAACATGCGGAAGTGAAGCGAGTTCCCGGTCGCCGCAGGGCGGCGGTCGGGGACACGGGCGCGGGCGGCACAGCGGCCGCGTCGGTAGCTGGGTCGGAGGCCCGAGGCGGAGTCCGGGAAGACGTGCGCTTTCCGGGCGGCTGGCCGCAGAGCGGTCGGGAACGCCGGAGCGGGCGGACGGCGCGGCTTCGCGTGTGCGAGCGCATGATCTCGAACGAGAGCCCAGTGCGGGAAATCCGCACGCTGGGTTCGATGAGCGGGGAGAGGAAACGCAGTCGAAGTGGAGTGCGAGGCACTGGTGGGATGGCGCTGGACGCCGGAATCCGTGCTCCCTCCACCGCTCGACCGGCGCGCCTCTCCTCGACTCTACTGGCCAGTTGGGAATGATAAGGATTTCCAGTTCATGAGCCCGGTTGCGGAGGCTGTCAGACTCCTTGATCAGCCTTGATCGGATCGTTTCTTTGGGGCAGCTCGGACTGCTTGCGCGGGTTGGGAGCCCCGAGATCGGGATCGTGCGCCAGTGCGCCCTCGCCGAACGCTACGCCTTGCCAATGCAACTCGTGATCCCAGCTAGCTGTCCGCCGCGAAAGAGTCCCTTCGACAAAGACTCGCGCAACCGGCACGGCAGTCCGCCACTGCGCTCCTCGCTGGGTCCGCATCCGGCCGCTGCAGGGCCGAAATCATTATCACGGGCACTGGCCGGCTACGACTCTCCGGCGAGGGTCCAGCTCACCCCAAAGGCCTTGTTTCACTTGGTCTTTTCGCGAAGCGACCGTCGCGATCAACCGTAGGCGTCATGTCGTCTGATACACCATCAAGACCGAAGATGCAAGCCCGAAGATTGCCGAGACCTTCTCAATGCCAAGATAAGTCGAGGAGTGGCGCGCCTGTCAAGGTCGGAGGGCTGTCGGCCTCTGTCGACTTGTGCCATCTTGGCTGTACGTCTCGCCCACCTTGACCACCCTTCCGCACACCGCTCGATAAACCGAGCGTGCCGGCCTCCCGCACTCGGCTTCTCCTTTGAGACCATGCCTTCGCTCTCCTGAAGCTACGCATCTGCACCTGCAGAAGTGCTAGGCCGTAAACCCCCGCGGTCAAACAGCCGCGCGGGAAGCGCACGAATCTCCAAGACCTCAGCTCGTGTTCCCGACACAGTCACTGGCGCCGCCATTTGAGCGTGTGCGGGCCGACAGCCCCGGGGGATAGCTCGCCTGCCCCCGACGTAAGTGGTTCGCCCTGCCGAGTAACCCCGGGATCAGTCGCTCCACCATCTCCGGCGCACGCCGCAGCCCAATCCGTGCCGCTGTCAGCGCGACGAGGTCGCGGCATACGTTGGGTACGCTCCCTCGGCTCTGGCCCATGCGCGGGTTGGCGTTGCGCCTTGTCCTGTATCCGCGGAAAGCCAAAATATCCTTCGGAACGCCCGCGCAGCGGTAATCCGCCGCGGTCAACCTCCGGCGCAGCCTCTCCATCATCCGCGCGGCCGTCGCCGCGTTCCGCCCCGGGGCACCTTCCGACAGATCGTGAAGTCGTTCGCGTAGTTGACGATTCCCGTGCCGCGCCGCCGGGCGTGGACGGGCGAAGTTCATGCCGGCACGAAACGTCGTATGTAGATTAACCTGGATTGATCCAGCAGCCGGACCGCCATGAACGAGTCTACCGTGTCTGGCACTCAATGAGATGCAGGAGTCCGAGAGGGGGGCTTGGCCTTGTATCCCACGCGCACCAAGAGACCGTTGTAACTCTGCTCGAGTTGGGTGCCCACGTGCCGCGTGTTAGGAATTGCACATTCTTCGGGTCGATGTTCCGGGCTTGGGGCTGACCCCCGACAGGGGCCGCGAAAGCGACGATCATTTCTGGATTCGTCACATTGGGGTGTACGCGGGGTTGCGCCACACCACACCCCTGATCCCGGCACTGGTGTGCAATCGACCGCGCGGTGCCCTGTGATGGGGGTTGACTTGCAACTGCAGTGCCCTTCTCGGAACGGTGTGAGACACAGGACATCTTGGCACTTATGCTCTCGGCTCGTCGCCAAGCGAGCCTGCGAACTTGTTCGTGCCCATCGCCGTGGTGAGCGCACTCGGAACGGGTGCTCCTCAGCAAGGTCTCCTCCATGCGACGCCACGATCTACGGTCCATTCGTCAAACTGCAACCGGTCGCTTGGTCTTGCCCTTGCCGTGCTGTCTCATGCCTAGGTCGCCCGTGTGCAGCGCGATCAGTCGCGACGATGATCGATTCTCAGGGCGGCATCAAGCCCAAGCAGTGCCGCATGGAAGCGACATTTGGCGGCACGCACAAGCTCTGCAAGGATAGATTCCCACAATCTCCAGTACGCATGCCCGGGGAACCGTACCACACTCGATCCGTCCCTCTACACGCGCGATGTCCGCAGCGCCAAGGCAGCGGTAGGTAAGGACCTGCGACCGCATGACGATGGTGGCGGGAGGTTGCTTGGCCGAGTGTGCTGGGAATGTGCTCCCAATCACGCTGGCACAGCCGAGATCGATTCCGTGCGGGAAGCAGGTTACGACGGAAGCCGCTACGGGAGTTCGCTAGCGGTTAGAATAGGCCGTAGCACCATAAACCTCTTCGCAATACCTCGCATCCGAGGGGCGAACCGGGACGAAGGATGCAATACCGTCGAATCAGATGCACTGTCTTGCGAGACGCGAGAGCGGCAATCGGCATGTGCGCTCCCGCATCGCTGGTCGTGCGATCCCGGTTGCGGGCATCGGGCTATGACCATCTCGCCCCGCGCGCAGATTTGAAGGAGTCCAAGGGGAAGCGTGCCATTCACACCCTCACGCTCGGCGACTCGTCTCAGGTCGACATGTTAGGCCCGAGACCCACGCTCGCTAACTTCGTGCAGGCGTGGCATGCTGCTGGACAGCCTTGGGACTCGCTTGATGAGATCGAGAGCGGCGGCGGTGGGCTAGCGAGCCAGCGCAACCAGACTCGAGTCCTTTCAGACGGATCTGAGGCGGCGCGAACCTGCGGACGACGCCTTGGCGGTCTGGGAGGGCGCATTTCGACAGCCACTGGCGGTCGAGTGGACCTCGTTCAAAGCAATCCTCGGGAAGAACCTCCGGAACCCCAATCCGTATGGATTCTCGAAGTGGTCTTCCAAGAGAGGCTTAAGGCGCGGGTACGTGCATGGCGCCGCCGCCGTAGGCAGATTGCGAGCCGCACAGAGCAAACTCCGTGTCCGCGACCTTCACGCCACGCTCCTGCGCCTGCTAGGATTCTATCACAAGCGTCCTACAGTCCCGCCTGCGGGCCGAGGTCTCCGATTGACCAGCGTCCATGGACAGGCGGCATAAGACCGGATCGACTGGATTCCACGCCATGGCGAGCACCTCGAAATCAGGTGGCTGTCTTGCGTGCTGCAATCTGTACCGGGAGGGCAGGGTGCTTGACAGGAGCAGGCTCGCGGAGTAGATCACAACGCCGGACATCGATTGCGCCGTGGACCAATCGATTAGCGTGAACTGAGCCGTAGACAGCTAGGCAAGCGCATCACACGCCACCAAGGATTCTCAAGATGAAAATTCTGCACTACTTGGAGATCGAGAACTTCAAGACATTTGGCAGTCGGCAGAGAATCGAACTCGATCATCCCGCAACGTTGGTAGGGCCCAACAATTGTGGGAAGACGACGGTCATACAGGCGATCGCCCTGTGGTCGCAAGCCGTTCAAGCATGGCTAGCGAAGAAAGGAGAGTCTAGGCCCAGCGAGCGAACCTCAACAGGCATCAACAGGCTAGATATAGTCGCCGTTCCAGTACATACTACACGCTATTTTTGGCATAACATGATCGTACGAAATTACAAATCTCATGCATTCATCAAAATTACTGTTGGAATTGAACACAGAAATCAAGTCCGACCTGTCGCAATGCAATTCAGATATTATAGTAGTGAGATCGTTTACTGTACGCCAGACGAAGACACTCGCGATGATATCGACCTAGTACGTGCAGCGGCGGGGATCAGTGTACGGCTCTTGTACCCGATGTCCGGATTGGATATGGAAGAGCCTGTGGTACGTAAGACTCGAATCGATGTCTTGCTTGGGCAAGGGAAGACTGCCCAAGTACTGCGTAATTTGTGCCTTACAGTGCATCAAGACGATCCTAAACAGTGGGCCGATATTGTGCAGATGATGGATCGATTATTTGCAATCAAGTTCAACTTGCCGGTCGAAAACACACGCGGGAGCATAGATCTCACGTATCGACAGAGTGACGTCAAGGAATCGCTTGATATTACTGTGGCTGGGCGCGGGCTACAACAAATCTTGTTGATATTCTCGTATTTGTTCTCGCACCAGAAATCAGTACTCTTGATCGACGAACCGGACGCACATCTGGAGATCTTGCGGCAGCGGCAGATTTTTGTCTTACTTAGAGACATCGCAAGCAGAAATCACTCACAAGTCATACTAGTCACGCATTCCGAAGTTATTCTTGACGAATGTGTCGACCAGAATCTGTCACTTATTTTAGATGATCGAGTAGATAACTTAGCCAGAAAGGGGGAGATCCGGAACGCATTGAAGTTTTTCGGGGCCGAGAATTACATTAAGGCAGTTCAGTGCAAGCACGTACTTTATGTCGAAGGGCGCACGGACGCGGATATTCTGCGGGAACTGGCGAAGCGTTTAAATCATCCAGTTGAGGCGCAATTGCATGAGCAGTTCAATGTTTTTTACTTGCAAGACAACTATCCTGATCGCGACTGGTCCACTGAATTAGCGCGAGTTGAAGGAGGATTCGGCGGCACTCCTCGGAGCCACTTCTTCGCACTCAGATCTCTGATTCCGGGGCTTCGCGGTCTTGCAATGATTGATGGTGACGGGAAGGATCGAGACAATCAGAGCGAGAGCGGTCTGCAAGTCGTTTTTTGGAGCCGCTACGAAATCGAAAACTATTTCATTACGCCAGACGTGCTACGCGAGTATGCGATGGAATACTATAGGCTCTCTCCTCAGTTTTCCATCGTTGAGATTGAAATCCAGTCTGTCTTGGATACTTTGATTCTTGAACGCGTCTTCAAGGGCAGCGATATGGACATGAATACATGGAAGTCCCTCCGAGGTGACGCAGCACGTCTGGTGTGGGATACCCGTACGGAACGCGTGAAGCTCAGCGACTTCGCGGAAGAGTTCTTCCGCAGACTCGCAGAGGGGCTTGGGGATTCAATTCTGTTGCGCAAGGGCGAATTGTACAAGCTAGTCCGATATATTCCTCCTAGATCCATCTCCGCGGAAGTCAAGCGCAATCTGGATATCTTGAGTGAACTCTTGTGCTCCGGCACCGGGCAGTGACGGGACGCAGTTCGCCGTCGCGAAGTATCGGCGTGCCGCAGCTTGCTTGGAGACTGCGAGCGGATCCGATGGCGAACGCATTCTAGGCAGAGGCCGATGCCTCCAGCCCGCCGAGACGACCGTCTAGCACCTGATCGAACTGAATCTGTTCCGGGCCGCGTTCGGTAGCGAGATCCCTAGCCGCTCGGCTGCCAGCCTGTATCTGACGCTGGCCGAACCGAGGTCGCGGGCAGGCGGCTTTGCCCCAAGCGCACGGCCTCAAACGCGCTGGACGCTCTCCAGCAACTCGTCTCCGCTCTTGCCCGTGGCGATGTGCAAGGTCACCTAAACCAGACGCCATGACGCCGACGGTCGGTCGCGGCGGTCGCTTCGCGAAAAGACTAGGTGAAACAATGCCTTTGGGGTGAATTGGGCACTCGCCGGAGAGTCGTAGCCGGTCAGCGACCGTGTTAGTGATTTCGGCCCCGCAGCGGACGGACGCGAATCCAGCGAGGAGCCCAGCGGCAGACTACCGTGCTGGTTGCGCGAGCCTTTGTCGAAGTGGCTGTTTCGTGGCGGACAGCTAGCTGGTATCACGATTTGCGTTGGCAAGACGTAGCGTTCGGCAGGGGCGCACTCGCGCACTGTCCGGATCTCCGTGCTTCCAACCCGCGCAAGCAGTCCGCTCCGCTCCAACGAAACGATCCGATCGAGACTGAACAAGGATTCCGACAGCTTCCGCTCTCGGGCTCAAGAGCTGAAAATCCCTAACGGTCTTACAGAGTTTTCCGAAAGTCATTTTTGCGATCTGGTCGATCAGCCTAACGCTCGAAGCCGGTTGCGGTTCCGCCATTCTGGGTTTCTCGATTCCGAAGCCTCCCCGGACGCTTCAAACGTTAACTTGAATTGCTGGGCCCTGAAAAAGACTTTCGGAAAACTCAGTAACTGGCCAGAGGTCATGTTGTCTGTGAACTGCCTTCTTGGGGATCTCGAAGTTCGCGATCGCATTGGCGAAGGCCGCTGCCACCACCTCCCCAAATCGGTCGCGCACCTCTTCCTGCAAGTTCGCTCGGAGCGAAGCATTCATCCGCGCACGCTCCTCCTGACGGCCTTCGCGCTGACCCGCGATCCGGTCTTCCCGCCGACCGTGCGCCGAGGGCGTGGACTGGTCCCGGGCGAAGGCGCCGCCGGAGCCTTCAGGCCAGTGCCGGTGTCGGAGTGCTAGCGGCTGTTGGCACGGCTTCGGGCGGCGGCACGTGCTGCCAAGTCGTCACGGTGTCGCCGCTGTAGGTCCGCCGCTCCGCGCGCCGGACAGCCAGCACGCGGCTATCGCGCGCGTCCAGGACTTGGACCTCCGCGCCGACGGTGCGGCGCTGCTCCGAGAACAGGCACGTGGAGATGTCGACCGCGGCCGTCTTGGCCCGGTTCGCCCGGAAGGTCCCTTCCGCGAAGATCTCGCCGCCGATCACGATGCGGTAGCGGAATTCGCGTCCCTCGCGAAACTCGGGTGCCAGTGCGTCGTGCTGCCGCAGCCGCATCGGACTCAGGCCCGGGTAATCGTAGTAATTCGGTGCGCTCGCTTGCATGCTCGCCTCCCCGGCTCCCGCCAGCTGGCCGGCGCGGCGTTAGCTTGCGTTTCCGCCTGCCCGCTCCGCGCTTGCTGCTACGCTAGCACGGCGCGGCCGCTCTATGCTGAGAACCGGAAAGTCGACTTTGCCTGCGGCGTGCGACGAGACGGTGGCCCTCGGGTCGGAGTTGCGCCAAGCGTGGCGGTATCAGGCCTCTGGCCGTCCAGTGTGCTAGGCGGGTCCCGCGCGCCTGCCGGTCGGCTGCCACGGTCCCGCCGCTCGAGTGCGCTGCGCCCGTTCATCGGCGGATTCGCCGCCATTACTGTTCGTTGGCAATGTCGGGGGTTACCCTGTGTAGCATCCCTGCCCCCGACGATTGCCTCGCGTTCATCGCATGATCCGCTACGAACCGAACGAGCGCCCGCCCGAACTGCTTGCCGCCGGCCTTGGCATCCAGTACGCGATGCTGACCGTGACCGGCATCGTGCTGACTGTCGCCATTGTCGTGAGGGCCGGCGGTGGGAGTGACGCCTACCTCGCTTGGTCAGGATTCGCGGTCCTTGTCGTCAGCGGGGCCTCCACGCTCCTGCAAGTCTGCCGTGTGGGACGGGTCGGAGCCGGCTACATCCTTCTGATGGGTACTTCCGGGGCGTTTATCGCGGTTTGCATCGCAGCCTTGACGGCGGGAGGACCGTCGTTGCTTGCTGCGCTGGTGCTGGTCTCGTCGCTCTTCCAACTCATCCTGTCGCAACGCCTGTCCTGGGTGCGCCGGCTGTTCACGCCCACGGTGACCGGAACCGTGGTCATGCTGATCGCCGCGACGATCATGCCCATCGTGTTCGGGATGCTCGAGATACCCGCTGGAGCAAATCCGGACGCCGTTATCGCGAGTGCGTGCGTGACTCTGGGCACGTTCCTCGCCATCGCGCTCTGGGTTGGCGGCGTCTGGCGACTCTGGGCTCCCGTCATGGGCATCGCCGCCGGCTGCTCCGTGGCGGCGGCCCTCGGGCATTTCGATCTCTCCCGCGTCGCAACTGCACCTTGGTTCGGCGTTCCGGTCCAGAATTGGCCGGGTTTCGATCTGGCCTTCGGTCCGTCCTTCTGGCGCTTGTTGCCCTCCTTCGTGTTCGTCACGATCATCGGCGCCGTGGAAACGATCGGCGACGGAATCGCCATCCAGCAGGTCTCGTGGCGCAAGAGCCGGGCGGTGGACTTCAAGGCCGTGCAGGGTGCCGTCGCCGCCGACGGCGTCGGCAATCTACTCTCCGGACTCTTGGCGACCGTGCCCAACACGACCTACTCCAGCAGTGTGGCCGTGGCCGAGCTTACCGGGGTGGCCTCTCGTCGCGTGGGAGTCTACATCGGCCTGGTATTCCTCGTGCTGGCTCTCTTCCCGAAGTTCCTGGCCGTGTTCCTTTCGATTCCGGACGCGGTCGCCGCGGCCTATCTGCTCGTGCTGCTGTCAATGCTCTTCCTCGTTGGCATGCGCATGGTCTTCCAAGACGGCGTGGGCTACCGGAAATGCCTCGTGTGCGGCGTCGCGTTCTGGGTGGGCGCGGGCCTCCAGAACGACTTGATATTTCCAACCCTGCTCGTCGAGGGGTGGCGGGACACGCTCGGCAACGGCATGGTTTCGGGTGGCTTGGTCGCGATCCTGCTGACCCTGTGGATCGAGTACACGAATCCCCGCCCGGCACGCCTCGAGACGGAATTCGGAGTGGCAAAGCTCCCCTCGATCGGGAACTTCCTTGAGCGGTTCGCCCAGACTCACGGCCTGGACCTCAGCATGTCGATTCGCATCCGCGCCGCGGCCGAAGAGTCGATGCTCGTCCTAGCCGAGCACGTGGACGGGGAGTCGACTCCGTCGCGGCTGAGGTTGAACGCCCGCGCCGACGACGCCGGCGCGGAACTCGAGTTCTTGGTCGGCAAGGCCGGCGTGAATCTGGAGGACCGGCTGGCGGATGTCAATCCGCGCACCACACCCGCCGAACCCGAGCTCTCCTTGAGGCTGCTGCGCCATTTCGCCGATTCGGTGCGCCACCAGCAGTTCCACGACGTGGATATCTTGATCGTGCGCGTCAACCGACCGAGCCGCTGAAGGCCCTGCCGCCGGGCGCTCCGCGGCTCTCGCTCGATCGGGTCGCGCGACGCTCCCCTCCGATGGCCGGAGTTTCATGCGCGCCTCTGGAATTGGATATGCTCATAGTCGATGGCAGCATCTGCATCTGGCGAAGCTCGCAGGATTCGATTCGAGCCAGACGAGAAGCCACCCCACCTCCTTTCGCTGGCCCTCGGCTTCCAGTACGCGCTGCTCTCGGTTACAGCCATCGTCATCGTGCCGGCGGTCGTCGTCCGCGCTGGAGGAGAAGGCGAGGACTATCTCAGCTGGGCGGTCTTCGCCGTGCTTTGCGTCTGCGGGATCTCGACGCTGATGCAAGTGCTCACGCTGGGTCGCATCGGTGCCGGGTACATCCTCTTGATGGCGACGTCGGGGGCGTTCATCGCTGTCTGCGTCGCCGCCCTGCGCGCCGGCGGGCCGGGATTGCTCGCGTCGCTCGTGATCGTCTCCTCACTGATTCAGCTCGCGATGTCGCAACGCCTCTCGTGGATGCGCCGGATCTTCACGCCGACCGTGACCGGCACCGTGATCATGATGATCGCGGCCACCGTGATGCCCATCGTGTTCGAGATGCTCGAGACTCCCGAGGGCGCGAACCCGACCGGCGTCCAGGCCAGCGCCATCGTGACGCTGGTCGTATTCCTTGGCGTGGCATTGCGGGGCGGCGGGGCGTGGCGCTTGTGGGCGCCGGTCATCGGCGTCGTGGTCGGCTGCATGGTCGCCCTGTATTACGGGCTGTACGACGTGAGCCGCATCACGGATGCCAAGTGGTTCGGACTGCCGATAGCGCACTGGCCCGGCATCCATTTCGGGTTCGGGCCGGCGTTCTGGGGGCTGCTGCCGGCGTTCATCGTCGTCACGCTGGTCGGCGCGGTCGAGACCATTGGCGACGGTGTCGCCATCCAGCGCGTCTCGTGGCGCAAGCCCCGCGCCGTCGATCACCGCGCCGTGCAGGGCGCGGTCGCGGCGGACGGTGTCGGCAACCTGCTGTCCGGCTTCTTGGCGACCGTCCCGAACACCACGTATTCGACGAGCGTGTCCGTCGTCGAGCTGACCGGCGTGGCCGCGCGCCGCGTCGGCGTGTATATCGGCTTCATCCTCATCGCGCTGGCGATGTTCCCGAAGGTTCTGGCGTTGTTCATCGCGATTCCGGACGCGGTCGCGGCCGCCTACCTGCTCGCGCTGCTCGCCATGCTCTTCGTGCTCGGCATGGAGATCATCATCGAGGAAGGTATCGACTTCCGGAAGGCGATCGTCGTCGGGGTTTCGTTCTGGGTCGGCACCGGTTTCGAAGAGCAGAAGATCTTCGCCGAGTACCTTCCGGCGGCTTGGATGGACGTGCTGTCGAACGGCATGGTGTCGGGCGGGTTGTGCGCGATCGGGCTGACGCTCTTCATCGAGATCACGAATCCTCGGCCCAGCCGCATGGACACGTCTCTAGACGCCGGAGAACTCCCCAAGATCAACGAGTTTCTCGGCAATTTCGCCAAGCGCCAGAAATGGGGCCCCTTGATGCTGGATCGGCTTCGCTCGGTATCCGAGGAAGCGGTGCTGGTGCTGACGGAGCGGGTGGACGCGGGTTCCGACGATCAGCAGCGCCTGCGCGTGATTGCCCGGAGGGACGACAAAGGGGCGGAACTCGAATTCCTAGCCGGGGGTGCGGATGCCAATCTCGAGGACGCGCTCTCGAACTTGGACATCGCGCGCGGCGCGCCGGTCGAGCGCGAGCTCTCGCTACGCCTCCTGCAGCACTTCGCCTCGTCGGTACGTCACCACCAGTATCACGAGGTCGACGTACTCACGGTGCATGTCGACTACGAAGCCGAGCCCGGCTCGGAGTGAGGCAGGCGCGAATCGGCCGGGACTGGTGCCCACGCGACATCGCCTGCGCACTTGCGCGGCCCGTAGAGACCCTCGTTCGCATTGCGCCTTCACGAGATGGACTCGAAGGGCATGCCTGCTTCGGCCGGACTGGATAGCACATACGGGCTGCCGGTCAGTTGTCGCTTGTCAGCCCGTTGCAAGTCCGGCCGTCTCGAGCCCTTCGATGCGTTCTGACACCGGAAGCGCGGAGAGGTCGACTTGACGATTGCAGCCGGTTCGCGCTAGTTCCAGCCACGCTGTCCAAGCGATCGCCCTCGCCCGTGCCCTATGATCTCGCTCTCCCGCCGACTCGCACCCCCACCGTTACAGCCGTTCACACCGTGCGGCGAACCGGACGCTCGGAAGATGCTCCCATGCGGGAATGGACGAGTGCCGATTCGGTCCAGCCTCTAGATTCGAGCACACGCTGCAATATCACTGTTTACTTTTGCGGCTGGGGCGGCCTAGGTGGCGGTGGAGGGGGTGGCGGCGCCGGCGGGAAGTGGTCCTTGGCTGGCAGCCGGCGCTGAATGGCTGGGTTAGGCATTGGACGAAACAGAAGCGAAATGGGGGTGGACCCGTGCCGCCGAGCGGGCCAGCCGCCGAGTCATGCGGCGTTCGCTGAACGGGATTCTGAGTGCCTTCTTGGACAGCTCCGCGCTTCGCTCTTCCAACTCCACAAGTGTTTGATCCGCATCGTTGCGGTACGAGTCGCTCCACAGTGCTTCGTACTCGATCCCGAGACGGTTCCAAGACGAATGTAGTTCGACCGCTTCTGCCCTCTTGTCGCCGAGCATGAGGAAGAGTTCAAACATGGTCACCATTCCCGCAACGACCGCCAAGAGACCGGCCACGTCAGCAAGCTGCTGCTCGCGGAACACCAAGAACGCGGCGATGAAACAAAACATGCCCGACAGAACCCTACTGCCTTGCTCGACCCGCCCGTACCAGTTGGCAAGATGCGCGAAGTAATCGGCTCGCACATACGCCCCGATCATCGAATCCCAGAGCCGATGAATCTGTTGCTGGTCAAGGCCTGCCGTTGTCGGCGTTTCGCGACTACCCTGGTTCATCGTAGGTTGCACACTGAGCAAGCTGGTGACTCGCGGCTTGTATGCATTATAGCACTGGCTAGCAATGGTGGCTCTGGACGGGAGCATCCAGTCTGCTCTGTCCAGCTTGATTGAGAAACGGAAGGCGAGAGGCTCGGTTCAGTGCTGACGCTCGGGATCGGCATGGATCTGAAGCCAGCCAAGCCCAAGCCAATTGTTCTAGATCACGAGTCTCGCGGACTGCGGCGAGGTCGCACTGGATAACGCGGAGAGCCCGCAGCCGTGACCGAGGATTCACGAGCGGATGCAAGGAATCCGGCCGGAATAGCGAGACAATCAACACCCGCGCCCCGGGAACCCCGGCGGTTCGATCCGTAGGTGCGAGAATCGAAGGCTAGGGTCGGTTGCCGTCCCTACTGCCTCGGAGCGCAAACTCGTTGGATCTATGCTCCTGCTGATCGCGGCGTTCCCGCTTGAATTCGCGGGCTTCACAAGTGCAGTGCCCGAGCCTTCCCGTGAGGTGCGCTGGCTCGCGAGTTCTGAAATTGGCGGAAGGCGAGCGCTGCTCGCCGCTAACGGCATCGGCAGAACCTCCGCTGCCGCCGGTGTCCGGAGGCTCCTCGGCAGCCACCGTATCGATGCGGTGGTCTCGACAGGATTCGCCGGTGCTCTGTCATCCGAGTTGCGCGTGGGAGATGCGTTCTTGGCCGACACGGTCTTGGACGGTCCTCGCCGCTATCGAGGCGGCCAGGCAGCGCAAATTCCCGAGGGGGTCTGTCGAGGGTCTCTGATGACTGTGGACGCGATCGCGCAATCGGCCCGCGTGAAAGCCGAGCTCGCGGCAAGCGGCGCCGTAGCGGTAGACATGGAATCGGCCGCCGTGGCGGAGGTCGCGGCGGACTGCGGAGCCCGCTTCTATTGCCTGCGCGTGATTAGCGACACGGCGGATGCCGACCTCCCCTTGGATTTCAACCGGGCGCTCCGTCGTGATGGCTCGCTCTCGGTGTGGAATCTCGCCTCGCAGGCGGCGGTCCGGCCTGGCGCATGGAAAGGTCTGCTGCGCTTGCGCCGAGATGCCGGCCTCGCGGCGCATGCGCTCGCTCGATGCCTGGCGCAATGCGATTTCGGTGACTAGAGTGCGTGTGCCCCCGCTACCTGCGTCGATGCGTGCCGCTGTCTACACCGGCGGAGGGACTGTCTCCGCGCGGGTCGTGGACGTGCCGAGAGTAGGTGCTGGCGAATTGCTCGTGCGAGTGGACAGTTGCGGCATCTGTCACACCGACTTGAAGAAGATCGAGTACGACCTGCTGCCGCCGCCCCGCATCTACGGGCACGAAACAGCGGGGACGGTCGCCGCGGTCGGCGAGGGCGTGACCGATTACCAGGTCGGGGATCGCGTCTGCTGCTTCCACCATATTCCGTGCTTCGACTGCTATTACTGCCGGTTTCGGGACTACGCCCAGTGCTCCACCTATCGGAAGGTCGGCGTGACTGCGGGTTACGAACCCGCTGGCGGCGGGTTCGCCCAGTACGTGCGCCTCATGGCCTGGATCGTGCGTCGCGGCGTGGAGCGGATTCCGGACGACGTGGGTTTCGAACGGGCGACGTTCGTCGAGCCCACCAACACCTGTCTCAAGGGCTTGGCCAAGTGCTCCGTGGACCCGCAGGAGAGCGTGCTGGTCATGGGGCAGGGACCGATCGGTCTGTTGTTCACTGCGCTGTTGCGCCGGAGCGGAGTCGGGGCGTGCTTCGCGACGGACCGGATCCCCGAGCGCCTGGATCTCGCGAGGCAGTTCGGGGCGGCCGAGGCGTGGGAAGCCGGCAGCGAGGACGGGCCGTTGCGGCGAGCGACGGAGGGCCGGGGGGCCGACTGCGTGATCGTGGCCGCATCCGCGCCGGGAATCGTCGAGCGCGCCGTGTCGCTGGCCCGCCGCGGCGGACGGGTCATGCTGTTCGCCCAGACATCGAAGGAGGAACGATTCTCGCTGGACGGCAAGAGCGTTTGCGCAGAAGACCGGACGGTCTTCGGATCCTACAGCGCCTGCGCCGACCTTCAGCGCGAGGCGGCCTCCATCGTCTGGGACCCGGAGTTCCCGGTCGACCGCCTCGTCACCCATCGCGTCGCGCTCGAGGAATTCCAGGACGGCATGGCACTGGCCCGCGAGCCTCGCAACGGAGCCCTCAAGGTTATTGTGAGACCCTAGGGGGACTTGACCGTGAGAGGCACGATGTTGGCCGGTGTCCTCCACGGCAAGGAGGATCTGCGTGTCGAGCGGATCGGCATTCCCGCGATCGGACCGTCCGACCTCTTGGTCCGGGTGCGCGTTGCGCTGACTTGCGGCACCGACCTGAAGGTCTACCGGCGCGGCCACCACGCCAAGATGATCACCCTGCCGGCGCCGCTGGGTCACGAATTGGCAGGCGACGTTATCGCCGTCGGATCGGCGGTCAGCGCCTACAAGCCCGGAGACCGGGTCGTGGCAGCCAACTCCGCTCCCTGCCACAAGTGCTTCCACTGTCGCCGCGACGAGTACAACCTCTGCGAGAACCTCCTGTTCAATAACGGCGCCTACGCGGAATTCATCAAGATCCCGGGACCGATCGTCGAATCCAACACCTACCCGATTCCCAGCCACGTCGACTACCGCGAAGCCGCCATGGCCGAGCCGCTGGCGTGCGTGCTGAAGGGTCTCGACGACACTGGCGTGGGCCCTGGAGACACGGTCTCCGTGATCGGGCTCGGGCCGATCGGGCTGAAGTTCGTGCGCTTGGCCAAGATTGCTGGCGCGCGGGTGATCGCCATCGGCCGGCGCCAGGTGCAGCTCGACCGCGCCGAGCATCTCGGCGCGGACGTGCTGGTCGAATCCCGGCGCGGCCACGACCCGGCCGACGACGTGCGGCGCGCCACCGACGGCGGGCGCGGAACGGACGCTGTCATTGAAGCCGTCGGCTCGCCCCACGCTTGGCGCCAAGCGGTCTCGATGGTGCGCGCCGGAGGCACCGTCAACTTCTTCGGAGGCTGCCCGAAGCACGCTCAGGTCTGTTTCGACACGGGCCGCCTGCACTATGCGTCGCTCACCCTGCGGGCGACGTTCCATCACACGCCGGACCACTTCCGCGAAGCGGTGGAACTTGTTTCGCGGGGCGATCTGCACGCATCGGATTTCATCCTGGACGACCAGCCGCTGGACGAGCTGGTGTCCGTGTTCCAGCGGATGATGCAGCAGAGCGGTCGCTTGAAGACCGCAATCCTGCCGGGCGAGTGAACCGGACTAGCGATCCAGAACCTGGGCCGCGATGCGGCTGACGGCTGCCGCAGCCGCATCCAACCGGGATTCGACTTCTTCGAACGAGTCGGCCCCCGCCGTTTCCTGCACTAGCGGCCGCAGCCGTGCCGGGACCGCGCCCGTCCGGACGCGCCCTCCGACCACGTGCTGAACCGTCAGCAAGGCCGTCCAGAGCTGCCAGGCGTTGCTCAGTTCCGTAGCGTCTTCCGCACCCAGCGCCCCGACGCTGCCGAGCGCATCGATCACCTCCCCGGTGTCGCGGAGCTTCAGCACAGAGGCGTCCTCCCGTCCAGCCCGCGCCCGCAGAATCTGGACTGCGGAGCCCAGTTCGAGCAAGCCTCCCTGCCGGCATTCCACCGCCCAGGGCCCGTCGCCGGACGCGCTGCATCGCTCCCGCGCGAGTTTCTCCAGTTCCTCCCGCAAGTCGCTCTCCGGCCGGGGAGACCGGGACGGCTGCTCGCACAGAGCGGCGATCTTGCCGGCCAGCTTGCCCCCACCCAAGACGCGCTTCGGCGCGGTGGATGTCGGGTCGAGGCTCGCCTCGAGCGAGGCCAGGTCCCGGGGCGGCGCGGTCACGTTGTGCAAGTAGATCGGACGCTCCCCGGCCCCGCCGCGCAGCCAGCCGGATAGCGTGGATTCTAGGCGTTCGAAGTATTCCTGCGCCGCGAGCGGCTCCGACCCTGCGGAGACGGCGGCCTCTCCGAGGTCGTAGCACAAGGCGAAATCGATGCGCACCCCGAGCAACGCGTCCGCGTCGGTGAGTTGCGGCCCGACCAGCATGGCGACATCCGCCCCGGGGAGGTCGCCGTGACGCCCTGCCAGCGAGGTCTGCGCGTGCAACAGGAGCGCGTCCGCCACGCAGTCTGCCGTGTTCCGGAGATGCTGTGCCGCGTCCCGGGGGCTCAAGCTGTGAAACAGCGTCCGCACGGCCGCTCGGCAACGCTCGGTGTCGGCCCATTCCCGGACGCGCGCCAGGACGTCATCGTCATCCGCCGCGTTGTCCAGGCGTGTCGCTAGGTCCTCTTCAAGCCCTTCCAGATCTGGCGGAGCCGCGTCGGTCGCCGGATCGAGCAATTGCTCGAGCAAGGACGGACGCGCCGTGAGCATCGCGCCCACGGCCGGTGCCGACACGAGGATTTCCGCCACGGTCTCCAGCACGTGCAGGTTCGCTTGGAGCAAGGAGAACGTCTGATAGCCGTCCCCGAGGCTGTCGAAGAACCCGTCGATCAGCCGCAACGCCCGGTCCGGATCCGCGGTCCCGCAGGCAGCGATCGCGATGGAAGGCGTCAACGCTTGCAGCAAGGCCAGCGAGCTCTCCTCGCGCGCGGCCGCGCAACGGCCCAGACGCCATTTCTCGATGATCGCGAAGGCCGCTTCGGGGTCGCCGAAGCCGAGGCGCCCGAGGCGCTCCACGGCCTCGTCCCGGCTCTGGCCAGCCAGGGCCGAGGACGCGCTCGCCTCGGTCATTTCCAGAGGCAGTTCGAAGAATCCCTCGTACTGCCGCTCGACCGCCCGCAGATGGTGCTCCAACTCCCTGCCGAACGCACGGCGGTTCTGATATCCGAGGAATCGCGCGAGCGTCTCGAGTTCCGCGAGGTCGGAGGGCAGCGAGTGCGTCTGCTTGTCCGCGACCATCTGGATGCGGTGCTCGACCCGCCGCAAGTATTCGTAGGCGAGGATCAGGGTCTCGGTGACCTTGGCCGGAATGCGGCCCGCCATGGTCAGCTCCCGGAGCGACAGGCAGGTCGCGATGGTCCGGAACCTGGAGTCGGCCCCGCCCCAGACCAACTGGTGCGCTTGGGCGAAGAACTCGATTTCGCGAATCCCCCCGCGCCCCAGCTTGAGATCCTGGCCGGGCTCGCCGATCTTGCCGCCGCGATGCTGGGCGTCGATCCGCTTCTTGATGTCGTGCAGCGCCTGCACCGTGGGGAAGTCCAGGCGTTCCTTCCACACGAACGACGCCAAGCCCTGGAGAAAGGTCTTGGCCGCGTCCCGGTCCCCGGCGATGGGTCGGGCTTTGATCAGCGCTGCCCGCTCCCAGGTCTGGCCGCGCTTTTCGTAGTAGGTCAGGGCCGCCTTGGTCGAGATCACGAGGGGCATCGCCACGGGATCGGGGCGGAGCCGCAAATCGACGCGGAACGCGATTCCGTCCATCGTCGGCTCGGACAGTATCGAGATGAAGCTATGCGCCAGCCGCATGAAGTGACCGGGCAGTTCGTACCGCATCGCCGCAGGCACCGCGTCCGGGTCGAACAGCAGGATCAGATCGATGTCGGACGAGTAGTTCAGCTCGCAGCCGCCGAGCTTCCCGAGCCCTAGGGCGAACAGGCCGGACTTCCGCTCCGGATCGTCAGGATCCGGGGGAGCGAGCGCCCCGCGCCGGGCGAGACCGGCGATGAGCACCCGCAAGACGGCCGAACACGCTTCCTCCGCAAGGGAGGTGAGCGCCCAGGTGACCGTCCGCAGATCCCAGCCCGAAGTGATGTCGGCGAAGGCGATGGTGATCGCCATCCGGCGGCGCGCGATGCGCAGGTCCCGCCCGATCGCGTCCTTGTCCATGTCCGGCCGCATGGCTCGGATCCCGTCGAGGATATCCTTCGCGCACGCATCGGGGCCGCGCTCCCAGAGCTGACGCAGGTACGCGGGATCCCTCACGGCGCACTTGCCGAGAAACGGACTCGCGCCGAATATGCAAGCGAACATCGCCTGCCCGCTCGGCGTGGACGGCAGCGACTCCGCGAAGTCTCGATCAGTTCCCGGAGGGAGTCGCCGGACCGCATCCTCCCATTGCCGGAGGCCGAGCTCGACCCGATCCGCATTCCCGGTGTTCGGCCACGCGTCGGGGGACAGGAAATTGTTGGTCACTTTAGACGTTCCCCGCTTCGCGGACGCCGTAGCATCGAGAACGGATCCCGCCTTTGCGTCGCGAACAGGTCGAAACGATGGTTATTCTACCAAGGTCGACTGACCGCGAACGTCAGCGGTGTTCCGGCCCGCGGCCGCCTTGCCACGCGGCCGGCCTTCGGATCAGAACACCCGCACCACGCCGCCTTCCACGCGGTACCGCTTGTAGGCGTAGAGCGTGATGTTGGAAGCGCGATCCTCGCGAATGATCGAGACCGACGGCGAGAATCCCCGGATCTGGATCAGCCGGTTATGGAACGCGAGCCGCGAGAACCACGTCGTGGTGGCGGGCGGATCCGGTGAAAAGAGCCGGTTGGGCTGGTCGAAATTCGTGAAGAACAGTTGCTGGGCCGCCGTGACCGAGAAACCCAGCGGCAGGTCGTACGAGGCTTGGGCGCCGGCCCAGCGCGAACGGTGCCTGGTGGAGAACCTGTCGGTCCTCTCGCGCCCGGCGCCGCCCATGAACCGGATGCTCAACGAGGGCAGGACAGCGTAGCTGGCGAACGCTTGACCGTTCCAGCTCAGCCCCGCGCCGCCGATCGGCCCGTCCACGCTGGTCGCGGTCTGCCGGGAGCCCTCGAGGCTGCCGCCCACCCACAGCCGCGGGACGGCCAAGCGCACGCCCTCGAAGCGCAGTCCCCATTGGCGGCTGTACGGGCGGCCGTTCACGGCGCGCCGGTCCGCTTGGAACAGCACGCTCATCTGGCCCCTCCGGCCGAGGAATCGCGGTCCGGCGTAGATGCCGTAGTTCGAATCGTCGAACTGGCCGCCCGAGTAGTCCCGGCGGTAAATGAGACCGCCCATGCGCAGCAGCGCCACCCGCCCCGGCATCCACTTGAGGAAATTGGGCTTCCGCATGGGTCGCTGCACTTCCGCGCCGAATGCGCCCACGACCCCGATTCCGCTCCTGGCGCGCGCTTCCTCGTCCAGCTGGAACGGCAGGCCGAAGATGTTCACGCTCTGCGCCGACGTGGAGGTGTTGATATTCGTGTCGGGCGCCAGCGCGAGGGTCAAGCTGCCCGTCGCTCGCTTGCGCACCCGGCAAAACTGGATGAAGCGCTGCACGTTGAGCACGACCTGGGTCGGCACGTCCGTGCCGAGCACCCGCAAGAAGTGCTGCTCGGCGGCCCAGCAATCGTCGCCGAACAGGTGCTTGACCAAGTTGGTTGGCGGACGGGTGCAATTGCCGCGCTGGAACAGAGCGCGGCCCAGTTCGAGGCGGACGCGCAGGTTGTTGGGAGACTTGACGAGGATGCCCCGGAAGGAGCGCACCGCGCGATCGTAATGCTCCTTGGCCGGTCCGGTCTTGGGCTTGCCTCCGGCCCGCACCACTTGGTCGGCTGCGGCCATGGCTGCCAAGCCCATCGAAAACATGGCTTGGTCGACATCCGGTCGGGCATCCGCGACGGGTCGGATGACGGTCAGGGCCTCGCTCGCCCGGCCGAGCGACAACAGCCGCTCCGTGGCCGCCACCGCTGCCATGACTTGGTCGTCGGATGGCGCGCCGGGCGCCGGGTCGGCCGCTAGGCCCGTGCCCGGCAGGATGAGCGCTGCGAGCGCCAACAGCAGCGAGGGCCGGACCGCCTCGAGTCCGGTCGTGAAAAAGTTCTGGTTGCGTAGCATGGGCGGAAAGTACCTTGCAGCGCTGACGGCTCCGTGGCCGCCACGCTCGCGCAAAGCTAAGCGATCCCGCTTTCGGGTGCTTCCCGGCGTGCCGGGACACCCCTATTCGTGTTCATGATTCCTTCTCCCTTCAGGTCTTGCCCGCGTTCCCCGGCCAAGCTTCCATCCATGCCGGGGATTCGCGGATTGTTGTGGTTGCTGACACCTTTGAGTATAGCCGGTCGCAGGCGTCTCCAGAGGCGCGGGCGCTCTGCGACAAGCCGCTCTCATTCAATTGGACGCACCGCGGGCGCGATTGGTGACGCTCCGCCGCGGGTCGCGGCGGAAACGGGCCCGCGGAACCGAATCCAAGCTCCGCGCAGGGACCGATTAGCAGCGGAAAGTGCCGCGGACCGGTTCGCCTTGTGCTGCCGGAATCGATTCGCGCGTCAAGGCGCGAGGTCCGCGGCGAACGCGCCCTTCAGCGATGACGAGCGCGTGGAACTCAGGCTCCACGTCCCGATCACCCCCAGCGGGCCGTCGAGGGCCTCACCGACGAACTTCCCGGCGATGGCCCTCGATCCGCTCCACCTCGCATCCGCTCGACCCGCGTCCAGGTACCGCACGCGCACGTCCGGTGACCGCGTATCGAATCCCGTGCCCCTCAGTGTGCTTCCGGTGAGCCGGACGCCTTGGAAGACGAGCGCGTCGACCGCGTACCCGTTGTAAACCAGCGGCCGGTCGTCCAGCACTGTCGCCAAGTCGCGAACCGTCGCCGTCAGGGTCGCCCCGGACACTCGCGAACCCCACCGCACGGTCAGGTCCATCCGTCCCTTGAACGGCCGCGTGTTGCCGGTTGTCTCGACCGCCACGGTGGATCCGACGTAGTAACCGGTTCCGCTGCTCGGATAGGCCGGGTCGCCGCTGTAGTACGTGGTCTCCGCGACCGGGCTGTAAGCGAACGCGCCGCTCGTGATCCTCGTCCCGGTCAAGGCGCTCGTCGCGGACCGCTTCGCCCAGACGCCGAACCGTCCGTAATTCGTCGAGCCGTAATCGACCCGCAGGTAGTGCTCCGGCACGTCGAACAGACGGTCCGAATTCGCGACCGCCGGCGACGCCGCGGCGAACAGACCTCCGCGGTCCAGAGCGGCCTCGAAGAGACCCTCGTCACCAAGCGCCGCTGCCGCGTCGACCAACCGGTCCCGCGCCACGGTGTCGCGCCTCGACCCCGTCGGATAGGAACTGCCGAGCAAGTTGCGCGCGCGGTAGTTTCGGCCGAAGACCGTCTCGTACAGGATCCTGTTCGCACTGCTCCAGACGGATCTGCGGCGGACGTTGAGCTGGCTTTCCGTGAGACCGAGCGAAGTCCACACATCGAGCAATTCCACCTGTCGCTCCATCGCTCTTTCGGCAACGGACATCAGGAGGTCGCCCTGGACTTCGTCGAAGCCGTCCGCGAAGAGATCCGCGACCTCGAAAGAGAACGCGCGCCCGCTGGAGTCGGTCCCGCCGACAGCGATGGTGCCGTTCTGGTCGGGCCGCGCCCCGATGTAGGTGCGGGACACGGTGCCGTTGTCGTCGATCGTCGGTCGGCTCGGGGTGGCCGTGCCTTCGTATTCGACGCCGAAGGCGCCCGCGATGAGCGTGCGGGTGGAACCCTCCTTGAGACTCCATGTGCCGATCGCGGCCGTTCCCGCGTCCACGCCCTCCCCGAGCATCTGGCCCTTGATTTCGCTCCGCACCCTCTGCTGCGCCGGAGAGCCCGCGACCGCGGGGTAATTGACGCTCGCGTAGACTTGGCTCCCGCTGGCGGAGAACGAGGCGTCTCTCCGGTGCAGGGTCGCGTTCGGCAGCACGATGGACGCGACGTTTGAGAAGAGGTAGCGCCACGGTCTTCCGTCGTCGGTTTGCAAGTCGCGCACGAACGCCCCTACCCGGTTGGCGTTGAACCGCACGCTCAACTCGAACACGCCGGTATACGAGGTGGACGGGTCGGCGGTGGCGATGGCGACGGTGCGCCCGGAATAGCGGGCCTCCCCGAAGCCGGGCAGGTCCGCCCGTTCGGATGCGTCAAGCGGGCTGTAGGCGAACGTCCCGAATCCGTTCGTCCCGGACACCAGCTCCAAGGCGTTGGTCCACCGTCCGAGACCGTCGCGTTCCTGGCGCGCGTACGCGCCGAAGCGCGTGTTGGACGTCGTTCCGAACCGGAATTCGGTCGTGCTATGGACCGCGTCGAAGGCTTCGTCGGTTGCGTTCAAGTTCACGGCGTTCTCCAGAATCCCGTTGCGCACGGCGAAATGGAATTCCGCGAAGCTGGAGAGCGCCAGTAGCACTTCGTCAATAATGCCTACGGCTTGGGACACGTTGACCCGGCCGTTGCTCCGACGGGGCAGTGTGCCGAGGATGTTACGCGCGCGAGAGATGCCGAAAAAGGCGTCGAGGGCCCTCTGGGCAGCTCTCCATCGCAGGTCCATGGAACTCGACAGCTGCGAGGGATCGTCGCCGAGGACGTCCTCCAGCAGTTTCATTTGCTCGCGAACCGTCTGCAGGCGCTCCGAGGTGCGCTCCGCGAACGTTTTGCTCGCCGTCACGCCGCCGTCTCGGAACAGCTCCTCGACGGAATATTCCTGGCCGCCGACGCGCAGCAAGGACCTTCTCACGCCGTCCTCGCCGGTGACCAGGACCGGCTGCGTCCCGACATACGTGTCGCGGATGTCCGAGGTGAGCACCGGGCTGGGGTCTGGCGCGCTCGGGTCGATCGGCGGGGACGGACGCCCCGGAACCGTGGAAACCCGATTGGCTTGCCATGTTCCGTTGCGCAACGTGAGCTGGTAGCGCCTTCCGGACGAGTCCGTTACGACGCGCCCTTCGCGCACCTGCGTTCCCAAGTACGAGTAGCCGCCACCCGCCAAGGGCACCAGTCGCACGCTCTCGCCGGACTGTCCGAGGCTCACGACAAGGGTGCCGGATACTAACGTTGCGCTCCACGTGCTGCCGGCGAGGGCGAGCCGGTATGCCGACCCGTCGCTGAGCGTCACCGTGTCGCCGCTCCGTACCGCGACGCCACCGAGTCGGTAGTCTCCCGTCTCTTGTTGGGTGAGCGTGACCGCGATGCCAGACGTGCCCAGCGTGACTCTGGCTAGGCGCGGCAGGAACGCGGCGACGGGCGGGTTAGTGGAAACCGTGAGCCTGTAACGCAATCCGTTGGTGGTTGTAACGATTGATCCGTCGCTGACAGCTTGGCCGTTCCATGTGTACCCGCCGGAGGCGGTGCGAAGCAGCGCTGCCGTGCTGCCGGACTCGCCGAGACGGACCGAAACGGACTGGGCTTGAAGCGTCGCCGGCAGTCCTGCGAGCGCGATCAAGAACGCCGCTAACGCTAGGCTTCCGAGCATGCCGACGCTTGATTTCTTCACCATCTGGCTCCCTTCCGCGCTCCGCCTCAGTCTACTCCATGGTGTGATTTCGCACCGCTGCGCCTCGCTTGAACCGCTCCGGAGTCGCGATGAACAAGGGCGGTTGAGCGTGCGTCGCGATCATTGCGCGATTCCCCTGTCAGGCCCCGTCCCGATACTCTCAAGCCCTTGACCGCATCGCCTGAAACGCGTCCGCCAGCGATTCGGGTCCGGCCATCCGCCACGGTCGACATTCCATCCGGCACGCTCCGCCAAGCGTCAGGGCGTGATGTCGGCACCGAAGGACCCCTCGATCATTTCGGCCCCGGACACCCCTAGCGTCCACGTCCCGATCACCGCGCGCGGGCCGTCAATCGTCGAGCCGACGAGGCTGCCCTTGGCGCGAGTCGAATTGGCGACTGGTGCGCCGCTGAGGTTCGGGCGACTGGAATTCGAGCCATCGAACATCGCGCCGCTGAACGTGTTCCCCAGAGTCGCCTCATGCGTGAAGTGCAGGTTCGCCGCAGTCAGGGCATCGGATGTGCCCTGAGTCCTGCTGAAATCGTAGAGTCTCAGCCTGAGTCTGTCATTGCTGCTCGCGCCCCGATTCCAGGTGATGTCGACCTGAGCCTTGCCAGTGAAGACCGACAGGCTGCTGCTCTCCAGCACGACAGCCCGTGTCTTGCCCTCGTAGGTTGCCGTGAAGTGCAGGGCCGCAATCACGCTCGGCGGCGTCACGCTGAATGGGCTGTAGGCGAACGCCTCGTACATAGCGGTGGTTGAAGTCGGCACGATCCAAGCGCCGTACCGGGTGGCGCTCGTGGCTCCGAGCCAGGCGTCGCCGACGTCCGTGTTGCCGTTCTGGATGTTCCGCGTGACTGTGGATGTGGAACTCAGCCTGAGGCTTGCGAAGCCCGTGGTGAGGTTTCCCATGGACACCATCGTGCCGAGATTCAGCGTGCTGCCGGAACGGGCCAGAGTGGTGGCGGCGGTGCTCCTGGAAAACACGCTGGTCCGGATCGAGGTGCCGCTGGAATCCTCGAATGATGTGGGCACGGACTGTCTGGAATCCCTGCCAACGCCAAACGATCCCAGCAACTCGCCGCCGCCGTCGGCGTCGACCTTCCAGACGCCGAACGCCTCGCTGTCCCCGTTGACGAGCTGCCCCTGCCACTCGCTATCGACCTGATTCAGGCTGGGTCCGGGAGAGAGATTCGCCTTGCCCCCGGACGTGATCGAGAACCCTCCGGTCGAGTTCATCGTCGCGGCGGGCAGGTCAATCGTGCTGACGTTCCTGCCTCCGTACCGGTATGCGTCGCCGTCCTCGTCTTCCAAATCGGTAATCTTGCCCGTAACGAGACCGGTGCTGAAGGTCGCCGTCAGCGCGATATCGCCGTCGTAGAGCGCGGGTTCCGTGCTCCCGCCGGGCGCGTGAACGGCTACCGTGTCCCCGCTGTAGGTAGCCCTGCCCTGCGTGCGTAGCGTGTCGGCGCCCGGCGCGTCCAGCGGGCTGTAGGCGAAATTCCCGGTGTCCCATGGCTGGGCCTGGTCGTCCCCGTCGTTGTTCGCGAACGCTCCGAAGCGCGTCTGGCCCTGGGAGCCGAACACCAAACTCGCGCTGAGTTTCTCGAATGTCGCGCGATGCCGCGTGCCGTAGGCTTCCACGAACGATTCCTCGCTGGAGAGCGCGTCCGCCACCTCCTCTAGGTCTTCGATGGCCGCTTCGATATGACTATTCCCAGCGCGGGAACTCGACGTTCCCCACGGCGCCCTCAGATCGGTGCCGTCGAAGCCCGGGATTTGCCCGAACGCTTCCTGTGCATCTATCCACAGCCCGGTCAGTCCGAAGTCGTCGTCCCGCAAAGTATCCAGATCGATCCGGAAGAGTTCCGCTCGCCATCGGATCGAGTTGGCAATCCGCAGAATCGCCTGTCGCGCAGTCTCTACGTGCATGTCGCGCTTGCGCACGATCCCCTCCCCGAGCAACTCGGCTAGGGAGTATTGCCGAAGGTTGTCGGAAGGACCGACGGTGAGGTGCGTGCCCTCCGTGCCGGCAACGGTCGCACCTTGCGCGCGCAAGTCGGCTGCTACCGAGTCCCCTAGCAACTTCTCGCCGATCTCGTCGGAAGTAGGGGTTGGCTCGGGGTTGGGCGAGATCGACCCGGATCCCCCCGTGCTCGGAGTCCATCGCGTGGCGACCCAACCACTCGACCGCAGGTTCAGAACGTACAGAACCCCGTTGATCCTATAGCTCCCGCCCGACCGAATCACCCGTCCGTTCCATACGTACGAGCCGTCCTCGCGCTTCTCCAGGTCGACGGTCCTGTCGTTCGGGAGATCCACCGTCACCGTCCCGGACACAAACCGCGCGCTCCACCGGCCGTTCCGCAACGTTAGAACGTACTCGTTGTCTCCGCGCCGCACCGTGTCGCCGCTCTCGATGGGGTCCCTGTCAAGGACATATGATCCATCCTCCAAGCGCTGGATCAAGAGAACCGTGCCAGACTCCCCGGCCGGCACCTGCACGACCACGGGAACGAACTCCGCGATCCACCTGCCGCCTCGCAAAATCAGCAAGTATGTGTCGCCGGTCGGTAACTCGTGCTTCTCGCCGCTCTCGAATACTCTTGTGCCCAAAAGGTACGAGCCATTTTCCTGCCGCTCCAACGTCACCGTGCGGCCACTGGTGCCAAGGGGCACAGCCACCCGCGAAGGCACGTAGGTCGCGACCCAGCGGCCATTCACAAGTTCCAACTGGTATTCGTGACCATTCGCGGCTGCGCGTCTCGTACCCTCCAAGAGCAACTCGCCTCCGGCTTCGTACCTGCCGTCCTCCCGCCGAATCACCCCGATCGACGTGCCGCTCGTACCGAGCACGACGATTTGGGCCGCGGCGGGCACGAACGCGCTCGACCATTCGCCGTTGCGATTCATCGTCAGGACATAAGTGCTCCCGTTCGGAGCCCGCCAAGTGCTCCCGCTGGTGAATGACTGTCCGTTCAATCGGTAGCTGCCATCCTCATTGCGCCTGAGCGTTACCGAATGGCCGCTCGTGCCCAAGTCAACTCGCGTGGGAGGGGGCTCCACGTATGACACGCTCCATGTGCCGCCCCGGAGCGTCAGTCGGTATTCGCTGCCGTTGGCTGCGATGACAGTCCCGCCGCTTCTGAAGGTGCTGGATCCCGCATTGTAGGAGCCGTCTTCGTTGCGCGTCACAATCACTCTCCCGCCCGACGTGCCCAAGTCAACCTGCTCACGATCTGGAGCCAAATAAGCTGCGCTCCATTCCCCTCCTTGCAGGGTCAGCCGGTACGCGCTGTCGTTGCTGCCAGTACGGATGTCCCCGCTCGCGAGGGGCCTGCCGCCGGCGACGAAGGTGCCGTCTTCGTTGCGTACCACGGAAAGGGTGCCGCCCGTAGCGCCGAGTGCGACGGAGGCCGGCTCCGGCGGCACGTAAGCCGCGCGCCACTCGTTGCCCGCGAGTGTGCGATGCAGCGTGAGTCGGTACTGATTGCCCGAGTCGGCCGTGACTAGGTCACCGCTTTCCACGGTCTCGTCCCCGGCGCTGTACGTGCCGTCCTCCAGCCGGGTTACGAGCACAGCCTCGCCGCTGGTGCCGAGCGCCACGGCCCACGGTTCGGGCGCGATGTACGCGGCTGTCCACTGGTTGCCGCTCAAGGTGAGCCTGTAGGTCTGGCCGTTGTCACCCTCGACCGTGTCGCCGCTGGAGAACGCTCGGCCGTCCCTCGCGTAGCTATTGCCCTGCCGAGTCAGGGTGATGGAACCGCCGTTCTCCCCGAGCGCCACCGACAGCGTCTGGGGTTGCGGCGGCGGTGCCGGAGGCGCCGCGGAATCGCCGGAGCAAGCTGCGAGCGCCAATGCGCACAGAGCGGCGAAGGCAGAGTGTCGCAGTGGTAGGGGGAGGCGCATCCGATTCATTTCCGGCGTTCCTTGTTCTAGAACTCAGTGTATCACGTCCGCACGGTGCTGAGCCTTCGTCCGCGGCGCCCGCCGTGCGCTCCGAATTCGCGTCGCGCATCCCAGCCCGGTGCCCGGCGCGATGCGCCGGGCTTCCGGTATGCGACCGGACTCGTCCGCGCTGTACAATAGGGGCTGACGTTAGATCATCCGCGCTGGAGTGGCGGAATTGGCAGACGCACTGGACTCAAAATCCAGCGCCCTTCACTGGGCATGAGGGTTCGACCCCCTCCTCCAGCACCAGTAGTCTCGGCACGGTTCCAACATACCCCTCGACCCCGATGAAGAGTCAATCGAGACCCCCTGTTGGATGCGTGCGGGCCGTGCGGCGAGCGGTTCGGCGGTGTAGTGCCGGCATGCTCGCGTTTTGCTTGGCGCTGTCGCTCTCCGCGCAGGATAGCCAGTCCGAGCCGGAAGAACCGCAGTACGAACCGGAGCAGTCGGCCGCGACGAAGTCGGCTAGCGACTTCTTCACCATCGGCGGTGAATTCCGGAATCGCTTCGAGAGTCGCCAAGGTCTGGGCTACCAGGAGGGCAGCACCGATAGCTACACTTTGGTCCGGTTTCGCGTCGATATCGCGGTCAAGCCTGCCGAGTGGCTGGAGTTCGGCTTTCAGGGGCAGGATTCCCGCGCGCCCGGAATTCGCGAAGTGCCCGTCCTCGGTGCCTTTGAAGACGGATTCGACGTGCGTCAGGCGCATGTCCGGATAGGCAAAGCCGACGCCCCGGTGAACATTACGGTCGGACGCCAGCTACTCGCCTACGGCGACCAGCGCTTGGTAGGTGCCTTGGACTGGTCGAACACCTCCCGGGTCTTCGATGCAGTCAAGCTCGCGATGCAGGCGGGCAGCGTCAAAGTCGATGTTTTTTCGGCCTCGGTCGTCCAGAACGATCCCGAGCGCCGGATCAACCAGTCGTTGGAAGGCAACAACATCCACGGCATCTACGCAGCGATCGAGGACGTTATCCCCAAGTCCACGATCGAGCCGTACGTGCTCTGGCAGACCACGCCGCTGACGGTGAACGAGTTGCAGATGCGCGGGGACATGGATCGCTACACGACCGGTACGCGCATCTGGGGCCGGGACTTGGGGCCGTGGGACTACAACGCCGCCTTGGTCGGGCAGCGCGGGAACCTAGCTGGCGCGGCCATCGAAGCGTGGGCCTATTACGCGGAACTGGGCTACTCGCTCGACACGAACTTGGAACCGCGCCTGTTCGCCGAATACAACTTCGGTTCCGGGGACGACGACCCGACCGACGGGAGGGTCGGCGGATTCGTCGACGTCTACCCCACGGCGCACCGCTGGTACGGGTACAACGACTTGGTCGGCTGGCGGAACATCAAGAATTTGCGTTTGGGCACCCAGGTCCAGGCGCACCAGAAGCTCGGCTTGCAGTTCGATTTCCACTCGTTCTGGCTGGTCAGCGAGCGCGACGCGCTCTACAACGTCGGCGGGCGGCTGACCGTGCCCGCGCCGGCGGGGGGCATCGCGAACAAGAAGGTCGGGGACGAGGTCAACGTGACGTTCTCGTCGTCACCGACCGAGCGTATCGGGGTGAGCGGCGGGATCGGGTACATGTTCCCCGGCCCGTTTCTCAAGGCCAACACTCCAGGTAGCGGGAACACCTTCTCGTTCTTGGCGGTGGCCGTCAGGTTCTGACAGGTTGCATGGCAGTGCTCGTCTCCGCACCGAGAATTTGGTGTTGCGGCAGTGTCGTGGATACCTGCTACGATAGGATGTAACGGCAATGCAGGAATTCGCCGACGCGGGCCCCGTATGCCTCGTCAGCGAATGGTGGAGAGAAAGGCGACCATCATGGAGTTAGAGACCGTCCGCGAAGGCGGAGTCCTTGTGGCCGAGGCGTGGAACCGCGTCGACGGCACCAACGCGCATTTGTTCGAACAGGCTCTGCGCGAGGCGATCGGTTCCGAAGACCAAGGCATGGTCATCGATTTCGGCGGCCTCTCGTACATCAGTAGTGCGGGCTTGCGCGCGATCTTGGTCACAGCCAAGACGTTGAAGAAGCAAGGCGCCTCGCTGGCGATCTGCGGATTGCAGGCGCCGATCCGCGAAGTGTTCGAGATCAGCGGCTTCGACAAGATCATTCCGATCTACGACGCCCGTTCCGGCGCCGTAGGCGCCGTGAGTTCGTGACGATCGAGAGCGCCGCTCCGAACCGTCGCTTCGCCCGGTAGCGGGCCTCGCTGCCGATAACCGCCGGATCCGTTGCGCCATGCGCTCGAAGGTGTCGGCAGTCGGGATGACCGCGCTTCGGTTCGACCGCGGCGCACAGCTTCTTTACCCCACTTGCGGCGGATCGCGGTTCGCGCCGGATTCGCGCCGTTGCGCTAGGCGCAACGCGTCGCCAGCCAGCCCTCGGTTCCTGGCCCGCCTTCGAATACCTTCGTAGCGCGTGGGCGCGTCTCTTGCTTGATCGGGAGGACTCGGAGAATCGCCCGCGCCTTGCGCGTAGCCGTGCGGTCGGCTGAGCCCATGTAACGTGCCGCTTCCGCAGTCCGTCGATCACCGGCTCAGTCGCGATGAATACAAGGCTCCTTGCCTGCCGCCTGGCGTCACGTGCGCGTCCGGTCCGGGCACCGTTGAACCGGTTCCGTAGGCGTCGGGATTCGTGGTCCTAGCCATTACGGAGAAGTGCCGTGGCGCCACGGCCGGACATCCCGCCGATCCAAGCGCCCAAGGCTCGAACGGATGGCTCGCTAGGCTCAGCGGCTCCGACCAGGTCACGCGCCGCTCAACGCGGTCCGCGCAGGGGTTTACGACGCGCGTCGTCCACGCATCCGGGCGCCGTCACGCCCGCTAGGTGACCGCCTCGGCGGCGACCGGCACTTCCACCCGTTGCACGGGTAGGTCGATCGACATGATCGTGTACTCGCCTTCCTTCGACTCGACGCGCAATTCGCCGCCGTGCTCGCGCACGATATCGTTCGAAAGCGACAGGCCGAGGCCCGTGCCCTGATTCGTCGGCTTCGTCGTGAAGAACGGATTGAAGATCTTTTCCTGGACTTCCGGCGGCATCCCGTTCCCGTTGTCATGCACGCGGATCACGATGCGGTCCTCGCTGCGCCGCGTCTCGAGCTTGACCGTGGGCGCGAACCCGTCCTTGCCTTCCTTCCGCTTCTCGTCCGTCGCGTAGCAGGCGTTGCTCACCAGATTCAGGATCACCCGCGCCAGGTCTTGCGGGATGCACTCGAGGCTGCCCACGTCCTCCCCGAAATCCTCGATGATGTCGAGCTGGAAGTTGGAGTCGGCGGCCCGGGCGCTGTGATAGGCCAGATTGGAGTGTTCCTTGACCAGCAGGTTCACCTCGACTTCGTACCGGTCCCCGGCGTCGCGCCCCATCTTCAGCATGTCGTGGACGATGCGGTTGGCGCGGTCGCCGTGCTGGCGGATCAGCTTCAGATTCTCCGTCAGGTCCTGGCAGATGTCATGCACTTCCTCGCGCTGGTCGTCGCCGAAGTCCTCCCCCTCGTCGGGCAGGATCTCGTCCAGCTCCTCGATCAATTCCTCGGAAACTTCCGAGAAGTTCTTGACGAAATTGAGCGGGTTCTTGATTTCGTGCGCGACTCCCGCCGTCAGCTCGCCCAAGGCGGCGAGCTTCTCGCGCATGACGATCTGGCCCTGGGCTGCCTGCAAGTCGTCGAGCACGCTCTCCAACTCGGCGTTCTTGCCCTTGAGCTCGTCCGCCAGCTTCTCGACCAGATTCAGGCGCTGCACCTCCAGCGCGTGACGGCGGAACACTTCCAAGGCCGCGGCCATTTCCGCGACTTCGTCCTGACCGCGGATTTCGACCTTCGTCTCCAAGTCGCCCTTGGACATCCGATGCATCCATGTCGAGAGCTTCTCCAAGCGTCGCAGCAGCACCTTGCCGACGAATCCCCACGCGATCAGGAAGGCCCCGGCGATGCTCACGATATTGAGCACCAGCAGGACGCGCCGACTCGTCGTGATCGTGCCTTGCGACCTGCTCGTGGCCTCGAGGGCTCCCTCGCGAGCCCTCGACACCAACCTCTCCACCTCGGCGATCAAGGCGGTCGCGATGGCGCGATTGTTGCCCAGCAGGCCGCGCTGCCGCGTTTCCAGATCGAGTTCGCTCTCGCGGATGGCGAATATGCCGTCCCCCCTGACGCTCAAGGTGATCAACTCGTCGAACATCGGCACGACCGACTTGACGATGGGATCGTCGCCTAGGGCTCTGAGATTCCGCTGGACCTGCCGTGTCGCGGCCTCGAAGCGTTCGCGCAGCGGCTCGAGCTGCGCCCGGTCCGCGAAGCTGAACGCGTTGGCCAGGACCTGCGTGCCGATCGCCGCGGCGTCGTAGAGTTCCGCGACGCGACGGTACTTGTTCACTTCCCCGGTGGTGAAGTGCGCTTCCAGCGGCGCGGGCGGGCTCTGCAGTTCGCGATGCCCCGTCAAGGCGTAGAAGAGCTGGTTGTCGATCGCGGTCACCAGGTGCTCGGTCAGGCTCGTTTCCACCGCGCGCAACGTGTCGCGCAACTCCTGGCTGCGCGCCGCGAGGACGAAGCGCTCCACGGCCGAGTCCTGGATCGCGTCAAGGTTGCTCAGGAGATCGCTGCCGCGCTCGCGCACGTGCCGCGTCGCCGGATTCTCGCCTTCGTCGCCCGCGAGCGCGTCCACATGCACGGTGAAGGCGATCCGCGTCTTCGAGATCTCCTTGACGGCTTCGCGCAGGGCGTCTTCGGTGCGTGCCACGGTCAAGCGCGGCGCGGCGCCGGCCAGCGACTGCGCGTCCTGCGCCACGAGAAACGCGGCCGCGATGTTCGGCACGCTGCCCTCGTTGACGACCCGTTGCGCTTCGCCCACCCGCTGGAAGGAGACCAGCGCGACCAAGCTGGCGATAAACGTCAGCGCGACAGCGAAGCCCAAGCTCATATAGAGCTGCGTCCGCAGGTGCGTCCGGAGGATGAGGTCGAGAATCCGGTTCACTCGGGTGCCGCCTCGTTCGGGGTGGCCAGCGGGCGGTACGAGCCGTCCGCTTGGATCATCGTCAGGAACACGGCGTCGGACCCTTGGTTGTCGCCCGGGCCGAACTTCAAGGGGAAGCCGTCCAAGTCGATCGGGTCGGAACGCAGCAGCGAGTCCAGGAAATTCGCCCGGCTCAGGTCGGGTCCCGCGCGCTCGAGCCCGACAATCGCCAGTCGGCCGGCCAGGTAGCCCTCCAGCGAGACGAAGCCCGGCTTGGCGGACCTGGACTGCGCCCGCAACGCCCTCCGGTACTTGGTCGCGATCCGCGCTCCCGAAGTGGGGAACGGCACCACTTGGGTCACGTACACCCCTTCGCCTTCCGCCCCCAGCTCGCGGGCCAGCGCGTAGCCGCCCGAGAACGAGATCGTGATGAAGACGGGCTTGAAGCCGATGCGCCGCGCCCACAACACGGTTGCCGCGACCGGCTTGTACGCTCCGACCATGATCACGGCGTCCGCGCCGGTCTCGCGAAGATCCAGCAAGGCCGTCTTCACCGCGGTGGTATTGCGCGTGTACGAACTCGTGCCGAACAGCGGCATCTTGAGATTGGTCAGCGCCTGTTGCACGCCGTACAAGCCCGCGTTGCCGTACGAATCTTCCTGGTGCAAGACGGCGATGCGGGTGATGCCGAGGCTGTAGATGAGGTAGTTGACGATCGTCTCGGTCTCTTGGTTGTACGAGGCGCGCAGGTTCACCACGTGTTCCCAGTTCGTCCCGCGCAGCACTTCCGCCCCGGTGAACGGCGCGACGTAGGGCACGCCCGCCTCGGCTGCCACGGGAGCCGCGGACCGCGAAGTCGGGGTGCCGACCGCCCCGATCAAGGCGAAGACCGGATCTTCCGGGTCCTCGATCAGTTCCCGCGTGTTGACGATCGCTTTCTCGGGCTCGTACGCGTCGTCGATCGACTTGAGCTCAAGCCGCCGCCCGTGCACTCCGCCGCGCGCGTTCGCTTCCCGGAACGCCGCTTCGATACCGACGCGGATACCGTTGCCCAGATCCGCCGTCGGGCCGGTGAACGCGGCCGACTGGCCGAACAGCACGCGGTCTTCGGACACCCCCGGCGCCTGTGCGCGCGCCAGCGGGGTGCAAAGCAACCCCAGCGCGACGAGACCGCCGAAGGAAACCGAGTGGCTCATCCGTCTCTCTTCTTGACCAATGTCAAGCGGTTTTGCCCGTCGGCGCGCTCGTAGTGCATCTCGTCCATCATGGTCCGTACCAAATGGACTCCCAAGCCGCCGACGCGCCGGTCGTCGACCGAAGCGTCCACGTCCGCGGCGGGCGAACTGGTGAGCGGGTTGAATTCCTTCGCTTCGTCCGTGATGCGGATGGTCAGCGCCGCGGGCTCCGAGGTGATATCGACCTCGAACGCGCTGCCGCCCTGCCCGTAGCCGTGATTGATCACGTTGACCGCGATCTCCTCGAGCGCGAGCTTGACCTGGAACAGCATGTCCATAGCCCAGTCCTGAGCTTCCCCGAACTCTTCGACAGCCTCGTCCAGGAGCGGCAACGAGGCTAGATCGGCGTCGAGTCGCAGCTGCAAACGATTGCTCACGCCTGCCCTCGCTTCCGGCCCAGCGTGACGCACGTGATGTCGTCGAACTGGGGCGCGTCCCCCGAGAACGAACCGACCGCCTCGAACATGGTTTCGCACGCGGCCTGGGCGTCGGTGGGAGCCGTCCCTTCGTAGACGTTGCACAGGCGCGACATGCCGAATTGCTCGCTATCCGCGTTCTGCGCCTCGGTGACGCCGTCCGTGAACAGCACCGCTGTCTCCCCCGGTGCCAGCGTGACCGTGTTGCAGCCGTACTCCAAGTCCTCCATCACGCCGAGGGCGATGCCCCCGGTGCGCGGCTGCTCGGTGGCGCTGCCGTCGGCATGCACCACCACGGGGGCGTCGTGCCCGCCGGAGGCGTAGGTGAACTCGCCCGTCTTCGGGTCGTAGACCCCGTACAGCATGGTCACGAACATCATCGACACGTTGTCCTCGTTGAGGACTTGGTTGACGTTGGCCAGCACTTCCCCGGGGTTGTCGGAACCGATCGCCGCGCCCTTGAGCAAGGTCCGCGCGGACATCATGAACAGGGCCGCGGACACGCCCTTGCCCGACACGTCCGCGATGCCGATCCCGATGCGCTCGTCGTCCAGTTGCACGACATCGTAGAAATCCCCTCCGACCGCGCGGGCCGGGCGCATGTTGGCAAAGAGGCTGAAATCGTCGGACTCCGGGAAGTCCGCCGGCAGGATGGAGCGCTGCATGCGGCGCGCTACGTCGAGTTCGTTCTCGAGCGCCACCAAGCGGTTGCGCGACTCCAGCGCCTTGCGCCATTCGCGGAGATTGTTCAGCGTGCGGTCGATCGTGACCCGCAGGTCGTCGAAGTCGATCGGCTTGGTGATGAAGTCGAAGGCCCCGCGGTTCATCGCGATGCGGATGTTCTTCATGTCGCCGTAAGCGGACACGATCACGGCGCGCACGTCCGAATCGACCTTCGGAATCTGGGCCAGCAGCGCGAGCCCGTCCATGCGCGGCATGTTGATGTCAGAGAGCACCATGTCGAATGGCGCCGATTCTGCCAACTTGTCCAGCGCTTCGATGCCGTTGTGCGCGAACTCCAGCTCGTACCGGCCGGCGCGGATGTCCCGCCGCAGGCGCTGGCGGACCAGCCGCTCTAGATCCGGCTCGTCGTCGACGACTAGAATCCTGCTTGGACCATCTTCCATTCTGTTCCCTCGCTCTCGCAGCAGGCGGCAAGACCGCAGACAGCTTTCTAATGATTCTACTGCGAACGAGTCGCTGCGATCAAATCCGGCCTCCCGCCCGAGCGGCACCGCCGCCGGCAGGGGCGCGTCGCGCGCGAGACGCGACTGCTCGGCAACGCGCCGCTCGCGGCGCGGCATGCGCTGCCCGTTATTTCAGTGCGGTCGGGAGAGCGATCGTCCGCGCGCGCAGACCTTCGCTCTCCCGGCGGAGCGGGCGCCCGCCGGCGCCCGCTCCGCGCTCAGTATTCCTGGCCCCAGGCGTAGTTCAGCCGCATGTAGTAGTAGCCGCCGCTGAAGCCGAACGGCGTCGACTGCGGGTACAGGTTGCCGACCCCGCGGAACGCTCCCGGATTCGTGTCCGGGTAGTTGTTGAAGATGTTCTGGCCGCCGCCCGAGACCGAGAACCGCTCCGTCAGCTGGTACGTCACTTCCAAGTCCGTCAGGTACTCGCCCTGGTAGTTGCGCCCGTCCTCGCGGTCGAAGAAGTCGCCCCAGTAGTTCAGCCGCACGAGGAAGCGGAAGCGGCCTTCCCGGTGCCGCGCCGTCAGCGCCCAGCGGGATTCGGGCATCACGTTCTCCAGCAGGTTGATGCGCGACTCGTTGACCGTCTCCGGATTGAAATCCGTCACCGAGCTCTTGGTGTGGTTCAGCAGGAAGCTGATCTCCGTGCGACCCTGCATCTGCGTGGGCGTGAACGTGCCCACGATGTCGACCCCGTTCGTCGACGTGTCGAAGTCGTTGGTGAAGAACCGGAAGCGCCCGATATTGGCCGCGCTGGTAATCCCTTCCGCCACCAACTGCTCGATCTGCTGGGCCTCCAGCGTGTAGTACTGCGAAAACCAGATCCGGTCGCTCAAATCCACGCGGAAGTAGTCCGTGGAGAGGCTGAACGGGCCCTTCTCGGCGACGAACCCGGCCGTGTAGTTGCGCGACCTCTCCGGCAGCAGCGGCTCCCCGCCGACCACCGCGGAGACCTGCGATGTTGGCGGGATCGTGCCCGAGTTGATCAGCGCCTGCGCTTCCGTGTCGAAGTTCGTGGACACGTTGAACGCGTTCTGCTGACCCGGGGTAGGGGCTCGGAAACCGCTGCTGGCGCCGGCGCGCAGGGAGAATCCGTCAGCCACCTCGTAGCGCGCCACGCCCTTGTAGTTGACCGTCGAGCCGAAGTCCGCGAAGCGCTCCGCGCGCAGCGCCGCCGCGACGGTGTAGCGCGAGTTCGGACCCCCTAGCTCGATGTCCCCGTAGGCCGCGATGTTGGCCCGGTCCCACTGCCCCTGGGCGATCGGGCTGAATCCCGGGAAGCCGTTCGAGGCCCCGCTGAAGCCTTGCGCCGCGTACGGTCCGATCGTCCACGAGGCGTCGTCTCCGCGCTTGACCGTGAACTGCTCGTTGCGCCATTCGAAGCCCGTTGCAATATGCACGTTGTCGCTGGCCGCGTAAGCGAGGTCGAAGTTGATGTTGGTGTCGTACTGCTGGTAGCTGCCGGGCTTGAACTCGGTCGGCGACTGCGGACCGAGGGAAGCGTTGACCGTGTTGTAGATGAAGAACTCGACGAGGTTGCTGCCGAGGTTGAGGCTGGCGTCCCAAGTCAGGTTCCCGCTCAGCGTGCCGCGCGCCCCGGCCACCAGCGAGCTGTCCTGCAGTTCGCCGCCGAACTGCGGCGTGAAGCCGCCCGGCCGCCCGGACTCCGCGCCTAGGAAGGGCTGGTGGAAGGTGAAGCAGTTCGGATCCGCCTGGATCGCCGCGAAGTTGTCCGGGTCCAGGATGCGCCCGTTGGACGTGCGCACTTCGGGACATCCGGACGATCCGTCCAGAATCCCGTCGGAGGCGTCCAGCACGTCGCCCACCAGCAGCTTGCCGCCACCTCCGTACACGCCTCCGCGCGTGTGCGGATTGCGGAAGTAGAAGCCCCCGTCGACGCGCTTGCTGGCGTAATTGGTGTGCGCGTAGAGCTGCGTCGTGCCGCCGATGAACTTGCCGAAGTTGCCGAAGAACTTGACGTCGTCGTCCACGCGCGGATTGCCCCAGATCTGGGCCGCCGGGCTGCGCACGTTGGTGTTTCCGTTGACGATCAGCTGGGTGGCGTCGTAGCGCTGCACGCTGCGGCTGGTCGGTTCGGAATTGCCGTACTCGACGCTCAGGTTGGCGAAGCCGCCTTCGCCCAGCGGCAGGCCGACGTTGCCGGCGAAGGTCAGAGCCTGGCCGTCGCCCGCCGCGTAGCCGCCGCTACGCACCTGCATGCTGCCACCGGAGGCGGCGTCCTTGAGGACGAAGTTGAGCACGCCGGCGATGGCGTCGGAGCCGTACTGCGCCGACGCGCCGTCGCGCAGCACCTCGGCGTGTCGCACGGCGATCGAGGGGATCACGGCCAGGTCGGGGCCCTGCGTGCCGTCGGCGACGCCGTTCGCGACCCAGTGGATGACCGCGGCGCGGTGGCGGCGCTTGCCGTTAACCAACACCAAGGTGTGATCCGGGGACAGGTTGCGCAAGCCCGCCGGGCGCACGATCGTGCCGGCGTCGCTGATCGGCTGCGCGTTCACGTTGAACGACGGCACGGCGTTGCGCAATTGGTTGGCCAAGTCGGGGTCGCCCTGCTCGATGAATTCGTCCGCGGTGACCAAGTCGACCGGGACGGCCGATTCGAGCACGGTGCGGCCCTCTGTGCGGGTGCCGACGACCACGAGTTGCTCGGTGACGGTCTCGAGTGCCATGGCGATGGTCACCGAGCCGGTCGAAACGGTCACCGTTTGCTCCGTGGCGGCGAGGCCCGGGGCCACGACCACGACCGAGTGCGGGCCGGAGCCGAGGTTGCAGAACATCGCGGTGCCGACATCGTCGGTCGGCTGCTCGGTCGCGCCGATCGAGACCGTGGCGTTCGGGACGGCGGCCCCGGTGGGGTCGACGACGAGGATCTTCAGGCAGTCGTCTTGGGCTGCCAATGGCGCGCCGGCGACGCTGACCAGCAAGGTCACCGCCAGTGCCGCCAGTACGCGCCGCAGCCAAGGAATGGAAGCCTTGTGACCGCCCCGCGTGTGGCGAAGTGGATTGGTTTCGTAACTCATGATCGTTCAGTCACCTTTTCTGAAGTCTTCTGGAAGCCATTAGGGCCATCGCCTCGTTGCGGAAGTCGAACCGTTGTTCGAAGGGATGGCCTCCGTGGCAGTTCAGTCGATTGGGATCCAGCTATGCCGGGCGCGACTCGCCCGCGCTCGACGGCGTCTCTCGCACCGGCCAGTTGCACATCACACGCACTCGTCGCGCCATCTCCTCGAGTCGCCGCGACACGATGCATCATTCCGATCAAGCAGTCCTGCTACATCTATCGCGCCCGAGTAAGGCCCCGGGCGCGAATCGCGTGCAGCAAGCAACTCGTTCGCTAATCCCAACATAACACAACACATGTCAACCTCGGGCGCAAGACCCTAGCACCACTGCTCGGTGGTTGTACCGGCCGATGCAGTATTGACCACATTCCAAATCGCCGCGAACCGCTGCGAAATCCGCCGGCGTACGGGCTCGGCACCGCGGCCCTCTCGCGGCGCCGTCGCCCCTACCATGCGTCGTCGGGGAGCGCGATCCGCTTGGACGCCACCTGCCGAAAGCGTCACGGGGCCGCGGGGAAGAAATGACTGATTCCGTTCGCGTAGTACTGCAGGATCGTCGCCTCCTCGCTGGCGGCGCGGTACAGTCCCTGCTCGACTAGCACGAAGTGCCGAAGGACGAGCATCCGCAGCCCCACGGTCACTGCGTAGTCACGATCCGCTCGAGGAATGTGGACATACGCTCGTCTGCTTTCGAGCTCGTCGATCAGCGACTGCACCTTGGCCTTGACCTCGAGTTCGCTCATCGACAGCTCGGGATGGTTGGCGAAGACGGTCGCGACCAGCGATACCGGCAAGACCGGGATCGCGCCGGCGATCGCGCGCCGCAGCTCGTCCCCGAGTTCCTGAACGGCCTCGACGCGCGCTTCCGCGCTCAAGTGCCGGAAGTCGAACTTTCGCTCTTCGCAGTAGGCGCGCATCGAAACGGGCGTGCCGAACGTCACGCAGGCATATCCGAATCGGTACCACCGCCGCCGCAGCATCAGGGCCAGGTTGTGTGCAACGGATCCAATCAGCGTCGCGACCGCGAACGCCACCCCGCGCTCCTCAGCATCGGGATCCAGAGTGCGGATCAGCGACCTGTCCTCGAGCACTCGGTCGTACGCGATCCCGACCGGGATGAATACCAGATCCCGCGTCCCGTCCGGATCGAAGGAAGACGTCATGTAGTTGAGCAGCCCCAGCTTGAACGGCCGCAACCGGCCGTCGCGGCTCAGGCCGCCCTCGGGGTAGATCGCTTGCACGACGCCGGACTCCGTCGCCATTTGCACGTAGCGCGCCAGGACTCGGCGGTAGAGCGGGTTGCGGGAGTCCCTGCGGACGAAGTAGGCCCCGAGCGATCGGATCAGGCTCTCCAGCGGCCAGACCTTGGCCCACTCGCCCACGGCGTAGCTCAGCGACGTGCGGCTGGCGGCCAGGAAGGCGACGATCAAATAGTCCATGTTGCTGCGGTGGTTCATGACGAACACCACGCTCGCGTTGCTGTCGATTCTGGACAGGGCCTCGTCATCGACGTAGCCCAGGCGGACTCGATACAGGAATTGGGCCGTGCGCCGGGCGAAGTAGTTGGCGATGCGGAAGTATGCGTAGGCGCTGAACGACGGCACGATCTCGCGAGCGTAGCGTTGGACTCGATTCCGGAGAACCTCGCGCGGCACGTCCATCGACTCCGCGTGCGAGTCGATGGCTTCCATGATTTTCGGGTCCGATGCCAAGCGATCGATCAAGACGCTGCGCTTGGTTAGCTTGAATGTCGGTAGCTGAAATTGGAGGCGGGTGTTCAGCTCGTCGATGATCCGATTGACCCTGCGTCGGAGCAGCCACCGCGTCCCGGGAATCAACATCCGGTCCAGCAAGCACCACAGCATCGTTGCGACGGCCAAGGCCGCCAGCCATGCCGGTACGGCGATCGGATCCGTCATGGTTGCTGGGATCCGCCGGACGGCGCTCGCGTTGCGGAGGCACTGCAGTGCCGATCCGACTGGGCAAGGGCGGTCATTGGGGCTGGCGGCCAAGGCACTCCGCCGGAGGCCGGCCCTTGCGGATTGCCACTAGCTCGCAACCGCGGACCCGACTTGCGAGAAGACGTACGGACCCTCCGGAATCACGACAACTCGCGCACCGTCCGGAAGCCGTCCGACCAAGTCGTCCACCGCTTCCTGCGGGTCCTCGTGCGCCGGGCCCCACAGTTTGGAGCGGTCAGCGGAAGAGACACCCGGTACGCAGAATGACAAACTTGCGCGTGCGGCGACCATTGCCAGCTTCTCGGCCTGCCACTGGTCGACTTGCACGGGGCGGTCGGCAAGTGCGTTCAGCAATTGCTTCGAATCGCATGCCGTTCTGACAAGCTGGCTGAACTCCGGACCGCCCAAGCCTTCCCGGCACGCTGCGGCGAGGAGCATTTCGCCTCCATCTCGCACGACGTGCGCCGCCGCCGTCAAGCCCTTGACTGCCTGATAGAACGTCAGATCCAGAGGGTAGCCCCCGGATGTCGTGATGACCGCGTCGGCCGGCTCCCTGACGTTTGCCAAGGTGGACCGCCGCACGAACTCCACGCCTTGCGCGTGAGCGGCGACGGGCTCGCCGGCGAACACGGCCGCGATCGCCCGGGACTCGGTCAGGGCCACGTCCACCATGAAGTCGTGTCCCGCCAAGGCGGCGATTTCCAGCAGTTCGCGGTGCAGCGGGTTGTCGGGAAAGGATCCCTCCGTGGCCTTGGGGTCTCGCATGTACAGCGGGCTGTGGAGGCGCTTGATCGTTCTCTCTCCCGCGAGGCCGATCGAGATCAGCTTGCGCCCTCCGGAGAAGCCGGCCATTAGGTGCGGCTCGATGAATCCCAACGTGATGTGCAGGTCGGCATCGACGAATCGCTCGTCTACGAAGGCCTGCGTGCCGCCGGTAGTCTCTCCGAGGAAGGCCTGCTCTTCGATCTCGCGCGCCCGGTGCGAATGCACCGGATGGTGATCGACCACGTCGCGCCCGAGGATTTCGACCAACTCGTCAGGCGTCGCTTCGCGGTGGAGTCCAGTCGCGATGAGGATCCCGATCTTGCCCGTCGCGATGCCGCCGGCTTCGAGCGCGCGGATAACGTGTGGAAGCACCGTCTTGTTCGGGGCCGGGCGCGTGATGTCGCAGACTGCGATCGCGGCACTCCGTTTGCCCTTGGCCAATTGCTCGAGACCGGGACATCCGATCGGATGCGCGATGGCTTTCGCGAGCGCAGCGTCCTCGTCTGACAGTCCTGCCGCGAAGCGAGGTCGCAGCACCTCGGTTTCGAAGCGCTCGGGTAACGTCACCGGGGCTTGGCCTTGATCGAATGCTAGGTTGACTTCCATGGCGAGTGTGCCGTCTCCCGAGCAGTGCGTCATTGACGCGTCGACGCCGGGCCGTGAAGCGTCCCGGCCGTCCGCCCGGTGAATCGGCTCCTAGAAGTCAATGGTACTCTCACTTGCATTGCCTGCGATCAATGGCGATCGAGAGATGTATGACCGCCAACACTCCGAATGGGCACTGCGGGAGGCCATGCCGTTCCAGCAATCCCGGCCGGTCGCGAGACCAGTCCTCCGGGAGCGTGCGTGACATCCATTGGATGCCCTCTCGGTGCGTGCTACAATTGCATTAGGCAGTGGGCGACTAGCTCAATCGGGAGAGCGCCGCGTTCGCAATGCGGAGGTTGTGGGTTCAAGTCCCATGTCGTCCACCAACCCGTTGCCAATCCATTCGTGCGATTGGGTTTCTGACCGCGGGTTCAGTGCTCTCCAGATCGTCCCGAGGACGTTATCTTGCGGGATTCTCCGCATACCCGCCCGCGCCTGAGACCGTTGCACTGCTCACCTTTGGTGCGTTGGATTGAGTCAGCGAACACGTGCTCCGTAGGAGCGCGCTCGCATGGGGCGAAGTCATTGACTCACCCGCGCTGACAAAGGTCCAAGCGAATTCGCTTGACGGAGGTGCGGCCTACCGCTCCTGCCGGGCGGCCCCGGGAGCGACTCGCCCAGGAGCACCTCCACCAGCTCCACGATCCAGTGCCGGGTGTCAGATTGGCCAGATTGTCCGAGTCATGGATCGGGCGCTGGCCAACGGCGGACGAGGCTCCAACGGGACGCTATTTGAACCCCTACGATTCGAAAGTGGGGAGGTCGGTGGCACAAGCCGTCACGGTGTTGCAGCTTTCGTTGCGGTCATGCATCGCTGCGAGTGGCACGACGTTTGGGGAGATCGGCACTATGAATCCGACGATACTGGAGAGTCCGAAACATGATACTGCCCACGAAGCACCTCAAGCCAGAACGATCGCTCCTTGCGATCGGCGCCGAAGTTGTGTCGATACTCGATGAGCCCAAGACGATCTCTTGCGTTTGGGAGGAATTCGTGAAGACCCGAAGCGGAGCGAAAGGCCAAGCCTCGGTGCCATATGGTTGGTTTGTGCTATCGCTCGACCTGTTGTTCATCTTGGGAGCTATCGAATGCCATGCTGGACGTGTTGCGAGAGTGAAGACATGATCCACCGAATCCACAGCGACTTAGACAGCCTCCGGGAACTGCGGTTCCGACCCGGTCTGAATCTGCTTGTAGCCGACAAGAGCGATACGTCTACGAGCAAGCAGACGCGGAACGGTGCAGGGAAAACAAGCCTCGTTCAGTTAATTCACTTCTTGCTTGGCGAGACCACTGACGGGAGCAGCATCTTTCGGACCGAAGAGTTGGAGCCTTGGTCGTTCGGGCTGGACTTCAACCTCGGCAAGGCGAAGGTGCAGGTGAAGCGCTCAGGCACTTCCGAAGGGGAGTGCTCGGTGGCTTACGCTGACGATTCCAGTGGGTCCCCGCGGGATGCTCTAGGCACCGCGTCTGTCGAGAGCACGATTTCGAACGATGACTGGAATGCAATGCTTGGTGACAAGATGTTTGGCTTGCCGGGGAGCAGGGCCGAGGGGACCGAGAGGCTCGCTCCGACGTTTCGCTCCCTCTTTCCGTACTTCGCCCGGCGGCAGGACTCCGGTGGCTTCGTGTCGCCCATATCGCATTCATCAAATCAGCTTCCATGGAACCAGCAGGTTGCCATCAGCTACCTTGTGGGCCTCGACTGGTCGTTGCCGCAACGATTCGAGAATCTACGCGACCATGAGAAGACATTCGAGACGCTGAGGAAATCCGCTGGCGGGGGTACGCTACCTGGCTCTAGAGCGTCTGCCGCCTCGCTCCGTTCACAGGCCGCCGTAGCCGAGTCGAAGGCGCATCAGCTCAAGCGACGGATTGACTCGTTCAATGTCGTTCCCGAGTATCAAGCGATCGAGCGCGAGGCTAGTGATCTGACCCAAGAGATGAACCGCTGCGCGAACGAGAACACTGCGGATCTCCAGGTTCTGGATCAACTGAAGGACTCGCTTGTGGTCGAGCGACCTCCCGAGTTCAGCGACCTCAAGGCCCTCTACGATGAAGTCAACGTCTTGCTCCCCGACCAGGTCGCTAGACGTTTCGAGGAAGCCCGCGAGTTCCACCGCGTGATCGTCGAGAACAGGAAAGCACATCTCGGTTCCGAGATCCAGAGAATCGAGCGGCGGTTAGAGGAGCGGAACGAAGCGAGAGCGGTCATGGGCGAGCGGTACGCTCAGCTCATGGAGATCTTGGACGGGGGAGGGGCACTCGAGCAGTACGCGCTGCTTCAAGAAGAGTATGCTCGCCTGCAGTCTGAGACCGAAACGCTGAAGCAGCAGTTGCTATCCGCGGAAAGACTGGAGAGCGAGCGCACCAGCGCCGAGATCGAAAGGCGTCAGCTTCAGGAACGCTTGAGGCAAGACTTTCGTGACCAGCGGAATGCGCTGGACGAGGCCATTGTCCTATTCGAGGAACTCTCGGAGGCACTCTACGCAAGGGAGCGCGCAGGTAATCTCACCATAGATGCCACAGCCAACGGCCCGACCTTCAAGGTCCAGATCGATGCGCAGCGCAGCCGGGGGATCCAGAACATGCAGATCTTCTGCTTCGACATGATGCTCGCCGCGATAGCTTCGCGCCGAGGATTGTTCCCGGGATTCTTGGTTCACGATAGCCACCTGTTCGACGGTGTCGATGAGCGTCAGGTCGCCAAGGCGCTGCAGATCGGCAGGGCGTGTGCCGAGAGGTGCGAGTTCCAGTACCTCGTGACGATGAATTCGGATGCGTTGCCACAGGATGGATTCGATCCTGGATTTGACATACGGGATTACATCCTTCCCGGGAAACTAGACGACACTCCCACAGGTGGTCTCTTCGGTATCCGATTCAATTAGTCAGCCGCGCCGTCGGAGATGAACCTTCCCCGCAAATCAGTGTGGGCGGCGTTTGCCAGCAGAGGTGATGGCGATTGGCGATCGATCGAGAATCCATGCGGAGCGGCTCGAGAGTCACCGTTCGAAAATCGCCCTTTCGGGCCTTCACGCACCAACCGCGTCTGCCAAGCAAGCAGGGACGCTCGGGAACGTGAGGATGTCGGGGGGCGTAGTCACGATGGGGATCGAGTGCGAGCAGTTCAGCGCAGCTGCACCAACGACCGCCAAGTAGCTTGCCGCGACACCACCGGGATCCAATTCCTGGATGGCACCCTCGGGGGTCCGGTCCTGCTCAGCGCCCGACTCGAGGCGCCGCTGATCGCCTTGGTGGTGATCCCCCTGTCCTTGGCTGCATGCAATCTGCCGGGGAATGGCATCGGATTCGACCAAGCTTCCGCGAGTGCATCGCTCTGGTACCTGAGGTCGTTCTCACGGCAGGTGCGCTGGCGCCTCGGCCGCTCGCCGTCGAGTCTTTAGCGCGGGTCTTAGAATGGTTCTTTCCGCCCGCCCGATGAATTGGCTCCTAGAACTCAATAGCACTATCAACTCAATCGTCTGGGGGACTCCCATGATGATTGTGCTGCTGGGCTCGGGCATCTTTCTGACCGTGGCCACCGGCGGGGTGCAGTTCCGTCGCTTCCTGTTCAGCTTCGGTCAGCTCCTCGGTCGGGGAGGCCCCGCCGCCGGCGACGGCAACGTCTCGCCCTTCCGCGCCCTCGCCACGTCGCTCTCGGCAACTGTGGGCGTTGGCAACATCGCCGGCGTCTCCATCGCCATCGCGGCTGGGGGACCGGGGGCCGTGTTCTGGATATTCGTCACCGGAGTGCTGGGCATGGCGACCAAGTTCGCCGAGATCGCGGTCGCTTTGGAATATCGCGAGAAGGACGAGAACGGGATCTTGCGCGGCGGCGCTATGTACGTGCTGGCGAAGGGTTTTCGCATGCCGTGGCTTGGAGCGGTGTTTGCCGCGTTGTGCGCCTTGGCTGCCTTCGGAATCGGCAACCTGATTCAAGCCAACACTGTTGCGGAGGGAATCCGGGCCTCGTACGGCGTGCCCAACTGGGTCACGGGGCTCGTGCTGGTGGCGGTCACGGCTCTGGTGGTGCTCGGCGGGATTCGCCGCATAGCGGAAGTCGCGGGGGTGCTTGTTCCACTGATGTGCGCCTTCTACATCCTGTGCGCGATCTACGTGATCATCACCCATGCGAGCGCGATTCCGGCCACCGCGGCCTTGGTCCTAGAGTCCGCGTTCACTGGCCACGCCGCGTTAGGAGGCTTCCTAGGTGCCTCCGTGCGGTCCGCGATGCAGGAAGGCATCGCCCGCGGACTCGCCTCGAACGAAGCGGGACTCGGCAGCGCTCCCATCGTTCACTCTGCGGCCATTACGGATCATCCGGTCCGGCAGGGCACGTACGGCTTGATCGGTGTATTCGTCGACACTCTCGTCGTATGCATGATGACCTCGGCGACGGTACTTTGCACGGGCGCTTGGACTTCCGACCTGCAGGGAGCGGAGATGACTGCATTCGCGTTCCAATCCGGACTGCCCGGAGACTGGGGCGGACAGGTCGTTTCCATTGCAGTGGCGCTGTTCGGATTCTCCACGACCATCGGATGGGCGTACTACGGGGAGACGGGCTTCACCTACCTCTTCGGGGTGCGCGCCCTTCTTGCGTATCGGCTGGCTTGGGTGGCCGTCATCTTCGTTGGTGCAATCGGGGGCTTGGAAGCTGTCTGGGATATCACCGACACCATGAACGCATTGATGGCGATCCCGAACCTTGTCGCGGTGCTCGGCTCGGCGGGTCTCTTGCGTCGGCAACTCCACGAGTTCTTCGGGCGGTCCGGATAGCGGTTCGCTGATCCCGCACATCCCATTCCAGACAGTGAGCGAAGTCCTGTGCGCGGTGTAGTCCTAGCGGGTGGCTTGGGCACCAGGTTGGATCCCATCACCCGGATCATCAACAAGCACTTGCTGCCGGTCTACGACAAGCCGATGATCTACTACCCGATCCGGACGCTGGTCAACGCAGGGATCGAGGACATCTTGATCGTGACGGGCGGGCGCAACGCCGGCGACTTCCTGAAGCTACTTGGCAACGGCCGCGAATTTGGTCTGAAGCATCTCGATTTCACGTACCAAGAGGGCGAGGGCGGGATCGCGGAGGCACTTGGTCTCGCGCGCCACTTTTCGCGCGGCGAAAGGCTCTGCGTCATGCTCGGCGACAACATCATCGAGCGGAACATCATCGGTCCCGTCAACGCATTCCGACAGCAGGAGCGCGGTGCCAAGATCCTGCTCAAGGAGGTTCCGGACCCGGCGCGGTTCGGTGTGCCGCGATTCGAGGGCGCGCGAGTCGTCGCCGTCGAGGAAAAGCCGGAGACGCCCGCGTCCGGTTACGCGGTCACCGGGATCTACCTATTCGACGAGACCGTCTTCGAGAAGATCGACCGACTCGAACGGTCCGCCCGCGGCGAGCTCGAGATCACCGATGTCAACAACCAGTACATTGCCGAAGGCACGATGACCTGGGACGTGCTTGACGGTTGGTGGACGGATGCAGGCACTGTCGAAAGCCTGTTGTTAGCGTCACAACTGGTCGCGGACTCGGGTGCGAACAAGCTGTGATGGGTCGCCACAGGGCTCTTCAGGGCACGGCGATCAGACGCGAAAGTCTGTGCAGACTGTCTGCTAGGGTCGGCGCCCGATGCATAGCATTCACCTCTTGTACCGGCTTGCGGGCACTGCGCGATCCGCGGTGGTCGTGTCCGGCATTTCGGTGGTTGCAGCGCGGTAGGCGTCAAGGCCCTGATCGGCTTGCTGCCAATGGCGGTAGACCTGCATCATCTCGCGCACACCAGGACGCCGTAGGGCCTCCTCTAGCGCTGTAGCGCATCGAACTTGGCGATCCGATTGCTGACCGCCACTCTTGGGGTGAGCCATGGTGACCTCTACTCCGCTCGTATTCTGACATATCGAGCGCGACCCGCGCGAACGCAAATCTCGGCTCTGCGCCGTTCGCGGGCCCGTACGCGGGTTATTGGCAGTGAATGTGAAGCGGGCTTCGGGCTGCCGCGTAGCGGCGGTCGGGGGAGCGTACGACATAGCGTCCGCGTCGATGGTCGGGCCGAAGTCCCGAGGCGGAGTCCAGGAAGACGTGCGCTTTCCGGGTGACCGGACGCAGAGCGGTCGGGAGTGCCGGATCGGGTGCCAGGCCCGGCTGCGCGTGGTCGACCGCATAACCTTGCAGTAGATCCCAGTGCGGGGAAGACCGTACGGTGGGTTCAATGAGCGGGGAGCGGGAATGTAGTCGAAGTGGAGTGCGAGGCACACGTGAGATGGAACTGGATGTCGAAATCCGTGTTCCCTCCACCCATCGACCGCTGCGCCTCTCCCCGACCCGACGACCAGATGTGCCATCCTTAGATGGGTAGTGGACATGTCAGGCAGAAACTCCCAGAACTGCATGCGCTCAGTTTCGAGAGACGTTCTGTACGCGCGTCGCGGACCCTCGGGTGATCATGTGCATCCAGAGAACAGCGCGCGACATGATTGCTCCCACAGCATGTCGATACGGGGACCCAGGGAAGCCAGATGGGTGTGCTGCATCGCTCGTGGCACTCGTCACGGCCCACCGTCCAACTCCACAAGACAACAGGAAGGCTACGGTCTAGCTAAATTCTTGGCTAGCCGCCCATCCTAACCGAGGTAAGTGCCGTGCCAGAGAAACTTGGTCAAGAAGTCGAACAGCTACCTGTTCGCATCAGTTACGACACCATCCGCCTATTCTCGGAGGGCCTCTACAAGAGCCCCCACAAGGCTGTGGAAGAGTTGGTCAGTAATTCCTACGATGCTGACGCAAGAAATGTACGAATAGTGTTGCCGAAAAGGAAACCGGGAGATGAGACTCCTGCTGATTCGGCCGACTCTCTGTGGGTCGTCGATGATGGTTCTGGAATGGATGTCGCTGGTTTCCGTGATCTCTGGCGTGTTGCGGATTCCAAGAAATCCCGTTTCATGAATGGAATGGCGAAACGGCCGCCTATCGGCCAATTCGGCATTGGAAAGCTGGCTGCGTATGTGATTGCATGGAAGCTGACGCATATTAGTAGGGTAGGAGCGAGGTTCCTGCTGACAGAAATGGACTTCCATAGAATAGCGAGCATGAAGCAAGATAGCAATCCAGTTCCGGTGAATGTCCCCCTAATGGAAGTGAGTAAATCCACAGCAATGAATCTGTTATCCGCGATTCAGTTCCGCGACCCCATCGCTTGGAAATCATTATTTGGAAACGACACTAGGGCAAGCTCTTGGACCGCGACAGGTTTATCTGACTTCAAGGACATATACGAACGCCTGAAGCTAGGGCGGTTGAGATGGGCGTTGAGCACCGGATTTCCACTTCAAAGGGAGTTCAGAGTCTGGATTGACGGTACACTAGTGCAAGCAAGCGAAACGACACTACCGAGAATCCAAGAGATTCAACTAGGTGGTAGAGAAGATACTGTAGCAATGAGCCTTGGATTCACAGTTCACAATGACCCGCCTGTTTGGGTCGAATTGCCCGGAATCGGACGAGTTCACGGCCGAGCAGAAGTGTTTCAGGATTCTCTGGCTGGGACGAGAACTGAATCACAGCACCGGAGTCATGGCTTCTTTATACGTGTTAGAGGCAGGGTAATAAATCTCGAAGACGAATTTTTCGGCATCCCACCTCAAGATCATCCCGCTTGGCTTCGATTTGTACTCGAAATGGATGCGGATGCACTCCATCATCATTTGCTAACCTGCCGGGAAGGTGTCAAGAATTTCAACGGATTGGATCAACTCCGCGAGTATCTTCACGGATTGTTCAATCTTGCTAGGTCAGCATATGAATCTTGGGACCCAAGAGAAAACCTAGGCTTGACGCAACTCCCTTCAGACACGTCAGATACCCTAGTTACAGAACCCATTATCAATACCTTGAGACAAACGGTCAAGACGGGAAAGGACTCCTTATACATGAAAGTTTCATGTGGAACGAGGGGTGACGACCGCGTGGGCAGGATGCGCTTGAATGAGGAGAAAGTTCGCAAGAATCCAGTCCAAGATACGAGGTTTGAGAAAGATGGATTGCATGCTCTGGCTCTGCGGTATTTTCCAGAGAGTCAAGTGCTTCGAGTGAATCGTGACCATCCGTTTGTCGACAAGTTGATCGAAAGTGACGAGTACAAGGATTCCGCAAGACTGTTTTGCCATTCAGAACTCTTGTTAGAAGGACAACTACATGGAATGGGCCTGTCTGCTAGAACGATCAGTAAGTTCTTGAGTGATCGTGACAGAATGCTTCGTCTCTTGGCGGGTAATGTGCCCTTGAAGGCGGTTGAAGTTCTGCGATTACTCAGGGAGGCCAACGATGACCAAATTGCACTTGAACGTCTTGTAGGAGTGGTATTTCAGGCTCTAGGATTCGAATACCAGCGAATCGGCAATCACGCGTCAAGACTAGGCTGTATATCAGATGCGAAATTTGGGAAATTAGAGATGAGCACGACAGACGATAAGTTGGTTTATGGCGCAAGGCACCCTGGCCAGCATCCAGTTCCTGCGAATAAGATCGATTTCGTCGGGCTGGAGAGTTTCCGCTCTGAAGAGAGCGCGGACAATGGGTTCTTCATCGCGCACAAATACGAAGGAGAGTCGGATCCCAGCAGTAAGCTGAACAATAGGTTCAATTTCCCGGGCAATGAGAGGATAACGTTGCTTAAGGTTGAGCACCTGAATCAGATAGTTCGATTGCATTATCGCTATGGTATCACCCTTGCAGAACTAAGCAAGATATTCGCCCAAGCACGCACGGTAATAGATGTAGACAATGCACTGAATTCATTGAAGAAACGTTTTGAAGAGCACCATCTTCCACTAAGGACGTTACTAGAAGGTCTAGAGGAAGAAAAGAGCGATCATCTTGCGGTTCCCAACTATCGCGTCGTCCGCTCGAAAAATACAGCGTTGAGGGCATTTGAGCCAGAGCGGCTTGGTGCATTGCTGAAGGGTGTAGAGAGCATCGTCGAAAAAAGATGGATTGAAGTCGATGACTACACTGGACAGGTCATCATGCATCAGTCGCCGGACAAGATCATCGAGATGTTTGAGGCGGCTATGGTTGAGTTGGGATTGTTGAATTAAGTCGTGCTCACCTTCGACTTCGGTTAGACCGGGACTTGCAACTGATGCCTCGCATCCTCCGGGGGCTTGGCGAGTGGCCCCGGAATTCCGATGCTTGGCTCAGAAGTTGATCTGTACAGTGCCTTCGCGTTCGGCTTCGGCGTTGCGGTTCGACACCGCCGAGGCGAGCTGCTTCGCAACTTCCAGAAACGCACGCGCAGCCGGGGCTTGCGGCTCGGCTAAGACAATCGGCTGCCCGCTGTCCGAGGTTTCGCGCACCGTCGTCGCGAGCGGGATCTTCCCAAGCACCGGGATGTCCCAGCGCTCCGAGATCCGCTCCGCACCTCCCGAACCGAAGATGTACTCGCGTTCGCCAGTCGCTCGCGATTCGTAGTAGCTCATGTTCTCAACGACACCCAGCAATGGCGTCTTCAGCTGCTGGAACATGATGATCGCCTTCTCGGCCACGTTCACGGCCATCGGCTGGGGGGTCGTGACGACCAACGCGCCGGTAAGCGCCAGCCGCTGGCACAGGCTCAACTGCACGTCACCGGTCCCGGGCGGAAGGTCGATGATGAGATAGTCCAATTCGCCCCACTCCACTTGGTTGGTGAGCTGTTCGACCATCTTGGCCAGCATCGGCCCGCGCCACACAACCGCTTGGTCCTTGCGGATGAAAAAGCCGGTCGAAATGATCGGGAGGCCGTGCGCCATCACGGGCAGGATGCCGCGACCGCCTTGCTGCGGGCCGCCCTGCGACCCCATGATCAGCGGGATGCTCGGACCGTACACATCCGCGTCCAGCAAGCCGACCTTGGACCCTGTCGCCGCCAGCGCTAGGGCTATGTTTGCCGAAACCGTGGACTTGCCCACGCCTCCCTTTCCGGATGCAACCGGGATGATGTTCTTGACGCCCGGGATGGAGCCTTTGCCGTCAGCGGCAGGATTCGCCCGAGCTGGGGTGCTTTGGATGTCAGCCATGAGTGGAGCTTGCCGATACCTCGTTCGTCTGGCCCGTCAACACGACTAGGTCGTCTACGAAACGGTCCATTTCGCGTTCGCCGCACATTAGGTCCTGCAGGCTCGTTCGACTCAGCAGTTGGTCGACGACCGTTTGCACCGCTCTCCACAATGACCGGATGGAACAGTCGATCGAGTGCGTGCAATGGTCTTCGTGCCCCGAGAAGCGTCCGCAGAACTCTCCGCCGTAGAGATCCCCGCCCAGCACTTGGATCGCCTGCTTGGCCGTGATCGCTTCCGGGCGGCGCACGAGCGTGTACCCCCCGGCCTGTCCCCGTTCGCTTCTGACCAGCCCGCCCTCGCGCAGGACCCGCATCAGCTTGGCAGCGTGCGGCGCCGAGATGCCCTCCGCTCGCGAGATCTCCGCGATCGTCAGGCTCGCGCCGGGACCTGCTTCAGCCAGCCTGAGGAGGCAGCGCAAGCCGTACTCTTCCTGGGAACTGAGTTGCATGATGCGGCCTCACACGAGGTTCAGGACCAGCTTGGCCTCCTCGCTCATCATGTCGGGAGTCCAAGTCGGATCGAAGGTGATTTCGATCTCCGCCTCGGCGACTTCGTCGAGGCGCTCGATCTTGTATTTCGCTTCCGCCGGCAGCGTTTGCGCCGCCGGGCAATTCGGCGAGGTGAGGGTCATGCGCACCTTCACCTTGTCGGTTTCGTCCTCGGTGCGCGGGGCGATGACATCGTAAATCAGCCCGAGCTGGTAGATGTCGACCGGGATTTCCGGGTCGTAGCAGGTCTTGAGAACCGCGACGACCTTCTCTTCCAGCGATGCGTCGGGAGCGTATTCCGGTTCCTTCGGCGGAAGCGGCGACGTCATCGTCATGTTCGAATGCATGCTCGGAATGTAGTCGCCGTACGCGGGAGCGGCGGCGAGAGCGCCCGTGTTGAGGCTCGTCCCCTCCTCTGCCGCGGTGTCGGCAGGCTCTTCGTTCAAGCCGAGTTTCATGAGGGACATCAGGCAAGTATCTCCTTGACGGTTTCGATAGCGTCCGCCAGCGCGTCGAAATCGGAGCGCGTGTTGTAGAAGGACAGCGAGGCTCGCGTCGTGGCGGACACGCCGAAGAAGTGCATGACGGGCTCCGCGCAATGGTGTCCCACCCGGACAGCGATTCCTTGGCGGTCCAGGATCGTCCCGAGGTCTGCGGGGTGGACGCCTGCCACCTCGAACGACAGGACGCCCGCCCGCCGCTCCGCCGTCCCGATCTGTCGCAGGCCCGCGATGCCGTCCAGCCTTCCCGCCCCGTACGCTAGCAGTTCGCTCTCCCAGTCCGCGATTCGCTGCATGCCGATGCTCTCCAGATAATCGATCGCTGCGCCCATGCCGATCGCGCCCGCGATGATCGGCGTGCCCGCCTCGAACTTGTGCGGCAGGTCGTTGTAGACCGTCTTTTCGAAGCTCACGGATGCGATCATGTCGCCCCCGCTCTGATACGGAGGCATGTCTTCCAGCAGGGCGCGCCGCCCGTACAGCGCGCCGATGCCGGTAGGCCCGCACATCTTGTGCCCCGAGCAGGCGAAGAAGTCGCATCCCAGGGCTTGCACGTCAACGGGCATGTGGGGTGCGGCCTGGGCGCCGTCCACGACGCAGACCGCCCCGGCATCGTGTGCCTTGGCCGCGATTTCCCGGACGGGATTGACCGTGCCGAGAGCGTTCGAGACCTGCGTCACGGCCACGACCCGGGTGCGCGGCGAGAGGATGTCGTCAAGGGCTTCCAGACGCAATTCGCCGGCACGGTTCATCGGAAGGACGCGTAGGTTCGCCCCCTTCTCCTGGCACAGGATCTGCCACGGCACGATGTTCGAGTGATGCTCCATGGCCGAGACGATGACGTCGTCCCCGGCCCGCACGTGTGTCCGGCCCCAGCTGGAGGCGACCAAGTTGATCCCCTCGGTCGCGCCCCGGGTCCAGATGATCTCTTCCGGCTCCGCGGCGTTCAGGAAGCGCTGGACGCGCACCCTCGCCGCCTCGAAGCGCTCGGTCGCGCGCTGGCTGAGCTCGTGAACGCCGCGATGCACGTTGGCGCGGTCCCGTTCGTAGTAGCTGACCAAGGCGTCGATGACCGGCCGCGGCGTGAGGGACGACGCCGCGTTGTCGAGGTAGACCAGCGGCCGTCCGTGAACGTGCTGGCGGAGGGCGGGAAAGTCCTCCCGCAGGGCCTCCGGCTCCAAGGCGAGACCGACCGGCACCGCCTCCGGGACCAGCACGGCGCTATCCGTTGCAGGCATCACGATCCCTCGGGAGCGAAGCGCTCTAGCAGAAGCGCTTGGAAGTGCTCGCGGAGCGGTTCGTCTCGCACCCGCTCCAAGGCGTCCGCCGCGAAGGCGTAGGTCAGGATATTCCTCGCCTGAGCCGCCGAAATGCCGCGGGCCCGGAGATAGAAGGCGGCCGTCTCGTCGATCTGGCCGATCGTCGCTCCGTGGGTGCAGCGCACGTCGTTCGCGTCGATCTCGAGCTGCGGCTTGGTGTTGACCTCCGCGCTGTCCGCTAGCAGCAGGTTCTTGTTGCTCTGGACGGCGTCGGTCTTCTGCGCGTCGCGCCGCACGAAGATCTTGCCGTTGAAGACGCCCTTGGCTCTGCCGTCCAGCACGCCCTTGTAAAGCTGGTGCGAGTTGCAGTGGGGCATCGCGTGGTCGATCGCGGTGTGATGGTCGACATGCTGCGTGTCGCGAACCGCGTACAGGCCGTCCAGCGAGCACTCGCAACCGGTTCCGTTCAACCGCGTCTGGATGTCGTTGCGCGCTAGCGCCGCGCCGAAGCTGAGCGAGAAGGTGCTGACGGAGCTGTCCCGTTCCTGCGTCGCTTGCAACAGCCCGGTATGGTATGCGCCTAGCGACTCCGCCTGGGCGCGATAGTGGTCGACCCTAGCGTTTTCTGCCGCGTGGATTTCCGTCACGGCGTTGCGCCAATACGACCCCGATCCCGCGTATGTTTCGACCACCCGCACGGACGAGTTGCGCCCGGCGACGATCAGCGCCCGCGGGTGGCGCGCTCCGGGGCCGGTTCCGAAAACGAGGTGAATCGGTTCTTCCATGACCGCTCCTGGAGCCGCTTCGACGACGAATCCGTCATCGAAGAACGCGGTGTTCGCGGCCCCCAACGCGTGGTCCTCGTACGGGGCGATCGCCGCGAGACGCTGCGCCCAACGCTCCGGGTCCCTCTGGAGCGCGCGCGAGATCGGTTCCACGCGTACGCCATCGGCGAGACGCCACTCGCCGAATGTAGCTATCCCGGAACTTCCGGCTGCCAGAGTGCATCCGCCGCCGGCGTACGCCGGGACGGCCGGTTCGACTGCGCCGGGGCCGGCTTCCAAGAGCAGGTTCCCGTCCGCCAGTGGCGACAAATCGGTGTACTTGTACTCCTCGTCCCGAGCGGTGGGCGTGCCGAGGGCTAGGAATCGCTCCATCGCCCGCTCGCGACGCTGCCGCAGCCAAGCGGGCTCGGCGGCCTTCCGGCGCTGCAACGCGCTGAAGCGTTCCAAGTAGAGGTTCACGGTCTCGGGTGCGGCCGTCACGCTACACCCCTGAGTGAACCTCTTGCTGGGCCATCTCCTCGACCCAGCCGTAGCCGCGCTCCTCGAGTTCCAGAGCCAGTGCCTTGTCGCCGGAGCGCACAATGCGGCCGTTGGCCAGCACGTGAACCCGATCCGGCACGATGTACTCGAGCAGGCGCTGGTAGTGCGTGATCGCCACGAAGGCCCGCTCCGGGGAGCGCAGTGCGTTGACGCCGTCGGCGACGACCTTCAAGGCATCGATATCCAAGCCGGAGTCCGTTTCGTCCAAGATGCCCAGAGCGGGCTCCAGCATCGCCATCTGGAAGATTTCGCTACGCTTCTTCTCGCCTCCCGAGAAGCCTTCGTTGACGGCGCGCTTGAGCATGTCCGGATCGATGCCGAGAGGCCTCACGCGTTCGCGCGCGAGCCGCAGGAATTCGCCGGCGGTCAGCTCGTCCTGGCCGCGATGCTTGCGCACCGCGTTCAGCGCTTGGCGCAAGAAGTACATCGTGTTCACGCCGGGGATCTCGACGGGATACTGGAAGGCGAGGAAGAGGCCCTCCCGCGCCCTCACTTCGGGATCCATCTCGAGCAGGTCCTGTCCCTTGTAGGTCGCGCTGCCGGAGACGACTTCGTACCCGTCGCGACCGGCCAGGACCGAGGCCAGCGTGCTCTTGCCCGATCCGTTCGGGCCCATGATGGCATGCACGCTCCCGGTCTCGACGTCCAGATCGACCCCGCGCAGGATCTCCAGGCCGTCGACATTGACGCGCAGGTCTCGTATGCTCAGCATTCCGTTGTTCGCCGCTCTCTCGCCGGGTGGATCAACCGACGCTGCCTTCCAAACTGACGCTCAGTAGCTTCTGCGCCTCGACCGCGAATTCCATCGGCAGTTCCCGGAAGACTTCCTTGCAGAATCCGTTCACGATCATCGACACCGCGTCCTCGGTCTCGATGCCGCGCTGGTTCAAGTAGAAGATCTGGTCCTCGCCGATCTTGGAAGTCGTCGCCTCGTGCTCCACTTGGGCCGACTTGTTGCGAACCTCCAGGTACGGGAAGGTGTGGGCGCCGCAGCGATCCCCCATCAGCATCGAGTCGCACTGCGAGAAATTGCGCGCGCCCTCGGCCTTGGGCATGATCTTGACCAGACCGCGATACGAGTTGTTCGACACACCCGCGGAAATCCCCTTCGACACGATCGTGGAGGAGGTGTTCTTGCCGATGTGGATCATCTTCGTGCCGGTATCGGCTTGCTGGTGGTTGTTGGTGACCGCCACCGAGTAGAACTCGCCGATCGAGTTGTCGCCGATCAGGATGCAACTCGGGTACTTCCAGGTGATCGCGGAACCCGTCTCTACCTGGGTCCAGGAGATCTTGGAATTCCGCCCGCGGCAGGCGCCGCGCTTGGTCACGAAGTTGTAAATCCCCCCGTTGCCGTCCTTGTCGCCGGGATACCAGTTCTGCACTGTCGAGTACTTGATGCGCGCGTCGTCCAGAGCGACCAGCTCCACCACGGCGGCGTGCAACTGGTTCTCGTCGCGCATTGGCGCGGTGCAGCCTTCGAGGTAGCTGACGGTGGCGCCCTCCTCGGCCACAATCAGGGTGCGCTCGAACTGGCCGGTGTTCATCGCGTTGATGCGGAAGTACGTCGACAGCTCCATGGGGCAGGTGACGCCCTTCGGGATGAATACGAACGATCCGTCCGAGTAGACCGCGGAATTCAGCGCGGCGAAGAAATTGTCCGATGGTGGCACGACCGAGCCGAGGTACCGGCGCACCAGTTCGGGATGCTCGCGCACGGCCTCCGAGATCGACATGAAGATCACCCCGGCGTCGGCCAGCTTCTCGCGGAACGTGGTCGCGACCGATACGCTGTCGAACACGGCATCCACGGCCACGCCGGCCAAGACGGCGCGTTCCTCGAGCGGGATCCCGAGCTTTTCGTAGGTGGCGAGCAACTCGGGATCGACCTCGTCCAAGCTCTTGGGACGGTCATCGGCGCTCTTGGGCGCGGCATAGTAGGAGATCGATTGGTAATCGATCCGGGGATAGCTCACGTTCGGCCAGGTCGGCTCCCGCATCTCCTGCCAGTTGCGGAAAGCCTTCAGGCGCCAGTCCAGCAGCCACTGGGGCTCGTCCTTCTTGGCCGAGATGAAGCGGACGGTGTCCTCGGACAGTCCCGGAGGCAAAGTCTCCTGATCGATGTCCGTGACGAAGCCGTACTTGTACTCTTGGCTCGCCAGCCCTTCGAGGTGGTCAGTTGCGCTGCTCATCGCATCGGGAAGATCGCGCACCACCGGCCGGTGGCAGCAAATCTGTACCCTTTAGTATACATTAATCGCGGGGACGGACAGCGGGGATTCGAGCGCGCCGCTCGCGGCAGCGCCTTTCGCGAGCGCTTGGCTCCGGGGGCTCCCGCTCCATGCGCTTCGGCTGGGTGCCCCGCCATCACCAGCCGTAGTAGCCCGGCCGGGTGCGCACCCTCGCATCTACATCCGGGAGCTTCACCCGGACGCGCCGCCAGGTGCCGTCGAAGTCTTGGTTCGCGGGATAGTATCCGAGCGTGTAGACGCTGCGCAGTTCCGCGGCGACCTGCCCGTACACGTCGTCTAGGTCGCGAACGGAATTGGCCGCGAACAGGCGGCCTCCGGTGACTTCGGCGAGTTCGCCCATCCGTGCGCGCGCTCGTTGTGCCGCGCGCTCTTGCTGCTCGCGCCAGCGGCGCTCCGTGCGGATGCCGGGCTCCTCCGGCTCGAGGAATATCGGGTAGATCGCGCTATTGATCTCGGCCGCTACCCGCAGCAGTTCGTCAAATGGCACTTCGGACGGAACGGACCGACTCCAGCGGGGGATGAACTCGTTGTCCATGCCATCGCTGATGACGATCAAGGCGTTGCGCTCCCAGCGCCGGCTGGCCAGCTCGTGCGCGTAGGCGAGGGTGATCGCATCGTAGAGCGGCGTGCCCCCGGACAACCGGGGAATGCGCTCGATCGTGTCCAGCAACGAGTCCCGGTCGTCCGTAAGTCGACTGACGACATGGACGTAGGCATCCGAGAGGACGTGAATCGCCACGCGATCGCCCGGTCGGGCCGTGAGCACGAAGCGTCGGGCGGCCTCCAGCACGGCCTCCCGGTCCACAAGCGTGCTCGTACTGCAGTCCAGCAGCAGCACGAGGTTGAATTCCGCTTCCGTGTCGCGAACGAACCGAATGGACTGCTCGACATCGTCTTCGAGGATCTGAAAGGCGTCCGCGTCCAAGCCCGGCACGGGCCGGCCGGAGCGGTCGACGACGGTCGCCGAGAGCTGCACCAAGCGCACGTCGGAATTGAACCGGACCATGCCGCCGTTCGGCCCCTCTTCGATCCCGCCAGGAGGAGCGCCTTCGCCGCCAGGGCGCTCCAAACGCATGCGATACCGGCGTCGCAGCATATTCCCGAGAGCGTCTTTCGCCTGCCAGTGCATGCGGATCGGCGAGTCTTCGGCCACGCCGCCCTCGCGCAGCACGAGCGCGTCCGGATGGGTCGCCTCCAAGCGAATCGACCCGTAGAACTTGCCGCGGGAATCCCGGATGTCCTGCAACGTCCAAACGCTCCCGGCAATCTCGTTCGGCGCGCTCCGCAACGAGCTTCGAAGCCGATCCGGAATGCTGAGATGCAACGGCCTGCGGTCCGACACCGCTTCCAGTCGCACGCCCCTCCACGGCACTTCCAACTCGACTCGCCCGATGGCGGTTTGCAGTCGCGCTTGCCGCACCAAGCCTGTCAGCGAGATCGGCCCGTCAACCGTCTCCGCTTCGATTCTGTGCCCGTACGGCAGGTCGATCTCGAGATTGATCATCGCCCCGTCGGACGGCTGCGCGCGTATCCTGGTCTTGCGACCTAGACGGGTGGTCTTCGTATCCAGGGGGCGGACCGGCCGCGACCGGCAGGTGCGTCGCACGCGGACGCGATCCGTATCGACGACCGCGATCCGGATTCCGCCGACGGGGTTCTCGACCCGCAGCACGGGCTCCGGGACCGAGTTCGAGTCGGCCCACCAAGGATCCGCCTCGAAATCGATCGGCTCGAATTCCTCGGTGTCGGTACCCGTGACGACTAGATTGTTCGCTACCGCGCGGACCCCCCGCACGGCGTTCGCCTGCAGTTCCGCCACGCGCTTGTGGCGCCGTTGCTCGACCTCGCCCTCCAAGGTCAGCTCGCGATTCCGCACGACGATGTGAATCGGCTTGAGGAGCACGCGCTGGACGTCGTCGGCGGAGCGCCGGAGGCGCGGGCGGAAGGCTCCCTCGTCGCCGACGAACTGGCGGATCTCGGGGTGCCCGTAGATGCGCCAATAAGCGTTGATGCGGATGCCGATGTCATCGCCGTCGTGCGGGAGCACCTCGAGGGCGTTCCGCACCGAGTCAACCGCCTCCAGCGCGAGGACGGATCGCTCGATGGCCTGCTTGAGGGCGGGACTCGTCACGGTGCCGTGCAACGTGACGGCGGCGTCGCTCAGGGTGAAGCCTACCCAGTCGTAGACGCGCATGCCGCGCTGGCCGGCGACGAGTTGCTCGATCTGGCGAATGACGCGCTCGCTGCGCGCGTCGCCGACCGCGAGGCCCGGGGCAGCGAGCAGCAGCAGTGCCATGCTGGCCGCGAGATGCCTGTGGGGCACGAGTTGATCTTAACGGATCGGGGTTCAGTTGAGACCGTCGCGCAGTTTGTCGAAGAATCCCTTGCCGGAGTCGGACTTTTCGACCGCCAGAGAGGCGCCGAGCTGCTCGAAGAGCTCGCGCTGCTCGCGACTGAGCCGCTTGGGAACCTCCACGTCCACGTGCGCGTAAAGGTCGCCTCGCTGACTTCCGCGGACATGCGGCACGCCCTTGCCCCGCAAGCAAAGCCGGTGTCCCGACTGCGTGCCCGGCTTGATCGAATGGACTTCCTCGCCTTCGAGCGTCGGGACGCTTACTTTCGCGCCGAGCGCGGCTTGGGCCACGTTGACCTTGACGTGGCAATGCAGGTCGGAACTCTCGCGCTCGAAGACCTCGTGCTCGCGCACGCGGATCAGCACGTAGAGGTCTCCGGACGGCCCGCCGTTCGAGCCGGCATTGCCGTCTCCGCTCATTTGCAGCCGCATGCCGTCGTCGATGCCCGCCGGAATATGGACCTTCCGATTGCGTTGCGTCCGCCGCGCCCCGCGCCCCTGACACTGCTGGCACGGCTGCTGGATCACTTGCCCGGTTCCGCCGCAACGCGAACAGGTCCGGCTTACGGCGAAGAAACCCTGCTGCGAGACCACCTGCCCGCGCCCGCCGCAATTGCCGCAACTCCCCTTGCGGGAGCCTGGCTCGCAGCCCGAGCCGTCGCATCGGTCGCAAGCCTCGGTGCGCGGCAGGCGAATCTCTTTCGTGGCGCCGAACACCGCGTCTTCGAACGTGATCTCGAGTTCGTACTGCAGGTCGTCGCCGCGCCGCGCCCGCGAACCCCGGCGCGAACCCATGCCGAAAATGTCCCCGAAGTCGCCGAAGAACTCGCTGAAAATGTCTTGCAGGTCGGAGCTGTTGAAGCCGCCGTTGCCGGACAGCCCGGCGTGGCCGAACTGGTCGTAACGGGCGCGCTTCTCCGGGTCGCTCAGCACGCTGTAGGCCTCGGACGCCTCCTTGAACTTCTCCTCGGCGTCTCTCGAGTCCGGATTGCGGTCCGGATGGTATTGCATGGCGAGCTTGCGGTACGCGCGCTTGCACGTCGCCGCGTCCGCTCCCCGGCTCACGCCGAGCACCTCGTAATAGTCGCGCTTCTCCACGGTTACTGCCTGCCGGCCCGCGAGCGGGAGCTATTCCTTGACCGCTACTTTGACCATCGAAGCGCGCAGCAAGCGATCCTTGAAGAGATATCCCTTCTGGTACACCTCGAGGATCTGGTGGTCGGCCTGATCCTCGGCGGCCGGGGCGCGGTCGACCGCGAAGTGCAGGTTGGGATCGAACGTGTCGTGCTCTTCGATCGGCTTGAGGCCGGCCCGTTGGAAGACCTCGAAAATGCGCCGGTGAATCAGTTCCAAGCCTTGCTTGAAGTCCTCGGGCACGCCCTCGGTGGACATCGCGCGCTCGAAGTCGTCGACGACCGGCAGCAACGCTTGGATCGTGTCCGAAGGGGCGTAGCGGACGATGTCCGTCTTTTCCTTCTCCAACCGCCGGCGGATGTTCTCGAACTCGGCTTGGGCGCGCTGCAGCTTGTCAAGCAGCTCGTCCCGCTCCTTCTGCGCTGTCTCGAAATCCTTGCGCAGGGCTTCCAGTTCCGCTTCGCGCGCTGCCTGGGCCTCTTGCGCGGCGGCGGAATCGACCTCGGCGCTCGGCGGGGCCGATTCAGTTCCGGCGCTCGAGGCGACGGCGGGTTGCTTGAGTTCTAGTTCCTCGGATGCAAGCATGCTTGGATCGGGCGCTTCGCCTGAATCTCATCTTAGCAATGCTTTCGAGCGAGCGGGTCGATGCGGGGCGCTGACGGGATTACGGCTCGTCCTCGGCGCCCGTGAACGGCTCGGCCAGCCCTTCCTCGGCGAAGCGATTCACGACCGGCGACGTGTCCCCGCTGGCGAGGGCGGCGCGATAGTGGTGGAGCGCTTGCTCGCGGTTGCCCAATACGTCCTGGATGCGGCCCATGTACACGTGCGACATCGCCCGGATGCGCGCTCCTTCCGCTTCCGCGGCCGCGTTCGCGAAGTGCTCGAGGGCCAGGTCGGGGTCGGCCTCGTCCAGCGCGATCCGGCCCAGTCCGTAACTCGCTTGGCCCCGCCCGGGACCGTCTCCGCCAAGGACCTGCTCGTATAGCCTTCGCGCTTGGTTCGGCTCGCCCAGCTGCAGCAGGCCCTCCGCTTGCGACAGCAGCTTCTGCTCCGCGGACACCGCTGGCCGCGCCACGCGTCGCGGCGTCTCTGCCTTGCGCGCGGCGGGTCTCTCGGCGAATTCGACGCCTTGCACGCGGGCCGTCTCCTCGCGGACGTTGATGTCGTCGACCAAGGTCTCGTAGTAACGCCGCATCGTTTGGGGCTGCGCTTCGTATTCGGCGAGCTTCTCGTAGAAGTAAGCGGCGAGGACGAATCCGTTGCGCAGGTGCTCGGCGACACGCTGGCGCTTGCGCTCTTCCGGTTCGTACCGCATGCGGGCCTGCACCGCGTTGGCGAGCGACTTGGTCAGCAGCAGCTGGAAGTTGGTCTTGTACGCTTCGCCCAGAGCGGGCGCGAAGAGAGCGAGGCGCCCCAGTGCCTCCTTCCTAGCCACGGTCTCGCTGTGCCGGATCGAGAGCCGGTCCAGCTGGTGCAGCAAGTAGGCCGCGCGGATCTCCTCGAGGTGCAGTTGCGACGAGGGATGGACGACGACCTTCACGTCGCCTCCGTACGCCCGCACGTTCACGTTGCCCGGAGCCGCTAGCAGGTCGAAGTACACGCGAAAGCCGCGCGTCTCGCGACTCGACGAAGGCATGCGCAGGTAACCGTTGATCTCGAAGACCGCTTCGATCAAGGCCTCCTGGTGCCGGGCGATCGCGGCCTCGTAGGCCGGCCGGTACTTCTGCCAGAGGCTCTCGACGCCGGCTACGGAGTAGAACTCGCTCAGCAGGGCGGAGAAGCCCCGGATCGGGCGCACCTCCGCCGGAAGGTCCGTGGGCACCTCGGCGCGCAAGTCGAAGTAAGGCGGCTCGCCGCACATCAACGCGAACGAAATGTATTGCGAGAGGTTGAGTTCCGGGTCGTCGCGCCGGTGTTCCTCGTAGAAGGTTCTGAGGCGCGACGCCATGCCCGTGTCGAGCCTCTGCAAATCCTCCCGCACGGCCTTCCGCACGGGATTGTCAAGCACTGCGTTGAGGCCGTCGTCGTAGCCGCCGGCGTTGATCGCCGCCATGACCGTGAACATGCGAGGATCGGCGACAAGCTGCTCGTCGGGGTCCGCGGTCTGGGCGCTCGCGGCGAGGCCGCCGGCAACAAGCCAAGTGGCGGCTAGGATCCCGCGTGCGAACCGGGTGCCCAGCATCATGCGACGTCTGGAAGGGGCACTCTCGGCGAGGCGAGAGAGCTTGGGGGGGGGGAGGCGAGGAAGCCCGGACCTGTTGGGGTGCGGTGCCGGATGCATCTCAGTTCGCTTGGCTAGGTGCCGTGGCATCCCCCATGCTGGCGGCGAGTCGCTCCGCGACTTTGTCCGGTACCCATCTGCGCCATTCCGAGTCGTATTGCTGCATAAAGTAGACTGCGGCATCGAGCGGATCCCTGCCTTCGACCTCCATCCAGCGCACCAGCTCGATCAGGGTGATGTTCGTCCACTGGAATTTCGTCACGAACTCGAAGAGTTCCGGGTTGCTATCGGCGAACCCGGACATGACGATGGACTGCACCACGGATTGCGGGTACGTGTTCGGCGCGGGCTCGGCGCAGTCTTCGGAAGTGATGCACGGCCAGGTGTCCGGATCGTGCGGAACCGAAGTCAGCAAGTGCATCCGAAGGTTGCCAGTGATGGCCGAGGGCGACCACAGGTAGGCGAAGATGGGCTCGCGACGCTCGTAGGCTTGGGTGATGGCGGCGACCAGATGCTCGTCCGAAGACGGCAGGTAGGCATTGAAGCCCGCCTCTTCCATTTCGTAGGCGCGGAAGAGATTCTTGTTGATGCGGCGGCACTCCCAGCCTGGAGCGCACGAATAGAATCTTCCTCTCTCGGGGTCGTCCGGATCGGGAAACAAGTCCGGACGCTTCAGCACGGCGTCCAGATCCCCTAGTTCCGGGTAGCGGCTCACCACGTACTCGGGCACGTACCAGCCTTCCGTGCCGCCGGAGAGAAAGGCGTCGCTCGCGATTCTCAAGCTCCCGCTAGCCAGCCCGTCGGGGACGACTTGACCCATCGAAGAGACCCAGACCTCCGGCGCGATGTCGGGACCGTCGCCTCGCGACATCCCCTCGAGTGCCGCGTGGGCATCACTGGGCATGAGTTCGGGGGAGCATCCGTACCCCTCCTCCAAAATGACCTGCTGGATCCTGGCCGTCAAGGCCGCGGACGGCCAAGGGAGGTCAGCGATCGTCACCTTGCCGCAGTTTAATTCGCTGCTGCACCCCCACCCCAGCGCTAGGAGAACAACCGCAGGCAGGATGCAGCAGGCCGACCGGCGAGGTATCCGACCGAGCGATTCCGTCAGGTCAAGACGCAACATTTCCGTCACCGCGCTCTCGCCGACGGGAACACAGATGCGAATCGAGAGCGTGTCGCAAGCCTCATTGCCCGTGGCTTCCTGCTGTCTGAGAATAGCACGGTCATGAGTTCGCGGAGTGCGAACCGCCTTCGTTGATGGCCCGATCCAGCCAACATCGGCCTCGCAGGCGCTGCCGCGCCGCTCGATGCGGTCGGCGGTCGCGCACTACAATGGTGCGGTAGGCAGAGATGGCCGACGCCCAACAGCATGCCTCCGAACCGAGCGCGAGCGGCGCGGAGGCGGGGGACGGGCAGTCCACGGCATGGGATCGCGTCCAGCTCGCTCGCCATCCGCAGCGCCCTCACGCCTCGGATTACATCGAGCGGCTGTTCGAACGCTTCCACGAGATTCACGGAGATCGTGCGTTCGGCGACGATGCGGCAATCGTCAGCGGATTCTGCTTCTTCCGCGACCAGCCGCTGATGGTGATCGGCCAGCAGAAGGGGCGGCGGACCGAGGACAAGATCCACCGCAACTTCGGCATGCCGCGGCCGGAGGGCTACCGCAAGGCCCTGCGGGCGATGCAGCTGGCCGAGAAATTCGGACGCCCGATCGTGACGCTGCTCGACACGCCGGGCGCGTATCCGGGGATGGACGCGGAAGAGCGCGGGCAAGCCGAGGCCATCGCCCGGAACCTTTACGAAATGGCCCAGCTGGCCGTTCCGCTAGTGGCGGTTTGCATCGGAGAGGGCGGCAGCGGTGGAGCTTTGGCCCTAGGTGTCGGCAACCGAGTGCTCATGCTGGAAAACGCGATCTACAGCGTGATTTCACCCGAGAGTTGCGCTGCCATCGTGTGGCGGGACTCGGCCAAGGCGGAACTCGCGGCGGGTGCGCTGAAGCTGACGGCCGGCGACTTGGGGGAGCTCGGCCTGGTCGATGGGATCGTGCCCGAACCGGCGGGCGGGGCCCACGAGGATCCGGACGCGGCGGCCGAGATGCTCGGTAGCGCGTTGGACGAGAGCCTCAAGTCGTTACGGGGCCTCAGTGCGGAACAGTTGGTGGAGGATCGCTATCTGAAGTTCCGCAAGATGGGCGGATTCTTCGAGCCTGCCAGCGCCTGAGCTGCACACGGCACGTAAAAGTGCCAGATCTCTGCCGGTGGGCGCGCCGTGTCCGAGCGGCTTCGCCGCGGTATTTCGCCGATCTATCGCCGCCGCATGTCGACTGGCGGAGAGGGAGGGATTCGAACCCTCGTTAGAGTTTCCCCTAAACACGCTTTCCAAGCGTGCGCCTTAAGCCGCTCGGCCACCTCTCCGCGACAGGACTCCTGCGAGGACTCCCAACCATCCCTCTCATTCTAGCCCCCGCCCGGCGGGCGCGCGGCCGCATAGACTCGTGCCTACGAGCGGAAGATCCTGCGCTGGGCCTCGATTCGGGGCGACGGCGGCTGGTCGGCTGCGTATGCCTCGAACGCGCGGCGGACCAGCATCCGGGCGTCAGGACCGTAAGGTTGCAGTGTCTCGTCAACCCATGCGCTGACCGCCCGCTCCCGGATCGGATCGCCCGCCGCTGCCGCTCGCTGGGCGAACTCGGTCAGGAATCGGTCGCAGAAGTCAACTTTGTACTGGAGCGCGACGAGGTCGGAAATCTCGAACGCGTATTCCGGAACCTGCACGCCGATCAGCGCGAGCATCTCGGCGAGGAATCGATTCGAGAATTCCTTGACAGCCTGATCGACACTCTCGCGATGCGCTTGGAATTGCCCCCGCGTCGCTTCCGGGCCCAGCGGATCCGCTGCGAGTTCGAGGTACAGCTTGTTCTTGGGCTCCGTGCCCGAGGGGCGGATCGTGGCCTTGATTCCGCCTTCGACCGCGAAGCTGATCAAGTTGCGGGAACTCCGGTCGGTCTGGGAGAGGAACGGCCCGTAGCGCGCCTCGTCCCAGTAATCGTTGACCGCGAGCACCGCTCTGCCCCCGATCGTCTGCGGCGGGGCTTCCCGGAGCATGCGTTGGATGCTGCGGATGTTCGCGGATCCCGTCGCGCCTTGCATGACCGTCGATCGCACCGTATTGCTGTGGTATCCGTAGCGCTTGTAGGTGTCCAGCAGGTAGTCGTAGACCGTCAGCCCGCGACCGCGCAACTCGGAGGCGAGTTCCGCGAGCACGACTGCCGCTCCGGCGGCGTCCTTGTCCCGCACGGCCGGCGTCAGCATGAAGCCATGGCTCTCCTCGGCCGCTACCACGAAATCGTCTAGCGAGCCTTCGATGTCTCGAAACCGCCCGGTGCTCTCTAGCGATCGCAGCACCGCGGCGATGTACTTGAATCCGACGAGCAAGTTGCCGATGACGGCCCCGCCCTTCGACTCCACGAGCTTGCGCATCAGGTCGGTCGTGACCTCGGTCTTGATCGCTATCGGTTTCGCAGGCAGCCTGCCCGCCGCCTCTAGGGATTCCAATCGGTAGCGCGTCAGGATCACGGCGAACTCGTTGCCGGTGAGGAATCGGTACTCGTTCCCGTCGCGAGCGGCTCCGCCGAGGCGGTCGGCGTCGGGATCCGTGGCGAGCAAGAGATCCGCTCCGACTTCGCGGGAAAGCGCGATGCCTTGGGCTAGCGACTCCGGGACTTCCGGGTTCGGGCTGCGGAACGTGACGTGCTTGAAGTCACTGCGAAATTCGCATTGGCTCTCGACATAGAAGAGTTGCTCGTTTTTCGCGAAGCCCATCGCGCCGAGGCTCCGGCCCACTGTGTTCACGCCGACACCGTGCAAGCCCGTGAACGCGAAGACGCCCGCGCCCGCGTCCGATCGCAGGCGCAAGGCGAGATTCATGTCGATGTAGGCGCGACGAGCGTCGTCCGGGATGCATCGCACCAACCCCGCCTGGACCGCTTCGGCGTAGTCCACGGTCCGAATGGCTCCGACGCGGTCGACGATGCTCGCGAGTTCCTCGTCGTCGGGCGGGATCTCTTGGCCGCCCTCGGCGTTGTAGAACTTCGCGCCGTTGTCGTCCGGGTGGTTGTGGGAAGCGCTGACGTTCACGCCTCCGTGCGCTCCCAGATGCCGGATGAGGAACGAGAGCTCCGGCGTGGAAATGTACTCGCCGCTGTCGCTCGGCAACGTGCGAACGCAAATGCCTGCGGCGGCGTAGACCGATGCCGCCATGCGCGCCAATTCCTCCGATCCCAGGCCAAGCAACGGGTTTGCCAGCGTCGCCGGATAGGTGCCGCGGAGGTCATGAAAGCGGCGCACGTCGTAAGCGATCACGACCTGCAGCTGGCCGACTGCGGGAAACCGCTGGCGCAAGTACTCGACATGGCCTTGCACCGAGGAAGCGATCGTGTACGGATTTACGCGATTCGGTCCGACTCCGACCGGCCCGCGCCGCCCGCCCGTGCCGAACGGAATGGTCTGGTAGAAACTGTCCACCAGCAGGTCGAAGCGCTCGGACGCGACCATCCAGCGGAGGATCCCGGTGTAGTCGCTCGGCTCGACTAGGCCTGCGAAGCGATTCTCGGCGATCCACAGCTCGAGGCTGGCTACGGCTGCCCGCTTGATTTCGGGTTGCAGATCGAGCGGTTCGATGCCGCGCCGGGCGGCCTCGAGTAGGGAAGCGGACTCTGCGTTCATCTCTGCTGCACGTATTCGATTGCGGGCGCTAGATCCTCGGGTCGCCCGACATCCCGCCAAAAGCCCGGCACCACGAAGTACCGCACGAGCTTGTCGGCCCGCACGGTATCGCTAATGGCGTCCGTTAGGTCGTACTCTCCGCGGGATGACAGCGTGAGGTTCTCGAGCGCGTCGAATATGCTGTCGCTGAACACGTAAATGCCCGCGCAAAGGAAGTTGGTGGTCGAAGTGCCTTGGGGCGGCTTCTCCACGATCCGCGTCACCTGGTCGCCCTCGACGTAGACCGCCCCGCCGCGATAGGGGTCTTCGACCTCGGTCAGCGCCAGGACCTGTTCCGCTCCCGGAGCGAGCCTGAACAGTTCCGTGTAGACCTTCGGGTCGACGAGAATGTCGCCGAACGTTAGCAGGAACGGCCCGCCCGTCGCGAACTCGCGCGCCAGCAAGGCCGCGCTGCCCGTGCCGTTCTGCTCGTGCTGCACGGCGTATTCCAATTCGATGCCCGCGGGCGGATGGCTGACGAAATAGTCCCGGATCATTTGTCCGCGGTATCCGACCACGATGCATGCGCGCGAAATGCCCGCCGCCGCGAAGCGGTCCATCTGATGCGCCAGCATCGGGCGTCCGGCCAGTGGCAGCATGGGCTTGGGGCAGTCGTCCGTCAGGGACTTCATGCGCGTGCCGCGCCCGGCCGCTAGCACCACGGCGCGTCTCCGCTCGCTTCGCTCAGGATGCATGTTCCGCCCGGCCCTTTAACCTTCAATGTATCTGGAAGCGCGACAGAGGGCGGGCGTTCCGCGGCCCGGCCCCTACGACGAGGGCGAGCCTTGGAACAGATCCCGCCCCGCCGCCAAGGCTCGCATCTTGCGGTCGGCGACGCTCCGCGAGAGCATCCAGAACCCGCAGTCGGGGTTGACGAACCGAATGCGCCCCTCGCCGAGAGCGTTCGCCGCCCGCAAGATCCGGGAGGCGATCAGTTCCGGGCTCTCGACTTGATTGTCCTTGATGTCGACGACGCTCAGTCCCAAGGCGATCTGCGGATGCAATTCGCGCAGCGCGGCGAGAGCGTCCGATCCCAGCCGCGCGATCTCGGGAAGCAGGACGTCGCAATGCAAGGCGTTCAAGTACGGCAGCAACGCGTCCCATGTCCCGGACTGGATGCGCTGCCCGCCGTAGTTGCCGAAGCACAGATGAACGGCGCGCGTCGTCCGCAAGCCGTCCAGCACGTGGTTCAGCGCCGCCGCCGCCCACGCTCCTTCGTCCGGGTGACCCGTGATGTTCGCCTCGTCCAGTTGCACCACGTCCGCCGGAATTCGCTCCAACTGGCTGCGTAGCACCCCGGCGACCGCCATGCAAAGTTCCTCGCGGCTTCCGTAATGCCGGTCGGTCAATGTCTTGGCCAGCATGTGCGGGCCCGTGCAACTGAACTTCAGCGGCCTGCGCGTGAGGTCCCGGACGAGCGCGTAGTCGGCGGGCAGGTTGAGCGTGCCCTCCCCGATGGCGTCGGTGACCACTCCGGCCGGAGCCGTGCGAAACGCCATCCCCCGGTCCGCTTGGAACGCGTCCAAGTCGCTGATCGTGTATGTCGTCTGGACGCCCGAGAACTGGCTGACGAAATAATCGATCATCCCGTTCGTCTCCGGATGCGACGGATCGAAGCGATTCAATTCGCCATCGGCCACTATGTCGATGCCGGCCAGTTCTTGCGTGTGCAGGACCACGGACACGGCGTCCCGCAGGGTGACCCTGGAGGCGTCCCCGTACAGCCAGCGCGGGATCGGGTAGCTGCCGACAACGGTGGTCTGGATCGCCATGGCGCGATTATAGGTCGTGCCCTTCTACCGGAAGCGCCCCGGCTCCGCTATCGTCGGCCGCGGTTGGAGCGACTGCCGTCGTGCGCTTGAGCTGGCCGCAGGCGGCGAAAACGTCTCGCCCTCGCGGCTTGCGGACGAAACACGGTATGGCGCGATGCACGATGTCCCGGAAGCTCTCGACCCGTTCGGGGGCCGGGGTCTGGTAGGGAATGCCGGGACCCGGATTGTGCGCGATCAGATTGACCGTGCATTTCAGCGGCGATAGCAACCGGCGCAGTGCGGCGGCGTCCCGATCCGTGTCGTTCACGTCCCGCAGCAGCACGTATTCGAACGTCAGTCGCTCCCAGGGGCGTAGCGGATACCGTCGACAGGCGTCCAGCAGTTCGTCGAATCCGTACCGCGCGGTGATCGGCATCAGCCGCTCCCTCTGGTCCGGGTTCGATGCGTTCAGCGAAACGGCCAGCTTGCCGCGCACGGATTGCATTCCGTGCTCCCGGATCTTGGGCACGACGCCGGCTGTCGAGACGGTGATGCGGCGCTGGGGAATGCCGACGCCGCGCGGGTCCGCGAGGAGTCGGGTGGCCCGCATCACGGCGCGGAAGTTGAGCAGGGGCTCGCCCATCCCCATCATCACGACGTTCAGCGGCCGCCGCCGTTCTCGCAGGCCGTGCGCGCGTCCCAGCACCACGACCTGAGCGACGATCTCGCCCGCGGTCAAGTTACGCTCCAGCCCCATCAGTGCCGTGAAGCAGAACTTGCAGTCGACCGGGCAGCCGACCTGCGTGGAAATGCACAGGGTGTCGCGACGCTCGTCCGGGATGTAAACCGCTTCGACCGTGCGTCCGTCACGTGCGCGAAGCAGATAGCGCACCGTGCCGTCAGTCGAGGCGAAGCGCCGGTCCACTTCGGGCAGCCCGCAATCGTCCAGTTCGCGCAGGTGCTCCCGCAGTCCGATTGGCAGTGTCGAAATCTCGAGCGGACTGGCGTGCCAGTCACGATACAGCCCTTCGTAAATCTGCTGCCCGCGATAGCGTGGATGGCCCGATGCTTGGGCCAGGGCGGTGAGTTCGGCGAGGTCGCGGCCCAGCAGTTCGATCTTCTCGGACATCGGAACTCCCGACCGTTGGAGGCGAGCCCGGCGCGGCTCGATCCTTACACGGGCCTCAGGGCTACCTGGATTCGCTCGCCGTCGATCGCGAATTCGCGCTCGACGCTGTCGGCGGCCGCCGCCCCGGGAGCGTGCAACTTCGTGCAAAGCGTCTCCGCCATCAGATGCTCGCGGTGCGCGGACACGACCCGAGCTGTCCGATCCGACCCCCTCACGCTCAGCTCGATGCGCCGCGTGTACTCGATGTCGATTTCCTTGCGCAGGTTCTGAATGCGGTGCAAGAGCTCCCGGTAGAAACCCTCGTCGCGAAGCTCGTCGTCCAGATCCGTGCTGAGCGCGACCACCATCGCCGAGTCGCCCGCTGCTGCGAAGTTCTCCTGCGCCTCCACGGCGACTTGAATGTCTTCGGCGTCCAACTCCACGGATTCTCCCTCGAAATCGATGCTGGCGCGACCGTCGGCCAGGAGCGCGCCGTGCAGCTTTGCCGCGTCGAGATGCGCGAAGACCTGCTTGGCGCGCTTCATCTTGGAACCGAGCCTCGGTCCGAGCCGCCGGAAGTTCGGCTTCACGACGTACCGCACATGGGCTTCGCTGCCATCGACCAGGCGCACTTCGTGGACGTTGAGTTCGTCTTGGATCAAGCTCGCGTGCGGAGCTACCCGCTCGCGCACTTCCGGATCGACGATCACGGCTTCGGCCCGGCGGAGGGGTTGGCGGACCTTGAGCTGGTGCTCCGTGCGCACCCGCAAGCCGAGCGAGACCGCTCTGCGCACGGCTCCGATCGCCTCGGAGAGTTCGCGGTCGACCCGCCCGGCGCTGGCTGGCAGGTCGCACAAATGAACGCTTTCAGGAGCGTCGACGCCTGCCCCGCGAACCACGTTTTGATAGATCTCCTCCGATAGGAACGGCGTGAACGGAGCGGCCAGCTTCGCCACGCTGACCAGACACTCGTACAGCGTGGCGTAGGCGTCGATCTTGTCCGCGTCGCGATCCCCTTTCCAGAACCGGCTCCTGCTGCGTCGCAAGTACCAATTCGACAGCGCGTCGACGAAACGGTTCAACGCGCCAGCCGCCTCGAATGCCAGGAACGCGTCCATGTGCGTGCGTACGCCGTCCGCCAGCAAATCGAGTTCCGAGAGGATCCAGCGGTCCAGCACTCCGAGCTGTTCCACGGGGCGTCGCGCGTCGCTGCCGGGGTCGAATTCGTCGATGTTGGCGTAGATCGTGAAGAACGAGTACACGTTCCGGAGTTTGAGCGGGAATTCCTTCTGGATCGTGCGCACGTTGGCTAGCGAGTGGCGGGTCGGCGACCAAGGTGGGTTCCCGGCAAGGAAGAACCAGCGGAACGCGTCCGCGCCCGGCGCGGGGGCGGGCACGGCGACCGTGACGCGTTCGTCGGCCGGGAGGCGCGGCACGTCGCTTGGCGGCACCGGTTCCCCGTCGCGGGCGGGCCGGACGCCAAGGCGCCTCTGGTCAGTCGCCGACAGCCGGATGGACCGCCTAGGCTGCCGTTTCGCGCCGCGGATGGCGCATTGAGCCGACTCCTCCGTGCTATCGGGGCGGGAGACGGCTACGGTCGTGCCCGATTTGATGTCCAGCGCTTCGAAATCTTCCTGCGAGATGACCGCCACGCCGGGTTCCGGAGCAGCTGTGCCGTCGGCTTCGCCCAGGATCGCGAATTCTTGCGCGACGAGATCGAAGATGACCTCGGGCGGCGTGTAGTTCCCGAGCGATTTGGATTCCTTTTTCCCGCTCGGGTCCGCGACATGTCCCAGCACGATGCAGTTGCGGAACGGGTGCGGGTACGGCTGGGGCGGCAACCCGAGCTGTCTGCAGCAGTCCTGATCGAAGACCAGCGTCGAGACCATCAGCTGCGAGTAGAACCAGCCTCTCGTCTGGTCGATCGCTTCGGTGATGTAGTCCGCCGGGAATCGCGCCTCGAACGCAGCCTTGCCCGTGTGCGGGTAGCCGTACTGCGCGAAGGGCATGCAGCCTGAGTCGAACCAGCAGTCGATGACCTCGGGCACTCGCCGGTAGACGCCCTCCTCGCCCGGTTCCGTCCACGTCACTTGGTCGATCCACGGCTTATGCACCATCAGGTGCTCCGAGAGCGTCGGGTCGGCGCGCCTCGCTTCCTCGAAATGATCGAAGGCGCCCGGGTTTTTCGCTAGGATCTCGGCGCAGGACGCCGGGACCGCCATGCGCCCGGTCGCGTCGTTGATCCAGACGTTCAGCGGCGTGCCCCAGTAGCGTTCGCGCGAGAGCGCCCAGTCGACGTTGTTCCGTAGGAAATCGCCGAACCGCCCGGTTCCGATCCTCTCCGGCAGCCAATGGATCTCGTCGTTGTTCGCCAACACTTCCTTGTTGCGCGCGGTCGTGCGGACGAACCAGCCGGGCCGCGCGTACTGGATCAGCGGATCGCTGTCCGCGCGCCAGCAGAACGGGTAGTCGTGGCGATAGTTCTCGCGCAGCACTAGGGAACCGCTCTCGCGCAGCATCCCGATCAGCGTCCGGTCCGCGTCCTTCACCCAGAGTCCGGCCACCTCCGAGACGCGTGAGTCGAACCTGCCGTCCGGCTGGACAGGGCAGAGCAAGGGCACGTCCTCGGGAGCGACATAGCGCTTGGCTACCGCCAGATGCAGCTCGTAGTCGACTTCGCCGAACGCGGGGGCTTCGTGAACCAAGCCCGTTCCGCTATCGAGAGTCACGAAGTCGCCCGCTAGAACCTTCCACAGATACGGTTCGCGCCCGCCATCCTGCAACTCCCCTGCGCTGTCCCAGAGCTCGTCGCGGAAGTGTTCGAACGGCGGGTGGTACCGCCGTCCGAGCAGTTCCTCCCCTTTGAGACGCCTTTCCACCGGCAGCCGCTCGCCGAGCTTTTGCTCGAGAGTCTCGACCAGAGCGGCCGCGAGGATCAGATTCCGCTCCCGCGCTCGCACCTGCACGTAATCGAATTCGGGGCGCACCGCCACGTACTGGTTCGCCGGGAGCGTCCACGGAGTCGTCGTCCAGACGAGCAGGGAAGTGTCCGGTTCGTCCGCCAGCTTCAGCGCCACGTATACCGAAGGATCCTCGACTGCCTTGTAGCCCAGTCCGACCTCGCCCGCCGAAAGAGCCGTGCCGCCCTGCGGCCACCACCACACGATCTTGTGCCCGCGATACAGCAACCCTTGCCGGAAGAGACGCGCCAGGGCCCACCAGACGCTCTCCACGTAGGACTTGTGGTAGGTGACGTACGCGTCCGACAGGTCGACCCAGAAGCCGACCCTGCGCGTCATCTTTTCCCATTCCTCCGTGTAGCGGAACACCGAGTCCATGCACTTGCGGACGAAACGCTCGACGCCGTAGCTCTCGATCGCTTGCTTGCCGTGGATGCCGAGTTCCTTCTCGACTTCCACCTCGACGGGCAGACCGTGGGTGTCCCAGCCGGCCTTGCGCGGGACGTATCGGCCCGTCATGGTGCGGTAGCGCAGGAAGACGTCCTTGAACACGCGGGTGAGGACGTGCCCGTTGTGCGGGAGTCCGTTGGCGGTCGGCGGACCCTCGTTGAAGATGAAGGGTGGTCGCCCAGCGCGGCCTTCCAAGCTCTTTTCGAAGATCCGGTTCTCGTCCCAGAAGCGACTCACGGCCCGCTCAGAGGCGGCGAAGTCGACGATAGCCTTGGCCTGTTTGAATCTGGGCTTGCTCATGGCAGTCGAGTGCTAGAGCGCGGAGCGGAAGGCGGTGTTTCGGGAGCGTCTCGCGGTTGGATCGAACCCGAATCGCTTGGCCGGACTTGCACGACACGGGCGAGACTCGGCGCGGGGCGTGTCGTTGATTGTCACCGATCCCGCGCGTCTGCCTGTCCGCTCGGCGAGTCTCTAGTGGCCCTAGCTGTCTGCGTGGCTGACGCAACTCGCGCCGACCGTCCGATATTGCGAGTGTAGCACCGCTGCTTCGGGGCCGGTTCTCAATCGGCGTTGCTCTCGAAGATCGCGGCAAGCGGCGTTGCGGCCAAGCTGAATTGAGTCGACGGCCGCAAGTCGAGCAACCACTCGACCGTCCGGAAGATCTCGGGAGCGGTGACGACCGGTGCGAACGCAGTGCCGCGGGCGACCGAGCCTCCCGCGATTGCCGCGCCCTCCGCGCCTTCCGATGGGACGGCTATGATCACCACCGAAGCGGACGAGGGGTGTTCTTCGAGAGCGGTGGTGATCCGCCCGAATTCCGCATCCTGTCCAGCGGTCGATCCGGTCAGCCTCAATACTGTCAGATCGGCAAGCGGACTCGATTCCCGCGCCCGTTCCGCGAAGGTTGATCCAGCCCGCCCGCCTCCGATCCCGTAGGTCTCGACTGCCCGGCCCGCGTCGCGCGCGTTGGACCAAATCGTGCCGGCTGGCGGCAGCGCCGCGCGCCCGGCGGCAGCCAGATCGCTGGCTGTCAATCGTCCGGCGGCGACCGCCGGTCCCAGCTTCGCGAAAAAGTCAGTCTCGATGCCGCTCGTGAGCCAAGCCAGTTGAATGAGCGGCGCCTTCGCCGGCGCGGCGTACCCGGGCAGGTGCGCCGCGCGCCGGAGGAATCCGCGCCACTCCGCGCCGCGGGCATCAGTCAAGATCAGCACCACATGCTTTGCCTCGTTCGGCCGCGAAACATCCGCGCCGGCATCGTCCGGCAGGTTTTCCACAGCGGCCGCGGTGAGGAATTCGAGTTGGTCGGTTGCGAGCGGCGGGAGCAACGAGACTAGGCCCGCGCTGTCCCCGTCACCCTTGCCGCTGAGGTATGCGATGCCGCCATCGGGTAGCCCGGCGACTCCGGTCGGATACCAGGCCGTGGGAATGGCGCCGCTCGATTCGGGCAGAGCTTCGTTGATGTCTGCGATCAGAATTGCGTTGTTTCCGGAATTCGCCACGTACAGGGTGCCTGCGTCCCGATCGAGTCCGAGCGCCGAGGGCAGCGAGCCGACGGGCGAGGCCGGGAAAGGCGCTACCGATCTCGCATCGAGCAACTCGTAGCGATTCGTCTCGGTAATGCCGAACGTCCAAAGATTGTCGGCGTGCGTGCAGGCCGCGAATAATCTGGCGGGGTAGGTGGCTTCGCTCTCGCTGTCGAATCCGCCGCTGGGTGCCTCGACGCTTCCGAGCGCGACCACGAAATCCGCAGGATGCTCGCCAACGGGGACCCTCTCGACTAACCTGCGGTCGGAGAGGCGGTAGACGCCGAGGGAGGCTTCGCCCCAGTGGCTGACAATCAGGTGCTCGCGATCCGGCGAAAGCCTCGCGCGATAAGGTGCCGCCCCGGTCGGGAACTCGCCGAGTACTAAGCCAGACTGCGTGTTGATCACGATCACGCGATCACGCAGGAGGTCCAAGGCGTAGAGCATGCGGTCGTCCGCGTCCAACCGCACGTCGCCGATCAAACTCGGGCATCCCGGCGCGCACTCCAGCCGGATCTCGAATTCGCGAGCGACCGACAGGCTCCCGTCGCTAAATGCAACCTCCCAGACTCCCCCGCGTCGCCCTCCACCCACAAACGCCCTGTCACCGGCCTTGTTCAGAGTCAGTCCGAGCCACGCATCCGGCAGCGAGACGCTGGAGACTACGGTGCGACTCTTGATGTCGATCACGCTCAGCGAGGGGGTCTCGTAGCCGGCTTGCAGCACGAGCACGTGCCGACCGTCGCGCGACACCTCGATGGCTATCGGCATGCTGTCCAGGGCGACTTGCGCGCCTGCAGCCGTGATCCGTTGCCCCGTCGGCAGTTGAATGCGAGGGTCCGCTGGCGGATCGCTGTGAACCTGTGCGCCTCCGCTGAACGCGAGCAGCGCCCACGCGATCAAGGCCGTCGCGCAACGAGCGATGCCGTGGCTTGGCATGTGCATTCTTCCCTGTATACGATTTGGTCGAAGTCGGAGAACAGGTCGCCGAGTTCTCGCGGCTTCAGCAGGTAGTCTGGATTCTTGGGCCCGGAGCCGAATTGCAATTGATCGACCGTGAACGTCTTGTAGACGATAATCCCTCCGGATCTGACACACTTCTTCAAGATCGGAATCAGTGGGCGATGAAGGTAGTTGAACACCACGACGACATCGAAGGTGCCGTCGCCCAGATCCACGCTGGCGGCCTCGAGGTCCAAGCACGCGGTGTTCAGAGCGAGTCCTTGGGCTTGCGCTCGTTCCGAACACACGCGCAACGCTTCAGGAGAATAGTCGATCGCGACCGTGTCTAGGCCCCATCGTGCTAGGCACAGGGCGTTGCGCCCCGAGCCGCAAGCGACATCCGCCGCCCGCGACGCATTGCTCTCCGCTCCCGGAAAGTGGGGTCGGGCCTCAAGGATCAAGGGATCGAACTCAGGGACGGGTTGTCCCTCGTCTCGGTACTTGGAGTCCCAAGCCCCCCGCGATGCCACGCTCTGGCCAGCCGAATCGCGGATCGAAGATCCGCCCGCGCCGAGCTAGGCGCTGAACGAGCTTCCGCAGCCGCAGGTCGAGGTCACGTTCGGGTTGTCGAACTTGAACCCCGCTTCCTCCATGGTCTCGACATAGTCGACCCGGCAGTTGTCGAGATACAAGAGGCTCGCCTGGTCTACGAACACGCGCAGCCCGTCGTAGTCGAACACCTTGTCCAAGGGGAGCTGCTGATTCTCGAAGGCCATCGAGTACTGGAAGCCCGAGCAGCCCCCGCCTACGACGGACAGACGCAGGCCCTTCGGCTGCGGCTCCTGCTGCGAGAGGATCTCGGTCACCTTCGCCACAGCAGTATCGGTCATTTGGATCATCGTCGGTTTCCTCCTCGAGCGAACCCGAAACTTCAGTATATCGAGTTTTGCAACGGATGAATCGAAAGGCCGAAAGCTCGATCGACGGCAGACGTGTGCGCCACGGAGCAGCCTCGTGGGAGGCCTCGCATAGAACAGTAGCCGGAGATGCTCGTCGGCATCCGCCATGCACAGGTACGCTCGGGAGTCGTCCCGCGCTTGAAACGATGGATGAGCGTTTGGCGGCACTCTTGGGGCGGCGTATCTGCTGGGGCTCGGACATTCAGATTCTCAAGACCCGTGCAAGTGTGAGTGGCGTACCTTGCGGAGCCCCACCTGTCTCGGATGCTGTTGCCGGGGGATGCAGCAGATGGCTGGATCGAAGAGAGTCGAGCACCTGCGGGACAATGAGAAATACGACCCCCAGAGGACATGACCTCTGGCCAGTTGAGCATGTTGAGGATTTCCAGTTCCCGAGCCCGGAATCCCTGCACAGTCTTGATTGGATCGTCCAGTCGGGGCGGATCGGACTGCTTGCGGCGGATTCGGGGCATCAGGACCTCGGCCACGGTGAGTGGGCCCTCGCCAAAGGCTATGCGTTACCGATGCGAACCGTGATCCCAGCCGACTGACCGCCACGCAGCCGCCCGCTCGGAAGCCGCTCGCACGGCCCCGGCGCAGTATGCCGGTGGTACTTGCATGCCAGGAAACGATCCACCACGGCACTCCTCGCTGGATCCGGTCCCGCTGGAGGCAGCCGAAATCACTAACGTGGTCGCTGGCCAGCTGGTGCTCTTCGCCGAGCGTCCAACTCATCCCAAGGGCCTCGTTTCACTTGGACTATTCGCGAAGCGACCGTCTCGACCGTCCGTTGGGTTCATGTTATCTGGACCCCGGTCCACCGCCAAGCAGATCGTCCTCGAGGCGGTTTCAATGCTTGGCCCGCCCAGCCCTTTATGGTCCGAGGTTAGTAGGCATCGCTTATAATGGCACTCGAGTCTCAGTTCCAGATCAGTTGGTCAACTTCCTAGCGTCAGCAGCTCGGTGTAGTACCATCATGGAGTCATAGATGCCTCGCGTGCCGACGCACCACGCTGACAGCTTCACGCGGAACTGGAATAAAGACCCATGACGGACACTCGAGAGATAGACAAAGGGATGGATGGCGACATTCCGAGAGCGGTTGACCGAGGCAGTTGCCTGGTCACTCGGGTTGTGATTCGGAACTACAGGAGCATCGCTGCGTGCGATGTGCAATTGGGCCCGCTCTCGTTTCTGGTTGGACCTAACGGTTCTGGAAAGAGCAATTTCCTAGATGCGATCGCCTTCGTTGCGGAGTCGCTACGACACTCGATTGAAGTTGCTCTTGACCGACGGCACGGGTACTATAGCGTTTGCCGGGAATTTGGCACGAGGGCCGAAGAGTTTGGAATTCGATTGGAGTGCGAAACAAACGATTTCACGGCGCACTATTCCTTAACTGTTCGATCAGATCGACAGGGTGTCCGAATAAACAGAGAAGTCTGTCGAGTTTTTGGATGTGGTTCGCCAACCGATGTGTACTTCTATATTGTCGAATGTGGGAAGGTAATTTCGTCGAGCATGGACCACCCTCCAGCTGCATATCCCGACAGATTATACCTTGTCCCTGCTTCAGGGTCCAAGGGTTTCCGAAGTGCATTCGAGGCGCTTTCGACTATAAGTGTTTACAAGATCGACCCGGATTCAATGCGAAAACTTGGGATTCATGAAGGAGGAAACGTGCTTAGGAGTGACGGAGCCAATATTGCCAGTGTCATCTACAACATGCAAGAGAACGAACCCGAGTCCAAGGCCCTCATCGATCAATACATGCAGAAAGTTGCACCGGGACTTAAGGAGATAGAATGTGTCAAGTTTCCGGGGGATTCGAGAACATATATATTACTGTTCTCCGAACTATTGCCGGATGGAACACTTCAGAAATTCACCGCAAATCAGATGTCTAGCGGGACTTTGAATGCACTCGGAATCCTCACATCACTGCTTCAGAGTCGACAACGAAATGAACTGCACCTGCCGTTCATTGCTATAGAAGGGCCGGAAGCGGGAATGCATATAGATGCATTGGGTGCATTACTCGAGAGCATCAAATATGCGAGCGACTCCTCGCAAATAGTTGTTAGTAGCCATAGCACTGATCTGCTGGATCATAGGGAAGTTTCTGCGGAATCAATTTTGGCCGTATCCAAGACAGATCAGGGGACTCAGATCGGGGCGATAGACGAAGCCGGACGAACTGCAATCAAGGAGCGGTCGTTTACTGCAGGTGAACTATTGAGGGCGAACGCTCTGGAATTGCCATTCGATTTGAATCCAGCGAGTCCAGATGCAATTGATTTGTTTGCCGGAATGGAGTGATCTGATGCTCGCGAGTGCCTTGGAAGGCCATTGTGAGGTTGATCCAGTGCCAATATTGATCCATCGGATCAAGGGGATCGTGGATTCGAATGCTTTGTGCGAACCCCGCGTTTGATCCGTGTCTTACGGAATCCTGTAACCGAGTCTGGGGCGTTCGAGAAATATGTGAGTTGGCGGCTTAAGACACCGGACACGGGCCGCATCCTCGTCTTGTTGGATGCAGATGATGACTGCCCAAGAGAGATTTCTAGGGGTTTGGCCGCGTACGCTCGCGCCTCACGATCAGGTCGCGTCGTGAGTGTAGTCTTGGAAAAACTGACTACCAATATTGGTCGCGAACTCTCTGAAGTTCCGGGTACGAGTCATCAGTGTCCCCAACCTCGGCCTTGATGCGAGCCAGTTCGTCGCGCAGTCTCTTGAACGTGTCTCGGTAAGATGAATCGGCGACGACGTTCCGCATCTCGTGCGGGTCGCTCCGCAAGTCGTAGAGTTCCCATCCCGGCGTGGTTTCAGCGGTTTTCGCGCCCGGCGCGTCGAGCGGCAGCCCGTAGAAGAAGATGAGCTTGAATTCCTTCGTTCGGATTCCGTAGTGGGCGGGCACGTCGTGATGCGCGTAGTTCATCCAGTAGCGGTAATACGTAGCTTGGCGCCAGTCCGCTACTTCATCGCCCTTCAGCAGCGGCACGATGCTTCGCCCCTGCATGAACGCGGGTGGCGCGACCCCGGCCAGCTCGAGCAGCGTAGGAGCTAGATCCGTGTTGTTGACCAAGTCCTCGTTGCGTGATCCCGGATCTACAGTGCCTGGGTACCGCACGATCAGCGGAATCCGCATCGACTCCTCGTACATCCAGCGCTTGTCGATGTAGTCGTGCTCCCCCAGCATGAACCCCTGATCTGATGTGTATAAGACGACCGTGTTGTCGAGTTCTCCCGCTTGCTCGAGGAATGCGAGCAGCCGACCGACGCCGTCGTCGACGCCACGGACCGTCCGCAGGAACTTCTTCAAGTAGCGCTGGTAGGAAGTTCGCTTGTAGGTCTCTGCGTCCAGGCTCGGGTCCACGAACATGTGGTGCCCCATGTTGCGTCGCTGGTTGCGCTTCCCGATCGACGTGCCCGCCCCTCGCGTCGCGGGCGAGCCGTGCTCGGGCTGACTCCACAGGCTTGGCGGTTCCGGGACTTCGATGTCTGAGTACAAGAAGTCGTAGCGTTCAGCGTTCTCGAAATTGTCGTGGGGTGCCTTGAAGTGCGTCATCAGGAAGAACGGACGGTCCGGGTCACGGCGCTTCAGCCAATCGATGGAAGCGTTGACGATCGCGTCCGTCGAATGGGTCGAATCGTAGCCGGAGAACCGACGCAGATTGTTGGGCCAGGGCTTGCCGGATTCCCGCATGACCGGGTTGAAGTACGAGCCTTGGCCCGGCAGCACGCAGTAGTAGTCGAACGCGGGCTCGCGCTTCAAGTGCCATTTGCCCACCATTGCCGTTTGGTATCCCGCCGCTCGAATCAGGTTGGCCACGTGCTGGCGGTCGCCCTCGAGATGGCCGGAGAGTGTCGTCACGCGGTTGACGTGGCTGTACTGGCCGGTCAGCAACGTCGCCCGGCTCGGCGTGCAGATCGAATTCGTGCAGAAGGCGTTTCGGAACATCATCCCGTCGTCTGCCAGCTGGTCGATTACTGGAGTTGGGTCCAACGCCGCGAGTCGGCCGCCGTACGCTCCGATGGCGTGCGCGGCGTGATCGTCCGCCATCAGGAACAGAATGTTCGGCGCGGCCCAAGCCGGCGTTGCGAGGGCCGCCAGAATCGTCCAGAGGATCGAGAGGCGCATATTCGTATGAGTATACTGGCCGCATCCATGACCAGAATCCAAGTGGCGCTGTTCGCCTTGCTTTCAATCTCCGTAGCGGCTGCGGCACAGCCCAACGTCCTCTTGCTCTTCGCGGACGATCAGCGACCGGACGCGATCGGAGCCCACGGCAACCCGTACATCCGCACGCCCAATATCGACCGCATCGTTGCCAACGGCTTCAGTTTCCGGCGCGCGTACTGTCTCGGCGCGCAGGGCGGCGCGGTCTGCGTCCCCAGCCGCGCCATGCTCAATACCGGCAAGAGCTTCTTTCGCATTCCCATGAACATGGCAGGCGAGACGACCTTGGGCCAGCTCCTGGGTCGCAACGGCTTTGCGACATTCGCTACCGGGAAGTGGCATAACGGGGAGGAATCGTGGATCCAGAGCTTCCAGCAAGGCCGCAACATCATGTTCGGCGGCATGTCGAACCACGTGAAGGTTCCGATCGTGGACCTCGGCCCCGACGGCAAGCTCACCGAGGTACTCGAGGGAGTCCGTTTTTCCAGCACTCTATTCGCGGATGCCGCGATCGAGTTCCTGCGCAACCATCGCGACGAGCGTCCGTTCTTCGCGTACGTCGCCTTCACCGCTCCGCACGATCCGCGGAATCCCCCGCCCAAGTTCCGGCGGATGTACTACCGCAATCCCCCACCGCTACCGCCCAACTTCGCGCCGCAGCATCCATTTGACAACGGACACATGTCCGGGCGTGACGAGAGCCTCGGCCCGTGGCCTCGCACGGAGGCTGTCGTGCGCGACCAGCTGGCCGAATACTACGGCCTGATCACGCATATGGACCGGCAGGTGGGCCGCATCTTGAGGGAGCTGGCGTCCGGCCCTCACGCGGACAACACGATCGTCGTCTACGCCGCGGATCACGGCTTGGCCGTGGGCAGCCACGGCCTGCTCGGCAAGCAGAGCGTCTACGAGCATTCGATGGGCGCGCCCTTGATCTTCTCCGGTCCCGGTGTGCCCGAGGGCGGGGAGTCGAACGCCTTCTGCTACTTGCTCGATATTTTCCCGACGCTGTGCTCAATGCTCGGCGTCGACACGCCCGCCAGCTTGGACGGTCGGGATCTGTCGCCGATCTGGCGCGGCGAGTCAGAGGGCGTCCGGGACTCGCTCTTCACGTCGTTCCGAGACTTGATGAAGTCCGTGCGCGATGACCGCTGGAAGCTGATCCGCTACCCCAAGATCAATCACGTGCAGCTCTTCGATCTCGCGGACGACCCGCACGAGACCCGCAACCTGGCCGGCGACCCAGCGCAGGCGGATCGCGTTGTCGCGCTGACCGAGACCATGCGCGACTGGCAGCGCACGGTGGGCGACGACGATCCGCTGTCGGTCGCCAGCCCGCAGCCCAAGGAAATCGACATGACCGGGCGCGAGCAGAATCGCGACCGCTGGCAGCCCGATTGGATCTTCGAGAAGTACTTCGAACGCCCTTACGGCAAGATCCTGTCGCGCTGACGGCGATGCCGGATTCGCGATCGGACTACAGCGCTTCGTAACACTTACGGGACATCGTGCAGGTGTCCTCGTCCACGATGTCTCCGTCGGGACCGACCGGTTTTTGCGTCTGGTCGCACCAATAGATTCGGGTATTGGAAAGCTGGACGGTAGGATCGTCGTCCGCGTCGATATACATGCCCTTCCACCGCAAGTCCGTGCAGCGGTGAACGAGGATCTTGAGACCGGCGCCTCGGTTGCGCGACATGACTCCGCCTTGCCGTGTTCGGGATCAAAGGGTCGCCGCCGGACGTAGCCGACAGCGACCCCGGGTTCTCTGCGCCGCGTGCCCGGACGAGCCGGTCACGCCGCCATCGCGACCGCGCGTTTCAGCGCCACGGCCGCCAATTGGACTTTCGCCTTGTTCTGGCTCAGCGGAGTGGCCGCCGAAATCGCGGCCTTGCCAGCCGCTTCTCCGGCGCTCTCGCCGAGCGCTTGGCCCTTCAGCGCGGTCTCCGCTTCGCTGGACCGCCATGGAATCGGCGCGACATGGCCGAGCACCACGCGCGCGTCGGAGACCTTGCCTCCCCGCACGCGCACCGCGACCGACGCCGTGACGAGCGGCCAGTCCAGCAATTGGCGCTGGCGCACTTCGTACGTCGCGGTCTTCCAGCCCGAGGCGAGCGGGACGTTGATCTCGGTGACGATCTCGTTCGACGCCAAGGTGTTCTCGCGATCCGCCGCCGAGGCCGGAATCTGGTACAGGTCCGCCAGCGAGATCTCGCGCTCGCCTTCCGGCCCCGCGATCGAAACCGTCGCGCCGAGCGAAATCAGCGCCGGCGCCAAGCTCGAGGCGTTGACGAAGTAAGCCGGTCCCTTGTTGCCGAGAATGGCGTGGTAGCGGTTCTCGCCGTTCGGGACGAGCGACTTGCCGTCCTCCATGGCCAGCAGGCCTTGACCGTTCCGGTAGTACCAGCAACGCGGCCGCTGGAGCAGGTCCCCGGCCACGGTGCCCATGGCTCGCACTTGCGGCGCCGTGATGCCCCGCGCCGCCTGCATGACCGACTTCAGCGGCGCCGCCGTCCGCGAGTTCAGGAGCTCGTCGATCGTCGCCATCGCGCCGATCCGCAGGCCGCCTTGCTTCTTGGACACGCCCCTCAGGGAGCGGATGTTCTTCAGGCTCACGACGCGCTTCGGCGTCTCGACATCCTGCTTCATGAGGCTGAGCAGGTCCGTGCCGCCCGCCAGCACGGCGGTGACGCCGGCGCTGGGACTCAGTGCCTGCGCGGCCGCCATCACGTCGCTGGGAGCGAAGTATTCGAAGTTCTGCATGGTTCCTGGCCTCCTTATGCGTTCGCCAGCGCCGCCAGCACTCGGTCCGGCGTGAGTGGCAGGGTCGGAACGCGCACGCCGATGGCGTTCGCCACGGCGTTCGAGATCGCCGCTCCCGGCGAGATCGCCGGCGGCTCGCCGATGCCGATCACGCCGCGGTCATCGTACTTGTTCTGGACCATGTGGACCTCCAGCTCGCCGATGTCGCCGGCACCCGGGAGCTTGTAGAACTCCATGTCCGGGTTCAGCATCTTGCCAGTGGTTTGGTCGTAGATGGACTCTTCGTAAAGCGACCAGGCGATGCCTTGGATGAGCGACCCGTAGACCTGGCTCTCGCACTGCTCGAGGCAGACCACCAAGCCCACGTCCTGGACGGCCGCGATCTTGTTGATCGAGACCACGCCGGTTTCGACATCGACCGAGACATCGGCCATCTGCACCCCGCCCACGCCGGAATCGTTGAGCTTGCCGCCGTTACGGTCCGGCTGCTTGCCTTGGCCCGTAATCGTGCGATTGCCGAGCTTCTTGCAGGCCTCCTGCCATGTCAGCGACTTGGAGCTGTCCGACTTGGCGAAGACCTTGCCGTCCTTCGCCATCAAGTCGGCCGCGTCCACGCCCAGGGACGGGGCCACGACGCCCATCAGGTCCTCCAGCGCGTTGACCGCGGCCCGGCGCGTGGAAGCGGTCGTGCCGCCCACGGTCGTCGAGCCTCCCGAGGCGCCCGAGATCGGCAGCTTGGAATTGCCGATGTTCACGGTAATGTCCGGGATCTGCAGGCCGAAGGTCTCCGCGGCCACCACCGACAGCGTCGTGTAGGTGCCGACGCCGAGGTCCTGGCTCGCCATGTTCACGGACACGCCGCCGTCCGGCTGGATGCGCACCTCGCAGGTCGAATCGTGCGGTCGACCGCCCCACGTGTGCAGCGAGAGACCCAAGCCGCTCTTGACCGGGCCGGAACCCGAATCGCCGCGCTTGTGCCACTTCTCCTTCCAGCCGATCATCTCGGCGCACTTGTCGATCTCGTACCGGTAGACCTCGGGCCGGGCTGTCAGGTCGGCGTTCTTCTTGAAGAATTCCACCGGATCCATGTCCAGCTTGGCCGCCAGGTCCTCCATCGGGCACATCGTCAGGACCGCCGCCTGCGGATGGTTCGGTGCGCGCCACGCGCGCGCCGGGCCGATGTTGGTCGAGACGTTCAGGTGCCGGGCTTTCTGGGCCAGGCGCTCCTCGTTGTTGTAGACGTAGGGCACCGGGGGGCTGCCGCGCCCGGCGATGCCGCCCGTCGACCAAGTCTCCGACTCGTACGCGACCAGCGTGCCGTCGCGCTTGGCGCCGATCTTGATCTTGCCGTAGTCCGAGGGCCGCCCGCCGGCGACCATCAGTTCTTGATCCCGCTCCAGCATCAGCTTGACCGGGCGCCCCGTCTGCTTGGAGAGCTTGGCGCACGCGATGCCCCACGTGTCGATGTTGAACTTCGACCCGAAGCCGCCTCCCATGTAGGGAGTGATCACGGTGATGTTGTCGGGGGAGATCGTGCCGATGGACTCGTCTCGCGACAGCCCCTTGGCCAGATCCGCCGGGATGCGCGCCACCGCTTGCGTCGAGGCGTAGACGGTGATCTCGTCGCCCTGCCAGTCGACCACTTGGCCGTGCGGCTCGAGGCAGCAATGCGTGATCACGCCCAGCCCGTAGTAGCCCTCGACAACCTCGTCGGCGCTCTTCCAAGCGCCATCGAGATCGGGCCCCTTGGTGTCGTCCTTCGCAGGCTTGACGCGATTGGCCTCGCCGGCCTTCTTGACGTCCTCGTCCTTCACCCAGTGCGGCAAGCGCTCGTAGAACACGTTGACCGCCGCTGCCGCGTCGGCCGCGTGCTCCTCGGTGTCGGCGCAGATCGCGAGGATCTCGCTGCCGACCCACTGGACCTCGTCGCCCGCGTTGAGGATGTTGACGTGGCCCTTGTAGCCCTTGACTTTCTCGGCCGCCGCGGTGTCGATGGAAATGATCCGCCCGTGAGCGACGTCCGAGGTCACCAAGCGGGCGAACAGCATGCCGTCGAGGTTGCGGTCGTAGGAGTACTTCGCCGTGCCGCGGGCCTTCACCGGACCGTCGACGCGATCATGTCGCTTGCCGATCAGGCTGCGGTCGTCCAGCGCCGGCCAGTCGTACTTGGTCGCCATCACGCACTCTCCCCTCTGGCTGCCGCGTAGACAGCCTTGCGGACCCCGACGTACGTGCCGCAACGGCAAATGTTGCCGCTGAGTCCGCTCTCCACGTCCGCCATGGACGCGCGCGGGTTGCGGTCCACGACCGCCTTGCCCGCCATGACCAGGCCCGGCGTGCAGAAGCCGCACTGCTGGGCGTCGTTCTTGACAAACTGCGCCTGCACCGAATGCATCGCGTCGTCGGTCGAAATGCCTTCGATCGTCTCGATCCGGCGGCCCTGCGCCTCGATGGCTAGCATCGTGCAGGAATAGACCGGGCTTCCGTCGACGATCACCGTGCATGCGCCGCACGTGGCGCGGTCGCAGACCTTCTTGGCGCCGGTGTGGTCGAGCTGGTTGCGCAACGCGTCTACCAGCGTCACGCGCGGCTCGACGCTCAGGTCCACGCTCTTGCCGTTGATGTTGAGCGAGATCGGAACCGGATCCGGGCCGAGCATCTCGGCCTCGGCCCCCCGGGCCTGTTCGGCCCCGCCGATCACTCCTACCGCGCCGGCTCCGATGCCGACGCCCTCGATGAACGTACGGCGGGAAAAGCCCTTTCGCGGTTCGCGTTGGGGCCCGTGTTCGGGCCCGTCATGTCCGTTAGTGGAACTCACTTGGCACCCTCCTTTCGATAGATGTTGGGTTCGAGGCGCCAAGCGCCCTTGACAGCGCCAAGAGGCTAGGCATTGAGACTATAGCAGAGAAAACGCGACTTGATGCGCACTCCGCAAGTTTCGATTGGAAAATTGTACGACTATCGGCCGAATTTCGCAGCATTGCGGCGATTCCACGCGGTCAGGGCACCGGGCGCACCGCCCGCACGGCCGTGCCCGCGACGAGCTTGTCGAGGAGTTGGTCTCCGGAGACCAGCCGGCCGAAATTGACATAGCGACCGTCGGCCAGCGGCAGCGCCGTGAGGCACAGGAAGAACGCCCCGCCCGACGCCTGGCCCTGTCTCAGCAAGCCGAGGCTCCCTCGCAGGAATGGCTTCGGGTTCAGCTCGGAGCGAATCGGATCCATCCGCGCGATCGCGACCGCGTAGCCGTTCGGTCGGACCGCGGCGAAAACGCTGGCGTCCAAGGCCCCCTGCGTCGCGAGTCGCCGGAAGTGCTCGGAAGTCAGGGGTGCTTGGTCGTAATCGAGTTCGATTTCGAAGTCGCCGATCGACGTTAGCAGCGTCAGGCGCGCTCCCAGGGTCTTCGCCACGATCTGGTAGTCACCGGTCTTGAGCAGTGATCGATCCGGCGCAGGCAGCCGTCGCGTCGCCAAGGCCGGCTCCACCGCAGGGTACGGATCCGCGGGCGCCGAACCGTCGAGCACTGCCAAGGCGCGCGACGCCTCGTATCGCACCTTGGGGTCGGGATGCTCGACGCTCTCGCGAATCCGGGCGAGCAATCGCGGATCCGCGTCCCCCGCCGAGACGGCTCGCAGAGCCGCGCCGCGCACGAAATCGTTGTCGTCGGACGCCAGCGGGCGGAGACGCTCCCAGATGCGGGGCATGCGGACCAAGCGCAAGCTCGCGGCCGCCAGCGCCGCGGCCCAGCGGCTGTCCTGATCGTCCGAGTCCAAGTATTCCGCCACGAAGTCCGCCTGATCGTCCGCCTCCATCCGCATTAGCGCCGTCATGATGGTTGCGATCGGAGCGGCTGTTCGCGTGATTCTCTCGGCGGCTTGCTCCCGCTTGATCTTGCCCAGCGCGGCCACCGCGCGCGTTGCCACGAGTCGCTCGTCGTCTTCGAGCAAGCCGAGCAGTGCGCTGATCGCAGGTTCCGGGGGCGCTTCTGAACGCGCGCGTATGTCGAGGACGTTGCCCAGCGCGAAGGCGGCTGCGGCTCGCACCGAAGGCGCCGCATCCGTCGTCGCCTGCACGAGCGAGTCCAAGGCCTCCCGGCCTTGAATCCGTGCGAGTGCCACGTGGGCCCGCGCCCGGATCTCGGCGACAGGATGCTCCAGTTGCTCCATCAGCCACGCGTCCGCTATGCGCTGGTCTTCGCGCTCCAGGAAGTCCCCTTCGATGCGATGGACCGGTCGGGTCAGCACCAGCCACGCCGCCGCGGCCCCGAGCAGGAGCATGCAGACGAAGAGCAGCCTGCCGGCCAGCCTAGGCCAGCCCGAAGCTTCGTGGCCGGCCGGTTGCCCTCGAGCTTGCTTGAGCCATCCGGTCATCGCTAGGAGCCGGACCGCAATCGCGCAACGCAGGAATCGCCATTGCTATCCTTGGCTTCCATGGGCGGCGACTCAGAGCGGCTTGCCGCCGTGCGCGAGGAACTCCGCAAGTACGCGCATCCGTTACTGCGTTTCGATGTCAGGCGGACGGACGCGGGGCGGGTAGAGTTGGTTATCGATCTCAAGGAAAAGCCCGCCAACATCCATACATACTACCTAGAGATTCACCCGCGGGACTTCGAGCACCCGCAGTTTCGCTGGATCTTGCAGCGGATGATCTTCGAGGGGCTCCACGACTACTTCGTAGAGATGTTCGAGTACACCCCGCAGAGCCTCGACAATCCGGACGCACCGTACGAACTGCAGCGCTGAGAGTGCCGCTTGGACCTCCGAAGGATCATCGCCGCGGAAATCCATGAGGGCGGGCCGATCCCGTTCAGTCGGTTCATGGAACTGGCTCTTTACCATCCGCAGCTGGGCTACTACGCGGGGCGGCGCGATCCGTTCGGCCGAGACGGCGACTTCTTCACCAACGCCCAGCTGCAACCCGTGTTCGGACGCCTCATCGCGCAACAGGTGGAGCGGTGGCGCAGCGCCATGGGCTCTCCCGAAGGATTCACCGTGCTCGAGCTCGGGAGCGGTCGCGGCGAGACCGGCGAGGAGATCCGCCGATGCCTGCCCGGCATCCGGTGGGTTGCGGTCGATCACGGCGACCCGTGGCCGGATCGTCCTGTAGTCGGAGTCGTGCTTTGCAACGAGTTCTTCGACGCCTTGCCGGTGGATCTTGTCGAGCGGGACGGAGGCGGCTGGATCGAGTGGCGAGTAGGCCTGACCGGCAACGCATTCGCTTGGCAGCGCGGCGACCGCGCCGCGCCGCGACAGGGTCTTCCCCGGATTCCTAACGGCCGGCGCATCGAGACTTGCGAGAGACAACTTGACGCCCTCGAGCGCATCGACGCGGCATTGGATGCGGGATGGATCCTCGCTATCGACTACGGCTACACCCGCGTCGAAATCGAGCGCGGCATGCGGTTCGCGGACGGCACCCTGATGAGCTACCGGAATCACCGCGCTGATCCCGAGGTCTTGGTGGGGCCGGGGCGGCGCGATATCACCGCGCATGTGAATTTCAGCGCGCTCGCGGAGCGCGGTCGAGCGGTCGGGCTCGATGTTTCCCCGTTGCGGTCGCAGCAAGCGTTCTTGATCGAAGTCGGGGAGCCGGACGGCTTCGCCTTCGCGCTTGACGCGGGCACCGAGCGGGAGCGGTTCGATCGCCGCATGCAGTTGAAGACTCTGCTGTATGGAGTGGGAGAGACGTTTCGCGTCCTCGTGATGCGCAAGGGTCAGCGATATACTCAGGCACAGGAATAATGCCTTCGGAACTCCCGCAGCTGCCACTGGAAGCGCTGCAAGGGCGGCGGTTTTCCTTCTACCCCGCGATTCGAGGAATCGAGCACAACGAGTGGAGCTTGGAGGACTCGACTTGGTCGGAGGTCCAAGTGAGGAACTGCCAGTCGGGCAAGGAGTTCTGGGTTTCGAAGAGCCATCTTGGCAACGTCAGCAGTTCCGACTCGCCGGTGCTGATCCTTGGCTTGCGCCGCGAACTGGAAGCCAAGGCCGGAGGGGTTCATCCGTATCGCAAGGTCGTCACGGAAATGCCGTCGACCGCCGCGAGCCGCGGCCAGGCAGCGCCCGCAGACTCCGGGCCGCCGCCCAAGTCGCATGCCCACCGCCGGTCCGACGCCCGCACGCTGCGCTTGCTCGGATTCGCGGTCGGCGCCGCCTTGCTTCTCGGGCTGCTGGGCTTCTCGGTCATCGTGGGCGGACTGCACAATCCGCTGGAGACCTTCTTCCAACCCGACACCTCGACCACGGACCAGCGCTATCTCGGGTTGGGAGCCAACGACAGTTACTTCGAGGTCGTGAGCAAGCTAGCCCGGCCGGAGGCCGAGCGCTGGATCAGCGACGAGGAGGACGAGCTACAGTTCCAAGCCCTGCAGTATCCCTCGCGTCGGTACACCGTCATCATGATGGGCGGGAGCCGCGCCGAAATGCGATACATCGGCACGCTCCACGAGCCCTCGCGATCGGTGCTGGACTCCGCGCGGATAGCCCGTGGCGGTGACACCTCGTCGATGATGCGCAACTTGCCCGATTTCTAGTGTGACCCCGCGTTCCTGGCACGGGTGGGCCGATCAGGGATTCATCCCGGACTCGGCAGGTAGCGAGGGCAGGGTTGCCCCTTCCCCATCGCGAGCGATGCAAGGTCGGCCCGGCTCGCGACGGAGCGGATTTCGACGGGTCGCTGGCTTTAGCGGTTCAGCTCTTCGAACGCTTCTAGCAGCCGGTCGACGTCTTCCGCAGTGTTGTAGTGCGCGATCCCGATTCTCACCAGTCCGCCGGTGCTCTCCACACCGAGGTCTTCGGTCACGTTCAGGGCGTAGAAGTTTCCGTCCCACACGAAGATGCCTCGCTGGCCCAATTCCTCGGCGACCCTGCTCGGGGTCACGCTCGTGAGGCGCACCGCGACGGTCGGTACGCGCCATGCGAACCGACCGTCGTCCCGGATACCGAAGAGTTCCAACCCGCGCACATCGAGCAAGCCCCGGATCAGTCTCGACGCGAGTTCGCCCTCGTACGCCTGAATCGCGCGCATCGCGGACAGCAAACTCTGGCGCCGCCCGCCATGATCGCCTCCCTGGCAACGCGCGCCCAGCTCTGCCAAGTAGTCGATCGCAGCGGTGGTCCCGGCCATGCACTCGTGATTCTGAGTCCCGGTTTCGAAGCGCCCGGGCGGCTCGTCGTCGGCCGGCCGCACCTTGTACGCATGCAGCCGCTCCAAGTGCTCTTCCTTGCCGAAGAGCAATCCTTGGTGCGGCCCGAAGAACTTGTAGGCCGAGCACACTAGGAAATCGCAGCCGAGCGCCCGTACGTCGATCGGCCCGTGCGGGGCGTAATGCACCGCGTCCACGAACACTCGCGCGCCCGCCGCATGGGCATCGGCCGCGATCGTCGCGATGTCGTTAACGGTGCCCACTGCGTTCGAGGCGTAGCCGACAGCGACGAGTTTCGTCCGGGAATTCAGCTTGGATCGCAGATCTTCCAAGTCGAGCGTGCAATCCTCGGGGTGGAATCGCACTTCGCGGACGCGGATCCCGTGTTCGCGCAATGCCATCCATGGCGCATAGTTCGCGTCGTGGTCCAGGCGGGTGACGACGATTTCGTCGCCGGGCTCGAATTCGTGCGCGAGCGCTCTGCTCAGCCAGAAGGTCAAGGTGGTCATGTTCGGGCCGAACACGATCTCGCGCGCTTCGCATCCGAGCAGGTCGGCGGCCGCCCGATGGGCTTCGTCGACCACCGCGTCGCTCTCGCGACTCGTGCGGAAGGGCCCGTGAAGGTTCGCGTTGCTGCGAGCCAGGTAGCTAGAGACCGCTTCGATCACGCGGTACGGCACCTGAGTGCCTCCCGGCCCGTCGAAGAAGATCTCGCCGTGCTCGAGGGCCGGGAACTGGGAACGCACCCATCCGATGTCGAATGTCGACCCCATCCTCCCCCCGTTGGAACGTGCAGCTGTCGCGCCCCGAGCTGCCCCTGTTTCCTAGGGTAGTAGGTAGGGATCCTATGTCCAGTCGGCTCCGGCCTTGCAAGCGGTGACGTTCTCCATCGTCATCCCTCATCGCAATCGGTGCGACCTCCTCGAGCGCGTGCTGCAGTCCGTTGCCGCCCAGCGGCTTCCGAACGGCGCCGAGGTCGAGGTGATCGTGGTGGACAACGGATCCACGGATACCTCCGCTTCAGCGGCCCGGGCGCGCGGCGCCCGCGTGATCGAACTCGGCTGCAACCGCGGAGTGGGCTCCGCTCTCAATCGCGGCATCGTCCAAGCCCGCGGGGAATGGGTCGCGGTGCTCAACAACGATGTCGAACTGGCACCGGATTGGCTGGCGCTGTTGAGCCGTCGTGCCCGCGAAGCGGCAGCTTGGTTCGCCACCGGCAAAGTACTCGACGCCAGTTGCAAGGATCGGATCGACGGTGCCGGGGACGCCGTTTGCCGGGGCGGGGCGGCGTGGAGGTTGGGCCATGGCCGACCGGACGGACCGGCGTTCGCGCACCCGCGCCCGACTTACTTTCCGTCCGCGACGGCGACGCTGTTCCGGCGCGACTTGTTTGACCGCGCCGGGTTGTTCGACGAATCGTTTTTCGCCTATCTGGAGGATGTCGATCTCGGCATGCGATCCGCCGCCCTCGGATGCCGGGGGGTGTACGTCCCGGAGGCCGAGGCGTGGCATCGCGGGAGCGAGACCGCGGGCAAGTGGAGCGAGAGCAGCGTCACGTGGATCACCCGGCATCAACTCAAGTTGGTCGCGAAGCACTATTCGGAAGCCATGCTGCTCCGTTTCGGGTGGCAGGTCCTGGTGGCGCAAGGCCTTTGGGCGGCGATGGCTGTTTCGCGGCGCCGTTCGCGCGCGTGGCTGCGCGGTGCGCGGCTTGGCCTCGCCGACTGCTTGGGGGAATGGCAGCCCGCGGCGCGCACCGGCGAGGCCTCGCTTTGCAGCGCGCTGCGCGTCTCCGAAGCCGAAATCGCGAGCTTCCAGCGGGCCACGACTTGGGATCGCTACTGGAAGTGGTACTTTCGCCTAGCCGGATCCGGCGGGGGCCAAGCGTCGTGAATCGACGGATTGCGGCGGTAGTCGTCGCGTTCCACTCGCGGGCCGAACTCCCCGCCTGTCTGGCCGCGCTCCGCGGGATCGTCGCGCAAGCGGTGGTCGTGTGCAATGACGCGGGCGAGTCGGCCGATACGGATCTGCGTCAACGCCATGCGTGGGTTACGTGGATCGACAACCCGGTCAATGTGGGCTTCGCCGCGGGCGTCAACCAAGGCCTCGCCGCGACGCGGGCGGACTATGTCTTGCTGCTGAATCCCGATTGCGAAGTCCTCTCGGATCTCGCGCCCATGGTCGATGCCTGCGAAATCCCCGGCGTTGCGGGCGCCGGCGGATTGCTGGTTGATGCGGACGGCACTCCGCAGACCGGATTCTTCGCCCGGTCCTTGCCGTCGGCTTGGGCGCTGGCTTGCGAGTCGCTGGGCATCAATCGCCTCTGGAGGCGCAACCCCGTGAATCGCCGCTACCGCCTGCTGGACTTGGATCCCGATGTCGGATGCGAGGTGGAACAGCCCGCGGCGGCCTTCCTCATGCTCCGGCGCGATGCTTGGGAGGCCCTGGCCGGCATGGACGAGCGCTTTCATCCCGCGTGGTGGGAGGACGTGGACCTGTGTCGGCGCTTGGCGGATGCCGGATACTCCCTGCGCTACGTGCCCGGCGCAGTCGCGCGGCATGTCGGGGGACACTCGGTACAGTCCCTGTGCCTGCAACGGCGCCTGCAGGCTTGGTATGGTGGTATGCTGCGGTACGCTGAAAAGCACCATTCGCCGGGCGCCTACCGCCGCGTGCGAATCGCAGTCTTGGTGGGGTTGACATTGCGGGGCCTTCTGAGTCGGCTCGCCGGGACTCCCGAAGCCGAGTGGCGAGCCTATCGCGCGACCTTGCGTAATGTGCGACACGCGCCGCTCGACTAGGGCGAGTCAGAGTCAAAGCAGCCGCCATAGAGGCCCTATCCGCCCTTAACACGATCTACTGCTCATGCTAGGCAAGCCACTCGTATCGGTCACTGTCGTGACCTACAACAGCGGTCGCTTTATTCGCCGATGCCTGGAATCGGTCTTGGACCAGCTCCACCAGCCGCTCGAGGTGATCGTCATCGATAACGCTTCCACCGATGGCACATGCGACATTCTCGAGCGCTTCGAGGATGCGTGCTGCATCGTCTACAACGAGGAGAACATCGGCTTCGCCGCTGCTCAGAATCAAGCCATCGCGATCGCCCGCGGGGAATGGGTGCTGACGCTGAATCCCGACATGTTCCTGCTCTCGGGCTTCGTTGCGAGGCTCGTCGCGACCGCCGCGCTGGACCCGCGGATCGGCACGGTATGCGGCAAGCTGCTGCTCGCCGATGCGGGCTTCGACCTCGAGGGCCGCCAGCGTCTCGACTCGACCGGCATGTTCTTCACGCCCATGCTGCGCCACAAGGACCGCGGCTGCATGGAAACCAACAACGGGCATTACCGGCATCACGAGTACGTTTTCGGCGCCACGGCCGCCGCCGCGTGCTATCGGCGCGAGATGATCGAGGACATCTCGGTGGAAGGCGAATTCTTCGACTCGGCGTTCTTCGCGTATCGCGAGGATGCCGACGTGGCTTGGCGCGCCCAGCTGCTCGGTTGGAAGTGCGCCTTCGATCCGCAGGCGCTGGCCTACCACGTCCGCAGATTGCGGCCCGGGATGCGCAGCGAGCTGCCCGCCGAGATCAACATGCACTCGGTCAAGAACCGGTTCCTGATGCGGATCAAGAACATCACGCCCCGCCTGTACTTGCGGAACGCGTTGCCGATCACCGTGCGCGACCTCGGGATTCTGGCCTACTGCCTGCTGGTCGAGCGCACGTCCTTGCGGGCGTTCTACTACTTGGCTCGCGACTTCGACAGCGCGCTCCGCAAGCGGCGCTGGATTCAGTTGCGTCGCCGCGTCGACGACGCTTACATGGCGCGTTGGTTCCGCTACCATCCGGTGAGCATGCCGCTGCACGGCGAGGTCGAAATCGAGCCGCAGCCCGTGCTGGATCTCGTCCCGGCCCGGCTCCGTCGGCGAGCCTCGTGAGAATCGCCCTGCTGGGCACCCGCGGCATACCGGGCCGCTACGGCGGGTTCGAGACGTTCGCCGAGGAACTCTCGTCCCGGCTCGCGGCTCGCGGCCATCAAGTCACCGTCTATTGCCGGTCGCATTACGCGTCGCCCGGTCTCCGCACGTGTCGCGGAGCCAGCTTGGTCGTGCTACCGACGATCCGTTCCAAGCATCTCGACACGCCGGTCCACACGTTGCTCTCCTGCCTGCACTTGGCCGCTCGCAGGACGGACGCGGCGATCTTCTGCAATGCTGCCAACGCCGTCTTCACCGTCGGCGCCCGGATTCTCGGAGTCCCGACCATCCTCAATGTCGACGGCTTGGAGCGGAACCGCCGCAAGTGGGGCCGCGCCGCGCGGGCGTGGTATCGGTGCTCGGAGCGCTTGGCGACCCTTTGCCCGGACGCGGTCGTCAGCGACGCGCAAGTCATCCAGCGCTACTACCGCGAACGCTACGGCCTCGAGACGACATACATCGCTTACGGCGCCCCCAGCGGGCCCGTGTCCACGCATCAAGCCCTGGAGAAACTCGGCTTGCGGCCGCGAGAATACTTCCTTTACGTCAGTCGGTTCGAGCCCGAGAACAACGCCCTCTTGGTCGTGCGCGAATTCGAGCGCAGTCGGACCAACAGGACGCTCGTCATGGTCGGGGACGCCCCTTACGCCGAGGCGTACATCAAGCGGGTCCGGGCCACGGAAGACGGCCGGATCGTCTTTCCGGGCGCGGTTTACGGCACGGCGTACGCGGAACTGCAGTCCCATTGCCTGGGATACATCCATGCCACCGAGGTCGGCGGCATTCATCCGGCGCTGGTCGAGGCATTGGGGCGGCGATGCGCGATGCTGTACCTCGACACGCCCGAAAACCGCGAGGCGGCGGGGACTGCGGGGTTGCCGTTCACGGCACGCCCGGACTCCCTCCGCGCCCGCGTGGACGAACTGTGCGCCGCGAGCGACGACACTCTCGGCAATCTGCGCGCCGCCGCCGGGCGAGAGGCCGCCGCGCGGTACGACTGGGAAGCTGTCACGGACGAGTACGACCGGCTCCTCGTGCAACTGGCGGGTTGCAGTTGACCTTGGCGCGACCTGCCCGAGTAAAGTAGTGGATTCAATCGGCCCGCGATGGCGCGGGAGTCGGGCGGGCCGGATCTTGGGGCGGAGCATCCGTCGGCGAGGCGCTGCATGAATGCGGACCGTGGAACACCGGAATGGCCCGAGTCCGAGCCGTGGGAGGACGAGTACGACGACCGCGACGAGGATCCGGACGGGTGGGATGACGATGGCCCGGGCCACGCGGTGCCGTCGGTCGAAGATTTCTTCTCTCCGGGAGGCATTCTGTCGGAACGCATTCCCAAGTGGGAGGACCGATCCGGACAGTGCGACATGGCCGCGGGCGTGGCGGCCGCGCTAGGCAACAAGCGCAACCTCGTCGTCGAAGCGGGCACCGGCACCGGCAAGACTCTGGCGTACTTGGTGCCGTTGCTCCTGACCGGCAAGCGGGCGGTCGTATCGACCGGTACCAAGAACCTGCAAGAGCAATTGATGCACAAGGACGTGCCCTTGGTGCGCGAGGTGCTCGGCGGCCAACCGCAGGTCGCCTTGATGAAGGGGCGCAATAACTTTCTCTGCGTGCAGAAGCTCGCCGAGCAGGAGCGCAATCCTCAACTGGACGGAGTCTCCGCTCTCACGGAGTTCAGCTTGATTCGGGAGTGGGCCCGGAAGACGCGGACCGGGGATCGCTCCGAACTGAGGGAGTTGCCGGCGGACAGCAAGCTCTGGCCGCAGTTGGACGCCCGCCGGGAGGCCTGTTCCGGCAAGGACTGCGAGCGGTTCGAGGAGTGCTTCATCACGCGCATGCACCAGCGGGCGCGGGAAGCGGACCTGATCGTCGTCAATCACCATTTGTTCTTCGCCGATCTGGCCCTGGGCCGGGACGACTTCGGGGCGATCATCCCGCCGCACCAGGCCGTGGTGTTCGACGAGGCGCACGAGATCGAAGGCGTGGTCGGCAGTTTCTTCGGCGTCAGCCTCAGCAATGCCCAGATCGGCGACCTCTTGCGGGACACGCAGGCCGTTGCGAAGCGGGACAAGTTCGGTTCCAAGGAACTGGATACTCGCATCACTCAACTCCGCAGCATGGCGAGCCGGTTCTTCAAGCTCTTCGACGAGTTCGAGTCGCGCCAGATCCTCGACGACCGCGCGGGCTTCCGGCGGCACCACGCCGAGCCGTACGCGCAACTTATCGACGCCCTGAGCGGTCTCGCCTCCCGGCTGAGCTTGGTGAAGAACAAGTCGGACGAAGCGGAGGGCTTGGCGAAGCGTTGCGCGGTGCTGAGCCTGACCCTGCGCGCGCTGCTGGAGGACTCGGGCGTGGATCTATCCGAAGCGAACGGGCACCCCGCGCTGACCTTGTTGATCGAGGATCAGCGCGAGAACTTCGTGTACTGGGTCGAGAGAAGAGCCAAGGCCGTGCTCTTGCACGCGACGCCGATCCACGTGGCTTCGATTCTGGAAGAAACCTTGTATCGTCGCGAAACGGTGTCGGTGATGACCTCGGCCACCTTGGCGGTGGACGGCAGCTTCGAGTACGTGCGGGGCAGGCTCGGGGTGTCGGCGTCGGACGAGCTGATCGTACCCGGCCACTTCAATTATCGCGAGCAGGCTCTGTTCTACATTCCGCAGCGCATGCCCGCGCCGAATTCGGAGGAGTACGGGCGGCAGGCAGCGGATCAAATCAGGGAACTTCTGCAACTCTCCCAAGGTCGGGCGTTCGTCCTCTTCACGAGCTACCAGCAGATGCGCAGGATGCACCGGCTCGTCGCGAACACGGTCGATTATCCGTGCGTGATGCAGGGCGAAGGGCCCAACGCGGCAATCCTCGACGCGTTTCGCAAGACGAGGAATTGCGTGCTTTTCGCCACGATGAGCTTCTGGCAGGGCGTGGACGTGCCCGGCGAGCAGCTCAGCTGCGTGATCATCGACAAGCTGCCCTTCGCCGTGCCCAACGATCCCGTGGTCTCGGCCCGCATCGATCAGATCAAGCAGTACGGCGGGAACCCGTTTTACGAGTACCAGATCCCCGTCGCCGCGCTCGCTCTCAAGCAGGGTTTCGGACGCCTGATTCGGACCTCCTCGGATCGCGGCGTGCTGGCGCTGCTGGACAACCGGATCGTGACCAAGGGCTATGGGGAGACTTTCCTAAACAGCTTGCCGGATTATGCGCGGACGCGCTCGCTGGACGACGTGGCACGTTTTTTCGCGAGGTAGCCATCCGGGCGAGGAAAGCCCGCGCTAGGAGAGCAACTCGGCCGTCGCTTCGTCCGCGAACAGCAACCCGGCATCGGTCAAGCGGATCGTCGCTTCGTCGACGACTAGCAGGCCGCGGTCGACGAGGGCCGCGACCCTCGGCTCCAGCGCGTCCCAGTCGCCGCGGTCCAGCCGGACACCGCCGCAGGTGCGCAAGCCCGTCAATAGCCGATCTTCCAGAATCCGTCGCGGGCCGAGTTGCTCGCATGCGGTTCGCGCGCTTCCGCATGCCTTGATCAGCCGCACGTATTCCGGAGCCGTAGCTGCATTGGCCCATCGCCGACCGCCGTCAAAGGAGTGCGCGTCGCTCCCGAAGCCGAGGTAAGGTTGCATGCTCCAGTATTTGAGGTTGTGCTGGCTGCGCTTGCCGGGCCGGGCGAAGTTCGACACTTCGTAGCGCTCGTAGCCGAGGGTGCTGAGGCGCTCGACCGCAGTTTCGTAGAGATCGACGATCAGGTCTCCGTCCGGCACGCTAGGTGCCCCGTACCGGTTGCCACCCGCACGGATTTCGCGGCCCAGGCGGCTTTCATCGTCGGATTCGAGCATGTAGACCGAGACATGATCGGGGTTCAGTCTGGCGACCCAGTCGAGTGACCGCCGCCAGCTGGCGCGCGACTGGAACGCGAGCCCGGCAATCAGATCCACAGAGAGGTTCCGAATCCCCGCCTGCGCCAGCCGAAGGGCATCGTCGCGGACGGTTTCTGGATCGTGCTTGCGGCCCGCCGCGCGCGCCACCGCGGGATCGAATGACTGCACGCCCAAGCTCGCCCGGTTGATCCCGCCCTCCGCCCACGCCGCGATTCGTTCTCGACTCGCCTCTCCCGGGGCGACCTCGATCGTCGCTTCCGACCACTCGCGGTTCGGCAAGCGATCCGCGACCGCTCCGAACTCGCGCGGGTCGAGCAGGCTCGGGCTTCCTCCGCCGAAGTACAGCGTGTCCGCCGCGGCCACGTCATGAGCTTCGATCTCGATCGCCAAGCACCGCAGATAGGCGGTGCGGAGACCTCGCGAAAAGACATCCGATCGGAAGTTGCAGTACGTGCATTTCTGCGCGCAGAACGGGATCGATACGAAGATGCCGGCCGACTGGGCCATGGCGATGCGCGGCGATCTCAGTCGCGGTCTTCGGCGGCGCCTTTGGCCTTGGCGTCTCGGATTTCGCGCTTCACGCGATCGGTCAGGTCCGCCGCCTTGGCCACGGCCCGCTTCTTGGCCGCCTCGACTTCGGGCTTGGCTCGCTCCCAAGCGGCCTCGACTTCGGGCTTGGCCTTGTCCCACGCTGTCTTCGCGCGCGGCTTGATCTCCTGCTCGAAGACGTTCTTCGCCGCCTCGCGCACACGGGGGTCTTGCGCGGCGCGCTGCACCACCTGCCGGACTAAGCCCTTCAAGAATGGCATGCGCCTAGTATCCCATTGCCGATTCAGGCGGTGTTGGATCCCACCTTGGCGAGAAACAACTCGTGCAGCCGCCGGTCGGCGGTGAGCTCGGCGTGGAAGGTGGCCGCCAGATGCAGGCCCTGCTCGACGAGGATCGGGTCGTCTCCGTCGCGCAGGAGAATTTCCACACCCGAGTCGAGGCTTCGGATGATCGGAGCGCGGATGAAGACCGCTTCCAAGGGTCCGGCCGCCGTGCGGTCGACAAAGTCCGGCTCCGGTGCGACGATCCGGATCGAGCTGTCAACCTGACGTCCGTACGCGTTCCGCTCGACCCGCATGCCGATCGCGCCCAGGCACCGCTGCGGAGGGCTCGTCACTTCGCTGGCGAGCAGGATGGCTCCCGCGCACGTGCCGAGCATCGGCTTGTGTCGCGCGAAATCGCGCAACGGGTCCCAGAGGCCCTCCTCGTCCAGCAGGATCAAGTTGGTCGTGCTCTCGCCGCCGGGCAAGATCAAGCCTTGAACGCGTTCGAACTGCGAGGCATAGCGCACTTCGACCGCTTCCGCCCCGAGTTCGGCCAGCCGCTTCGCATGGGCGGAGAAGTCCCCTTGGAGAGCTAGCACGCCTATCCGCATCTCAAACGGGATGCGCGCGCGGGGACCGGCGCGCGGGTCCGCACGGCCTACCAGCCGCGGGTTTGCAGGAGTTCGCTCTCTTCGAGACTTGCGACATCGAGCCCTGGCATCGGCTCGCCGAGGTCTTCGCAGGCCTCGAGGAGCTTCTCGGGGTCACTGAAGAATGTCGTGGCCTTGACAATTGCCGCCGCCCTCCGTTCGGGGTCCTCGGACTTGAAAATCCCGGAGCCGACGAATACGGCCTCCGCGCCCAAGCTCATGACCAGCGCAGCGTCGGCCGGAGTCGCGATGCCCCCGGCGGAAAAGTTCGGCACCGGCAGCTTGCCTTCCCGGCCAACCCACTCGACCAGTTCGAGCGGGGCTTGGAGATCCTTCGCGTGGGTCGGCAGTTCGTCGTGGCTGGCCACGGTCAGCTGGCGCATCTGGCGTTGAATCGTCCGCATGTGGCGCACGGCCTCCACGACGTTGCCCGACCCGGCCTCGCCCTTCGTCCGAATCATCGCCGCGCCTTCCGCGACCCGGCGCAACGCCTCCCCGAGGTTGCGCGCGCCGCAGACGAACGGAGCGCGAAATCCGTGCTTATCGATGTGGTGCTCGTCGTCGGCCGGCGTGAGCACCTCGCTCTCGTCGATGTAGTCCGCGCCGAGTGCTTGGAGCACCATCGCCTCGGCGAAGTGCCCGATCCGCGCCTTCGCCATCACCGGGATGGACACCGCTTCCATGATCTCGCGCATCTTCCCGACATTGGCCATCCTCGCGACGCCGCCTTCCTTGCGGATGTCGGCCGGGACCCTCTCGAGGGCCATGACGGCCACGGCGCCGGCTTGCTGCGCGATGCGAGCTTGAGCGGCGTCCGTGACATCCATGATCACGCCGCCCTTGAGTTGCTCCGCCAAGCCCACCTTGAGCCGGAATTCATCCGTGAGGAACATGCCGCTGTCCTTCGCTGGGGTCGCCTGCCGCCATCTCGGCGGGGAACCCTGCCCTAAGTCCATCCTAACCGTGCCCGGCGATTCGTTCAAGCCCGTGGCGTCAGTTCCGAGGTCACTCGCGACGGTTGGGCGCCCAGTCCGAGGGTTAGCGGTACTTGCAACGCATGCCCGGGAGACCGGTCCCGGCTGCTGTCACCGCGCATGACGAGGTGACGCTCCGCCCCCGGTACAACGGCATACCGGTCAGGCACTGCCTTCCGGACCGCGGCGATCCGGCGATGCAGGAACCTCCACAGCCATAGCTCGGCAATGGTCGCTCGGCGGGGTGGATTGGCGTGCAGCGCTTTCGCCCGGCCATGCACACCATGTCAGTCGCGACCCGCAGGCGCAATGTCGTTGGGGACGGGAATGCCGACCCGATCCTTCTACGGGTTCGCGAGTCGACATTCCCGCCAGGCGGTCAGTTCAGCTCGAGATTCGCGTCCACTCCGTGCGTAACCCGATTCCCATCTGTTTCGATTTTCCGAGACCCTCGAACCTCGAAAACTCAAAAGGGCGCAATCGACGTAGCGACTTGGTTCCGACCGGACTCCTCGGTCTGTCCCGGCGCGGCAACCGCCAGTCGATTCTCGATGCGGTCGATATCAGTCTCGATGCGATCCATCCGGGTTTCCATACGGTCCATGCGGGAATCGATGCCAGCGACATCGGATTCGATGCGATCCATGCGAGATTCGATGTCCTCGATATCGGCTGCCATGCGGTCCATGCGGGACTCAATGCGGTCGATATCGGATTCGATCCGAACCATACGGGTTTCCATGCGGTCGATGTCCGCTTCGATCCGTCTGAGTTCAGATTCGATACGGTTGATGTCGGACTCGATGCGATCGATGCGAGCGTTTGACTGCCGGAAACCCTCGGCCATGGTTGCTTCGATGCGATCCATCCGTTCGTTTGACTGCCGGAAGCCGTCGGCCATCGTCTCCTCGATGCGATCCATGCGAGCGTTCGACTGCCGGAAGCCGTCGGCCATCGTCGTTTCGATCCGGTCGATGCGGGCTCCCACGCCAGAAACGACTGACGTGGAGATTCCCCAAACACCGACCAGAAAACACCCGACAGTCGCGACGAACATCAGTGCGGAACGGATGTCCGAACCGGGATTCCACCATGCTTTGGTCGTCGCGTTCACGGAACTCTCGTTGCCCTTGCCATTAGTATACGATCTCTCCATTGTGTTTCCGCCTCCTGCGGTTCCGCGGTCGCCGTGCTGAGATCACACGAGCGTCCTCTCCATCGTTCTTGGTTGGCCTAGCCAATCCCCGTTCATCAATCTCAATATACTCCATGCACTCGCGGGAGTCAACCGTATTTTCGCTATTTTTCGTTGAATCGGCTTGCCTGTACCCATTTCACCCATATTCCGTGGCGGGGCCGGTGTCCGCAATGGGCGCCAGTAGTATGCTGCTAGTTCCATGCCCACCGGATCCGAACTCTTCGTTCGCAGTCTCCAGAGTCAGGGAGTCGACCGCGTTTTCACGCTCGTTGGCGACCACCTCAACGATGTGCTCCAAGTGGCGGTTCGCTCCGGCCTGTCGGTCTACGACACGCGTCACGAGTCGGCCGCCGTGCATATGGCGGACGGTTGGAGCCGCCTGACCCGGACACCGGGCGTCTCGATGGTGACAGGCGCACCGGGGCACACCAATTCCATCACCGGCATCGCCACCGCGAACGCCACGGCGGTGCCGATGCTCTCCGTCAGCGGAATGAGCGATTCCGGGGTGCGGGACAGGTACGCGTTCCAAGACATGGACCAGCTCAAGCTGGTGCAGGGAATCGCCAAGTACGCGGCCGTGCCGACCCGCTCCGGGCAGCTTCCGTTCTACGTCAAGCGCGCGTACTTGGAAATGCTGCGCGGACGCCCCGGCGTGGCCCACCTGAGTGTCCCGGTCGATCTGTTCACGGAGACCAACGACACTCACTACCCCGTGCCGGACGGGCCCGTTCAGCCGTTGCGGAGCGGTCCCTGCGACGCCGACCTCGACCGCGCGGTCGATTTATTGGCCGCCGCCGAGCGGCCGGTGATCATCGCGGGATCCGGCGCTTACTGGTCGCGGGCCGAGGACGAACTGAAGACGTTCGCCGAGGCATCGGGTGCGCCGCTGTTCACGACCAATCTCGCTCGCGGCATGGTGCCGGATACCCATCCGCTTTGCTTCGGTTACGCCGATGCCGCGATCAACCGCGGCGCCGAGAATGCATGCCGGCAAGCGGACCTCATCGTCATCGTGGGCAAGCGCGCGGACTACGGCCTGCGCATGGGCGGGCCGCAATTGTTCCCGGTCCACGCCAAGACGATTCAAATCGATGTCAGCGGCACCGAGCTGGGATTGAACCGACCGCTGGAAGTCGCCATGCTGGCGGACGCGAAGACGACCCTGTCGGCATTGAACGCGGCGCTCGCAACGCGCCCCGCCCCGGATCGCTCTGCGTGGATCGGCGAAGTGCGGCGGGGATGCGACGAGTACGCGGCGGAGATCGCCGCCATGGTCGCCGCGGCGCGGTCGCCGATGCATTCGGTTCACGTCTACGACGCGCTCCGGCGGGCATTGCCTAGCGACGCCACGATCTGCTGGGACGGCGGGGACTTCGTCCACTGGGGCCGTTACATGCTGCAGGCCCGGCATGTCGGGCGGTGGATGCGGCTTGGTTCCCTCGCCGGTCTCGGGGTGGGCTTGCCCATCGGACTGAGTGCCCAGATCCTGCGCCCGAACTCGAAGTCCGTCGTGATCACGGGCGACGGGTCTTTGGGGTTCTACATCGGCGAGCTAGACACCGCTGTCCGCTTCGGTCTCCCGCTGGTCGTTATCGTTGGCAACGACGCCGGCTGGGGTGTCGAGCGCGAATTGCAGCAAAGCTTCTATCCCGGGCGGGATACGGTGGCTTGCGAGTTGCGGAGCACCCGTTACGACTTAGTGATGAAGGGCTTCGGCGGAGACGGAGCGCACGTGACCTCGCCGGACCAGCTGCCCGGCGCGTTCGACCGAGCCTTCCGTAGCGACAAGCCGTTTCTGGTGAACATCGAGATCGCCGGGGCGGGTTCGCCGTACACGAGATACCAACTCGGCCGACGCTCCCGCTAGTCGCGAAATGAGAGAAGTCCGGATCGGCGCGCTGGCGTCTCTCCTCCTCTCTAGCGCGCTGAGCGGGGCCCCGCCGCCGTACGAGTCACCTCCAGAGCAACTGCCGCGGACCGTGCCTCCTCAGCCAGTGCCCTTCGACCACAAGTTGCACACGGACCGAGGGATGGCTTGCGTCGATTGCCATCCGGGCGCGGTCGAGCAAGAACGCGCTGGGCTTCCGCAAAGAGAGCGGTGCATGCTCTGCCATCGAACGATCGCTGCCGACCGGCCGGGGGTCCGCCAGTTGGCGGCGCTGCCCGAGGCGGAACAGATTCGGTGGGAGCGCGTGTACCGCGTCGCTGATTTCGTCTTCTTCAGCCATCGCGAGCATGCCGGCGCGGGGGTTGCATGTAACGCATGCCACGGTCCGGTCGAGACTCGGAGCGTGCTGCATCAGGAAGTCTCGACCAACATGGTCGCCTGCATGAACTGCCACGTCCTCCGCGAGGCCTCGACGGAGTGCTTCCTGTGCCACGACCTTGGCCAGTAGGTGGATTTCGATGCCGGTCGCGCGAAGCTTCGCAGCCCGAGCCGGGCGAGCACGGCTGAAGAACGCATGAACGCGGACTCGATCAGAATTCCCCGTTCGCAGCCAACACAAGCTTCTGCTCGGATCGACGATCCTCGATGGTCAGCTTCCCGTCGTGCCACTGCACTGAGTCGACCCCTTGGAAGCCTTCCGGCGTGCGGGTCCAGAACATCACGTACCGCCCTTCAATGGTCTCCCGGGCCGGCAGCCAGCGGTAGAGCAATTGGCCGAACAAGCGCCCTGCGGTCACGACTTCCCGCCGTGGCAAGTCGAATGCCTGCGTCCCGAATTCCAGCCCGCGCGCCAGCACGCCCTCGCGAGGGTAGAACTCCCATGTCTGGAGCCACGGGAATTCTCGCGGGCGGAAGAGATAGCCGAGCAGGAGGCGCTTGCGAGGATGCAGCGCCGTGACGAACGCCCAGTCCGCTTCCGGATCCATGCGATGCCCGGTGTGGTCCAGCGAATGAGATTCCACCGGAGCCGCGCGCAGGTCCAACTGGAGGCCCGACCGCGCCGGCGCGAGCGGCCACGCGAATTCCTGCCCACTCACCAAGCGGTGCCTCAAACCGTTCCGCTGCGCTTCCTCGCGAGGGCGAGTCATCGCGCGGTTGGCAGACATATCGACGACAGTCACTCCCCGTTCCAGAAACGGGGATCCGATCGTGGCGTGCTCGGCCCAGTTCACCGGGCGGTCGAAGTCCAGAAGACTGGTCAATCGAGACTTGACGTAGACCACGCTCTCCCCCGGCCGCAGTCTGATCTCCCGGCGCAATTCCTCGCGCACTCGCGGCAGAGCGACAACTTGGCGCAGCACGAGCTCGCCTCGCTCGTGTCCGGCAAAGTCCGTAGACCACTCCAGCCTGTGCGCCTCGCCGTGTCCCTCCAGACCCGCCGCCCGTTCCGCGTCCGACGGTTGCCCGAAGCCGTCGACGCACACGAAGTGCCCGATCCCTCCCGTCAAGCGTTCGGGGCGACCCTGTTCCCGGTCTGCCCGCAACGAGTCCCACATCGGGTTGACCCGCGCGGGATCGTCGGCTAGCGTCACCGAGACCAGGGAACCCCCTCCTTTGAGCACCACGAGCTCGATGCTCTCGTTCGCCAGACGCACGGCACCGCGGCCGCGATAGGTGTGGCTGGCCTCGACCTCGGCCAAGAGCGGAGACGCGAGCAGGCTGAGGGCGAGTGCCACGGGAAGGCGAAGCATGGCTGAATCCTAACAGCGGTCGGCCCGCCGTGCCGGCAACGGTTCGACTCCACGCGTCCGCCCGCCCCGCTCGGCCGTCTGCGATTGGCGCACGCCCGCGATGCACCGATCCACACCGAGGCAGACTGGCACCGACTGGTGTGCTATCATCTTCCGAACAGTTAGCGAGACCGGCGTTCGCGGCGGCGGTCCACGGCATCTGACAGTCTTCGTCCGATCGTCCGCCGCGTTCGTGTCGGATCGACACACACATCAAGCGCTTCGACGAAATTCACTGGTACGTTAGGGACGAATATGGAAACGCCGCGAGGGACCACTGAAGGCATGCGCCGCTACCTAGGGGCCGACCTCCTGTCGGGCTTCTTGGTTTTTCTGATCGCCCTGCCGCTGTGCCTGGGAATCGCCCTCGCCAGTGGATTCCCACCGATTGCGGGGGTATTCACGGCAATCGTCGGCGGGTTGCTGGCACCGGCGATCAGCAACTCGGAACTCACGATCAAGGGCCCTGCCGCCGGCATGATCGTCATCGTCCTAGGTTGCGTCGAGGGCTTCGGCTACACGGCCGGGCAAGATGTCGCCGCGGACGCGCAGGCCTACCATCTGGCCCTCGGCGTCGCAGTGGTGGCCGGCGCCATCCAGATCCTGTTCGGCCTCTTCAAGCTGGGGGCCTTGGGCGAGTTCTTTCCTACGGCTCCCGTCCATGGGTTGCTGGCCTCCATCGGCGTGATCATCATTTCCAAGCAGTTTCCCGTGATGATGGGCCTCCAAGCCGAAGGCTCGCCGCTCGGCCTGCTCGCCCGCATACCGGAATTCATCCTCAACATGGATCCACAGGCGGGCCTGATCGGCCTCGTCAGCTTGGTGATCATGTTCGGTTTCCCGCTGCTCAAGCTGCGGGCCGTCCCGGCGCCCTTGGTCGCGCTCTTGGTCACCGTTCCCCTGGGAATGTATTTCGGGCTGGGCGAAACGCACTTGGTCAACGTGCCGAGCAACATGTTCGATGCCGTGACATTCCCGGACTTTTCGGGAATCGCGACAGCGACAGGCGTGCAGTACATCATCTTGTTCGCGCTCATCGGTACCTTGGAGTCGTTGCTCAGCGCCAAGGCTGTCGATCAGATCGATCCGTATAAACGCAAGACGAACCAGGACCGCGATCTCTTGGCGGTCGGCACGGGCAACACGATAGTGGCGTTCGGGGGCGGCTTGCCGATGATCTCGGAAATCGTGCGCAGCAGGGCGAATATCGACAACGGCGCCAAGACCCGCTTCGCCAACATGTATCACGGGCTGTGCCTGCTGCTCTTCGTGGCGCTCGCCCCGACCTTGATCAACCGCATTCCGCTGGCAGCGCTGGGTGCGATGCTCGTCTACACCGGCTGTCGGCTTGCCTCCCCGGCGGAGTTCAAGCACCAATGGCAGATCGGGCGCGAGCAGTTGGTGGTGTTCGTAGCGACGATCATCGCGGTCCTGGCAACCGACCTGTTAACGGGCATTGCCGTCGGCATCCTGGTCAAGATCGTGATCCACCTGATCAACGGCGCTTCCCTGGGGTCTCTGCTCAGGCTGCGGGTGGACGTAAGTAGCGAGGGCGGCGGCACGACCGTCGCCGTGCGCAGGGCGGCCGTGTTCAGCACGTGGATCGGCCTCAAGAAGCGCTTGGAGGCTCTAAAGGCTAGCGGATCCGTGACAGTCGATCTCTCGGATACCAGACTGGTCGATCACACCGTGATGCAGCGCCTGCGGGAAATGGAGAAGGAATTCTCGGAAGAAGGCGCCCAACTCGAGATCCGCGGACTTGAAGAGCACAAGGCGTTGTCCGATTACCCTTCGGCCGCCCGCGTTCGCAAGCCCCTCTAGCTCGGAGTCTTCACCCAATATGTCGACCGCCACGCAGGACGGATTCCGGCAGCAGGTCTTGGATGCCGGCCGGCCGGCCGCACAGATCTGGCCGCTCAAGACTTTCGCGTACCGCAATCCCGTGCGCGGCTACGAGAGCCTCCCCTTCGACACGGCCGTGCGCGAGGCCGGATTGGTGATCGGCGGCCGGGGCTACCTTCCGAATAGCGAGTACCGCGCCTTCCACCGGGCCGGTCGCATCACTTCCGAGAGCTTGCTCGAAGCCTTGCAACGCCTCGGCCCGGCCGTCGAGGGGCCGCCGGTGAGCATTGCCGGGAGAACCCTCGCGGCCGTGGACGTCTTGTGGGCCCACCTCACCGAGGGGATCGCCGCGACGGATTCCTCGGTGCTGCACTGGACGGCTCGGGAAGAAGGACTCGAGGCTCTCCTGGCCAGCGCCGAGGAGGTGATCGCCCGCTTGGACCAAGCCAGCGATGGCCCGGCGTCCGCTCCCGACCTGCCGGCCGGGCGCACCCTGAGCGACTGGCTCGAAACGCTGACCGGCACGCCTCTGGTCGAGTCGCTGAACGAGCAACTCATCAAGTGGTCCGCCGCCTTCCTTGACGAGGGCATGGCGGGATGGGGCATGCCCTCCAGGTCCCGCGGTTTCTATGCCAGTTGGCGCGAGTTGGCGGTGGCCGATCGCTCGATGGGTTTCCTCGGGATTCGGGATGCGGCGCGGAAGATCGGCGCGCTGCCGGAGTCCGCCGAAGACGCGCTCCGCCAGGGCTTGGATCGACTCGGGGTTCCGGCCGAGCGACGCGCGGAATACCAGGAGCGCATGTTCGCCCAGCTTCCCGGCTGGGCCGGTTTCGTGCGCTGGAGAAGCGAGAATCCCACTTACCCCGCCCAGCGCGAGCATCCCGTCGATCCCGTCGACTACCTCGCCGTGCGCATGTTCTACGAGGTCGAGTTCGTAGACCGAACCTGCCGGCAAGAGCTGAGCGTTCCGGGCAATCTCGAGGCGGTGCGGGGGTGTCTCCAGGCCCGGGAGCATCGCGACCGGCCGGAAACTGCGACGGACGGGGCCAAGGGGCTGTTATTCAATCTCGCGAGGCTGCTGCCGTTGACAGCGGATGAATTGGCTAGCCTCGAGGCTCGTGACGCCCGCACGCTGTTGGGCTGGCTCGAGAGCTTTCCCGAGCAGCGCCACGGAGAGATCTGGCTAGCTGCGTACGAATCGAGCTACCGCGAGCGATTCGTCGGCAGGCTCGCGGGCCATCGCGGCAAGGTGCCGGAACTGCCGGACCGACCGCACGCGCAATTGATCTTCTGCATCGACGCGCGCTCGGAACCGTTCCGGCGGCATCTAGAGGCGCAGGGACCCTACGAGACGTTCGGCTACGCGGGCTTTTTCGGCGTGCCGATCAGCCACCAAGCGTTCGACAGCCACGACCGGCTGGCGCTTTGCCCGGTGCTGCTCAAGCCGGGGCGCGCGGCCGACGAGGGCGTGCGCGAGGGCGAGGAGCCGCGCCTCCGCCGGTACGCCTCCGGAACGCGCTGGCGGCGCTTGGGGGACGACCTGTTCCACGATCTCAAGCAGAATCCGGTGGGCGGCTTCATGCTGGTGGACGCATTGGGCTTCCTGTTCAGCGTGGGGCTGGCCGGCAAGACGCTGATTCACCGTCCCTACACGCTGTTGCGGAACTGGATCCGCGGCCGCTTCGCGAGCGCGGTGACGACAAGCGTCGCCGTCGCGCCGGGCGACAGCCAAGGCGAGTTGCCCGAGGGGTTCACGCTCGCCGAGCAGACGGCGTTTATCGAAGGCGGCTTGCGGATGATCGGGCTGACGGAGCGCGTGGCGCGCTTGGTCGTCGTTTGCGGCCACGGAGCGGAATCCGACAACAACCCGTACGCCGCCGCCTACAACTGCGGCGCCTGCGGCGGCGCCCACGGCGACCCCAACGCCCGGGCGTTCGCCGCGATGGCCAACGATCCGGCCGTGCGGCAGGCGATGCGCGAGAACGGTCTCGACATTCCGGACGACGTGCGCTTCGTGGCCGGCAAGCACGACACGACGACGGATCGCGTGAGCTTCTACGACCTCGTCGACCTCCCCGAGAGCCACGCCGAGGACCTGCGGCGGCTCCAGATCGATTTGGAAGAGGCGGGTGCCCGTCAAGCCGCCGAGCGTCTCGGCAAGCTTCCCGGAGCACCCAAGGGCATGGCCCCCGCACGCGCGGCGGTTCACGCCGAAGGCCGTAGCTTCGACTGGGCGAATCCGCGGCCCGAGTGGGGTCTCTCGAGCAACGCCGCGTTCCTGATCGGGCGGCGCGCGGTGACCAAGGGGCTGGACTTGGAATCGCGGGTCTTCCTGCATTCGTACGATCCCGCGACCGACCCCGACGGCGGCATCTTGGAGCGCATCATGACCGCGCCGCTCATCGTCGGCGAGTGGATCAACATGGAGTATTACTTCTCGGCGGTGGACCCTTGGGTCTACGGGAGCGGGAGCAAGGTCTTGCACAACGTCGTCGGCGGGGTGGGCGTCATGCTAGGCAGCCAGAGCGACTTGCAGGGTGGGCTGCCCCTGCAGGGCGTGGCCGACGGGCCGCGCCGGTACCACGAGCCGATGCGCCTGCTGGCCGTGATCGAGGCTCCGACCGATCGGATCGGAGCGATCATCGCCAAGCACGCCGTGTTGCAGGACTTGTTCCACAATCAATGGGTGAACCTGCTCGCGTACGATGCCGAGCGCGGCCAGTTCCACCGCTACGATCCGAGCGCGACTTGGGAGGCGTTGCAGCCGGCGGCGGCAGCGTAGTTCGATGGGGGATCGCATCACCAAACGCCGGGCGCTGTACGCGCTGGTGCTGTTCGCGCTGTGGCTGTTGCTGTCCGAGAGCCTGCATCCGCTGCACGTCGCGACCGGCTTGGCGGCGGCGCTGGTCATCGTCGCGCTCAACACCCGGGCGCCCGCGACGAGCCCGTACCGCGTCCGGGCATGGCGGGCGGCGCTGTACGTGCCGTGGCTGCTGAGCCGCATCTTGCTCAGCGGACTGCACCTCGCCTACCTGATCCTGCACCCCCGCATGCCAATCAAGCCCCGGCTCTTCAGCCATCCCACCGCGCTGGGCCACGAAGCGGGCATCGTGCTGCTGAGCAACTCGATCACGCTGACGCCGGGCACGATCACCGTGGAGGCCAGTGACGGCAGCGTCCTCGTCCATGCCATGGACGGGGAATCCGCGGAGGACGTGCTGAGTGACCGGCTCGAGCGGCAAGTCGCCGGAGTGTTCGCACCGCGGGAGGCGCGGCGATGACGATACCCCTCCTGCTGGTCTTGGACCTGCTCGCGGTCATGATCCTGATGTACCTGTACCGCGTCGTGCGAGGCCCCACGCTGTACGACCGCCTGCTGGGTCTGAACGGGATTTCCACGAAAGCGATCATCTTGCTCGTGGTCATCGGGACGGTGTACGAGCGCGTGGAGATGTTCGTTGACATTTCCACCGGCTACGCTTTGCTCAACTTGGTCAGCGTGCTCGCGATCACGAAGTTTCTGGAGCAACGGAGGAGTCCCTAAGTGTCGGTCTTGGTCACCGCTTGCATCGCTGTCGGAGTGTTCTTCCTGACGGTCGCGGCCGTGGGGGTCGTGCGCTTCCCGGATGTCTTCACCCGCTCGCACGCCGTCGCCGTGACGGATTCCTTGGGAGCGCTCTTCCTGCTCGGCGGCTTGGCGCTCCATCAGGGCTTCAGCGCGAACGCGTTCCGGATCCTCGTCGTGCTGGCGCTGCTGTTCGTGATGAATCCCGTGATTTCGCACGTCACCGTGCGGGCCGCGCTGCGCTCCGGCGAAAAGCCGGTCGGGGAGGCCAGCCGGTGATTTATTCGTTCGAACTGCCCTTGCTGGTCCTGCTGATCCTGACCGCGGCCGCCGCGGCCTTGGTCAAGGACTTGATCTCCGCGGTGCTCCTGCTCGGGTCGTACAGCTTCTTCCTGGCGCTGGTGTGGGCATGGCTCGGCGCTGTGGACGTGGCCTTCGTCGAGGCCGTGGTCGGGGCCGGCCTCGCCACGGTCTTCTTCCTGCTAACGCTCTTCGAGACCGCGCCTAGCGACACGCGCAGCCACCGCCGCAACCCGCCGGTGATGGCGCTGGTGGCCTTGCCGCTGCTGGGCCTCCTGCTGCTGTACGCGGCCGGCGACCTGCCGCGCTTCGCCGACCCGGGTTCGCCCGCCAGCGTGCATGCGTCGCCGGAGTATCTGGAGGGCAGCCTTGCCGACACGCGCACGCCCAACGTGGTGACGTCCGTGCTGATGGACTACCGCTCCCTCGATACGCTCGTCGAGACCGTCGTCGTGTTCACCGCGGGCATCGCCTGCTGGCTGCTATTGCGGGGTGAGGAGCGATGAAGCAATTGATCCAGGCCCCGTACGACAGCCCCATCGTGCAGTTCGCCGGCAGGCTGCTCGTGCCCTTGGTGCAGCTCTTCGCGGTCTACGTCCTGATGTTCGGCCAGTACGGGCCGGGCGGCGGGTTCGTCGCCGGGGTCATGGTCGGAGCTAGCTTCATCGTCGGATTGATCGTGTTCGGCAGCGCCGGGGAGACGGCACGGCGGGCCGAGCGGGCGCTTTCTGCGGACGGCGTCGGCTTGCTGATCTTCGCCTTCGTGGGCGGACTGTGCTTGATCGGCGGCGGGAAGTATCTGGACTATTCCGGCTTGCCCGTGCCCGGACTCGATCCCTCCGCGCGCCGGTTTCTCGGGATCCTGCTGACCCAGGTCGGCGTGGCGGTCGACGTCGCCGTGGCGGCTGTTTCCATCGTGTTCAGCCTGTCGCGCGGCCTCGTGAGCGGAGATGCAGATGCCTGAGTTGATCGATGCGGCTCTGCACCGCCCGAACATCGTCGCGTTCGCCCTGCTGTTGCTGCTGGGCCTGTACATCACATTGGCGCACCACAACCTGGTCAAGAAGCTGATCGGGCTGTACATCGTCCAGACCAGCGTGATCTTCTTCTTGGTAACGACTAGCGCGAAGGAGGGCGCCACCGTTCCCATCCTCCGCGATGACGGAGCCGCGGTCGCAGCGACGGACTACGTCAACCCGCTCCCGCACGTGCTGACCCTGACGGCGATCGTGGTGCAGGTCGCGACTCTAGGTGTCTCGCTGGGGATCGCCGAGGCGATCTATCGGCGGTACGGCAGCTTGGACGAGGACGAGATCTTGAAGGGATTGGAATGATCGAGCACGTTCCGATCCTAACGTTTCTGGCGCCGTTCGTCGCGGCGATCTGCATGCCCTTGGCCGGGCATCGCGACCGGGGCCTGTGCCGCCCCGTCGCCATCGCGGCGGTCACGGTCATGCTGGCGCTGTCGCTGATCGGCCTGTACACGATCCTTGAACAAGGCACCGTGCGGTACTCGTTCGGGGGCTGGGCCGTGCCGCTCGGCATCGAGTGGGTCGCGGACCCCATCGCAGCCATGGTGCTCGTTGCCGTCAGCGCCATCGCCTTGCTGAGCTTGGTCTACGGCGGAGCGCTCGAAGACCGGTCGCTGGCCGGTCGGACGGTGCCCTATTACGCGATCCTGCTGCTGTTGCTCGCGGGCTTGGCGGGCGCTAGCTACGCCGGCGACCTGTTCAACATCTTCGTGTTTCTCGAGGTCGTCGCGCTTTCCGGCTACGCGCTCGTGGCCGTGCCCGGCGGGCGCGCGCTGGTCGCGGCATTCCGCTACCTGATGATCGGCACGCTGGGCGCGACTCTCTACCTGCTGGGCGTCGCGTACTTTTACGCCGCGACCGGTGCCCTGAACATCTCGGACCTTTCGCAGCGCTTGCCGGGCTTGCTCGAGTCCAAGGCGGTCATTGGCGGACTGCTATTCATCCTCATCGGGCTCGCGATCAAGATGGCGCTCGCTCCCCTGCACGGATGGCTCCCCGACGCCTACTGCAACGCGCCGGATGCCGCCGTGCCGATCCTCGCGGGGCTGGTCACCAAGATCGCCCTGCTGGTTTGGGCGCGGATTCTCTTCTGGGTCATGTCGACCGCCTCGGGCGGCAGGGACTTGGACATCTTCTCGCTGATCTCGAGCCTCGGCATTCTCGCGGCGGTGTGCGGCGGGCTGCTCGCATTGAACCAGCGCGAGCTGAAGCGCATGTTCGCCTATGGCGGGATCGCGCACATCGGCTTGATGATGATCGGCCTCGGGCAGGCCAACACGACCGGTCTGACCGGCACGCTCTACTACATGCTCAACGACGCCGTGATGCAGTGCGGGTTGTTCATCCTGGCCGGCATTCTCGCCGTGCGCTTCGGCGCCCGCACGTTGGATGACTTGGACGGCGCCTCGATTCGCAGCCCCTGGGTGCTCGGTCCGTTCGTGGTCATCGCGGTGGGCATGGTCGGATTCCCGCCCACGGGCGGATTTTTCGGCAAGTGGTACATCTTGCTGGGGACGTTGGAAGCGGGAGCCTACGTGGCGGCGGGCGCGATCATTCTGACGACGCTGCTGACGCTGGCGTATTTCGCGAAAGTGCTCGCGCACCTGTTCCGCAGCCGCGAGCCGGAAACCGGCCCGAGCCCGGTCGAGATCGCGCCGTCCTTGCGTGTCAGCGCGGTGGTGCCGGCGGTTGCCGTGATCGCGCTGGGCATCGGCAGCGATCCGATCATTCAAGTCTTGCTGAGCTTGGCCGGGGGCCTCGGGCAATGAGGAATCGGACGCGCAACGGTCGGAAGCGCGTAGCGAGGGTCTAGCATGTCGCTTTACGCTCTGATTCCCGGGCTCCCCTTGATTGCGTTCGCGCTTCTCGCGCTTGCGTGGCGGCGCTGGGCAGAGACCAGCCACCGCGTCGGCGTCGTCGCTATCGGCGGGTCGTTCGCCCTGTCGATCGCGGCCTTGGTCGAGGTCGCGGCGAACGGGCCGATCTCGATTTCGCTGTACCGGTTGCTAAGCGTCGGCGCCTTGTCCGTGGACGTTGGCTTGCACATCGACCAGCTCGCGGTGCTCGTGCTGATCCTCGTGACCGGCGTCAGCTTCGTCGTGCAAGTGTATTCATCCCGGTACATGACCGGCGATCCGCGCTACCGGCGATTCTTCGCGGTGATGGCGCTGTTCACGTTCGCGATGACGCTGCTCGTGACGAGCGCGAACTTGCTCGTGACCTACATGGCGTGGGAAGTGATGGGCATTTGCTCGTACTTGCTGATCTCCCACTGGGCGGAACGGCTGTCCGCCGCGCGGGCGGCTACCAAGGCATTCCTCGTGAACGCGGCGGCCGATGTCGGTCTCGGGTTCGGCGTGGTCCTGACCGTGGCCACGTACGGAACATTGAACATTCAAGAGATTCTGGGGCGCGTCTCGAGCATGTCGGGGGAGACGCTCGACCTCTTCGGGTTTGAAATCGCGACCAACACGGTCATCGCGCTGTGCCTGCTGAGCGGAGCGGCGGGGAAGTCGGCGCAAGTTCCGATGCATGTCTGGCTGCCGTACGCCATGGAGGCTCCGACTCCGGTATCCGCCCTCATTCACGCGGCGACGATGGTCAACGCGGGACCGTTCCTGCTGGTTCGATTCAGTCCGCTGCTACTGGTCGCGCCGGCGGCCATGGCCGTGATCGCGGCAGTCGGCGCCGTGACGGCGCTGTACGGCGCGCTGGTCTCCCTGACCCAAAGCGATATCAAGAAGCTGCTGGCCTATTCGACAATCAGCCAGATCGGCTTCATGATCTTCGCCTGCGGCGTCGGCGCGTTCGGGGCGGCCATCTTTCACCTGCTCGCCCACGGCTTCTTGAAGGGGTTCCTGTTCCTGTCCACGGGCAACGCTCTGGTGGCCACCGGCGGGCACGAGCACGGTCGCGCGGCGGTTCCCTCGGGGAGGCTGCGCACCCTCGCGGCGGGTGCGCTCGCGGTCGCTTGCGTACCGCCCTTGCTGCTGTTCGCCGGGCCGTTCGAGGGGATCTGGACCGCGCAGGGACTCGCCTCCGCGCGAGCGGCGTTCTGGGCGGTCGCCTTGGCGACAGTGTTCTTCACGGGCGTGTACGCGTTTCGCGGGATCGTTGCCTTGTTCGGTCGCACCGTAGGCCGGGGAGTCAGCGTGTATCCGCGCGTAGGGTCGCTGCACGTTCCGGGCATCGCGCTGTCCGGGGCCGCAGTCGCGACATTGCTGCTGGGCCTGTGGGCATGGTTCGTCGATTTCCTCAACCCCGTCTTCGGAAGCGCCGAGACGGACAGTTGGGAATTCGGTTACGGACCTTGGCTGGCGATACCCCTGCTCACCGCGGTCGCCGGTTGGGGCTGGGCGTACTTCCGCCAGGTCCGGCCGGCCGCCGTGCCGCTCGCGGATCGGCCTTGGATGAAGCGCGCTTACGTGCATTTGCTGAACAAGCTCTACTTCGACGAGCTGCACGAGACTTGCGTCGTCAGCCCCGTGCTCAGACTGTCGGGCTGGCTGTGGCGCGGGGTCGACATGCGCTTCATCGACCGCGCCGTTCACGGGTTTGGGAGATGGGCGCGACGATTCGCGGATTGGGTGCGGGACGCGCTCGAAGAGCAGCTCGTCGCGGGGTCGTTGCGCGGCTTGACGCGGGCCGCGGTCGGCATGTCTCACTGGCTCTGGCGGTTCGACGGGGCGCTGTTGCGCATCGGGCACCTCGGTGACGGCGCGGGCGAAGCGCTCCAGCGGGTCGAACCGCGCACGATGCGGCACCATTCCGCCATCGTGGTGTGCGGGCTGGTGGTGGCGATCGCGCTGTCATATTGGCTGGCAAGGTAGCGGGACTGGATCTCGGGAGGTCGAATCAGATGCAAGCGTTGCTTACCGATCACCTGCTCAGCACGTTGATCGCGATTCCATTTCTCGGAATCGCCGGAGTGCTGCTGGCGCGTAGCGATCAATGGGTGCGGCGAATCGCGCTAGCCAGCTCGCTGGTCGGCCTTGGATTGGCGCTCCTGCTGTGGGCGAGGTTCGATCCAGCCCAGGAAGGCATGCAGTTCATCGAGCGCATGGACTGGATGCCGACGCTCGGCATTCAGTATTTCGTCGGCGTCGACGGCATCAGCGTGTTGCTGGTCTTGCTGACCACGCTGCTCACGCCGCTCTGCGTCCTCGTCTCGTGGCGGTCGATCGAGACCAAGGTCAAGGCGTTCATGAGCTTGGTGCTGCTCGTGGAAGGTGCCATGATCGTCGTCTTCAGCGCGCTGGACTTGTTCCTGTTCTTCATGTTGTGGGAGGTCACGATGCTTCCCATGTACTTCATGATTATCCTGTGGGGCGGTCCGAAACGCGACAGCGCCGGCATCAAGTTCGTCCTGTACAGCCTGACCGGGAGCCTGCTCCTGCTGGCCGGGATCTTGGGGCTATATATCCAAGGCGGGCAGACGTTCGACCTGCAGGTTCTGACGGGTATCGATATCGCCGCGGACGCCCAGACATGGATTTTCGTCGCCCTGCTGCTCGGATTCGCGATCAAGCTGCCCATGATTCCGCTGCATTCGTGGCTTCCGGATGCACATTCCGAAGCCCCGACAGCGGGCAGCGTCATCCTGGCGGGCGTGCTGCTGAAGATGGGCGGCTACGGGTTCATCCGGATCTGCCTGCCCGTGCTGCCGGACGCTTCGGCCAGCTTCAGCCCGTTCATCCTGTGGCTGTCGGTGGCCGCGATCGTGTTCGGCGGCTGTCTCGCGCTAGCGCAATCGGACATCAAGAAGTTGATCGCGTACTCGTCGATCTCTCACATGGGATTCGTGACGCTGGGCATTTTCGCGTTCAGCAACGAAGGTATCCAAGGCGCCGTCTTGCAGATGTTCAACCACGGCTTGACGACCGGGGCCTTGTTCCTAGCGGTAGGGCTCCTCTACGACCGGACGCACAGCCGCCGGATTCTCGACTACGGCGGATTGCACAAGGCCATGCCGCGGTTCGTGGTGTTCCTGTCGATCTTCTCGGTGGCGTCGTTCGGACTGCCCGGGACGGGCAACTTCATCGGCGAGTTCCTCGTGCTGGTATCGACATCGCATATCGACATGGCGAAGGTCTTCCTCGCGATGGTCGGGATCGTGCTGGCCGCCGCGTACATGCTCTGGCTCCTGCAGCGGGTCGCGCTGGGCCGAGCCCCCACGGCGGCGATCGCGACCCTGCCCGACTTGAAGCGGCTTGAAGTGCTTACGCTGGCACCCTTGGCGGCGATCGTCATCGCTGTGGGGGTTTATCCCGATCCGCTCGTCCAATTGCTCAATGCGTGCGTGGCGGGGTTGGTCGAGCAGATCGGATCCGTGGTCGCTGTCGCTCGGTTGGGCGGTTGACGTCCATGCTTCAAGATGCTAAGCTACATTCCAGTTGTGCTGCACGCATCATTCGGACGAGGTGTTCTCGGATGCCTTGGACGGACGCGAGGCTAGTCTCGGCCAGAGAGTAGCATGGGAGCTGGGAGGAGTCATCTCAATCCCTCGCATTCGTGCTGTGAGGCAGCGGACGCAGTGCTCCAAGGAAGCGAGTCGGCGATGCAGGAGGTGTTCCAAGCATGACCTTGGATGAGTATCGAGATCGCGTGAACAGAATCGCTGGGGAGCGATCAGGAGGTGCGATCTACAACGGCTCGTTGGAACATGCAGCAGTCGTTGTGGAGGCACTGTTGACCAACGCGAATCGCGAAGTGATGATCCTAACCGGAAACCTCAACACTAGGGTCTACGGCCGGGATGACGTCGTGATGCAGGCGAAGCTGTTCCTAGCCAACAACGCTGACAACCGTCTCCGGATCCTCATGGAAGAGGACAATCCGCGGAATCGCCGCCTGCATCCACTGTTGCAGGGACTCTCTACGTATGAAGGCTTTTCCGTCCGACACGTCCCAGAGGATATTCAAGCAGCGTACGGGTTCCACTTTGTTGCTGCTGACGATGACTGCTACCGGTTCGAGCGGGACAAGTCGAAGCCATTCGCCATAGCAGCCTTCGGAGACACAGAGGGCGGGGGGGGGCTCGCTAGCTTCTTCGACAAGGCGTGGGATCGTTGTAGGGACCTGACTACGATTGAGTCCAACGCCACCAGTACTTCGTAGGGCTCGAGTTCGTTCGAGGTAGGGACTTTGATTGCAATGGAGTGTGTTCCAGAGTTTTCGCAGCTTACGTCGCTTGCGGGTGTCGTGTTCGTGTTGAGCCTTGCCTATTCTAGGCTAGAGAGAAAACGCCACAATAGGGCTATCATGCAGGCTTCAAAGCAGGAAATGACCCGAATAGGAGTGGCAGATGGAGTGCTCGACCGATACAAGGATCGAGAGTATTTCAAGATTTTAAAGGGCTTGTCTGAAGGCGGCACAGTGTCCGAATACAGAAGTCGATTTCAATCGTCTAGTGGCCTGCTCACTCGCCTGTATATTGGGCTCTACTTTCGAAACAACTGTGATCGAAAGGTATCCAACGTGATCATGTGGACTGCATTAGCGGTAATCGTAGTTGGAAACCCACCGCTTAACTGCTTGATTCGGAGCATGGTCATTGCCTATTCTGATACCACAATTAACTCGGTTCTAGTTGCAATGGTCTCATTGGTCTTGTTTTTTGGGTTGGTAGTTTCCTTGCTATTGATTCTTCTAGGAGAGCACTTGCTACCGAGTGCTCAAGAAGCAATTGACTTATGTGGTTCAGAATTGGAGGCATACATGACGGAGGATCCGCCCACCGATAGCAGTGACAGTATCGGGCGGATCGAATAGTTCCGGACGGATTGACCTATTGTTAGGCCGGGTTGGAAGTGCGGTTTGAGGTTCAAGATATCGAGTCCTTCGAGGCCCCCCGGTTACAAGTGGCACGCCTCATACCGGCGGCTACGAAGAGAGCGGATGCGTAGGGGGTCGGTCTTCCACGCATTACTTCGTTCAACTGACGAATTTGCGAACACCCCTATGGCACACTGTAAGTTGCCCGCGCCCAGTGGTGTTGGTGAGGATCAGGTTACAGTCGCAGTGCAGCCCACAAACGATCCGCTTCCTTCCAGCCTGAGTGAGGTCCTCGCAGCGATAATCAGGCATCCACTGCTCCGCTTGGTTCGATACTGGAACTGGAAGTCGGCGGTTCTGAGTGCCTTGCTGCGCGCCTCCATCTTCTTTTCGGTGAACCTGACAGCTAGCTGGGAGAGCGCCGTGAGCGCCGCAGGCACCGAACTCGTCTACCGTGCGCCGGTGGTTGGCACGCTCGCGTCGCTCTCCCAGTCGTTTCGCAGGGTCCAGCCCGCATGGAAGGCCACGCTCGCGATCATGGTCGCGTTGCCCGCGCTGGCGCACGGCGTCGAGTTCACGGTTCACTCGCTTGCAGGTACCGCCAGGCTCTACGAGAGTGTCGCTGCTTCGGTCGCGTTCTCCATGTTCACCTCTGTCGTGAGTTACTTCCTCCATCGACGCGACATACTGGTCGTGGGTGACGGAGCGCGTCCGCTGCTGGTTGACATTTTCCACATTCCCGGGGAACTGTTCGACATGTTCGTACTGAAGCCAATCCGCAGGATGCGCGGTTCGACCACGGGCGAATGATGGATGCAGGTGCGTTTCTCCTTGCGTTACTGCCGGTCGGTCGAATTCAATGATCTCGTTAACGGCCGAACATTGTTCGGTCGGGCAATCTCCAGATGCGTCCACGCGGAGTATCGAACGGCCTCGGAGACCCGTTCTTGCGGAACATCAAGTCTCCGTCCAACTCATCGCCCCGAGGAGATTCGTCGGAGACATGTCGTACCACGCAATGGCGGCGCAGGCGACGCCGGGCCGCCGCACCGGCCACGTTCGACACGCCAGACGTCCGCGGAGTCTGTTGGACGAGTCGGGTCCATGCAGCGTCTCGCGGTTCCGATGTCTCGCGAAGACCAGCCACGCTCGGGTCGAGCCGGTGATTCTGCCAACAGCACCTTGGGCCACTGGGTCGTCGGAGGCGCAATAGCGAATCATGGCTGATCGAATCGTCGGCTACGACTTGGCGCGGTCTCTAGCCATATTCGGCATGGTCCTCGTCAACTACAAGATCGCCATGGGAGCGCAGCAGAACGGCCCCGCATGGCTGGTCGATCTGGCAGGATTGATTGACGGCCGCGCCGCTGCGCTGTTCGTGGTTCTAGCGGGAGTCGGAATCTCGCTCCTATCGCAGGCGGGGCGCGTGGGCAAGGATCCGCAGAGGGTCGCCAGGGATCGCCGGACGCTGCTTCGTCGATCACTCTTCTTGTTTGTCATCGGGTCACTCTACACGTCGATCTACTCCGCGGACATCCTCCACTTCTATGGACTCTATATCGCTGTTGCCGCACTTGCGCTCACGACTTCCGAACGGCGTCTATGGGTGGCGAGCGTCGGGCTGGTGCTTCTGTTCGTAGCCCTGTGCTTCGTCCTGGACTACGAGCAGGGATGGGACTGGAAAGCCTTGGAGTACCAAGGCTTGTGGACACCGTCCGGTGCAATTCGGCATCTGTTCTTCAATGGGTTCCACCCTGTAGTGCCATGGCTCGGTTTTCTGTTCCTTGGCATGGTGATTGGCCGTCAAGACATGGGAGACGCTACTGCCCGCCGACGCGTTCTCGCTTGGGGTGTCGGAGTGGCCCTAATTGCCGAATCGGCGAGCCGGATTCTCCTGCACGTGCTCCTACGCGATACCAGTGCTGACGAGGCCGAGGTCATGGTCGCTGTCTTCGGAACTGGACCGATGCCGCCCCTGCCGCTGTACATGTTGGCGGCAGGAGGAACCGCTTGCGCCATCATTGCTGCGTCCGTTGCGCTGGGCCAAATGCACGGCAGCAAGCCTTGGCTGCGTCCGTTCGTGGCTACCGGTCAACTGGCTCTCACGCTGTATGTGGCGCACGTGCTCGTAGGCATGGCAATTCTGGAAGTCATGGGCAGATTGGAGAATCAGACGCTGCCGTTCGCACTGCTGGCCGCATCGGTGTTCTGTGCGACGAGCGTCGTCTTCGCCAGCGCTTGGCGCGGTCGGTTCAAGCGCGGGCCGCTAGAAGCGATCATGCGTGCGCTGACGGATCCAAGAGCGGCTCGGACAGGGTGAGCGATTGCCGAGTCCACCGTGGAAATGTGGTCGCAGTGTGCCGGGGCCGCAACAATCGCCCCGCCGTTCAACGATTTCGGTGCTGGAAGCATGCGTGATCCGCAGGGTGCAGTTGTTGGTTACGGATCCCACGATCAGTTCGACTTGGTACTTGCACTGAGAGGGCCGAGACTCTTCGTCCAGCGAATCCGTAGGGACGCATCAAGGCTGTCCCAGTTCAATCCCTGCGTCATCCGGCCACGGATCGATCTTGCCAGCTTGCGCGCGACAGAGCCCTTGCGTCAGCGAACATCGGCTAGCAGAATCCGATGCGCGACGAAGCGGTCCATATGCCATGCGTTAGTGCCGGTTCTCGCAACCCATGAACTAAGGCGGGAGTCCGGCTTCGACACGCAATGCCGATGCGGGCGGCATCCGAACGGTAGAGGAGATCGGGCGGTCGCCCGTTCTTCCGCGCTCTCGGCACCCGATTGACTGGCCGGACACCTCAGCAACGCGCCAAACGTCAGTGGTTACTCCACCGCGATTCCCGTGCGCTGAGCGTACTCCTGCCACTCCGCAGCTAGGCGCCGGACGCGGTTCGGATGCTGATCGGCGAGGTTCGTGGTCTCGCTACGATCCTGTGCGAGGTTGTAGAGTTCCCAGCGGATTTCGTTCGGCATCCGCTTGCTCCACACGGCTTTCCAGTCGCCTTGAATCACCGCTCTGGCCAATTGGTGCTCGAAGTAGAGAGTTCTCCCCGGCAGGCTCTGGCCGTTGAAGACCGGCAGGAGGTTGCGCCCCTCTTCGGGCTGCACGGCGCGTCCGTCGAAAGTGCCCGGGTAGGCGGCGTCGGCTGCTGCGCGCAAGGTCGGCATGATGTCGATGATGTGGCCTCGCTCCCGGACCCAGCGTCCGGCACTCCGAATCCGTTCCGGCCAATGCGCGATGAAGGGAGTGGCCGTTCCGCCTTCGTGCGTGAAGTGCTTGTACAAGCGAAACGGAGTGTTTCCTAGATTGGCCCATCCGCTGCCGTACGAATGGTATGTCCCCGGCCCGCCCATTTTGCGGAGGTCGGCCCCGGTGTGCAGGATCGTGACTCCCTGACGGCTGCGCTCGTCGAAGCCGTAGGGGCCCCATTCATAGCAGGCGCCGTTGTCGCTGAGGAGCATGATCAACGTGTTGTCGAAGTCGTCGGTCGCCTTGAGGTGGCTGACGATCTCGCCGATTCCCCGGTCCACGTGCTCCACCATGGCTGCGAACAGCGCCATGCGTCGCGCGAGATCCCGCTGGCGGGGCTCGTCGAGCGCGTCCCAAGCCGGGTTCTGCGTTCCGGGGAAACCGTTGGCGATGTCGTCGCGATCCACTGGCACCAGCGAGCGATCGGTGAATGTCCAGCGCTTCCCATCGATCAGGCCGATCTGCTGCATGCGTTCGTATCGCTCCGTACGCAATACGTCCCATCCTCGCAAGTAGGTGTCGAAGTACTTGTCTGCGCTCGCCGCCGGCGCTTGGACCGGGAAGTGGGGCGAAGAGTGGCCTAGGAACACGAACCACGGCCCCTCGCGTCGCTGGCCTTGCTTGATGAATTCCAAGGCGTATTCGTTGAACACGTCTGTCGCGTAGAATTCGCCCTGCGGACGGTCGATTTCCTTCCGCCGTCCTTCCGGCCGGCGCACGTAGTAGTCCGCGTCCCACTGGTCGTGGGAGTGGTCCAAGGCGTACCCGTAGAATTCCTCGAAACCACGCTGCGTCGGACCTGTCTTATCGTGCAGATGCCACTTGCCGATGTAGTAGCAACTGTACCCGGCATCTCCCAGCACCTCGCCCAATGTCACGCAGCGATCGTTGAGGCGGCCTAGGTAGGCCGGTCCCCGTGTAGGGTGCGGCTCTCGCGTGGTGAAGCTGGCGATTCCGGTTTGGGGCGGGTAGAGCCCGGTCATCAGCGCGGCGCGGCTGGGGCAGCAGCGCGCCGAGTTGTAGAAGGACTCGAAGCGGACTCCGTTCGCGGCCAGCGCGTCGATGTTGGGGGTGTCGATCTCGCCGCCGTAGCAACCGAGGTCGGAATAGCCGAGATCGTCTAGCAGCACGATCAGGACATTCGGCTGGTCGGCGAAGCCGCTGGGCACGAAGCAGGCGAGAAGGACGAACGCGAGCAGGTGGCGTCTCATGGGCATGAAGGTATCACGATTCGCCTGCCTGATCGCGGCCGGAGCCGAGCGGACGCTCGCTCGATGGCACGATCCGCGCCCTACGCATCCATTGTCCGAGGGACCGATCAAGCACAGCTCGAAACCTTGGTAGGCGAACCGCAGATGGTCGCACCTATTGTCGTAGAGTTGCAAGAGGCGCGCGCCGTTCCTGGAGAGGCTATGTCCTCGGAGACGGATGCACTAGAGCGAGAGGCAACCGGCCCACAGGGAGAATCCAGTTCGGGACCTGGCTAGAGCACTATGCCTTCGGGGCGAGGAGCCTTGAGAGGTTCTCTTCGTGTTGATCGAAGAAGCCTTCGGGCCAAGACGAGAGCCGACCATCCGAATCCACCACTGGAGACGTGACCTCGGCATTACTCCCTGTATGCCGAAAGCTGTGAATCGCCACGTCATCTGGGGGAATCACTCGATCTCGAATGGCGATCCGGATCCCGTCGAAAAAGTGGTCACTATGAGTCTCGACGATTAACTGTACACCCGCGAGCGCAGCCCGCACCGCAAGTTCCGATAGTTTCGTTTGTCCACGTGGGTGTAAGTACGCCTCCGGATTCTCAATCAGGCAGAGTGAGCCACTCTGTGCCAACAATGCCATCAGCACCGGAATAACGTGCAGCGACCCAAATCCCACGTTCCGTGCATGATACAGCTGTTTTTCTCGTCCTCCACGACGCATGAATGAGAATCCAGCAGTATTCAAATCGGGATTCTTGACCCGCTCAAGCCGTAATCTTGACCTAGGAATCAATTCCTCAAACCAATGTTCCACCACGCTAGACGGACATCGATCTGGAATTCCATTGCAACGAATGTCGTCGTTGGGAAGTGGCCGATCTTGAATAAGAGAAGAGTGATCCATGGAAACTTCACGCTGATTGTCAAAGCCTTTGCAACAATCTATTATGTCTGTATACCACAAATTATTGTGTCTGCTGCTGCGTTCCGATCTAACGTACACGACTTGTCCGCCAAATGGTGGAATATGGTTCCACTGCCAATTGTCTCCTGCAGAAGGGCCGACGGTCTTCCCTGAAAGTCTCTTGCCATCGGACAAATTATCTGGTCGCATGTCATGAGATAATATACTCGATCTTGCAGACTCTAGATTCAGTCGAAACTTGTCCTTGATACTGTCACTCTTGAGGCGCAACCTTTCCGGTGTGCCGCTGCTCTGAAGCGAAAACTCGAGTACTTCAGAGGCAGAATCTTCAAACAGCACATCCCGCCCCGTCCCGAGGTCGACGAGCGATCCTCTCAAGAGCAGCGTTCCCGTTTCCAGAGCACTACCGATCTTGGATTGTCTCAATAGCAGTAGAGATTGGATGATGCTGCTCTTCCCAGCACCATTGGACCCGCAAAGGAGCGTTAGGGGTGCAAGGCGCAAATCAAGGGATTCAAAGCAATTGAAATTCTTCAAGCCCAGTCCAGTCAGCATCATTAACTCCTTAGGACAAGACAGCCATTCCCTAGGGAGTGCTTCTCGATGTCCGTGTCGGTGCAATTATCTCGGATCTGAAGGCTCCGGACCCGCGACTGCATCCATCGTCTCCGATCTTGCGGTTCAACCCGATCAACTGTACCGCCAAGCTTGCTTTTCCAAGCCGGTGCGCCGGCGACGGCTGGTCTCCCGCGTACCGCTCCAGTCCGACGATCAACGTTTCCGACCATCTTGACCCATCCAAGAGCATAGCACAAGACGGCACTCAGATGCGATTGCGACCTGGGTCCGTCGGTGCTTCTTGAGGAGCTCGCTACCCACCGTGCTGCCGACTGCGGGAGCGGACGGTCGCAGTCGACCCAGAGTCCGTGCGATTCGAGCATGACCTCAGAGGTGTTGCCCGGACGGCGATCCCTCAGCGCGTGGGTTCACCCGCTGCCCCGAGCTCGCACGCAGGGATATTCGCCCTCGCCACACCCGTATCTTGCGAGGGATCGCTGCCCCAACTCCTCGGGCCGCTTGACGCCCATGCACCGTAGACGGTTTACTAGGTATAGTGCCAAACGCTTCCCAAGCAGAGCAACGCTCGCTGACTGATCGACTGATGCAGCTAGCCGGCGGGAGTTACACCCCCGACCAGCGGCGGCAGTACTTCATTAGCGGCCCGCAGTGGGCCGGTGCCTACGAAGGCCAGGCGCTCTTCCACGCGCCGACCCGCGAACCGGTCGGATTCGACGAGGTGATCCGCAATCTCGGGGAACTCGGCATCCCCTGCTGGGCGACTCACGACAGCGATGTCATCTCCACCGACGACCTCCTCACCGACCGTCAATGGGAGACGGTCGAAGCGATCAACCACTCGCTCAGCGAGCACGGCGTGCGGTGCTCGATGGTCACCTGCGAGACGTTCTTCCATCCCGTCTTCGCCGCCAGTGCAGCGGCCGAGGCTCCGGAGGTCCGCCAGTATGCGGCGAGGCGTCTCCAGAACACGGTCGCAATCGGACACGAGCTGGGCGCCCAGTTCGCCGTGTACTGGCCGGGCACCCTCGGCTACATGGTGCAGGGCGCGATCGACGAAACGGAAACGCTCCGTTGGTTCGCCGACGGCTTGAACGCCGCTTGCGCCCGCGACTTGGAGGTGGCTGAGCGGAAAGGCAGACCCACGCTCAAGCACTGCCTGGAGGCAAAGCCTTTCGAGCCGCAGGCGCAGATCATCCTGCCGAGCAGCGACGCCATGCTGGCGTTCATCTCGAGCGGGCTGCTCGATCACCCGGAGATGGTGGGCCTCAATCCCGAGTACCTGCACGAGCTCATGTGGGGTGGCGCGACCCGCGCCGTGCTCGCGCGAGCGCTGCTCTGCAAGAAGCTCTTCCATTTCGACATCAACGACGGGTATCCGCTTAAGCACGATGTCGATCTGGGGATCGGCGTGGTCAACCCGCTCGACTGGCTGAACGTGCTGGTCTTGCTGCGCTCGCACGGATACGAGGGACCGTTCAATCTCGACTTCAAGCCTCCGCGGACGACATCGAACTACGGCGTGTGGAAGGTTAGCTTCCCGTCGGCAGTTGACCGGTTCATCACGCTCTGGAACATCGCCGGCGAAGTGATCGAAGATCCCGTGATGAAGGAAGCCACGGAAGCTCTCAAGGCGGGCGGCGGCGGTTCTAACGATGTGAACGACATCGTCGCCGCGAATCGAGAACTGCTAACGCTCCACGAGTTGATGGCCCATCGACTGTTCCAACTCCTCGTGGGCCAGCACCGCGACAGGGTGTTCGGCGGTTAGTGGATTGCCCGCCGCTCCGCGGGATCCGCCGATCCGGCGGGAGAGTGTGGCGCGCTCGGGAGGATTCGAACCCCCGGCCTTCTGGTCCGTAGCCAGACGCTCTATCCAGCTGAGCTACGAGCGCCCTCTCGTTCCTTCAGCATACAGCATCCCGCCGGGTTGCGTGCGCCGCGCTTCCGAATGCCTCTTGGAAGTGCTTGCCCGGCCGATTCCGGCACGGGACTCGGCTGGGCTCTGCCACCAGATTCGTAGCCGCCCCCTTTGACTCTGCGGACGCACTTTGCGCTGTTCGTCTCGGTTGCGAGACAATACGTTGGTTATGCGCGAAGCCGTTATCGTTGATTCCCTCCGGACGCCGCTTGCGAAATCGTTCCGGGGTTCTCTGAACATGACCCGGCCTGACGACCAGGTCGCGCACTGCATCAAGGCGCTGCTTGCCAAGTATCCCGCCGTTGATCCGCAGGAGATCGGGGACGTGATCCTTGGGTGCGGCCAGCCTCATGGCGCGTCCGGTCACAATGTCGCGCGCGTCTCGGCCCTGCTCGCGGGACTCCCGACCTCCGTCGGCGGTACGACCGTCAACCGTTTCTGCTCCTCGGGGCTCCAAGCTGTCGCCATGGCCGCCCACCAAGTGATCCTCGAGGGCGAGGATGTCATGCTGGCCGGCGGCGTCGAGTCGATCACGATGATGGTGCCCGACAAGTCGCCGCACCCGCGACTCAAGGAGACCACCCCCGGCGTCTACATGGTGATGGGCGTGACCGCCGAGGTCGTGGCGAAGCGCTACGGCGTGGGCCGGGACACCCAAGACGAGTATTCGCTGCAGAGCCAGCATCGCACGGCTCGCGCGCAACGGGACGGCTTCTTCGAGGAAGAACTCGTGCCGATGCCGGTGACTCGAGGGGTGTTCGACCGCAAGACGAAATCGATCGTCGGTCAGGAAGAACACGTGCTTCGCGGAGACGAGTGCAACCGTCCCGATACGACGCTCGAAGGGTTGGCCAGCTTGCCGCCCTACTTCGACCCGGATTCCGGTCAAGGCTCGGTGACCGCCGGCAACTCCTCCCAGCTCTCGGACGGCGCTTCCGTCACGCTGGTCATGTCGCGCCGACGCGCCGATCAACTCGGCATTCCGTACAAGCTGGTGTTCCGGGGCTTCGCGACGGCGGGTTGCAACCCGGACGAAATGGGCATCGGCCCTGTCTTCGCCGTGCCGAAGCTGCTCAAGAACCAAGGCAAGGCTGTCGACGACATCGACCTGTGGGAGTTGAACGAGGCCTTCGCCGTGCAGGTGCTGTATTGTCGCGACCGCTTGGGCCTGCCGAACGAGCGGCTGAACGTCAACGGCGGATCGATCTCGATCGGGCATCCGTTCGGCATGACCGGATCGCGGATGGTCGGCACTCTAGCCAACGAAATGAAGCGCCGGGAGGCCTCCCTAGGGGTCGTGACGATGTGCGTCGGCGGCGGCCAGGGCGCGGCCGGGCTCTTCGAGGGCGCTTGGTAGGCGGCCCTCGATAGTGGCACGGGCGGCGCGATTCCCACGCGCCGCCTCACGTTAGCGATGGAAGGGGCGAGCCCGAGCTAGAGGTTGCCGCAGGCGTTCGCGGCGCCCGCCGGATCGATCGCTCCGCTGCCGGCTTCGACGTAGGCGATCTTGCCTTCCTTGTTCACGACGAACGTGGTGCGGCTCGCCATGCCGCGCTCCGCCATGAGCACGTCGTACTTCTTGGCCACGGAGCCGCCCTCGTCGCTCAGGATCGCGAACTCGAGGTCGAGGGACTCGGCGAACTTCTTGTTGGTTTCCAGCGGATCCGTGCTGACGCCGTAGACGACCGCGCCCGCATCGACGAAGGTGGAGATATCAGCCTGATATCCCTTCATCTCGCGCGTTCAACCGCCCGTGAAGGCCTTCGGGAAGAACGCCAGGACGACGCTCTTCTTGCCGCGGAACGAGGACAGCTTGGCGCTCGATCCGTCGCTGCCGGGCAGGGTGAAGTCGGGGGCCGTGTCACCCACGGCCAGAGCCGCGATGGCCCGTCCCGACACCGCCGCCGCGGCTCCGGCTAGGATCGCCGCTCGTCTGGAGAGAGAACTCATGTTCATGCCTTTCTTGCCGCGGAGCGACCGCTCCCCGTGCAGGCCCGATTGTAGCAGGTCGCTGCGTCGCTTCGCGGGCGGATTGACCCCGAGACACTGTAGGGCGTACAATGGGGCCAGTGTTCGCATAGGGGACGCACCGTTCGCCTAGCACTGTCCACTAGCTCCGTGATCGTCTCGGTAGCGCCTGCGGGGATCCGCGCGATCCCGTCGTAACGGCCAGCCGCGAGTCCGATGTTCGACAACCTCTCAGAGAAGCTGCAGCGCGCCTTCAAGAACCTGCGCGGTCAAGGCAAGCTGACGGAAGCCAACGTCCAGGACGGCTTGGCCGAGATCCGCCTCGCGTTGCTCGAGGCTGATGTCAACTTCAAGGTCGTCAAGCAATTCATCGAGAGCATTCGCGAGAAGGCCTTGGGCCAGGAAGTCCTGACGGCGCTTTCTCCGGCCGAGCACATTCTGAAGATCGTCAAGGACGAACTCGTCTCGCTGCTCGGCACGACTCCCGAGAAAGTCCGCAAGACTTCGCTGCCGCCCACGGTCTACTTGATGGTCGGCTTGCAGGGTTCGGGCAAGACGACCTCTACGGGAAAGCTCGCGCTGTGGCTCTCCAAGCAGGGGCGCAAGCCGTTGCTCGTGTCCGTCGACGTGCATCGGCCCGCGGCCCGCGAGCAGCTGGCGATCGTGGCGGGCCAGATTGACCAGCCCGTCTACCGCGGAGCGGAGGCCGAGACAACGCCTCTTGAACTTGCTATCGGAGCGAGGCGCGAAGCGAAGCAGACCGGGCGGGACATCGTGCTTGTCGATACCGCCGGTCGCCTGCATCTGGACGAGCAACTGATGGAGGAACTGGAGCAGCTCAAGGGTACGCTCGAGCCAACCGAAATCCTATTCGTCGCTGACGCCATGACCGGCCAGGACGCGGTCAAGTCTGCGACTGAGTTCCACGACCGGCTGTCGCTAACGGGTGTCGTGCTGACCAAGATGGACGGTGACGCGCGCGGCGGGGCCGCGCTGTCGATCCGGCAGGTCACGGGTCGGCCGATCAAATTCATCGGCACGGGCGAGAATCCGTCCGCGTTTGAGGTGTTTCACCCCGACCGCATCGTTTCGCGGATCCTCGGCATGGGCGACATGCTGTCGCTGATCGAGAAGGTCGAGACCGAGATCGATCAGAAGCAGGCGCGCGAGATGGAAGCGCGCATCTTGGCCAACGAGTTCACGCTGGAGGACTTCCGCAAGCAAATCGGCCAGGTCAAGAAGCTGGGCTCGCTCCAGTCGATCGTCGACATGATGCCGAACGTGGGTCCGCTCAAGGAGTTGAAGGACTCCGACATTGATCTGAAGGAATTCGCGCGAACCGAGGCCATCATCAATTCGATGACCGCGCAGGAGAGGGCGAACACAGACATTTTGAACGGCAGTCGCCGCCGGCGCATCGCCAGCGGCAGCGGCACCACCGTGCAGCAGGTAAACCAGATGCTCAAGCAGTACCGGCAAGCCCGCAACATGATGCGCGGCATGGTTTCCGCTGGTGGTGGCTCGCGCAGCAGTAACAAGAAGAGGAATCGGAAGGGCAGGCGCAAAGGCGGTCGGAGTCGCGGCATGGGACAGCGGCCGATGGGCACCGGCGGCATGGACATGAGTCGGCCGCTCGGTCGCTAGCGCTATTCGGATAAGTTTCGGAGGAGACGATGGTTGCAATACGCCTGTCCCGCACTGGGGCGAAGAAGAAACCCAGCTACCGAGTCGTGGTAATCGACAAGCGCCGCGCCCGCGATAGCCGGAACATCGAGATCGTAGGGCACTACAATCCCCGGCCCGACCCCATCGAGGTGGTGCTCAAGCGCGATCGGATCGATTACTGGGTAGGCGTTGGTGCCCAGATGTCGGATACGGTCAAGCGTCTGGTCAGGGTATTCGACGAGCGCGTTCCCGAAGAGGAGCCCGAGCAGGCTGCGGCCGTACCGGCGGCGGCAGAGGTCGCTCCCGCGCCCCCGGTCGAACAAGCCGCCCCCGGGCAGCCGGGGGAACCCGTGCCAGCCGAGGCGGGCGAGGAATCGGACGATGACTTGGACGTCGAGGCTCTCGCCGCGGAAGCGGAGCGAGAGACCGCGGACACCGCCGACACATCCGAGGCTGCAGACAGCGCCAGTGCTCCAGAGGCTGCAGACAGCGCCGAATCGCCGGAGCCCGCAGACAGTGCCGACGCTCCGGAGGGTGCGGACAGCACGGAGTCTACGGAGGTTGCAGTCAGCAGCGAATCGCCGGAGGCTACGGGCACCGCGGAGTCGCCCGAGGGCGAGGATGGCGCGGAGCCGCCCGAGGCTGATGCGTCCCAGGACGAGGCTGCAAAGGACGAGTAGCTGTCGATCTGCGCGAGGCGTTGCGGCAGCGTCAGCGGGGGCTAGAGAGGTTGGCCATGGACGAGAGCACGGAATCGGTGGTCGCATTGGTCGAGGTCATCGCCAAGTCGCTCGTGGACGAGCCGGAAGAGGTGTCCGTCGAAGCGGTAGAGGGCAGCCAGAGCAGCGTCCTCGAGCTATCGGTGCATGCCTCCGATCTAGGCAAGGTGATCGGCCGCAGGGGCCGCACCGCGAAGTCGATCCGAACCTTGCTCGGTGCCGTGAGCATGAAGCACGACCATCGCTACACGCTCGAGATCTTGGAGGACTAGCGAGGCCGCGTGTCTCGATAGTTCTGCGCGCATGGAGGAGGAAGCCGATTACCTCACGCTTGCCAAAATCACCCGTCCGCGCGGGAATCGCGGGGAAGTCTCGGCGGAGAATCTAACCGATGGCTTGCGCGGCTTCGCGAAGGGCAGCAGGCTCGAGGCGCAGCTGCCGAACCGCGTGCCGTTCGAGGTCGAGGTTGAAGAGGCTTGGGAGCACAACGGGCGCCTGATCCTCAAGTTCGCCGGGTATGACTCGATCGCGGCTGCCGAGGGCTTGCGGTTCGCGGAGGTTCGCGCGAAGCGCGCGTCGCTGGAACCGCTGCCGGAAGGGGAGTACTTCCTAGACGACTTGATCGGTTGCAGGATGATCGATCAAGCTGACGGGCGCGAAGTCGGAATCGTTGCCGAAGTATACGAGCCGCCCGGAGGCGTCTTGCTGTTCTCCATCAAAGACGATCAGGGCAAGGAGTTGCTAGTGCCGTACGCGGACGAGATTTGCGTGGAGGTCGACATCGAGGGCAAGCGGATTCTGGTGCGATTGCCGGAGGGCATGGAAGACTTGAAGGCTTGACGTGACGTTTCACATCGTGACGATCTTTCCGGAGTTCTTTCGGGGTCCGCTGGCGTGCGGGATTCTGGGCCGGGCTCGGCAGTCCGGCTTGGTGACCGTCGCAGTTCACGACTTGCGCACATGGACGACGGATGTGCATCGCACGGTAGACGACAGACCCTTCGGCGGCGAGGAAGGCATGGTGATGAAGATCGAACCGATCGACGCGGCGCTTGCCGCTGTCACGTCGCGATGCACGGGCGGCGCCCCGTGGAAGGTCCTGCTGTCCGCGCAGGGTCGGCGTTTCGATCAATCGTGCGCGCAGCGGCTGGCGGCTGCGGAACGGGACTTGGTGCTGGTCTGCGGACGGTACGAAGGCGTGGACGAGCGAGTGGCGCAGCATCTGGTGGACGAGGAGCTATCGGTCGGAGACTACGTGCTGAGCGGAGGCGAGTGGGCCGCGGGTGTGATCGTGGACAGCGTGGCGCGTCTGCGTCCCGGAGCCGTGGGCAATGCCGCGTCCACGCGCCGCGAATCGTTCGCGCCGCTGGACGGCCACGGTGTCGGCATCCTCGACCACCCGCAGTACACGCGTCCGGCGCGTTATGCGCCGAAGCACTTGCCGGGCGAGTCTTGGGACGTGCCGGAAGTCTTGCTCAGCGGGCACCACGCAGAGGTCGCACGCTGGCGCCGGGAAGCGGCGCTGGCAAAGACCCGGGCGAACCGCCCGGACTTGTTGCGGTCGGGCAGTCCCGCACGCAGCGACACCGTTTGAGAGGCGAACAGGGAAACCGAGCTTGCCGGGGCAAGCCGCGACGAATCGGGGGAGACCGAATCATGCAGAACGCGATGATCGAAAAAGTAGAGCAAGAGCACCGCAAGGCATCCGTGCCGCAGCTAGAGCCGGGCGATCAAATCAAGGTCCACGTGAAGATCCGCGAGGGCGAGAAAGAGCGCATCCAGATCTTCGAGGGCATCTTGCTCGCGCGAAACAACTCGGGCATACGCGAGACGATCACCGTGCGCAAGGTCAGCTTCGGCCAGGGCGTGGAGCGGATCTTCCCGCTGCATGCGCCGATCATCGAGAAGATCGAGGTCGTCAAGCGGAACCGGGTGCGTCGCGCCAAGCTGTACTACTTGCGGAAGCTCAAGGGCAAGGCGGCCCGCCTCAAGGAACGCTCGAGGCGCTAGCCGCGCTCCTCTCGATCCGCGGTTCTCGCGGGGTCGGGGCACTGCCGACAGGCATGTCTGCGCCCTTGAACCAGGGCGTCAAGCCGATGTCACCGCGACCGAGTTGCGCGTCCCGAGAAGCCGGGCCGAGGGCTTGCGGCCATTGAGCGGAGGCGCGGCTTCGCGCCCCGCCTAGGGTGGGAGTCGTCGGCCGTCGTTCCAAGTGGACGGTCGGCAACGCCCTCAGGCTCAGAGCCACTCTAGGTGGGTGGCCCTGTACGCGGCCCATGGCGGATGTCAGTCAGGTTCAATGCGTTATGGTAGGGACTCACTGACTGGCTGCGAGGTTGGATCGTATAGGTACACCGCGCCTAGTGCCATCGCATCCCGTAGGTGCGGCAACGGTGCGCCTTGATGCGGACTGCGAGAACACCCCACGGTCGATGCCGATTGCACGATTCACCGGGTCCTGCGACAATCGTGAGAGGCTCAGTCGAAAAGACTCAACGTTGGTAGCGAGGATTGACAATGAGGCTTGATTACTCGTCATTGGAGCGTGCCTTGGCAACACTGGAGCGAAGTTTTCGCTACTTGCACTCAGATCTAGCTCGAGGAGACCCCGAACTGCGTGAGCAATTCCGTTTGTCCACGATTCAAGCGTTCTCCTTCACTTACGAATTGGCCGTCAAGATGATTCGACGCCAGCTCTCTCGGATCATTTCCAACTTTGGCGAGGCGCATCGGATCGATTTTGCGGAACTGATGTGCGCCGCCGCCGATGCTGGCCTCATAAGTGACCCATCTGCATATCTCGAGTATCGGGAACTCCGCAGCAACACATCTCAGAATTACAATGCACATGCAGCGGAGGACACCGTTGCAGGGATGGACCAGTTCATCTGCGATGTTCGTTTCCTTCTAGAGCAACTAAGGCAGCGCAATCGTGAAACCGATTGACCTCACAGCTCGGGATCTAGAGACCATGCGAAGACTACTCTGGACGCATCTGGACGCTGGTAGTACGGCAAGTCGGGCAGGAAGTGCGAAATTATCGTTCCCAGCGTTGAATTGCGATATGCGCAGTAGCATGCGCGACCCGATGAGCTAGAGCAATGCCTTTTCGATTAGCAGCAAGGAGTCGGCGTAACGGCTCGTCTCGATGCACCCGGGGCCCAGTCCATCACGGAGTGGGCGGGATGACCGTCGCGACACACTTGGCAAATCGATCTTCCGGGCCATAATCGACAGCACAGATCCGCAACGGCTCACGTCGACCACGAAATTCGTCTTGAGGCTTGATTGTCAACACCGGCGTTCACTCTAACGGATGGACGCCGACATCGGTGCGTCCCGAGGCCCCACCGGTGCGTGTGTGTCGTAGTGTCTTGTACCGTTGGGTCAAGTACCAACCCGCCTCGCCGGACTCCGCTGCGAATGTGCGCGGAGCCCCTAGGCACTGGTCAATGGAGCCCTTCCAGACTCAGTTGCTAGGCTATCCGCTCAGGACTCGAGGCGCATTCAAGCGGATTCTCGACGTTCACTGCGCCTACAGGCCTCAGATTGCATAAGTAACTGGGCCACGGGTCGGCGACCCCGCCGGCCGCGCCATGGCTTCGAGGGCGCGTCAGTCCGCTGACATTCCCGGTTGCTCCGCTGCCCCTTGGCTCGGGCTATACATTCGCACTGGCCGCCCCTCTCCAAGCATCCCTCCAGGATCATGTGCTAGAGCGTTGAGATTGCCTTGACATCGATGCCGAAATACCGCCTGGGACCACGGTTCGCGGTCGGGAGGAGCCGCAACAAGGGACTCGAGCACCATTCGTGATCTGGAGGCTAGTTCGGCTTGATTCGGCGAGTTGCCTTAATTGGTGACGGGATTCCAGTACAATACGTCCTGCGTTCTTGAACCTACATTGATGACAGTGACCGCTTGCCGACCGTGCGCACCATCTATCCTTGAAAGGCGCCCGCCGCGCCAAAGGAGGTGAATCGTGAATTTCAAGGGCTTGGTTGTGCTCGCGACAGCCATCGCGGGAGTCTGGTGGCTTGCAGTTCAGTCATCCCATGGCCAGGGGAGTGACTACCTCTCCGCCGATCTGCGCCACCGCGTGCAAGCTCTCAAGGAGGAAGCGAAGCAGAGTTCCGACGATCCGGCGACACTGGCCTCTCGGCTGACGACTCTGTGGGAGTGGGCCAACGCTTATTCGCTGACTGGCGGGCCGGTTCCCGGCGGTTTCCCGCAGCTGACGGCGAATGCGAATCGCACTCTCCGTCAATTGCCGGATGGCGGTGCGCAGCTACCGTTGGGACGGATCTCTCGGTTCGTCGAACAGTTCACGCGCGAGTTCCAGATCAAGGACGAGAGCCCCGCCGCGGTCGGGACGCTGTCAGTGTCCGATGTCGGACCGTTCCGCGCCACGGAGACGGTCACGTTGCGTCAGACCTACACTGTGGGGGACATGCCGATCGTGCCGGGCGGCGGCATCGTATTCGGGCGGGGCCGATCGCTAGCGATCCAAGCCAACGACCCCTCGGGTCCTGGTTACGTCACGGTATCCACTTCCAATCCCGACGCCAAGTTCGCGCCGAGCGAGCCTTGGGGCCAGTGGCTGTCATTCGAGACGCGAAACGCGGTGGCGTTCCGCCTTTCCGGAGCGGCCCTAAACAAGGGGGACACCGTGACGGCCACATTCGGCGATCGCTCCCAGGGCGGGCCCGGATTGAGACTCCAAGCGTGGTCGAACGACCGCATGGTAATCAAGACATTCGTCGATCTGGAAGGCAAGGGGTGGCTGTTGACCCCGCGCTGGCCAGCGATCAGAATCATCGGGGAGGAGTCGATTCGCTATGTCAATGCCATCGCTCCGTCGGTGGTCGAACCGGGCGAGTCGTTCGCGCTGGCGATACGGTCGGAAGACCGCCACAAGAACCTCGCGACGGGCAGGACTCCCGCGCTTGACGTACTGCTCAACGGCCAGCCGTTCGGCGAGATTCCCGCCGGCAGCCCGGCGATGCACGAGATCGCCGATATCCGGATCGAGCGGCCCGGCATCTACCGGTTCCAAGTCCGGTCCCGGGATGGTGCCCTGCAGGGCACGAGCAATCCGGTGAAAGTCGCGCGCGACCCGTCGCACAGGATCTATTGGGGCGAGACGCATGGTCACACCGGCTTTGCCGAGGGGCAGGGATCGCCGGACGGTTACTACCAATTCGGGCGGGACGTAGCCCGCTTGGATTTCCTGAGCCTCTCCGAGCACGACATCTGGATGGACGATTTCGAGTGGAAGACGTTGCAGGAACTGGTCGAGAAGTACCGGATACCGGGGAAGTTCACGACGATCCTGGGATTCGAGTGGACCTCGCGAATGGCTTACGGAGGCCATCACAACGTGTTCTTTCGCAACACCCCCGGCCGTTCGCGGGTACCGAATCAGAGGGCTCCGCTCCTCGACGAACTCTATGCCGGATTGCGCGAGGGCAACGATCCCGACGACGTGCTGGTGATCCCGCACGCGCATCAACCCGGAGACTGGACCAACAGCGACGGAGGCGTCGAGAGACTCGTTGAAATCCAGTCCGGTCATGGCACGTTCGACTGGTTCGGCAACAGGTATCTGGCGAACGGCTACCGGGTCGGCTTCGTGGGAGCTTCGGACAACCACGTCGGCCATCCGGGATACAGCGGCCGGACCAACCGCCAGCTCGGCGGACTGGCGGCCGTGTTGGCTGCCGAGAACACGAGCGACGCGATTTTCGACGGGTTACGCGACCGAGCCACCTACGCAACGACTGGCGAGCGGATCATCCTCGACGCCACTCTAAACGGTGGTGGAATCGGCGTCGAGCAAGATCACGCGGCGCACAGGACCATTCGATGCTCCGCGCACGGGACTGCCCCGATCGACGCGATCGACATCATCAAGAACGGCAAGGTCGTCTACACGAAACGGTACTTGGAATCCGATGTTTCCAGTGACGCGAGGATCCAAGTGAGCTTCGAGTCTTCGACCGAAGTGCATGCCGAGCGCTACGTACCGCGCGGCGACCGCCCATGGCAGGGAATCATCAGCGCCGTAGGCGCCGAAATCGTCGATTTCGACGAGCCATGGTTCGCTAACCCGGAAACCTATGCAGCGCGACTGGAAGGGGGCAGGATTCATTTCAGGATGCATACGCGCGGGCGCAACACCGCCTTCGTCCTGCGGCTGCGCGGGGCGAGCGCAAGCTCCCGGGTGATCGTGGACATGGAGGCGACGCGGGAACGCTCGGGATCTGGAGGCTACGAGAGAAGGCCGCAACGGTTGCCTGCGAACCGTCAGGAGTTCCAACTGGGTAACTTGCGCGGGGCGGTGAACCGGCGCGAGTACAAGGTACTCGAGCACACCGACGCGCTGTCGGTCCAGATTGTCCCAGACGCCGGCGCGACCGATCAGGAGTTCATCTATACCGACCGCGACGATGTCGCTCCAGGCGACTACTACTACGTGCGGGTTCGCCAGGTGGACGGAGGCATGGCATGGGCGAGCCCCTTCTGGGTAGGGAGTTCCGTCGACGGTGATTGAGTGAGCGCGGGCGAGTCACCGTACAGAACCGAGTGCGTACAGAATCCCTCGGGGTTTGAACGCATGTGCATTCACGCGCTGCAGGCGGGTGTTCTGGTTCGACGCTGGTTCGTCAGAACTGCGCCAGTTGGCCCCCGATCAACACCGCGTGCAGTTCGCGCAAGTTGTGGATGTTGACCAGCGGGTTCGCGTTGAGGATGATCAGGTCCGCCGAGTGTCCGACCTCGAGCGTCCCGCGTGCAGCTGCGATCCCGAGGGCTCGTGCGCTGCCTTGCGAGAACGCCCGGATCACCTCCATCGGCGAAAGACCGGCGCGCTGCATCAGCACCGCCTCGCGGTACTCCCAGTAGCCCGGGAAACTTCCGGGCAGACCCGACCCGCTGGCCAACGCGATCGGCACGCCGCGAGAGGCTAGCCTGAGCAAGTTGCGCTGGGCGACTGCGTAGCGGTGAACCTTGAGGGCGCGGTCGGGGTCGAGAGCCTGTCGCGTCCGCACCGGCCCCCGCAGCAAGCCCGTGATTCCCGGCCGCAGCGATCGCCGCAAGTAGCGGTCGTCAAGCCATGTCGCGTTGTCGCCGTGCTCAAAGCTGGAAGAAGCCTGCGCGAGAGCGGCGGCATACGTAACGCCCGCCGAGCGCCATGCCTTGGCTGTGCGATCGGGAATCTCGCGGTCGTTCACTCCGCCCGCCACGAGCACCGCGCCTGCCCGTACCCATGCGTCGGCCCGCTCGAATCGAGTGACCCGCGCAACTGCGCGCAAGCCTCGCCTGCGGGCCCGTCGGATAACGCTCTTGGCGAGCTTGGCGTCGACGCGTCCTTGGCCGGTCGCGCCGATCTGAATGTAATCGGCTCCTTCGTCGGCGAGTGAGTCGACGATTCGTCGAGCTTCTGTCGCATCTCGCACCATGACGACCGCGGGATCCGTTGCGAATGTGCGCGAATCCCCCGCACCTCTCAGCACAACAGTGCTCAGCGAAGTGACGACGCGCGCCGCGCTGCGCAGGTTGCCGGCCTCGATCGCGGCACGAACGGCCTTCAATTCGCCGTTCGCGGGTGCGGGCGAAGTCGTGGTGGTGACGCCGTAGGACGCGTAGGTCGCCAGCTGCTCGAGGATCGCTGGGCGGCTATCGGGCTCGTTGGCCTGCTCGGGGCTCTGGATTTCCCCCACCAGTCCGGCGGCGTTGATGATTCCCGGAATCACGGTCTTGCCGGAACCTTCGATCACCCGCGCCCCGGGCGGAACCTGCATCCGGTCGGCCGGCCGGATGTCCGCGATGCGACCGTTCCGGATCAGGATTCCCGCGTTCGGCATCGCCGGCCGGCCGGTGCCGTCGATCAGCAGCGCCTCGCGAATCAACGTTGCCGTCTGGGCGCGCGCGCCGGCAGTCTCGGGTAGCCAGGTAGGCGAAGTTGCGACACAGCAGATTGCCAAGAGGAAGGGACGCGACAGCCCGGGTGCGAGCCGCCAAGCACTCGCCAGAGCCTCTCGCCCGGTCCCGGCGGCGGCTTTCGATGGGAGTCTCACTCCGCAGCGTAGGGCTTCAGTTCCTTCCAGTGGAAATCCATGCCGTGCCCCGGTCGCTCGGAAGCTTCGGCCCTTCCCGCCAGAACTTCCAGGCGATTGACCAAGTAGCTATCCAACATGAAACTGTGGATCTCCAAGAACGAAGCGTTGGGCACCGCTGCAAGCAGGCTTACGTGCAGATCCTGCGCACCGTGCGAGGTGACCGGCAGGTTGCGGGCCTCGGCCAGATGAGCCACCTTCAACCATCCCGTCACGCCTCCGCAATTCGTCGCGTCCGGTTCGGGGAAGGCCACGGAACCAGCCGAGATCATCGCCTCGAACTCCCGCAACGTGCGGAGGTTCTCGCCCAAGGCGATCGGCAAGGCACCCTCCGTTTGGATACGGGCATGGCCTCTGACGTCGCTGGGAACCGTGGGTTCCTCGAGCCAGTAGACATCGTATTCCGCCAGCGCCCGGGAGGCGCGGATGGACTCCTCGACGCCCCACTTGGTGTTCGCATCCACCATCAGCGGTCTCTCGGGCCCGAGCAACTCCCGGATGGCCGCCACGCGCATGATGTCTTCGCTCAGGCGCTGCTTGCCGACCTTCATCTTGATCGCCTTGAAGCCCTGCGCGAGGTTGCGCCGGACCTGATCCTCCAGTTCGTCCAGCGTCAGGTTCAAGTCGATGCCGCTGGCGTACGCTTGGACTCGGGGGTCGCCACCGCCGAGCAGCCGCCACAAGGGCTCGTCCAAGTTTCTCGCCTTCAGATCCCATAGGGCGATATCCACGGCCGAAATGGCAAAGCTCGCCGAACCCCCGCGTCCGACATAGAGCGTGCCTGCCCACATCTCCTCCCAGAGAGAGGTGATGCAGCGCGGATCCCGGCCGATGAGGATCGGTGCGAGGTCTTCGGAAATGAGCGAAGCGATCGCGGCACCACCAGCCGTGCCCACCGTGTAGGTAAAGCCGACACCCTCCTGGCCGTCGCGAGTCCGGATGCGCACCGTGACCAAGGTGAACGAGTCGATCTTTCCGTGCATGGAGTCGCACATCGGATGCGGTAGCGGGATGACGAATCTCGATACATTTACCTCGCCAACTTTCATGATCTACTCTAGGGTATACCATAATCGGCTGGTTGTGTTTCAATATCTTTCTGAAATCTGGATTGGAACTTGGAGGATTCCGGCCATTCAGGCGGTCGAACGATAACCGGACGGCCACCGGGCGGTATCCGCCGCTGTCGGAGGCTGTTCCCGAGGTCTTCGCGAACGCTAGGTTAGCTTTCCCAGCGACTTGCCAATCCCGCCCGACACCTCCCGCTTGCGGGGAGCGCCGAGTGGCGATGCGTGCATTTGGGTTCAGCCGTCTATGGTGGATTCGACCACCGCGTTCGCCAGCGGATCTCCCGGAATCGCGAACCGCGCGGATTCGCGCTTTGTACAATGGGAATCCCTGTGCTTGCCGAGGGTCTCAGTCCTTCCTTGGTGTCCGCTCCGCCCCCGGCGCGCATCGCACGTGCGTTCGCTCGGCTCCGGTCGGAACGCACTCGCGGCTTGATCGCCTACGTTACGGCCGGGGATCCCGCACCGGATCGGACGGTCGGTCTGATCCGCGCCTTGGAGCGCGGCGGAGTGGACCTCATCGAGCTCGGAATTCCGTTCTCGGACCCGATCGCCGATGGCCCGGTCATTCAGCGGGCAAGCGAGAGGGCTCTCAAGGCGGGCACGACCGTCCGGAACGTCTTGGAACTCGTGCGCGAGCTCAGAGACCAGTCGGAGATTCCGGTAGTGGTCTTCAGCTACTTGAATCCGATCCTGCGCTACGGATTCGAGCGCTTCGCGGAGGACGCAGCGCGCGTCGGCGCCGATGGCGCTCTGATGACGGATCTCAACATTGAAGAGGCTGGTGCCTACGTGACCCGGATGCGGCAGCACGGCCTCGATTGCATCTTCCTAGTCACGCAAACGACCCCGTCCGAGCGGATCGCACGGATCGCGAGCCACTGCAGCGGATTCGTCTACCTAGTCTCGCGGGCTGGTGTCACCGGCGTGAGCGGCAGCATCTCCAACCAAGCGATCCCCTTGCTGGAACGAACGCGCGCCGCCACCGACCTACCGCTAGCCTTGGGCTTCGGTCTCTCGAAGCGAGAGCACATGCGGGAGATCGCCCCGCATGCGGAAGCGGCCGTCGTAGGCAGCGCGTTCATGCGCTTGATCGAGCAACGGGGAAGCGCTGGCGACTTGGAAGACAGCTTGGAACGACTCGCCGCCGAACTCAAGGGCGGACTACAACTGCCGCAACCTTCGGTCGCGGCGATGGCGGGGCAATGATGAAGGATCTAGGAGAGTGGCGGAAGGAAATCGACGTCGTTGACCGGCAGATCATCGATCTGTTGAACCGGCGCGCCCGGATCGTGCTCGGCCTGGCGCCCCTCAAGCGCGCGCAAGGCGTGCCCGTTTACGAACCGAATCGCGAGCGCGCCGTTTTGGACAATGTAGATGGCTCGAATCACGGGCCGCTGTCTGACGAAGCCCTCAACCGCATCTATCGAGCGGTCATGCAGGAAATGCGGGCGATGCAGAACCGGGACGACTGATCTCAGTGCGCGCGATCGAGACCGTTACCATCGTCGGCGTCGGCCTGATCGGTGGCTCGTTTGCCTTGGCGTTGCGCAGGGTCGGCTTTCTTGGGCGGATGCTCGGGGTGAGTTCGCCTGCCACGCTATCTCGCGCCCTCGAGCTTGGTGTGATTGACGAGGCCCGATCCTTGGAAGAGGCGCTGCCGCACTCCGATCTGGTGTACATGGCCCAGCCCGTCCTGCGGATCCTCGCCCAGCTCGAGACCGTGCGGGACTTGGTGCCCGACCACGCCTTGGTCACCGACGCCGGCAGCACCAAGCAGGCCATCGTGGATCGCGCAAGCGGATTGTTCCGAGGCGGCGCCGATTTCCTCGGTGGACACCCGATGGCTGGCAAGGAGGGTCGCGGCGTGGAAATCGCCGACGCCGATCTTTTCTCCGCGGCCACGTATGCTTTGGTGCCGACAGGTTCCTCCATGCCGGAGTCGCCGGTCGCGGACGAGTTTCGCGGCTGGCTCGAAGAGTTAGGTTGCCACGTCAATGTAATGAGCGCCGCCGAGCACGACAGGACTGTCGCATGGACTTCGCACATGCCGCAGCTAGTCTCGACGGCACTTGCCGGAACCTTGGCGGAGCACTTGCCGGCTTCGTCCGATCTTGGGGTCGCGGGTGACGGACTGCGCGACATGACCAGACTGGCCGCGAGTCCGCACGAAGTCTGGGCGGGCATCTTGGAAACGAACCGAGAGGCGATCGACGAAGCGCTTGGAGAGTTCATCCGCGAGATGGAAGCGCTGCGTTCCGCCCTGCCGGTGGACGCCGCCAAGAGCCATTTCGCGCGCGGGCAATCGCTACGAGACCGTCTTCCGAGAAAATAGGGCCTCAGGGGTGAAGTCCAACCGTCGCGCAACCACTGGGGAATCGTTGGCCATCGGCGCACGAATCCGACGCATACCGATCCCTGCCCGCGGGCCGCTACTCTCTCAAGCCGCTACCGGGATCGGCAGCTTGGGCGCTTTTCTCCAGAGTCGCTCCAAGTCGTAGAAATAGCGCTTGTCCTTGGCGAAGACGTGGACGACGAAGTCGCCGTAGTCGAGCAGGATCCAGTCCGCCTGCGTGTAGCCCTCGACATGCAGTGGCCGGCGCCCCTCGGTTCGAAGGTCCTCTTGGACAGCGTCGGCGATGGCTTGGACTTGCCGCGAGTTGGTGCCGTGGCAGATCACGAATTGCTCGGTGAATGCGCTGACCTTGCCGATGTCGAGCACCGCGGGATCGATGGCCTTGCGATCAAGAGCGGCCTGTACGGCGATTACCCAGTCTTCCATGCGGGCCTGCCGACCTCGTGGATCGGACTGTCCGCTACCATTCTATGCGGGCGCGGGGCACGTCATCGAGAGGTGACACCAACTCACCGGATGAACCCACTCCAAGCGTCCCGAGCCGTTCAGGCATTTGCGTCCTGCGAGGCTTGGAGTCGGTTCTTCCGCGTCCGTGCCGTCCGTGCAGGTGCCAACGGCACCGCTAGCAGCGGGCCTGTGAATCGTGGGACAATGAAATTGTTGGGAGAAGCGAGGAGAACCGACACGAAGATTAGGGATCCGGAGCGACTGCACTACGGCGGGCTGGCAGTCTGGGAACGGTTTAGGCAATCTGCACGCGTTCAAGGTGTTTGGCGTATGTGCGAAGGTCAGTGCTGGATTGCAACATTCCGATTTCCCAACTGGACTCGAGAATTGCAGGGGAACTGATTGCATGGTCATGCCCACCGTAAGGATCGGTTGCACCTCGTCTTGGAACGGAAGCAGGTTCAGGCAATGCACATTCCGCAAGCGAGGGAGCGCCGTGCCGGAGTCCGCGAGGCGCCGTGCGCGAGGACATTGACAGCATGAAGGGACCGCGCAACACAGAAACGCAGGCGAACGGTGTATTGGCTCGCGCGCTGCAACGACGGAACCCCGACTGGAATGACGATACGGTCCATGCCGAGCGGACCCAGGTAATTCATCAAGCCACGCCCGAAGCGGGAGCGGGGGCTGGCATGAAGCCCGACATACTCGTGGCGCCGCCCTACCGACAGCCAGTCGTCGTAGAGACTGAGTTCGCCCCTGCCAGGACAGTCGAGCGAGACGCGATCGCGAGGTTGGGAACGATCTCGAAGAGCGGAGGCACGGGGATCGAAGGTGTCTTGGCAGTCATCTTGCCGGAGGGACTGAGAACCGGCAGCCTCGAAGCCATCGAACGTGCTTCATTCCGCTACGCCACCTATTCCTTGGATCCTAGCGGGACCGGCCGGCGCTGGCCCGTCGATCAGGAGTGGCTGGATGGGGACATGGACGACCTCGCGGACGCCATCGAGTACTTGTCCCTGTCGGAACGGCAGCTGGCGCTCGGAACGGAGATTCTGGAACGGGTCGTAAGTCAGGCGGCGTACCGGTTGGCCGAGCGCGCTGGCGATACCGCTTTGGAGAGAATCGCCGGGATCCTGCACCAAGAACTCGGCGAGCAGACGGAGCGCATGGCCGCTGCCATCTGCGTCTCGGCCTTCGTGTTCCATGCGGCTATCGAACACCGCGGGCAGGTCCCCGCTGTTCCTCGCCAGACGCCGACCAACATTTTCGTGATTCTGAGGGCTTGGGAAGAAATCCTCAAAGTGAACTACTATCCGATCTTTGGCATCGCCCGGGACGTAATGGACCAAGTGCCGCTTACAGCCGCGGCGTGGGTCATGGACCTCGTCGTCGAAGCCATCCCCGAGTTGACGAAGCTCGGCGCTACGACCTATCACGACTTGACGGGTCGGATGTTCCAGACGCTGATCTCGGACCGCAAGTTCCTCGCTACTTTCTACACCTTGCCCGAGTCCGCGTGCTTGCTCGCGGAACTGGCGGTCAACCGGCTCGGGGTGAACTGGAAGGACAGAGCCGCCATCGAGAACTTGCGCATCGCCGATTTCGCCTGCGGCACCGGGGCCCTGCTCTCTGCCACGCAACGGGCTGTCTACCGGCGTTTCCGCCGGGCCGGCGGCAATGACAAGCGACTGCATAAAGCCATGATGGAGCGTGTCCTCATCGGCATGGACATCATGCCCGCGGCGACCCATCTGACCTGCTCGATGCTCTCCAGCACGCACCCCTCGCTGGTCTACGGAGAGTCGCAAATTCACACCGCGCCGTACGGCATCGACGGTGGCCGAACCCACATCGGCGCACTGGATTTCCTCGATTCCGATCATTCCTTCTCGTTGTTCGCCACCGGCGAGTCCCTCGGCGGCCGAGAAGCGGAGAGCGGAAGCCAGCACTCCATCTCGATCAAGGACGGGTCTTGCGACTTGGTCATCATGAACCCGCCCTTCACGCGACCCACGAACCACGAAGCGCACCATGCTGACATACCGGTGCCGTCGTTCGCAGGCTTCAAGACGTCGCACGACGAGCAAGCGGCGATGCAGGGCAAGCTCAAGAAGGCTGGCGGCTCGTTCGGCAGCGGCCATGCCGGTCTCGCGTCGAACTTCATGGACTTGGGACACCGCAAGTTGAAGGAGGGCGGTGTGCTTGCTGCGGTGCTCCCGTTCGCCTTCGTCCGCGGCAACGCGTGGAAGGGGGCTCGCCAGACGCTCGCAGAGTGCTACGGCGACATTCACGTCACGTCCATCGCGACGACTGGGGAGAAAGCGCGCGCGTTCTCGGCGGACACGGGCATGGCGGAGTGCCTTGTGGTGGCGACGAAGCGCAAGGACGGTTCGTCGCGGACGACATACTCCAACCTCGCCGCAAGGCCTGCCACCTTGCTTGAAGCGGCCGTGGCAGCGAGGAACTCGACGCAGCGCGCCGTCATCGGTGACATTCGCGACGCGGGCGCGGCAGGCACCCAGTCCACTAGCGTCATCGAGGCGGCTCGCGCGCTCGTAGCGGGCAAGCTGCACTTGCCGCGACAGTCGCGGTCGATCCGCTTGCCGGTCGTCTCGCTACGCACGGTGGCGGAGCGCGGCCTCGTCGACAGGGATATCAGCGGCGGTCCTACGGACCGCGAAAAGACAGGCCCTCCGCAAGGCCCGTTCGAGGTCCGTCCCATTCGCGCCGGCGAAGTGCCGACCTACCCGATTCTCTGGGCTCATTCCACGAATCGCGAGCGAAGGTTCGTGGTGCGTCCCGACCGGTGCGGGGAACCGCGTGAGGGGGACGGGGCGCGAGCGTCCGAGCGCTGGACTCGCGCGGCCTCCCGCCTGCACTCGAACAGGGACTTTCGGCTGAACTCGCAAAGCCTCGGCATGTGTCTGACACCGGAGCCGTGCTTGGGCGGAAGGGCGTGGCCCAACGTGATTCCCCACGAACAGCGCTACGAGCTGCCCCTGCTGCTCTGGTCCAATTCGACGCTGGGCCTGATCTCGTTTTGGTGGCACGGAACGAGGCAGCAAGAGGGCCGGGCGTGTGTCACCGTAACCAAGCTACCGGAACTGCCCGTGCTTGACCCCCGCACGTTGACGGACGAGCAACTGGATCGCTGTCGCGAGATATTCGACGAGGTTGAGGAGCGGTCCTTCCTGCCTGCGAACGAGGCGTACCGTGACGAGACGCGTTTAGTGCTCGACAGGGCCCTGTTCTTTGGATCCGCGAGCGTGCTGCAGCTTGATCCGAACCTCGAGGTAGAGCTCGATCTCCTGCGGGAGCAATGGTGCGCCGAACCATCCGTTCACGGCGGCAAGAGCACACGAATCCCCGTGCCATGATCCGTAACGGGGCGGAAGGCGGATGCCGATGAAGCTGCGCCAGCCGCAGGAATTCGGCAAGGTGCTTCGGCCCGGGGAACGTTGCCCATGCGCAACGCTCTTAGTTGTCCGTGATGGGCCGAGCGGAGTGGTGGCTCCTGCCGCAGATAGAATGAAGCTATATGAGGATTCGCAGTTGGCTCTTCGCATTGACGATTTGCTGCGGGTCGCTTGGCGTTGGGTCTGCCCAAATCGACGCCGAGGTAGAGCGGGTTCGAGATCTTGTTCGCGCCGGCGCCCTGCCTAGGAGGGCCTTGGCGGAGGCCGAGACCAATGCCTTGGCGCGCGCCTACCGCGAGACGTTGCGTCGCACCCTCTTGAGCGACACGCTCGAGGAGAGCGAGATCAGGACGATGCTCGATGCCGCACGGGGTCTCGAGCGCATCGCGCGCGAGCGCTTCAACCTCCGACTGGCGCAAGTCGAAGCGGGAGCGGTTCCAGCCAAGCTCTTGCAGGAAGCAAAGGATGCGCTGCAGGACGCGGAGCGCCAGTCGGAGCTTGCCAACACTCGAGCAGACCTCGTGCGCCAGATGGAGCGCATGGAGGCAGCCGAGACCTACTTGGAGGAACTTGAAGGCGACGAAGACGATGTCTACAGGTTTTTCGGATTCAACGACTTTGAACAGGAGCTGCTGACAGAGATTGACGAGGTCTACCAGATGACGTTCGGGGTCAGCCCGCCAGTGAGTGCCGAAGGCAGCACAGCGATGCATCGTGCGATGGGCTTGGATCACACAGGACGCATTGATGTGGCACTGCACCCGGATTCGGAAGAAGGGATGTTCCTCACGTACATGCTGGAGAGCTTTGGCATTCCGTACATCGAATTCCGCACTGCGATTCCCGGGCAGTCCACTGGCCCGCACATCCACATCGGGCCCCCGAGTGACAGGCTCGACGAAGTCGACGACGAGGACTTCGCCGAGTAGTGCGGCTCAGACGGGAGACTTGGACGCAGGTGAGGGCTGGTGGGCGTTGCCATTGCGTGTCTGCCGCGGTGTATAATCGGGATTCATGCCGCGCGGGTACATCCCCATCTTGATCTTCATCGTGATCGCGGCGGCGTTCCCTGTCGTCACGCTCATCGCGGCCAAGCTGGTGCGACCGAGCGCACCGGGCAAGGTGAAGCTCGAGCCCTACGAGTGCGGCATCGAGCCGGAAGACGACACGCGCGGGCGGTACTCGATTCGCTTCTACCTAGTAGCGATCCTCTTCGTCATCTTCGATGTCGAGACGATCTTCCTGCTCCCGTGGGCGATTCAGTACGACGTGCTCGGGTTGTTCGGCCTTATCGAGATGCTGGTGTTCTTGGCGATCCTGATTGCCGGGTATGTCTGGATCTTCCGGCAGCGCGCCCTCACGTGGGCCTGACCGGCGTCCGTCTGGACTGCGGGTGAGCCTTGACGCCATGCGTTTGGGTGCCTGGGTGTCCACCGCCCAATCACCATGGATCTGCTGGTGCAGACATTGGCGAGGGTGTCGCGTCCGGCTGGCTTGCATAGCCAGACTGGGTCGCTCCGCGGAGTGTCCGAACCCGACCTGCCTGCTGCTGACTAGGGTAGACGGGGGTGGGGATCGGAATTGAGTCCCGCCCCAGTCTGCGTCCGGACCTTTCACGAACGTTACAACGGGTGCCACCCGTCGTACAGTCGGGGCTCTCCTCCTGGGTAGAATCCACGGCGTTTGCCAACTCGCGCGGGGAACCGCTGCCGCCCGCCACGGGTTGGGCTGGCGAGCGTGTGTCCCGAATCGCCTGAAGCGCCCCCGGGAGCGCTACTTGGGTTCAAGGCAGCAGCGAAGCGGTCCGATTTCGGCACGTCATTCACAAGCGTCGGGTTGGGGCCGCTGGTTATCTTGGGGTTTGGGCACCACGATCCATCTACTCGGATTCGAGCCTCAGCAATTCCTGAGTGCCTGAGAGCGTAGTCCATCACCTGTCCAAGCACCTGTTGACATGCACGGGGAATGGGCTGCTCGGTGACTGCTCCGCCACGACTCTTCGCTCCGCACGTGAAACTGCCCGAGGACAATTTGCATTCGGTACTCGCAAGCCAGAACGAACCGAGAGACGAGCCTTGCGTCGAGTCACCCCTCGCGACCCTCCGCCTGCTATACTAGCCACCACGAAGCATGGCCATTCCTAAGTCGACGGGCCATGTCTCGATGCACCTGCGAGGCTCGGGTCGGTCATGCTGTTGCTCGGCCCCATGCTTGCTGCGGGATTGAGGTCGCCCGATGCCCGGAGCCCAGAGTGATCATCCCGAACACTGGACGCTACCACGCGTCTTGACGGCACCAGCCATCGAGGACTGGGTAAATGGAATCCCTTCCGGTACGGAGCAGGTAACCCTGAGACTCGGTAAGTGGGAGCGCATCGGTCCATTCGCGGATGCACGCTTGCAAGGTGCTCTCTGCCTGCTGCATCGTAGAAACATTGAGACAAGAGTTGACGTCCCCCGGAGCACATTCGTCGACCAGCGCACTTACGACGCGTTTGCAGACTTTGACCCATCGCAACCAGTCTGCTGGCTTACGCCCACAGAGCGCCGATTGGCCGGAAACGTAGCAGGCATAGTGATCGGTCAACTCTGCAAGTTCGATAGCGCACACCAGAACATCCCACTGCTCCAACGAGAGGCGCTTGCCGGGAGGCGATACGTGTACGGCTCAGGCTCCGAATCAGCACTGGTCGTACCGCCAGACCCGAAGAGGACCGAAGATCCACGAAAATCGGCAATGGATCGTGAAGCATTCTTCAACAACAGGTTGAATCAATTGCTTGAGCCAATTGGCGTAAGATGGGGCGAGAATCCAGCAGTTACTCGATGGTTCAATCAGCTAAAGGACTTCGCGTTTGAGGCGGCAGAAAACACTTGGGATCATGGACGCCTTGATTTCGACAACAAGAAGATTCAAGCATTGCGTTTTATCCGCTTCAGACGTATCGATCTTGGCAATAAGGGATTCGATATAGCGACAGTCGCTCCGGGATTTGAAGACTGCTTTGGGCGATATCTCGACTCAATCACCGCTGCGTCTGACTTAGGCGATAGATGGGGACGAAGTGGTGGACGCCTAGCTGAAATCACGATCGCTGACGGAGGTGTGGGTATCGCAGCGCGGATGGCAGGAAGCTTTGACATCTACAGAGGCAGCTTTGAGACCGAGCGGACAACCGTAGAAAGTGCGTTGCTTCCCCACAGGACGAGCAAAAGTTGGACATCCCCAGGGGCTGGACAAGGATTTCGAAAGATGCTCAGAGCATGCTCGCGCCTGTCTGGCCTTGTTATCGTCCGTACTGGCAGGCTCAAATGCTTGCGCACGTATGTACGGACAGACGGTTCCAGGGAGGAGTACGATTTTTCCAAAGCACCGCCTAGTGCCTTCGAGCCGGAGGTCAACTCAACCCCACTCCCCCTGTTGGCAGGTACAGCGGTATCATTGATCTTTCCAGTTCAACCTCGAGACCGTTCGTGATTCGGTAAGGAAATCTGAAGAAAAATGCGATTCTATATTGTAGATCCCCTCACGCCGCAATGGCAGATGGAATCCACTGAGACGCCATCTTTTCCGGATGCTCCTAGCGTCCGAACCGCGATGTGGCTTCCCTATCCGCGTCACCAATATCCTGAGAATCTTGACGCCTTCATCGGCCGCAAATGTCCTTTGCACGTGATCCGAAGCGACGTTGTGATCATCGGATTGCACCCCCAAGCAGCACGATATATTAGGAGTTCAAACGACATATTAGACGATATCGCAACAAGAGTGGAGGACAGACCCCTATATCTTGTTTACCATTCTGACGACGCGTACAAGAAACCTGTGATCGAGCACGTGCGAGGGAGGGAAATTGATGGTGTCAACTCGAATGCTGCACTTGACATCATTCGCGAACAAGACATTGCGCAGGTAGTCCGGCGACCAGGAACTGAGTTGCCGACGCACGTGGGGTGCCACTATCAAGGCCCTAATGGAGAACACTACCGAGCGTTTCTGCGTCCCGGATTTGCTGCTCGGTCAACCGAAGAGCTGGACCGTATCTCGTTCTGGATGGCACCGTTACTGTTGGGCAAGAGTCGATTTCTAGTGGATCATTCGTCAATGATGTTAATCGCGTACCATATCGGACAATATTCGACTGATCTTGGCGACAAAAAGTCGGTTATCGTACAGTGTTTGCGCAGTTATGATGAGTCATTGGATCTGCTAGCGGACAGGCTAAGGAGTACATTTGGCCGAGTTCAGGCAGATTCTGGAGCAGTCATAATTTCAGTCAATAGTTCCGGCCGACTAGCAAGGGATCGTCTCCTACCCGCAATGGCCGATGTTGGTTTCCTAGATCCTAGATGTATCGCGATAGCAAGTACACCAAGCCTGCCAGTCTTTTCCGTAGAATCCTTGACTATGTTGGAGCAGGCGTTCGAGCGAAGCAGTGCCTCAAATTGTGAGGCGTGTAAGGCGGGATCAACCGTGATCCCAATACAGGAAGATTCGTATTTTCTAAGCTTAGCAGCGCATGTAAGATTCAGTCGAGTCACACGATCTGATGCCAAGATGCCGGCTGAATTCGTCAATCGTTATCGAGGCATGGGTGCTTTCCGAGTTCATGCTACTCATTCGACCGGCCGCCACCATGCATTTTATATTGACCTTTCACCGATGCTTGAATCTGATCAATTCAAGAGTAGATTGGCGCAATGTTTGTTTCGGTTGAAAAATAAGTCCATTGATTTGATTATTCATCCTGATCATAACTCAGCCGAGCAGTTGGCACACATGGTGGCTGAACGACTGGGTATAGATCACATCATCAAGAGTGATGATAGGCTTCAATGCCTCAGTACAGGCGACAGCTATAGAATCCTAAGTGCGGGAACGGTGTGCTTGGTAGATGATGCAATCGTTACAGGCTCACGCATGCTCGGCTATCGCGGTAGACTCAACGAATTTCGCCGGAATCGTGGTCTAGGTGAGTGTGAACTGTATTGCCTAGTGGGTGTCTTCCGCCCGGCAAGCGCGAAAGCAGGGCAAGGCCTGCGAGACGTATTTGATCATTCTCCGAATGATTCACGATTGTTCAGCGTGGAGCAATTGTTTCTCCCTTGTTGGGATCAGGCAGAGTGTCCGTGGTGTAAGGAGGTTGAAATTCTCGAGAACTCATTGCCAGATGTTCGAGAGCCTCTCCTTGTTCACGAGCGTGTCGAAGTTCTCGGTCACAGTGAGGGCATTACTGATGATCTATTCATTCCGTGGGTTGGCAGTGACGCACGTCAACGCGCACAATACTGGAGACTAGGCTCAAATTCGATATTCGGGGAAGTGCAGGGGGCGGACTTGGCAATCTCAGTAGCAGCAACCATCCAGTCACTCCGCTCAAGTCGGAAGGGAAGCGATGGCTTGTGGAGTGAGTCCAAGCTTGATGAAGTCTTTCAGTCGCCGGTTGCCAAGGTGTTGGATCCCGAGTTTTACATCGGTAGACGGTTTTATGAACCTGTACTTGTTGCTTCTATATTTCGATCACTGCGCCCACACGATGTGGTGCCGCCTAGCCGGGTGGATCTACTAATGCGACAGATGAGGTTGCTGCTGGCGAATCGCGCGAACCGACACCTGTACGGTGAGGTTACCCTAGCAATTGCGCGGGGGCATCTCCCGATCACCGTCTGTGACTTGCTTCCCGAGGGTTATCGTAGTTGGCTGTAGGAGTCGAGATTTGCCGTTCTCTGTATTCTGTGCGAAGTGACTGATTGCCACAACAGTGCTCATACTCTTTATCTAGTCGCAGTCGACGGATATGGGCTACGTTGCTCGGAAACTCCTTGTCTGCGGCATGATCGTAGTATCGGTTCATGTTGCGGCATGTGCATTTGATATTGTGCCATCAATGGATGCTGAAGTTACGCGCGATCTTCGATAGATCGATGAACGCGAATGACGCTTGCTTCGCTATTGTTTGCTACTAAATTCTTTCGAATAGTGAGATTGTCATGCTGCGCACGGTACGTTGATGTTGTCCGAGCGGCACGTAATTCATTCGAGACATCCTCCAAGAATAATATCGGGTACGAGACTCCGTCTGAATTTTGGGGAGTACTACCGTAACGATGGAATCTCGGTGACCGAGGGCCGACGTTTGAAGTGGAGCTAAAGGCGACAATCGGGAATGCGCGTGCATCGGAGGATGTCATCCAGATACTTGTCCATGGGTCATGCCGGTCCGAGATGCGCCTAATGCGTCATCATGACCGCTAGGCTAGCGAATCTGATTGAGGAAGATCGGAGCCCCAGCCTTGCGCGAATACTTCGGCAGGTAGCGCTCCGTATCGTACATGGACTCTACGTCGACGGCCCTGGACTTCCCGCCAGGGCCCGGGATCTCCGCGTCCACGTAGCACCCGTTTTGAATTGCTATCATGCGTCCGGATCCGCCCGCAACGATGCATTCCACGGCCATCGAGGCGAAGGTCATGGCGGCGAGGCGGTCAATGAAGTCCGGCGGGCCGCCGCGCAAGTCGTAGGTCAGGTCGCTCACCACGGTTTCCTCGCCGAGGCGGCTCTTCACCTCTTGGCTGAGCGATTCGCCCACGCTCATCTTCTTCCGGTGCCCGTACGCGTCGGGCTCGCCGTACTCTTGGACCGTGTGCCCTTCCCACTTCGCGCCTTCGGAAAGGACGACCAGCGCGTAGTTGCTCGGGTTCTCATCCTTCTCTTCCTTGAGCAGCGCGAGCAGCTTGTCTAGGTCGAACACGTATTCCGGGATGCAGCAGTGGATACCCGTCACGAACGCCGTATACAGAGCGGTGAAGCCGGCATCCCGTCCGAACACTCGGAAGATGCCGATCCGCTCGTGCGATCCGACCGTCGTGCGCTGGCGGCTGATGTTGGCCACGGCGCGAGTTATGGCGGTCGAGAATCCGATGCAGTATTCGGTATTCGGCACGTCGTTGTCCATCGTTTTCGGGACGCAGACTACGGGGAAGCCCTCGTCGTGCAACCTTCGGGCATAGCTGAGCGTGTCGTCTCCGCCGATCGCGATCAAGTGATCGATCCCGAGCTGTGCGAGGTTCTCGAGCACCACGGGGGTCATGTCGACCACGCCCGGTGACACCTCGTCGAAGCCGCCGATGCGAGCCCGCAGGCGCTCGGGGACATCTTGGACCTTGACGTGCGAAGGTCGCGTCCGGGTCGTGTGCAGGAACGTTCCGCCGGTCCGATCGACCGTTCGCGTGTTGAGATGATTCAGAGGAAGCGTGTACTCGTGATCGGTACCGCTCGCGAGGTCCAGGTCGGTCAAGGCCTTCCAGCCCCGCCGGAGTCCGAGCACTTCGATGCCGCACTCGTCGCTGCGGGTCACCGCAGTCTTGATCACCGAGTTCAATCCCGGTACGTCGCCGCCACCGGTCAGGATTCCTATGCGTTTCGCCGGCATGTCGAGGGTCTCGCCTATTCGGCAGGTGTCGCAGGCTCCGTCTCGGCGGATGCCTCCTCGGCGGAAGGCTCGCTGTCGGTACCCTCTCCTAGGAAGGGATCGTCAAGCGCTTTCGTTTCCCATCCCAGATAATTGATGTAGAGCAGAACCAAATCTCGGTCGAAGCGATCCTTGCAGTGCGCGAAGACCCTTTCCGCCCAGCCCTCAGTGAGCTTGTCCGCATGGTCGCTGTCCTTGGAAAAGAACCCGTTACCGTCGTGCTCGAGCTTCAGGCAGTCAAGCACTTCGGTGACTAGCGGGATGTTCGAGACCAGGATGGCCTGCGAGAGATCCCGACCGAGATCCGTGTCGCCGTCGGCTACCCGCTGCCACAGCCTCCCTGTGGCTCGCTGCAAGTTCAAGCGGTTCAGCTTCCGCAGGCGAGAACCCACCTTCAGGGACTGGTAGACGCCGAACGTCTTCAAGGCCCCCATCGAGATCGTGCGAATCGAACCGGCTACGCGCTCCTGGCCGAGCGCCTCGTAAACCTCGGCCAAGTCCATTTCTCGGAGCATACCATACCCTCACTTGAGGGCTTCGAACTCGAAGATCAGCGCCTTGCCGCGGATCGCGAAACAGAGGTAGTACTCCCAGAACTTGCGGAAAGCCCGGGATCGGTTGACGGCGATCTCGAATCCTAGCAGCCGCCACAATCGCAGGAGTTTCACTTGGATGCGCACCTGCTTGAATCGGCTGCGAGAGTAGTAGTCGAAACCGCCCGGTTCGGTGAAGTAGCGGAACGAGAACGAGTTCAAGTGCCAGCGGTGCGTCGGATCCGCGAAGGAACTTGCGTCCGAGTAATGCGGGGTTTCCAGAATCAGCCGCCCGCCGGGTCGCAGCACGCGATGGGCTTCCTCCATCGTCCCGATGACGCTCTCCACGTGCTCGATGACATGGACGAGGCTCACGCAGCCGAACGAGTCTTCCCGGAACGGCAGGCCTGAACGGTCTATGTCCGCGAGCACGTCCGCAGCGGTGGCGGGGTTGCGATCCACGCCGATCGCGCCGACGCGCTTGTTGCGCCCGCAACCGATATCCAAGGTCGGACCGGCGACTCCCAAGCGATTGATTGTACCGATGGCGCGAACCGCCTACGACGGGAACAGCGGCATTTGCGGAGTGCCGTCTTCGGCGGACTTGGCGCGCGTACGACGAAACGTAGGCTTGCCTATCACTCCCATCACCACAAACCGTTCCAGCGCAGGGCCGGGAACGAACACGCTATGCGCGTTGCCCTTGGAGTCCGGGGGCGTTAGCATCACGCCGTTCCGGCCCATGATGCGGAGGTCGTTGGGGATCACGCCTTCCAGTTCCTCCCCGTCGACGAATTGGAGCCGCACCCAGAGCCCGCCCAGCTTCGGCCGCGTGGAGAAGACCTTGCGCTGCTTGCCGTCGGCGGCTTGGCCGAATTTGCGAATGAAGTAGACTGCACGGATCCCTTCGAACGGGACGAACTCGGATTCGGCGGATTCACTGAGGACTTCGATGCCGTCCCTGCGGTGCAATTGCTGCGGATCTACGTAGCCCTCGAGCGAGTCCTGCCCGAAGCGTCGCACGTAGACCATTTTTTTTGTGGTGGATGCCGCCAAGATTTTCCGGAACGTTTCGCCGTAAACTTGATCGTAATATGCACGCCGCCCGCTGTCAAGACTGGTCGACGCACGCAAACCGTTTGCCATGATGGTCTTATGGGTGCCACGGATCCCTCGCTGCAGGAATTCCTCGCGTTCTCCAGCGTCGAGAAGGGTCTCTCGGCGAACAGCTTGGCCGCGTATCGCACGGATCTGACGTGCCTGGCGCAGTTCCTCTCGAAGCGCCAGCTCGACATCGCGGGCGCGCGCGGTTCCGATCTAGGCGACTTCGTCGACTCCCTGTTCGAACGCGGCCTGGGCGCGCGGTCGGTGGGTCGGTACGTCAGCAGCGTGCGCGGGGTGTATCGATACCTGCTCGATCAGGACAGGCTGCACGAGGATCCGACGGTCAACCTGCGGTCTCCCGGCCAGTGGAAGACGCTGCCCAAGTACCTGACCCTTGGCGAGGTGGATCAGCTGCTGGATGTCCCGGACACCGAGAAGGCGCTTGGCAATCGCGACTTCGCCATGCTGCAGCTGCTCTACGCGACCGGCCTGCGGGTCTCCGAGCTGGTTTCCGTGCGACTGTCCGAGCTTGACACGAAGATGGGCTTGATCCGCACGGTCGGCAAGGGAGACAAGACGCGCTTGGTTCCCGTGGGCACGTCTGCACTGGAGGCGATCGAGGACTACATGACGCGGTTTCGGCCGACCATCCTCAAGCAAAAGAAATCGCCGTACCTGTTCGTGACCGCCCGGGGCGGGTCGATGTCGCGCCAGGCGTTCTGGAAGCTGCTGAAGAAGCACGGTCTCGTGGCGGGTATCAGCAAGACCATCACGCCGCACGTCCTGCGGCACAGCTTCGCGACGCACCTGCTCGAGCGCGGGGCGGACCTGCGCAGCTTGCAGCTCATGCTCGGTCACGCCGACATCTCGACCACGCAGATCTACACTCACGTCCTGCGCACTAGGATGCGGGCGATTTACGACAAGCACCATCCGCGCAGCTGAGTGCGAGCTTGAACGCGATGAAGCGACGGTGGACTTGCGAGGCGTGCGCGCTCGATGATCGGGTTCACGACCTCGGCAGGGACGGGCCCGACTCGCTCGACTGCGTCGCGCCAGCATCGCGGACGGCCTTGGTTGCGAATCGAAACACCCCTCGGTGACCGCTTCCGAGCATTTCGGCATCGACGGAAAACACTTCTCGGATCGTGCTCGCGGTCAGGACTTCGCTGGGCTTGCCCGCTGCATGGACGGCTCCCCGATCAAGCAGGTATGCGTAATGCGTTGCGGATAGCGCACTGTTCAGATCGTGCAGCGCGACCAACACGGAGCGCCCCGTTGCGGCGATCCGCTGGATCAGCTCCAGCAGCGCCAGGGAGTGCTCGATATCGAGGCTGGCGGTCGGTTCGTCGAGCAAGAGGTGCCGCGCCTCGGTCGCAAGGCCCCGCGCCAGCGCAACCCTTCGGGACTCGCCTGTGGACAGTTCGTGCAGGAATCGATTTGAGAGATGCCCGCAGTCCGTGGCTTCCAATGCCGCCGTCACGGCGGCGCGGTCGGCATCCCGTTCCGGCTGGAACCGTCCTCGGTGGCAATACCGGCCCATCGACACGCATTCGCGCGCTGTGAACGCGGCGCGGCCCGGCAGGTCCGCCGGCACGTAAGAGACTTGGCGCGCCAGCGCAGGGCGTTGCTGGGCTTCGACGGGCTCGCCGTTCACGAGGACGCTCCCTGCGGAAGGCCGGAGAAGCCCGGCCAGAAGCCGCATGGCGGTGGATTTGCCGGCGCCGTTCGGGCCGACTACGGCCGTCACCTGGCCGGGTCGCACTGCCATGTCGAGATCGCGTACCAGCCACTTGTCCCCGACCGCGTATCCCGCCTGAATCGCTTGGAGCATCCTACGCGGCTCCCAGCTCGTTGCGCCTCGCGCGCAGCAGCCACAGGAAGAACGGAGCGCCGAACGCCGCCGTGATGATTCCCAAGCGCACCTCGCCGGGCGGATGGATGACCCGCGCGAGGATGTCGCAGGCGACGAGGAAGCCGGCGCCGGCGAGCATCGACGCGGGGAGGACGAGCCGATGGGCCGGCCCGAGGATGAGCCGCACGATGTGCGGCACGACCAAGCCGACAAAGGCGAGGATGCCGCTGACCGCGACCGACGCCGCGGTCGCGAGCGAGGCCCCCAGCAGCACGAGCTGTTTCGTCCGCTCCACGTCCAGGCCCAAGGACTGCGCCGACTCCTCGCCCAGCGATAGGAGATCGAGGTCTCGGGAGCACGCCAGCAGCAACCCGCAGGCCGCAAGCGTGAAGGGCAGCGCGATCCAGACATGGACCCACGCCCGACTGTCGAGACCGCCCATCAGCCAGAACATGACCTCCGCCGCCACTTGCCAGTCCACGAAGCTAATCGAGATCAGCAGGGAGGTCGTCGCGCTGAAGAACGAGCCGCAGGCGATCCCCGCCAAGACGAGCGTGGCGACCGGAGTCACCCCGCCGCGCGTCGCCAGCGAGTACACCAACAGCGCCGCTCCGAACGCCCCGACGAAACTCGCCAGCGGAAGCCAGAGAGCCGAGTGGGCGGCAAGTCCCGTGACGAAAACCGCTACCGCGCCGCATGCCGCCGCCGCGCTGGTGCCGATCACCCCGGGGTCTGCCAAGGGGTTGCGGAACAGACCTTGCATCGCCGCCCCGGCCAAGGCCAACGAGCCGCCCGACAGCATTCCGACCAAGACGCGCGGGAGCCTGACGGACCAAACAATGAACTCCTCGGTTTCGCCGAATCCGTCCACGATGGGGAAAATCCTCGTCGCGAGGACCCCGAGCACGGTGGTCCACGAGAGCGGCGTCGTGCCGATGGCCAGGCCGAGCACAGCCGCGACCGCCAGCAGTGCCGCCGAGCAAGCGAAGAACGAAGCGGGGAGGGCACGTGTGCGCATCTTGGTTACGACGCTTTCCTAGCGATTCGAATCCGGCCCGGCGCGGAGCGCGTCGGCCACGGCGCGCACCAACTCCAGCACGTGTTGGGACATCGACATGAAATAGCGATCCTCGACGATCACGAACTGGCCGAGCTTTCCGGCCGTGGTGAGAGCGACCGCGTCGTCGGCTGCCAGCGCCGCCCGCGCGCCCTCTGCGGTTCGCCCGCCCGTGCTGGTCACGATCCAGTCGGGATTCCACGTGACGATCTGTTCCGGACCGATATTGCCCCACGGCCCCAAGCCATGGTCTGCGGCGGCGTTGACGGCTCCGAGCGAATTGACGATGTCATCGAAGAGCGATCCGGAGCCGTAAGCGGTGCGGTAGCTCGAGAAACCGAGTACGCGTTGGTTTCGGGCACGCTCGGGAATGCCGTTACTGAACTTGTCGAGAGCCGCGGCGAATTCGCCAGCCGCTCGCTCGGCGGATTCCCGCTCCCCGGTAAGTTCTCCGACCAGTCGCAATGCCGCCGGAATCTCGTCCAAGGTTGCAAAGGTCGTCTGCATGGCATAGACCGGCGTTCCGCTCGCCCGAATCAGGCGGAGATAGTCGGGATTCGCGATATGGGACGAAAGGAGCAGGTCCGGGCGGATGGCAAGCACGGATTCCGGATCGACCACGGCCGGGAGGCCCATGGCGAGGACATCCCCGCGGACGTTGCTGTAGTGCGGCTGGCTTGCATAGGGACTGACGCCGACGATTCGACCGGGCGGAACGACGGCGAACAGGAGATGGTCGGCCGTGAGCGCTTGCGACGCGATGGACATCGGCGGTCGGAGCAGGGTCACTTCGTAACCGAGCGCATCCCGTCGCGTGAGCGGGAATCCACTGCTCCCGCCGGAGTTCGCAGCGGCCGGACTCGGAGTGTCGCTGAGGAGGAAGAGTCCGTTGCCGTCGCCGATCCAAGCGATCGCCGCCGCTGCCAAGACGATGCCGATGCAAAGCCAAACGAGCGAGGATGGAGCCGCAGACCGACTCTTGTTCCCTGGAGTCCTCGGGGTCACCTCAGGTGCCCCCATACCCGACGGCCAGAGGTAGCGGAATGCTGGCCGCGTGCCGCGCTTCCGCCCTGTAGAGTCCACTCCAACCGGAACCGGACTCCTGATCGGCGATGACCGCTGACGGCGAGCGTCCAGCCGCGAGCGTCCGAATCCGCAGGAACCTCAGCGATCGATTCGTGGTGTCGCATCCCTCGCCCGGTCGCGTGCAATGTCGCCAGACCGTCGGGTAGGGAGCTGAATGGGCATTGACACAGGCCTCCGTATCCCGCGGAAGTACTGGCTGTCGCATCGCAGGTAGGTCTCCTGACTCGCAACTCTTGACGGCGGGTTGCCGTCGCTGCTGTCGCGACGCCTTCCCCGAGCCGCGCGGCTCGAGTGGCTCCGTGTCGCTCCAACTCGCTGCTTACAGTGGCGGGACCGCGCCGGCTTCGCACCGGCTTCCCTGTTATGCCCGTCCGGGCACCTGCGAACGAACGTCTTAGTGCTTCGTGACTGTTCCGATTCTGATGCAGAGCGGACTGGAAGTCAACGCTGCCCGTCACGGCTGCCCCGGTTCGGCCGCCGATTCGAAGCCATCGGCCGGCGCGCCGCTCTGTTACTCTGCGGGGATGGATCGGGAGGCATTCCTCTCCGCCGACGCGCGCGTGATGCGCTCGTCGCTCATTCGTCAGCTCACCGGATTGGTCAACCAGCCGAACGTGATCTCGTTCGCTGCCGGTTCGCCGAACGCGGAGGTGTTCCCTTACGAACTCCTCTGCCAGATTCAAAGAGAGTTGGTCGAGCAGGAGCGCGGACAGATCTTCCAGTACTCGGTGACGAGGGGCAACGCCCGTCTCGTCCATGCCGTCGGTGACCGCGACCGCGGCCTCAAGGGCATTGATGTGTCACCGCGGGAGACGATTCTCCTCAGCGGTTCCCAGCAAGGCCTGGACTTCGTCGGGAGAGTACTGCTGGATCCCGGGGACGCCGTCTTTGTCGAGACGCCGAGCTACATCGGCGCGACGGCCGCGTTCGAGAACTTCCGGGCGCAGTTGCACGCCGTCGCTTGCGACGAGGAGGGCATGGATATCGACCATCTCTCCAGCCGGGTCGCCGCGGCCCGGGCCGCGGGAACCCCGTGCAAGTTCGTTTACGTGATACCCAACTTCCAGAACCCATCGGGTTCGGTGTGGTCCCCGGCCCGTCGCGAGGCCCTCTACCGGTTCGCCTGCGAGCAGAACATTCTGATCTTTGAAGACGACGCTTACGGCGAACTGTACTACCACGATGCGGATCGCCCGTCTCTCCGCCCGATCAAGGCCTTGGACGAGGCGCGGTGCGTGATCTACATGTCGACCTTCTCCAAGATCCTCGCCCCCGGCTTGCGCGTCGCGTGGATCCATGGCCCGGACGAGATCGTGCGACGGATCGAATACTGCAAGGAGACCGGAGACCTGTGTTCATCGACATTGAGCCAGCGCCTGATCCTGGAATTCTTGCAGCGGTCGTTGGTGGACCCCCACGTGGCCCGGGTGCGGGAGTTCTATGCCGCCAAGGCCCGGACCCTCCAGCGAGCGTTGCGCGAGCACTTCGCGGGGGTCGCGACGTGGCGCGCGGTACGCGGCGGACTCTTTCAGTGGATGGAGTTGCCTGAGGACGTGAACGCCTTGGAATTGTTCCGCGCGAGCTTGGACGAGGACCGCGTCGCGTTCATCCCCGGCGAGCCGTTTTTCGCCGAGGGCGGGGGCAGCAACGCCCTGCGGCTTTCTTTTTCCAACGTGAAGGATCAAAATATAGATATCGGGCTGTCCCGCTTGAGCCGCCGGATCCGGCAGGCGCGTTCCTGAGGTTGCGGCACGCGGAGACCCGGGCCGCGAGTCCGCTCCGGTCCGGTCCCTTACCGGTGCCATGCCTGCGTACCCTCACGACCTAGCCGGCCAGATCGACCGCGAGGTCGAAGGCGAGGTTCGCTTCGACCGCTATTCGCGGGTCCTGTACTCCACCGACGCGTCCGTGTGGCAGATCGAGCCGATCGGAGCCGTCATTCCGCGGCATCACGGCGACGTGCGGTCGCTGCTGCAGATCTGCGCCCGGCACCAGGTTCCGGTACTGCCGCGCGGCGGAGCGACGAGCCTGTCCGGCCAGACGGTCGGGCACGCCGTGCATGTCGATTTCGCCAAGTACATGAACGGCATTCTCGAGACCAACCTCGAAGAGGAATGGATCCGCGTCCAGCCGGGTGTCGTGCAGGATCAGCTCGGCCGTCATTTGCGGCCGCTCGGCTATCAATTCGGGCCCAACACGTCTTCGGCTAGTCGCGGCACGATCGGCGGCATGATCGGCAACAACTCCGCCGGCTCGCATTCGATCGTCTACGGCAAGACCATCGACCATGTGCTGGCCCTGCGTTGCGTGTTCGCGGACGGGTCCGAAGCGTGGTTGCGGCCCGTCGCCAACGGCCAGTTGGAGACGCTGCGCTCCGGGGACGGATTCGTCCCGTCCTTGTACCGGGAGTTGCCGCGCATCGGCGCGGCCTACCGCGACGAGATCCTCGCGCGTTTCCCGCAGATCTTGCGCCGGGTCAGCGGCTACAACCTCGACGAGCTTGTCGCCAATGGCGACTCGTACGGTGCCGGATACTCCAGCCAGCCCGGTCCGCTGAACCTGAGCCGGGTGATCGTGGGCTGCGAGGGCACGCTGGCGGTCGTCACGGAGGCCAAGCTGCGAATCGTGCGCTCTCCGGCCGCCAAGGGCATTGTGGTCGTGCATTTCCGCTCCGTGTTCGACGCGGTCGAAGCGGCCGAGCAGATCGTGTCCACCGGCCCCTCGGCGGCCGAGCTGATCGACGAGTTCATCCTGAGCAACGCCCGCGCCAACCCGTCGTTCGCCACGAAGCTGGATTGGGTCGAACGCGACGCGCAAGCCGTGATGGTCGTCGAGTATTACGGCGAGAGCGACGAGGAAGTGGCTTCCAAGCTGGATCGCTTGCGCCGATCGCTGGAGGCGACGCGCACCGGATACGGCTACTTGCCGATTACCGATCCCGCGAAGCAGGCCGAGGTCTGGGGCGTGAGGAAGGAAGCCCTCGGCATCCTGATGTCGGTCAAGGGCGACCACAAGCCGATCGCCTTCGTGGAGGATCCCGCCGTGCCGATCGAGAAGATGGGCCGGTTCCTCCGGGAGTTTCGCGAGGTCCTGGAGCGGCACGACGCCCACGGCGGGTATTACGGGCATGCCTCGGTCGGGTGCCTGCACGTCCGGCCGATGGTCAACCTCAAGGATCCTTCCGAAGTCCGCAAGATGGCGGAGATCGCCGACGAGGTCTTCCGCATCGTAATGGATTACGGCGGGTCGATGTCCGGCGAGCACGGGGACGGCATCGCCCGCAGCCGTTACAACCAATGGCTGTTCGGGGACGCGATCTATCGCGGCTTCCTCGAATTGAAGCGCGCGCTCGATCCCCAGAACATCCTCAACCCGGGCAAGGTCGTCAACGCGCCCGACTTGACCGAGGACTTGCGCTGGGGAGCCGACTACCGGACGCTGCCGATCGAGACCAAGCTCGATTTCACGCCCGAGGGAGGCTTCGCGCGGGCGATCGAGATGTGCAACGGCGCGGGGGTATGCCGCAAGCGCATGACCGGCACCATGTGCCCCTCCTACCACGCCACGATGGACGAGGAGCACTCGACGCGCGGCCGGGCGAACGCGCTGCGAGCAGCCCTCTCCGGTGCGCTGCCGCCGGAGGAGTTCACCTCAGAGCGCATGCACGATGTCCTCGACCTGTGCTTGGCCTGCAAGGCGTGCAAGACGGAGTGCCCGTCGAACGTCGACATGGCGAAGATCAAGTACGAGTGGCTGTCGCACTATTACGCCGAGCACGGCGTACCGCTATCGGCCAGGGCCTTCGGGCGGGTCGAGACGCTCTATCGCTGGGGCAGCCGGATGCCGGGCCTCGCGAACTGGATGGGCGGCCTCGGGCCGGTGAAGTGGCTCAACGAGAAGCTGCTGCAGGTCGACCGGCGCCGCTCCCTCCCGCCGTTCGCCAAGGAGACTTTCCGCGCGTGGTTCCGATCGCGAGCGCCGAGTCCGTCCCCCGCTCGGCGGGGACCGGCGGTCCTCTTCGACGATTGCTTCCTCAACTACAACTACCCGCAGGTCGGTCGGTCGGCGGTCGAGATCTTGGAAGCGGCGGGCTACGAGGTGCTGCTGGCGGATAAGCGCTGCTGCGGGCGGCCCATGCTCTCGAAAGGACTGCTGGACGATGCCCGGGATGTCGCCTCGCACAACGTGCGAGCGCTGGAGCCGCACGCGCAAGCCGGCACGCCGATCATCGGCTGCGAGCCGAGTTGCTTGCTCACGTTGCGCGATGAGTACGAGGACATGATCCCCGGCGACGCTCCGCGCGCCGTGGCCAAGGCCGCTTGGATGCTGGACGAATTCCTGATGCACCTGGCGCGGGAGGGCGCCTTGGACATCGCGTGGCGACCGACCGAGCGCGACGTGCTGTTTCACGGGCACTGTCACCAGAAGGCCCAGATCGGTTCCCTCCCCAGCTTGGAGGCCTTGCGCCTGGTGCCCGGCCAAGCGGTCCGGGAGGTCAATTCCGGTTGCTGCGGCATGGCCGGCTCGTTCGGGTTCGAGAGGGATCACTACGAGATCTCCAAGAAGATCGGCGCCGAGCGGTTGTTTCCAGCCGTCGAAGCCGCCGGAGCGCAGACCGAGATCGCCGTCAGCGGCGTTTCCTGCCGCCAGCAAATCGATCACTTCACCGGGCGGCAGGCCCGGCATGTCGCGGAGATCCTGCGAGACAGCCTCGAGGATCCTGCGTGATGGCGTTACCGCGACGATTCTCCAAGACCCGTCCCATGACGTGGAAGGTCGGGCTGGCCGCCTTGGGCATCAGCTTCCTGTGGAGCGGGAACATCGTCGCGATCAAGTTCGGGTTGACGGCGATACCGCCCTTCTGGAGCGCCTTCTGGCGGATGACGGTCGGCGCGGTCGCGGTGACGCTCTGGACCGTCGCGAGCGGCAAGCCCGTCCGCATCGCCAGGAATCGGCTCGGCCCGATGTGCGCGCTCGCGGCGCTGTTCGCGGTGCAGATCTGCATTTTCAACCTCGCTGTCTTCTACACTTCGCCGGCCTATGCCGTGATCCTGCTGAACACCAATCCGGTCCTTGTCAACCTGATCAGCCATTTCTACGTCAAGGACGACCGCGTGACGCCGACGCGGCTGGCCGGCCTGTGCATCGCGTTCGGCGGGGTCGCCTACGTGATGTTCGGTCATCCCGACGCGGAGCTGGCGCCCCATCCGCTGCTCGGCAACAGCTTGATGCTGGTGTCGGCGGCGCTCCTCGCGATTCGCATTGTCTACACGCAGCGCATCGTGATCGTCATGGACCCCTTGCGTCCGGTGATCTGGCAGATGATCCTCGCGCTGCCTTGCTTTCTGGTTCTGGCTTGGGTTTTCGAACCTCCGCTGACGCAGCCGCTGACGCACGTGCCGGTCTTGGCCATCCTGTACCAAGCGCTGGTCGTGGCCGGCGTCTGCTTCGTCGTATGGACGACACTCTTGCGACGGCATAGCGCAGGCAATCTCGCCATGTACTCCTTCAGCGTGCCGCTCTTCGGCGTGATCCTGGCGGCCTTGTTTTTCGGCGAGCGGATCACTGGCCGGCTCGTCTTCGGCTCTATCGCCGTCGCCGCGGGCATCGCGGTCGTGACCAAGGCGCGCCTCAAGGGAGCATCCGCATGAGTCGACCGGCACCGCTCAAGCTCAGCCGGGTCGCGGCCGGGACGGCCTTGCTCCTCTCGGCGATGTGGGGACTCAACATCGTCGGGATCAAGGTCTCGCTGGAAACGTTTCCCCCGATCTGGAGCGCCTTCTGGAGGTTGCTGCTGGGCTGGCCGGTGCTCTGGATCTGGGCGCGCGCCAGCGGCGTGCGGCTCCGTCTGGAAAAAGGCGAGACCGGACCGCTGATGATTCTCGGCGTGTTCTTCGCGATCCAGATCATCATGCTGAATATCAGCGTCGACTGGACCTCCGCGGCCTTTGCATCGGTTCTGCTGAACGCCGCTCCGGTCTTCATCAACGTGATCGCCCACTTCTTCGTGCCGGGCGACGCACTCTCCCGGCAGCGCGTGCTGGGATTGTCCATGGCCTTCGGCGGCGTGGCCATTGCCTTGCTCGGCCATCCGGACCAAGAGCAGGCCGCGCGTCCGTTCGCAGGGAACATCCTCGCGGTGGTCACGGCGGCGGTGATCGGCGGTCGGATGGTCTACACCCAGCGGCTCGTGCAGACGATCGATGTCATCCGAACCGTGTTCTGGCAAGTCGGTTTCTCGTTGCCCGTTTTCTTGGTCTGCGCTGTCGCGACGGAACCGGAAATGATGATCGGCGAGCTCACGCGGGGTCCGCTGCTGGCATGGCTGTACTGCTCGTTCGGAGTCGTCGGCGTCGCGTTCATTCTCTGGGCGCGCTTGCTGCAGACCAATTCCCCGGGCTTGCTGTCCGTCTTCGTATTCCCCACGCCGATCTTCGGGGTCCTCTTCAGCACCCTCATCTACGACCACCGGCCGCCGCCGGAACTCCTGGTCGGCTTGGTCGCGGTAGCGCTCGGCATCCTGCTGGTAACGCTCGAGCGGCGCAAGCGCACGATCGAGATGGCTGGAGGCGGCCTTTCGGAACTTCGTCGCGCTGCGTGAAACTGTATACTGCCTTCCTTGCTCAGCCCGACACGCGCTGACCCGGAACCGAGCCGATGCTCAATATCGACGAGATTCGCGAAATCCTGCCCCATCGGTATCCGATGCTGCTCGTGGACCGGATCCTAGAGATCACGGACACCCGGGTCGTCGGGATCAAGAACGTGACAGCCAACGAGCCGTTCTTCCAAGGGCACTTTCCCAATTACCCGATCATGCCGGGGGTGCTCGTCGTGGAAGCCATGGCCCAGTGCGGGGGCGTGCTGGCCTTGCGCGAGATGGCGGACCGGGACGAGAAAGTCGTCCTCTTCGCGTCGATCGATGACTGCCGGTTCCGAGCGCCCGTAACGCCCGGAGACCAATTGCGGCTAGAACTGGAGATTCTCCGCCGTCGCGGCGGCGTCGTCAAGATGCGCGGGCATGCCTACGTGGATGATCGCCTGGTCGCGGAAGCGGTGCTGATGTGCAGCATCGCGGAGCGGCCCGCCGCTGACTCGTAATGCCGATCCACCCGACCGCAATCGTCCATCGGGACGCGCGCATTAACGACAGTGCCGAGATCGGGCCGCACTGCGTGATCGGCGCCGAAGTCGAGATCGGCCCGGGCACCCGGCTCATGGCGCACCTGTTCGTCGAAGGTCCGACCGAGATCGGCGCGGGAAACGTGTTCTACCCGTATTCGACTGTAGGCATCGCCCCGCAAGACCTCAAGTATCGCGGCGAACGCGCTCGCACCGTGATCGGTGACCGCAATCAGGTTCGCGAATTCTGCACCATCCATCGGGGCACCGAGGGCGGGGGCAGCTTGACCGCCATCGGCGACGACAACCTGCTGCAGGCGTACGCGCACGTGGCGCACGACTGCGCCGTGGGCTCGCATTGCATCCTGTCGCATTCGGCCACCTTGGGCGGTCATGTCACCGTCGAAGACCACGCGGTGGTGGGAGCCCATTGCGGCGTGCATCAGTATTGCCGGATCGGCGCGCACAGCTATGTCGGGGGGTACAGCGTCGTCACGCAGGACGTGCTGCCGTACTCCGTGGTCGTGACCGAGCGCGGAGCCCGGACGTTCGGGGTGAACAAGGTCGGGCTCGAGCGGCGCGGTTTCGCGAAGGACGACGTGCAAGCCCTGCACAAGGCCTTCCGCATCCTGACCAAGAAGGGCCTGAACACGGACCAAGCGCTGGCCATGATCGCGGACGATGTCGAGACCTGTCCGGATGTCGACCGTTTGCTGGAGTTCATCAAGGCTTCGCAACGGGGCTTCGTGAAGTGACGTACGGACTGATCGCAGGCGGCGGCTCGTTCCCGTTGCTGACCTTGCGGGCCGCCCGCGAGAGCGGTCACAGGATGGCTGTCGTGGCGGTCAAGGAGGAAGCGTCCCCGGAGATCGAGCAGTTGGCCGATTCCTGTCACTGGGTCTCGCTCGGCCAGTTGTCCAAGGTGATCGCGGCGTTCCGCTCGGAAGGAGTTCGCCGCGCCGTCATGGCGGGGCGGATCCAGCACAAGCAGATCTATTCCGCGATCCGACCGGACTGGAGGTTGCTCAAGGTCCTTAGCAACCTGCGTCGCAAGAACACGGATTCGTTGCTTGGCGCGGTTGCCAGTGTCCTTGAGGACGAAGGCATCGAGATCCTCGATTCCACCTACTTCCTGTCGCAGAGCTTGGCAGCGGAGGGTGCGAACGGCCGCCGGAAGCCGACTGCATCGGAACGCAAGGACATCGAGTACGGGCGCGAGGTCGCGACGGCCCTAGCCGGCTATGACATCGGTCAGAGCGTCGTGATTTGCGAGCAGGCATGCGTCGCCGTCGAGGCGATGGAGGGGACAGATGCCGTGCTGGCTCGAGCCGGCGAGCTGGCGAACGGCCGCAGGCTGACGCTGGTTAAGGTTGCCAAGCCGAACCAGGACATGCGTTTCGACGTGCCCGTGATCGGGCCTCGGACGATCCACAAGATGCAGGCGGCGAATGCGACCGCCGTAGCAGTGTCCGCGGGCAAGACCCTACTGCTGGAGAAAACCGATCTTCTCGCCGTTGCGAATCAGTCAAATATATCGGTGGTGGGAATCGCTTGAGTCCTCTCGCATTACGTGCGCGAGAGGATCCCGACAATCTCGGCGGCGGCATCGCGGGCGCGTCCGAATTCGTCCGGGCCGTAGCTGATGGCACCGACGCGGGGATGGCCGCCGCCGCCGTAGCGCTCGCACAGCTCGGCGAGGTTGTGGGGAGGAACGAACTCGCACCATGGATTCGAGCCGACCGAGACCTTGGCTCGGAAGCCCCCGTCTAGGATGGAAACCGTGTAAATGGATTCCGGGAACAGGTAATAGGGAACGAACTTGTTGTAGCCTCGCAAGCCCGTATCGACAAGATCGAAGAACACCACCCGATCGCGGCAGACCGCGCGCTCGCGAATCACTTCGATGATCTGCATGTGCCGACGGTAGAGTTCGCCGAAGATGTCGGCGAGTTCGCTGCGCTCAATGATCGACTCCAATGGCTCTGTCTCCAGCAAAGGGATGATCTGACCGGTCATGTTCTCGGGAGCCGATTCGACGATCAGATTGAGCTTCAGCGCCGCGGAGTCCATGAAGACCGCCTCCCTCGCGTTCGCGTGCTGGGCTCCGTCCAGGATGTCCGCCCAATGGATCAGGTTGCGGAGGTGGCTCGAGTCGAATCCGAATCGACTCCCCAAAATGTCGGCGATGAATTTCGTGCAGGACCTGTAGTCGGGATCGTAGAACTTGCGCCCCGAGGTGTCCCGCCGGAAGTGCTCGGCGTCCGCCTGCGAGAGGAAGGCGCTTTGGTGGTGGTCGAACCACCACGTCACCCGATCGGAGGGGGAGTACTTGAAGTCCACGATGACGTTCGCGTCGCCGTCGAACCCCTCTTCGTCGAAGAGCTGGTTAGCGCGGTGGTACAGCCCGCTGAAACCGATGTCGGCGCCGGGGGCCATGCTGTGCCGGACGTAGCTCGCGAACAGCGCCGCGGAGCAAGCGCCGTCGAAGCAGCGGTCGTGATGCAGTATGCGGACGTCCATGCAGCAGGCTAAGCAGATTATCATCGCCCATTTTGATCGGCTGTCCCGGAATCCATGTCGGGACCTGCCGCTATCGATGCCAGAGATGGTTGGTAGGAGGGCTATCGGTCTTGGAGTCCAAGCCTAGATTCACGCACTCGCTCGGACTTCAGGTGCCGCTACCCCGCAGTTCGCCATCTGGGGCAGCGGGAGTTTCCGGTGCCCGGCCCAAGCAGGGTCATCGGCCGGCGGGCAGACGCGCTTAGCCCGAGTTCCGGAACAGGGTCGGACGTACGCCGCATACTTGGGTGCCCCCAGACTCATAATGAGGATCCTGCCCACAGGCCGACGGCTTGGATCCGCAGCTGGGCGTAGCCGTTCATTCGGGGTGCCGACGCATCGCTCGTGGCACACTGAACTTAAGCCTCGACACCACTCAAGGCTCCGGGCGGGCAAGGTCACATGCGTTGGGCGCGAGAGCGTGGAATTACCATGAGGATGGGTCCGATGGGCAGCGGGAGCGTACGCCAATGATAGAGGGAACTGTGCATGAGCCGAATCTGGCGGTGAATGCGATCCTAGCCATCCGCGGTCTGCCCGAGTCAAGGAACGTCCGCATCGCCCCCGATATGGTTCCTTGGATCACAACGGACTCTGTGAGGGGTGATCGGAACTTCACCTCGCAGTCAGTTGACGCCGTAGCGAGGCAGGCCGTTCCGACCCGCTGGGAGCCGCCTGACGGGTCGATCAGCCTCAGTCTGGTGGATTTGGATCAAGTCGGCAAGATTACCGGTACTCAAGCGGTCGAAGGCGCATCGTCAGTGAGCGAGGAGAAGCGGGGGGCGGGGCGGCCTCACGAGTCCGACGACCGTGTTTCGAACGAATCGCTTCTGCTGCTGGAGCAGTGGCGAGCGACGGCGAGTAAAGGTGATACTAATGCTCAGTTCAATCTTGGGTGTGCCTACTTGGTCGGGTGGGGAGTGGGGCGTGATACTACGACTGCCGCCTCGTGGTTTGAGGCGGCCGCAGAAGGAGGTGATGCAAGAGCGCAGTTCAATTTGGGAGTGATCCTTGCCGCAGGAGATGGTGTGCAGAGGGATCCGCGCAGAGCCTTCAGGTGGTTCAAGGCGGCAGCAGATCAAGGTGACTTGGAAGCTCAATTCAATGTGGGTAGGATGTATGCTAACGGGGATGGAGTTGAAAACTACGTTGATGAGGCGATCCGGTGGTATCGACGAGCCGCGACAAACGGCCATCCTGAGGCTCAGTTTAACCTAGGAGTGATCCTTACCCCAGGCCTTGGAAAGAAGCCAAATGTTCGTGAGGCTATCCGCTCTTATGAACAGGCATTCGCAAACGATATAGCTGAGGCAGCATTCAATATTGCAGTGATTTATCGCAAGAGGGCAGAAGTGTCGAGAGATTTCGAAAAGGCCGTAACGTGGTATACTAAGGCTGCCAGAAAGGGATTAGCGATTGCTCAATATCACTTAGCAATGTGTTTTACCAACGGAACCGGTGTCTCAAAGGACAGAAAGGCAGCGTTTGATTGGTTTGGTGCAGCTGCTGATCAAGGAGATGCAGTGTCTCAGTACAATCTCGCGGTTTCTTATGATCGAGGATTTGGCGTGAATCGGGATGCAGATAGGGCGGTCTATTGGCACCAACAGGCGGCCAAACAAGGCTTTCCAGATTCTCAGTTTCGGCTCGGGATAAAGTATGCCACAGGCGAAGGCATAGAAAAGAGCATGCTCAATGCTTACGCATGGATTCGATACGCATCTGAACTAGGACATGCGGACAGTCAATGCCAGTTGGCGTCGATGTATTATCACGGACACGGTGTCTTTGTAGATTATCTAGAGGCATATAAGTGGATCACACTGGGCATGAGTAATAGTGCAAATAGTATTGATCAGTGCGTCCAGTTACGTGATAAGATTGCCGAGGAATTGGACGAGTCTAAATTGAAGCGCTCCGAACAGAGCGTAATCGACTGGTCACCGAAATCGTGGGAACAACTCAAGCCAAGCGGTTATTCAATTAAACCCAACGGAGCCAATGGAGAGCCTCCATACCGCATAATAGGACCGATAAAGTTTGTCAATAAATTGCTAAGTATGTGGGAGATTAGCCATGAATATGCCGCTTCCTTGCTGGGGTTTGACAAGCAGTATGGAGAGTATGTTGACGAGTTATTGCATGGATATGAGTATCTCGTTGAAGGATCTGAAGCGGAAGACAGAATCGCGTATCTCTTCTATATATGGAGTGTACTGTCCGAGTTGTTCCGAGATCGTACCGTCGAGATCAAGTGGTTGAGATCAAGGGAGCGGGAGTTGGATGGCAAGGTGCCTATGGAGCTAATCCTCAGCGGTTCAATAACCGATCTATTGCTTGTGAAAGAGTTTGTTGACTTCGTATCAGGGAGGTCTGGAGTAGGAGAGCATCTTCCCAAGCAACCCAAGCAAGGAAGATCGGTCTTGACGCGATAATTGTTCCGTCCGTGCGAAGCAAGGACCAGAGTGGCAAGAATCTGGTTTTGTTTTCCCGGGGCCCACTGGGACAACCCGCTGACTCTCGATATCTCAAATTGACCTACAATTCCGAGACTGAAGCGGTTGAGTACACTTGGCTTCAACAAGGTCATGACTCCCCAGTGGCAGGAGTTGATTGAACGGTAATAGGTAGGATTGGATCTCGTCGCCGATTGCATCTCTTTGATACATCCACGATCACCACGAACTCGACCCCTTGTCTCGGCAGCAGCGGAATCATGTAACCCAGCGCAGGTCAGAATCCCGGCACTACTCGTTCGCCTGCCCCAATTCGGCGCGTTCCTACAGAGGTAAATCCACTTACGCTCGGTATCGTCAAGATCGAGGCCGATGGCAGGAACCGGGTCGGGGCCGGTTCCTGCCAGATAGACGCGCCGAGGCGCCTCTTTAGAACGAATAGCGGAACATGAGCTGCACCCGGCGCGGCGGCGCGACCCGGTTGAGCAACCCGAACGTTCCGGAGCGGGCGTTCTGGTTCACTCTCGTGAAATTGACGGTGTTGAAGAGATTGTAGAAGTCGATCCGGAACTGCATGCGTTGCTGTTCCGCTACGTAGATGTTCTTTTGGACCACGATGTCCAGATTCCGGAAGCCCGGGCCGTAGAGGGCGCGCCTGGACAAATTCCCGGGGCGGATGTTAACCCCTTTATCGTCCACGGGAGGCAGCGCAAAGGACTCTGGATCGAGATACTGTCGCTGGTTCGGTCCCCAGTCGCTGTTGATGGCCTGTGCGTGGGTTGTCAGGATATCCGGGCGCGCGCCTGGATTGGTACCGGTACTGCTGCTCACAGGAATCGTGAATCCCGAGCGGGCCTCGACGATCCCGCCCAACGTCCAGCCGCCAGCGATGTGCTTGGCGGCTCCGTCAAGGTTTTTGCCCGGGAGTTCCCAGAAGAAGTCGGTGGTGAAGCGATGTCGGAGATGGTACGACGTGGGCCCGCGGTTGCTCCGCATGTCGAACTGGTTCTGAGGGTTCTCGCTCCGACCGCAGCATGTCATGTCACCGCGGAAATGCGAATAGTTCCAAGCGTACGTGTAGTTCACGTTGTACTGGAAGCTCTTCGCGAAGCGACGCTTCAACGATGTCTGCACGCTGTGATACCCGGTGGAGTCCGCGTTTTGGTAATAGCGGAAGTTCTGCGAGAAGTTACCGGCCAACCCATCGACCTCGCTCAGCTTGCGGCCGCCGGTGTTGGGCACGACACGATTCCAGTCAGGGCTGTAAATCGTCCGCACTCCGTGGTTCCCGACGTAACCGACCTCCCAGACAGTCGACCGATCAAGGCGTTGTTGGATGCCCAGCGAGTACTGGATGCTGTAAGGGGGCCGTCGACCGGGCTCGACTGCACTGCCCGAGATAACGCCGCTCGACTGCGCGCCCGCCAAGGCAGACTCGTTGGGATCGCCGTACCGCAATCCCAAGTCCCGGACAAGCAACTCGTTCGCGGTGAGCTCGACGGGAGAGTCCGGCCCGTTCGAAAGGATTTCGATCGCTCCGGAGAACATGTTGTTCGGCATGTAGAAGATGCCGGTTCCGCCGCGGATCACTGTCTTGCCATCCGCGTCAACCGTATAGGCGAAGCTCGCGCGGGGGGAGAACATTCCGTAGAACGCGTCCCATGCGCTGTCAGCGGGCCGGAACAGCGGGCCTCGATTGTCCAGCGAAGCACCCGGCCCGCCGAACGGGCCGTCGCGATTGAACACGTTGTCGGGGATTCCGTCGACCTGATTCGAGCGCACCACCGAGGCGTAGTCCCATCGGCCGCCGATGTTCAGCATGAACTTCGGCGTCAGGCGAATGTCGTCCTGCACGAATCCTCCAACAAACCAGCGCGTCCAAAGGAATTTCTCCAGCGGGAATACGAAGCGCGCCTGCGTAATGTTGTTGGACAACAGGTCCGCTTGGGTCTCGTACGTGTAAACCGGCGACTCTTCGTTGACGCGAGTGCCGCTCATGTAGCGGTACATGCCCCCGAACTTGATCGAGTGCTTGCCGACAGTCTTGGCGAAATTCTGGGTCAGCGTCGACGTGTGCCCGTCTTTGGCGAACACCTCCGCGCCAGCGTCACCGGGATTGCCGAATCCGCGCAGGAACGGGATCTTGTTCGCGTCGAATGCGACATCGAGGCGGTTGATCGCATTGACATTGGTTCCCCAGCGGGTCTCCGACGTCAACGTTGGGCTGATGATTCGCGTCCAAGTGAATGCGCCGTTCTGGTTGATGCCGTCCCACTGCCGCCCGTTTCCGATCTGGGTCCGGGGGATGCGCCGCAAGGGGGTGCCGCCGACGTAACGGAATGTCAAGAAGTCCGTGTCCGAGGCGTTCCAATCCACCTTTCCGACGAAGTGGTCGTCTCTGCGGTTCTCGTCGCCCTGCCCGCCCCAGAAGGTTGTTGGCGAGAGGCAACGAGTTCCTGCCGGCAGGTTGCCGCACGCGGGGTTGCTTGGATCCAAGTCCGGGCCGTCAGCACCGGTGGGCTCGGGCCAGAGCCCCATGTATTCAGCGGCCTCCGGCACGGCCTGCAGGATCCGCTGTCGCATACCCGACGACCAAACGTCGCCGGGAACCGGGGTCTTCCCATTGAAGCGGTAGCCTTCGAAGACCGCGAAGAAGAACAACTCGTCTCTCTTGATGGGGCCGCCGATCGAACCGCCGTATTGGTGGTATACGAGCGGAGCCTTCTCTCCGACGAGGAAGTTGTTGGCATGCAGGCCGCCGGACTGGTACATCTCGAACACACTTCCATGGAACTGGTTCGTGCCGCCCTTGCTGATGAGATTCACGTTGCCCGCGAAGGTGTGGCTCGTCTCCGCCGAGAAGATGTTCTTCGATGTCTCCACCTCTTGAACCGCTTCCACGCTGATGCCCTTGATGAAGTTGAAGTTCTGGTAGAGGGCCATTCCGGCGAATTCTGCATCGGGCACCGCGTCGACCGCATCGACTGTCATCGTGAAGCCTCGCGGAGCTAGTCCGTTGATCGAGACTGTCCAGCCGCCATCGGTGAGGGACGCTCCCGTGCCTAGCGTGATGATGCCCGTGATGTCGCGGTTAATCATCGGCAGTTCGGCGACTTGGTTCTGATTCAGAGAGATGTCCTGCTCCGCGTTGACGGTGTTCATTAGCGGGGCCTCGGACGTCACAGTCACAGTCTCTGCTGTCGCGCCTAGCTCGAGTCCGTAGTTGCGATTGTGGCGTTGACCTGAGGCGAGCGTCAGTCCAGTCTCGAGATAAGACTTGAATCCATCCGCTGTGATCGCCAGCGTGTAGGTGCCCGCTGGCAGGAACGCGATGGTAAACTCGCCGCCGGCGCTGGTGGTCGTCGAGTACTCCGCTCCCGTGCCTTCGTTCTGAGCGGTCACGCTCGCTCCCGGCACCACAGCACCGGACGGGTCGACGACCCGGCCGTACGCCGTTGCTGTCGTAACTTGTGCTTCAGCGCCTCCTTGGAAAAGCGACGCCAAGAGGCACAGCATCAGAGCCCCCATCAGGAGCGGACTCAGCCGATGATTCGTCATTGCGGATCTCCTTTGTTCCCACTACGGTTCAGCCCTGTCGGGTCAAGCCAGCGTCGGCCCTACGAAGGCACTCTTTTACATCGTTGGGTATCGTGGCAGATTCGCCATATCGTGTCAAGCGGAGTACTTTCCGAACTCCCTCATGAGAATTCGTGACCTGCTTCTACGAGATTCCCCCGCCCGGGAACATTCAAGATGGAGTGGCGGCAGGCCGAACAACTGGTCCGGCGCGAGATGCCAACGCTGTCGGATGGGTTTCTGTTCGATGACGGTGAAGTTCTGCGACAGCCGAAATCATTGGTGCGGTCGAAGCCTCCCGAGCCGAGACTTGGCCTCAGCTGAAATCAAATTCTCGGCGGGCCACACTGGACGAGTGATGAGGGACCGGCTGTGATGCCGTCGGCACGGCTTCCATTGGGTGGCCGATCAGGGGTGCGGGCCTGCGATCAGGTGGTGTCGAGCAAGGTGCTGGCAGCAAGGCAAGAGGCCGATGTCGGCATCCGCCGCCAACCCGACGATGCAAGCCGTAGTCTTCGCTCAGGCTGAGAGCGTGCATCTGGCAGCTTGTACGGGGCGTTTGCCGCCGTCAGTCCGGGGTCCCATCGGCGAATCCTACAACCGGCAGGGTGGCTGCGGGGTCATGCTTTCCGGTGATACATCTTGCTCCCGGAGGTGAACACGTCCTGTCGCTAGGAACGTAGCGAGTGATCAACACTGTACGACGGGAGACGAACGGGCGCGGAAGTCTTGACGAAGGTCAAGGTCCGCATTGACCCGAGGCAGCGGTTCGAAGGCGTTTGTTGCACCCAACCCCGGAACGTGCCGTCCGGGCCTGAGTTCGGAAATATTGTCCGGTTCCTTGACAGTTAGAAGTTGTATCGCTTCTAATTTGGATGATCTAGCAGAGTGTCGCAACTCGTTCAGCCATCGGCTGGGCGTCACGGGCACTGTATCGACCGAAGACAGAAAGGGGTGTGGGATGCCAACGAAACGATTGAGGCTGCGCCTGTTGCAGGTGCTAGCGATGTGCCTTGCGGTGACGCTCTTCCAAGTTGGATCGAGTGCTCAGGTTACGACAGCGACGCTGCAGGGCCTGGTACTCGATCCGAGCGGCGCGGCGATTCCCGGTGCCGAGGTATCGCTCTTGAACGAGGCAACCGGACAGGAACTGTCCGGTGCGTCGAGTGTGGCAGGCGAGTTCGCGATCACGTTCGTACCTCCGGGCACGTACACGGTCCTCCTCACCGCCGAGGGATTCAAGTCCACCAGCGTGGAGGGCCTCCAACTGGCAACGGGGCAACGCGCCAACGTCAACTACACGCTTGAAATCGGCGCGACGACTGAGACCGTCACGGTCACTGGCGCGGCGCCTTTGATGAACACGGTCAACGCCGAGCAGGACATTTCGCTGAACGAGACGCAAGTCGACGAGTTGCCGATGATCAACCGGGACATTACGGGGATCCTCTCGCTCGGCACTGGGGCGGCCATGACCGATGGCGGCTGGACGATGTCGATCAACGGCCTGGCACCCCGCGGATTCACGATGACCGTGGACGCAGTCGACGCCGTTCCCGATGCGGAGTTCGCCGGGCTGGCCTTGTATCAGAACTTCAACTTCATCAAGGGCATCAGCATCGAGGCTGTTCGCGAGGTCGAGACCTCCAAGAACATCTTCTCCGCCGAGACTGGCAACACGATCGCGGGGAACGTCAACTTGATCAGCAAGAGCGGCACCAACGAATTCCACGGGAGCTTGTTCGAGATGTACCAGTCCGGTGGACTGCACGCTCGCAACCACATCGTCGCTAGGAAGTCCCCGCTGGTCTACCACCAGTACGGCGTCTCGCTGGGCGGTCCGATCGCCCGCAACAAGACTTTCTTCTTCGGAGTTTTCGAAGGCTATCGGTTCAACCGGCTGACGCCGCTTTCGGGAGACGTGTGGTCGAGCGGCATGAGGGCTCGCATCAGTCAAGCCGTGCCCGCCGCCCAGCCGTATCTGGATCTCTGGCCCCAGCCGACCGAGGCCGACGGCCCGGATCTCGATCCGTCGCACACGACCTGCGGGGAATTGGGACCGAATGTGCCATGCATCCAGCCGACGGCCCAATTCGCGGGCAACGGAACTGAGAACCGCAAGGACGACCACGCCGTGGTCAAGGTTGACCACAACGTCAATCAATCGAATTTCCTGACATTCCGCTACGTGCGGAGCCGCCCGTTGCGGCGCATCCCGCGGCTGCAGTTGGGCAATTGGCGAACCTGGGACGGCATCCAGGAAAACGGAGCGTTCACCTGGACGCGCTTGATCGGGCCGAGTCTCACATCGGAAACCCGGTGGGGCACCAACGTGAACGCGATCAACCGGCTCGACGGCGCTTACGACGCGAACGAGATCCCGTTCCTGAGGGGCTTCGGAGGTCCCGGCGACAGCGGTGCGGAAGTGTTCGCCAAGGACGGTCACACGTCAACCTTGGAGCAGAACTTTTCCAAGACCACCGGGCGGCACGTGATCAAATTCGGCGGCATGTTCCGCTACATGAGCGGCACTCGTATCAACGAGGAATCTCCGATCTACACGTATGCGACTCAGGCCGATCTGCTCGATGGACGGATCACTTCGGCGCGCTACGTGTTTCCGTTGGAGAAGTTCACTTGGCGGCGCTGGTTCATCGGTGGATTCGTCCAAGACGATATTCGGGTGAAGCCGAACTTCATGCTGAATCTGGGCCTTCGCTGGGATTACGCCTCGGTGCCCCGTTCCAGCCAGAACGAGGGTATCGAGGGCAATATCTTCAATCGAGACGGACCGTTCGGCCGACCGGGCGCGACCCTGCGCAGTGCGATCGGACGCGACCTGCTATTCCGTCCGCCGAATCGGTTCTGGGACGCGATCTACAACATGTTCTCGCCCCGCCTAGGGTTCGCGTGGACCTTGGATGACAGCGGCAAAACAGTCGTGCGGGGCGGCGCGGGCGTGTTCTACATGCCGCACAACATCTTCGCCGGGCCGATCGATGTGATCACCAACGGCCCCGACGTTCCGTCGCACCTCAACGTGGTGGGTGATGCCGTACAGAGGTTAGGGCTCCAGTACGGAGATCCCAACGAAGTTGGCATGCAGGCTGCGACCGCGGCCGCCACTATCGGCGGTAACGCCGTGGACCCGCAGTGGGCCGCTCCTTACAGCACCCAGTTCACCGCCGGCATTCAGAGGCAAGTCACTGATTCGATGGTGCTGGATGTCGGGTACGTCGGCAACCGCGGCGTTCACTTGATCTTCAACCCGACTTACAACCGATTGCTGCCCTACACGGACGGAAAGCTCTACAGCGAGGTGCTCGGTCTGGAGGACTTCCAGCGGTTCAACTTCTACCAAGGGGCGGACTCGACCGGCTACCACAGTTTGCAGACTTCGCTGAAGAAGCGCTTTTCCCAGAACCTGCAGTTCAACATGAACTACACGTATGCATGGAACTGGGCGCACTTCCGGGGCGACATGACCTGCTGCACCGGCGGCAACGACCCGCAGACAGTTTGGTCGCCGAGTCGCGGCGAGCTTTACGACATGAAGCTGAACCGGGCTCCCACGCATTACCACATCCGCCACCGCTTCACGACGGACTTCTTCTACGAGATTCCCGTTCCAGGGAACGTTCAAGGTGCGGGTCGACACATCCTCGGCGGCTGGACCTTGGCTGGAATTCTCGAAATGCGCACTGGGACGCCGCTACGGATTACCCAAGGCGGCACGCAGTCTCCCGGGCAGCGACCGGACATCGTGGGCAGCAGCCATGCCGCAGCGGTTCGGTCAAACTACATGACGTCCGAGAACGGACGGTATCAGTACTTGGATGTCGGAGCCTTCTCGCTGGTGCCGACTGATTCCTACCGAATCGCGCTACGGCCCGGAACGTTGTCGCGTTACGCGATCTATGGTCCGGGGCTCTGGAACTTGGACGCCTCCATCGCCAAGCGGATCCAGATTTCCGAGGCGCAGCGACTCATGCTGCGAGTTGATTTCTTCAATGCCTTGAATAACACCGTCCTCGGCGGCATTCAAACGAACGCCGCGTCAGGCACGTTCGGGCGCTTGAGGTCGTCGCTAGACGGACGGAAGGTCCAGCTTCAGATTCGATTCGAATTTTGATCCAAGGGTGCTGGAGCACTCCCGGGCAGGAGCCGGTCTCGCGCCGGTTCCTGCCGCTGGAACGCTTCCACGCGGCGCGGACCTTCCCCGGTTCGCGGCGCGCGAGACGCCTTGGCGTGGCCCTTCGGCGGTCGCCGGGTCTTCAGGCCGGTGACGATGGACAGGATCGCAGCCGAGTGCTTCTGGGCGTTTGACGGTCTCAGCGGCCGATCATTCGAAGCACTCCGGCGGCGAGCACGCGCATGGCTCTCCGAACGCATAGTCGATGCCCGCCACTAGGGCCCTTGTCTGCCGCTGCACATTAGGTTTGAGTCAAATCTGGGTACGGCCGGACCCGCCTGCCCGCGGGTGCCCGAATTCGTGGTCCAAGCCGCGGTCGAGTAGAAGTCTCGTTTGCCGATGTCGTCCAGCCCCGACTGGAAGTCGACGGCACGGTGTCAGGGGAAGACCTCGGTGCTCCCGCGCGCTAGGTGCTGTGGCCATCGATTGATCGGGGCATCGCTCCGAGGCCCTGACTTTCGACTGGTTCACGATCAAGCGGATGGGCGGTGAGCTGATGAAGAACGACGTGATTGAGGTACGGGCGTCGATCAGCACCTGCCGCGTCGCGCTGAAGAATCGCGATGCTGGACAAACGCTTCGGAGACTCGCTTAGAAGAACTCGTTGACAAGACCGACATCGTCGCGAGCATGGCAAGGGGACGGGCCATGGAATACGTGGACGGGAGCCCAATCGGCACCAGCCGCCCGTGTGGATCAACGCAGCGCGCCAATGCGGCTGGGATCACGCGAATAGCGGTAGATCTTCGGTTCCCGGAAATGGGAATTGCAGACTGCCCGCCGAGTTCTCGATGCCAAGGTAGCGACGGAGGGCCTTGTGGACATGCCGCGGGTGGATTAGAGTTCCACCGTGATCGTCGCGGTTCAAGGAGACCGGATTGATCGTCCGGGCGAAATGCAATTCGTCCGTTTCTCCGATCACTCGATTGGTCCACGGCTGGTTCTTCTCCATCACGATGAAACTGCCGATGGGCCAGTGATCCTTTCCTTCAGCGTCGTTGTAGCGATTCGTCCGTCCGAAGTCCGATCCCATCACGACAACCAAGCGATCCGCCACACCATGCAACTCCGCGAAGTTCCACAGGAAGTCCACGGAGTCCGTCAGGTTGGCCAGCAACCACTCGTGATCTCGATCATGGTCTTCGTGCGTGTCAAACCCGCCCAGGTAGAGGTCGGCGCTGATCGCCACCCCGGCGCGGAAAGCTAGAATCGCGAGCTGGCCTTGGCGCTTCAAGCTGCTCCAGTGTTGCCCGAATGTCTCACCCACCGCCCACTGATCCTCGGCAGGGAGCGTTGCCGCGAGATTCCGCAGACCCTCGCCCGCCTCGCGGGAGATTGCGGCGGCGTACAGACGGCGGTTACGGGCCGCCATGGGCAGTGCGTTCGGCGCGGATGCGATGCGCTCGGCACTCAACGCGCGATGCTTACGGAGCGATTCCCAATCCCGCTCTTGGATGTACGGATTCTCGGTTGAACTGCCGGGCATCTCGGGCGCGACGATCTCGCGAACCACGTTGGGATCGTCCAGTCGCGTGCAGACCGCGATACCCGCCGGATTGGAAAATCCCCCGAAACTCAAGTAGGGCATCGAGAATCCAGGACCGTTGTGCGCGGCCAGCAAAGCGGTCGTGGTCGGGAACCCCTCCGAGATCTTGCCGCTCCAGTTGTGCATGACACCCACGCTGTGGGAATTCGTCTGCGCGTCAACGCCGTTGACCACCAGCATCCGCCGGTAGTACTTCTCGAAGAAGGCCTGGTTGGAAGCGAACGGAGCGTAAGCGAGGTTGCCAGCTTGCCTGATTTCGCCGGTCTCCGCCCACCGGTTGATCACGCTCTCGCCCGGAACGTTCGTCTTGGGATCGCAAAAACTCGTCGGATCCCAGCCCCCGTCTGCCTGCACGAAGACGAAGTACTTGCCGCGATAGCTCGCCCCGTGAGCCAGCGGCACGTGAAACCGCGAGGCGGCACCGACGCCCAGCAGTCCACCGATGAAGCTGCGACGATTCACTGCGCCCCCTTCAAAGGTACAAGTACCGATAGTCGGTCATCAGATAAGCCAGCACAACGACCCACGTACGCACGGCGTGCCTCGAGTCGTCCATGTCGAAATTCCAAGATCGCCTGACGCGATCCCAGGCGATCTCGCTGTTCCCCCATTCGTCAACGTCAACCGCATCGTCGATGATGCCATCGAAGTAGGCCGTGTCTTCGATCGGGCACTCGATCTGGCTGTCGGAAAAGTGACCGCCCTCGGTCCTTCGCTTGCGCTCCCACACTTCTACGAAGAGCCGATAAGCGGCATCGATGTCTGGCGAATCCGTGGTCGATCTGACACCGAAGAACTTCCAGTGCAGGTCCACGAGCTTTCTGCGAATCCTCTCCGCGCCCGTCAGCGCCACTCGATCCCGGTATAGGCGCGCGGTCAGTTGCAGCGGAGCCGAGTTGGCGGAGGCATCTTCGTGCCTAGCTTCGACTTCAACGCTGTAATCCCCGCGCCCGGGGAAAGCCAGCAACACGTCCAAGCTGCACCCGGCTGCAAGCGCGTAATCCTCGCCTTGCGGGGAGCCGCACGCTCCCGAGGGGAAAGTCGCCAGATCAATGGTGTTGACCAAGGCACCGGCCGTATCCCGCAGTCGCACCTGGCGCAGAAGCAGGTTCCTAGGGGCGGATGTCCCGACAGCTCGATCCTGTCGATCCGTCCGAGCGATGCGCAGGATCCCTTCGCCCGCGGATGGAGTTCGGACATTCCACGACAACGTGCTCGGCTCGCTGGAATGGATTTCGAACAGTGTTTCTTGTGCATCGGAATCCGGCGTCGTATAGGCATCGATGCCGTCGAAAATGCGACGCTCTTGCTCGGTCCACATGAAGAACTCGCGCTGGACAACCGCGCAACTCACACGGAGCGCGTGACTTTGGGCGACCGCTGCCATCAGCGGCGTGATTTCACGAGCGCGCACAGGGACTCCGTCGGAGTCGATGCCTCCGTAGAGCATCTCGTAAGTGCCGCCGCGCTGATCGCCCTCTCCGTCCAGATGATCCACGTCATGCACGAACCCGCTCTGATGCCTTCCCCACCGGTATCCCGTGATTGATGCGGTCTTTCGGACCAGTTCTTCCGGAGTCAGCAAACGCTCGCCACCTGCATTGCGCAGTGCCGCCGCGCGCGCCGGATCGTTACCGGCCATCGACTCCGCCCGGAACCACGGCGACAGCACGATCTCTACCAAGAGGTCCTTGGCGTTGTACGGGTTGCCGCCGTGCATCCCCGTTCGGAAGGCCTGCGCGAGTCGCGCGACTTCGGCATTCTGAAACCGCGCCCCGGCCAAGCGTCCCGAGGAATCAGCGGATGTGCCGCCCGCGGAGAGATCGGCGATCTCGGATCCGGTGACGACCGACCACCAGAACTTGACGACCGCCTCGGAGAATCTGGGATCGGACGTGATCTGTTGCACGAGCCACTGCAGGCTGTTTTCGGATCGTGGGGCGCGAGCGCCCTCGAACCCGGGCGCGGGCATGTCTCGGTACCAGGTATCCCCTTCGCGATACCGGGAAATCCTGTCGTCTTCCGGGTACTTGTACGATTCGGGCAGAGCATCCCTTCCGCCGAAGCTGTTCCTGTACGCGCCGTCCTCGGAATAGTTTTGGAACGTGCCGGCTACCGGATCCAGCTGCGAGTGACAGGGCGTGCAAGCCGGATTGTCGCGCGTCGGGTTATCCGAACTCGCGATGTCAACCGTGCGCAAGGCTGCCTTCTGAATATCGAATCCTAGGAAATGGTAGATCGTCCAATACGCTCGCCCGCGATTGCGGTTCGTGTCCGTGGTCGGATAGCGTCGCAGAAACGCCCGCGTGTTGAGAATCCCAGCATGCGGGTATTCCGCTTCGAGATTCCCGGAGTTGACGATCCTGGTGCCGTAGTCCCGATGGAATTCCGTGACCTTCGAGTCATCGGTCAGAAAGTAGTTGACGATCTTCGCGGGTTGGAACTCCGTAACAGCATCCGCGTCGTTAAACGTGATCGGAGAACCGTACGCCCGAGCAGTCATGGGATTCGCCATCAAGTAGTCCGCGGTCAGAATCTCCGTATAGGGCCTCTCTTGCTCAACCACGTAAGCGATCAGTTCCAGCGGCGACCGGGCGAGACCGTATTGCGTAGCTTCCTCCCATCGTGCGTAGACCGGATCCTCCGCCGCCTCAGCACTTCCCCTCTCGATGGCCTGCTTCGCCATTCTCCAGTGCAGGTTTGCCAGATCGACGAGGTCGGTTTCGGTACGGAAGTCGAGGACGAACTCCAGATGCCGGTCCGTCAACAGGCGATCGTTGGCCGCGCGGATCAGAAAGTCGTGAAACCCCGGGCCGGTCATCAAGCCCTTGATCGCGCGGCGGAGGCTCGACTGCGTGCCATTGCGAACGGCATGCAGTTCGGCATTGGTGGGGATTCGCCCGGCGAAGATCAGGGCCGCCCTGCGCAGCGTCTTCTCCGGAGACGCCATCGTGATGCCTTGGAGGAACGCGTCGGTGGTCCCGTCCGGAGTCACGGACGGTGCATCCAGGAGCCTCAAGAAGCGCTCCATGTTCGTGAAGTCGACCGAACCGGCTGGCACTTGAACGCCGCCCCCGTGGGATACTCCTTGGATCTTGCCCAAGATGGTGTCGGCACCGTTGGGGACGCCTGCAACGAATCTTCTGAACACCTCGAGATTCCTCTGTGCGGAGTCCGCCGCGGACGAGGGCGACAGCACGAGGCGCGTATGGCCCGACAAGCCGCCCTCGACATGGCAGTGGATGCACTTCGACTGCACGATCGAAGCGGAAACGTAATCCCGGAAGATTCCCTGCGCTGAATCGGTCTCGCGGGCGGTGCCCCGCCATATTGGTAGCGACGGCGCGCTCCTAGGCAGCAACGGTCTAGGTGACAGTTTGCGCGTCCCGACCTGGCGGAAATCAGTGGACGGCGACATCTGCGCCGGACACGCGGCTCCGCGAAGAGCGGTGTTGTCCAGGGTGCCGAGATGTGCATGTGCCCGCGCGCTGATTGCCCGTAGTGCCGCTTGCGCTCGCATCCTCTCCGCTTGCTCGCTTCTCTCCGCTCGGACCCGAGCGGCGGCCTCCGCGTAGCCTTCGGGAAATCGCTCTGCCCGTGCGAACGAGGCACACCACGAGACAGCGAGGAGCAGTACCAGCGAGCAACTGATCGCCGTCCTCGGCTGCGGTGCGTGCCGCACCGGGCGGCCCGCATGCCGCGAAATCCGACCCGCCGGCGCGGTCGGCTCCGGCTGGCGATCCGAAGAATCCGCGAGCGAGCGGGCTGACTCCCTGGGCCGAGCACTAGCCTCGGGCAACTCGCGCGCTGCGACGGACAACACGCCCGTGGACTTGGACGCAGAGCGACAGCACGGTTCGCTCTCCTGCGATACCGCGCGACTCATTTTGCTGAGCGTCAGCGCCACGCGGTCTGCCACGGCCAATGCTCACTCTCTCGCAGAGCTACTTGGGCGTCCGCACCAGGCGAAAGCCGATGTGGAAGAGCCGGTACCCCGCGCTGTAGGGCTGGCGGGCAGCGAATCGGCTGTCGTCGACCCCTCGCAGGTAGCTGCCGCCCCGGCAAACGCGGAACGAGCCGCTTGAAGGCCCTTGGGGATCCGTTACCGTACCTCCCCGATAGTTGCCATGCCAGTCCTGCACCCATTCGAAGACGTTCCCCAGCATGTCGTGCAAGCCCCAGGCATTGCCTTGCTTCCGGCCTACCGGATGCGCTTCCGAGTTGCTGTTTTCCATTGTCCACGAGATTGCGTTAGCGTCACCGTAACGCGCTCCGGTCGCTCCGGCCCGGGCCGCGTATTCCCATTCCGCTTCCGTGGGCAGACGATAGTTGAACTGCGTGTCTCGACCGTTCAACGTGGCGAGGAACTTTTGCACGTCGGTCCACGAGACGGCGACAACCGGGCAGTTCTCCCCGCATTCGTCGTTATCGTACACGTTCGGCCCCATGATCAGGGTCCACTGCTCTGTCGTCAATTCGTACTTGCCGATCTCGAATCCTTGGCTGATCCGCACCGTGGTCAAGGGAGTCTCGTCGTTCTCCGCGGCGTCGCTGTCGGAGCCCATCGCGAACTGGCCTGGTGGAATGGAAACGAAGGTTCCGACGAGTTGCGACTCTCGCTCCGGGCGCGTCCCCGGGGTAGTCGTGGTTGGTGGCACGACTGGCGGGACCGGCGTGGTCGTTCCAGCGGCGACCTCTGTGAGGAAGTTCGCGCTGGCGTGCAGGCCCCGAGTCGTGCCGATGGTGATATCCGCTACTGCTCGATACTGGCCCGGAACTTGCGGATCGAACGCGCAGATCTCGCCCGTGCGCAACGAGCCGGGCACGTAGGACCACTCGCTGTCGGCGGCGTCCCTCCGCTGCCAGCCCGAGGTGTGAACTCTGTAGGAAACCCCGACGATCATTCGCGGGGCGATATCGATGCAAGTCGAAGAATTCAAGTAATCGAAGCGGATCCCGCTATCCGAAACCGTCCATGTCGACAGAGCGGCGGGATCTCGATGCGCGTTGTCGATGCCCGTCAAAGGCCGCATGAATGCATCGTCCGACGGGGAGTGAACCAGCCTGCCCGTTCCGGCGAACCAGCTGCTTCCCTGGATCTCCACAGTGCCGACCTTGCTGGCCGAGCACGGCAGGGACTCGGCAATCGCCACCCGCGCGTGCCCGAGCGCAGCGACGATAACGTCCGTCTCGCAATTGGCATCGGCCCCCCTGAACCGCAGGTTGATTTCCTGCTCGTCCTCCGCGTCCCGGTTGACGAGATACAGCTCGGTGGTGAAGCCGCCACTGTTGTCGGCGATCAGCCACGCTTGCAGATGCGCAGGCGCAGGCGCGATCTCGTCGAAGTCCCGGCGGTTCGACGCCAAGACCCGGCCGATCACGGCGGAGACCGATATCGGCACTTCGGGAATCGCGCTCACCTCCGCCCAGCCGGTGTTCAACGGGCTGCGCTGGACGACTAGCTTGCTGTTCGTGGCGTACGCGGCAAGCGACACCCTCACCGTGGATTGCAATTCCACCGGAGCGGAACTAGCGGCGGCAGGATTGGTTGAGAGCGGCATCTCCAAGTCGTCGCCGTCGGCGTCCCGGAAGCGGATGGTGACCGTGGTAGCGGCATCCGAGAGATTCGCGACGCGGATCTCCGTGAACTCGGTCCTGCCTTGCGGATTCAACGACGAGACCACCAAGGGGATCGTGAAGGGTGCACGCGGGGAAACGGCCATGTCTCGCCTTGCCGGGTCTTGCGTCGACGCGGCCAGGCGAGGGTTGAGCAGTCCGTCGCCCGGCGAGAGGCTTGACGGATCTTCGGCGCGCCCGGTAGGCGGACCCGCGATGACTCCCGTTAGCAGGGCTGCTGTCGCGAGCAGGCCTCGGATGGATCGGTAGGATGGGAAACTCGAAAGCATGGCACTGCCATGATATCACACCGACTTGCAATCAGATTGCAAGACGTGTGCAGTGATCGCGGCGGCGTTCCAGCACGGCCCCTCGCAGATCGCGCTCGCCAGCCGGCCCGGTCGATGGCCGGTGGAGGGTCTACCGACTTCTTGCAATCCGCTTGCAAAATAATTCCGATACAGCTTGACAGAGCGGTTCTGACCCTACTATGCTTGCAACCAGTATGCAGTAACGATGCATTTCGGGTCACCCCGAGCCCGTCTGCGTCCGATCGGCGCGGGTCGCGCTCGCGGTTCCGGGATGGCGCTGGCGAACAGCGTGGTTGCGGCGTACATTCCAGTGCAAACTGGTTTCATCTACCAAGAGGAGACAAATCAAGAATGAGGAACTTCATCAAGAGCGTGATCGGCCGGCGTATCGCCGTCGTCATCGCGGGGCTCGGTGCGCTGATCGGGATGACCGCGCCGCTAGCGGCCCAAGAACTGATCGTCGGCGAGGAGACGGTCCATCCCGGGATCGTGTTCATCTTCGAGGCTGCCGTGCGGGACGACGTGATGCCGAACGTGCAGCATCTGAGCGAAGGCGCCACCGACATCCACATCGAAGCGCGGGTCAACTGGGCCGCGGACGAGTCGATGACCCCCGACGGCACGCCGCCCGGCGGCTTCGTCGCGTACATGAACCTGACCGCCGAGGTCACCCACGAAGTGACTGGAGCGAAGCAGTTCGTCTCGCTACTGCCCCACATCAACCTGATCGACAACCTGCACTATGCCCGCAACATGGCACTGCCGGGCGAGGCTGGCGATCTGTACACGGTGAAATTCTACGTCTATCCGCCGGATCCGTTCGCCCTCTCGTTGCACAGAGATTGGCGCAACAGCTACGGACGGTTGCTCATGGCACCGCGAATCTTCACTTACCGGAACGTGAACTTCTTTGAAATCGTTACCGCGCCGCCGCGGGCGTCTTCCTTCGAATCGCCCGGCGTCGCCGAGTAGCGAGCGTCCGCAACCGAGGAGCGCCCGCCGCGGGCGTTCCTCGGTCCCAGGCCCTGCGCAGCGGTTCTCGCGTTCAATTCGCGTGCAGTGCCGCGAGCATCGCCTGGCCTTGCGTCCGGCCCAGTGATTCGCGACTGCGCAGCCCTGAGGGCTGTCCGCGCCTCCGAATCGTGACGCCTTGGGATTCGCCCAGTGAATTCACCCGACGCGCCCGGGTCAATTGTCGAGGACGTGGTGAGAACCGTGGCAAACCCACTCGACCCGTCTCGGCAAGGCACCTCCAGCAATCGTCTCGGCGATCGCCGAGGAAGCGGCGCCGCAGGGCGCGGATGTTGCGCTGACCCCGACCATCCAGTGCGTCAAGGAACGCTTGCGGTCTTCCTTGACGACCGTCTCGGATCGCGGTGCCGTCAATAGCTGCCGAGTAGCCGATGTTGGCCTGCCCGTCGTTGTCGGACGAGCGCGCAGGACCACCACTCTCGCCGAGATCGAGACCGGCCGCCAGGCTCGCAGTGTTCGGCCGCACGAGCAGAGTCCCATTCCACACGATTGCTCATCTCTCACCGAAAAAGTCGCTCGCGTTAGCTTGAGCGTATTACGGTGATGATGGACAATATTGGCATGAACGGCCGAATCGGGGTTCTAGGCATCGTGCTGGCAGCCCTGCCTTGCGGAGGCAGAGCCGAAGTCTCGTTTGCCAACGATATCGGCCCCCTGCTGAATCGTCACTGCGTGGCGTGCCACGGCGAGGCGATCCAACAGAGCGGACTGCGATTGGACAGTCGCGATGCCGCGATGAAGGGCGGCGACTCCGGTCTGATCATCGATCCCGGCAGTCCGGACAGCAGCGCGCTCGTTCAACGACTCGAGGGACGCGAGGGGCTGGTTCGGATGCCCCCGGCCGCACCGTTGTCGGCGGACGAAATCGAAATCTTCCGGGCTTGGGTTCGGGAGGGTGCGGTCTGGGGCTCGTCCGCCGACACCCCTGAGGCAGGGCACTGGTCCTTTGCGCCCATTGAACGCCCCGCCGTCCCCGATGTACGCGATCAGGGTTGGGTCCGGAATCCGATCGATGCCTTCGTCTTGGCCAGGCTCGAGAGCGAGGGCATCGCGCCCGCGCCCGAGGCCGAGCCCAGCGTCCTGACGCGCCGCGCCTTCCTCGACTTGACCGGATTGCCACCGGATCAACTGGACACAAGGGCCCCAGCCGATTACGAGGGTCTGGTGGACCGTCTGCTCCGATCCGACCAATTCGGCGAGCGCTGGGCTGCGTTGTGGCTCGACCAAGTTCGCTACGCCGATTCGGACGGTTACGAAAAGGACACGGTGCGTCCGCACGCATGGCGGTACCGCCACTGGGTCATCGAAGCCCTGAATCGGGACATGCCGTTCGACCGATTCACGCTCGAGCAGATTGCCGGGGACCTGTTGCCAGGCGCCACGACGGAGCAGCGAGTGGCGACTGGGTTCTACCGCAACACGTTGAAGAATCGCGAAGGCGGCGTCAATGTGGAGGAGTTCCGCTTTGAGGAAGTGGTGGATCGGGCGAATACCGTGGCGACCGTTTGGCTGGGCCTGTCCATGGAATGCGCCCGCTGCCACGACCACAAGTACGATCCGGTGACCCAGAAGGACTACTACCGGCTGTTCGCATTCTTCAATGACTTGGACGAGGTCGACATCGACGCGCCGCTAGGCGGCGAGCTAGGCCCCTACCTGCGGGCCAAGCCCGGTTTCGACAGGGACTTGCAAGCGATTTACGCCAAGTACAAGGTGCGCGCGTTGCAGCGCCCGTGGACCGAGAAGATGCTCTGGGCCGGCGAGAATCCAGGGGTCGAGCACGAGTGGGACACCAGTTGGGACATCCTCGCGCTCTATCTCGATGACGGGCAGCGCATCTTGCGTACGCCGGTCGAGCGGCGCGAGTGGCGGGAGGATCTCGCCCTCACGGAGTGGTTCTTGCGCAACTACTCCCGCGTCACCAGCGACGAGGAATACGATGCCACGGGATTCCGTGAGGCCGTCAAGGAAGTGCATGCGCTGGTAGACGCGCTTCCAGACGTTAGCCGCGCGCGGGCCGTGCAAGTCGACGCCCGGCCGGTAACGTCGCATGTGCATCCGTCCGGGGCATGGGACGACCTAGGCGACGCGATCGCTCCCGGAACCCCCGCGGCACTCGCGCCGCTGGAATTTCCCGGGACCGCCCCGACTCGCTTGGACTTAGCCCGCTGGCTGGTCTCCCCCGATAACCCGCTCACGGCCCGGGTCGCGGTAAATCGCATCTGGCAGGCGTACTTCGGTGCCGGACTGGCCGCGAACACCGACAACCTAGGCATGCGCGGAGAGGCCCCGTCGCATCCTGCACTGCTGGACTGGCTGTCCTCCGAATTGATCGATTCGGGCTGGAGCTTGAAGCACATTCATCGACTCATCGCGACTTCGTCCACATACCGCCAATCTTCCAAGTGGCGCACGGACCTTGCCGAGAGGGACCCTGGCAATCGCTTGCTGGCGCGCCAAGCCCGGCTGCGGCTGCCGGCCGAGAGCCTGCGGGACGCCTCGCTCGCCGTGGCCGGGCTGTTGGATCGAAGGGTGGGAGGCCCGAGCGTGCGGCCGCACCAGCCGGCCGGTGTGGCGGAACTGGGTTACGCCAATTCGGTCGAGTGGGCGGAGAGTGTTGGCTCGGACCGCTACCGCCGGGGCCTGTACATCCATTTCCAGCGCACCACTCCGTACCCGTTCCTGGCGAACTTCGATCTCGAGGAGCGCAACGTCACGATGTGCTCTCGAGAGCGTTCCAACACCCCGCTGCAGGCGCTGAACCTCCTCAACGACCCCGTCTTCTTCGAGATGGCCCAAGGGCTCGCGTTCCGGGTGCTCAGCGAGACGCCCGGCCGTTCGTTCGAGGACCGGCTCGACCGTGCCTACCGAATCTGCCTCGCCCGCAAGCCCCGGCCGGGCGAGCAGGCCGCGATGCGCGATTACTATATTCGCCAGCGCACCCTGCTGGAGGAGGACGAGGACGCCGCCCGCGAGTGGTTCCCCCTCGATCCCGGCACCGCCGGCTGGCCCGAAGACCGGACCGCTTTGGCCGCATGGGTCGGTCTCAGTCGGATCCTGTTGAATCTCGACGAATTCATTACCCGGGAGTGAGACACCATGACGCATGAGCAATACCGCGCAATCCAGACGCGCCGCCAGTTCCTCGATTCGTGCGCCGCGGGCTTGGGCACGGTGGGCTTGGCCCACCTGCTCGCCGCGGATGGCGCGAGCGCGGCCTCGGCAGCGGATCCGCTCGTTCCTCGGCAGCCGCATTTCGCCCCGACAGCGAAGAATCTGATCTTCCTGTTCATGGCCGGTGCGCCGAGCCAGCTGGACCTGTTCGATCCCAAGCCGGGGCTGCGCAAGTGGCACGGGGAACCGCTCCCGCCTTCCATGACGAAGGACATGAAGCTGGCGTTCATCAAGCCGACCGCCAAGGTCCTGGCGAGTCCCCGCGAGTTCTCGCGCTGCGGGCAGAGCGGCATCGAGATCAGCGACTACATGCCCCATCTGCAGACCGTCGCGGACGACCTGTGCCTGATCCGCTCGATGCGCACGGACCAAGTCAACCATCACCCCGGCCAGTCGATGTTCATGAGCGGGAGTCCGCTCGTCGGCAGACCGACATTGGGCGCGTGGCTGGCGTACGGCCTCGGCAGCGAGTCCCGGAACCTGCCCGGGTTCGTGGTCCTGACCTCGGGCCGGGGCGCCAGCGGCGGCTCCTCCAACTTCTCCAGCGGCTTCCTGCCGTCGACGTACGCAGGCGTGCCGTTCCGCAAGTCCGGGGATCCCGTGCTGTACCTGTCCAACCCGCCGGGCGTGTCGCGGGACTCGCAACGGCTCAGCCTCGACACGCTGCGAGGCCTGAACGAGCAGAATCTCGAACGGACCGGTGACCGGGAAATCGCCGCGCGCATTGCCAGTTACGAACTCGCGTTCCGTCTGCAGGCCTCGGCCCCCGGGTTGCTCGACTTCTCCGACGAGGCCCAAGCCACTCTCGACGAGTACGGTGTCGAGAGCGAACCGACCGGCGCCTACGGAGCCAATTGCCTGATGGCGCGCCGCATGGTCGAGCGGGGCGTGCGCGTCGTGATGCTGGTCCATGCCTCGTGGGACGACCACACGAATCTGGACGAAGGCCTCAAGAAGAACTGCGACATGACCGATAAGCCGGTCGCTGCGTTGCTCGGCGATCTCAAGCGACGCGGGCTGCTCGCGGAGACCTTGGTGGTCTGGGGCGGGGAATTCGGGCGCACTGCGCTGGGCCAGCTGAAGCATGTCGGCGACAAGGTCGGCCGCGACCACCACCCCAACGGATACTCGCTCTGGATGGCCGGCGGGGGCGTGCAAGGTGGCCAAGTGCGCGGCAAGACCGACGACCTCGGGCTGAACGTCGCGGAGGATCCCGTGCATGTCCACGACCTGCAGGCGACGATCCTGCACATGATGGGGCTCGATCACGAGCGCCTGACGTATCGCCACATGGGCCGGGACTTCCGCCTCACGGACGTGTCCGGGCAGGTCGTGAGATCGATTCTCGCTTGAGGCGCGACACTCCCGGATCCCGAGCGAGAACGAGCGCTCAGTCGAAGTTGGCGAGTCCGCGGACTTCCGCCATCGTTTGGCCCAGCGAGACGCTGGGGTGGTACTCCAGCGACGCGAACCCGTCGAATCGTCCTTCCTGCTGCAGGTCGTAGATCGCGCGAAACACGTTGCGGTAGTCGATCTCGCCCGTGCCGGGCTGCATGCGACCGGGATGGTCGCCGATCTGAAAGTGCCCGATCCGGTCGATATTCTGCCGGATCTGGAGGATCAGGTTCCCGTCGGTCACTTGGACGTGATAGATGTCGAACAGCAGTTTCACGCGCGGCGAGTCCACGCGTCGGAGCATCTCGAAGCCTTCCCGGGCTCCCGCGAGGAAGTAGCCCGGTCGGGTCACGAGCGTGTTGATCGGCTCGACCACCGCCGTCACCCCCGCATCCTCCAGTAACGGCACCGCCGCCTGCAGGCCGGCCACGCAGCTGTCCATCTGCTCGGACCGGTCAACGCCTTCGCGCTCGAAACCGGTCAGCAGCACGAGTCGCCGGCAGGCGAGACCGCTGGCCGCTCCGATAGCGGTGCGGACCTCCTCTAGGAACCCCTCGCGCTCCGCCGGGTCGGTCAGGCCGCAACCCGGAGCGCGGACGCCTTTGTTGGCGGTGATGGCGACGACCTCCAGCCCGAACTCGCGAGTGGCTGCGGCGTACGCTTCCAACTCGGCGGGGTCGCGCCAGTCGAACATTTCCACGCCTTCGTAGCCGAGCGCCTTGGCGAGTTTGCAGGCATTGGCCGGGGTGTACTGCCGCCGTGGCTCGGGTCGCGGATCCTGGCCGTCGACCGTGTCGATCGGCAATCCGATGTCCTCGCCGCGGAACATGTCGCAGGTTACCGACAGCTTGAGCCCTGTCCGCTCGGCATCCTCATCGCCGCAACTCGTGCCGAACGGGACCGCGGCCAGCGTCGCTAGGAATGCCCGCCTCTGCATGGCGCCGCCCGGGATTCGGGGACTTACGAATTCATCATCTCGTCCCACGTGACCTCTCCGCGCGCATCCATAGCCATGCGGCCGAGGATCGCTGTCAGGGTGCTTTCCGCCCCGCGCACGCCGGTGTTTTCCGGCTTGCCCTCGGCAATGCGCTGGACAAACGCTTCCATGGAATCGAGGGTCGTGCTGCGGGTGGCTCTCTCCATGGACTCGTCGCCGCGCTGGCGGAAGTGACGCCAGCCCAGTTCCGACGTCTCGATCATTCCGTCCGTTCCGAAGAACTGCTCATGCACTTCGCGGTAGCTGTTGGCGGCCAAAGTGGATCCGGCTAGAGAGGCCAGCACCCCGTCGGCATAGGCGTAGACCACGTTGTTGTTGTCGCGCATGTCACCGGCCCGGTCGGTCGCCTTTTTGCCGCCGCGACCGATCGCGCTGAGCGGGTGCCCTCCGAGAAACCAGTTCAGGACATCGATGCAATGCACGTTGTTCTCGACGATCAAGTCCCCCGACAACTCGCGCCAGATCCCCCAGCTGCGGATCCGTTCGCTTTCGTCCTCGGGCGGGCGCCGCTCGGTCGAAGCCCGCGGGCTGGGCCCGCTCTTCAGGAAATGGGCGTGAGCCATCCGGATCGTGCCGATCGCGCCCTCGTCGTGCGCCTGCTTGGCCTTCAGATACGGAGCCGCGTACCGGCGCTGGAATCCCATCGTGATGTTCAGGCTGCGATCCGCCGCGTCCGCCGCGCGCATGATGCGCTTGCACCCCGCGACATCCGCCGCGGCGGGCTTCTCGACGTAGATGTGCTTGCCCGCTTGGACCGCGGCCTCGAAGTGCTCGGCGTGCAGGAACACCGGCGTCGCGATGATCACGGCATCGACATCGCTCGCCAGCAGCTTCTCCAAATCCCGATAGGTTCGCGGCGCAGCCACGCCGGTGCGCTGCCGAACCGCTTCGATCTGCCCGTCGAACAGGTCGCAGAGCGCCACGAGCCGGGCCTCCGTGGTGTCAAGCAGGGCCTTCGCCAAGCTGCCGCCGCGGCCGCCGCATCCGATCAGGCCCACCGTCGGGGCCGAGTCGGCCGAGGCCCCCAGCGCCGCTGCGGCAGGCAGGGTCGCCGCGGCTTGGAGCGCTCGCCTCCTCGTCAGGGTCTTCGTCGCGGGCATGGCGCGTCTTCCTCCGGGCTCTCCTCAAGCCATCATGCCGGACGCGCGCAGCAACGTTTCGTGAACCAAGAGCTCGTGGTCGTAGGACAGCTTCAATGGCGTGCCGGTCTTGAGTGCGCGAGCCATCTCCACGAAGTCCGCGATGTAGCGCGGCTGTGGACCGGGGCGCACGGTCTGCCAGCCCTGTCGGTACGGCCCGCGGGCCGCGCGCATCCCGACGCGCACGGCGGTGTCGCCGCCCAGCGGCTGGATCATGAAGCTGCCATCGCTCCCGATGACCTCGAACGAGCGATGGTCGCCCGAGCCGTACATCCTGGCGGCCGTGGACACGATTGCCAAGGCGCCCTCGAACTCCAAGACCGCCAGCGTGTTGTCGGCGAGCTTGTCGCTGACACCCGTGTCGTGGCGCAACCAACTCTGCACGGATGCGGGGCGGCCCAGGAGTTCGACGACGCGATCGATGACATGGCCGCCGAGTTCGAACATGCTGCCGCCTGGATAGCGGGCCTCGAGGTCGCGCTGGGGCTGATCGCGGTCCGAGTTGATCGTGACCCGCACCATGTACACGCTTCCGAGCCAGCCTTTCCGGGCGGCTTCGACAGCAGCGTCGATGCCGGCGTGCCCGCGGAAGACCCAGCCCTTCTGCACGAGCAGGTTCTTCCGGCGCGCCGATTCGATCAGTTCCCGGAAGGGTTCGTAAGTGTCGCCCGCCGGCTTTTCCAAGTGCAGGTGCTTGCCGGCATCGATGACCTTCCTCCCCCACGGAACGGCCTGCCAGGGCTTGCATTCGACAACGACGAGATCGATCGACGAATCGTCGAGCAGCTCGCGCTCCGAAACCCAGGTCTGTCCCTTGAAGAGCGGGTCGGCAGCCTGCTTCTTCTGCACGGCTGGATCGTGTTCGCAGACGCAGGCGACCTCGTAGTCCGGAGAGTCGAGCATCGCTTGCAACTTGCCGCGCACATGGCCGTGCTGGGTTCCCAAGACGGCCGCGCGGATGCTCGGCTTGGCTGGGGCGGCGGACGCCGCAGATGCCGCGGCCGCTCCCGAGGCCGCCAGGAATTCCCTTCGATCGATCGCCATGGTTCCCTCCCTTCGCCGTCAGGCGGCAGGCCTCATCGTCAGCGGCTTCAAGTGCTCGAAGCTTCGCTTCACGGCCTCCTCAACCGGCATGATGTTGCCGAAGGCTTGATGCACGGTGAGATAGCCCTCGTAGCCCACCTCGTGCATCGCGTCGAAGACCGCGTCGACATCCACGCCCCCGGACTCCCAAACCCCGATGTGATCCACCGGGACCGGCCCTTTCTTCCACGTCGTGACCGGCGTCTCCCCGTCCGGCGTGAGACGGTGGTTTTGGATGTAGAAATTGAACAGGTACGGCTTCATCTTGCGGATCGATTCGAGGCCGTAATCCTCGTCGGCGATGAACCAGTTGGCCGGTTCGTAGATGATGCCGAAGTTCGGCCGGTCGATCTCTTGAAGGACCCGCAAGGAACCCTCCACCGTCTCGAACAGGCTGGCGCAGTGCGACTGGTGAGCGAGCCGGATGCCGCGCTCGGCGGCCTCGTCCGCGGACTTCTGCGCGAACGGGATGTCCTCGTCCTTCTTCATGCAGACGCGGATGAGCTGGGAGTCCAGCGCGTCGGCGAGGTCGAGATACGGGGTGATGTTGCGTAGCAGCATCGGCCCCTCCTCGTTATTGCTGGGAACGGCGAAGTCACCAGTGACCATCGAGACCTTGAGCCCTGCGGCGTCGATCTTCTCGCGCACCTCCGCGACCGTTTCGGCCGCCGTGTGCGTCCCGACCTGAGACGCGCGCATGCAGAGGGCCTCGTAACCGATTCCGGTGGCCAGCGCGATCAATTCGTCGATCGTCATCGTTGTGTTGCGCTTGTCCGAAAAGGACTCGGCGACGCGTACGGAAAGCGATAGCTTCATGGGGGCCTCCGCCGGGGTCGGGTCGGTTGCGGCAGTTTCGCCGGGGCGTTCGCCGCATGCCGCCAGACCGGCTGCCGCAGCCAGAAACGATCGTCTTGACGTTCGCGAAATTAGCATCGGGATTCTTTCCTTCCTGACCGCGCGAGAAAGCCGCACGCTCGACCGCATCGCCAACCCATGCGCCGCACCGTGGGCACCGCGCTCAGCAAAGAGTGGCTGATCGTCGCTCGTTCGTAGCCAATTATAGACGCAATGCAACAGTTGCGATCGCCCGAGTCCCGCGTCATCGCGACGCGCTTGGAACCGCTTCCGTGAGGGAATCGCTATGGTCTCCGGCGCCCGCAAGCAATTCCTCCGCGCAGCGAGCCCTTCGGCGGTCTTGGGAGGGTGGCCGGCGTGCTTGCACCGCGTTCGCCACGGCCGGCAGTGATTGGAGCGTGTGCCACAATGGCGGCCGGAATCAGTCGGCAGGGCCGTCGCGATTCCAGCGCGCGGTTCCGAGCCGCTAGGAGGTCCAGGATGCCCAAGGTGCTGATCACGATCGGTGACGCCGCCGAAGCGATGGACACGCTCTACCCCGTGTACCGAGTTCAGGAGGACGGGTACGAAGCTGTCGTTGCAGGCCCGGAAGCCCGCGTCTATCCCTTGGTGATGCATGAGATCCCCCCGGGATGGGACATCACGCGGGAGCAACCGAGCTACCATCTCGAAGCGACTGTCGCGTTCCGCGACGTGGACTGCGAGGAATACCAAGGTCTATTCCTGACCGGCGGCCGCGCCCCCGAGTATCTCCGCTACGACGAAGACCTGATCCGGATCGTCCGGCACTTCTTCGACCGGGAGAAACCGGTAGCGGTCGTTTGCCACGGGGCCGAGATCGTCGCCACCGCCGGCGTCATCGCCGGCAAGCGCATGGCGACAATTCCGAAGTGCAAGTTCGACGTCGAGGTCTGCGGGGCGACCTTCGTCGACGAGGGTTGCGTGCGCGCCGGCAACATGGTGAGCGGGCGCGGCTGGTTCGACCAGCATCTGTACATGCCGGAGTTCATGCGGATGCTGCAAGCGTATTCCGGCTGAACCCTGCGCCCGGCCGTGTCCCGGTCGGGTAGAATCCATCCGGACATCCGAACCATGCGACAGCAGCCCTACTACGGCTGGGCCATCGTCGCGTCCTGCTTCTTCATCCTCGCGATGACGGTCGGGATGCCGATGTATGCCATGCCGTTCTTTTACGACCACTACATCGCGGAGTTCGGATGGGACCGCGCCGAGACCACGTCGGGCTTCTTCGTTTCGACGCTGTTGATCCTGCCCTTGGGCGGACTCTTGGTGCATCGCTTCAGCCCGCGCAAACTGATCGCTTTCGGCGCGGTGTCGTTTGCTGTCGCGTTCAACTGCTTGGGCTTGATGCAGGGCTCGCTAGGCTTCTACCGCTTCGCGTGGTGCTTGGTCATGGTTGGATTCGTCTACTCGGGTCCGGTGCCGAGCCAAGTGCTCCTCGCGAACTGGTTCAACCGGAACCGCGGCAAGGCGATGGGTGTCGCGTATCTCGGTCTGGGAATCGGCGGAGCGCTGTCGCAGAAGTTCGTGGCCGGGCCCCTGATCGAGGCCTTCGGCTGGCGGGCCGCCTTGCAGGTCATGGGCGCCCTGATCCTAACGGTGATTCCGGTAGCGCTGTGGATTCTCCGGGACAAGCCCTCCGACAAGGGGCTGCTTCCCGAACCAGCCTCCGCAGTGTCACGAGAGGCCGTGACCGGGACCCTCACCTTCGCCCAGCTACTGGTGAGGGCCCCGTTCTGGCTGGTCGCGGTCGGATCGTTCCTGAGCATCGCGGCGATCGGCTCGGTCAATCAGCATATGAAGCTCTTGTTCCTGGACGCGGACCTTTCCGCCTCCCGCGTTGCCGACACGACCTTCGTGATTCTGGCCTCGAGCTTGCTCGGGCGGGTGATCACCGGCTGGGTCGCGGATCGCTTCGACAAGAAAGCGGTCATGGTCGCGGCCTACTTGCTGGTCGCCTTGCCCGTGCCCCTGCTGTACATCGTCGGGCAGCCCGCCATGCCCTACGTGTTCGGCATGGCGTTCGGATTCGGCCTCGGCGCGAACTACATGCTGATTCCGTTGCTGGCGGCCGAACTGTTCGGCACCAGTTCGCTGGCACGGGTCATGGGGATCGTCTGGCCGCTGGGCCAGGTGGGCCAGGCGACGCTGCCGTTTTTCGTAGGCGCCATGCATGACAGTGCCGGAGACTACGATGCCGCGCTCGGCGTGATCTTCGCGACCGGGATGGCCGGGGCCGCCTGCATCGCGCTCATTCGGAGACGGGCGCGTAGCGCGTGACCGCGCCCGAGCCAGGCATGCTTCGGCGGCAGCGGAGGAATTCAGGAGTCAAAGAGTAAGAATCGATTGGGAATCGTGTACAACAGTCGACGATCCCGGGCGAACCAAGGGGGAACCGTGAAGCACGCCGTCATCATCTGCCTGCTGGCATCCGTGGCATCAGCTGCCCCGCGACCACCGGACTACGGCAAGGTCGCCGACTTGATCGAAGCGGGCGAGACGCACAAGCTAGTCCGCATCCTCGGCAAGTCGAAGCAGTGGCCCGAGGAGTTGCAAGGGATCCGGAAGGCGTGCCGGACGCACGCGATCCGCTCGATCAAGACGCACGATGCGTTCGGTGGTAGCGTCATCAAGGCTCCCGTGAATGTCGGCCCGCACAGCGTGGACAGCGAACCCCGCCCGAGCAACACTTCGAAGGTGTCGGGGAGCCCGTGCGAGGCGTTGAAGCACGTGTGCCGGGAGATCGTGCGGCTAGGGGTCGTACCCGACGCGGAGTGAGTGTCTTGGCAACTTTGGTCAACGAGCTCCAATCAAGTGACCCCAGACGGCCGAGTTGGTCCAAGCAATTCCCACGCTCTTGGACTCAGTGCCATAATGGTGACGGCAATTCGCCTCTCGAAGACGCATGGATGCAATCGCGATGAGATCCAGTTGGGTAACCCCGCGCCTCGGAGACCCCGTGCGCACGCAGATGCACTACGCTCGCCGGGGCGTCGTCACCGAAGAGATGGATTACGTCAGCAAGCGCGAGAGCTTGCCGGCTGAGACCGTTCGCGACGAGGTCGCCCGGGGCAGGATGATCATTCCGGCCAACATCCGGCACGCCAACCTCGAGCCCATGTGCATCGGCGTCGCGTCTCGTTGCAAGGTGAACTCGAACATCGGGAACTCCGCGACGACTTCCGATATCGATGCGGAACTCGAGAAGCTCCGGTACTCGGTGAAGTACGGGGCGGACACGGTGATGGATCTGTCGACGGGCGGCGACATCCCGCGGATCCGCGAGAAGATCATCCGCAATTCGCCGGTGCCGATCGGCACGGTGCCGATCTACGAGTCTCTGCATCGGGTCGGCGGCCGGGTCGAGGACTTGTCGTGGCCCATCATGCGCGACGTGATCGAAGAGCAGGCCGAGCAGGGCGTGGACTACATGACGATTCACGCGGGCGTGCTTATCCAGTACGTGCCGATGGCGGTCAAGCGCGTGACCGGGATCGTGAGCCGGGGCGGCGCGCTGCTCGCCGAGTGGATGGTCCGGCACCACAAGCAGAACATGCTGTACGACCACTTCGACGAGATCTGCAAGATCTTCCAGAAGTACGACGTCAGCTTCTCCCTCGGCGACGGCTTGCGGCCGGGATCCGTGGCGGACGCCTCGGATGACGCGCAGTTCGCCGAACTGGAGACCTTGGGCGAACTCACTAGGAAGGCTTGGGAGTACGACGTCCAGGTGATGATCGAGGGTCCGGGGCACATTCCGATGGACCAGATCCAGTTGCAAGTGGACAAGGAGCGCGAGATCTGCCACGAGGCGCCCTTCTACACGCTCGGTCCGCTCGTGACCGACATCGCTCCGGGCTACGACCACATCACCTCGGCGATCGGCGCCGCGATGATCGGCTGGCACGGCGCGTCCATGCTCTGCTATGTCACTCCGAAAGAGCATCTGGGCCTGCCGAACAAGGACGATGTCAAGCAGGGCATGATCGCTTACAAGATCGCGGCGCACGCAGCGGACGTGGCGCGACATCGTCCCGGGGCTCGCAACTGGGACGACGCCCTCTCGAAGGCGCGCTTCGAATTCGACTGGAACCGCCAGTTCGAGCTTGCGCTGGATCCCGAGACCGCCCGCAGCATGCATGACGAGACGTTGCCGGAAGAAGGCTACAAGTCCGCCCGCTTCTGCTCGATGTGCGGACCGAATTTCTGCTCGATGAACGTGTCCTCGCGAGTGGCGGAGTTCACCGAAGAGGACGCGCGGAAGGTCCTCCTGCAAATCCAGCCGGGCGCTCCCGAACCCGCGGCCGCCGCGGCCGGGGACTGACGGCTGGCAGTCTCGGCAAGCTACTCGCGCTTGTAGATCGTCCTGCCGCCGAGCACTGTCTCGAGCGCGCGCGTCTCGCGCATCTCATCGACCGGGCAGGTCAAGATGTCCCGGTCGATCACGACGAAATCGGCGTACTTGCCGGGTTCCAGCGAGCCTTTGACGTCTTCGTCGAAGGAGAGGTAGGCGGCGTTCCATGTCCACATGCGCAACGCTTGCTCGCGGGTGACCCGCTGCTCCGGGTCATGGACCGAACCGTCCGCTGCCTCGCGCGTCACGACCATCCACATCCCGAGGAAGGGATCGTACGGATTCAGCGATGCGCGCGGGTCGAACTTGATCATGTGGTCCGATCCGCCGGCAACGATTACGCCGGCTTCGAGAATCGACTTGTAGGGCTGGAGGGTTGCCATCCGTCGCGAACCCAGGACCCGCGCCAGAGCCGGGCCGTCGTAGTGATACCAAGCGGGTTGCATGTCGATGACGACGCCCAGCGCGGACGCACGCCGGATGGCCTCGTCCGTCAGGAAATTCGCGTGAGTGAGCGCGAACCTCCTCTCCGTGAGCGGGATTGCCCTGTGGATCGCCTCGTACGCGTCCAGCAGGATGTCGGTAGATCCTCCGCCCGTGGTGTGCGCCGTGACCTGCCAGCCCAAGCGGGCGGCCAGCCCGACGATGGACCGGAGATCCTCGGGTTGGATGCGGAGTTCACCGCGGTACTCGGGATCCTTGAACCCGTAGACATCGGTGTGCTCGCCGTAGGGTTCCCGCATGTAGGCGGTGCCGAGCAGGATGCCGCCGTCCAACAGAACCTTCAGCGATCCGATCCGGAGCATCTCGTCGCCCGCTCCCGTGACCGGGGCGATGCGCTCGATTTCTTCCAGCACTTCCTGGAGCGGACGCTCTGCGTCGACCGTCCGCGTTACGTTGGTCCGGACGCGCAGCCGCCCAGTTCGCCAAAGCTCTTGGTACGCCCGCAATCCCGCGGGCGTTTGGCTGCGATCGATGACGCTCGTCAGGCCCACGCGGGTGTAAGCCTCTTGCATGGCCTCAAGGGCCGCCACCCTTCGCTCGTGAGGGTAGGTTCGCTTGCTCAGGAGCGGAGTGACCAATTGACGCGCGCCGACGATGAGACCGGTGGGCTGGCCATCGCGGTTGCGAGCGAGCTTGCCGTTGGTCGGGTCGGAGGTCTCGGCGGAGATGCCGGCCATGCGGAGCGCAGCCGAGTTGAGCACCGCCGCATAGCCGTTATCGAAGATGACGGCGCGGCCGCCGGAGTAGGCGTCCATTTCCCAACGAGTCGGGTAGCGTCCCTCTTGGAGGCGTGTCGAGTAGACCTTGGGCACGAAGATCAGCCCCTCGCCGGAGTCGACGGAGGCTTCAACATGCCGACGCAGATCGTCGAAGCTCCGGAATGTCGGGATGACGCCATCGGCCTCCGCTAGGGCTGCATTGATCGGATGGACATGGCTGTCGATTAGCCCCGGCACGACGGTGCGACCGCCGAGGTTGATTTGCTTCGTCCGGGGCCCCGTATTGCGACCGACCATCTGGGTGGTCCCGACATCCAGCACGCGGCCGTCCGCGACGGTCATGCATTCGACCACGGGCCTTTCGGCCCACATGGTGACGATCTTGCCGTTGTAGTAGATCGTGTCGGCGGGGCCGTCCGGGACGCTGCGCTTAGGCGGCCATTGCTGAGGCCATGCAGTGACGGCTGCGGCCAGCAGCAGGAGGACGACCCGCATCAGCGCCATGATATCCGGTCGAAGACCGATTCGAGCCTACAGTGCTGACCCAGAGGAGACACCGCCCGAGGTACCGTCCAGCCCATCTGTCGGGCACGGGCCTGCCCGAAATCGCGAAGTCTTCGGGGTGGCTTCAGGCTGTCCGGCTTGGCCCGTGCGAGGAACTCGCGAGCCGCAGCAATTGATGGTCTTGGCTCTCGATGCCGATCCCGTGCTTGATCATCAGCGCGATCAGCTCGTCCCTGTCGATCAATCCGACCGGGGCGGCATCGCTCCGTTCGGCGGCTTCCTTCCCCCGGTCGGTGAAGGCGCCGGTCGTCACCATCAAGCCGTGCTCGTGCGGCCCGACGATCTGACGGAGTTCCTCGATGCGCCGGGCCGTGGTGTTCGTCCCCCCGCGCCTGACATGGGCGACGATCTTCACGCGAATCGAGTCCGCGACGACCAACGTCCCGCGAACATCGATTTCTTGGTCGCTGATGCGCTGGCCGAATTTCACGTCTTGGATTCCCATCGCGTTGAACAGGTCCGAGATCAACTGCTCGAAGTGCTCCGCTTCCACCGCCATCAGGATCTGGATGAACTGTTCCCGAATGCGCTGGTTCTCGTAATCGATGGCCTCCCGCGCTCCGAGATGCCCGGAGGGGACGGTCACCGGACGGGGCTTCGGCTGCTCGTCCTCAGCCGTGTCGTCGGCAGCGCCCCCGGAACCGATGGGCTGGGGAGTGTACGGCAGCAGGCCCTTGAGTTCAACGACACCGCGCCTGACGAAACGGAATCGCGACTTTTCGGGATCCTTCTTGATGTTCGTCGCGAGCGACGAGCCCACGATGATCTGCGGCGTGACACTCTTCGTCTGCCAGCGCCCGTCGTCCTGCATCCTCCGCGTCAACTCCCCGTAGGACAGGGGCTTCCCGGCCGATCTGAGGATTTCCTCAGCAGCTTGAAGCACCGTCAACTTGAGCCTACGCGGCGCGTGGCCCTGGACCGCCTCCACCGAGGGCTGAGGGCGCGGATGGTTGATCTCGAAGCTGCCGTCGCGCAACGAGCGAAACTTGGAGTCGTCCGAGTTCTTCTTGATATCGCTGCTGAGCGTCGAAAAGACGACGGTTTCCGGCTTCTTGCTGTCGGATGACCAGAGCTTCTGGTCCAGCATCCTCTTCGTGATCTCCGTGTAGTGCAGCGGCCGGCCCGCCGCGCGCAGCACCTTTTCGGCGGCGTTGAGCGTGGTCAGATCCACTTCGCGGGACACTTCTTCGGAAACCCCGGGCGTCTGACCAGAGGGAGGCGTGCCCTTCAACGCGAACGCGCCGCCGCCTTCGTAGCGGAACCGCGACGCATCGGGGTTCTTGCTGATGTCGATCCCGATGCTCGTCCTGACGTTCTTCTCGGGGCTCTGACTGTCTGTCTTCCAAAGCCCCTGATCCATCATGCGCTTCGTGAGCTCGTTGACGTGCAGCGGCTCGCGCGCTTCACGCAGCACCTTCTCGGCGGCTTGGAGGACGGTCAGCCGGGGCTTGACAGGTCCGGCACCGGGTTTTGGTGGCGGTGCAGTGGGCTGCGTCGAGGGGCGGTCCGGCGGCGTTTGAGTGATCGGCCGCGGTGGCGGCTGCGCTCCAGCGGGCCGAAACGGTTGGCGTGTGGGGTCTGGAATCGAGGGTGATTGACGTGCTGGCTGAGTGGGCGGTGGCGTTGTAGGAGGCTGCGCCGGACCCTCGGCGGCGGAGGGTCGCGAGGGTGGAACTGGTTGCGGCTGCGGCGGAGATGGCGGCCGGGTCGGTGCCCGCTGCGTCAGCGGGGCTTCCTCGGGTTCCCTGAGACCGAACAGACCGCGTCCGACGGTGCGGAATCTTGTCGTCTCGGAGTTCTTTCTAATGTCGTTGCGAACCGAGGTCGCCACCATCAGTTCGGGATTCTGGCTGGTCGTGTCCCAAGGCCCATGCTGGAGCATGCGGATCGTGAGGTCGCGTGCCGTCAGCGGCCGGCCTGCTGTGCGTAGAGCCTCTTCGGCTGCATCAAGAGTTGTCATTCGCGATTAGAGGTTTATTCCCAAACACGGCGAGAAGCCGTCCGTCACTGTGATTTGAGAATACGATAGCAGTCTACGATACCGGATGTCTATGGGAGATCAAGATTCTAGGAATCACTCGGCTGCCCCGGGGGACTTGGTTGACCCCGGGGTGCTGCCGAGTTGACCGGACGCCTGAGGTCTTGATGTGGATGCGGAACCGGTAGCTACGAATCGTCCGAGCTGCTGATCTTGGTTCGGTCGGGGCTGGGTGTCGCGAGAGACAGAAGATCGTGCTGTTGGCGCTTCACCCAGATCTCGTGTTCCACCATCAAATCCACTAGTGCGTCGCCGTCGATCAGTGTAATGGCCTTTAGACGCTCGTCCTGCGCGGTGTCCTTGGCTGCGGATGTGAAGCCGCTCGTGGTAACGATCATGCCGGTTTCGTCAGACTGGAGGCTTCCGCGTAGCTCATTCACGACTGGGCTACCGACTTTGTCTCTCCAACGCTTCACTTGAGCGGCGATCTTGATCGGAATGGCTCCCCCCACACGTAGAGTGCCCCGCACATCCACGCCGCCATCACCGCTTCGCCGGGTAACTTCCGGGCTCTCGGCCCCCATTGCGCGGATCAACTCACCGACCAAGTACTCGAACTCCACGGGATCGGTGTTCCGCAAAGAATTCAAGAGGGCCTTACGGACCCGCCTGTTTTCATCGTCAATCGCCTTTCGTACGCCCTCCGGCTCGGCCTCTGCAAGACCGATCAGGCCGCGGCCCTGACGGACGAAGCGCTGCGGTCGGCTGGCCTCTTGTCGGCGTCGAATCTCGTCACCTACTGCGGCATTGAGCGTGTATGCCGGAGTTACGGCACTCGTCTCGACCAGTTTGAGGTCGAGCATCCGTCGTGCGATCTCACGGTAGTGAAGCGGCTCTCGGCCGTCGTTCTCGCGGAGGACTTGTTCAGCTGCGTCGGTGTAGGACAGTTTTGCCCCAGGAGCCGTACGCGGCTCAGTCGGCTCCGGCGCCGGAGCAGGAGTAACGGGTACGCTCAGTCCGTACACTCCAGGCCGGATCCGGCGAAACCTCGACAACTCGCCCTTGGTGGCGATGTCTTCACTGATGCAACCGCTCACCGAATGGCGAGGTACCTTGGCTTGGCTCTGCCACAGTCCCGATTCGCGCATGCGATCAGTGAGGTCCTTGATGTGCAGCGGCGTCCCCGCCTCACTCAGAACCCCTTCAGCGGCATCGCAAGTAGACAGTCGAGTACCGCTCCGAGGACTTGCAGGTCTATGTCCGGTCCCCCCATCCGGTTCTAGATTCTCGTCGCTACTCGGTTGCCGGACTGGTCTGGAGTCGGCGTTGGCCAGTCCGATCAAACCGCCGCCTAGGCGGATGAAGCGCTGTGGCACGTTGGCCTCTTGCCTACGCCCGATCTCACGGCCTATTCCAGCGTTCAGCACGTGAGCAGGATTCGCAGCCTTTGCCTCAAACAGCCTGAGGTCGATTATCCTTCGCGTGATCTCTTTGTAGTGAAGCGGCTTCTGGCCGTCATTCTGGCGGAGGACTCGTTCGGCTGCATCGATGAAGGTCAACTTCGTCTTCGTAGCCTCCGGTGCTGGGTTGACCAGCTTGGTCGGCTGGGCAGGCGCACGATGCTCGTTGAGGCCGTAGACTCCAGGCTCGACCCGACGAAACTTCGACTCCCCTCCGTTGGCGGCGATGTCGTCACTGAGCCTAGTACTCACCGTATTGCTAGGCTCCTTGGCTGTTGACCGCCACGATCCCGATTCGAGCATGAGCTTGGTAATGCTCTTGAAATGAAGTGGCGTTTCCGCCTTACGCAGAACTTCTTCAGCGGCGTCTAGGGCAGTCATGGGAGTACGGTTCCTAGGAGTTGGCGGCCGAGATGCGAGTCCGCCGACAACCGAGAGATCGTACCAAACTCGGGCTGCAACTGTTTGCAGATTAGAGACTTCTGCCCGGCCCTCCGTCCGGCGGCAAGGTCGCGCGACGCGTGTGCCAGTATGAAGATGTTGTTCGCGTTGCGCCGCCTGTCGAAGTTTGCGGTGCCACCGTCGCTTCGTTCGCGGCGATTCTCGCTGCGTAAATCGTTCGGTCCTCCCACCCAAGCTGCCTTCCCTGAAGTGCTGGCCCCGAGATTGATCGACAGGATGGATCAACGCTCTTCGATTCTGCTAATGCGTGATCGACAATCGACCGAGGCCGCTAGACCGTCGCTGCCGCTCATCGCCGCCCTAGCGTCCGGTCTCTTGCTGACGGCCCCCGCATCGCTACGCGCCCAAGCGACCGACGGCCACTTGATCGGAACGGTCTTCGATCAAGTTGGCGGGTTGATCAGCGGTGCCGCCGTGACCGTGGAAAACGAATCGACCGGCGTGACTTGGGATGTTGCGACCGACGATCACGGTGCGTACCGCTTCAACAACCTGCCCGTGGGCGACTACCGCCTCACGGCAGCCTCAGAAGGCTTCGAGACAGCCTCGCTTACGCACATCGCCGTTGCCTTGAATCGCACGTCGACAGCAAACGTCACACTGCAAGTTGGAGATCTGGAGACCGCGGTGACGGTGACCGCCGCGTCGGCCCAGATCGACACGACCACAACCACGATCGGGAATGCGTTCAATGCCCGTCAATCCCTATACAGTCCCAGCACCAATCTTGCGTTGGGTGTGCTGAACCTCTCGCTCCAAGGTGCCGGCGTTGCGTCGAGCGGAGGCACCGGTCTGGGGCAAGGCCCGTCGGTCGGCGGCCAGCGCCCCCGCAACAACAGCTTCATGGTCGAAGGAGTGGACAACAACGCCAAGGACGTCACCGGCAGCATCGTGCAGGTTCCGAACGAGGCGGTAGCGGAGTTCTCGTCGCTGCAAAACCAGTACGGTGCCGAATTCGGACGCTCGACCGGCGGGCAGTTCAACACGGTCGTCAAGAGCGGGACGAACGAACTGCACGGCTCCCTCTACGAGTACTTCATGAATCGACGGCTCAACGCGCTCGACCAATCCAACAAGAGGCGCGGGATCTTCAAGAGACCTCGCCTCGATGACAACCGCGTGGGCGGCACGGTCGGCGGCCCCGTCATAAGGAACCGACTCTTCTATTTCGCGTCGTACCAATTCCAAGCCGTTGGCACGGAAGCCGCTCCGGGACGTCCGTTCTCGGCCCCGACAGCGGAGGGCTACGCCGCCCTGGATCGGATCCCAAGGCTTTCCGCCAGGAACTTGGAAGTTCTGAAGCGGTACGTGCAGCCGGCGCCCGCTCAGACGTCGAGCACGACCGTGCAGGGCGTTGACGTGCCGATCGGCGTGTTACCGGTGAATGTCCCAGCGTTCCAGAACGACCGTGCCTGGATCATCAGCATCGACTCGAGCAAGAAGAACGGGGATCAAGTCCGGTACCGATACATCGATAACTTCAGCAGGGCGATCAATCCCAGCGCGGCGCCGGACTTGCCGGTATTCGTCACCGAGACATCCTCTGCCCAGCAACTCACGACCTTGTCTTATTTCCGGTCTCTCTCGGCGCGCTGGTTCAACGAGAGCCGCTTCGGCTTCAGCCGCGCGATGTCGGACGTGCCCTCGGGAAACTTCGAATTCCCGGGACTGGACTCGTTTCCCAACATCACGATCGAGCAAGATCTCGACATTCAGATCGGCCCTTACGACGACTCCCCACAGAGCGGCGACCAGAGCACCTACCAAGGGGTCTCCAACTTCAGTTTCCTGAGCGGAGCGCATACGGTGAAGTTCGGTGCCGACTTCCGCGGGAACACATCCGCGGACTTCTACATTCAGCGCCAGCGTGGCGACTACAACTACGCCACGCTGGAACGCTATCTACTGGACTTCAACCCCGACATCCAAGCCGAACGCAACACCGGCGGCAGCGTTTACCACGGCAACAACTTCGAGTTCTACGGATACGTGACCGACGCGATCAAACTGCGGCGCAACCTGACGCTTGACATCGGCGCCAGGTACGAGTTCAAGAGCGTTCCGGAAGGGGATAAACTGCAGCGGCTGAACCTCATCTCCAGCGTACCCGGGGTGCTCACTTTCGGCGAGCCGAAATCGCAGAAGTCCAATGTCGCGCCCCGCCTCGGGCTGGCGTACTCGCCCGGCGGAGCGGCCAAGACGGTCTACCGGGCCGGCTTCGGAATCGCGTACGACTCGTACTTCACGAACCTCGGCCAGCTGACCAAGCCCCCGCAACTCGAGAACACGTTCCGCGTGGCCCCGGCCGCCCGGATTCCGAACTTCCTTGCCAACGGCGGCATCCGCCCCGACCAGCGGCCCGAGGAATTTGACGAAGCGACCGCTCGTCGGACCACCTCGACCTACATCTTCGACCAGCATCTCCCATACTCGATCCAGTGGAACTTCGGCATCGAGCACGTGGTCGGGCATGACTACGCGGTGAACGTTCGCTACTTGGGCACGCGGGGCGTGCGCCTCTTCACGCAGAGCATCCTGCCCGTGGTCGCCCGCGCCAATCCGCAACGTTCGCTCCCCACCTATTTGGAGCGGCCGTCCCAAGCGGAGCTCGACTCTCTGGCCCTGACCCTTGACGAAGTCGATAACAGCCCTCCGACGCTTCAGCATTTCGCTGACGCTGGCTTCGGTCCCATCGTCTACGGCTTCCCGAATCGCGGGAACTCGATCTATCACGGCTTGGCCGCCGAGATCAAGCGGCGCTTCGCGGACGGGTTGCAATTCATCGGCTCCTACACGTGGAGCAAGAACATTGATGACAGCACGGCCGATATCTTCTCCACGCTGCTCTCCCCGCGGCGGCCTCAGGACTTCCAGGACATGCGAGCCGAGCGGGCGCGATCCTTCCTTGACCGCACGCACCGGTTCACGGTGGCTTGGGTCTTCGAAGTGCCTTGGTACAGTCGCTCGTCCAACTGGTTCCTGAGGAACATGGTCGGCGGCTGGGTGATTTCCGGCATGTACACGGCCGAGTCGCCCCAATGGGCGACGGTCCAGAGCGGTCTGGATTCCAACCGGAACCTAGACGGAGCGACGGATCGCGTGGTCGTCAATCCGAACGGAGTGGATCGCGTGGGCAGCGACGTGACCCCGCTCACCAACAGCGAAGGGCGGGTCGTTGGCTACGTGGCGGACAATCCCAGCGCACGGTACATCAAAGCCGGCGGAGGCGTGCATCCGGATGCCGGCAGGAATACGTTGCCATTGCAGGGAATCAACAATTTCGACCTCAGCGTGAGCAAGCGGGTTGCCAGCGACGAAGCCAAGGCGGTCGAGTTCCGAGCGTCGTTCTACAACGCGCTGAACCATCCCCAGTACATCCCGGGATCCATCAGCAGTGTGCGTGCCGTCAGCTCGCGCGACACGCGCAGCAATCTGATTCCGGGGCATCCTTCCTTCGACCGCCCCGATCTCATCTATTCCAGCCACGCGCGCGAAACGCAGTTCGTGCTGCGGTTTGAGTTCTAGCCCCACGCGCTGACGAGTCGCGGCCCCGAGTGCCGGGCGGGCGGTCTACCAAGTCGGATCGCCCGGCCCTCCGACCGTCGGTTCTCCTTCGAGATATCCCAAGGACGCTAGGAAGCGATCCATGTGCCACACGGTGGTCTTGTAGGCAACGCGGCTGCGGGTGTAGTTGAAGAAGCCGTGCGGACGACCGTCGAACGAAACCAGTTCGCAACGATTTCCGACGCTGTCCATGGCTTCGCAAAAATTCACCGCTGATTCGTAGGGCACGGTCTGGTCGTCCCGGCTGTGAAACACGACTGCCGGCGGATCGCCCTTGCTGACGTGTTGCAATGGCGAGACCTCCAAAGCACGATCCCCCAATCGCTGGATTGCCGAGACGTCCGTCGCAGGGTTGTACAGCACCAGCGCGTTCGGCTTGGAACTCACCGATAGGTTCTCGCCCTCTTCGTCGAGACCGTCGATTACCCCGGTCGTCGCCGCGACATGCCCTCCTGCCGAACCTCCGCCGGCCGCAATCCTGTCGGGATCTATACCCAGTTCGCCTGCGTGCTCCCGCATCCAGCGGACAGCCGACTTCCCGTCCGCAACGCATTCGACCGGGGACGTGCCATGGCTGTTGCGGGTTCGGTACTGGGCACTGATCGCGACCATGCCGCGCGACGCTAGGTAACGGCTGTGGGGGTAGAACTGGGTCGGCGTGCCGCCCACCCAGCCGCCACCGAAGAAGAACACGATGGCTGGTCGCCGATCGCTAGCTTTCCATCCGTCGGGCAGAAAGACGTTGAGTTCGAGAGGATCCTTGTCGAAGCTCTTGTAGACGATCTGCTTGTCGGGTTTAAAGGAGCGCTCCTGAGCGACCGCGACCGACAGGGACAGGGCCAGAACGACGAGAACGAGTCTGCTTGCCATTGTCGAGATTCTACCAACTAACGTTGTCCGGCGGGATCGATGGCTTCGACACGCAGGTCTTTCCAACTTGGCGGCATCCGTCCCTCGGAGCCCCACGATAGGTATCGGTAGTTTACGAAGTCCAGCAACTCCCAAATTCCGACCAGTTGCGTGTCTCCAGGTTGTATCCGGGGCGTTCCTTGCAAGAAGCCCAGCGAGGCGAGAAATCGATCCGTGCGGCGCAGCACGTCAAAGAACGGAGTGGACTCACGAAGTCTGAATCGCACGTAGGTACGCTCGCGCTCGTCAATCTCCACCCCTTCGCAGATGTTCCCCAAGGCATGCATTTCGGCGCAGTACCGTCTGACTGCATAGCTCTGCCGCCCGTCGCCGGGCGTGCCTTGCACGGCGAAAGTGGGCGGGCTGTCTGCAGTCACCATTGCCAAAGGCGCTTTCCACTCGTTGATGTCCTGCCACGGCCCTGATGGCTCGGTCAACCGAGTGCTGTACAGGAGCAGGGCGTTGGGCGTGGAAGAGGTTGCCGAGATGCCGCCCTCGCGATCTGATGTTCCGCTGAGACCGGCGACAGCGGCCAAGTACCCGTCGGGACCGGATCCGCCAGCGACTATTCGATGCGGATCGACTCCGAGCTCGCCAGCGTGCATCCGCAACCATCGAATCGCGTCCTTGGCGTCCGCAACACTGTCTCGCGGCGTGGCCCCGTGGCTCCGTCCTGTGCGGTACTGAGCGACTATCGCAACGGCTCCCCGCATGGCAAGGTAGCGGGAGTACCCGTCAAGCAAGATATTCTCCGAATCGGCCGCTTGGAAGAAGACGACTGCGGGGCAGTTCGCCTCCGCGTGCCAATCCGTCGGCAGATAGCAGTAAACAGTTAGCGAATCCGAGTTGATCGGCTTGAACGCGACTGTTCCATCGGGCTTGACCAACAGCGAGTTGCCAAGGTAGTGAACGAAATCGTCGCCGACGAGAGAGAACATGAGTAGCAAGGAGATTGCGGCAGAAACCCAGGTCGAGGCCCATTCCCTCTCGGACTTGACCTCTTGATCGCCGCGCCAGTCCTCCATGGGGTTCGATTAGCCGCTACTCGCGCGTCGCTACTTGCGATGGGTCAGGCTGCATGCCAGCGCCCGAGGGATTGGCTCGCCCCGGTCCGAGTTGCTCAGGAGGCTTCTCGGATCTTCGGTCTGCTTCGTCCAACTGAGATGGTCGGTACCGCGTCTCATCGTACGGTCGTTGGGGGCCGCTGCCTCGCCAAGTGATCATTATGCCAATTCTGAACTCCGTATCGACATCCACGAGCTGCCTTGCTAGGCAGGTTCGGGAGTGTGCCTGCATCCTGCGGGCCATGCTCGGAAATCGGATCCCAGTCCGGTGACGACGGGCCGCGCTTGCCGTGGCGGCCGCGCAAAGACGTTGTCAACTCGAATCGACCCCAGTTCCTGCAGGTGCTAGATGCGGCCCTTGCGTCGGAGGTCGCCGTTGGAGTAGAAGACGCTACGGTCGACTGCTGGGGCCATGTTCTCGCGCACGAACTCGCCACCGTGACGAAACCTGCAGGGCTCGACCTAGGCCATGCCAAGGACCGTAGCGAGTGTGCATTCGCGGGCGGGGCACCAAGGGGTTTTCACAGGCGGCATCGTGCTCCCGCGCAGCTGTCAGCACCAAGCCGACCGCATGGCGTGGTACACTCGTTGTTTCGCTTGATGGATCGCGAGTGCGGCTCTGACTAGGCTACGCTCGGCTGTCGTCACTGTCGTCACGCAAGAGTTGGAGCAGGAACGATGGAAACTGACACGACCTACCAGATGACCGTGGACCTGAATGTCCTGAATCACCTAGGCGTCAACCTCTACAGCAACGTTCCGTCTGTTCTCGCGGAGGTTGTCGCGAATGCATGGGACGCTGATGCAGAGACTGTACAGGTAGATATCTCGGAAGACCTTGCATCCATTACGGTCAGCGATGACGGTCATGGAATGTCTCGCAACGAAATCAATGCAAGGTTCCTGAAGGTCGGTTATCGGCGTCGCGAACATGCGGGCCCGGTAACGCCCAAGCATGGGCGGCTTGTCATGGGGCGCAAGGGCATTGGCAAGCTCTCGCTTTTCTCGATCGCGAATTCGATTGAGGTGCAGACGGCGAGAAACGGGCGTGTCAACGGATTCACAATGTCATTGGAGGACGTCGAGCGAACGATTGGGGATGGAACAGAAAGCAATACGTATCATCCGGTTCCACTCAGTGAAGACAAGCTCGTCGTCGAGCGAGGAACTCGGGTGGTTCTCACGGATATCAGGAGACGATTGACCCGAATCCAACCTGCGTTACGGCGTCGCTTGGCTCGGCGACTTAGCGTGATCGGCCCTGCCAATTCCTTTTCAGTCAGTGTCAATCAAAAACCGATTGATGTTGCCGACAGAGGCTATTTCAAGAGCCTTCAATACGTGTGGCATTACGGAGAGCGTGGAAACCGGTGCCGACAGCTTTGGACAGGGGCCGTGCATTCCGAAGCACGGCCAAGTACGCTCTTTGAGGGGTGGATCGGGACTACATTCGAATCTGGACAGTTGAAAGATGCAAGTGAGAGCCTAAACAAGATCGTAGTTATGGTTCGTGGCAAAGTGGCGAAGGAGGACATTCTAGCAGACTTGGACGAGACTGGTCTATACTCGAAGTATGTGATCGGCGAGATTCATGCCGATTTTCTCGACGAGGACGACAGAGCAGATATCGCCACGACGAGTCGCCAATCGATTATCGAAGATGATGATCGATACATTCAATTGAAGAACGCCGTGAGCAACGAATTGAGACATATCCGGAACCAATGGATCCGCCTCCGCAACAAAGAGGGGCGGAAGACAGCCGAGCAGATTGAAGCTATCCGCAAGTGGTTCTCCGACCTTGGTCGCGACGACAAGAGACGGGCTGAGGTTGTGTTTGGCAAGATTAATCAGATTGCAATCGATGATCCCTCGAAACGTGCGACATTGTTCAAGTACGGAGTGCTCGCATTTGAGAGTTTGAAGTCCAAGCAGAATTTAGATGCAATCACCAGCGTTAGTGGTGAGAGTGTTATAGAGTTTGGGAAGGTTTTTGGGACCTTAGATGAGCTAGAGTCGTCCCTCTATCATCAGATTGTTTCCGGGAGAGTGGGCGTAGTGCAGGCACTAATGGAACAGGTTGATCAAAACGCAAAGGAACGCGTAATTCAGGAGCATTTGTTCGATCACCTGTGGTTACTGGATCCTTCCTGGGAGCGGGCTAGTTCTACTGCGTTCATGGAAGCGAGAGTTGGGAAGGAATTTGCCAAGATCACTGGGAAACTCACCGCAAAAGAGATGAAGAGCAGGATTGACATTCAGTACAGAACGACTGCTGGACGACATGTCATAGTTGAACTGAAACGTCCGAATGCATCGACGAGTACACCTTCACTCGTGGCCCAAGGATCTAAGTATACAGGTGCGCTTAGACAGATCTTAGAGGAAGTAGATGATCAGTACTCTAAAGTCGAAATGGTGTATGTCTTGGGGCGCAAACCATCGGATTGGTCAAGAGTAGATGGTCGCCGAATATCGGAGGAAACACTCGGAGGCCTTGGTGCGAGAGTGGTATTCTACAGCCACTTGATCGAGAATGCACTTAAGGCTTATCAAGCTTTCTTGGCCAAGAGCAAAGAGGCCGGTCGTATCGTGCGGCTGCTTGACGAGATAGATGAGAGCCTAGAACCGTAGTTTGGCAACCGCGCCCGAGCGAGCGGTTCGGTATGCAGTGGGTTCGAGATCGGCCGGGATAGCCCGTCGCTCAATCAGCACACGCTTGCAGCGGTTGATCGGACGCGAAGGCGGATTGCGAACCCTGCGAACTGGACCTAGCGGCAGCGTCGGACTTCCACGCAGCATGTCCGCGATGCTGGTTCGGTTTGGCACCATCCTCCCCGCGGATGCAAATCTAGCTTGGGCGCGTGCCGAGCGAGAGCCCCGCCGCCACAGCGGTAGGGCTTGCCGTGCCTCTGCGAATGGCAGGTGGAGCCGCTCAAAGACGGATTCCGCGGAGAGTAGGGATCGCCCGCGTCGCGTCTCGAAATCCGTGTGAGGCCGGATGCGAGCGAACCGGCGGTCGCGCCACGGGCAGGGCCCGACGGGGCGCGGTCTTGGAAGAGAGGGCCGCGACTACGCACCGGGGCGACATCGGCCCCCGCTGCTCCTTGCCCCCACGTTGCCTACATGGATGTATCGGAGTGCAATCCAGCAAGTGGGCTTGGCTATTCCAGTTCGGCATCACGTTAGTGCAGAGCAAGTCTTGAGCTGTCATTTGGAGTCTCCACGCATTGCGGGTAGGGTTCAGATGTCGGATACTATCTACGGCGGCGATGGGCCAACCGGGCGCAGTCGGCCGCGTGAACCCATGGGCGACTTGAATCGACGACAGTTCCTCCAGACTCAGGGCGCTGCGCTCGCACCAGCGGTCGCCGCAGGAGCGTATGTAAAGCCAGACCATTTCACCATCGACTGCCAGAGCCACATCTTCGTGCCCGAGTTGATCTCCTTCATGGAGAAGCGCAAGGAACCGCCCTACGCGTACCGCAAGGACGGTGGCGTCTACGTAGTGGTGGGCGAATGGCACCGGCGCTTGCGCGACCGGCACATGGACATTGACGCCAAGCTGGCTGACATGGACGAGGCCGGCATCGCGATGACAGCCCTGAGCATTAACGATCCAGGCCCCGAGCTCTTCGGCAGTGACGGGGCGGTCGTCGCTCGGATGGTGAACGACTACATCAGCGATCTGGCACGGCAGCACCCGGACCGCCTCTTTGGCCTGATTGTCTTGCCACTCCAAGACATCGACGCTTCGCTGGCCGAACTGGACCGTTGCGTGAGCGAACGCGGCATGAAGGGTGTCCTGCTGTATTCGAACTTGGACGGCTCGTTCCCGGACGAGGATCGATACCGGCCCCTCTTCGAGCATGCTCAACGCCTCGATATTCCTGTGCTGCTGCACCCCGCTTATCCGGTGACCTACGACGCCACGGTCGGTCGCAACCTGGTTGCTGGCTTGGGGCTGATGTTCGATACGTCCATCGCGCTGGCGCGGATCATTCTCTCGGGTCTGCTTGACGAGTTCCCAAGACTCAAGCTGGTCTGCCCGCATGTCGGGGGAACGCTCCCCTACCTGATCGGGCGCCTAGATCATCAGACACAGGTGCTGAAGCGCGGGGCCGAGCACATCACTAAGGCTCCCAGCGAGTACCTTCGCGGCATCTACCTCGACGCTGTCTCGCCGATCCCTATGGCCATCCAGTACGGTATCGATTACGTGGGTCCTGATCGCATGCTGTATTCGAGTGACCACCCGTGGGTGGACCCCAAGGTGATCGCAACATGCCTGCACAGCCTAAACTTGCCCGCTGGAGACCAAGAGCGAATCTTCGGTGGGAACGCGAAGCGGTTGTTCAAACTATGAATGTGATGACCTTGAACCGTCGCGAGATCTTGCTGCTTCTGGGCGGTGCGTCATGCAGCGTCGACGAGCCCCGCGGAGCCAATGAGTCGCTTTCCGGACAGGGCCCTGTCAACCGCTTTCGGCTGGCCATCTGCAACGAGACGTTCCAAGACTGGGAGTTTCGGGAAGGCTGTCGAGGAGCGCTGCGCACCGGCTACACGGGCCTCGAGATCGCTCCCTTCACGCTCGCGGAAGATCCGGCGGCGATCCCCGCGGCGCAACGGAAGGAATACCGGGACATCTTGGAGGGGGAGGGAGTCGAATATGTGGGCTTGCACAGCCTACTGACGGTCCCGCGCGGGGAACTGCACATCACGACGCCCGACGATAGCGTCCGCGAGCGCAGTTGGGAGTACTTCCGGAGATTGATCGATCTATGCGCTGATCTCGGGGACAACGGCTTGATGATTCTGGGATCCGGCAAGCAGCGACGCACCGTTGACGGAGCCACAGTGGAAGATGCCACTCAGCGGCTGCAGGATGGTTTGGCGAGCGTCGCCGACTACGCCGGTGATCGAGGCGTGACAATCCTCCCTGAAACGCTCGCGCCGCACCTGTGCGACGTGCTGACCTCATTAGACGAAACTGCCCGGGTGGTGAGGGAAATCGATCACCCGGCCATGCAGACTATGTTCGACACGCACAACGCCGTGGCAGAGACCGTCCCGCACGATGAATTGATCAAGGCGCACAAGGACATCATCCGGCACGTCCATATCAACGAGATGGACGGTCGCCACCCGGGTACGGGCACGTACGACTTCTCGATCCCGCTCCGTGGGCTGATGGAGATCGGGTACGACGGTTGGCTCTCCTTGGAAGTGTTCAAGTTCGAACCGAGCGGTGAAGAGATCGCAAGGCTGTCCAGTGAGTACCTCCGCGATATTGAATCTGGACTGATTGAAGGATGATTCGTCGTAGCGTCGAATAGCGTCCGCTCGTCCGATTCCCTAGGTCGATGCAAGGCTGTCCCGCGAGATGGCGGCTGTTCAGTCTCACATTGGATCGGTGCCCCATGGTGCCGCATCTCGATAGCGCTGTGGTACAGTCGCCATGACCCTGAGTGCCAAATTGGGATCGTAACGGATCGACGGACACCTAGACTCGGGTGGGAGGCTCCAAGATGCATCGACGAACGTTTTTCGGCGCGGCCGCCGCGGCTGGCCTTGCCGCACGTGAAAGGGCTGTGGCCGCTAACGACTCCGTCACGGTCGGCATGATCGGCCTTGGCGGTCGAGGCAGGGGCTTGCTGAGCGGATTCAGCGGGCTTCCCGGCGTGAATGTCGGTTATCTCTGTGATGCCGACCAAGCATCGCTCGAGCGCGCCGCCAATGTGCTCGAGCAGGCAGGCAAGCCTGTACCGAAGACCACGAACGACATGCGACGCGTCTTCGACACGCAGGATGTCGACGCCGTTGTCGTGGCAACTCCGGACCATTGGCACGCTCCAGCCACGATCCTCGCTTGCGACGCAGGGAAGGACGTGTACGTCGAAAAGCCCGCTTCGCACAATATCCGCGAAGGCCGGTTGATGGTCGACGCGGCCCGGAGAAACTCGCGGATCGTCCAAGTCGGTACGCAATCCCGCAGTCGCCCCTCGACGATCAAGGCGATTGAGATCGCTAGGTCGGGCGACCTCGGCGAGGTCTACATGACGAAGGCATGGAACGTACAGCTCCGCGACGACATCGGGCGCCAGCCGAACTCGCCGATCCCGCCTGGAGTCAACTACGACACGTGGCTCGGGCCTGCGCCATGGATTCCGTTCAACGAAAACCGGTTCCACTACAAATGGCACTGGCATTGGCACTTCGGCACGGGCGACGCAGGGAACGACGGAGCCCACCAGATCGACATCGCGCGCTGGGCGCTCGGCCTGGACTACCCGCAGGAGGCGAGCGGCATGGGCGGCAAGCTCTACTTTGACGACGACCAACAGACCCCGGACACGATGAACGTGATCTTTCGGACTGGCAACAGAGCCCTGATTTGGGAGATGCGGATCTGGAATCGCTATGGCATGGAGGGGCAAGAGAACGGCGTGGCGGTCTACGGATCCGACGCATCCGTCCATATCGGCCGCTGGGACCGGAAATGGGGCTACAAACTCTACGACGGCAAGGGGAAGCTAGTCGAGCACAACGATGCGGATGATGAAGGCGATGACCACATGCGTAACTTCATCGAATGCGTTCGCTCGCGCAAGCTGCCCAACGCTGACATTTCGATCGGGCATCTCTCGGGGACCTATTGCCATCTCGCCAACATCGTGTCGCGGACAGGACGGAACCTGAGATTTGACCAAGAGACGGAAACGATCATCGGCGACCCGCAGGCGAATCTGTACGTGAAGCGTGCCTACCGCACTCACTGGAGTACACCCCAAGGCGTGTAGCTGACCACCTCAGATGGTGTCGCACGACCCGGGTGGTCGTTTCGGGAACGGTCGTGGCTAGTCGACCGCGTATCGCATGACGGTCTCGAGTCTTGGTGGGGTTGCCTGACCTTTATCATGGGCAAGCCACTGCCACCACGTAGCGGCTGCCTCACCTTGGTGAGGCCTTTGCTGACGGATCCCTACTGACTGCAAGCAGGGACCATACATCGGCAGCATAGCGTTACTATACGGCACATCATGTCGTCAATTGGCAGCCTAGACTTTGTGAAACAATCGTCCATGCTCACGAGACCTAGCTCCGATATCCAGAAAATCTCCGTTTTCAATCTCAAAGACTGCCTGCCTAATCGACTGCTCTGGCCAGTCTTTCGTGAATCGGACAGCCGATAAACTCGCATAGTCACGTCGCTGTTCAATACTCAGCCAGCGACGTCCAAGGACCTCCGCTGCTTCACCTGTCGTGTTTGAGCCGGAAAATATGTCAACAACAACACCGTCGACATCTGTCAGAAACTTTATGAAGAATTCTGGAAGAGCCCTCGGAAATCTCGCAGGATGGCCCTCTCGATCTAGAAACTTGCATGTCCGTAGGTAGTGCGAGTTGCTCTCAGTATTGGGAATTTGCAGTAAGTTCGAGGGAATCGCACCGTTGTTTGCATTGCCAAATGACAATCCAATGTCGTGGCCAGATGGTCGCTCCTTAGGGGAGTAGAATTTTTCAGGATCTTCCAAGAGAGTCTTCATGCGTTCGGAATAGGGTACCAACACGTGTCGCACGTCAGCCTTGGGTTGATCGGTCTTCGAGAACCACCAAACCGTGTTGACCGAGTCTTTGGCGCGAATTTTCCGCTTATTAACCCATTCGATTGGAGACGGAAGTTTCGCTGGATTGTGCCAATAGAACTCCTCAGCAGGCCGATATCCCAATTTGTCGCAAAAGTCTAGCAGTACCCGGAAACTATGGAGAGACCTTACCGGCCTACCCTTCTGGTACGCACCACCAAGGTCGAGCACGAAGCTCCCGATGTCCTTCAATACAGAATACGCGGCGCGGCCGAACTCACATAGCCACGAAACGTAGGCATCTTGGTTCTCGTTGCCGTAACTCTTCTTGCGCAATAGGGCAAAGGGAGGGCTCGTAAGGATGAGATCGACCGACTCACTAGGAAGCAGTCCTAGCGTGTGGCGGCTATCGTCACAAGCCTGCACCCCCAGTCGCGTTCGGTAGACGCGAAGTTCCTTGGGCAACTCGAAGTCCATGACTAGTACTCCTGCAATGAAGGGCGCGGCAGGGCAGGAATCCAATGTGCATCGCAGCCCTTACGAACCGACTCCCCATGGACCCACGCGACTCAGACGCCGCATTGATAGTGGGGGTGTCGTGGAATTTACGGTAGCACAGCGACAGTTGATCTCGCCGGTGGCGTTCGGCCGTGCGGCCGGGGGCATCGCAAATGGACCTGATCGTTGTGGGGATTGAGGTCAACGTCGGATTCACATCCTCAAACCGCAACGTCTCCAGTGAGGCTTCCACTCGCTACTGTTAGTAGTCCGCCACGAAGGCCTTCGCCGGCTCATCCGGCAAGAAGTTGATCGAATGGCTGATCTCGGTCTCGATCCGCTCCCCGCTTGCCGTGCGAATGCTGATCGCGGTCATCATCTGCATGACTCTTCGCAGGCCGTCGACTTCAATCCGCACCGTCTTCCCGCCGGGCAGCAGCCGCGCTCCACGAACCTGCATCGTTTCGACTCCCGGTTCGCCATCGAGCTTCCACCGGTCCGAGCCGTATCGGCTCAGCCACTTGTAGTTCCACCGCTGCACGTGGTAGTTGGCTGGGTTCTCCGCGCTCGCCCTGTCCAGCTCATGGAGGAAGGACACGTCGATGCCCTGCTTGCTGACATGTAGCTCGCTCGGCACCAGCACTTTCTTGCCTGTGTATCGAACTCGATAGAGACCGCCCACCGCCTTCCGCTTGGTACCCCAGCCGTAAAGCCCTGCTAGATACAGGTTCCCGTCTCTCTTCCGGAAATCCGGTCGCATGAGCCCGGTGTCGAAATCGACCGGAAGTTCCGCGGCTCCGCCTTGCACCTTGCCTTCTGACTCCTCCATGAGGATCAGGAAGATCTTCCCCCGCCCGAACGAGGAATGCACCAAGTGCCCTTGGAACGGACCCCATCGGTCGGTGTTCACCCAGGCCTGCCCGGCACCGGAGTTGTCGACGGAGATCGGGAGCCAAGTAATTGGGTCGTCATAGTCTTTCCGGTCTGGGTCGACGCCGCCACCCCACATGTATCCGTGGAAGCTGCCCGGCGAGCAGAGATTCACGCGAGTCGAGGGGATCCAGTGACCCTCCTGGTCCGATGTGGTGATCTCCCCATTCGGCCCTACCGCCACTCCGTTAGGTACGCGGAAGCCTCGACAGACCACCTCTAGCTTCTTCCCTTCGGGATCCAACTTGAAGATCACCCCGTGATGCTTCACCATCGCCGGCAGCGCGTGCCGCGCCGCCTTGGCGAAGTAAAAGTTCCCCTCGTCATCCCGGTCGAGATCGAAGGTGAACTCGTGGAAGTGGTGCGTGACGTGGAAATCGTTGTTGAAGTTCTCGTAGTAGTCCGCCTCGCCATCCCTGTTCAGGTCATGGAGGCGCGTGATCTGGTCGCGATCCAGCACGTAGACCATGCCATCAACGACTTCCAAGCCTTGGGGCATGTGCAATCCCGTGGCGAAGCGCCTCCAAGTCAATTCGCCGAGATCCTCGTCGACACCCTCCACGATCCACACATCTCCGGACCACGTCGCGATGGCTGCACGGTCGTCATCGAAGAACGCGAAATCTGTCGGGCGGAACCAAGAGCGCCACGGGTTGTCGAAGGGGAGTGTGAGTTCGTCCACCGCCCACGGTCCGCTCTCGTCGCCTAAGCGGCCCGTTGTCTTGACGGTCTGGCGGTACTTGGCCGAACCGCCCCGGGTGTAAGGCTCCAAGCGTTCGGGCCTGGGCGCGTTGCCCAAGGCGCCAGCAAACGCTCCCAAGCGGTCGGAACCGGTCCTGCTGAAATACAGCGTCAAACGCTGGACCTCGGACGATTTCGGGATTCGCAGGCGCACCTCTCCGGGAGTCGAGATGTCCCAGCGGGCCTTCTTGCTCAAGCCGGTGACGCCGACCGCAGTACCGTCTTCGGCGCCCAGATGCACCAAGTGTTCTACCGCGGGCCCCTGACTGGGGTTCAGCTTCTTGAGCGAGAGCTGTCTGGCTTGGTCACCGGGGCTTGCAGCTACCGCGAGCAGCAACGGCTCGCGAGTCGGGCCGACCTCGATCATCCGTGCCAGCAACTCGACACCCCAATCGGTATGCAGGCTCGACATCTCAAAGATGTTGGTCTCGCCCACGCTGTAGTGCAGAACGACCTTGTCGCCGAACACGTAGCGGCCCTTGTACTTGGCCCAATCCGAAGGCAAGGGCCCAAAGCCCTCCTCGCGTGGATCCGAGAAGCTGCCGTCCCGAGCCCAGCCCGGCGCAACCGGCGTTTCGAAGACAGTCTCGCCATTGATGTACGGGTGCGGCCCGTGCTTCCAGTCGTATACGGTTCCGGTAAGTACGTACTGCCCACCGTTCCAGCCCGCCGCCATGCGGAGGAGTTCGGTGTCGAAAATCACGCCAGCCCTCCGATCATCCGCAAGCATGATTGCGTGGGACTTGTAACTGACGTTTTCTCCGGGAACCTTGTCGGCGCGTGGATCCTCCGGTTCGCCCACGCTCGAGCTAGCCGAGATCACGGGGCCGTAGTCCATGTGGAGCCAAGGCTCCTCCGCTCGCTTCGTGCTGTCATCGAAGCGAGTGCTAGCGAATGGAGCCCCTTGGTCGATCCACGCCCGCAGGATGCTGATCTGGCTGTCGGACAGCTTGCCTCCCGTCGGCGGCATGACGAGGTTCTCCTCCAAGCCTGCGACCAGGTGGATCAGGCGGCTGTTCGCGCTGTCGCGGTCGATGATCGCGGGCTTGCCGGAGTACCCGCCGCGCACGGCGCTCTTCTTGCGCCAGAGGCTGTATCCGTTCATCACGACCTCGTCCCCGTGGCAAATGTAGCAGTGCTGTTGGAAGATCGGATCTACATCTTCCATGAAGTCGATCTTGCGATCGGACGGGGGCGGCAACTGCTCCGCGGCCGCTGCCCAAGACGGGGCCGCAAGGGCAAGCAGGGTGCCGACGAGCAAGAGTGTGGTTGGGGCGAGCGGCATATCGGACTGCCCTATTGTAGTCCACCGACAGCTATCCCACGTACCGTAGAGTCTCTGCGCCGCCTTGGCAGATTTAGTCGAAGCCGATGAACTGTCGGCATCGAACGTATGTTCGCTAAGCGAGTGTTTCGAGCAATCCAAGCGAGACGGACTAGAGTTCGTTGAAGGCTTGGACTGTCCTCACCAAAGACGCTGAGGAAAGACTCATTGATCGGAACGAACTGGCTGCACCAAGGCTCCACGGGTGCTAGTGGATAGCACGGTCTGTGGATTCTGAATTGAATCCATTATCATCAACAATCAGTGCATCAAGTACTTCACTAGGGAATTCATGGAAAAATCGGACTGAAACAACTCTAGAGATAGGAACCGTCGTCTTCAGGCTATTCAACCTTGATTCATCCTCTCTCGGAATCGACTTGTGGTTTAATGAGAGCATATGTTTATCTGCATACTCGTTTTGAAATCCCTTCAGAATTGGAATGATTGTAAAGTCAATATCTCGACTAATTCCGATGCCAATCTCTACTATAGGTCCGAAATAAATCTGTCGATTCTCGAACAAGACTTCGACCATTAGGTCCGAGCCGACGACTCCAGCAAGTGTGGCATTCATCAGCTCACCGTGTTTCTTGGCAGACTTTATGGCTGCTTTCTCTTGACTAGAGATCAAATTCACAATCGGGACAATCCCGATACCAAATAGCAAGCTAGTGATTGCTGTTGCGGAATATTCAAAGTCGAACACTTGAACCGTCAAATCGATTGCGGTCGGATAGTAAGCCTTAAGGACATGCACCAATGCATGGGCGATCAGTGCCAGTATGCCCCCGGTCAGCGCCGAGCGAAAGAAGACATGATGACCCGATTCCCGAAGTGTATCGTAGCGAAACACATACATTCGAGTCTGCACGAAGTAGCCCACTAGGGCAGGCATGAGCAACAGTCCGAGTCCCATTGTTGGTGTCAGTCCTCGGGGAGACGCTGGTGAACTACTGCTTTCTTGTCTGCTGACTTGGCTGACGATTCTCTCCTCCGGCTGATACGCGCGTCTATCTCGGCTAACTGTTTCTTAAGGTTGTCCCCCGCCTTGGAGGCTAGCAACTCTTCGACCTTGACGTACAGTCCGCCCCGAGAAGTCACGTAGACCCTAGGGCGGTCGGGCTTCTCATGCTTCTTCCTGAACCATCCGAACATCGTGGTGCCTCCTTCAACTGGTGATGTGGCCATGGGCAAGGCCTGATTCGAAGCCAGCGCTAGTCGTTCGTTCCCGCCGTGTGCTTGACTTCGGACAAGGGCTCGGCTGGCCTGGCTCGACTGTACTCGCGGATCAGCTTTTCGAACTTCCTGTTAAGCACTCGCAGAGCCGCCTTGATCTCGGCCACATCGCTTTCGTTGACCCGCGACTCGCCAGTCTCCGACCGTCGCTGCCTCTCGCGCTGCATCCGACCCATCAGATCATCCCACGCTTTGGAAGCCATCAGCTCCTCGATCTTGACGTACAGTCCACCTCGAGCAGTCACGTAGATCTTGGGGCGGTCGGGCTTCTCATGCTTCTTCTTGAACCATCCGAACATCGTGATGCCTCCTGCAACTGCTTGATTTGGCCATCGACAAGGCCTGATTCGAAGCCAGCGCTAGTCGTTCGCTCCCGCCGTGCGCTTGACTTCGGACAAGACCTCGGCGGGCCTTGTCCGACTGTACTCGCGGATCAGCTTTTCGAACTTCTTGTTGAGGACTTGCAGAGCCGCCTTGATCTCGGCCACATCGCTTTCGTTGACCCGCGACTCGCCAGTCTCTGGTCGTCGCTGTATCTCGCGCTGCATCTCGTCCATCAGATCCTCCCACACCTTGGAAGCCTCCAACTCCTCAAGCTTGACGTACAGTCCACCTCGAGCAGTCGCGTAGACCTTGGGGCGGTCGGGCTTCTCATTCTTCTTTTTCTTGAACCATCCGAACATCGTGGTGCCTCCTGCAACTGCTTGATGTGGACATGGGCAAGGCCCAATTCGCCAGCGCTAGTCGTCCGTGCCCGCCGTGCGCTTGACTTCCGACAAGGCCTCGGCGGGCCTTGTCCGCCGGTATTCGCGGATCAGCTCTTCGTGCTTCTTGCTAAGCACTCGCAGGGCCGCCCTGATCTCGGCCACGTCGCTTTCGTTGACCGGCAACGCCGTGAAGGTCACGCTACCCATTTCGTCTTCCGACCCCAGGCCCCAGACGACTCGCTTCGGCGGGCTGGTCGGGTTGCGCGGATTGTCTGCGGAGTTGTCGTAGCGGATCCTCGCATGGATCGTCGCGCCGGCCGGAATCACGACTGGCTCTGCGTAGGTGTACATGTCTTGCCACGAGAAATCCCAGTCCTTGATCCAGATCAGCGGGATCTCTTCCCCCTCAAGCGTCACGGCCCACGCCTTGAACTCCTTGCCGATGTAATGTGCGTGCGGAGTCACGCCGTAGATCTCCAGCGGCTTCGGAGTCGTGAATGACTCCCCGATGACGAAATCGGAGTCGCCCGGATCGATGTTGATCCCCGAACCCAGGCCGTATCGGGGCGGAAGTTGAAACGAGACCCGCGAGCGAGTCGGAGCCTTGTCCGTGAAGTACAGCGCGGCGGTGGACCGCTCGGTCTCTTGCTTCCCGGATGGATGGAAGTGCGACTCGAACACGAAGTCGCTGCCGGCCGGCAGGCGGATCGGTGCGTCCGAGGGGAAGATCCTCGCATTCCCTCCGACAGCCCATCCGCCGAGGCTGATGCGTCCCCGTATCGGATTGCGTCCCATGCCGCCATATCCCGGTTCCGCGTCCTTGGCGTCCAAGAGCGTGGAGCGCCCGGACGGGTCGGCCTTGAACAAGCTGTGATGGACGACAGTCCGCGCCTCGGGCCGGAACTCGATCGCCCGCACCCACTTGTCTTCCGTAGTCGGCACTTTCGCCGGGAAGTTCCGGTAGATGTCAGGGCCGTCGGCTGGGACGGTGTAGGGTTCGACCATGCTCACGACGAGGTCGGGCTCGCCGAGTTTCCAGCCCGGCGGGAATTCCGGCGGTTTCGGCGCCGTTCCGCCACCCTCGGGCGCACCCGCGTCGACCCACTTGGCGATCATCGCCACATCCGCATCGTCCAGTCGCCGCTCGCCCTTGAACGATCCGTACCCGGGCGTGGCGTGCCAAGGCGGCATGTATCGGGTTTGCGTCACGGCGCGGATCAACTGGGCTCGCTTCGCGGCATCCTCGTAGGTCAGCAGGGTGAAGGGCGCGGCCTGCCCCTCGCGGTGGCAGGACGCGCAGTTCTCGTGCATGATCGAAGCGATCTGGCCGTTGAACGTGATGGGTTCCGGCTGTACGGAATCTGCGGCGAACAGAGTCGCGTGACTCGCGAGCGCGACAGCGCAAGCGAGGACATATCGGATTACGAGGGATTTCGTCATGGGGAGTCTCCTGAGTTGAGGATTGCAAGATCCGGAATGAAGCAGCCTACGGCTTGAGTGCGCGGTCGAGCCACCGCTTTGCCCGCGAGCAGGTCGTCCAGCGCGTCGCGCAGGTCGTGCTCCGTGGCCTGGCGCCGGGGTGTGCCGAGAGCGGCGTAGAGATTGTCGATGCGTCCAAGGTATACCAGCTTGCCGGAGTCGTCGAAGACCGCGGACTCAGGCGTGACTGTGGCGCCCGCCAGACTGGCAAGGAAGTGGTCCTTGTCGTGAACCGCCGGCTGCTTGGCAGCGTAGGTGCGACGGTGCTGCTGAATCTCCTCCGGGCCGATCAGCGGATCGACGTAGGCCATGACGCAACGCACGCCGCGTGTTGAATACTCGCTGCAGATCCGTCGGATTTCCGGCCCATACCTGTTCGAAATCGGGCAATCGTGCGTCACGAAGTACATGACCGTGGCCTTGGCGCCCGGGTCGGCGGGGAGCAAGTGATCGTGCCCATCGACATCCCGTAAAACCGCCGCCGATGCAGGCAGCAGTGCGATTGCAGCGAGTAGCGCCAATATCCGACCGAAGGGCATCGCAGCACCGCCGTTATCTTACAGGATTTGACGCATGCGGCCTGACCAAGGTAACCCGCGAGTCGAAGCGAGAAGTCGCTGCCATTGTTCGAGCGGACAATTGCGAGGTGCGCGCACGCCCCCGTGTGCAACTTACGGCGTGGCCGCCGGTCGCCTCGAATGGCGCGACCATAGGTGCGCCAGAGCCCATCCGGACACCAGTGCCACGAACGCGCTGACGATACCGGCACTGCGCTGCCCGTAAATCAGGTAGCCGGTCGAGAACAGAGTTGCATACACCGTGATGCAACCGAGGCATGCAGCCGCGAGCGGAGTCGCGAGCGCCGATTCCTTCCGCGACGCCGAGGTCTCGCCGGCAAGCCGAGCGATGCGTCTCCAGCCGGGGCCACCCGGAACGATGCGTCGGTAGAATTCGATCAATGTCCTGTCGTCGGTCGGGGGACCGAAGAAGGCGAACGGCATCCAGCACAGCGTGGTCAGAACCACGCCGACGAGCAATTGCTGCCAAGCGTCGAGACCCGCTCCGACATGCGGAATCAGCAGCGCGACGCTGAACGAGGCGACCATCGCCGCCAATTCCGTAGCTGCGTTGATGCGCCACCAAAACCACCGCAGCAAGTACAGCAGCCCCGTGCCGGCACCGATCTGCAGTAGCAACTGGAACACCCCCAACGCGCTCTCGATCGCGAGCGACACCAAGCAAGCCGCCGCCATCAGCAACGCGGTCGACCAGCGGCCGGCCCACACGAGCTGACGCTCGGTCGCCCCCTTGAGCACGAACCTCCGGTACACGTCGTTCACGAGGATCGATGAGCCCCAATTCACCGAGGTCGACATCGTTGACATGTACGCGGCAGCGAGGGAGGCGACCACCAAGCCCAGCAATCCGGGCGGAAGAAAAGTCAGCATTGCGGGATAGGCCAGATCGTTGCGGATGACTTGCTCCGCAACGTGCGGGAATCGCTGCTGAAAGTCGCCGAGCTCGGGGAAGACCACCAGCGAAGCGAGCGCTACGACGATCCACGGCCACGGGCGCACGGCGTAGTGGAGCAGGTTGAACAGGAGCGTTGCTCCCAGGGCGTGATCTTCGCTCTTCGCGGACAGCATGCGCTGGACAAGATAGCCGCCGCCACCCGGCTCCGAGCCCGGATAGTACGCCGCCCACCACTGCACCAGCAGCGGGATGAGGAAGATCGGCGCGAGGTCGCTCCAATTCGCCGTCTCGAACGTCGGCCAGAACGCCATCCGGCTCTTGACCTCCGCATGCGCGAGGAGGCTGGCCAATCCGCCGACCTCCGGCAGGCGCACGATATAGACCGTTGCCGCGATGGAGCCGACCATCGCCATGGCGAACTGGATCATGTCCGTCAGCAACACGCCTTGGAGACCGCCGAGGGCGCTGTACGCCAAGGTGACGCTCGCTGCCACCAAGACGGTCTGGCCCGGGCTCCAACCGAACATCACCGAACCGATCTTGATTGCCGCCAGCGTGACCGCGGCCATGATCAGCACGTTGAACACGAGTCCCAAGTACACCCCTCGGAATCCGCGCAAGAAGGCCGCCGCGCGGCCGGAGTAGCGCAGTTCGTAGAATTCGACATCGGTCGATACGCCCGACCGTCGCCAGAGCTTCGCGTACAGGAAGACCGTCAGCATTCCCGACAGCAGGAAGGCCCACCACGTCCAGTTCCCGAGCACGCCGTCGCTGCGCACGATGTCCGCGACGAGATTGGGAGTGTCGGTCGAGAAGGTCGTCGCGACCATCGAGATCCCGAGCAGCCACCACGGCTGCCGCCGGCCTGCTAGGAAGAACGAAGTGAAATCGCCGCCCGCGCGGCGGGACACCCGCAGACCGATGCCGAGCGACAGGGCGAGGAACGCGCCGACGATCAGCCAGTCCCAGCCTGAAAGTTGCATGCAGAGCGTAGCGACCGCGGGAATGGCACGCGCCGGGGCGCCTGCCTAGACCTTCTTGACCGCTTTCAGCAGCCGCTCTAGCGAGTAAGCACTGGCGTCAGCCTTGCTGCCGTTGATCTTGAAGTGCGTCTCTAGCGATACGGATCCGCGGTACCCGTCGCGTTGGAGAGCCCTTAGCTGCCCGACATGGTCGAACTCACCGTCGCCCACGCCGCACCACTCGACCTCGCCTTCGGCGTTGCGGCGGTAATCCCGGAAATGCACGTGCAAGATGCGTTTCGCGTCCAGCGATTCGTAACCGGCCGGAAACGGTTCCGGGTCGCCCTCTCCGGCGGCGTTGTTGGGGTCCCAAGTTAAGCCAAGCGCCGACGAGCGCACCGCCCGGAGCAATGCGGCGGATTGCGCAGAGGTTGCGATATAGCTGCTGCCGACGTTCTCCAAGGCCAGCCGGAAACCGCTCTTCTCGGCCCGCTCGGCCGATTCCCCGACGAGTTCGTAGATGCGGGAGTACGCTCCCGAGTCTGGCTTGGTGCCGCGCTTGTACGTGAACCCGAACGTGCGAATCAAGCGGGTGCCCAGAATCTCCGCTCGCTCGAACGCCCTGTCCAGCAGGTCCCACTGCCCTTGCAGCACCTTGGCGGCATCGTCGGAATTGGCGGCGGGCAGCCGAATCTTGAAGAAACCGGTGTCGAGGATCGCGAGCCGGATGCCGGCGTCGTCCAGCATCCTGCGCGCCGCGCGGATCTTCTCCAGCGGCTGGGAGGTGTTGTACTTCTGCCAGAGATGGCGGATCTCGCAGTACCGCAGTCCGAAGCGCTTCAGGAACGGGAGCGCTACTCTCAGGTCGTCGTCGATCTCGTCGGTGGTGACCGCGAGCTTGAACGGATCGGATTCAGCGCCGCGCAAGGCGGTAGCCAGACCGGTCGGCACGGCGAGCGCGGCCTCGAGGAAGCGGCGGCGGGATGACGGTCGCATCGTGCGTGAATTATAGCGAGCAGGCAGCGACGAGAGGCGTGTCGATGGCGCGTTGCAAGACCCGGCACCCCGCGCGCGGCTGCCCCGTGCTATTCTGGACTCTTGCTCGGGGCCGCTGGCTTCCGCGTTTCAGACCCCGGGGATTGCGCCGGGAAACGAATCAACACAGAGGATAGATTTCGCCCGACATGGGACAGAACATCGGACACAACATTTTCTTTGGCAACTTGCCAACATGGGTCACCGCCGACGACATCAAGTCGTGGCTCGAGAGCAGCGATCTGGTCTGCGACGCCGTTCGCGTGATTCGCGACTTCGAGACGCAGGAATCGAAGGGCTACGCCTTCGTCGAAGCGCCGAACGAAGAAGAGATGCATGCCATCATCCGGCGCTTTAACCGAGCGCCGATCGATGGGAAGCTGCTGCGGGCCAAGGCCGCGCACCCGAAGGGCGAGCGTCCGCAAGCGCAGCAGCGCAAGCAACGCCGTCGCGGGGGCAAGGGCAAGCCGGATGCCGCCAGCAAGCAGCAGGTCGGCAACTTCGGCGAAGCGCTCCAGAAAGCACTCTAGGCGTCCCGGCCGCACTCGTTCCGCTTGCGCTTGCGACGCGTCGGTCGCGGCGACGCGTCGGTCGCGCACTCGTGCCGACGGGAGCGGCAGGCGTTCCTCAACCGGGGTAGCGTGCTGCGAACATCGCCGGTCAGATCGATGCCAGCATGCGCTTCGCTTCCTCGATGCGCGGAAACCGGCGCTCGTCAGCTCGGAACGCCTCGGTATGCACGCGGTAGCGTCCCGTGCAGGTTTCCGCCGGGTGTTTGACATGCAGCATTTCGTGGTACAGCACGAATTCCACGGCTAGTTGCGGGACGTTCGGGCGGTCCAAGGCGCGGTTGACCACGATGGTCTCATGGGCGAGGTCGTAGTGTCCCATGCGACGGCGCGAAGACTGCAGGCTCCAGCCGAGGGCCGGCTTGCGGAGAGCGCCGTCGAAGAAGCGCTCGTTCAGCCCGTCGAATAGTTCTTCGAGGTCGTATTCATCTCCGCGTGGAGGCAGCATCTGCTTGCGCCCACGCGCCTGCTGGATATGGAGTCTTCGCGTGACGATCTCGGGGCGGCTGGCCCACTGATCGAAACGCTCTCGCGCGCCGTCTCGCACGGGTTTGCGATAGAACCTCGCGAGCAGCGTGACCGCGAGCGAATCCAGAGCGTCCGCAGGCGCGTCGCGAAGCAAGTCGCTCAGATCCGCCCGGATAGACCCGGAGTGCGCGGGAACAAGCTTGGATCGCATCCTGGCGTACTGCCGGAAGCGAACTTCGATACTCGGAACGGGCGTGTCGAGGTTCAGTTCGCGAAACGCGCGCCGGAACGCGGCCTCCGCCCTTCTGATGGCGCGGCCTTCCTCGGAACCGGAGTTCCGATCGGACGGGCCGGGCTCGTCGGACACCGGATTCGGATCGGAAGCCTGCGCTACTTCTGCGATGCGGCTAGCCGTTGCGCTACATAGTCTTCGTAGCGTCGCTGGACCAACACGTGAAACACGGGTTGCTGGAACTCCTCGATGGCGTATAGGTAGCCCTTCTGTCGAAGACTGTAGAGCACGTTGCGCACCCACGATTGCTGGCTCCGGGTCATGCCCTTCTTCGAGATATCCACGCAGGCGCCCGTGAGATGCACGGATGCCTTCGGGCCGGTTGCCGCCGCGGCGTTCCCGTTGCGGCGAGCCAACGACTTCTGGTACGCGGCTGTGCGCAGCAGGCTCGTGACTCGCATGGGCCTTCCGAAACGAGCCCGGAACTGGTTGCTGAGGCGCTGCAATAGCAGGTACGCCCAAGGGCGGAGATAGCGACGCTCCGCCGCTATCGAGTGCAGGTAGTAGTCGCGGGTCTTCACCTTCACGGGAACCAGGAGCTGAAGGCGCGCCCAGCGCTGGACCATGGTGTTGTCCTTCATGCGCGAGAGATGATCTTGGTCTGCCAAGCGATTCTGGATCGCTTGGGACTGCGAGTTGGCGCGCAGGCTGGGCGCGGCGTGAGCCGATGCCGCCACCGCCAAAACAAGAATCGGAATGAGTGTCGGGAAACCGCGCATCACCTAAAGCGTACCAAAATGTTTGGGGCAAGGTTGCAACCCTGACCGGGAGGCGCCCTCCGTATCCCGATTCACGTGCGTCCAAGCGTCCGGAACAGATTCGTCCCCGCACTTGTTCGGCTTGCCATATTGGATCGAATGCACTAAACCGAGAGCAGCGCCCGCGAGCACGCACGGCACGCGCAGTCCCGGTCGAATGTTGCCTCCCAATTCCACCAAGGTGTTCGGGACGCTTGCCGTCGGCATCCTCTTGGTCGCTTCGGTGCCGACGATAGCGGCGCAACACGGGTGGGTAGGGGAGTCGACCCACTTCCGAGTCGTCGCTCAGGCGCGTTTCGGGTTGGATGCGTTGGCGGTTGCATCCGCCGTAGAAGACCTCGAGCGGATTCGCGAGCGTTTCCTTGGCGACGGATTGGGGTCTCCCCGCCGCGCCGATGGCCCCTTGGACGTGCTGCTGGTGGGCACGATGTTCGACCTGCACACCCTGCTCCGTTATCCACCGAACTCGCGGACGCGCGGCATCACCATCGGAGGCATGGACCGCGAGCTAGTCGTGGTGCCTTGGCACGCGCTGCCGGGTCCGCGCGTGACATTGGCGCACGAGTACGCCCACCAGCTCGACGAGAACGATTGGCCGTTGTGGTTTCGCGAGGGTCGGGCGGTGTACTTGGCCCGCCGCATGCCGTTGCGATCCGGCGAAGACCCAGTCGCGGGCTTGCTTGCGATTCTGGATCGGTCCGAGTGGGTAGCCTGGCCGGACTTGCTGGCGGCCGGGCGAGACAGCGATGTCGCCGACGAGGAAATATTCCAAGCGCAAGGTTGGGCGCTGGTGCATTGGCTGGCTACCACGCAGACCTCCGTGGTTCGATTGCGCCCGGATGACGCGAGCAGCGCCTTGGACCGACTCGGAGCCGATGCACTGTCGATCGCAATTCGCGAGCACCTCGCGAATCTGACCAGTTCCGCTTCCAGCGAGATTGATCTCGACGAGTTGAACGCCAGCGGTGTGACTGTACGGAAAGCATCCGCGTGGGCGGTGCCGCTATTCGAGGCAGAGGTGTGGCGAGAGCTTCGATTCCTGGACAACGCCGAGCGGCGGCTAGCAGCGTTGGCGGCGACCTGGCCGGCCGTGGCTAGAGTGCAGGCAGCCTACGCAGCGATGCTGCTGCTGCGCCGACGCGAAGACGAGGCCGAGCGTCGATTCCGCATGGCCTTGGAACTTGGAGACGAGCGACCGCGCACCGCTTATCGCTACGCTCTGCTGCTCATGCGGCCCGGGGAACCCTTCGCGAAAAGGGCCCGTGACGCGCTCCGCTACGCCTCGCGCGCCACCCGGGCGATGCCATGGGAACCCAACCATCACCTTGCACTGGCGCAGGCGCACATGCTCGCGGAGGATTGGAGCAGCGCCTATCGGGTGCTCCGCGACCTCGCCGGATTCCCCGGTTGGGGCCGCGTAGCGGGTCGCGAAGTCGCGGAGATCGAGCGGCGTCGATTTCAAGCGGTTCGCTTGGTACGGCCGCCAGCCCTCAAACCCGAAATCCCGGTGCATTCGGTATCCGTTCCGTTATCCATTCAGCTCAGACCTTGGGAGGAGCCATCGGTTCGCGACCGTCCGGCCGCGGGCAGCCGCCGCTGGCCGCCATACGGCACGTGGCTGGTGCATGGCAAGGTTGCCTGGGTCGACTGTTCGGCCCAGCGGAAGAAGGTCATCGTGCATACGCCGTACAAGAGGCTTGTCCTGCTGGTGGACGCGGACAAGCCGTTGCGCCTCATCAACCGGCCGTTTCGCGGAAACTCGCTGCCGTGCGAAGCGCGCGGCTGGAATGCGGCGTTCGCTTACCGCAAGGCACCCGACGGACGCGACGCAGATGGCGAACTCGTCGGCATCCGCTTCTGAGCGACGGGCGCTACATGATGCCGTACTTGGCGAACGCGTCCGCGCTCGGCATGCCGGCTTCGATCGCCTGGCGCACAGTCTTTTCTCCCCGTGCCTTTTCCAAGGCGAGCGCTATCACTTCGTCTTCGCGCAATCGCGGCACGATGCAGACTCCGTCGCGGTCACCGACCACGATGTCCCCCGTCTCGATCGAGACCTGGCCGATCTCGATCCGCGAGCGGTAGTCGACCACCTGCCCGCGGACACCTTGGTCCTGCGCGTACGCTCCGTATCCGAACGTCGGAAAGTCAAGAGCCTCGATTCCCGCCGAATCACGGTAATACCCGTCCACGACCGCGCCCGCTGCCCCCAGGACCCTTGCCCGAGCGCTCATTAGCTCGCCCCACAGTGCGTAATCCGGGGATCCCCCGCCACAAAGATAGACTTCGTGCGGCTGGAGGCTGTCCAAGGCCTCGAACATCAACCCGAACGGCTGATCGCCCAAGCTCCCCGCCGCATCGCGGGGTATGTCCGCAACTAGCACGGTAATCGCGCGCCCCACGAGCCGCATGTCGGAACGCAAGGGGCGAATCGATGCCGGTAGGAATTGGTGCAGCAAGCCGACCTGATCCATCACGTCGCCGATGACGGCAGGGAAGAGTTCCTTCTCGACCACCGCGAAAAGCTCTTGGTCCGATTCCCAGTGCGTTGCCATCTGACTGCTCGCCATGCTGTCTCAAGGTCTCGGGATCGACGACATCTCCAAGTCGGGCGCGTAGCGCCGGACCTTGTCCAAGACCAGTCGCGCGCGGCGCACGCGCTCCTTGGAGAGCGCCACGGCCGTGGACTCGATGTGCATCCCGCTCGGGTAGATGTCCGGAGCGTTTTTCAGCCCGAGTTTCACGTAGAGCGGAGCGCCCACCCGGATGAATTCAGGCACTTCGTAGTGCCGCACGAATCCCCCGATGTTGTCCGGAGCTTCGACATACAAGTCGATCGGGGCGTCGATCGCGCTACGGATCGACGCGAGCTGCGGCAGGGTCAGGTCGGACGGGACGTTGATGGTCGTCGCGCCGAGGTCTTCCAGGACGCGCGCCGAAGCGGCGTTGGCGGGAGCCATCATCACCGAGGTCTTCAGGATGAGGTCTCCGGGTAGGTCTCCCGAGACCTTCATCCTGCCCAGGATCGACAGCAAGCCTATATCGGAGACCAAGACGCTGCGGATCCCGAGTTCCAAGGCGTGGCGCACATCTTCGATCGCGTACGCCAGCTGGTCGCTGCCCCTCAGGCTCAGTCCCAGCGATTTCCCGGCGGTAGCGTACGCTTGAGCCCCGGTATCGAAAGTCGCGCGAGGGCCGACGAAGAGATTCACTTCCACATGCCGGGCCTTGCCGAGTTCGACCATTTCGAGGATCTCGTCGTCGGTCAGCAGCATGATGCCGCTCCCTTGGCTGATGCGATGCACCGGCACGTCGAGCTGGTCGGCCTGCTCCAGCACGGCGCGGAATGCCAGCGGCCCTTCCGTGCTGGGGATCTCGATCCGGAATTGCGCGCCGTCGGGAAAGCGTTTCGCGGATGTCGGGGCCGGGTGCGGGTCGTCTGAAGGCAGATCGAGGGCGGCCAACCGGTTACGTGCCTCAGTCATGGCTTCTCCGAGGATGTCTTGACGATCAAACCGGTGCGATCCAAGTCCGGGAACATGGCTTCGGCGGTACAGCCGGCTCGCTCGAATTCGCGGACGACGGCTTCGACAGCCTCCTCATTGCCGGTCTCGTAGAACACTAGTACCGCCGGGCCGGCGCCGCTTAGAGCGCACCCGAGCAGGCCCGGGAAGCGCAGTTTGAGAATGGTGGCGAGGCCGGGTATCTGATCGACGCGGAAAGGCTGGTGCAAGCGGTCTTCCAGCGCGACAGGGAAAGCCTCGCGGTCGCCCTTGAGCAGTGCGGCTACCAGCAGGGTGGCGCGTTGAATGTTGAACACCGCGGTTTCGCGCGGGTATTCCTGCGGGAGGGCGGCGCGCATGGCGGGCGTGGACAGTTCGAAGTCCGGGCAGACCAGCGCGACGGAGAAAGCTCGCGGCACTTCCAGGCGGACAGCGCGCGTGACGCCATCGTCCCCGATCGCGGCGGTCGTGACGGAACCCAGGACCGCGGCCGATACGTTATCGGGATGGCCCTCGATGCGAGCGGCTTCGTCCAAGAGCCGATGCTCGTCCCACCCCAGATCCAAGACGTGGTTTGCGAGCACAACCCCGGCGATCAGTGCTGCCGCGCTGGATCCGAAGCCCTTGCCGACAGGGATCTCGTTTTCGATTTCCAGCACCACCGGCGGGAGTGCGCGGCCTTGTGCAGAGGCTACCTGTCGCGCCGTCTCGAGAATCAGATTGTCGCCGTTGCACGGGATGCGCCCGGCGTCGCGGCCAGAGGCTCGAACCTGCGTCTCGTTAGCGAGACGGAACCGGCATTTCAGATAGATTCCGAGGGCCAGTCCTAGGGTATCGAAGCCCGGGCCAAGGTTCGCGCTCGAGGCGGGCACGCGAACCACCGTCTGCCCGACCATAAGCCCGGATTATAGCCAAATTTCAAACAGCCCCTACGAGTCGGTCTGCGGGTGCTGGCAGAGGGTGCGCGAGTCGATCGCACCCATTTCGGGGAGAGGTTTCGGGCCTTGGCGATAACTTGCCACCAAAGCACCCTCGACCGTGAATCTCGAGGCTCCGGGCCTCAAGTGGACTGACGCTTTCGAACAACGATGGTTGTGGACTGCGGTCGTGCTTGCCGCCGACGCGGCTCTCATCGTCGCTGCTTGCGCGGTGCGACTGGGATTCTCCAACCGGCAGGGAACCCTTTCTGTGCATTCATGACCCAAGTCCTAGCACCTGCCGCGACTAGGATCAACGTGACCAGTGACTGCCCGCCTACCATTTGGGGACTCGCGTCCCCGCGTTCCGACGGTCGGTGGGGTTGCTCGGGCTAGCAGGCGTGCTTACGATGTCTTTATGGCGAGGGTACATTTCAGTCTTTCGGACGCCGAGCACAACGCCGCGAAGCGGGAGGCCGCGCGGCTCGGGATCTCGCTAGCTGAACTGTTGCGACGGTCCCTGCGTGCAATGATCCCTGGCGAAAAGCCCAAGCCGTGGATGCGGTTCGCCGGAATGGTCGATTCGGGAGACCCTCAGTCAAGCCAAAAGGTTGACGAGGTCGTCTATGGCATCAAGCGCTGAAGCGTTCGTTGACACTTCCGCGCTGATCGCGTTTGCAGACCGATCGGACGCTTGGCACGCGCTCTTCAGAGAGCAGTTTGCAGACCCCCCTCCCGTGGTGACCACGACATTGGTCGTCGCCGAGGCTCACAGTTGGTTTCTGAGGCGTTACGGGCGACCCGAGGCATTGCACTTCCTTGCCTTGGTCGGTTCTGCCGGACCCATGAAACTGGTGTCGACGGGGCATCGCGAGATTGAAGCTGCCCGTCCATTGCATGCGCAAGGGCATTGATCTGATGGGGCAGGGGAATGACCGGGCTCTCCAGCGGCGCAATCAAAGCGCCGCGTTCCAGCGCGTCGGGAACCCGGGCGGCGGCCGCGATGTACGAAATCCGCTCCCGCGAGAGTGGCGGCACCTCGCTGACGGGCCGGAGGTCCGAGATTTGAATGCGAACCGTGGCGTTTCGATCCGGCAGCCACGCGAGTGCCGTCTGTCGACCCCACCGATGGTCAGTCGCACTGACCCGGACGGAAGCCCCCAAGTTGGGGGCGTAGCGCCATGCGCTCGCGGGAGGCTCCATGGTCACCGTTCCTCGCCCGCAAGCACGCGCCACACCCGGCGATAGTCGGTCCCGCTCAGCGCGGCGCCCGCCGGACGTGCTCGGTTCCATGCGCCGGCGTCCATCGCTTGCAGAAACCCGCGGGCATGTCCGATCGAATAGCGCCCGCTGCCATTCCCTCCTGCTTCCTGGTACATCGCGCCGACCTGCGGCGCAACGCTGCGGGGTACCGAGTTCATCCGCATGAGTACGCCTTCCTCGGAGCTAACTCCGTGGTAGACCATCGCGGGCAGGGCTTCCAGCCTCCGTCGCTCTTGCTCACCAAGTTCCTGTTGAACGCCGGCGACTGCGCTGATCGCCGAGATACCCCATGTGGCCCCTTGCGCGATGGAACGGCAAATGGTTCTGCAAGCTTCCGTACTGGCTTGCGTGTCGGAGGTCTTGTCCGACTTCTTGAAGTACTTCTTGGCGATTTCCTTGAGTTGCTCGCCGTTCACCCAGTCCCGAGTGACGCCGGAAAGTTCAGTTGGTCCGGCGTCTCCCCCGGGTTGCTCGGCGAACTGGCGCTTCAACTGCGGAATGTTGAGCATGACGCCGAACAGATCGGCCATCCGCCCCTTCTCGCAGAACATGTTGGACGGCTCCCAGTCATCCGGCACCAGCTTCGATTCCAGTCGGTTCAGACCCCTCATCGCCTTGCTCACGCCTTCTGGAGAGATACCCGTGGAATCGGCTAGTTGTGCTAGACCGGGATTCTTCATGCATTTCGAGGCGTAGCTGCGCACGGACTCCAGAAGGGCAGCGGCGTGTTCGCTACGATCCGGATCGGCTCGCAGCGTCGTGTAGCCGTAGGTGTTGCGAAGCAGGTGTTCGGCGTCCGCCAGCAGCGACTCGAGACTAGCGGCTTGCGAGCAATAGTGGGCAATGTAGCAGCGGAAGTCCTCCCATTCGTCCTTCCACAGCATGCTTGAAAGCTCTGCCAACTTGCCTGCTTTAGCCAGCTCGTCAAGCCGCGTCACCAACCGAGACACTAATGCGCCGGTCTCCTCTTTCACAAAGGAAATCGTCTCGGCACGATTCTTTCCCTCCGCTAAGCCCACCACGCCCACGGAATCGTGTCCGCCCCCTCCAGCGCATCCAGCCAGATTCCAGAACTCACGCGGAGTCATGCTCGCCGACCGATTCTGTCCGGGCAAGTCCTTTGATGCCAAGAACACCGACGAAACGGGAAAGTTGATGCTCTGCGCGATGGTTGTCGTGGCGCACAGGACCTTCAGTTTGCCGCTCTCGGCGAGCCACTCCATGAGCGCTCGCGCCTCGTCGGACAATCCTGAGTGATGCACGCCAACGCCATGGTCGAGCATGGAAACGAGTTCGAAGTCGTCGGCGATTTCGGTTCGCAGGAATTTCTGGACCAAGAGGACATCCGGATCCTCGCCGCCGAGCACGGGAAGCGACTTCTGGAGCAGTCGCGCCATCGCCCATACCGAAGCAATGTTGTTGTCGACAGCAATGCTCGTGCCTCGACGACACAGTGCCGCCGCCATAGCCGCTGTCTGGATGCCCAAGCCGATTTGGGATCCATTCGAAAGTACTTTTCTCTTGGGGACCGGTAGCGGACGAACCTCCCCTACATGGTGGCTTCCACTGAGTCTGAGGGCTCTCCTGGTCCTGGTTAGGGTCTCGAATTCGAGATGCCAGCCGGCACGCGCAGAATCGTCCGAGATTGCTCTGTAGAGTCCGACGATGCGCTCATTGGGCCTCCATGCGGAGGTTCCCAAACTGATCGCAGCTGCCGAGCTGGGCTCTTCGGCGAGCCATCTTGCTATGTCAGCCGCGGAGTCGACAAACGGCATCAGGAGCAAGAAGTTCGCTTGAGGACAGTCCCGTTTGACGGTTGCCAAGAAGAGTTCGATCCTCGCCCCCCGGCTCTCCGCCTCCAAGTTGTGCGCATCGTCGACTACCAAGAGGGCCAAGGATCGCTCAATCCGGTTGTTGCGAATCGCAAGGGATAATTTCTCGGGAGTGGAAACGAGAATGTCGAAGGCATCCGTTTCGGCGGTCAGCAGGTCGTTCTCAAAGGTGTCTACTTCCACGGCTGAAGTCAGTTGCTCCACGCGGATTCCAATGGGGCCGAAGTCATTCCGCATCCGGCGCGTGATCTGGCTGCACAGAGCCCGCGTGGGCGCAACGTACGCAATCCAGCCACCGGTGTCGCGGAACTGGTTAAGGGTTTGCAGAATGCGGAATTCCGCCAAGAGCGTCTTGCCACCAGAAGTCGGCAGGTCGATCACGATCGCGGTTTTGGCTTGATCCAACAGCCCATGCTCTTGCAGCGCAGCACGTTGCGGTGGCAGGAGTTCAAACAGCGGCTGGGGATCGCGTCGCGCCAACGAGCGAACGAAGTCCGAGACCTTCGAATTCACCCTTCGCATTGACCACCACAGCGAGTTCCGAACCATGACCCTCGCGGCCGCATGCAAGTATCGCAGGAGGACCTCCAGTTCAGAATCCGTAGCGGAGGTAGCCGCTTTGATTGCAGCCTCGAAGTGCTTGTCGAGTTCGACGCCGGGGTCGGGCGATTCACCCTGCAGGAGATAGCTAGCGAGGACTTCGGTAGCCGTTGTCCAGTGGTACAGGGCCATCAAGCGCAAGGCGACGATTTGGTTCTCGGCGTCGGATCCCATCCGGAATTGCTGTTCTTCGTAGGTCTTCTGATCGTCACGCAAGCCGACGATCGTCTCGCGGACACTGTCGAGGTCGTCCCAGCCCTTCTTGCGGAACAACCGTATCCAGCAGTGGAAGAGCCGATACAACACCTTGGTGTCCCAGAGCGCATTGGCTGCGCTAGGAACGTCTTGAGACTCCGGCCGGGAGCTGAACCAGCGCCGGAGATCAGGCCAGCGGTCGCCGCAGTAGGCCAAGGCGGACAAACGCAGGACAGCTAGGATGCGTTGGCTAGGATCGTCCGGAATCGGCAGGAGGCGCTCATAATCAAACGCCCTATTCGCAGCGGTCATCGCCTGGCTTCTGAGATGCTCGCTTGATGTTTCTGGATGGGCGATGGAATCCAAGCCTTCCAAGGCGGCAAGTTCGTAGGCAAACGCGACGCGATACAGGAATTCATCCTCGCTTTCGTCCTGCCCCTCCTTCCACTCCTGCGGATCGAAGCTAAAGCGAATCTGCTCTCCTGCCGCTTGGCGTGCCAAGCGCTCGGCGGCCAGCCGCGCCGCTATGTCAAGGCTTGCTTGTCCGATTGCGGACACCGCCCAGTGTGAATCAAGCGCGGCTAGAGATTCGACAGTGATGGTCACGAAGTGCCTCCATCGGTAGTCGAATCATCGGCCACGGGATCAAACTTGAAACCAACTCGAACCGCCTCGGTACGGAACTGCCGGATCCGACGTTGCTTGGAGGATCGACACCCGTCAAACTCCCGCATCATCGCGCGTGTACGGTGTCTCTCCAAGTCGCCTTCCTTCAGACTACATTACCTCTGACGAGTTAAGGATGTTCAGGATCTCCAGATCTTGAGCCCGAGCGCGGAAGCTGTCGGAATCCTTGATCAGTCTTTGCCGCCCTCGCGATCAGCTTGGTCGAGACTCAATGGTAGTGTGTCCATCGGATCGGCTGTACGGGCTATCCCTGACCCGAATCCGCAGTCTCATCTGGCTGTGCCCCACTGCCTTGTTTCGGAGCGGGCGGTTCATCCAGTCGGCGGGGCGGATACTGGACACTCGGTCGACCGGATGCTTCGTGCAAAGCCCGATAGTGCCTAACGATCGCGGCTGCATCGTATCCGAATCGAGTAGCCTGTCTCTCGCGATACTCACGGATTTCGGCGATCATCGGATCATCTCCGGGTTCTTTGTCTCGTACCGCCAGGAGTTGTCCAGGGGTGCAAATGACTGGTGCTCGAACCCCCCCATCGCGACACACCTGACCTATCCTTGATGTGTTGGCCGGGTTAGCGACGTGTTGGAAATCCCATGTCGTAAGATATTCGGCTCCATGTACCACTGCGATTGCGATGTGCCCTGCAGCCGTTGCCGCATTGGCTGGTAGTGCCCGGGAGTCAATCAACTGCTGACCAAGAATCGCAGACGCTTCGCCGGGATGGACGATAGCGAGCGGTCCCAGTGCCGAAAGCCTGTCGCGGGCTGCCCATGGGGCACCCACTCTGGTTTTGTCGACCATCGGCACGGAAGCAATCAACTCAAACCTCTCCCCCGCGTCTCGCCACCAATCCTGTGTCACGACTTGGTTGGCCAAGATAGACATGTCCCGCGATAGTTTACCGGTCAGACACCTTATCACCGATGCCTCTACGTAGACTCTAGGGTTCATTGGATCATAATCCGAACTCTATTCGGATTCCTTGTGATTGGAGAATTCCGTCTTGTGAACTGCGCATTGCTCGCTGACCACGTTGTCCAGAATCCGTTCGACCGCTAGCGGGCAGTGTTTCTGGGTGAATCCAAGGTGCCGCTCCGAAAGCCGATAGCATACGTTGACCGGTGACCAGTCGCGCTCCTCTGCACGACGGCGCAGGGCCGTCGTCTTGCCGCTGAGCGGACGTCCGATCATTAGGGCGAGACGGTAGCACCGAGAGACGAACGCCGGGAACTGTTGATCGATGCGGTGCCAGAACGAATCATGAACACTCACCTGAGTAGGATACCAAGCCTCCGGGAATCCCGCTGAAGTCGGTACCACGTGTCGAACGCAACGAAGCTGTTCAAACTCCCACGATGTCGACGGGACCCGCCAGTGCGATCAGTGTCCGTGAGTTCGCCAGACGCTGTTTCCGCCACCGCGTTCGCTCACGCATGGAAGGACCGTCACCGTAGAGGCGTACGCTCGTTCAACACGGAACGTCCTGTCGTTCCCTGGAAACGGCAATCAACCGGGGATTGGCGCAGCCGGCAAGCTAAATGGACCGGTGCTCCGCGGACGAGGGGGTACTTGGTGATCTTCGACCGTGACCGGCGACGGTGGACAGACAGGGTGTTTCGTCGCAGCGAGGTAGCCGACGGCACTCCGATTGACGTCTGGGGAATGTGAGTTCGGGTGGTGCGCCTTGCTTGGACTGTCGATCAAACGTGCATCCCTGCGAGGCTGTCGGCGGGCCCGCGGTTCAAGTCTTGGCTGACGAACCACCCGAGCGAGTCGTCGATGTAACGGAGCCAGGCACCATCGTGACGCCCGAAGGGAGGGCTCTTCGCGACACGAATCCCGGTGTCATCGAAACACGATCAGGAACACCGCGGCTGCTATCGCGATCAGAGCGATCGTGTAGCGCTCGGGTGATCGCTTGCTTCTATCGTCGTTGCGTTCCGACGAGCTACCCGCGATCGCTGATCGCGACTGCTCGAGCCAGTTCGCTCCCGCTCCTTGGTATCTCTCCCCGCGACGACAGCTAGCCAGCGTCAAGCCTCGCAACGCCTCGGGGCTTGCCGTCCCCCTAGCGAGCGTCCAGCAGAACATTGCCACTGCCGTCAGGGTCACCGCCCAGAGCGTGCTCCACCAAACGCTCGTTATCCAGTCCGGTAGCGGCCATCCCAGGCGATCACCCAGCATGGAGGCGACTCCGCACAATACACCGGCGGCCATCCCGATCAGGCCCGATTGGCCGTGGCACCTCGTGAGCGTTCCGATCACAAACACCGTGGCCAACGGAATCACCGCCACGCTCGACAGCCGCAGGTAGAACGCGACCATGCCCTCCCCGAGGAATGGTATGTACGCGAAGGAAATGCCGATCGTGAGCACCGCCGCCAAGCGGCTCGCCGCGAGACTCAGCCTTTCACCGGCATGCGGAGCAAGGAAGCGACAGAGGATGTCCCGCGAAAACACCGCCCCGAGCGCGGATCCGATCGAGTCGTAGGTAGACAGGCACGCCGCCAAGACACCGGCGAGTACCACACCCGCTAACCAGCCACTCAGGTGGTCGACGAATATGCGCGGGAACGCCGCATCCACGTACCCGAGGTCCGGATAGAGTGCCCGGCCCATGATGCCGAGCGACACGTTGCACCACATGACCCCGACCAAGGCGATTGATGCCAATGCCGCAGCGGCCCGCATGTCAAACGCTGTCCGAGCCCCGAGCAGTCGCATCGTCTGCGAGTGATTGACGATGCAGTACGCGACATGGACGGCTATCCAGCCGAACAGCACTAGCGCAACGGGTGCTCCCGGTCCGGACAGCCCCGTGTAGGTCAGCATGCGATCCGCGAGTTCCGGTGATGAATCTGACAGTCGCCCACGTATCGCCTCCCATCCGCCGGTCTCGGCCCACACGGTCCACCAGAGCGCACCGGCAGCGCACGCGATCATGACGGTCTGCATCGAATCCGTGATCACCACCGTACGCAGGCCTCCGCTGGCCGTATAGACGGCTGCAATGACCGCGAGGGCGATCACCGGCCACCATGCTTGGGTGCCCCACCCGGTGATCGCTCCGAGCAGCAGATACAGAGAAAACGCCATGTTGCCCATGACATGCGTTCGCTGCTGAATCTGGACCAGTGCTCCGACCAAGCGCATTCCAGGCCCGAATCTCGCTTCGAGATATTCCGCGTTCGTGAAGAAGCCCGCCCGATAGATGGGCACCAACACGACGCTTGTGACGAGCAGCCACCCAATGGGAATGCCCAGCCACCACGTTGTCAGGTAGGCTATCCCGAAGTCATACGCTCCGCCGACGACCGCCACGAAGTCGCCGCTGTCGATCGCCGTAGCGAATAGCGACAGCCCGACTGTCGGCCAGGCGAGCTTTCGAGCGGCGAGCTGCCAGTCAGCAGAAGAAGTTGGACGGGAGGACCTCAGCCACGCGGCAGCGATGATCGCAGCGTTGGCCCCGACCGCTAGCAGCCAGACCGGCCAAGTCATGGCATACAGCGTAGGTCAACGCTGGCGAATCGTTCGCGAACACGGCCAAATGCGACTCCGCAGGAGCAGGGCTGTAGCAGTTAGACGTTGAAGTGGAGGCCTTCAATACAAGCGAGCGTGATCGGAAGGGCATCCTGACATGGTTTAGGCGGTGTGGGTTGGTGCAGTGCTTCCGGGAGTACCAGAGACCCCTCTAGCGGGGGACTGCTGGTTTCACGAACTGAGCGTGCCATCTCGGGGTCTAGGACCTAGGCCCGAATAGCTGAAACCTCTCTCGCGCCGCCGGACTCCGCCGTGCGTCGGCAGAGGCGAGATGCACTTGATCGGTACCTTGGCTCCGCAGATGCAGTTGCGGAGCGTCCGCTACCCCAACGGCGAGCGAACCCGCGAACGCCCGATCAGCAGGCTACGCGCTGCAGATCAGGCCACACTCGATGTAGTCACAGCGAAGTCCTGCTTGCGCAGCCAGTTCCAAGCCGGTTCAGGAAGCAAGCCGTCATAGTTTTCGGAAATCTCGATGACCAAGAGATGGTCGGTGTTGCCCAAGTGCCTCTTCAGCCGGTCCACCCACTGAGTAGGCGTGAGATCCGACCAAACGATCCACGTGGACTCCAAGTGGTGCCACCACTTGCCGGCCTTCTTGACCTCCTTATGGAGTCCGCTGTAGTCTTGATCCACCCGAGTCCGATCATAGGTGATCAACAGCATCATGCCACTCATTCCTCCTTCCCCTGAATGCGCTCCGCATCCCTCCCAAGTATGACCTTGAATGCCCACCTTCGCACAGTCGTTCGTGCATTGCGATCAGATGGGACCACCTGTCGAGAACCAGTTGCTGTAGAAGGGACATGACCAACACCGGAACCGACCGGATCAATGCGAACGCCATGACGGGCAACCGATTGTGCGGCGTCTACCTCGTGAGTCTGCCTACGGGCGAATTAACAGCAGGCGCGGAACCTGCGCCTTCTGCCCTATCCATCCGCGCATCTCGGCGCACATCCAGCGGGTCACGTCCGAGATCCGCTGGTGTTCCAAAGCTAAGTCCAAGTGGCGCATCGGTTTGTAGCGTGCAACTGGGATACGCAACTCGTGGAGTGGTCTCACCGAATCGTAGGCCTCGCTCCTAGCCAAGTGCCATCGAAAGGGGAATCACGTTACGGACTGAGGACCTCCACTTCAGACGAATCTTGGAACCTTCTCCCACCAGCTCGGATTACGCAACACCTCGCCGGCAGGGATGACCGGTGCCGAGCACAGCGTGGTAGAGCCGGGGCGCGGGTAGACGTTCGTGCAGCCCTCGCGTAGCCGAGGTCTGCGGATGGCTTCGGCTAGGTCCGGTCGGGCCGCGCCTGCGAGTGCTTGTCGACGCAGAGCATCGCCGCGTGATCCAGCACGTTGAGTCTCAAATGGGGCTTCGCAGATCCCTCAGGCTAGTCGCGGGTCAGAATAGTCACAAATTCACCAGCCTCCTGCTGGTGGGCGCGAACCGCGCTCTCCAAGTTCCCGAACGCGGGCGGTTCTCCCTGCAGATCCCAATGTCCGAAGCGATCGCGCCCGCGCACCAGCACGGCGGATTGCCCTGAATTCAGGGGCTTGACATCGGGCGTGACGTAGCGTGCCGCGAATCCAATCCGGGGCTTTGCCGAGCTATTGCTCCGGGAGCCATGAATGGCTCGCACGTGATGCAGCGACATCTGCCCTTGCCGCAGTTCGATGTCGACGATGTCCGCTTCATCGCACTCCGCCTCTACCACCTGGCCCCGAGTCAGCAGATTGTCGGGAGCGTACGTGTCCTTGTGCGGCAGGATTGCGGACTTTTGCGAGCCGGGCACGATTCGCATGCAACCGTTCTCCCGCGTGCTGTCCGTCAACGCCACCCAAGCTGTCGTCACCGAGCCGCCCTCGAGCCCCCAGTAGGTTCCGTCCTGATGCATCGTGACGAAACCCGGGTCATGCGCTCGTTTGGGAAACACAGAGGCGGACCACAGGATGATGTCCGGGCCCAGGACGCGCTCGACGGCGGCGAGGACCGCTGGATGGTGCCCGAGTTCCCACGCCCAGTCGTAGTAGCGCTGGATCTGAATCAACTGGACAGCTTTCGGCGCGCCTCCCAGCAGCGCTGCGACACGTTCGTAGGCCAGCCGGTAGCGATCCGCTTCGTCAGTGCTAAGGGCGTCGATGGGATGCAGGAATCCGGTCGCTTCGTACCGCTCGACTTGGTCCTGCGATAGCTTGGAATGCACTCCGGCATCCATGATACGCCCCGTTTCCCAAGCGGCGGGAGGCGAGCCTACGCTTCGGCTTCCAGCAGGCGCTCGGCCTCGATGGCCGCCATGCAACCCGCGCCGGCGGCGGTGATTGCTTGGCGGTACACCCTGTCTTGCACGTCACCCGCGTGGAAGACGCCCGGGATGTTCGTCCGCGCTCCCCCATGGGACACGATATAGCCCTGATCGTCCAGATCGAGCTGGCCGCGAAAGATCTTCGTGTTGGGTATGTGCCCGATCGCAAGGAATAGCGCGCTCGTCTTGTGATCCCACTCCCTGCTATCCACGGTGCTCTGGAGCTTGACACTCGAGACCGCCTGGGCGGCGGGATCTTCAACCGCTGTCACGGTCGCGTTGGTGATCCAGCGGATCTTCTCGTTCTCGCGCGCCCTGTCCAGCATGATCTTGGATGCCCGGAAGGCCTCCCTCCGATGCACGATCGAGACCTCCGTTGCGAAGCGGGTCAGGAATAGTGCTTCCTCCATCGCGCTATCGCCGCCACCGATCACCGTCACAGGCTGCCCGCGGAAGAAGAACCCGTCGCAGGTGGCGCACGAACTGACCCCGTGACCGATCAACTCCTGCTCGGACTCCAAGCCGAGCCACCGGGCGGAAGCGCCCGAAGCAACGATCAGGGACTTGGTCTCGTAAAGGTCGTCGCCGATCCAGAGCTTGAACGGCCTTTGAGACAGGTCGGCTCGGGTCACTTCGCCGTGCCGGTAGGTCGCGCCGAACCGCTGGGCCTGCTGCTTCATGCGATCCACGAGTTCCGGCCCCATGATGCCCTCGGGGAACCCGGGAAAGTTCTCTACGTCCGTCGTGAGGGTGAGCTGGCCGCCCGCTTCGAGGCCCTCCACGACTAGCGGTTCCAAGCTGGCTCGAGCGCTGTAGATGGCTGCGGTGTTGCCGGCGCAACCCGAGCCGATAACGATGACATTATGCATAGTCGGGCGCTCGCGAGCTTGCGGGCGCAAGATTTCATTCTATCCGGCAGAATCCACGGCTTGGTTCCGCCCGCGACTGTGCGCCCCGCTAACCACGCTATGTGCCCGGAGGGTTCGCATCCGGCACCGCGGCGAGATACAGAGGTTGCGCGCCTTTCGACTCGGCCGGGTTCAGGATGCTGTTCTCCGCGCTCAGCAGGTTCTTGCGCGTGATCTGGCCGACGAGCCGCCCTTCGCGCAAGACGGGGAGCCGCCGCTGCCTGGTCGTGCGGAAAATGTCCGCGATGTTGAAGATGCCAGTGGATTCGTCGACCGTCCGGGCCCGGCTGTCCATGAACGCCGAAGCTGTCCACGAGCGACCGGATCCCTCGTTGCGCTTGGCCAAGGCCTGCACCAATACCTGTGACCGCGATAGCACGTTGTTACGGCTCACTTGGCCGACCACGCGCCCTTCGCGAATGACCGCGAGCCGCCGGTAGGGAGTTTCCAAGAACATCGACACGATCGCGTCAATGCTCAGGTCCTCGTCGATCAAGCGACCCGCATCGGGGTCCATGTAGTCTCCTACTTGCGCCCCGGGCAAGTTGTCGTAGATGGCCCCGATCAGGACCTTCATGCTGGAAGTCTCGGAGAACATTCCCAAGTAGCCGCCCTCGCCGTCGACAACCGGGGCTCCGGAAACCTTGTGTCGGAGCAGCGCGTTGACGGCATCAAACACGTCGGTCTCCGGCTTCAGCATCCAGAGGCGCTTGGTCATGATGTCGCCGCAACGGTACGTCTGACCGCTCGCGACATCCGCCCAACTGCGCCTCCCGCACAGTGTGTCCAGCACGTTCAGGCAGCAGCGTTCTGTGAAGATCCCGAGGTACTGCTGATCGGCGCCGACGACCGGCGCACCCTTGACGTTCGATCGGATCAACTTGCTGATCGCATCAAGGACTGGCGTTTCTGGATCCAGCGTCACCAACTTGGTGACCATGATCTGGTTTGCGGTTCGCATCGGCTTGTCCTCCTGTCGATCTGAAGTCGATGTGCTGTAGGTCGGTTCTTGTTCTGGTGCGCTCCGCTCATCGCGGTTGGTTGCAGTATGCAGGATTGTCGATTGCACGTCAAATCGGCTCGGTTGCAGTCAAGCACCCGAGTGGCCTTGGACCGTTGCCTGAACGCGATCGCTGCGGTTTCGCTAGAAGGTCCCCGCAGTGCTTGATTCCCGCCCTGTCGCTGTATGTCAGCGCGCCTCCCGGAAAGCCTCGGGCACGCGGAAGCGCACGGCTCCCCGACTCGAATTCGCGGTTGACAAGGGTTGCGCGGTTGCTCTACCCTAAGGAGCATCACTGGCGGAAGGAGGTGGTCCAAAGAATGAACGACAATATCGCTGGTAGTCCTTTTCTTGGAGGCGGGGTGGCCGACGGCTAGCGCCCCCATCCGAACATTCCGGATCCCCGTCCGTGCCAGTACGGGGAAACTGCTCCTGTGGACCGGCTACGCGCCGTTCCGAGTGAAGCTACCGGCACATCCAAACTAGGCGCTTCGGCGCCGCCCAGCCCCTGCGGGCCTCTCGCCCGCGGGGGCCAACGGCCTAGATGTACCTGCTCGGCATCGAGACATCCTGCGACGAGACTTCGGCGGCAGTCGTAGCGGACGGCTACCAGTTGCTCTCGAACATCGTCTCCTCTCAATTCGATGTCCACAGCGCATACGGCGGTGTGGTGCCGGAACTGGCATCCCGCGAGCACTTGCGAGCGATCGTTCCCGTAGTGCGCGAAGCACTTGGCCGAGCGGACATCGGATACCGCGACCTTGCCGGGATTGGCGTGACTCGCGGGCCTGGGCTGGTAGGAGCGCTCTTGGTGGGCGTCACCTACGCCAAGGGGCTCGCCGCCGCCCTGCGCATTCCGCTCCTAGGCGTCAACCACATCGAGGGGCATATCCACTCGGTGGTGCTGGAACAGCGTCGCGCCGGGCGCGACGTAGAATTCCCGGCCTTGGCCTTGGTCGTTAGCGGCGGCCACAGCCACATGTTCGCCGTACGGCGCACCGACCGCGAGGAATACTCCTATCGCCTGTTGGGGCGAACCCGTGACGATGCCGCCGGCGAGGCATACGACAAGGTCGCCAAGCTGCTTGGACTCGGCTATCCGGGCGGCCCGGTCCTGGACCGACTCGCTCCGTTCGGCGACGCGGATGGCGTGGCGCTGCCGCTCTCGAAGATGAAGGGCAACCGGTTGGACATGAGCTTCAGCGGTCTGAAGACCGCCGTGTTGCGCTTTGTCCAGCGATCAAGCCTCCAACGCGAAATCGACCAAAGACGGGCCTTGTTCTCCGAGGGGCGACCGAGCCTTGACGCACTCCGTGAATCCGCGAGCCAGGGTTGCCTCGACTTGATCGCTTCGTTCCAGCGCACTGTCGTCCGCGAACTGGTGCGGCGGGCCGAGCGAGCGGCCGAAGAAGAGCAGGTCGAGTCCGTGATCGTGTCCGGAGGCGTGGCGGCGAACTCCGGGTTGCGGAAGGCGTTCTCCGCACTTTCGATGCCCTTCTATTTCCCCACATTGGAACTGTCCACGGATAACGCCGCGATGATCGCTGCCGCTGCCTATCCGCGCTTCATGCGGGGCGAGATTGATTGCTTCGACCTCGAGGCGGAGCCGTCTTTGCGACTGGCTTGACGGAATCAGGTTGTTTCGCCTGCGTCCGTGCCGGTTTTCGAGCCCCTTCCCAAGGCCCGTGGGGCGGTACGCCCGCCCAGCCGGCTCCGAGGAGGATCCCAGCCGGAACCGAGCATTGTCTTGAGCCGCGTCCACGAGCTGGACGAATTCGTCTATGTCGACTGCCGCGCGATAGCACTGGGCGGCAGCTGCTTGGAAGTCGACATGCGGCCGCGCGCTCCCGGGAGCGGTCGCCCGGGACATGGCTACGACCGCTTGCCCTCGCGCCGCGAGCACTGTCCACACCGGGCCAAGCGCAGTCTCGAGAGAGTCGTGCAGCTGCGGATCGATGCCCCGGCGAAGGCTTGGACCGGGTTCGCCGCAACGACCCCTCCACGCGCGTGACGCTGGCTTGAAACCCTATAGACTTTACCTTTGAGAACCCGCAGAATAGCAGAGTAGGCGGCAACCAGAGCCGAGTGCGTCGGCGAGAGATTGAGGAGGAATGGCGATGGACGAAGTCTTTGTGTATTGGGATAACTCGAACCTATTCGTGGAAGCCCAGCGATTGGCGGAGGAGCGAGATGAGGGGCCGAACGCCCGCTACAGAGTCCGTGTCAACTTCGACAACCTCTTGCGGCTAGCCCACGCGGACCGTCCCCTCAAGAAGGCCTTGGCCGCAGGTTCGGTGCCTCCGCAGATGCGCCACCTATGGAATCGCTTGGAGAACCGAGGCGTGGCGGTCAAACTCTATGATCGGGGCGATCCCGGACGTAGCGAGCAGGACATGCCGGATAGAATTCTCCAGTTGCGCATGCTCGAGGACGCCTTGGATTACAACGGTGACCAGGGCATAGTCGCGCTGCTGACGGGCGATGGCGCAGGATACTTGGACGGTGCTGGATTTCACAGCACGCTGGAGCGGATGCACAAGCGCCGCTGGCGGGTGGAGATTCTCTCTTGGTCGAATAGTTGCAACCGGCGCATGCGAGAGTGGGCCGAGAAAAACGGTGCGTTCATTGCGCTTGACGACTATTACAGCGCGATCACGTTCTTGGAGCCGTCACGCCCCGGGTATGAGTTCGCGCGGGCGCGAGATTCCACGAGGCTCGACCTGTCCCGGCGAATTCTACCGGCGCAACACTCTGACTAGCCGACCCAATCTAGCCGCTGAGGTTCGTGCCGTTGGTGCTTCCGCGGGAAGCGGCGATCAGTTCGAATCGCACCCCGATCATCTCGGAATCGACACGGGGCGTGGCGAGTCCCGAATGCCAACTCGCGGAGTGGGCTGCAACCGCTAGCCCGTGTCGATTACGGGCATGCGTCGGATTCACCAGCAATCCGGCGAGAGCGATCGTTCGATCACATCGACCTGCGGGCCGAATCACGGCCCGGTAGATCAAGGCAGCCATCAGGGCAGGCGCACCTTGTAGAGCACGTCCGAGCCCACGAGTCCGTTCTGGTCGCGGGTCACGACAACGGACCATTTCCGGTCCGGGTTCCACTCGATGCGGATGGCCTGCTGCTGGGCCGAGGACAAGTCGTAGCTGTAGATAAGCGTCAGATCGTCCGCGATCTGCTGCTCGGTGGAGATTCGCGCGCTCGGGTTCGCCTCCAAGCCGCCCACCTGCGGATCGACCTTCAGCCTGCTGACGCCGAAAAAGCGCTGCAGACGCTGCGATACCGGGCGCTCCAGCGTTTGGCTGAGGAGCGCGTCCGCACCGGTCTGGACAAGCGACTGCTGCTCGATGCGTCGTCGCGTGGCTATCCCGGGATCGATGGTCGGCTCCTTGCCGACAGCGACTAGGTCCACTAACTCGTAGAACGGGAGGGGAGGGTCGGAGCGGTAGCTGAGATCGAGCTTGCTGGTTGGCCCGGAAAGCACCAAAGTGATGTCCACGTCGCGAATGCGGGTTTCGAGTTCGACGTTCAGGACCGGTTCGGCGCGGATCGGATTGACGAATCGGATTTCGCCGCGATTGATGCGGTAGTGGGTGCCGAGCATGCGAACTTCGCCCTGCGCGATGCCGATGGAGCCGAGAATCGAAGGATTGGCGACGGTTCCAACGACGTTGATGTCGAAGTCCGCCTCGATTTCGCGCACCAGCGAGGTCTCGATGGGCAAATGTGCAACCGCGCCGATTTGAACGTTGAGTTGCACGTCCGCTAGCGCGGGGATCGAAGTTTGCCAGACCTCGGGTTGCTGGATGCTTTCGAAGAGTTCCCCGAAGGAGAGGTTGTCGCGAGTCGACATGCTCGAAACCACTGCGTCTCCGCTCAAGATGCTCCGGGTGCCGATTCCGGCGAGGGTGAACTGCCCGTCGATCACGCTGCTTACGCTATCGGGGAAATCGACGCGCACGTCATGGGCTGTGGCGTTGAGCCTGTACTCGAATTCTCCTTCTCCCAGCGCCGTGGTGCCGTCCACCCTGACCGTGCCACCGCCGAAGGCCGCCGTCAGTCCGTCGATCCTTCCGAGACCCTCTTGAAAGTGAATCCGGCCCCTGACTTGATTCAGTCCGAAGCGTACTCCGGACCTCCGTGCGGACGCGTCAACGAATGCCACCGATCCCTCGATCCGCGGGTCGCGGAAGTCGCCCCCTAGGCGCAACTCGATATCGGTAGTTCCGCCGAGCTGCAAGCCCCCCGGCAGGTCGCTCAACATCCCTAGGTTGAGGGTGCCGTCCAAGGCGACGTCCGTCACCGGAATACCTCCGAAGCCGACCGAACCGTCGACTTCGAGTTCTGTGCCGGGACCGCTCAGATGCATCGAGTCCAATCTCAGGGAATCGTCCTTGATCGCCCAGCGCACCGGGAATACGTTCGAGATACGGTAAGAGCCTTCGTCTTGATCGCCTCGCGGCAGGTGTGCCTCGATCTGATCGATGGTGCCGTTCAATTCAAATGTGTCCGCGACTCCCGCAACCCCGCCGAATGTGGCCTGTCCTGCGATCTCTCCCTCGATGTTTCCCATCGGCATCTCGATCAGTGACGCAAGGGCAGGAATATCCAGATCGAGGAACGCGATGTTGCCGTTGTAACTGGCCGGTTCGTTCTGCACGAATGTCGCTTGCCCCGTGACGCCACCGCCGAAGGCGTCACCCTTCCATTCGAATACGACGCTCGGGTGTCCGCGTTCCGACCGGAGATCGCCGCGCCATTGCCCGAATTCGATTTCCCCCCGGCGGAGGTTCGACACGTCCCACGATCCTTCCAACTCCATATCCTGCAACGCGTTGCCGCGCCCGGCGGCGCGCCCCGACGCGCGCAGTTCGAACCCGGCGTCGCCGCCGATCCCGGGACTCAGGAGTTGCAACCACGCGAAGCTGTCGAGCGGCCAGCGATTGCTTTCGACTTGGAATTCGATGTCTTCGCGGTTCGGTTTGAACGCGGCAGAGGCCCGCAACGTTGAATCGCCCCGGACCAAGGTTGCATCCTGGATTTCGAATCCGTCCGGTTCGTACACCGCCTCGGCGCTCAGGCTCTCGAACGGCTCTCCGAAAAAGCTCGGCGCAGCTACTTCGATGCTGCCCCGAGCCTGCGGCCGCTGCAACGTGCCCGCTACGGTCAGGTCCATCGAGAGTGCGCCGCTGATCGGCCACCCGAAGCCGCCGGCATTGGCGAGCTTGCCCGTGTCCATGTGGCTGGCTGTCGCCCTAATCGCTACGGCGCCCTCGTCGACTAGCGGGAGCGAGCCGTGAAACGCGACCGTGCCATGACCGTCGCGGATTTGCCCTTGCCGCGCCTCGACGCTTTCGGCGGAGAGCACTCCCGACACGTTCAGCCGTTCCCAGCGCTGGCCGCCGAACACGAAGTCCTCGATCGCGAATTCTCCCTCCAGCTTGGTCTCGGCAGGACGGTCGATCCTTCCGCGCAACGTCCCATCGAATGTGTAGCGCCCGTCCGGGGCGTTCGGCGGAATCTCCACGGCAGGGTGAATGAGGGCGAGGATTCGCTGGCCGGCCTGCAGCGATTCCATGGATGCTTCGACCTCCAGCGCACCCTCTCCATCGAGTCTGAACGAGCCGCTGGAGGCAACTTCCGCATTCGGCGTCGTGAGGTCCAAGCCATGGACGTGAAGCCGCTTCGTGCGACTGACATACCGCAGCGACCCTTTGCCCTCGACTGGCAGTGTCGACGCCCCTCCCAACGGATGTACGACCAATTCGGTCTGGACGACCAAGCCCTCGGAATGCGATCCGGAGGCGTCGATTTCAAGGCTCAGGGATCCGTTCCAAGGCACCTTGCCCATGCCGGAGGCTGAGACCAGCGAGTCCAAGGTGATCCCGTTGATCGAGCCGCTTGCCGAAAGCAGGCGTTCGCCCGTCAAATCGCCAAGGGCGGCCGTGCCCGCGAAGTCCCCGCCGAGGATCGCTCCGGAAATCGACTGGAGCTCGAACCTATCGCCGTCACCAAGCACAGATGTTGTGAACTTGGCATCCGCGTTAAGATTCGCGTACCGTACGCCCTCGCCCGCGAGGGTGCCTTGGTAACGCAATCCGGAGGTCGCGTCCCACCGCATCTCGCCTCGAGCGCGAACGCTTCCCGACCACGGCGAATTCGGTTCGAGGAGCCAATCGCCAAGAGCTCCAACATCCGCGGCCAGCGTGTAGGTCCCGTCGAACCGAGGGTGGCGCAGATCCGAAAGGGATCCGGACACCTCAAGACTGTAAGCTTCCGTGCGCAGGGAAGCGCTCCGGACTTTCACTCCCGACTCGCTCGAGACTGCGGAGAGCCTAGCCACATCCGTTGGAGGCGAGGCGCGTCCGGCGACCTCCCAGACCGGATCCTTGAGCGTCGCTTCAAGGACGAACCGCCCGAGGGCGGGGTCGTACTCCCGGCTGACCTCTAGACCGCTGGCCCTGAATTGCACGCCCAGCTCTTGCCGGTTCCAGAGCACTCTGCCGCCGCTAAGAGTGAAGTTGCGCACTTCGAGTTCCGGAGCGAGTGCCTCCCGTGGCGGAACCGGGATGTTGGACGTGCCATCCTTCCCGGCTTCGATCTGCAGCACTGGGTCTCGGATGTCGAGGCTATCGAGCGAGACGCTCCCTCCCAGCACCGAGGTCCAGCCGAGCCGAGCCGAGACATGCGGGATCCTTAGGATCGGAGGCAGATCAGGCTGTTCGCTGCTCTTGATCGCAATGTCGATCAGGTCGAACGAGAGTCGCGACGGGCCGCGTCGCAGGCCGCCGATCGTCACCGTGCCGCCGGAGGCGGCCGCTAGTTCCCGCGTCACGGCCGTGCGTACGCGCTCGCCGAACCAGTCGCTGCGGAGGACACCTTCCAGAAGTCCCCAGCCGAGGCCAAGGCAGAGCCCCGCCACGGCCCCGAGTCGCAGGCGGCGGTGCGCGGCTAGGAAACGGAGGATCATGGCTCTTGCGCGTCGCCCGACGCCGCGATGACTCGAATGCGGGTTGCGGCCCTGAGCGCTCTCAAGCGCTGGTCGAGCAAGGCGTTCGCCCTGCGCTCGACTACGATCTGCGAGATTTCTTCGGCGACCTCATCGAATGGCTCTGCGGGCTCTCCCAGCGCGCGCAGACGCGGCTCGTACTCGTCCCGGTAGTACTCCCGCGACGCCTCTAGGTCGGCATCGAGACCGGTCTTGAAGCGAAACGAGACGTAGCGCTCGAAACCGATCCGCTCGCTGAGGTAGGCGCGGCAGTCCGCCTCCGTCAGGCCGTAGTGTTGCAACGCTTCCGGAAAGTTCCGTCCGCCTAGGTATTCCTGCGTCCGCAGGGCGCGCATCTGATCTTCGATCTCTTCGGGCTGCGCCGTGAGGAACGGGGTTGCGGTGAGATCTTGCAGGATCAATCGCCGGTCGATCAGGCGTTCCAGCAACTGTTCCCGGTAGGCCTGGCTGGGAGCGGCGGGCGTGCGATTCAGGAGCGCTTCGAGCCGAGATTCCATATCGATTTCCGACAGCGCGATGGCTTCGTATCCCACTACCGCCGCGATGCGGTCGATGACTTCGGCACCGAGGGACGTGCCCGCCAGCATCGCTGCGCACAGCGACGGGAGGGCATGCTGCCGGATGGATTCCACGGTCAAAACGTCTGTCCCAGCGAGAAATGGAATTGGAAGGACGAGATGCGCTGCTCGCGGAACATGCCCGTGCCCGTCAGCAATTGATCCCGCGTGCCGTCGAAGCCGACGAAGCGCGGCGGATTCGGGCTGTAAGCGAGATCGAGACGCACCGGCCCGATGGGCGTGCGGTAGCGAAAGCCGAGTCCCACGGCATGCACCATGTAGTCGAAATCGAATTCCTGCGACGACTCGCGTCCCGCGCGGACTGGCTGGGTAGCGCGGAAGTTGATCCGCCCCGGGCGCGAGTAGACGTTGCCCGCGTCGTGGAAGAGCACGCCCGAGAAGTCAGCTCCGACCAGCGGGAACCGCAACTCCAAGCTGTTGAGGAACTGGGACCCGCCGCCGAGCGGGAAGCCCGTCGCCGGGTCGCGAGGGCCCGCTTGGTTGAAAGCGAACCCGCGGTGCGAGTTCGCGCCGCCTCCGAAGTAGCGTTCCGAGAGGGGGATCCGCGGATCCGGGCGCAGTTCGGAACCGATTCCTTGCCCCGCGAGGGCGGCTTCGCCAGCCCATGGCACGTTGATGCCGAGTTGCACGGTGCGGGCGAACACGATGCGCGGGCGGACGCGGTGGTACGTGCTGTTCTGTGCCAGCAAGCGGGCGAAGTTGGGCTGAGCCCCCCAGAATTTCGAGGCCAGGGCCACGTTCACCGTGTTGTACATGCCAGAGGTCGTGTCGGTCGGATTGTCGCGGCGATCCGAGATGTAGGTCGACGAAAGCAGCCCGACGCGGACCGGTTGCGAAATGAGCGGCACCAGCAGCGGCTCGATGTGGAGCGTCTCTTGGTCGATAGACGTACGGCGGTATGCATAACGGTACAGCACGGTCGCCGTTTGGTTCAGCTGCTGCGTGAGCTGGAAGGCGCCTTCCAGTCGTCGGCCGGTGAACGTATTGACGTTCCGGAACGTGTCGTAGAGGCCCGTGATGGTCATCCTCCAGCGATCCGAGTCGAACCAGCGCGGGGCTTCGTACGTGAACAGGCCGCGCTGCTGCAACAGCGACAGGCGCGTGCGGAAGCCCATCGTATGGGCCTTGCCGAGCACGTTGAGACGGGTCACCTCGAGGGTTGCGCGCGGGCTGAATGTTGCGTCTCCGGCCGGATTCGTCAATTCGGCGGTGTTGCGCCCGATGCTGGCGAACTCGGCCCCGCCGCCGCCGCCCACCGCCCATCGCCGCGCTTCGTCCACGCGCAGCAGCACGTTCTTCGCGGTTTCCACGCCATCCGGGTTTTGGACCGCCACGTCGACCTTGGAGAAGACACCCAAGTCATAGAGGTTGCGTTGCGTGCCGAACATTCGATCTTGCGACAACGCAGAGCCCGGTGCCAGCTCGATCCGGCGGCGCAGGACTTCCTCCCGAGTGCGGCGCGACCCGGACAGGATCGTTCGCGCGATCCGGACGGGATCGCCCGGAGCGACTTCGTAGGACAGGTGAACCGCGTTGGGGGAGTCGCTCGGTTCGGCTGTCCAGTCGAAGCGGACGTTCAGGTAGCCGGCATCGTAGTACTCCTGAAGCACGCGCCGCTGGTCCGCGGCCACGTTGGCTTCGCTGAACGGCTGCCCGGGCGCGGAAGCGAATTCGAACGACCCCTCGCCTCCCGGCAAGCCCTCGAATCCGCTAGTCTCGAGGCTGTCCACCACGGTGGCGTCGCCCTCTTCGATATCGATTCGCACAGCCGCCCCGCCGGATCGGCTAGCCAATCTGCCGGACACCGTTGCCTCGCGGTAGCCGTTGGCCCGGTAAAGGCTGCGGATCTCTTGCAGGTCGGCATCGAGCAACCTCTGGCTGAAAATGCCCCGTCCGGTGCCGGTCCCGGCCGGCTTGGTCTGGATGCGCTCGCGAATCGTGTCCTCATTGATGGCGCGATTGCCGCGGATCTCGACAGTTCGGAGCCGTTGCTGACGCCCGCGGGCAATCCGGTAGACGATCGATATCTCGTCCGCGGTATTCCGCTGGACCTCGTATTCCACCTCCGCCTCGAGGTAGCCACGTGACTGGTACAGATTGCGCAGGTTCTCGCCGCCAAGTGCTAGCAAGTCGCTGTCCACGGTGCCGCGTCCTAGGATCGGCAGGTACTCCCGCAGCCGTCTCCGGCGTATCGAAGCACCCTCCAAGCGCACGAGCATGCGCGGCCCGGTCGCGATTCGCGCTACGAGAGTCACTTCGTTCGCGGCTCGGTCGTATTCGGCCGCTTCGACGCGGACGTCCGCGCCCCAGTAGTCTCTGTCGCTAAGGTGCTTGCGAAGCCGGTTGATGCCCTGCTGCAGGCGCGAACGACGAAAAACCGCCCCGCGGGGCCAGCCGGCAACCTCCCGGACGCGACTCGAGCCGAGCGGCGGATCCGGCCCCCCTACCAGCAACCCGCCGATACGCGCTCGCTGTCCGGCAGCCACCTGCAACGTCACGTGGACTTGCTGCGTGTCCGGGTCGCGGTCAAGACGAGGCTCGATCTTGGCCTCGCGAAAGCCGTCTTCGGCCAGCAGCTGGCGAATCGCGCGCGACGCCTCGGCGAGCTTGTCATCAGTGAACAACTCGCCGAGGCGCAGCTTCGTGGCGCTGACCAAGCGCCCCTCGGTAGGCGGGCGCGGCACACCTTCGACGCTTACATCCCCGATGAACCACGCCGGCTCGGTGGAGAAGGTGAGCCGTACGCCGGCGCGAGTTTCCACTGCGTCGGCGCGAATGTCAGTGTAACGCCCCGTTCGGAATAGAGCTTGGATCGAACTCCGCAATGCCTGCGGATTGAGCGGAGCCCCGACCTGCACGCGCAGCGCCCGCTCGGAGGAGGGGGGGATGTCTTGCGACGGCGCCGGATCGAACAGGATCTCGGCAACCGGTACACCGAACAGAGACGAGCCGCTGCAAAGCGGCACACCCAGCAAGTGAATTGCCGGTACGATCAGCCAGAAGCGCTGCAATGCGACTACTTGAATTATAGGGCGCAGCCGTGCCTAGGCGTTGGTAGGATCAAGTCTTGCGGGCGCGGGTCGCGCCCGATGCATGGTTGCGAGCGACCGCTACTCCCGGCAGCGGCTGCTGCCCGAGATCGGGGACGAGGGGCAGAGCCGCCTCCTCGAGTCGCGGGCCGTGGTGGTCGGCTGCGGGGCCCTGGGGACGGTGCAGGCTTCGCTCCTCGTGCGCGCCGGCGTGGGCGAGACGGTCTTGATCGACCGCGACATCGTTGAGGCTACCAACCTCCAGCGACAGACTCTCTTCGACGAGAGCGATGCTGCCGAAGGTGTGCCGAAGGCCGTGGCGGCCGCGCGCTCGCTGCAGGCCGTCAACTCGGAGGTTCGCGTCGTACCGGAAGCGACGGATCTGACTGCGCTCAACGCGGAGCGCCTCTTGGGGACAGCCCAGGTGATCCTTGACGGCACGGACAATTACGAGACTCGATACCTGATCAACGACGTGGCGGTGAAGCGATCGCTGGCTTGGGTCTACGGCGCGGCGGTCGGCACTCGCGGATCGATCATGCCTGTCGTGCCTGGGGCCACGGCCTGTCTCGCTTGCTTGTTTCCGTCGCCTCCCAGCGTTAGGCAGCCCACCTGCGATACAGCGGGCGTCTTGAACGCGGTCACCGCGTTGATCGCTTCCTTGCAGGTGGCGGAAGCACTGAAGATCTTGGTCGGACGGCCCGAAAGCCTCTGCAAGCGGCTCGTCACTTGGGACGCATGGACCGGCTCGCGATCTTCCGTCGGCGCGGATCGGCCGGATCCGGACTGCCAAGTTTGCGGACGCCGGGAGTTTCCGCGCTTGACGACTGACTTCGTGAAATCAGCGCAACTATGCGGCCGCGACGCCGTGCAGGTCCCGGGCGGGAGCCGGCTAGTGAATCTGGATTCGCTTGGCTCGCGACTCGAGGCACTCGGCAGCGTGCGGTTCAGCGAGCATTTCCTGCGGTTCGACTGCCCGCCGCACCAGCTCACCGTGTTTCCAGACGGCCGGGCGATCATCAAGGGCACCTGCGACATAGCTCTGGCCCGGAGCCTGTACGCTCGATTCATTGGCTCCTGATCGAGTCTCGCCCCGAAGTTCCGCGCTTGAGCCATCGAATGCGGCACCGCGGTGGGCGGGTTCGCCCTTGCGACCCGTATCGAACCGGTCGAATTCGCGGAACCGCTTGGTAGCCTTGCCGGCCGCTCGTAGGGTTCGGTGTATTGGCGTTACGTGGGAGTGTGCTTGCCGGTTCCCATCGACATGGCGGCTCGGAACGATTCTCCTACGGCATTCCAGTCGCTCGCAATGCCTTCTCCTTCGTACTCGATGTCGGTCCACTTGGAAAAGTTCCTGCGTAACGTACCCGCAAAGTCAATCGCGCTTGCCATGCCGCGTAGAAACGGGGCCTTGGAGCATTCGTCCACTGGTCGTGGAAATCCCGATCGGCGAACCCGAAGCATGCTGTTCTTTGCCATCTCGGGATAGCGGTCGAAGATCTCGACAAGGATTTTCTCAGCCGACTGGGACAGCATCCATCGAGTCAGCTCCGTGATGGCTTGCCTAGCCTTATCCGAGAGGCATTGCAAGATCTGGTTTCCGCGCCGCAGGCCCTTCGTAGTCAGGGACAGGGCCGAGACCGAGGTGGGGTCATCAACGAGGATTTCCGCGTCGTCAACCAACAGACCAAGATCCTTTTGGATGTGAACCTCGTAAGGACCGAACTCTCCAGCCGAAAACTGGAAATGGCGGCCGCCAATGAGATCCGAAGCCTCTTGGTCGACGAGAAACAGCAACTTCTGCAACCGAAAAATGCTAAAGCTGGCACCTTCGCCTCCAGTGGCCAGCACGGCCAGCAAGATTTCAGAACGCGTCACGAGTTCGTTTCCCACGTTGCGGACTGCCGAAGTGCTCGGCAGGCGAGGTTGTCTACCTAGACTATCGTTAGTTTGTCATGTCCATGCGCGACCCGCCGCACACCGGATCCGTGCTGCACAGTCTGTGGCTCAAGAACTGCACCCCGGAGGCTGTCGCCGAGCGTCTCGGGATCGACCTCGACGTGATAGGGCCCGTGCTCGCTGGCGAGGCCCCGGTGACACCCAGCATTGCCCTCGCGCTGGAGGATGCCGGAATCTCTAACGCGGCATTTTGGATGCGGATGCAGGCAACCTACGATCTCGCCCAAGAGCGTCTCCGGCAGGAGCGCGAGGAGGGCCGCCGACCTCCGTCGCTGATGCCGAGACAGAGACCGCGACTGCTCCGGCATCGCGCCGCAGGGCACGTCGTACGAGCACGTGAGGAGCACATCGGCCCCGTTCCCCGTACAGTTGTGATCAAGCAGCACGCGATAGCGGATCGGCCATCCGGGTGGTCCGGCTAGAGGCCCCCGGCAGCGGTCACTCGGGTTAGATCGCTCAATCGCCCTCGCCTGCTGGCGAGTTGGCTTGGTGTGCTGACCGAGCCATGGCTCAGGCAGCCTCTACCCACACTGGACTGGACCACGCGAGTTCTCCGTTGGATTCGAACACGCGGGCGTAGTACCAATCCGTGCTGGTTCCATCGCTCTCGTCCTCCGTCGAGAACGACGTGTGCCAGTTGTCATGGAACACAATGCGATGCAGCATCGCCGACTCCCAAGGAAACGGGCGCGTGAAGAGCATTTCGTTGGATTCGGCGAGCTGCGCGAACGACTGCGTGAGGGAGCACTTGGTCGGCTTCGTGCAACGCACCGTCACGCGCGTGTCGGCATCACCTTGGATCCTCAGCACGAGGGCCTTTTGCGAGTAGTCGTCCAATTGCTGCTTCAGTGCGGTGTGCGACTGCACGCGCACAGACTTCCGGTCGCTGCTGACGATCCTGTCCCGGCGGAACTCGTCGAGCGGCCCGGACGTGAAGCACGGATGAAATCCCTCGATGCGGCCGCCATCCACCTCCAACGTAAAGTCCCAGTCCGCCGTGCCTCCCCAGCCGAGCGCGGGCCACGGTCCCCAGCCGTACTCGAATCGCACCACGACGGGATCCTTCCAGCGGCTCGCGCCGGGCTCCCGGTCCACCGGGAAGTCGCGGTGGATCACGCGTCCGTTCTTGACGATTTCCACCCGGTCGACGAGGTCCCAGCCGCGTACCGAAGTGCGAATCTCGCGCTTGCGAGCATAGGGCAGCTGGCTGCCCATGATCGCGCCGTTGACCGAGAAATCGAGTTCGATGCGATCGCCGGTCACGCCGTACGTCCGGCGGTTCCTCAGGGCGTCGAAGATGGCTTCGCGAGTGTTCTCGCGGGCTTTCACGACGGCCAGGCCCTCCCGGTAGCCGCCGGGGTACCCGAGGTGGTCGTCTGTGCTGGCGACCACGCCGAAGCGATGCCCCTCGCTCAAGTAGTGCTGCAGCGTGTGCCGCGTCCAGCGGCCACCTTCGGTGTGTCTCTTGTAAGGGTGCGGGGCGCGGTCATGCTCCGCGCAGCCCCATTCGGAGTGGATTTCCAAGACGGGCGAGACTTCGGGATCGATGCCCGCCGATGCGATCCCGCGGTGCCCGAGTCGATTGGCCGGGTGGTGCGGCACGAGGAGGCACCCTCGTTCCTTGGCGAAGCTCTGCAGGTCCTTGAGCCCTTCGATTAGCTCGTAATCGCCCCGCAGGTCGGGGAACAGGATGTGATAGTCGCCCTCGGCCGTGCCGTGGCGCTCGTACCCGAGGATCGTCGTGAACGTCCCCGGGTCGTCGAAGGTGCGCGCCAAGCGCACGACATCCGGCCAGCGGGCCTTGGCGACCGCGAACCCGTTCCGCCACTTGTATTCGATCTTGCCGTCGTACTGACCGACATCCGGCCAGTACGAGTGCGGCGTGAAGGCGTAGAAGTCCAAGTGATTGCGGGCGACCTCGAAACTCCGTTCCAACGTGCCCTGGGCGTACCCGACTTGGTTGTGATTGTGAAGGTCGCCGAAGTAGTTGTTGTAGGGAGCGTCCGCTTCCTGCGCGCTGGAGGCGGAGGCGGACACGGCGCTGGCCACCGCGGCGCCGGTGCCCGAGTGCGCGCAATGCCGCATCCAGTCGCGCCTGGAGATGGTGTCGTTGCTCACGATGCGTAGCCTGGCGCGGCTTGGAAGCCGACAGCAGGAGCATTCATGCTAGCACCCGCTTCCAGTGCCCCCGACCTCGCGCTTGGCTCGACCGCCCTACGGATGTCGGCCCCGTCCGCTGTCGCTCAGAGGAGCTTGGCGTACACGTAAAACGCCCCGCGCTCCGTTCCGTCAGCCGTGCGGAAAATCGTATCCATAGTGGTTTTGCCGGCTGGCAGATCCAGCTTGATCACGGCACTTGTCGCTCCGTCTTCGATCTTGACGCTGCCTTCGGCTTCGCCAACCTTTACCGTGGCCTCGGTCGCTTCGATTGGATGCTGCGCCGGTCGGTCGCGCTGGAAGAGCTCGAATTCGTAGGTGCCCGCTTGCGTGATTTGGACGTTCCACGTGCCGTTCACGGCTGGGGCTCGGGCCACATGCCTCTGATTCCAAGGGACCTGCACGGAATCGTCCGGGGGCAGCCAGTCGTGCGCCGTGATCCGAGCTGGGTTCTCCGCGTCCGACCCGATGTCCAGGTAGACATGCTGCTCGAACCGGTCGTCGATCCGCTCCCACCATGCGTCGTAAGCTTCCTTCAGGCTCTCGACGAGTTCCGGATTCTCGGCCGCGATGTCGTTCTCCTGTCCGGGATCGGCGGACATGTCGAACAGCTCTTGGCCGTTGACCAGCCTGTGGCGCTCGGTCATGACGGCGCTCTTGCGCCACCGCTCGGGAAATCGGATCCGTTGCGAATGCACCACCAAAGTGCGGTCGTTCCACTCTTCGCCTCGTAGCAGCGGCAGCAGGCTCGTGCCGTCCCAGTCCAGCTCGGGGCGTCTCCCGGCTCCCGCGATGTCCGCGAAAGTCGGCAAGACATCGATATGGGCGGTCAGGTTGGAAACGTCGCGCGCCTCCCCTAGATTGCCGTCCGGCCACCGCATGAAGAAGGGCACGCGATGGCCGCCGTCGTACTCCGAGCCCTTGCGACCGCGCATGCCGGCGTTGAATCCCTGCCACGTGCCCGCTTCCGCCGCTGCCGCTGCTTGCGCGAGCACGTTCTTGTTCGAAGAGCCCACGATTTGCGACGGATGGGCGTTCGTGACACCTGCGGCAGTGCCGTTGTCCGTCATGAAGATCAGCAGGGTGTTGTCGGCGATACCTAATTCAGCGAGCTTCGCGGTCAGCCGGCCCATGTTGTCGTCAATGTTCTCGATCATGCCGTAGAACTTGGCCATGGTCTCGGGCACGCCCATGTCCGCGTACGGCTTGGAATACGAATCGTCGACGAGGAACGGACCATGCGGTGCGTTGGTCGACAGGTAGACGAAAAACGGGCTGGACGCACTCGCGGCCTGCTCCTCGATGAATTCCAGCGCATTGTCGAAGAACACGTCCGTGCAATAGCCCTCGTACTTTTGAGGCACGCCGTTGTCCCAGTATGTGTCGTCGAAGTAATCGTTACCCCAGTAATCGGGAGTCTGGCCGACCCCGCCGCCGCCGTGGTACACCGCTTTCTGGAAACCCCGGTCGATCGGCCGGTACGGCGCCGTGTCGCCTAGGTGCCACTTGCCGAAGAACCCCGTGGCGTAGTCGGCATCGGCGAGGACGTTCGCGAAGGTTTTCTCCTCCCGATGCACGATGGATCGGCCCATGATCGTGTGCCAGACCCCGGTGCGGGACGAGTACCGGCCGGTGACGAGAGCGGAGCGCGTCGGGGAGCATGTGGGGTCGACATGGAAGTTCGCGAGCCGGACGCTCTCGCCGTGCAGAGCGTCGAGATTCGGCGTACGAATCTTCTCGTTGCCATGCGCTCCGATGTCGCCGTACCCTTGGTCGTCCGTGATCACCAAGACGATGTTCGGGCGACCGTCGGGCGCTTCCGCGCATCCGGTTGCGAACGCAGCCCCGGCTAGGAGCGCTAGCGCGACGCACTGCTTGCGGCCGCGGCCGATACGTGTCTCCGTGCTGGAATCCTTCATGGGAATCGGATTGACGATAGCATAGGATCGATATGCGCCACGCGCGCCGGGTTCTGAGCCACCTGACGCTAGTCTCGATCGTGGCAGTTGGCGCCGGAGCCCCCCGTGCCTTGGCGCAAGGCATGGACGGCCGCGTGACCGTCAGGGTCTCGGATGCGACCGGTGGCGGGGTGCCCGCGACAGTCGAACTGTCGGCGCGCAGCCCCGAATTCGTTGCTCGGGTCCGCGCCGATGCGGCAGGCTTGGCGGTCTTCCGGCGCGTCCCGCCCGGGACCTACTTAGTCGTAGTTCAATCGCCGGGTTTCGCGACCGCGGAAAGGCGTCTCGAGATCGGATCCGCCGTGCCGGAATCGATTGAGGTCTCCTTGCAAGTGGCCCCAGTCGAAGGCTCGATCACGGTCACTACCTCCCCGCCGCTCTTCGAGCCGCTGCGACCCTCTCAAGGAACGCGATCCGGGCGCGAGGCGTTGGACCGGGCCATGGCCACGGGGCTGGGCAGAAGCACGATAGACGTCGTGACGACCACGCCCGGCTGGCTGTTGGAGGCTAACGCCGTCTTGCATCCGCGCGGATCGGAATACGACACCCAGTACGTCATTGACGGGATGCCGCTATACGACAACCGTTCGATCGCGTTCGCCCCGGCTTTCGAGAACAGCGAATTCGAAGCGGTGAGCGTGCTCACCGCCGGGATACCGGCCGAATACGGCCGCCGGCTGGGGGGCGTGATCGCGCTGGACACCCGTCGCAACCCGGGGCAGGGGCGCCACGCCTCGATGACGCTTTCCAGTGGCACCTATGGCACGAGAATCGGTTCTTTCGCGCATCAATACGCCCGGAGGGGGACGGAGCTTGCCATAGGCGTCCAAGGCGGTGCGACGGATCGCTACCTGGATCCTCCCTCGGTGGCGAACTTCACGAACAAGGCCAGTTCCGGCGGGGGCAACTTGCGGTTCGCCCGTGACCTGACGGCCCGTGATCGCCTCACTGCCTATGCCCGCACGAATCGGACCGGATTCTTGGTGCCGAACGATCTGGTGCAGCAGGCCGCCGGCCAGCGCCAGGACCGGCGCGCTCGAGAAACGGCCGGTCAGATCCACTACCAAGGGGCTGTCCGCTCCAGCGTGCTCGTGTCGGCGCGGGCCATGGTGCGTGACTTGACCGGTGCCCTGTGGAGCAACGAGCGGTCGACTCCCGTGTGGGTCGAGCAGGATCGGGGCTTTCGCGAGGGCGCGTTCATGGGGGACGTCACGTACAGCGGGGAGCGCCACACGGTCAAGGCGGGCGGGGATCTACGCATCAACTGGGTGCGCGAGCGGTTCGCGCTCGCCGAAGCCGCCGCGCTGCCTGAGGTGGGCTTGGATTTCCGGGACCGGCGCCGCAGCTTCGAGGCGAGTGCCTTCGTGCAGGATCAAATCCGCTTCCGGAATCTCGCGCTGAGCGCGGGATTCCGCGTAGACCGCTATGCATTGTTGGTCGAGGACACCGCTTTCAGCCCGCGTGTCGCGGCCAGCTACTTCATTCCGCGCATCGCGCTCCAAGCCTACGCTTCCTACGACCGGATCTTCCAACCACCTCCGATCGAGAACCTGCTCTTGAGCAGTGCGGCGGCCGGCCTCGGTTTGGACGCAGTCGAGGGCAGCCTGCCCGTGCCCGCCAGTCGGGCGCACTTCTTCGAGGTGGGCGTGCGCAAGCCGCTCGTTGACGCATTGCGGCTGGAGGTCAAGCACTTCTGGCGATCGTTTCGGAATCCCATCGACGACGATGTGTTCCTCAACACTGGCCTGTCGTTTCCGATCACCTTCGACTCCGCCCGGATCGAGGGTACCGAAGCACGTCTCGAAATGCCCTCGTGGCGCGGCATCACCGCGGTCGTCAGCTATTCGAACCTGCTCGGCCTGACCCGATCACCGGTCACCGGAGGCCTGTTCATCGAAGGTGGAGAAGCCGAAGAATTGAGAGACGTCGCGACGGAATTCCCGATCAGCCAAGACCAGCGCAACACGGTCGCTGCGATGGTTCGATTCGACATCCATCCGCGCGTTTGGGTCGCCGCCGGCGCGCGCTACGGGAGCGGTCTGCCGATCGAGCTCGAGGATGACGACGACGATAAGGACGGGGACGCCGATGACGATGAGGACGACGAGGACCCCGACGACGAGGCTGAAGGGCTGGAACAACCGATCGCTCAAGCGATTCTCGATCAGGTGAACTTCGCCCGGAGCCGCGTGCGCCCGAATCTCAGCTTGGATTTCTCGATCGGCGCTCGCGTGTGGGAGAGCGGCCTGCGCCGGAGTGCCAGTGTCCAGCTTGACGTGCGCAACGTGACGGATCGACTCAATGTGATCAATTTCAGCGGTCTGTTCTCCGGGACGGCTCTCGCTCCCGGACGACAGGCCACCGTCCAGTTGCGACTGCGTTTTTGAGTCGTCGCAGGTCACGGCCACGGTCCGGAAACGACTGGCTCTAGCGCGCTGGCATTATATTGAGAGCGTTTGCGACTTGGGTGCGATGCGAAGTGCTGCGATATCCGTTCTGGGGGCCTTGATCGCCTGTGCCTTGTTGCTTCCGGCCCAGCAGCTCGCCCTATTCCTCGGTGACGGGACCCGGATGGCCGTGCGGGAGTTCGAGATTCTCGACGACCGCGTCCGCTATTTCAGCTCCGATCGCGGCCAGTGGGAGGAAGTGCCGCTCGCAATCGTCGACTTGGAACGGACGAACGCCGAGAACCGGCGCGCGCAAGCGGTAGTGGAGCAGCGCGAGGCAGAGGTCCGGAGGGAGCGGGCTGCCGAGCGTCGGGCGCGGACCGAGCTGCACTCCGTGCCGCTCGACGACGGAGTCTATTACTTGCAAGACCGGAGTCCGGTGCCCGTGGAGCAGGCTTTCTGGGAAGTCGGGCGGAGCAAGGCGCGCGGCGTCGTGAATGTTCTGGCCCCGGTGACGATGATGCCCGGCAGGCGGACGTTCTGGATCAAGGGGCTTGCCGCGGATACGGTTACGTCCGCGGAGAAACCGATCTTCTACATGCGCTTGGACAGCTTCTCGCAGTTCGGGATCGCTCGTGTTGAACCCCAGAAGGATCGCAAGCGGCGGGTTGTCATGCGAACCTATATCGTTCCCAAGGCGGAGGAGCAGTTCGAGAAGTACGAGGAAGTGGAGGTCTTTCGCCAGCAGCTGGCTCCGCTGGTCTATAAGATCTGGCCCGTCGATCCGCTGCCGGCTGGCGAGTACGGGGTCGTGGAATTCACCCCGGGCAAATCGGATCTGCGCGTTTGGGATTTCTCGCACCAGTCCCCGCCCGCCCCGTAATCGCGTTGCATGCCAAACATCGCTTCCGCCCCGCGCGTCCTGATATTGATCGGAGCACTGTCCTGCGCTGGCCGGCCGGGCGAAGTGGCGGGCATTCAGCCAGTGCTCAGGGATATCGAGAGTGCCCTGACGACCAACGGTCGTATCCACGGCGCCGCCGAGGCCGCGGTGCATGCGGCGAGTGCCGGGCGGGTAAGCAGGATGCATGTCAGCCGAGGAGAGCAAGTCCGTCATGGACAAGCGATCCTCGAGTTGGTCGATTCCGGCCAGGTCGCCGCAAGGGAGCGGGCCGCCGCGCGACTTGAGGCTGCGGAGGCAAGGGTCGCGCTACTGGATGCGGGACCGGATCCCCAGCAAGCTGCGCTCCTGCGCGCGGAGCGGGCCAACCTGGAAGCCGCGCGCAAGCAGGCTCGAGAGGATCTCGGTAGGCTGAAGCGGTTGGTGGAGCGCCAAGCTGCGCCGCGCGCGGAGCTAGTGAAGGCAAGTGCGGCGCTTGCCAAACTGGAGACCGACCTCGAGTCTGCAAACGCTCGATTGAACAGTCCACCTTCGCAACCGAAGCGCGACGAGCTCTTGGCAGAGGTCAGGGAGTCGCGCGTGGTGCTGCGAGATGCGGAAAGAAGTGTCGCGAATCTCACCGTGCGCGCGCCCCGAACGGGCGCGGTCTACTCATTGCGGGTTGCCGCCGGCGATTACGTATCCGCCGGCGATCTCGTGGCTCGCATCGGGGACTTGCAGGAGGCGCGGGCGCGCATCTTCGTGGACGAGCCTGAACTCGGCCGCGTCACGCTCGGCGCCGTGGCGCGGTTGACCGCGGATGCCTTCCCGGGCGAGGAGTGGGCGTGTCCGGTCGATGAGTTGGCCACGGAAATCGTGGAGGTCGGTACCCGGCGGGTCGGCGAGGTTCGTTGCACGGCCCGAAACCCGGGCGGCCGACTACTGCCGAATCTGGCCGTGGGTGTCCGGCTCGTCACCGAGCGCGCGGCATCCGCGTTGAGCGTGCCCCGCGCGGCCGTGCAGCACGATCGCTCGGGCCGAGCGTTCTTGTGGATCGCCGAATCCGGTCGGGCAACGCGCCGACCGGTCGATCTCGGGGTGACCGGGGCGATTCACGTGGAGGTGCGGAAGGGCTTGGCCGTGTCCGACACCGTGCTGCTGCCGGGATCCTCCGAATTAGTTGAGGGCCAGCGCGTTCGGGTGCAGGTGGAGATCGATCATGGCGATCGGTAGGCGCGGCTTTCTGCTGGCCTTGGCCGGTCTCGCTCCGTGGCGGCTCGCCAGTGCCGCGGATTGGGAGGAAGCTCTCCAGCACTATGCGTCCGAGCGTTATCGAGAGGCCCAGGATTTGTTCGAGCGGTTATTGGAGGCGGATCCCGAGAATTCGGACTTCGCGTTATGGGTGGGGCTTGCGATGGGGCGTCGCGCCGAGCGCATGAGTGGGATCCGGCGCCTTGGCGCGTTCTCGCTCGCGAAGAAGGTCTTGGCGATGTTCGAGCGGGCGGCGGAGTTGGATCCCGAGAATCTGGCGGCGCTCGAAGCGTTGCAGAACTTCCATCTCGCAGCGCCGGGTATGGTCGGCGGGGACAAGGCCAGAGCCCGTTCCCTGGCCAACCAGATCGAGGCGGTCGACGCCGCGCGCGGAGCGTCCGCATGGGCTTTGTACAACGAGGCTGTCGGAGAGCTCGATAGTGCCTTGGAGCGACACGTGCAAGCACGGGAAAGGGACCCGCACGAAATTCGCTACCTGCTGGGCCACGCGGCATTCCTCGCTCGCAGGGGCTCTACGCAAGAGAGTGACGCGTTGTTCGAGGAGGCCTTCGGCCGCGACCCGGACAACCCGGAAGCGGCGCTGGCCGCGGCCAAGGCTTGGATCGGCGCGAAGCGCAAGGACTTGTACCCTCGAGCACGGCAGCTGATCAACAGCTACTTGGACAGTCCGCGTCGCAGGCCGAACGGCGAGCCGCCGTCGCAGGTCCGAAAGCTCTTGGACAAGTTATGAACTCGAAGCGTCCGCTGGCCCCGACGGAGATCGCTCGGTCAGCGTTGGACACGCTGAGGGCGCATCCGCTCCGGGCCGCGCTGACGGCGGCGAGCATGGCGGCCGCGGTCGCCGCCGTATCCTTGGTTGCTACGGTCGCCGCGACCGGGAGCGCCTTCGTCCTAGGCCAGATCGAAGGCGTCGGGTCGAACTTGGTTTACGCGTACTACGAACCCGGCGGCAACGTATCCGCGTCCGAAGCGGACTACATCGACCTAGGCGACGTCGACGCTGTGCGTGCGAGGCTCGGCCCCCTCGCGACGGCCGTCGCAGGCGTTTCCAGCACTTGGGATTCGATAGTGATCGACGGCGTTCCGATGCAAGTCCGAGTCCTTGGCTCGAGCGAGCACTACTCGTTCGTCCGCAACCTCAAGCTGCACGCCGGCCGGTTTCTCCAGCGCCGCGACAGCGAGGCCCGGGCCAAGGTTTGCCTGATCACTCCAGAACTTGCCGAGAGACTCTTCGGCGGGAGCGCAACAGCGACGGGCCGGACGCTCAAGATCCGCGGGCTGGACTTTCAGATCATCGGAGTTTTTTCCGAGGGAGTCGAGACGTTCGGCCAGTCGGAAGTCTCGGATAGCTCCGTCCTCGTGCCGTATACCGTGCTCAGGTATTTCCAGCAGACCGAGCGAGTCGACCCCTTGTACGTGGCAGTCGGGTCCCAAGAGCGGGTGCCCGAGGCGGCGGCCGTCGTGCGCGAGGTCCTGGAATCCAGGCACCGCCCCGGTTCGCTCTACCGCGTCGACACGCTGGCGAACGTCTTGGCGATGGCGAAGCGGATCCTCCTAGCGCTGAGACTGGCCATGATCTTGGTCGCGGGCATCACGTTGGCGGTCAGCGGCGTATTCATCATGAACATGATGTTGATCGCCGTGAACGAGCGGAGGTCCGAGATCGGGATTCGGCGTTCGCTCGGGGCAACGCGGCGCGAGATCCGCTTGCAATTCCTCGCGGAGTCGATCCTCATCGCCGGCTTTGGGGGAGTGTGCGGATTGGTTCCGGGACTTGGCTTGCCTTGGGCGGCGTCTCTACTCTGGCCGGGCCTGCCGATGGCGACACCCGCGGGCTGGGCGGCCCTCGCCTTACTCTTGGCCATAGCGGCGGGTGGCGTGTTCGGATTACTGCCGGCGGCCCGTGCCGCGGAACTCGCTCCAGCGGAGGCTTTAAGACATGAGTAAATCCTTGGCGTGCGCCTTGATTCTTTCGCTCCCGTGCCTACTTGTCGCAGAGGGGCCGGAGACGCGCTCGATCAGCTTGCGCGAGGCGATTCAACTCGCCAAGCAGCAGAGTCCGGAACTGCGGCTTGCGAGGCTGCAAGTCGAAAAGTCGGCTAGCGATCTAGGCCTCGTGCGTTCCGAGCGCGCGACTCAGGTCTATGCCGGATCGGGACTGGGAGCGACGTACGGGATCCCGCAGAGCATCCAAGGCGCCGCGCCATCGGTGGCCCAGATCACGCTGCGACAGCCCTTGGTCGACCTGCGGCGCTCGAGACGGGCGGAAGTCGCCGAGGAAGACTTGGAATCCGGAAGGCACGACGCGAGCGTGGCGCGGGAAAAGGCTGTCTATCGCGTGGCCTCGCTCTACTTGGACTTTGCATTCGCGTCCGGCGAAATCGACCGGCTGCGAAGGGAATCCGACGGATTTGCACGAATCGAGGACTTGACCGCCGCCCGGGTGGAGGAGGGACTCGAGATTTCCCTAGCTCACACGCGTGCCCAGCTCGACAAAGCGCGTGCCGAGGCGCGATTAGCGGCGGCGGTGGAGCGCGTCGCATTGCTTGAAGAGGAACTGCGCGACGAGTTGGGATTGGGCGAGGGCGTGCGCTTGGAGCCGTCGGCTCCCGACGTCGAGGGTGATCTCGGGGTGCCCGCCAACCTGTCCGAACCGTCGGCTGTGCGGGCGGACCATCCGCAGATTGTCGGTATCGAGGCCAGAGTCAGGGCGGCGGAGCTGCGGGTGCGTGAGGCGCGGTCCAGCCGGTATCCCACCCTAGACCTGATCGGGCAGTACGCCATGCTGGCGCGCTTCAACAATTACGATGACTACTTCAGGCGGTTCGAGCGCCACAACTGGCAGGCCGGCGTCGCCTTGCGAGTGCCGATCTTCACGGGCCGAGGCGTCGCCGAGCGGGTCGCCCGCGCGCGCATTGAGGAGCGCGAACTCGAGTTGCGGAGGAATGCCAAGCATGCGGAGTTACGCATGGAAGGGCGGCGGGCGGCGACAGGCGTGCGCGAAGCGGAGCGCGGCTCCGAGCTGGCTAAGCACGAGTTGGAGTACGCGCGCCAGAGCTTGGACGTGCTCATGGCGCAGTTCGACGAGGGCCGCGTGGGGCTTGACGAGGTCGAGCGCGCGCGGGTCGTCGAATCGTCGGCTTGGGGCGGATACGTCGAGTCTCGCTATCGTCTGGCGAAAGCCCGGCTGGCTGCCGCGTACGCGGAGGGCGGTATTGCAGAGGCGTTCGCAGACTGAATCGGCGGTTCTTCGATGTGGTAGCTTGGTACGGCACTCATGAGATTCCACAGCCTCGCAGTCATCGCACTCGTTGCAGTCAGCCTAGCCTGCGGACCCGGGAGCGAGGCCGAGCCGGAGGTTCCGGCCAAGTACCGGGCCTTGATCGTGGACGGCCAGAGCAATCACAGGATTTGGCCGACCACGACCCAGTACTTGAAGGGCTACCTGGAAGAGACCGGTCTGTTCACCGTCGACGTCGCGACCTCTCCGCCAGCCGGAGAGCCGCTGGATGCATACCGCCCCGCATTCGCGGACTACGACCTCGTGGTCTCCAACTACAACGGCGAACCGTGGGGCGAGGGCGCGATGGCGGACTTCGAAGCGTTCGTCCAGGACGGCGGCGCCTTCGTCTCCGTCCACGCTGCTAACAATGCCTTTCCGGAATGGCCCGGGTACAACGAAATGATCGGAGTGGGCGGCTGGGGCAAGCGCACCGAGCGGCACGGCCCGTACATCCGGCTGCGTGACGGGGAATTCGTGCGAGACAACACTCCCGGCATCGGCGGCAGTCACGGCATCCGCCACGAATTCCGCATCGACGTCCGTGACTCGGAGCATCCGATCACTCGCGGGCTACCGGAACAGTGGATGCATGCCAATGACGAACTCTACGATCGGCTCCGCGGCCCCGCGAAGAATCTAACCGTCCTCGCCACGGCGTATTCGACCGTCGAATCCGAGGGAACCGGGGAGCACGAGCCGATCTTGATGGCGATCCAATACGGCCAAGGGCGGATATTCCACACAACGCTCGGACACGCATTGGTGTCGCAACGTTGCAACGGATTCATCACGACCTTCCAGAGAGGTGCCGAATGGGCCGTGACGGGCGAGGTCACGCAGCCCGTCCCGCCGAACTTCCCGACCGCGGACGCGGTGAGCGTGCGGACGGAATAGCGCGCCAAGTGCATCTGTGCCTGTCCCGCGAGTGCATAGACTGGGCTTGGTTCGTGCGGCCGCTTGGCCGAGGCCGTTCTCTGTCGACCACTTCGCTAGATCCGCGATTTCGACTAAAGTAGTCAGCGTGCGACTCGCGATCCTTGCCTGCGTCATCCTCACGGCTTGCGGTGCTGCTACGAATACCCCGGAAGAGCGGCTGGAGCTGGAGCGAGCGTTCGAGGCGTCGATGCGTGGCGTCGTCTTGGACGGGAATTTCACGATCGTCCCCCAGGCGAGCGCAGGAAACGTTCCCGATGACGGGCCTCCCAAGCTGCGAAGCGATCGCTACGAGATCGAGAAGGTCGTGAAGCGGGCCGGTGACGTCTGGACTTTTCACGCGCGCATTCAGTACGGGGACAAGGACGTCACGCTTCCCGTACCCGTAAAGCTCTCGTGGGCGGGCGACACCCCAATGGTGAGCGTCACCGATCTGGGCCTGCCGGGCTTGGGGACGTACACGGCGAGAGTGGCGTTCTACCGAGACTCGTACGCCGGCATGTGGTGGGGCGGGAAACACGGCGGGACCATGTTCGGGCGCATCGTGCGCCCGGATTGACATTGAACATGGACCGGTCAGGGGCGGTCCGGAGCGCAGAGAGACGGGGTTTCGCTGAATCACGCGAACGCACTGTCGAATGCTCCAAATACCAAGCTGATCGAAGCGTACAGGACAGTCAGTGCTACCCATGCGAAACTGGCGCCGAATACAGCAATCAGCGCAGTAGTGATTGACCTCTTGGTAGACGTGACAGCAAGTTCTCTGATCGCCACCACCTCTAGGACGAGCCCGTAGATCCCAGCTGCGATCCAGCCGTAGATCGGGAGCATTGCTAACACAGCGCTTGCCGAAGTGAAGCCTAGGACACGAAACCAGCCGCCGTAAGCGAGTGCTCTCGTGCCGAACCATCCGGCAACGATCCGAACCATCCATGCATAGATCGCAGTGAAGGCCAGACTACTGGCCATGGCCGACACCGAGTCGAAAATCCGTGCCACCCGGGCCACATCCCCGGACGACGAGGTCGAGAATGCCGGACCTCCGAACAAGCCAGAAAGGAGAGTGGCGACGAGAATTACGCTGATCGCCTGCCAAGTAGCTCCGCGGTCCGCCGCAATCTTGGCGAATGCGCGGCGGGATCCCAGCAACACTCCCGCAAGTCGTTTCCAGAACGGATTCGGCCCTTCGTCTCCAGTGCTTGGCGAGGCGAGTGGGCCTGGTTCCCGATAGCTCGATTCGGACGATACATCAGGTTCCACGCTGTCCTCCCACCCTGCGATCCATCGCCCGCAGGCCCTTGGCGTTGCTCGCGCGCATGCCACCCCCGGCTGTCGAACGAAATCCTCGTCGTGACAGGTCAGGCATTCCGAGTGTCTCGCATTGGCCAAGACCGCCGCTAAGCGTCACAGGTCCGATGGCACACCGCCAATTCGCCAGCAAGGGCGAGCCACTGAATCCATGACCGTAGATTAAACTTGGGACGCAATCCAAGGGCGAGCGCATCCGAGCAAATGTCTGGAGTTCAGCGTGGATGAGTTTATGCCAACATCATCCAAACGGTAAATAAGAGGGCGAATAGGAACCCTACCACCACGAAGGGGCCGATCGCGGAAATCAGCATGATGCCGATTGTGGCTAACCTCGAAACTCTTGCCACGGTGCGAACGGCGACAAAGGTCAGGACGATCCAGTACAGGTAGCTGAGGGCCCATCCCACAAACGGAATGAGTTGCAAGGCCACCGACTCGAGGAAAGGGGTCGTCGTCTCGGGCTTGAGGGCCCATCCCACGACTGAGATGAGTTGCAAGAGATTCGTAACGGTGATGGGCCCAAGAGCCCGAAACCACCCTCCGTAGGATACGGATTCACTCGAGAACAGTTTCGAAGTGAGCATCACGATGCCAGCCCACGCTGCGAAGACCACGAAGCCCAAGGGCACGGCCCCATATGCGTTTAGTTGTTTGCGGGAAAAATCACGTATAATCAAGGCATGGATCGGCCAAAGAACCATCCGGGCTTGGCGGAGGATTGGGACGTGCTCAAATCGTTCCTACCCGCGAACTGGAGGGAACTCGCCACAGCGACAGGGGCCTTGAAGGGCTTGCGCAAGGACAAGTCTCCCGAGAAGCTGCTCCGCGTGCTGCTGCTCCATCTCGGCTGCGGGCACTCGTTGCAAGAGACGGCCGTGCGGGCGCGGCAGGCGCAGCTCGCCGAGATGACGGCCGCGGCGGTCTGGAATCGCTTGCAGAAGTCCGCTCCGTGGCTGCGCGGCTTGTGCGTGGAACTGTTCCGCGAACGCGGCTGGGAACGGGCCGGGGCCGGGGGCTTGCAGATCCGGGCGCTGGACGCGACCCTCGTCAAGGAGCCGGGCCGCGGCTCGCTGTGGCGCATCCATTACAGCGTGCGACTGCCGTCGCTGGCGTGCGACTTCTTCCGCCTCACCGCGACCGAAGGCCCGGGGACCGGCGAGTCTTTCCGGCAGTTTCCCCTCTGCGCAGGCGACTACTTGCTGGCGGACCGCGGCTATTCCACGGCCGCCGGCTTGCGCCACGTGGCCCAAGCCGGCGCCTTCGCGACCGTGCGGGTGAACACCCGGTCGCTGCCGCTCGGCACGCCGCAAGGCGCGCCGTTCGATCTGCTGGCGGCGGTGCGCGGACTGCGCCGCGCGGGACAGCTCGGGTGCTGGCCCGTCGCGGCGCTCGACGGGCGCGAGCACCCCGTGGTCGGGCGCGTGTGCGCGTTGCGCAAGACGGCGGAGGCGATCCGCGTCGCGCACAAGGCCCTGCGCCGCCAGGCGTCGAAGAAAGGCAAGCAGTTGCAGCCGCGCACGCTGGAGTTCGCCAAGTACGTGATCCTGTTCACCACCTTCCCGGAGGACGCGTTTCCGGCCGCCGACGTGCTGGAGTGGTATCGCACGCGCTGGCAAGTCGAGCTGGTGTTCAAGCGCTTCAAGTCGCTCGCGCAGCTCGGACACCTGCCCAAGCACGCCGACGACAGTGCCAGGGCTTGGCTGTACGGCAAGCTGTTCGTCGCGTTGCTGGTCGAGAAGCTGCTCGCCCACGCCCGGTCTATTTCCCCCTGGGGATGCCCGCTGGAAGCACCGGCGCCCGCCTAGTCCGTGGCGCGAATTCCAGTTCATGCTGCACCAAGTGCAGCACGTGCTCCAGCCCGCCGCGCCCCTAGCCGACATCCTCGCCCAGTGGCCCGCCATCTCCGCGGAACTCCGCGACCCGTCACGGCAGCGCAAGCCCCAACTCGCTGCGTTTTTCGACTAGCCCGCGATGGCCGTCCGATGCGCGCCTGCACAGGCTCGACAGATCTCGCGCCACTGAAACAAACTACACAAGATTTGGTGCTTCGGTGGAGCCAGTCCCCAATATCATGTGGAAACTGTAACAACTAAACGCATATGGGGCACGGCCCCCGCATTGAAGACCGGGACAGCCGATTCCAAGCCCAACTTGGCCAAATCGGAATAGACCCCGCTGAGATTGGCACCGATCAGTCCGATGGCACCAGTCACGACCACGAGCGCCGCTACCTGCCAAGTCGCCCGCCGGTCGCCTGCGAACTCTGCAAACGCTGCAGGCAAGCACATCAGCACACCTGCCAATCGCTGCCAGAACCGCGTGCCGCCGCCAGCGACGTCCTCGATCGGATCCTGCCCTACGCCAGCGCGCCCTCCCGGCGATTCTCGCGGCAGTCCTACGCTTTCCTCTCCGTCTCGAAAGCCGTCGGCCATGGGTGAGTCATTCGGTGATCCCGATAGTCGCGAGTCTCTCGCGTCGAATCGCCGTCGGGGCTAATACTACCAGATTCGCGGTCTACGCCACTGCGCTCGCCCCGCTGCCAAGGTCGTTCCGGTATTCTACGGAGTCATGACTCGCAGGCAAATGATGTTCGCGTCGCTCGCGGCCGGGGCAGGGCACACGGCTGTCGGACAGTCGAAGCGCCCCAATATCCTCTTCGCGATCGCCGACGATTGGGGCTGGCCTCACGCCGGGGCCTACGGTTGCAGCTGGGTGCAGACTCCCGCGTTCGACCGCATCGCGGCGGAGGGCGTCCTGTTCGCCAATTGCTTCACCTCCAATCCCAAGTGCTCGCCCTGCCGGGCGAGCATCCTGACCGGCCGCAACACGTGGCAGTTGGAGGAAGCGGTCAATCACTTCGGGGTGTTCCCGGCCAAGTGGGAAGTGTTTCCGGAACTTCTCGAAAACGCTGGCTACCGCGTCGGCTACACCGGCAAGGGATGGGGACCCGGAGATTACCGCGCAGGCGGGTTCTCGCGGAATCCTGCCGGGCCCGAGTTCATCAAGCACAAGCTCGAAGCCCCGTTCCGCAGCATGTCCAACAAGGACTACGCCAAGAATTTCGAGTACTTTCTCGAGGGTCGGGATCCAAGCCAGCCCTTCTGCTTCTGGTTCGGCACGCACGAACCGCATCGAGCCTTTCAGGACGGAGCCGGCGCAATCAGCGGCAAGCGCCACCAAGACGTGGACGTCCCGAAGTTCTATCCGGACGAGGAAGCGATTCGGCGAGACCTCGCCGACTACGCCGTGGAATCCGAGTGGTTCGACACTCACCTCGGTCGAATCCTGGGCAAGTTAGAGGAGATCGGGGAACTTGACAACACCCTCGTCATCGCGACCTCCGACCACGGCATGCCGTTCCCGAGGGTCAAGGGCCAAATCTACGAATACGGCTTCCACCTCCCGCTGGCCGTGCGCTGGGGCGGCAACCGCGCGGGCCGGACGGTCGACGATTTCGTGAACGTCCGGGACTTCGCCCCGACCATACTGCAACTCGCTGGTGTTGATGTTCCGGATTCGATGACGGGTAGGAGTTTCGTGGACATCTTGGAGTCCGCCGAGGACGGATGGATTGACCCGCGCCGCAATCGCATGCTCGTCGGCAAGGAGCGCCACGATCTCGGACGGCCCAACGACTGGGGGTATCCGGTTCGCGCCCTGCGTACGCCCGAGTACCTCTATGTGAGGAACTACGAACCCGACCGCTGGCCCGCCGGCAATCCGGAGACCGGATACCGGAACTGTGATGGCAGCCCTACCAAGAGGTTGCTGGTGAGTCGGTTCGACGATTACTACCGGATGTCCTTCGGGAAGCGCACGCCCGAAGAGCTCTACAGGGTCGACCGCGACCCCGACTGCGTCGAAAACCTCGCCGACGACCCCGCCCATGCCGAAGCGAAAAAGGCTTTGCGCGCCGAACTGCAGGACCGCCTCGAGCAAGACAGCGACCCCAGAGCCCTCGGACAGGCTTGGGTGTTCGACACCTACCAGTACACTGGCAGCCGCCGGCATGCATTCGACACATGGCTCGCGAACCGGGAACCCTAGCCGCCCGGGCGTCATATACTGGAACCCTATGGTCGGGTGGCAGCGCCCGTCGCGGTGCGAGGATTTTGGTGCCCGCCGGTCCGCACGCGCGACGCGAATCCAAGCGAGCGCTTAGGCCAATTCGGGAAGAAGAGAAGCGATGAAGGATTACGCAGGCAAGGACGTAAGGAACGTGGGCATCGTCGGTCACGGCGATTGCGGCAAGACTACATTGGCCGCGGCCATGCTGTACACGGCCGGAGCCACCAATCGACTCACGCGCGTTGACGAAGGCAACACGATCACGGATTTCGACGACGAGGAAATCGGCCGCAAGGTGTCGATCTCGACCGCGATCGCCATCGCCGAGTGGGGCGACACCAAGATCAATGCGCTGGACTCGCCCGGCTACAACATCTTCATCAACGAGGCCAATGTCGCGCTATCCGCCTCAGATGCGGCGCTGGTCGTCGTGGACGCGGTGAACGGCGTCGAGGTGCAGACCGAGAAGTGCTGGAGTTTCGCGACCGAGCAGGGGATCCCGAAGGTCATCTTCGTGAACAAGATGCACAAGGAGCGTGCCTCCGTGGACGCCATCGTGCAACAGGTCAAGGAGGTCTTCGACGTGACCGCGGTGTCGCTGCAGATCCCGCTCGGCAGCGAGAAGGGGTTCCGCGGCGTGGTGGATCTAATCTCCGAGAAGGCTTACGAGTATGCGCTGGACGGGGGTGGCAAGGGTGCCGAGACCGCGGTGCCCGACGACCTGCGCGATGCCTTGGAAGAAGCTCGCACGGGTCTGATCGAGGCTGTCGCCGAGACCGACGAAGATCTGATGGAGGAGTATTTCGAGGAAGGCACGCTCCCTGCGGACAAGCTGGCGGCCGGACTCAAGCGGGCTGTCGCTACGGGCGAAGTGGTGCCTCTGCTGTGTGGTTCCGCGCTGCACAACATGGCCGTCGACCGCCTTCTCGACTTCCTCGTCGAGGTAGCTCCGTCTCCAGCGGACCGTGCGGAGCAGGCCACTGAATCCGATCCCTTGGCGATCGACGACAGCGGTTCGTTGGCGCTCTATGTCTGGAAGACGAGTTCGGACGCCTTCTCCGGTCGGGTGACTTATTTCCGAGTCGTGTCGGGCGTGCTAGCCAACGATGCGTCGGTTTACAACCATCGGACGCAGAGCAGCGAGAAGTTCGCGCGCGTCAGCGTCGCGCAGGGCAAGACCCTGAACCCCGTCTCCGCGATTCACGCGGGTGACATCGGAGTCGTCGCCAAGCTGAAGGAAACGGCCACCGGCGACAGCTTGGGCACCAAGGATCACGAGATCCTCTTCCCGAAACTGGAGATGCCCCCGCCCGCGATTTCGTACGCGATCCAGCCCAAGACTCGCAACGACGAAGACCGCCTGAGCAGCACCATCACCAAGGTGCTCGAGGAAGATCCGTCGTTGAGATTCTTCCGCGACGCCCAGACCCAAGAGTTCTTGCTCGCCGGCAACGGGCAGCAGCACCTCGAAATCGTTTGCAGCAAGCTGCGCAAGCGGTACAACGTCGACGTTGAACTGCACGCGCCCAAGATTCCCTACAGGGAGACCATTCGCGGCACTGCGGACGTCCACGGGCGCCACAAGAAGCAGACAGGCGGGCACGGGCAGTTCGGCGACTGCAAGATCAAGGTCGCGCCCCTGGAGCGGGGCGGGGAATTCGAGTTCGAGGACGAGATCTTCGGCGGGGCGATTCCGAAGACGTACATCCCCGCCGTCGAGAAGGGCATCCAAGAGGCGGCCGCGAGGGGCTTCCTTGCCGGCTATCCGGTGGTGGACTTCAAGGTGACGCTCTACGACGGTTCCTACCACGATGTCGATTCATCGGAGTTGGCCTTCAAGCTGGCGGGCAGCAAGGCCTTCAAGCTCGCCATGGCCGCAGCCAAGCCTGCGTTGCTGGAACCGGTCATGAAGGTGGAGATCGTCGCTCCCATGGAGTTCGCAGGTGACCTCATGGGAGACCTCAACGGTCGGCGCGGACGCATTCAAGGTATGGATTCAAAGGGATCGACCCAAGTGATTCGCGCCGACGTGCCGATGGCCGAGATGCTGACCTACGCCAACGACCTGACCTCGATGACCCAGGGGCGCGGGACGTTCACGATGGTGCAGGGATATTACGACTTCGTTCCCGGCCAGCTGGCCGAGAAGATCGTGAGTGCGGCGAAACGCGACGGCGCCGCCAAGGAAGACGACGAGTAAAAGCGTCCAATTCCGAGCGCGAGGCGTCACGATTCGCCGACGAGACGCATCAGGCTTTGGGCGCAAATCGTGCTGCCGGCGTACTTGTCGCCGCCCGGGCCTCCCCAGTGTGTCTCCAAGCTGACGGAGCCGGAGTAGCCGCTTTCCAGCAGTGCGGCTAGCTGCTCCGTCCAGCCCACCTCGCCCGCTCCCACGTCCCCCCACTCCGGTCGACCTGTCGACGGATCCATCACGCAGTCCTTGGCGTGAACGTGGCAGATCCGGTGCGCCGGAATGCAGGCGAAGCCGTCGGGCACGGCCCTTTCCCCCGCCACCACGGCGTTGGCCGGGTCCCAGACGATTCCGTACGCCTTCGGATCCAGGCGCCGTGCTGCCCATCCGATCTCCTGGCCGGTTCCGAAGTGGCAGGCGTGCTCGTTCTCCAGTCCCAGCAGAATGCCTGCCTTGCGCGCTGTCCCGCCGCCCTCGCCGAGCACTTCGACGATCCGTTCGAAGTTGCGCTCGGGGCTCACGGTCCGCCAGAAGCTGAACACGCGCACGAACGGAGCCTCGAGACGCTCGGCGATAGCGAGCGCTCGCTGCAGCACCCGAGGCTGGTCGTCGAAGGAGAACGAAGCCTGGAAGGCATCGTGCTGGAACCGTTCGTCGACCTCCCCGCCATCTGGTAGCACGCACTTGTAGACCGGTGACGCGACGCAAATGAACCGTCGACCATGCCGGTCGGCGGTCGACTTGAGGTCGACGATCTCTCGATCCGACATGTCCAGCACGTTCTTGCCCCATGCCGTGCGGATCTCGAGTTCCGGGATGCCGAGTTCCGTGGCGGTGGCGCATACGCGCTCAAAGTCCTGGGAAAACTCGTCCGTGATGACGGCAACATGCAAATCAGCCATGCGTTCTAGCTCCTTTCGTCCGACTGTCCAGCGCCCTCGTCGCGCCTGCCGAGGTGGTAGATTCCCCCGGTCGCGGTGCGTTCGAAGCCGGTGACCTCGAGATGCGCTTGGAACGCGGCCGTGAATTGCTCCCGGACCCGGGCTTGGATCGCCAAGGTGACATTCCGAGGCCGCCCCGCGCTTCGCGCCGGGACTTCGATGTGCAAATGTACCGTCTTACGGGCTCGGCTCCGTCCCGCGAGCCGGTCCTCCACCGCGGGATGGCGCAGGCGCCACACGGCGAGCAGTCGGTCGGTCGGGATCGATCCGTGCAGGGCGCTTGAGGTAATGCCGTAGAAGTTCGGCAGGTAGGTGTCGACTTCGACACCCAGCTTCTCGATGTTGAAGTGCGCGTTCCGTGGCTGCAGGGGATCGAAGGTCCACTCGATCCGGTCAACACCCGCCACCATAGCCTCTTCCCGCTGCCGCACCTTGAGCAGCCTTCCGATGCCCCGGCCCTGCGCTTGCGGCACGACCCCGGCCATATGACTGTGCCAAAACGGTTCTCCGTCAGGCTTGAAAGCCGCGAATGCGAGCGTGTAGCCCACGAGGTTCCCTCCAAGATAAGCTCCCAAGCTCGATCCACCGATACGCGAGAACACGACAAACAACCGCGAAGCGACAAGCTCCTCGTCCTTGAACCCCCAAATCGCCCTTTGCAGGTGGACCGTGGCTTCGAACTCGTCAAGTGTGCGCAACGGCCGTATCTCCAGCGTGTCTAGCTGCTCTTGGCCCTCTGCCATAAAGCCTCCAATTCCTCCAGCGGACAGTCCTCGACACGGCGGCCGGACGCTTCGAGAGCCGCTTCCATCTTGCCGAAGCGGTCGCGGAACTTGGCGTTCGCGCGCCGGAGGGCCAGTTCCGGATCCGCCCCGGCGAATCGAGCGACGTTCACGGCCATGAACAGGAGGTCTCCGACCTCGTCCTCGATGCTGTCGTTTTCCCCAGAACTGATTGCCTCGCGCAGTTCGCCGAATTCTTCGTCCAGCTTGTCGCCGAGTTCATCGAAGCAGCGCCAGTCGAATCCGGCCTTCGCTGCCTTGACACCGATCTGGCGCGCCTCCAGCAACGCGGGTTGGTTCCTCGGTACGCCGTCCAATCGACCGGCGTCGCGGGAGCGCGGCTTTTCGCGAGCCTTGATCTCCTCCCATCGCGCCTTGACCTCCTCGGCCGTGTCCAGCGCCTCGTTCCCGAAGACGTGCGGGTGCCTGCGAATCAGCTTTTCGTTGATGGTCCGGAGTACGCGCGTGATATCGAACAGCCCCTCCTCTCGGGCGATCACCGACTGGAAGACGATTTGCAACTGCAGGTCGCCAAGTTCCTCCGCCAGCGCGGACCAGTCCTCGCGGTCGATGGCGTCGACCACCTCGTAGGTTTCCTCGACCGCGTATCGGCGCAGGCTTCCGAGCGTCTGCTCGCGATCCCAGGGGCAGCCGCCGGGCGCCCGGAGCGCACCCATGATCTCGATCAACTTCGTGAATTCCTCCGCCGCTCCGTCCATGGGTAGACCTCTCATCGTAGCCGCCGCTCGCCGCGGCAACCGGGGGCCCGCGATTCCCGCGGTCCGCGAGCAGGACGCTCGGACGCGAGCCTCTGCAGCGGCTCGCGCGCAAGCCGGTGTTAGGGGGCTCCGCGCCGACCGAAGCGCTGGGAAACAATCCGCTGCCTAACGTTCTGACCGTCTCAGCGTCCAACCAATTGGGCCCGCGAAACATCAGTCGATGCTTGCAATCTGCTGGTATACTGTGCGTGGCTGGTGGGGCTTCCTACGGTCTTTATTACCAATGCAGTCTAGGACGCGGTGGCTGAGCCTCCTCACGATCGGGGTGGGTGCCCTCTCGGCGGGCTTGTTCTGGGCGAACCCGTGGGCCCGGGCCGCCTCCGAGCCGACCGATGTCCAGATTCGGAACAGCATTCGCAGCTTTGCCACGATCCTCGCCGCGGTCCAAGATCACTACGCCGACGAGGTGGATGCGGACGCGGCGCTGTACCACGGGGCGATTCCGTACATGCTGCGGATGTTGGATCCGCACTCTTCGTTCTTCTCGCCAGACGCGTTCAAGCAGCTGCGCGACGACCAGAAAGGCCAATACGCTGGCGTCGGGATGTCGATCGATAATCGCGGCGGGGGGACGACCGTGGTGGCGCCGTTCCCGCGCACCCCGGCTTACCGGGCGGGGCTGCGCCCGGGCGACGTGATCGTCGAGGTCGACGGCGAGAACGTCGAGGAGCTGAACGTCACCGAAGTAGCTGGACGCCTGAAAGGGACGCCCGGGACGGATGTGCGGATCGGAGTCGAACGGCGGGGAATCGAAGATCTGATCGAATTCGAGGTCACGCGGGCTTGGATCCCGCAACCCAGCATTCCGACCGCGTTCGAGCTCAAGCCGGGGATCGGGTTCATCCGCATCGACACGTTCAACGAGAACACCGGCACGGAGCTCGACAAGGCGCTGAAGGAACTGGACGCCGACAACCTCGACGGCTTGGTGCTCGACCTGCGCGGGAATCGGGGCGGATTGCTGAGCGAGGGCGTGCGGGTCTCGGATCGTTTCCTTGAAAAGGGACAGACGATCGTGTCCCATCACGGCCGCTCGTCCCGCCAGCGCATGTACGAAGTCACGCGCGGCCACCGCGGCAACCTCTACCCCATGATCGTGATGGTGGACTGCAATTCCGCCTCCGCGTCCGAAATCGTGGCAGGTGCTCTCCAAGACCACGACCGGGCGTTGATCATCGGCAACAGCACGTTCGGCAAGGGCTTGGTCCAGACCGTGTTCACGCTTTCCCAGGATTCCGGCCTCGCCCTGACCACGGCGCGCTATTACACGCCGAGCGGCCGTCTCATCCAGCGGCGGTACGACGGCGTCTCGATGCTGGAGTACTACAGCAACCCATGCAGCCAGGGATATCGCCCGCAACGCGAGGGCGTGCGCCTGACGGCCAAGGGACGCCAGGTCTTCGCAGGCGGCGGTATCGCCCCGGATATCGAACTGCAAGAGCAGCGCATGAGCGACTTCCAGTGGATGTTGCGTCGCTCCGCGATCCGGACGTTCGCGCAGGATTACAGTCGCGAGCACCCCGACCTGCCGCATGGCTGGGATGTCTCCGAAGACGTGATCGCCGAGTTCCGGGCGTTCTTGGAGCGCGAGAAGATCGAGTTCGAGGAAACGGACTTCGAGGTCAACCTGGACTACATGCGACGGTTCATCAAGCGCGAGGTCTACAACTCGGCCTATGACATCGAAGAGGGCCAGCGGGTCTATTACGAATTGGACCCCGACGTCCAGAAGGCGATCGAGGCTCTTCCGCGCGCGAAGCGACTGCTGGAGCATGAACCGGGCCTCGTAGCGTCGAACCCCGTGATTCAGTAGCTTCGAGCCTGCGAACGGGGTTTCCGGCAGCGGCGGCGATCCGCGCCGGAGCGACTTCCCGCGATCACGCGACCCGCTGTCCGTGCCCCGCGCTGGCCGTCTTTCGCCCGGTGCGTTTTGCACCTCCTGCCCCACTCTGCTAGAGTGATTCCGCGCAGTTGACGCGGAAGGGTCGGCCATGCGTAGTCGACCGCGACTGGATGCGTCGGGCCCGGGAGAACGCGATTCGGCTGCTCAGGAGGATAGGCCTAGTGACCATTCCGGTTTCCGCAAAAGCGACAGTCGAGTTGATGGAATCGAGCGAGCAGTTCCGGCAGCTGAAGCGCCAGCATGCGGAGTACGAACGTCGCCTCAACGAATTGGGGCAGCGTCGCTATCCGTCGCAGGAGGAGCAGACGGAAGAAGCGCGCCTCAAGAAGCTCAAGCTGCGGCTCAAGGACCAGATGTCCAGTATGGTCGCTGAACACACGTCCCAGACGCAGTGATGACGGACGGCGTTGCGCCGTCTCGGGAGGATGGCCCCGATGGTGAGGGATGGTTGGGCGTACGGAGCCGCCTTCGGGCTGGCCGCTGTGATCGCCGGATTGGCGTTCGGAGCATGGCCTCTGGCTCTGGCATGCGTTTGCTGCGGTGCATTCGCCTTGTACTTCTTCCGCGACCCGGATCGCGAAATCCCGCCCGGGCCGGTGTGCGTGGCTCCGGCGGACGGGCGCGTCGTGCAAGTGCGCGAGGAGCCCGACGGTAGGACCCGCATCAGCATCTTCCTCAGCATCTTCGACGTGCATGTGAACCGAGCTCCCGTCAGCGGTCGCGTGCTGTCGATGCGCTACAGCCCCGGTCGATTCAAAATGGCTCACCTCGCCTCGGCTTCGGTAGAGAACGAGCGCAACACGTTAGTGGTGGAAGACCTAGAGGGCGGCTCGCAAGTCGAGTTTTCCCAGATCGCGGGCTTGATCGCCCGGCGCATCGTGTGCCGGAAGCAGGTAGGCGACGACATCGAGAAGGGGGAGCGGTTCGGGTTGATCAAGTTCGGCTCGCGCACGGACCTCCTCCTCGGTTCCGAATGGGATCTGGCCGTCCGACCGGGCGACCGGGTGCGCGGCGGGAGCTCCGTGCTCGCCAGCCGGAAGTGAGGGCATGTCGATGCGCATGCCTCGTCGCAATCGCAACCGGCCGCGCGTCGCGCTGCCGACGCTCTTCACTGTCGGGACCTTGTTCTGCGGCTACTACACCTTGGTCCAGACGATCAAGGCCGTCGCGCTTCCCGCGAGCCGCGCTGCCGAAGCCGCGTTGCTGCTCGATTACGCCGCGATCGCGATCGGCATTGCCATGCTGACGGACGGTCTCGACGGGCGGATCGCCCGCATGACGGGTTCGACCAGCGAGTTCGGAGGCGAACTCGACTCGCTGGCCGATTGCATGACGTTCGGCGCGGGGCCCGCGCTGCTCGCTTACGCCTGGGGCATGCGCGGAGCGCTGCCGCCGGGCGGCTCGCCGCTGCTGGAGTTGTTGCCGCCGCTGGGCTACTTCTGCACGTTCCTCTACCTGACGTGCGGCGCGGCCCGCTTGGCGCGCTTCAACGTCCAGAAGGATCCGCAGCCGAGAAATCCGGGGCCGGCGCATAGGAAGTACTTCGTGGGGATGCCGATTCCGCCGGCGGCCGGATTGCTCGGAGCCGTCGTTCACTTCTCCTACGGCCAGCCCATCGCGAACTGGTGGCCCGCCGGCCTGCTCTGGTGCGCGTTGCTGGCCAGCCTGGGCTTCCTGATGATCTCGAGCTGGCGCTACCGCAGCTTCAAGGAGCTGGCGTTTCTCAAGGTGCCTGCCATCGGGGTGGTGTTCTTCGCCAGTTTGATCTTCCTTGTCTGGAATTTCTCGCGCCCCGTGCTGCTCACCATGGCGGCGACGTTCGCCGGCAGCGGCGTCTTGGCGCGCATCAGCAGCTTGTTCCGCAAGACGGTGCCAGAACTGCAGGAAGCGACGGCGTCGGAAGGCGGGCGGACGGTCCGCTAGCGCGGGTCCCGGTGAGTCGGATGCCGTTTCCCCGCGGAGCAGGAGCGGCCTGCTCATTGGTCCTGCTGGCGGGCGCGTCAGGTTGCGGGTACCGGTTGGTCGGCACGGCGGACTTGCTGCCGGAGCGGATTCGAACGATCGCCGTGCCGGCGTTCGAGAACGCCACGTCGGAGTTCAAGGTCGAGCAGTACTTGACGAGCGCGGTGGTCCAGGAAATGCTTGCCCGGACCCGATACAGCGTGGTGAGCGACGAGGCTGCCGCTGACGCGACCCTGCGGGGCACGGTCATGCTTTTCGATGCCATCCCGCAGAACTTCGACCCGCGCACGGGGCGAGCCACGAGCGTCTTGACGATCACGCGGGTCCACGTTGCGCTCTTCGACCGATCCGATGGCAGCGAGCTGTACAGCAATCCGGATTTGACGCATCGCGAGACCCACGAGGTCAGCGCCGATCCGGATGCGTACGTGAACGAGCGCGCCGCGGCGATCCAGCGGGCCAGCCGCACGATGGCTTCGACTTTGGTGTCGGCGGTTCTCTCGGGCTTTTGAATGCAGGCGGCGCCGGATCCCCGAGCGACCCATGTGCAAGGGTAGCGAGCGGCCCGGATTAGTTGCGACGACGCTTGATGCGACCGGCTCATAGAGGGCTTGGAACCCCCTGAATCTCGGAAGCCAGTTGAGGATTTCCTTGAGGGTTTCGTTCGTATGCTATAGTATATTGGGGGGGGGGGTAAAACTAGTTGCTTGGTCGCTTACTGCTGGTGGAGGATGATCGGGGTCTCTCGGCGACCCTCAGCGATCGACTCAGGTCCGAAGGCTTCGCCGTGGAGACGGTCGGGGACGGGCGTAGTGCCTTGGAGCGCTCCTCCCGGGGCGCGCTGGACTTGATCGTCCTTGATCTCACGCTCCCGGTCATCGACGGATTGGACGTTTGCGGGAAGCTGCGCGAGGATGGCGTCTCGACCCCGATCCTGATGCTGACGGCGCGGAAACGCCTCGAGGACAAGCTGCGGGGATTCGAGCTGGGGGCGGACGACTATCTGACCAAGCCCTTCGAGGCCGCGGAGTTGGTGGCCCGGCTCAAGGCGCTGTTGCGATGGCGCACGGTCGAGATCGCGGGTCAGCCGGTGTACCGGTTCGGATCGTGCTGGCTGGACCCGAGTTCAAGAGAGGTCCGCCGGCCCGGCGAATCCGTCCCGCTCACGCTCAAGGAGTACCAGCTGCTCGAATTCCTGCTCAGGCATCCGCGCGAGGTGGTGTCGCGGTCGAGGCTGCTCAGGGAGATCTGGAATTACGACGAGCGATTTCACAGCACCCGCACCGTCGATGTTCACGTGGGATTCCTGCGACGGAAGATTGAATCGGATCCGAAGAACCCGCGGTTCCTTCGCACGGCGTTCGGGATGGGCTACCGGTTCGTGCCCGACTAGCCATGAACCCAGACTTCGCTCGAGCGGCGCTTGGACGCCTTGGACGCTCCGTTCTTGACCGTTGCCGCTTGCCGTGGCTATAATGCGTACAGCAGTCGCGCGGCAATCGTTCCGGGCGAATCGCTTCATGTTGATTGGGAACCATGGATGCCGCTCGCGGTGGGCCGTCCGAGTTCCGCGTCGCGGGACTGCGGAGACAGTGCCAACCGCGGCAGTTCCGTGCGAAACGCGGAGTTTCGATCCCCGTCCTCGCCACGTCGCCGACACGATGATCCGGTTCGGCAGCCGGGTGATTCTTGTCGCTGTACCGGGCCCCGGTTGAGCGTTCTCCCAGCTAGTTTCAGGGAGGCCGCCGACCGGGGCATGCGTTCGAGGTCGGGGCTTGGGTTTTCACGTGCCCCGGAATCAAGGATGATGGGTACGAGGGAACAGGAAAGCGAGGGACTCCCACCATGGCGTTGCTGAGCGGAGCGCAAATCCTCATCGAGAGCCTTGCCCGCGAGGGGGCTGACGCGGTCTTCGGGTATCCGGGCGGCGTGACGTTGCCGGTCTACGACGTGCTGTACGACCACTCGTTGCGGCACGTGCTGGTGCGGCACGAGCAAAACGCGGCATTCGCCGCTCAGGGCTACGCCCGCGCGACGGGCAAGCCGGGCGTCTGCATGGCGACATCGGGCCCCGGCGCGACGAACCTGACCACGGGCTTGGTCGATGCCTTGATGGACTCCGTTCCGGTCGTCGCGATCACCGGGCAGGTGCCCCAGGCTCTGATCGGCCGCGACGCCTTCCAAGAGGCCGACACGTTCGGCATCTCGCGTTCCGCGACCAAGCACAACTACTTGGTCAAGGATGTCGAGGAGCTGGCGCAGACGATTCACGAAGCGTTCTTCATCGCTTCCAGCGGCCGCCCCGGCCCGGTGCTGGTCGACATCACCAAGGATGTCTTGCTGGCAAAGGCGCCGTACGACAGCTCGCGAGACATGCCGCCCTTGCGCGGCTACCGTTTCGAGTTCGAACCGGATCCGGACGAGATCGTCCGGGCAGCGGATTTCCTGTGGGACGCCGAGCGCCCCTACATCTACGCCGGCGGCGGCATCGTCTCTTCCGGGGCGAGCGCCGAGTTGGTGCGGTTCTCCGAATTGCTCGAAGCGCCTCTCGCGCACACCGTCATGGGGCTCGGCGCGATGCCGACCAACCATCCGAACTTCATCTCGATGCTGGGGATGCACGGCAGCTACGCCGCCAACATGGGGGTCACGCAGTGCGACGCGCTGGTCGGGCTCGGCGTGCGCTTCGACGATCGCGTGACCGGCCGTCTCGACAAGTTCGCCCCGGACGCCAAGGTCCTGCATATCGATATCGATCCCGCCGAGATCAACAAGAACCGGCGCGCCGACATCGGCGTCGTCGGCGACGCCGGCGCGGTCCTCGCCAAGCTCAACGAGCGGCTCGCGGAGACAACGGCGACCCAAGGCGCGCAACGTCGCTCGGAGCGGCTCGCTTGGATGGAGCACGTGCGCGCGATGAAGCGCGACAACCCGTTCCGCTACGAGGACTCCCCCGACCAGATCAAGCCGCAGAGCCTGATGCAGAAGCTCGACGCGATCTCCGGGGGCGAAGCGATCGTCACGGTGGATGTCGGCCAGCACCAGATGTGGGCGGCGCAGTACCTGCGGTTCAACGAGCCCCGGCTCTGGCAGTCCTCGAGCGGACTCGGATCGATGGGCTTCGGGCTGCCGGCCGCGGTGGGGGCCAAGTTCGCCTGCCCGGACAAGACGGTCATCGCGATCGTTGGCGACGGCGGCTTCATGATGTCCATTCCGGAGCTCGGCACGATCGCCGCCAATCGGCTTCCGGTCAAGATCATCGTCATGAACAACAACACGCTCGGCATGGTGCGCCAGTGGCAGCAGCTGTTCTACGGCGGCCGTTACAGCGAGGTCGAAGTCGCCGCGTTCCCCGACACTGCGCTGCTGGCCGCGTCGTTCGGCATCGGCGGCGGTTCGGTGAATGATCCGAAGGACTTGGACGCCGCCTTGGAGCACGCCTTCGCGGACGAGGGCCCGTACCTGCTCAACGTGCAAGTGGCTCCCGAGGAGTGCGTCTATCCCATGGTGCCCGCCGGCGGCGCGGTGAGCGAAATGATCCTGCAGCCAGCGACCGAGGCCGTGGCGGGAGACTAGCGCCCGCTTCTCGCACGAACGACCATGCCGCAACTGATTTCACTGCTGCTCGAGAACAAGCCCGGAGCGCTGATGCGGGTCGCCGGCGTGCTCACGTCGCGCGGCTACAACATCGAGAGCTTGACGGTGGCCAAGACGCTCGACCCCACGCTCTCCAGCATGACTATCGTCGCCACGGTCGGCGAACAGGGCCGGGAACTGCTCATCAAGCAGATCTCGCGCTTGGTGAACGTCATCAAGGCTGTCGATCTCACCGACTCGCAGGCGGTGCGGCGCGAGATCGCGCTGATCAAGGTCACCGTGGACACCGCGCACCGCCCGGCCTTGCTGCAGGAAGCGAGCGTCTTTCGCGCGCGGGTGGTCGATGCCTCGCCGAATTCGTACACGTTCGAGGTGACCGGGTCGTCCGAGAAGCTCAACGCCCTGATCTCGTTGCTGCGCGCGTACGGCGAGGTCGAAATGGTGCGCTCCGGCTTGATGGCCATGGCCCGCGCGAAGCACAACAAGCTCCCCGTGCCGCGGTACGGCGAAGGCGCCTTGTCGGAACCCGACCCCTAGGGCCGACGGCTTCCAGTCACCAACGGAAAGGAACTCGCGAAACAAGCATGCCCGCAACAATCTACTACGAGGCGGATGGCGACCTCGATCTCTTGAAAGACAAGAGGATCGCCATCATCGGTTACGGCAGCCAAGGTCACGCGCACGCCCTCAACTTGCTCGAGAGCGGCCTCGACGTCGTCGTCGGCCTCTACGAGGGCTCCAAGTCCTGGCCCAAGGCCGAGCGCGCGGGCTTGGAAGTGCAGACCGTGGCGCGGGCCACGAAGTCCGCGCAAGTGATCATGACCCTGCTGCCCGATCACATCCAGCCGGATCTCTACAAGAGCGAGATCGAACCCAATCTCGACCCCGGCGACACGCTGATGTTCGCCCACGGCTTCTGCATTCACTGGAAGGAGATCCAGCCGCCCGCGGGTATCGACGTGTCGATGATCGCCCCCAAGGCGCCGGGGCATCGCGTCCGCGAACTGTTCGTGGAGGGCGTGGGCGTGCCGGGCTTGGTCGCCGTGGAGCAAAACGAGTCCGGGCGCGCCAAGGAGCAAGCCTTGGCTTACGCGCTGGGCTTGGGCTGCCTGAAGGCCGGAGTGATCGAGACGACCTTCAAGGAGGAAACCGAAAGCGACCTCTTCGGCGAGCAGTCCGTGCTTTGCGGCGGGTGCTCGGAACTGATCCGGGCCGGGTTCCAGACGTTGGTCGACGCCGGCTACCAGCCGGAGATCGCGTACTTCGAGTGCCTCCACGAGCTCAAGTTGATCGTCGACTTGATCTACGAGGGCGGGCTCAACTACATGCGCTACTCGGTGTCGGACACGGCCGAGTACGGCGACTACACCAGCGGTCCGCGAGTGATCGACGAAGGCGTTCGCGAGCGCATGCGCGGGATCCTGGCTGACATTCAGTCAGGGGAGTTCGCCAAGCAGTGGATGGCCGAGAACCGGGCGGGGCGCGGCAAGTTCCTCGCCATGCGCAAGGCCCAAGAGGAACAGCTGGTCGAGCAAGTCGGGAGCGGATTGCGCGCGATGATGCCGTTCTTGAAGAAGGAGAAGCCCGACTCGACGCCGCTCGCGCCGCCAGCGGACGGGTAGCGGGAGGGAGCGGCCGCCGATGCGGATCCTAGTCTACGACACGACCCTCCGGGACGGGACGCAGGGCGAGAACGTCTCGTTCTCGGTAGCGGACAAGCTGGCCATCGCGCGCAAGCTGGACGAGCTTGGCGTCGCGTACGTCGAAGGTGGCTGGCCGGGTTCGAATCCGCGCGACGCCGAGTTTTTCGAGCGCGCCAAGACCGAGCTGGACCTGCGTCAAGCGCGGTTGGTCGCGTTCGGTTCCACGCGCCACGTGGCGAACCGTCCCGAGGACGACCCAAACGTAAGGATGCTGGTCGAATCCGCAACGCCGGCCGTGGCGATCTTCGGCAAGAGCTGGAAGCTGCACACCGAACGCGCCTTGCGCGTGACGGAGGAGCAGAACTTGGAGATGATCCATTCCACTGTCGCGCACCTGAAGTCCTTGGGACGCGAGGTGGTTTACGACGCCGAGCATTTTTTCGACGGCTACCACACGGATCGCGACTTCGCGTTGCGCACGCTCGAGGCGGCCCAGTCCGCAGGCGCGGATAGCCTCGTCCTGTGCGACACCAACGGCGGCACGCTGACCTCGCGGCTCGGCGAGATCGTGGCGGATGTCCGCGAGCGCTTCGACGGCGTGATCGGCATTCACACCCACAACGATTCCGAAGTCGCCGTGGCGAATGCCATCGCCGCCGTCGAGTTGGGGGCGACTCACGTGCAGGGCACGATGAACGGTTACGGGGAGCGTTGCGGCAACTGCAACCTGATCGCGACGATCTGCAATCTGGAACTCAAGCTCGGCCACACCGTCCTGGGCCCCGAGAACGTAGCCAAGATGACCTCGTTCGCCAATTACGTCGCGGACATGGCGAACCTGCGACTCGCGAACGGAGCTGCCTTCGTCGGCAAGAGCGCGTTCGCGCACAAGGGCGGCATCCACGTCAGCGCCGTGCTGCGCGACGCCGAGACGTACGAGCACGTCACCCCGGAATCCGTCGGCAACCAGCGGCGCGTATTGGTGAGCGACCTGTCCGGACGCAGCAACATCGTTTTCAAGCTGCAAGAGAAGGGCTGGGACGAGCTGCTCGATCCGGAGGCGCGCAAGCGCGTCCTGGATCGGATCAAGCAGATGGAATTCGAGGGTTATGAACTGGAGTCGGCCGACGGTTCGTTTGAACTCCTGGTGCGCCAGGCGCTGGCCGACGATCGCGAGTTCTTCGCGCTGGAGAGCATGGGCATGACGATCCGCAAGCAGGGCGCGGCCCACTCCGGTTGCGAGGTGCGCATGGCGGTTTCGACGCCCTCCGGGACCAAGCACGCCACGGTCGATGCATCCGGGCCGTTCGACGCGATGGCCGGAGCCCTGCGACGTTGCCTGGGCACGGTCTATCCGGCGATCGCGGACATCCGCTTGGTCGATTACAAGGTGCGGGTTCTCGATCCGGGCCGGGGCACGGCAGCCAAGGTTCGCGTCCTGATCAATTGGACCGACCACGCGACCAACTGGACCACCGTCGGGGTTTCCGACGACGTGCTCGAGGCAAGCTGGAACGCGCTCTGCGATTCCGTGCGGCTCGAGTTGCTACGCCTCGAACAACCGCTCCCGGCGGCGGCCTAGGTCAGGGGCGGCTCGCTGTCGCCGCTCGCTCGCGCAGTTCCGCGCGTCGCTTGCGCAGGTCTTCCAGTCGGCGCGTGATGCGTTCCTCCACGCCCCGGGCCGTCGGTTGGTAGTAGCGCTTGCCTTCCATGCCCTCGGGCATGCATTCCATTCCGACCACCGTGTCGGACTGTTCGTGCGCATGCTCGTACCCCTCCGACCAGCCGAGATCGCTCGTCAAGCGCGTCGGCGCGTTACGCAAGTGCAGGGGGACCGCTCGAGCCGGGCCGCTGCGCACGTCGCTCCGCGCCATCCCGAGGGCCTTGTACACGGAATCCGATTTCGGCGCGACTGCGAGGTACACGGCCACCTCCGCGAGGAATAGGTCACCTTCGGGCTCTCCGATCAAGCGAAACGCCTCGACCGCAGCCATGGCGGTTTCGACGGCGCGGGGGTCGGCGAGTCCGATGTCCTCGGCGGCCATGCGAACCAAGCGGCGGCCGATATAGATCCGGTCCTCGCCCCCCTCCAGCATGCAGGCCAGCCAGTAGAGCGCGGCGTCGGGATCGCTCGAGCGCACGGACTTGTGCAGCGCCGAGATGAGGTTGAAATGCTCGTCGCCGCCCTTGTCGTAGCGCGGCAAGCGCTTCTGCAAGACCTCCTCGAGCAGCGCTTCGGTCGCCGGGCTCGCCGTCGCGGCACTGGCCAGCGCCTCCAAAGCCAGCAGGGCCGCGCGCCCGTCTCCGCCGGCGAAGACCGCGATGCGTTCGAGAAGCGCGATCTTGATCTCCGGGCACTCCGGCCCGAGGCCGCGCTGGGGATCCCGCATCGCCTCCCGTTGCAAGCGCACGAGGTCTGCGTTGTCCAACGGAGCCAAGGTAAACACCTTGGCCCGCGACAGCAATGCCGAGATGACCTCGAACGACGGATTCTCGGTGGTCGCGCCGATCAGGATGATGTCTCCGCGCTCGACGAACGGCAGGAATGCATCCTGCTGAGCCTTGTTGAAGCGATGGATTTCGTCCACGAACACGATCGTCCGCTTGGCTTCGCGCCTTAGGCGCTCGGCCTGCACGAGCACCGCTCTGACGTCCTTGATGCTGCTCAGGACGCCGCTGAACGACACGAACTCGCATTGCGTAGCGCGGGCGATGATCCGCGCTAGGGAAGTCTTCCCAACGCCCGGAGGCCCCCAGAAGATCATGGAGCCGAGTTCGTCGGCCTCGATCTTGCGGCGGAGGGGCTTGCCGGGGCCGATCAAGTGCTGCTGTCCGACGAATTCTTCCAGCGTTCTTGGACGCATGCGTTCCGGCAGTGGCCGGCCGGCGTCCGATTGACCGCCGTCGTGCGCTTCGAAGAGGCTCATCGCACTGCGAGCCTCCTAGTGCGCTCGTAGAGGATCACAGCTGCCGCGACGGCCGCGTTGAGCGATTCGACACCTGCGGTCGGGACAGCTATCGGCGCCGATTCCGCAAGCAAGCCCGGGGAGATCCCATGAGTCTCTGAACCGATGATCACGACGGAATTCTCGGATAATTCGGCACGGTGCAGCGGCACGCCGCCCCGCGCTTCGGCGGCTACTAGCGATCTGCCGCGCTCATTGGCGAGCGCGATGAATGCTGCCGGATCGATTCCGGCGAGAAACGGAACGCGAAATAGAGACCCCGCGGACGCGCGGAGCGTCTTGGGGTTGGTCGGAGCGGCAGCCCCCTTGAGGAATACGATGCCGGCCGCGCCGAACGCCTCGGCGGAGCGTACGCATGTTCCGGCATTGCCCGGATCGCGCACGGAGTCGAGCGCGAGGACGAGACCGGAAAAAACCTTGTCCGGATCCCAGCGCGGAAGTTTCACTAGCGCCAGGACTCCTTGGCTATGCGCGGTGGTTGCCAGTTCCTGGAAGAGCCTGTCCGCAACGGGGTGCAAGGGGAAGTTGCGATGGGGCGGAAGGCTCTCCAGAACTCGGGCCTGCGCGTTCGCCGATACCAGCACCCGATCGATTCCGATCCCGGACCGTAGCGCTTCGGTCAGCAATTGCGGTGACTCCGCGAGCGCGCATCCATCCCCCGCTGGAAGGCCGCGCGCGGCCGCCTGTCGGATCCGCTTGAAAAGGGGATTGCTGCGGCTGGTGATGGGATCTCGGAGCTGTGGCATGCCGGTTCGGGCGCTGCGCGCAAAGCGAGAGAGCCGCGCAGGCAAGCAGGGCTTAGCATGCGCCCGAGGGCCGTCGCAACGTTCCGTATATCGGAATACCATATGAGGCTGTGCCGTTCTGCGAGCGAATACCGGTAGAGTGCGACCGTCCAGCACCTGACACAGTTTGCCGTGCGGCTGCCGCGATCCGGCGCGGCGCCCTCGTCGCGGCGCCCACCGACACGCTGTACGGGCTCCTCGCAGATGCTTTGAATCCGCAGGCGGTTAGCAGGTTGTTTCGCGCCAAGGGCCGTCCGGAATCCAAGCCGATTCTATTGCTGATCGATTCCTTCGACGCCTTGTCAGGCATCGTCGGTACGCTTCCGGCGGCATTCGCACCGCTTGCCGAACGATTCTGGCCCGGACCCTTGACCTTGGTGCTGCCGGCGGGTGCCCGAGTTCCCGAAGCCGTGTCAGCCGGTACCGGTACGGTGGCGGTGCGCTTGCCTCGCTCCTCGCTGGTTCGGGATTTGGCTCGAAGGGGGAAATGTCCGCTAACCGGCACCAGCGCGAATCGCTCCGGCAAGGTCGGGGCGCGTTCGGGAACAGAGGTGGCCCGGCAACTTGGGAATCGCGTGCGGCTCGTACTCGATGCCGGACCGGTGTCCCGCCCGGAGCCTTCGACGATTCTGGATCTGTGCTCGGACGAGCCGCGCATCCTGCGGCCAGGCCGCATCGGGCTCTCCGAGATTCAACGAGCGCTCGGAAGCCGGTTGCGGATGCGCGCATAACCTCCCGGCTCGAGCTGCGTCTATACGGTCATGCTCGGGGAGGGCAAGCAGATGATTTCGAGAAGAGCGTTCGCTCTGGCGGTGCCGGCTTTCGCCGTATCGGTTGCCGAACTCCGAGCGGCTGGCATCGACGGCAAGTGGCAGGCCGAAGTGCCGGGTCGCGGCGGGCCGGTGCCGGTCACTTTCGACCTGAAAGCCGAGGGACAGACGCTGACTGGCTCGATCAGCGCAGACGTCATCGGCGACACCGAGATCCAAGATGGCAAGGTGGATGGCGAGGCCGTCTCGTTCGTGCAAGTCCTGGCTCGCGGCCAGCGGCAGATCCGCTTCAAGTACGAGGGTAACCTCGCGGGCGATTCGCTCGAACTGACGCGCACGTTGGTGCGACCCGGTGGCATGGCGCCTGCCCGCCCCGGATCCGGGCCCGGCCAGGGTGGCGGGCGTCCTCAAGGCGGTTCGCCGCGCGGCGGGCAAGGTGGCGGCCGCGGTTTCGCGGCTCCGCTCACTTTCACGGCCAAGCGGATTCCTTGACGGCAGGTAGCAGACGTCCCCGGTTCGAACCCCTCACGGTCCGCGCGACCGGCCTCGGATAGTTGCTGACCTGCGGTGACCGCTGAACAATTTGCGACGGGCCGCTTGAAGTTGCCAGCGCAGCGCTGGGACGTGTCGGTCTCGTTACGCGAAGGCTCCTAGCACGCCCTTGGATCCGTCGGAAGCTATCGACTGTCGCGGGGCTGCGGGCTACCATGGGAGTCGACGGCCTTCCCGCGCGAGCTGTTCATTCACGGGAATGCCGGAGGGCCTGGGAGCAGTTGTGGACTGGCTTACCGCAATGCCTTACGTGGCGATCGTCGCGTTGGTCCTCGTGAACGCTTGGATAGTGTCCCGAATCGACATTGATGTCCGGCCTGACGATTAGCCGCTTAGGGTGCGACATTGGCAGGGCATTGGCCGATATACATCGCAATCTGCGTATATCTGGCGGTTTGTCTCGGGATCGGCTGGTATTTCCAACGACGGGCGTCTCGTGGCGTCGAGGATTACTACGTTGCCAAGCGGAGCGTGCCGGGATGGGTGATCTCGCTCGCGTTCTTCTCCACGTTCGCTAGCACGAACACCTACATCGGCCAGGCCGGCCAAGCATTCGCGTCCGGATTGAGCTGGGCTTGGGTCGGCGTCATCTGGACCGTGTTCTGCATGGTTTCGTGGTTGCTGCTAGGCCCCCGCCTTCGAAATCAGACCGCTGGCTTGAAGTCCGTCACGGTTCCCGACTATTTCGACTTCCGATACCGCAGCCCGCTCTCGAAGGCGACGCGGATCATGTCCGCGCTGACGATCCTGTTCGCGACGCTCTGGTACATGGCCGGGATCGCCAAGGGCTGCGCCCACTTGCTCGAGACCGTGCTGGGTCTCCCGTACGGGTGGGGCGTGGCCGCGCTGCTCGGCTTCACCTGCCTCTACACGGTCATGGGCGGCATGTACAGCGTCCTCTGGACCGACGCCGTGCAGGGCGTGATGATGCTGCTCGTCGCGGTGCTCATGGTCGCGGTTCCGTTCCTGTACGCCGGCGGCGTGGAGCCGCTGTTCGAGAAAATCGCGAATGTCTCGCACGTGTCCGCGACCGGTGACCCGATGGGTGACGGACTCGTGACGTTCGGCAGCTTGGTGTCGTGGACATACATCCTCGGAATCGGCCTGTCCGTCGGCATGAAGCAAATCGCCGAACCGCGCTGCCTTGTGCGCTTCTACTCCGTCGACAATGCAGCTGGCATGCGCTTCGCGATGGTTTGGACGCCCGTTTTCCTAGGCGTTTCGCTCGTGTGCGTCATGGGCTTGGGGGCCCTCGTGCATGGCATGGCCACGGATCGGGAGGCGGCGGAATTGATCCGCAACACCGACCAAGTGGTGGGCTTCATGCTGGCCAAGTTCGATAACGGCCTCGTGACCGCCGTTTGCATCACCGGCTTGTTCGCGGCGGGCATGTCCTCGCTGGCCTCGGTGATGCTGATCGTCGGCACCGCTGCGGTAGGGGACATCTGGAACGTTTGCAGGCCGTCGTCCGCGCGATCGACAGTCTCGTGGACGAAGATAGCGATCGTGGCGTACACCGCGATCGTGTTCGCAGTGACCCTCTACCCGCCCGCCGGGGTCGTCGAACTCACCAGCTTCTCGGGCGCGGTCTTCGCCGCCGGCTTCTTCCCGGCCGTGTTCGGCGGCTTGTATCTGCGCTGGGGCACGGGCCACGGCGCGTTCTGGTCGATGATCGTCGGCATGGCGGCCACGGTCGGATGGCGCTTTTTGGTGCGCTTCCGCGTCCCGGGGATGGAACCGGTGCATGAAGTGATTCCCGCGTTCTGCCTGTCTCTGGCCGCATACTTGATCATCAGCCTGATGTCGCGCAGGCATCGGCCTCCGGAGAGTCACGTGGCCGCGATCTTCGACGCTTAGCCCACCGCCTGAATCGCGCGGCCGCGACGTTGCGCCACCCGCGCGGAGGGGTTGCTCAGCAGACCCTCCCTGGTCGGCGGCCACCGCGCGAGGGCTGCCCTATACTTGGATTTCGCCTCCTTCACGCCCTGATGTCCGCGCCGTTCGTCCACCTCCACTGCCACACGGATTACTCCCTGCTGGACGGCGCCTGTCACATCCCGCGATTCATGAAGATCGCGGAACAGCAGGAATGGCCGGCGGTCGCGATCACGGACCACGGCAACCTGTTCGGGGCGGTCGAGTTCTATTCCGCCGCGCGGAAAATCGGGATCAAGCCGATCATCGGCTGCGAAGTCTATATCGTCGACGGCGACCACCGCAAGCACGACTCCAGCCTCCGGTATAACCACTTGGTCTTGCTGTGCAAGAACGAGACGGGCTATCGCAACCTGATCCAGCTCGTCTCGACCGCATTCCTGGAGGGGTTCTATTACAAGCCGCGGATCAGCCGCGATCTGCTGGCGCAGCACGCGGAGGGCCTGATTTGCCTCTCCGCCTGCCTGCGCGGCGACCTGCAGGAAGCGTTGTTGCGCTCGTACGAGGAGGGGCGCAAGCTCGCCTACGATTACCAAGACATCTTCGGCAAGGAGAACTTCTATCTCGAAATCCAGGATCACAAGCTGGAACTTGACGAGAAACTGATTCCGCTGCAGTTGCGACTGGCGCAGGAGACCAGGATTCCGCTCGTCGCGACTAATGACGCGCACTACCTGACCAAAGACGACGCCAAGGCGCACGAGGCGCTGCTCTGCGTGCAGACCGGCAAGACCCTCAGCGATCCGAAGAGGATGCGGTTCGGGTCGAACGAGTTCTATCTCAAGACGCGGGACGAGATGCTCGCGCTGTTCGGCGGGGACAGCGCGCCGCTGGACCGCACCTGGGAGATTTCCGAGATGTGCGACCTGCGCCTCGATCCAGTCAGCGATCCGTTCCCGCAGTTCGAGGTGCCGGAGGGCCAGACGATCCACACGTATTTCGAGTACGTCGCGCGGCAGGGGTTCGAGGCCCGTCGGGCTCGCTTGGAAGCGATGCGCGACGCAGGCTCGCTCCGGAAGCCCCTGGAAGAGTACGCCGAGCGCTTGGACCACGAAATCAAGGTCATCCAGCAGATGCAGTACTCGGGGTACTTCCTGATCGTCTGGGACTTCATCCGCCACGCCAAGGAGCAGCGCATCCCCGTCGGTCCGGGGCGCGGCTCGGCCGCCGGCTCGCTCGTGGCCTACGCCATGTCGATTACCGATCTCGACCCCCTGCAGTACGGCTTGCTCTTCGAGCGGTTCCTGAACATCGAGCGCCGGTCGATGCCCGACGTGGACATCGATTTCTGCATGAACCGGCGCGGCGAGGTGATTCGGTACGTCACCGAGAAGTACGGTCGCGAGCAGGTCTCGCAGATCATCACGTTCAACACGATGAAGACCAAGGCGGCCATCAAGGATGTCGGCCGGGTGATGGACATGAGCTTCGGGAGGGTGGATCGACTCACCAAGCTCGTGCCCAACGTGCTGAACATATCCCTGGACGACGCGATTGACCAAGAGCCGCAGATCCGCGACGAGATGCGCCAGGACAGGCAGGTCGACGAGTTGATCCAGACGGCGCGACGGCTCGAAGGGGTCGCGCGCAATCCTTCCGTGCATGCCGCCGGGGTCGTGATCGCCCCGCAGCCGCTGAAGAACCTCGTACCGATCTACAAGACCAGCAAGGACGAGATCGTCACGCAGTTCGACATGAAGAGCCTCGACCAAATGGGGCTCCTCAAGATGGACTTTCTCGGCCTGACGACGCTGACCATCATCGAAGCCGCGTTCAAGTGGATCGAGCAGCGTCACGGCGAACGCCTGAGCCAAGAGCAGATCCCTCTGGATGACAGCGAGACCTACAAGCTGTTCGCCGAGGGGCGCACGAGCGGCGTCTTCCAATTCGAGTCAAGTGGCATGCGCGACATCTGCCGCCAGTACGAGCCCGAGCGGTTGGAGGACCTGTGCGCGCTCAATGCGCTCTACCGTCCCGGTCCGATCCAAGGCGGGATGATTCCCGAATTCATCGCCCGGAAGCACGGTCGCAAGCCGGTCAAGTACATCGTGCCCGAGATCGAGCCGTTGCTCAGCGAGACGTACGGCGTGATCGTCTACCAGGAGCAGGTCATGCAGATCGCCAACGTGGTGGCCGGCTACTCTCTCGGCGAAGCGGACCTGCTGCGCAGGGCGATGGGCAAGAAAAAGCCGGAAGAGATGGCCAAACAGCGCAAACGCTTCCTCGAGGGGGCCCGGGAAAGGAGCATCCCCGAAGCTGCGAGCCGCCAGCTGTTCGACCTGATGGAGCAGTTCGCGGGTTACGGCTTCAACAAGTCGCATTCCGCAGCATATGGCTACCTGGCTTACGTCACGGCCTATCTCAAGGCCAATTACACGGTCGAATTCATGTCGGCGCTGCTCACGGCCGAACTGAACAATCCGGACAAGATGCGGCTCTATCTCAATGATTGCAGGGACATGAACATCGAGATCCAGCGGCCCGACGTGGCGGTCTCGCACTGGGATTTCACGCCAACCGGCGATAGCGCCCTTCGATTCGGTCTCGGCGCCATCAAGAGCGTGGGGCGCAACGGCGTGGATTCCATCGTCAACGCGCGCGAGGAGGGCGGCCCGTACCTCAGCCTGCAGGACTTTTGCGAACGCGTGGACTGGGGCAAGGTGAACAGGCGCATGATGGAGAACGCGATCAAGGCCGGCGCCTTGGACGGCTTGGACGGGAATCGAGCGCAGCTTCACACCGCGCTGGATGCCGCGATCGACGCCGGCCAGCGGGCGCATCGGGATCGCGAGACGGGACAGGAGGGCTTATTCGGAGGGGATTCCGCCGAGACGGAATCGCCATCGATCAATCTCCCGGCGATCGAAGAGTGGGACGAGCTGACCAAGCTCGCTTACGAGAAGGAGATGCTGGGCTTCTACGTGACCGGGCACCCGCTCGAGTCGTATCGAGCCGTCATCGAGGAACTCGGCACCCCGCAAACGACGGAACTGGAGAACGTGCAGAACAGCGCGGAGGTCGCGCTCTGCGGGATCCTGCACAGCATCCAGCGCCGCAAGAATCGCGAGGGTCGAGCGTGGGCCTCGGCCGTGCTCGAAGACCGTCAAGGCAGCGTCGAATTACTGGTCTTCGCGAACCAATACGAGGCTATCCAGGACCAGCTGGAAGTGGATCGGCCCGTCCGGGTCACCGGATCGATCCGCCTCGAGACCGGAGCGAAACCCAAGGTTTCGGTGGATCAAGTGACGCGCCTGTCGGATGTGCGCGTGCCGCTGCCCGAGCAGGTCTCGATTACCGTCGACCTGCGAGGCGGGCCTCAAGAAGCGTCGGCGGTTTCCGGGCGCCTCGCGGACCTGTTCACCAAGTTCCCGGGGCAGACCGACGTGCGGTTGCGGTTACAGCGTTCCCAAGACTTCAGGCTCATCTACGACATCGCTTCTCGCGTTCACGCGGGACGCAAGTTCCGGGCCCAAGTCGAGGAGATCTGCGGCAGCGGCTCCATCGAATACCAAGTCTGATCGAGTTCGCGACAGCGCGGATTGGCTGCCGCTCACTGGTTGCCAACAAGCTGTGGGAGCGGCCCGCTTGCTCGGGTTGGCCCATGAGCCCTTGACGGTGGACTCAGCGCCGTGCCGCAAGGGAATCCAAGGCGATCAGCCGCGCTCCACCGGCAGGCCGGCGGCCTGCCACGCCCGCCAGCCGCCCGCCAAGCTGTACACCTCGCCGTATCCCATCTTCTGCAGCGCGTCCGCCGCCAGCGCCGACCGGTAGCCGCCGCCGCAATAGAGCACGATCTTGGTGCTCTCGTCGGGCACGACGCGCTCGATATCCCGTTCGATGATGCCTTTCCCCAAGTGAGTGGCGCCGCCCGCGTGCGCTGACTCCCACTCGGAGTCCTCCCGCGTGTCGATCAGCTCGAACTCCCGGCCCGCTTTGAGGTCGGCGCGGACTTCGTCCACGGTCGTTTCGCGAATCCTCGATTTGGCGTCGGCGACGATCGCCAAAAACTTCTCGGAGTGTTCCATGGTTGCGACTCAACGAACCGCTGCGCGGTTTCAGAAGTCGTACTTGACGCCCAGCTTTTCTTCGACTTCGGCCACCGGCAGCATCTCGATGGCGTCCCACGGGCATCCGTCCAGGAAGGTGCCGTCGGGTCCCTTCGAGAGGCACTGCTTGCAGCCGATGCACGTCTGGGCATCCACTTCGATCCGACCGAACGGAGGGTGGTCCTCGTCGTCGATCCAGTACATGCACTCGTCGACCGGGCAGTAGTTGATGCAGACCGGCGAGCCGGCGCATCCGGTGCAATTCTCGTTGGTGACCGCGATGAGCGCCGGCTTCTTCTTCCGGTTCCCGGTCATGCCGCCTTCTGACCACGGCCAGCCCTTCTCGTGCGGCGCAGGAAGCGGGGTCAGCGAAGCGATCCGCAACGCCTCTTCGCGCGCTTTCCGCTTGCGTTCCTCGGCCGCGGCCTTGCGTCGGGCCGCCGCGTCGGTCGCCGGCTTGGCTGCCGCCGGTGGATTGGTCTGCACTGGTTCGTCGGGCATCGGGCTTACCGCGAAGGTCTGTTACGAATATAGCAACTTGCGACAGGGAATTCCTCTTGGCAGAGGATGTCGCCCGTCTCGAGATCGCAAGCGGGCGTCGATCGCGCCGCGTGCGCCAAACTAGGGCACGGCGAAGCCCGTGCTCCCCAGCTTCGAAGTCATCGCGGAATGCCCGCGCACTCGCGCCCGCGCCGGGGTCTTGCACACCGCGCACGGCACGGTCGAAACTCCCGTGTTCATGCCCGTGGGCACTCAAGGCACGGTCAAGGGGCTCACTCCGAAGCAACTCGCCGACGAGCTGGATGCGCGGATCCTGCTCGCCAACACCTACCACCTTTGGATGCGCCCGGGAGAATCCGTGATCCGCGCGGCGGGCGGCCTGCACAGGTTCATGCAGTGGCCGCGCGGTCTGCTCACCGATTCCGGCGGCTATCAAGTCTTCAGTCTGTCCGCTCTGCGCCGCCTCAGCGAGGAGGGCGTCGAATTCCGGTCTCATCTCGACGGCTCGCCCCGCTTCCTCAGCCCCGAGACCGCGCTCGACATCCAGCGGGACCTAGGCAGCGACGTGCTGATGGTCTTGGACGATTGCACGGCGTATCCCGCTGCCGAAAGCCAGGCGCGGACTTCGATGGAGCTAACGCTCCGCTGGGCGCAGCGCTCGTTCGAGCATTGGCGGAACGGAGCGGACGGGCAGGCGTCACTGCTGTTCCCGATCGTGCAGGGTTCTACCTATCCCGGGCTGCGCCGCGAATGCGCGCGCCGCTTGCTCGACCTGGACGCGCCGGGCTACGCGGTCGGCGGGCTGTCGGTTGGGGAACCGCGTCCGCTGAGCTACGAAATGACTGCGGTCTGCGAGGAACTCCTCCCCCGCGACAAGCCGCGCTACGCCATGGGCGTGGGCATGCCGCACGAACTCGCCGAGTACGTCGCGCGCGGAATCGACATGATGGACTGCGTGCTGCCCACGCGCAACGCCCGTAACGGCTGCTTGTTCACGGCGACGGGCAAGATCGTGATCAAGAACGCGGTTCACGCGGGCGAGCACGAACCCGTGGACGCCCGCTGCGGCTGCTACGCCTGCCGGAATTTCACGCGAGCCTATCTGCGGCACATCTTCCTAGCGAAAGAGATGCTCTTCGGAACGCTCGCCACGCTGCATAATCTCTGGCAGTACCTTGACAGGATGCGTCGCATTCGCGATGCTATTCTGAAAGGGACCTTCCCCGCGTTGCTGCGCGAGACCGCGGCCAGCGCGGGGCCCGCGGCTTGAACGCCCCGGGTACGTCTTTGCGTCGACCCCCGCAAGTTCGCTATAGTGTGGTTCTGCACGGCGTCCGCGGCCCTGTCGCTCGCTAACGGCTCCAGTATTCTCCTTGCCCGTCTTACCTGTAGAGCAAGCCGTTGTGTGCCTGACGCCTGCACTGCTCTTGCAGCAGTCCGGCTTCGGCGCCTTCCTGCCGATCATCCTGATGATCGGCATCTTCTTCTTGCTCGTGATCATGCCGGCCCGCAAGCGCCAGAAGAAGCTCGAGCAGATGCTGTCCAACTTGGCGACTGGCGACCGGGTCGTGACAAACGGCGGACTGACCGGCACGGTCGTGGGCCTCAGCGAGACCAAGGTCACGTTGCGAATCCCTCCCGACGGCACGAAGCTGGAGTTCGCGCGCAACGCAGTCGTCGGCATGGCGGAGAAGCCCGGCGAATAGCTGGCTCCACGGGCGGTGCGCATGGATAGACGGTTCGCGCTGAAGATTGCCTTGGCCGTGGCGGTCTTCGCGGTCTGCTTCTGGCGGGTCGTCGGCGTCACTCCGACGTGGGACGCGATCGCGCGGAACATGTCGGAGAACATCAACCTAGGCTTGGACCTCAAGGGCGGCACGCACTTGATCCTGCAGGTCCAGGTCCAAGACTCCCTGAAGTCAGAGGCGGACGCGACGGTCGATCGCATCAAGGGGCGCCTCGCTCGGGCGGACATCGAGCACGGAGTATTGGCTCGCAACGATCCGCAGTCCATCGAAGATGCCGACACGATCGAGATCCGGTTGGAGGGTACGCCTGCCAATCGCGTCGGGGACGTGCGCGACATCCTCGGAGAGGTGGCTCCCAGCTGGCTGCCGACCTCGACCGGGAGCGGGGCGTTCACGTTGAAGCTGCGCCCGAGCGAACTGTTGCGCCTGAAGGGCGAGACCCTCCAGCAGTCGATGGCCACGATCGAGAACCGGATCAACGGACTGGGCCTCACCGAGCCCGTGATCCAGCAGCATGGCCGCGCCGAGGCCGAGCACGAGATCTTGGTGCAGCTCCCGGGCGTCAGCGACCCCGCCCGTGTCATGAACTTGCTGAAAATGTCCGCGCAGCTCGAGATCAAGCTCGTCGTGGGCGGTCCGTTCCCCAGCCCGGAAGCGGCCCGCTCGCAGAACAACGGCATCCTGCCGGCCAATAGCGAGTTGGCGCAATACACGGAGCGTGGTCGCAACGAGTGGTACTTGCTGGAGCGCGATGCAGTCGTCACCGGCCGCGATCTCCGCGCCGCGAACGCGGGCCGCGACTCGCAGAATCCGGGGGCATGGCAAGTCGCCTTCAGCCTCTCGCGGCAGGCCGGCCAGCGGTTCGGGATTTTCACGCAGAGCAACGTCGGCCAGGATCTGGCGGTGGTGCTTGACCAGCGCATCCAGAGCGTGGCCACGATCGAGTCGCGCATCGAGTCCGAGGGCGTGATCAACAACATCAACGATCAGAACGAATCCTTGGATCTGGCCTTGGTGCTGCGGGCCGGCGCGCTGCCGGCATCGGTCGTCTATCTCGAGGAGCGCACGGTGGGCGCCTCGTTGGGCGCGGATTCGATCCGCCAGGGCGTGCGGAGCGCGCTGTGGGGCGTGGCCATCATCGTCGTCGTCATGCTCGCCTACTACCGGCTTGCCGGGATCAATGCCAACCTGGCCCTCTTCCTCAACCTCCTGATCCTGCTCGCGGTGCTGAGCATGTTCGGCTTCACCCTGACGTTGCCCGGGATCGCGGGCATCATCCTCACGATCGGCATGGCGGTGGACGCCAACGTGCTAATCTTCGAGCGGATTCGCGAGGAGCTCAACGAGGGCAAGGCGGTCGTCGCAGCCCTCAACGCCGGTTTCGGCAAGGCGTTCCTGACGATCATCGACACCAACCTCACCACGATCATCGCGGCGGCGTTCCTGTTCCTGTTCGGACGGGGGCCGGTGCGCGGCTTCGCCGTGACGCTCGCGATCGGCCTGCTGGCCAATCTATTCACCTCTGTGTTCGTCTCGCGCTTGATCTTCGATCTCAGCCTGCGTCGCAAGCAGAACGTGCAGGAGTTGAGCATCTAGGGAGCGAGAAACTTCCGAGCGCCGCGCGGTGTCTAGGGAAACCGGACGGATCGCGACGCCAAGCGAGACGGCATGCAACTGATCGGCCAAACCCAGATCGACTTCCTCGGGCGTCGGCGCGCCTTCATCGGTCTGTCGCTCGTCCTGCTGGCCGCTGGCGCGGCCAGCGCGGCGTTGCAGGGCGGGCTGAAGTTCGGCATCGACTTCAAGGGCGGCACGCTGGTGTATGTCAAGTTCAGCGAGGAGCCGGACGTGGACCGGATTCGCGGCGCGCTCACGGACCAAGGCCTGAACGTTTCCACCTTGCAGCCGTTCGAGGACGACAGCGCGAGCCACGAGCTGAAGATCGACTTGGACTTGGCCGGGGAATTCGTCGAGACGTCCGGCAAGGAGCAGGTCATCGGCACGTTGCGCGCGATCTACCCGTTGCCGGACGACAAGCTGGACTTCAACAATGCCGGTTCCGATGCGCTTGGCCAGCGGTTGATGGCGAGCCAGGCGTTGCGCGACGCCGGGCACAGCAGCCAGGAATTGCAGGAACTCGCCGCCCAGCTCGTCGAGTGGCGCGACGAAGCGCCGCGATCCGGTCTGGTGCGGGAGCCCGCCGAGTTCGCCGAGGCCCCCGGGCTTCCCGAGACTGTAAGGGAAGCGCTCGCCGACGAAGTCGCGCTCGGCGCCTTCCATATCGGCGGCGTGGAAGTGGTCGGGCCGAAGATCGGCTCCGAATTGCAGTGGCAGGCGATCAAGGCGACCTTGTTCGCGCTGGCGGGTATGCTAGTCTACATTGCATTCCGCTTCGAGTGGATTTACGGCGTGGCGGCGGTGATCGCCGTCTTCCACGACGTCTTCATCACAATCGGCTTCTTCTCGCTGTTCGGGAGGGAGATCGAGTTGACGGTGGTGGCTGCGTTGCTGACGCTGGTGGGCTACTCTATGAATGACACGATCGTGATCTTCGACCGTGTGCGGGAGAATCGCAAGGCGGTTCGCCGGAGCAGCTTGTTGGAGTTGTTGAATCTCAGCATCAACCAGACCCTGAGTCGCACCGTGCTGACTTCGGGCTTGACACTGGTGGCCGTCTTGTGTTTGTTTATCTTGGGCGGGGAAGTTTTGCGCGGCTTCTCGTTCGCCTTGCTCGTGGGCGTGCTGGTCGGGACGTATTCCTCGATCTTCATCGCCAGCCCCATCCTGCTGTGGGGCCAGCAGCGCTTGAGCGCGCGGGCCAGCGGAGGAAGAGCGGCACGACGCGCATGATGCCGGCGAGGAGCCGGCAAGGAGGATCCAACGATGTTTGAAAACGCCTTGATGGAGAACCAAGTCAAGAGCACTTCCGGCTGGGCCGTGGTGCTCTCCACCGCGGTGCAGTGCCTGCTGGTGCTCGTGATGCTGCTGATCCCCGTGCTCAACTACTACGAGCTGCCGGCGGCGGACTTCGTCAGCTTCCTGACCGCGCCCCCGCCGCCGCCCCCGCCCCCGCCGCCCCCGGCCGCGGTGGTGAAGATCAAGCCCGTGCCGCGCGAGTTCGACACCGGCGCTCTGACCCAGCCGGTGGCCATCCCCGACCAAGTCGCGATCATCGAAGAGGACGCGGCGGCTCCGACCGCGGGCATTTCCGGCGTTGTCGGCGGCGTGCCCGGCGGCAGCGTTGGCGGTACCGTCGGCGGCGTGCTCGGCAGCATCATCTCGAGCGCTCCGACCGCGGCGCCCCCGCCGCCCCCGCCGCCCCCGGTCAAGAAGAAGGCGCCCCCGAAGCGCATCCGCGTGGGCGGCAACGTAGCCAAGGCGCGCTTGGTGCGCCAGGTGCGTCCGCAGTACCCGCCGCTGGCCCGCCAAGCCCGCATTCAGGGCACGGTCAAGCTCTCGGCGGTGATCTCCAAGGACGGCTCGATCCAGAAGCTGGAAGTGATGTCCGGCCATCCGCTGCTGGTGCCGTCGGCCCTAGCGGCCGTGAAGCAGTGGCGCTACAAGCCGACGCTGCTGAACGGCGAGGCCGTGGAGGTCCTCACGAATATCGACGTGAACTTTACCCTGAGCGGGTGATTCGCGTCCCCATTCTCCCCTCGCGGGAGCCGGGCGCCCCGGTCGCGACCGGGCGCTCCCGGCACGAAGAACAGTTGGTCCAAGCAATTCGTTGCAACTTTAGGAGGAAATCAAGCAGATGCTTTCGCAATTCGCAACTACGGCGTTCCTGCTCCAGCAGGAAGTCGGCTTCGACATGGTCTCGATGTGGAACCAGATGGGTTTCGCGGCGAAGGCCGTGGTCATCATCATGTTCCTGATGTCGGCATGGTCCATCGGGGTCATGATCGACCGGGGCTTGGCGTACTACTCCGCCAAGAAGCAATCGCGCGCCTTCGCACCGGCCATCGCCGGCGCCTTGCGCAGCGGCAAGCTCGACGACGCGATCAAGCTGTCCGAGCGTTACAAGAAGAGCCATCTGGCCAAGGTCGTCACCGCCGGGCTGGGCGAATTCAAGTCCCACGGCGAGGGCAGCGACCTGCCCGGCCACACGGTCGACGCCTCCAAGCGCGCCTTGGAGCGGGCCCAGGCGATCACGCATGCCGAGTTGAATCGCGGCCTGAGCGGCTTGGCCACGATCGGCTCCACGGCTCCGTTCGTCGGCCTGTTCGGCACGGTTGTCGGCATCATCAACGCGTTCCAGGGCATCTCCCAGGAGCGCTCGACCGGTCTCGGCGCGGTCGCCGGCGGCATCTCGGAGGCGCTCGTCGCGACGGCCATCGGCCTGTTCGTCGCCCTGCCCGCGGTCTGGATGTTCAACTACTTCAACTCCAAGGTCGAGGGCTTCGACGTGGAGATGGAGAACGCCAGTTCCGAGCTGATCGACTACTTCCTGAAGAGGAACGCCTAGGCGCGCCCTCGGGCGGCGCGCAGGCAGACCGGCTGTACTATCGTGTAGCGGTCGGCCGTCGGCAGCCGGGCAGGCGAGAGTCGGCGGCCACCGCTCGGATTTGAGGAGACTAGCATGGCGGAAGAAGTCAAGGGCTTGAGCGAGCTCGACGACGAGAAGAAGAAAGGGTTTCCCAGCCACTCGGCGATGAGCGACATCAACGTCACCCCCATGGTGGACGTGATGCTCGTGCTGCTGATCATCTTCATGGTGATCACGCCGATGCTGAGCAAGGGCGTGAGCGTCGATCTGGTTCGCACCCGCAACCCGATCGCGATGGACGAGGCCGACGCCGAGGACGCGCTGGTCGTCGCGGTCACCCGCGACGGGCAACTGTTTCTCGGGCGCACGAAACTCGAGGCAGTCGCGGAACTCACCCAGCAGGTGAGCGACGTGGTGAGCAACCGCATCGACAAGACGGTGTACATCAAGTGCGACGCGCGCTCGCGTTACGAGCGGGTGGTCGAAGTGGTCAACGCGGTCCGCACGGCCGGCGTCGACCAAGTCGGCCTGCTGACCGAGAAAGAGGAACAGAGTTCCAGCTTCGCCGGCGGCTAGCCGACGGCAGCGAGGAGGACATTCATCATGGCAATGGCAGTTGGCGGGGCCGGCGGAAAGGTCGTCCCCAACATCAACATGACCCCGCTCATCGACGTGCTGCTGGTGCTGCTGATCATCTTCATGGTGATCACGCCGATCACCCCCAAGGGCCTCGAGGCTCTCGTGCCGCAGCCGAACGAGGACGCGGCCCAGCAGGCGCAGCCGAACGCGCGCACCGTCGTGGTGTCGGTGAACGCCGACCGCAGCATCATGATCAACCGCGACCCGTCGAACCTGACGGCGCTGGAGGATTCCTTGCGGGACATCTTCAAGACGCGCGCCGAGCGGGTGATGTTCGTGCGCGGCGCACCCGCGCTGGATTACCAGGACGTGGCGAAGATTATCGACATCGGCAAGGGTGCCGGCGTCGACAAGATCGGACTACTCACCGAGGAAATCGAGTAACCTTAGCGGGTTGCGGCGGCTCGGGCTTCGGCGCCGGGCCGCCCGCGAGCATTCCAGGCACCGGAGCAAGCAATGAAACTGAACAAGAAAGTCTACTTGGTCGTCGGCATCACGGCGGGCGTGCTGCTGATCCTAGCGATCGGCGGGAAGCTCGCGCTGAACGCGATGGGCGTCAAGAACATCGACTCCCTGCGGGCGCGCATGGAACTCAACAAGGGCGTGCAAGCCTTCTCGGCGGGCGACTTCGTGCGCGCCGGGGAGCTCTTCGAGTCCGCGTCCAGCTTGGACGCGGAGCTGTCGGACGCTCGCGTGTACCTCGCCTACTCGACCATGATGCAATACCAGCCCGGCGCCGAGTACCAGGAGAACATCGACATCGCCAACAAGGCCTTGGACGGCTTCCGGGCGGTGCTGGACGAGGATCCGGACAATTCCACCGCGCTCCAGAGCATCGCTTCCCTCTACTTCCAGATGAAGCGCATGGAAGACGCGAAGGAGTGGCACTACAAGGTGATCGAGAAGCAGGCCGACAACAAGGAGTCCTACTACACGATCGGCGTGATCTGCTGGACGCAGTCGTACGAGCCGCGGCTCGAACTCCGCGCCAGCCTCGGCATGAAGCAGGAGGACCCGGGGCCGATCCGCACCAAGGGCCGTCTCAATCGCGCCCAGCGCGAGGAACTGGTCGGGGTGTCGGAGGAGGTGGTGCCCCTCATCGACGAGGGCTTGGAGGCGTTGACCAAGGCGATCGACATCGATCCCGATTACGACGACGCCATGGCCTACATCAACCTGCTCTATCGCGAGAAGGCGGACTTCGCCGAGACGAACGACGCGTCCGACGACCTTCTGGCGCAGGCTGACGAGTGGGTGCAGCGGGCCCTCGACACGCGCAAGCGCTTGGCCGAGGAAAGCACGATCGACATGATCACGCAGGACGAGTAGTCCTGCCCGTTCCGCGCGGGACCGTTCCCGCCGAGCGGCCCGGAAGCTGGATCGCGGTTTCCGAGCCGATTTCGTCGCCGCGAGAGCGGTGTCGCGACGGCTGGGAGCGAGATCGATGCCTGCCACGACGGAATCGACGCGGCCGCCCGTCGCCCCGCGCCGCTTGCTCGCGAGCTTCGAGAGGCTCGCGAGCAAGCTGCTCGAGCACCGCCCCGGGGACGATCCCGAACTGCTGCGGCGCGCCTTCGCCTTCGCCGCGGAAAACCACCGCAATCAGAAGCGCAAGACCGGCGAGCCGTATTTGAGCCACGTGCTGGAGGTGGCTCACTTGCTCGCCGACATGCGGCTGGACGGAGTGACGGTCGCTTGCGGCTTGCTCCACGACACGGTCGAAGACACTCCCGTCACGGTCAAGCAGCTGGACCGCGAATTCGGGCCGGACGTGGCGCGTTGCGTTGACGGGGTCACGAAGATCGGGCGCTTGCGCTACCACTCCTCGGAGGCGCGCCAAGCGGAGACGTTCCGCAAGATGCTGCTGGCGATGGTCCGGGACATCCGCGTGATCTTGGTCAAGCTCGCGGACCGGACGCACAACATGCGGACGCTGCACGGGCTGGACGGGGAGCGGCAGCAGCGCATCGCGCTCGAGACCCGCGAAATCTACGCTCCGGTCGCGTTGCGGCTGGGCATGGGCAAGGTGCGCAGCGAACTCGAGGACCTGGCGTTCTCCTTCCTTGAACCGCGCTCGTTCCGGACCATCACCGAGCAGATCGAGTCGCGGCGCGAGGCCAGCCAGGAGTTTCTGGCGACGATCCAGCAGCAGATCGAGAGCAAGCTCTCGCAGGCCGGCATCCCGTCGCGGATCGAGGGCCGCATCAAGCGTCCGTATTCGATCCACCAGAAGCTGAAGCGTCAGAACGTGACGTTCGACATGGTGTACGACCTGATGGCGGTGCGCGTCATTACCGACAGCAAGACGCATTGCTACGCCGCGATGGGCGTGATCCATAGCCAATGGCACCCCGTGCAGGGCCGGATCAAGGACTTCGTGGCCGTGCCGCGCCCGAACCTGTACCAGTCGCTGCACACGTCCGTCGTGACGGGGGAGGGGCAGCGCTTCGAAGTGCAGATTCGCACCGAGGACATGCATCGCATGGCGGAAGAGGGCATCTGCGCGCATTGGAAGTACAAGGAGCAGCGGGGCGGTCCCGATGTCAGGGACGGCCAGATGGCGTGGTTGCGGAGGCTGGTCGAGTGGCAGCGCGACATGACCGATTCGGCCGACTTCCTCTCGACGCTCAAGATCGATCTCTACCCGGAAGAGGTGTACGTGTTCACGCCGCGCGGCGAGGTGATCTCGCTGCCGCGCGACGCGACGCCCGTGGACTTCGCCTACGCGATCCATACAGAGGTCGGTCACAGTTGTTGCGGCGCGAAGGTCGACGGCCAGATCGTGCCGCTCAAGCGCGTCTTGCAGAACGGCGAGATCGTGGAGGTGATCGCGCAGGCGGGCGGCCATCCGAGCCAGGACTGGCTCGGATTCGCGAAGACCTCGCGCGCCCGGACGAAGATCAAGCAGTGGCTGAACGCCGAGCGCAAGCAGCAGGCGATCGAGATCGGCCAACGGCTGCTCGAAAAGGAGGCGCGCGCGGCGAGCGTGCCGCTGCGCAAGGTGTCCCGCGAGCGGATCGAGGAGGTCTGTCGCGAATACGGCTGCGCGACATTGCAGGACCTGCACGCGAGGCTCGGCTACGGGCGCTTCTCGGTGAGCCAGGTCCTGCGCAAGATGCTGCCCGAGGGCGCGGTGCCGGATCCGTCCGAGCTGCGCTCGAAGCCGCCGGTGCCGGATTCCGACGACCCCCGCCGGTTGCGCGAGAGCGAGGCGAGCTTGGAGGTGCGCGGCATGGACGACATCTTGATTTACCGCGCGCGGTGCTGCAATCCGATCCCCGGGGAAGCCATCATCGGGTACGTTACGCGCGGCAAGGGAGTCGGCGTGCATTCCACGACCTGTCACAACGTGAGGAGCTTGATGTTTGAGGCGGAGCGGCGCATTGACGTGCGCTGGGCGCCCGAGGAAGGTTCCCGGTATCAAGCCCGCTTGACAGCGCACGTCGTCGACCGCCGCGGCGTGTTGAACGACCTGACCAGCATCCTCGCCAACGAGGGGCTGAACATCGTCAAGGCGGAAGCGCGATCCAGCCAAGGCGGCAAGGCCGCAGTAGATTTCGTAGTCGAAGTAGCCGACAAGGCGCAGCTCGAGCGCGTGGCCGGAGCGTTGCAGGCGATGGACGGGGTGCGCGAGGTGACGCGCGGCAGCCGGCTTTGAGTTGGATGGCGGTCTTGTGCCCTAGAGCCGCCCGCGCGTTCGTAACTCGGGTATCGTGTATGCGTCCCGTCGCGGTCGTTCGACGACACCCAGCAAGGAGACCACCATGCGATCCATTCTGATCGGACTGGCACTAGTCGTGTGCTTGTCCATCCCACTCGCCAGCGGGCAGGTCCTAACCGAGGTCACGATGGCTGGCAGCGAGATTTACGAGGACGATTTGCCGTCGATCGCGGCAGCTTCCGACGGCACTCTGTGGCTGGCATGGCTTGCCTACACCGACCGTCGCGACGATATCGTCGTGCGCCCGTGGCGCGAGGGTCAATGGGGCAATATGCGCTTCGTCCCGAACACAAGCGGAGACTCGTGGCTGCCGCAGGCCGGCGTCGACGCGTCTGATCGACTGTGGGTGGCTTGGACCCAGATGCTCGATGGCAACTGGGATCTCTACGCTCGATCGTACGACCCGAGCGTGGAAGCGTGGGGTCCGCTCCACCGCCTGACGGACCATCCCTTCCCGGATATCAATCCGCGAATGGCTTCGGACGGGAAGGGGCGGCTCGCTCTGGTCTGGCAGGGCTTCCGCGGACGGCACGCGAACATCTACCTCAAGACCTTCGAGCCCGATACCGGCTGGTCCGAAACCGTGCAGGTGACCGGGCGACCGGCGAACGACTGGGAGCCTTCCGTGGCGTTCGATTCCTCGGGAACGGTTTGGGTCGCGTACGACAGCTACGCGAACGGCAATTACGACGTGTTCCTAGCGGGAATCCGCGACGGAGCCGTGACCGTGCCGGAAATGGCGGTCGCGGCGACCGGCCGGCACGAGGCCAAGCCGACCGTGGCGGTCGATAGCGCGGACCGCGTGTGGGTCGCGTGGGAGAGCGGGGGCGCGAATTGGGGCAAGGACACAGGCTTCAACATTCGCCCGCGGCAACCCGGCGTGGTCATCGGCGCGGACCGCGCGGTGAACATCGCCGTCTATGCGGGCCGGTCCCTGCGCGGCCCGGCCAAGCCGCTGCAGCCGGTCTTCGCCGCCGGGGCCGGGACACCCAAATGGACCTACCAGCCGCACGTTTTCGCGGATGCCCAAGGGAATGTGGTCGTTGTAGCCAAGCGCCTGATCCGCCACCGGGGCGAGCGCACCGGTACGCGCGGTTACTGGGAGTATTGGATGACCCGGTATGCCGGCGATTCGTGGACGACGGCCGAGCGGATTCCGAACAGCTTCGGCCGCTCGAGTACGAGGACGAACCTCGCCAATGCACCGGACGGTTCAGCCTGGCTGGCGTGGCCGACGGACAATCGCACGACAGCTTACGCGCACCGACCGATTCGCGGCGAGGTTTGGGTAGGGAAATTGCCCCCGGCGGGCGACGCTCCCGACCCGACTCTCGTTCCGCTCGCGCTAGGCGACGTCGAAGTGCAGGCTTGGCACCCGAACGAGGGAGCCGACCTAGACGCCATGCGCGGATACCGGACGACGGTTCGCGGACGCACGGTGCAAATCGTGCGCGGGGATTTCCATCGACATACCGAATTGAGCTGGGACGGCGGCGGAGGCAACGACGGCAACCTGCAGGAGTTCTATCGCTACATGATTGATGCCGCTTCGATGGATTTCGGGGCGTCGACCGATCATCAGGGCGGCGCCTATCCCTATTGGTGGTGGTACTCGCAGAAGATGACGGACATGCATCACCTTCCGGGTTACTACACGAGCATCTTCGGCTACGAGCGCAGCGCCACGCAGCCGGACGGCCATCGCAACATCTTTTTCGCGGACCGCTCCGGCGAGGTCACCCCGTTCTTCATGCGATCCGCCAACAACTACGCGCTGGGCCGAAACCCGGTCGGCGATATCCCGCCTGTCGGAACGGGATCCTTGGTGCGTGACGACACCAAGCACCTGTACGACGAAGTCCGGCGGATGCGCGGAATCGCGATCTCGCACACCTCCGGTACTCGCATGGGCACGGATTGGCGCGACAACGATCCCGAAATCGAGCCGGTCGTCGAGATCATGCAGGGCGCGCGCACGAATTACGAGTATGTCGGCGCCCCCCTGTCGGCCAAGAGCGGCGAGGCGAAGGACGCCCCCGGTGGCTACTTCCCGATCGGGATGGTGCGCAACGCTTGGAACAAGGGCTACAGACTGGGAACGACGGTGAGTTCGGACCACGGGTCGACGCATTATTCCTACACGATGGTCTACACCGACCGCGTCAGTCGCGAGGGCATCCTCGACGCGATCCGGCGACGGCACACGTACGGGGCTACCGACAACATCCTGCTGGACGTGCGCATGGGGGAGCGTTTCATGGGCGACGAATTTCGCGCCGAGGCGCCGGTTCCGATGACCGTGAAGGTGCGTGGCACCAACGCTTTAGCGAGCGTCAACGTCCTACGGGGAGACCAAGTCCTGTATCAGCACGAATCCCAAGGGCAGGAGGCGTCCTTCGAATTCGTCGATCAGGCTGCTCGGCCGGGAATGGGCCTGCAGTACTACTACGTGCGCGTGGAGCAGGCCGACGGCAACGTGGCGTGGGGCAGCCCGATCTGGGTCAATTACTGACCCTGCGTAGACGGCTGCGCGGGGCGGTCAGGTGTTAATCGAACCGCCGTCGACGGCGATCGTCTGGCCGGTCATGAACGCGCTGTCGGCCGAGGACAGGAACAGGAGAGCGCCGACTACGTCGCTCGGCAGCCCATTGCGCTTGATCGCGCGACTGGCCAGCACTTGCTTGCGGGCCAGTTCCACGTGTTCCCTGTTCATGAGGATGCTCTCGTTCAAGATCAGTCCAGGCGCCAAGGTATTCACGCAGATGCCGTGCTCGCCGAGTTCTCGCGACAGCGCGCGCGTCAGAGCTACCACCGCTCCCTTTGAAGTGATGTAGTGGCCCATGCCGGGCGGCGCGCCCTTGTACGCGGTACCAGACGCGATGTTGATAATCTTGCCCGACCGATTCTCGATCATCACCGGCGCAACGTGCTTCACCATCAGGAACGGGCCCCGGACATTGGTGGCCATCACGCGATCCCAGAGGTTTACATCGATATCCAGAAACTTCACCACAGGCAGCGACGCGTAAAGGGCCGCGTTGTTAACTAGGATGTCGATCCTTCCGTAGCGCTGGACGACTTCTTCTACCAAGGCCCGGACCTCTGTCTCTTCGCTGACATCGGTGCGAATCGAGATCGCCTCCCCGCCCACTCCCCGAACGCGCTTGACGGTGCCTTCACCGTCATCGATGTCAGCAACCACGACGACAGCCCCCTCGCTTGCGAGGGCGATCGCGTAGACTGCACCTAGCCCGTGGGCGCCTCCGGTGACGATCGCGGTCCGTCCCTCGAGCTTGAGCATGGTGGGCGGCGTTCCTCGCGAGCCGGCGCGGATGCACCTGCTACGCAGACATACAAGCATACCCGAACCTGCTTGCGGAGCGGGAACGCACGCAACTACCATCAACGTCTCCAGCGTTCCCGAGTCCGTTCCCCCGCATCCTCGGCTTGCGACAGTTCGAGATGTCCGCGATCGGCGTTACATCGATTCCACGGGCCGCGCCCTGCAGTTCCCTCGGAACCGTGATAGTGCCTCTAGTGATCGACTGTGCGCATGCCGGCGACCTTGGCGAACTACTCGTTACGGACGTCGCCTTCGATCCCCGGCACGGCTCGAGTTGAGCTTGGGCGTATTCGTTGCGGTGGTTCGCGCGGAAGACATCCCGCCCGCCGATTCCCGGACCTCGTCTGCCCTCGCCGGATCGTCACTAGCCGGTGGACTGTCCAGTGCTGATGCCGAATCTTCCGCCTCCGCCGTCGGTGCCAGCGTTTCCAGTGACGGCGGTGAAGCAGTCGCCCTTCCGAGCTGAATCAGTTCATCAACTCCAGCGCGACCAATACCCCGAGGAAGACGATCTGTAACGCACTCATCGCTATCATAAGGCGCATTAGCTTGCGTATTTCAACGATCCCCTCGCGTATTCCAACCAACGCCTTGCGCACCTTGGCCAATTCCCCACATAGTCCGTCGGCGTCCGCAATGGAAGCGACCGAAGCGTCGCCTCGAATGTCCGTCAATCCAGATGTGGTGCGATGATCCTGCACAACCTCCAGCATAGCAGCACCGTGGAGAGCCGCTCGCCCTAGCGTAGAGCCCCCTCTCTGATTCCGCACGAAGCGCGGTGGAGCAGCGGGTAGGCTGCTCGGATGTACCCAAGGCAAGTGACCATGTTCTGCAACTGGCCTACGCAGCCACTGCACATGCCAGACCGGACCCATCTAGCTTGGCAGATTGGCGGGATCTAGGCAGTTACGATTGACATAGGATGATCTGCACTCGTGCGCGACTGCGCTACCGTGCTTACAGTCGGCCCATCAACAGGGACCGCATCGTTTACGTCCGCTAGGGAGTCGTCATGTCGCCGCAGGGTGCCTCGACAGTCGCGATCCTGAGGATCGTAGCATTCCTGATGCTCTGCCTCCCCGCCACTGGTCAGCAGCCCGATGCGACGTTGCACCGTCTCTTCGGCGCGTACTACGAGGCGCATCTGCGGGAAAACCCGGAAGAGGCGACCTCGGTCGGACGCACCGAACACGACACCCGCTGGCGGGATTGGTCCCGACCGGCTCGCGACGCGTGGCGCGAGAAACTCTCCGGGTTCCTTGCGGACCTAGATGCTTACCCGCTGTCCGAACTTGATGCACAGGATCGGATCAGCGCCACGTTGCTCCGGAAGCAGATCGAGACCGAACTGGAGGGCATGGTCTACGACGCCTACCTGCTTCGCGTGAACCAGCTATTCGGACTCCACACCGTGGTGTTCCTGACCATGCGCGAAATGCCGGCCCGGACGGAGACCGACTACGAGAACATGCTCGTGCGCCTGCGAGCGCTACCCGCCTATATCGAACAGAGCGTGTCCGCGCTTCGCGAGGCTCTCGAGGCCGGCGTCCTGCAGCCGAAGCTGGTCGTTGACGCCGTAATCGCGCAGCTGGAAGCCCAGTCGAAGCCGGATGCCGCGGACTCTGCGTTGCTGCAGTCGTTCAGCGACTTCCCCGCGACCATTCCCGAGGATCGCCAGCGGGAGCTGGCAGCCGAGGCCCGGCGACTCTATCGGGATGCGTTCCGGCCTGCGTGGAACACGCTGAAGGACTTCTTGATCCAGGAATACGAGCCGCGGGCCCGTCCCGGCATTGCCGTCACCGGTCTCGAGGGCGGCGACGCGATCTACCGCTTCTTCATTCGCTATCACACTACGCTGCCGCTGAGCCCTCGCGAAATCCACGAGATTGGACTGCGGGAGGTCGAACGGATCGACGGGCAGATGGATCGGATCGCGCGGGAAGCCGGATTCGAGGAGGGCGCGGACGCGTACGAGCGGCATCTGACCACGGATCCGCGCTACTTGTTCCAAGACAAGGAGACGATGCTGGCCTACCATCGCGACTTGGCCCTGAGGGTCTCCCCAGGTCTGACCCGGTTCTTCCACAAGCTGCCGCGTCACCCGTTCGGGATCCGCGCCATTCCCCCGGATCGCGAAGCGATGTCGGCATCGAATTACAACGCGCCGTCAGTCGACGGGACGCGACCGGGTTGGTTCAATCTCAAGGCCTACAGGCCGCAAGAGCAATCGCGCTTCGACAAGCCTGCTCTCGTGCTCCACGAGACCAATCCGGGGCACCACCTCCAGATCGCCACGCAGCTGGAACTCGCGGGCTTGCCGGAGTTCCGCAAGATTTATCGCTCGACCGCTTACGTCGAAGGCTGGGCGCTCTACGCGGAAACCTTGGGCGAGGAACTCGGGGTCTACGACGACGCTCCGAGCCGCTTCGGGGCACTCGAGAGCGAGCGATTCCGCGCGCGCCGGCTGGTGGTCGACACCGGGCTGCACGCGATGGGGTGGACGCGGCAGCGCGCGATCGATTACCTCGGGGACCCGAGCGAAGTCGACCGCTACATCGCGTGGCCCGGCCAAGCGCTGGCGTACAAGATCGGTCAGCTCAAGATCTTGGAACTGAAAGCGGAGGCCTGTCGCGCCTACGGCGCGGCGTTTGACGTGCGCGACTTCCACGACGCGGTGCTGCGTAACGGCCCGCTACCCTTGGAACTGCTCGCCGAGCAGGTCGGGGCATACATCGCCCGTGCTGACCCGAGCGCCTCGGGTGGCTGCCCGACAGACCTTCTGGAATGACATCGCGAGAGCATCGCTCGCGCCTGCATCGCCTGCCGCTCAATGACTGTGCAAACATGAGAACCGAGTGACCGGCCAGAAGATGCCATGCCACCAGTCGCGGATCCATTGAAAGTGCTTGCCGGGGACTCGGTCACCGAGGCTGGCAACTACTTCGTCGCGAACTACCCTCCGTTCTCGGTCTGGGAGAAGGGCGGGGAAGCGCGTGCCGTGGACCGCCTGGGCCGCCCCGGAAACTCCCGTACGCCGCTGGGCCTGTACGTCCACCTCCCCTTCTGCCGCAAGCGCTGCGACTTCTGTTACTTCCGCGTTTACACGGACAAGAGCCACAGCGAGATCGAACAGTACCTGGACGCGGTGATCCGCGAGGCGCAGATGCTCGGTCGCCAGCCCTTTCTCGAGGGACGGGAGCTGGCGTTCGTCTATTTCGGAGGGGGCACGCCTTCGTACCTCTCGAGCAAGCAACTGGTTCGTTTGATGGACGGCTTGCGATCCGCGCTGCCCTGGCATTCCGCGGACGAGGTAGCGTTCGAGTGCGAGCCCGGGACGCTGACCCAGTCCAAGCTGGAAGCGATCCGGGGCTTCGGCGTGAATCGGCTCAGCCTAGGTGTCGAGAACTTCGACGACGACATCCTTGCGGGGAACAATCGGGCGCACCGGTCGAAAGAGATCTACCGAGTCTGGGAATGGCTCGGGCGCACCGGATTCGAGCAGGTGAATCTGGATCTGATCGCCGGCATGATCGGCGAAACCGATGCCACCTGGCCGCGGAGCGTTGCGGAGACCGTGCGACTGGCCCCCGAAGCGGTCACGGTCTATCAGATGGAGATTCCGTTCAACACCACCATTTACAAGGGGATGCGCGATGAGGGCTTGCCCGCTCCGGTAGCCGACTGGCCGACCAAGCGGCACTGGACGCAAGAAGCCTTCGAGACGTTCGAGGCGAACGGCTACTACATCGGAAGCGCGTACACCGCGGTGAAGGACTCGGCTCGGATCCGCTTCGTCTACCGCGACCAGCTGTGGGACGGCGCCGACATGCTCGCCTTGGGAGTCTCGTCATTCGGGTATCTGGACGGAATCCACTACCAAAACCATCCCCACATCCAGCCCTACACCGATCTCGTCGGCCAAGGTGCGTTGCCCGTTTACCGAGCCCTGCCGATCAGTGACCAAGAGGCGATGATCCGGCAGTTCGTGCTCAAGCTGAAGCTCGGGCGCTTGGAAACGCGCCCGTTTCGAGATCGCTTCGGGGTCGATGTCACGGAGCGATGGGGCGCTGAACTTGGGCTGTTTCGAGACCATGGCTTGCTGGAGTTTGACCGCGAGCGAATCGAGTTGACCCGCGACGGGCTGCTGCAAGTGGATCGGCTCCTGCACGCGTTCTTCCTGCCCGAGCACACGAACATTCGATATGCATGAGAACGGTCGCGACAGACGGGGCGCAACGCCAGACGGCGACGGGCGGGCGCGCGATTGCGAAGTTCTGATTCTGGGGGCCGGGCCGGCCGGCTGCACGGCGGCAGCGGTGCTGGCGGAGAAGGGGCGCCGGGTGCTCGTGGTCGAGCGCGAGCAGTTTCCCCGGTACAAGGTTGGCGAATCCCTCATTCCGTTTTGCTACTTCCCCTTGAAGCGGATCGGGATGGTGGAGAAACTGCAGGCTTCCCGGTTCGTGAAGAAGTACAGCGTTCAGTTCGCCTCGACCGACGGCCGGATCTCGGTGCCGTTCTACTTCCAGCGGCATCTCGACCACCCCGCCTCGCAGACGTGGCAGGTGCTGCGAAGCGACTTCGACCGGATGATGCTCGACAACGCGCGCGAGAAGGGCGCTCAAGTCATGATGGGAGCGACGGTCAAGCGGCTGCTCATGGATGGCGACCGTTGCGAAGGCCTGTTGGTGGAGCGGGATGGCGAGACGATTCCGTTGCGCGCTCCCGTGACGATCGACTGCGGAGGCCGGCACGGTTTCGCCGCGACGCAACTGGGCTGGGTGGTTCCGGACCCGCATCTGAACAAGGTCGCCATCTGGACCTATTACCGCGGGGCGAAGCGGGACGAGGGCATTGACGAGGGTGCCACGACCGTCGCGTATATCCCCCGCAAGGGCTGGTTCTGGTACATCCCGCTGCACGATGACCTCGTTAGCCTGGGAGTCGTCGCGGACCGGGACTACCTCTACCGGGACGGCAAGGACCTCGAGACGATCCTGGACCGCGAGATCCAGCAGAATCCTTGGATTGCCAGCCACGTGGCCAGCGGACATCGTTGCGACCGCGTGCAGGTCACCGCCGAATACTCGTACCGCTCGCGGTACTGCGCCGCTGACGGACTTGTCTTGGCGGGAGATGCATTCACGTTCTTGGACCCCGTTTTTTCGTCGGGCGTGCTCCTGGCCTTGGTAAGCGGGGAACGCTCCGCGGCCGCGGTGGACGCGGCCCTCTCCATGGGCGACGTGAGCGCGTCCCGGTTCGCGGAATACGGCGCGGATCTGTGCCGGGGCGTCGAAGCGATGCGCAAGCTGGTCTACGCCTTCTATGACGACGACTTCACCTTTCGGACCATGCTCAAGAAGCATCCCCACCTGCGGGGAGATCTGACAGATTGCCTGATCGGCAACCTCGCTAAGGATTTCGATCCACTCTACGAGGCCGTTGCCGAATTCGCGCGAGTCCCGGAACCGCTGCCTTATGGCGGTGTCAACGTCGAGACCGCCGTCGCGACATCGCCGGCTTGATTCGCGCAAGCTCTCGCGACCGCACTGACCCGGGCGGTCGCGCCGCGCCGGTGCGGGGCGGGGTTGTGCCACCATGGAGTCTCGACGGGAGGCTTGGCATGAAGCTCACTCAAGTACGCCGGGATGGCGAAGACCGCGCCGCCATACAGCAGGATGGCGGGTACCGCGTGCTGCGCGGCACGACCATGAATGAGTTGCTGGTCGAGGCTGACGCCTCGGGAACCTCGCTGGCAGACATCGCCGCGGCACAGGGCGGGGAACTCGTCGATTCCGCAGATCCTGTCATCCCCTTGCGGCCGGAGGAGGTCTGGGCATGCGGTTGCACTTACGCTCCGAGTGCGGACTTCCGTGACGGAGAGCTTGGAACTAGGGACGGCATGTACTCGTACGTGCATAAGCCCGAGAATCGCCCCGAGATCTTCTTCAAAGGGACCGCCCGCGTTTGCGTCGGCCCTGACGAGACCATCGGCATCCGATCCGACTCTACCTTTACCGCTCCCGAACCCGAATTGGGCATCGTGATCGGGTCAAGCGGCCGCATCCTGGCATACACGCTGGGGAACGATGTTTCGGCTTGGGACATTGAGCGGGAGAACGCGCTCTACCTGCCGCAGTCGAAGGTCTACAACGCGTGCTGCTCGCTTGGCCCCGTACTTGTGACCCCTGACGTGATTCCCGATCCCTACTCGCTGGAGATGACTTGCACGATCCGGCGCGGGAAGGCTACGACGTTTCACGGATCCGTCTCCACTTCCAAATTGCGGCGCACATTCGAGGAACTGGTCGAGCATCTGACCAAGAGCAACGCCGTACCGACGCCGACAGTGATCCTGACGGGAACCGGAATCATCGTCGAGCAGGACGCGGCACTCCGGCCCGGAGATGTCTGTTCGATCCACGTGGCGGCAATCGGGTCGTTGTCGAACCCCGCGAATGTGGTGTGACGGTCCGACCCTCCGGTTGGAGTGCGGCGAGGAGTGACCCGGCCGCCGGGCCGACAGAGGGCAACCGACCTGGCCTTGGAGCGTTGCCCGGTCAGATAGCGGTGGCCAAGCAACAGGGATCGCTGTCGCAACCGGCATCTGCGTCCGTTTCGCTGCCGTTTCCGGAATTCCCGGACACGGGCGCTGCCGATATGCCTGCTTGGAATGCGATGCGCCTCTACGTGCGCTTGGCAGATTCCACCGCGCGGAAGACGCGCAACGAATTCTCGCCCAGGATCTTGTCGATGTCTGCACTTCCATAGCCGCGTCCGGATAGGCCCGCCACGATGTTCTGGAGCTTCGATATGTCCTCGACGCCCTCTGGCAGTTCTCCGTCGACCCCGTCGAAGTCGGATCCGAGACCAGCGGATTCGATCCCGCCCACCCGGATGACGTGCTCGAAGTGGTCTAGCAGCGTGTCCAACGAGGTCCTGCCAATAGCCTCGAGGAGTGCCTTGGTACCCGCCTGAGGAGCGTTCGCTCCGGCGCTGCCGGAGTTCGCGGCGCGCCACGCACTCCTGCGTTCGACGTAATCGTCGTCAAGGAACGCGTTGTAGTAGTTGATATGGACGACTCCGCCCTTGTCCGCGGTCGCGCGGATCATTTCGTCGGTCATGTTGCGGGCTGACGAAGCCACGGCGCGAGCCGAGGAATGCGAGGCGATCACCGGTGCGCTAGATGTCTCGATGACGTCCCAGAAGGTCTGATCCGACACGTGCGAAACGTCCACCATCATGCCGAGTCGGTTCATTTCCGCGATTACCTCCCGACCGAACTCGGAGAGACCGGCATTGCCTTCGCTCCCGGACGACCCGGCCCAAGGGGTGTCTTTGGAATGAGTGAGGGTGAGGTACCGTCCGCCGAGTCGATACAGCGACCGCAACACGGCCAGCGAGGAGTTGATCATGTGGCCGCCTTCGACTCCGATCAGGATCGCGATCCTGTTCGCCGCCCGCGCCGCCTCGATCTCCGCAGCGGAGGTCGCCAAGACGAGATCGTCCGGATGCCGCTGCACCGCGATCCGTACCGCGTCGATGATTTCCAGAGCCTCCTGCACGGCCTGCAGTTCGGTGTTGCGCGTGGCGCTGGTGTACACCGAGAAGAACAACGCGGTGACGCCTCCTTCGCGCATTCGGGGGATATCGACTTCGCCGACCGTGTTGCGGACGCCGATGTCATACGAACCGTCCCGGAAAAGCATCGGCGTGTCGCAGTGCAGGTCGATGATGTGCCGAGGCAATTCCCCGGACTTGGAATTCGTCGATGTTCCCGCGGAATCGGAGTCTTCGGCCGCGCTGCAACCGAAAGCGGCGAGAGCGATTCCCGATGTCCACTGGCGTCGTGTCAGGTGCATACTGGAATTGTAGATTGACTGCCGATGAGCGACCGATTCTGCGAGGCGCTGGCTCTTGCTACCCGATTGCACCGCGGCCAACGCCGCAAGGGCAACGGCAACCCCTACCTGTCCCACTTGCTAGGCGTAGCCGCATTGGTGATGGAGGCAGGCGGTGACGAGGACGAGTGCATCGCCGCCCTGTTGCACGATGCCGTCGAAGACCAAGGCGGCGCGGCTACGGCCCGGCTCATCCGCCGGCAGTTCGGCTCGCGCGTGGCCCGAGCCGTGGAAGAATGCACCGAGGACCGCTCGGCCGGTCAATCATGGCGAGACCGTAAGTCCGCCTCCGTTCGCCGGGTAGCGAAGCTCTCGCCATCCGCTCTGCTCGTGCTTACCGCGGACAAGCTGCACAATGCCCGCTCGCTCGTTGCAGCCTACCGCGAGACCGGATCCGCGGTGTGGGCTCGGTTCCATGGGGGACGCGACGGCACGCTCTGGTATTACCGAGCGATGACAGACGCGATCGTCGCGGCCGATGGCGGGCCGCTCGCCAGGGAGTTGGAGGAGGCTGTCCGCGATTTGGAGCGAACCGTGCGAACCGGGGCACCGGTCAGCTGACTCGGTGCAGGATCGTGTTGTCTCCCGCGGCCGTCTGCACCTGCCAGCCGTTCGGAACGTGGATGCTCGCGAATCGAGGCTGATCGGACTGCGACGCTAGATCCGGCCGCTCGGAATCGGTGGTCTTGCCGATGGCCTTGACGCGGGCCGTGACCGCTTCCGTCGCGCGTCCGGCATGGCGGTAACCGTAGCGGCGCTCGTGTGCGCTGTCGAAGTCGCTCGCCCGGGATTCCGCAACGTTAAGTTCGTACGACTGACCTTCGTAGCGCATGTCGAGCGAACGGACGATCATCATGTCCGCATAACCTTGGTCGCGCATCTCTCGGCGCGCGGTCGCCTCCAGATCCGCGAAGGCCGCGGCCCGGTCTTGATTCAGGACGCTCCGCGAGTAATCGCGGACGCAATCGGCTACGAGCATGCCAAGTGCCGACAACACGCCCGCGTGGGCAGGCACGACCACGCGGCCGATCCCCAAGTTCTCGGCTAGCTGGCAGGCATGCAGCGGACCGGCGCCTCCGAAGCAGATCATCGCGTAGTCGCGCGGATCGTGGCCGCGCTCCATGGAAACGGAACGGATGGCTCGCTCCATCTTGGCGTTGACCGCGCGAACGATCGCTAGCGCGAGGTCCTCGACGCTCACGCCAGCCCTTGCCGCGGCCGCTCTCGCGACCTCGCGCGTCCGCTCGACATCCAGTCGAATCGTGCCTTCCAGGAACGATCCGGATTCGATCCGGCCGAGGAGCAGGTTCGCGTCGGTCACGGTCAACTCGGTGCCGGATCCGTAGCAAACGGGTCCGGGCACGGCTCCGGCGGACCGCGGCCCGACCCGCAGCGCGGAGCCTTCGTCGAAGAAGGCGATGGATCCACCGCCCGCTCCGATGCTCTCGATGTCTAGCATCGGCACCCGCACGGGCAGCCCGCCAGCCGTGCCTTCGGTGGTGTACGCGGGCTCGCCGTCGTATAGCGATACATCGGTTGAGGTGCCGCCCATGTCGAACGTGATGAAGCGGTCGATGCCCAGTTGCGCGGCAACCGCGGCGGCTCCGACCAAGCCTCCCGCAGGGCCCGACAGCACCGTTCGCACGGCCTCGTCGGATGCTTCGTCCGCCGAAATAGAGCCCCCGTTCGACTGGAATACTCGCAGGCCGACGCCCGGCAGGCTGGCCTGCAGCGACCGGATGTACCCTTGCATCAGGGGCGAGACGTACGCGTTCACCACCGTGGTCGCGGCACGTTCGTACTCCCGGTACTCGGGCAGGAGTTCGCTGGACAGCGAGACCGCGTAGCCGGCCCTGCGCAATGCCGCGCCGATGCGCCGTTCGTGCTCGGGATTGGCGTAGCTGTGCAGCAGGCAGACCGCCACGGCGTCGGCCTCGCCGACTCGCGCGACGAGGTTCGCGACTTCCGCATCTAGCAGCGGCTCGAGCACCGAGCCATCGTGCAGGGTCCGCTCGGCCACTCCGAATTTCTTGCCGTCCGCCACCAAGCCGCGGCGCGGCGGCGGCGTCCAGTCGTAGAGATTCGCCCGATTCTGGCGGGCCAGCTCGAGGATGTCCTCGAATCCGTGCGTCGTGACGAAGGCGGTGCGGGCGCCGAGCCTTTGGAGCAGGGCGTTCGTGGCCACGGTCGAACCGTGAATCACCTCGGACGCGGGAAACGAACGGACGCCTTCGAGTATGGCGAGGGCCGGATTTTCGGGGGTCGACCGGACCTTGGCGCTGCGCAGGCTCCGACCGTCCCACGCGATGAAGTCAGTGAACGTGCCGCCGCTGTCGACCCCGACACGCATGTGCGATCGCGAGCAGTCGGGAGGGCACCCGTCGGCTCGACTTCCCAGTGTAACCGTCGCGCCAGGCGCGCTTCGGCGCTCGGCTACCGGCTTCCGCCGCAGGATTTGGGCGAGGCCTGATCGCACGAATCGCGAACGAGGCCTTTGAGCACTTCGAGATCGATGTCAGCGAGTCCGCGAACGTACACGCAGGACTTTCCGCGCTTGTGCCTGCCCAGCGCGTCCAGCCGCTCGGCGCAGGCATCCAAGTCCAGCATCAGATAGAGCGTCAGCGCCTGCTTGCGGGGCGAGAATCCGGCCCGAAACCAAGTCCCCGTCCGTCCGCTTGCATAGCGGTAGTCGTATGTCCCGAAGCCGACGATGCTCGAGCCCCACATGCGGGGCGGCTCGCCGGCGATTTCCTCCATGATTCGCAGCAGGTCCATGCAGTCCCGGCGCCGCGCGGGGTCCGGAATGGCTGCAACGAAATCGCGCGCGCTAGCGTCTGTCTGTTTCGTCTTGAGCTCGGCCATGGGTATATTGTGTCTGGCCGCGTGACGGGTTCGGGTAACTCTCCAAGGGGCATCCGCGCCAGAATGAGTTGGGCCCCTTGATGGCATGACGGACAGGGTCGTATCGCACTACCGTGTCCTCGAGTTGCTGGGCGAAGGGGGCATGGGGGCAGTCTACAAGGCCGAGGACACTCGCCTCAAGCGCACTGTCGCCCTCAAGTTCCTCTCGCGCGAACTGACCGGCACCGGAGAGCATGCCGACCGGTTCCTGCGAGAGGCCCAAGCCGCCGCCGCCCTCGACCATCCCAATATCTGCACCGTTTACGAGATTGACGAGGCGGACGGGGCTACCTTCCTGTCGATGGCCTTTCTGGAGGGCGAGTCGCTAGAAGACCGCATCCGCAAGGGGCCGCTGCCGCTCGAGGAGGCCTACGAGATCGCCAAGCAGGCAGCGGAGGGCTTGGCCGCCGCGCACGCGGCGGGAGTCGTGCATCGCGACATCAAGCCTTCCAACATCATGCTGGGCGAAGACCGCAAGGGACGGTCGGCCGTCACCCTGATGGATTTCGGTTTGGCCCAAGTGTCGGGAGCGTCGAAGCTCACCAAGGTCGACACGCGCATGGGCACGACCGCTTACATGTCCCCCGAGCAGTCGCTTGGCGAGACGGTCGGGCCGCCGAGCGATCTCTGGTCGCTGGGCGTCGTGATCTACGAGGCCGTCACCGGCGAGCTTCCGTTCAAGGGGCACTACGACCAAGCGGTTCTCTACAGCATTCTGAACGAAGAGCCAGAGCCGATCACGTCCTTGCGCTCGCGCGTGCCGATGGAACTCGAGTGGATCGTCGACAAGTGCCTGGCGAAGGATCCCGGCGAGCGCTATCAGGACGCTCGCGAGCTGGTAGTCGACCTCGATCGGCTGCAGCAGCGATCCGCTTCGGGGCGGACAACGGTGCAGCGGATCGAGGGGCAGACCCAGGTTGCAGAGGCGGACCGGGCTGGCCCCGCGCCTCCAACCGCGCGCGACCAGGGCACGGTAGCGACCAAGAGCGGAGATCCCGCCGCCACCAGGTCGCGACTCGCTCTCGCCAGCCGGGGAGTCCGCGCGGCACTTGTCGCCGCCGCGCTCGCGGCCACGCTGTCTGTGGGCCTGCTATTGCCCACAGGCGCCCCTGAGGAGCGTCCCCAGCTGCGGCGCTTCACCTTGCGGCCAGCTCCCAGCCTGTTGCGCGAGCAGAGAGTGCGTATGGCGGCGATATCTCCCGACGGTCGTCACATCGCGTTCACAACCACCGGTTCACGCGGGTCCATGTGGCTGCAGTCTCTCGACCGGCACGAACCGATTGAGGTCGAAGGCGTGACCGGCGCGCGGCAGGTCTTCTGGTCTCCAGACAGCAACTCGATCGGGTTCGCCTCCAGCGCGGGGATCGGCAAAGTCGCGTTGCGCGGGCTGGCGGTCACGTTGCTTGTCGAGGAATCCGGACTGCCGTTGGCGGGCGCGGCTTGGACGGCCGACGGCCAGGCGATCGCCTATGTGCCGGCCATCGGCCCGCCCTTGCGCGTCTCGGCTTTGGGAGGGGCTCCGCAACCGCTGTTCGGCGACAGTCGGCGCCGTCGCGTGATCGTGACCAGCCCTTCGTTCGTGGCAACATCCGACGGCGGCCAGATCCTCTTGTATTCCGAGCGCAATGCCGAGGGCAGCGTCGTCGTGGCGCGACGCATGGATGGTGACCAAGTGGGCGAGCCCGTGCAGTTGGTCGAAGGCCACGCACCGAGTTACGCGCCGAGCGGCCACCTGCTCTACCAGCCCGCCGAGATGAGCGCAGCCATCTGGGCAGTGGACTTCTCGCCGGACACATTGGAGACCAGCGGCAGCGCGTTCATCGCCGCGCCGAACGGGAGCGCGCCCTCCGTGTCTACCGACGGGACCCTGGTGTACACCGACAATTCGTCCGTGGATCCGAAGCGCCTGGTCTGGGTCGACCGCCGCGGCCGGGTGGTCGGGTCGATTGGCAGGGAGCAGCCTTGGATCGCCGGGCCGCGCGTGTCTCCGGCGGGTCGCAGAGTCTTGGCGTCGGGAGGCACGGGCCGCGATTACGATCTCTGGGCCCACGAGGCTGACCGGCCGGTCTTGAACCGCGTCACTTTCGATAGCGAACTGGAGAGCGGAGCGATCTGGTCGCCGGACGGCCGCAGCGTCGCATTTACCCTGCGCGGCTCTGCGGAGTTGAAACTCGTCACGGTCGGCGGTGGTACCACGGCGACTGTGATCCATGCCCAGCAGGACGGCCCGTTCACTCCCTTGGACTGGTCCCGGGACGGTCGGTACATCCTCTACCAGCAGCGTCACGGGCCCAACTCCGGCCAGACGCCCGGAGGGCCGGATGGCGCATCCGCGGGCGGGTTGCAGGACTTGGTGCGGCGTCTCCGCACGGCCCCGACCTCGATCTCGTACCTAGAGCGGGTCGGTGACGCTTGGGAGTCGCGACCGTTTCTCCCTGAACAGCCATACATCGTTGACGACGCAGTGTTTTCCCCGGATGGCCGTTTCGTCGCCTACGAGAGCAACGAGTCTGGAGACTTCGAGGTTTACGTGCGGCAATTCGCCGACCCGGCGCAGCGATGGCAGATCTCCGCGAATGGCGGCCGCTTGGCACGCTGGAGCCACGCCGGTGACGAGCTGTACTACCATCGCGACGATACCTTGTTCGCGGTGCCTGTGAAAACCAAGGAAGCGTTCCAGCATGATGCACCGGTCTCGCTCTTCTCGCGCGAAAGCCTCTTGGGGATGCGCCGCTACCCGACCTACGATGTCGGCCCGGACGGCAACTTTGTCGTCGTCGGCCGGGCGGGGGACGAGCCGGAACCTGGCATTCGGATCGTGCTGAACTGGTTCGAGGAGTTCCGCGAGTATTGACCGCGTTGCGAGCCGCAGCCTGCCGAGCGCCGACTTGGAGCGCGGGACGCGGGGGTGGCCGGTGTGTTTCCGGGGCGCGGTTCGAGCGCACCTTCGGGCGCGGTCGCCGACCGGATCGATCCCGCGCGGCCGGTCACCGGCCTCGCGCGGCATCCCCGTCGGGGGCAGTCTCAATCCGCTCTCAGGACTTGATCGCGATGCGGCTGCAACTGAATCTCGATGGGCTTGCCTAGATACGTCGGCTGGGTGTCCAGCACCGTCAGGTCGAGCATCGCCTTGAACCGGGCGCCGTACTCGCGGAGGTACGCCCCCAAATGGGACAGACCCGCCGGATCCTTGGCGCAGAACGCCGTGACATCGAGCCCGAAGTGCTTGCCTATGTACACGGCTCGCGCGGCATGGAAGCGCTGCGACACCACGGTGAACGATTTCTGGCCCATCACTCTGTCGGCGCGCACGATCGAATCGAGTGTTCGCAGGCCGCCGCGATCCTCGGTGATGCAGGCCTCGGGTACATCCAGTTCGACTAGATCGCGCTTCATGACCACGGGCTCGTTGTAGTACCGGCTCGGATTCGAGCCGGACACGATGATGTGATCGATCTTCCGGTCGTGGTAGAGGGCCGCGGCAGCTTCGATGCGAGCCGTGTAGAACTCGTTCAGGCCGTCGGTCGAGAATCGGGAGGTGCCCAGGACCAAGCCGACATCGCGTCGCGGCAGGCTCGCGAGGTCTTCGTACAGGTGCGCGCTCGCCGCGCGTTCGATATGCAAGCTGACCGCATACACCGCTATGGCCCCCGTTAGGGCGACCAAGCCCATGCCGATCAAGCCTGCGCTGGCGACCCTACGCACCCGAGTCGTCATCACCCAACCTGCCGCATTGCACTGCAACTCCTCATGCGACTCTCTCATTGTCGCAGATACACGCGACCGATGTCGGTAGAATCGCTCCATGCGCTACCTCGCAGCCTTCGCTGTCGCGATTTCCCTGGCCGGATGCACGGGATCCTCCACTGACGGAATCGAAGCTTCCCCGCCCAACTTCCTGATCCTGCTAGTGGACGATCTCGGCTGGACCGACCTCGGCTGCTTCGGTAGCGACTACTACGAGACCCCGAACATCGATCAGCTGGCCGCTGACGGCGTGCGGTTCACGCATGGTTACGCCGCATGCACCGTGTGCTCTCCCACCCGGGCCGCCCTGATGACAGGCATGTATCCCGGCCGGACGAACGTCACCGATTGGATCCCCGGTCACCAGCGCCCCCGCGCCAAACTCAGTCCTCCGGACTGGACGATGAAGCTCGAGCACCGTCACACGTCGCTGGCCGAGGCCTTGGGGGCGGAGGGCTACCGCACGGCCCATGTCGGGAAGTGGCATCTCATGCCGCGATACGAACCGGAAGTGATGATGGATTTCGCTCCGGAGCGCCATGGATTCGAGCGCAATATCGGCGGGAACGAATGGGGTGCCCCCGGAAGCTACTTCCATCCGTACGAGCGCACCGATCGCAACCGGGTCTCTCCGCTTCCTGAGGGCGGGCGGGAAGGAGACTACTTGACTGATCGACTCACCGACGAGGCTTTGCAGATCTTGGACGATTTTCGCGACGAGCCGTTTCTGCTTTACTTCCCGTACTACACGGTGCATACGCCGATTCAGGCCAAGCCCGAGGACCAGGCGCGTTTCGAGTCGCTCTCAGATCCGGAGAAGAGGCACCGTAACCCGGCCTACGCGGGCATGCTGGCCGCTTTGGACCGTAGCGTCGGCCGTCTTCGGGAAAGACTCGAGGAACTCGGCATCGCCGAGCGAACCGTGATCGTGTTCACCGGCGACAACGGCGGGTTGGACCGCAAGGGGCCCGACGGACGGATGGGCAACCCGACCGAGAACGATCCGCTTCGAGCAGGCAAGGGTTCGCCCTACGAAGGCGGCGTGCGCACGCCGACGATCTACTACTGGCCCGGCGTGACGCCGAGCGGCGCGGTCAGTGACACGCCCGTCATCACCGTGGATGTTTATCCCACCGTGCTCGAAATCGCCGGGGTCGCCGGAGATTCCGACCATAATCAACGGGTCGATGGAGTCAGCTTGGCCGCACTGCTGCGGAACCCGGACCTCGACCTCAGCCGCGACACGCTGTACTGGCATTACCCGCACTACCACAACGGGGGAGCGACTCCGTACTCGGCGATCCGCGACGGCGACTTGCGGCTCGTGCATTTCTACGAGGATGACCGCGTGGAGCTCTACGATCTTGCCCAAGATGTCGGGGAGGAGCGGAACCTGGCGGAGACGATGCCCGAGAAGGCCCGGGAACTTCTGGACCGGCTCAACGCGTGGCGTGCCGAGGTCGGCGCCCAGCCGCCCGTGCCGAACCCTGACGCGGAATGAAGCGTTGCGAAGACGGTCAGCGGCTATGGACGCGCACGTGGTCTCGGCGGATCGCCGCTAGGTTGACGGCGCCAATTTGCACCATGTCCTTGGCCATCTCGGTCTGCAGCATTTCGACGACCTTCTGAACCCCGGCGGCACCGTAGGCGGAAAGGCCCCAGAGGACAGGCCGGCACAGCAGCACTCCCGTCGCCCCCAAGGCGATGGCCTTGATCACGTCGCCGCCCGTGCGAAAACCGCCATCCACCAAGATCGGAATGCGGCCCTCGACAGCCTCGGCGATGCGCGGCAACATGCTGACCGGTTCGGCTGTCCCGGCCGACCGCCCCGTGCCGTGGTTCGACGCGATGATCCCGGCGAGCCCGCTTTCGGCCGCCATGCCCGCGTCGTCCGGTTCCATAATGCCTTTGAGTACTAGACGCGTGCCAGCGGATTCCTGCAGACGGACCAATTGATCCCAGTCATAGCGTGCTGGAGCGCCTGCCGACCAATTTCGACCGCTGCGCAGTGCATGCCCGCGCCCGGTGTCTCCGACCGTGAGGCAGATCGCCGGGCAGCCCGCTGCCACCGCCTCTTGGGCACCGGCGACCAACCCGCCGAAATCGGCGCGCGGATAGAACTGACGCCATGCGTCAGGAGCGACGGCGCTGGATTCTTGAAGCGACGTGCCACTCCGCTCCGCGGCCACAAGCACTGCTTTGGCCGCTGTGGCGCCCTTCGCGGTAGCAAGTTCACCGTCCGGGTGGAACCTGTTTTGACGGGACGCCGGACCTACGAGAATCGGCGCGAACATGGTCTGGCCGAACAGGTCTAGGGTGAGGTCCAGTCCGTAGGTGTTGACCATCATGCGAGGGCGGAACGTGATCCGGTCGAGTGCCTGACGGTCACCGCCCGCGATGCGCGCGAACGTCTCGGCGTTCAGCCTGCGCCGCGCCATCTCCTCGAATTCGGGCACGTTGGCGAACTCGTCGATCGGCGTTATCCGTCCGGGCGGCTCGCCGATCGACCGCCGCACACCCTGCGCTCGCATGCACGGCGACGCCGCCAGCAGGCCGGCGAAGCTGGCCAAGGCCCGCCTTCGGCTGTAGCGGCTCGCGCTCACGGGAAGTCCGTCCTCACCAAGGACGGCCCGATTGATGCGAGCTCGGGCGTCCCGCAACGGGTCATGGACTCGACCAGTTCGGTCTGCACAATTTCCAATATCCGCGCGAGTCCGGGCGGCCCGAACGCCCCGAGGCCCCATCGCGGTACGCGACCGAGGCACACCGCCGCTGCCCCTAGCGCCAAGCCCTTGAGTACGTCGCTGCCGGTCCGGAATCCGCTATCGACAAGCACCGGCACCCTGCCGGCCACGGCGTCGACGATTTCCGGGAGCACCTCGAGGCTCGATGGCGTGTAGTCGAGGGTGCGTCCGCCGTGGTTGGAGACGATGATGGCATCCAAGCCGTGCTCGACAGCGAGCACCGCGTCCTCGGCAGTGAGGAGGCCCTTGACTACCAGCGGAACCTCCACCATCGTTCGCAGTCCTTCAAATAGCTTCCACTCGTACCACATCCGTCCCGAGGTGAATCGGTAGCGCGCTGTCTCCGCGCGATAGCGGGTAGGTCGGCGCGGGCGGAGCGAAAGGTTGCGGTCATGGTAGTTGCGGTCGTAGAACGATGCCTGCTGGTCAACCGTCACGACGATCGCTTGGGCCCCGGCTTCCTGCGCGGCTTCGCACGGCTCGCGATTCTGTTGCAACTCTTCCCGCGGGTACAACTGGAACCAGAGCGGTCCGCCGTCCGCCTTCGCGATTTCGGGGAAAGGCATGCTGGCCACGTGGCTGACGATCATCGGCGTACGGGCTGCCTTGGCGCAGCCGGCGTACGTGGCAGCTTCCTTGTCCGGGTGCAGCACCTCATGCGCGGCGGATGGCGCGAGCATGATTGGAAACTGCATCGGCGTGCCCAGAACCTCGGATGCGGTCTGGATCGGGTTCGACGGGCCGACGGCGCGGGGCACGAGTTGCACCCAGTCGAAGGCCTCCCGATTGCGCCGGGTCGTGAACTCGCTGCCACCTCCGCGGGCGGTGTAGTTGTAGGTAGCGCGGTCCAAGCGTTCGTATGCGGCGGCCTCGAAGTCGAAGACATCGCGCATTTCGTCCAAGCCCGCGACCCGGCTATGGTCGCGAAAGCGGTCTTGCTGTCCGGGCAGCAGGCGGCCACCAGCCAGGTATGCGGCGAAGCTAGCAAGCGCCTTTCTTCGACTGACGCTGTTGCGCCAGCGAGTCTCGGAGGGAGTCATGCGATGCGACTGGGCAAGATTGTACAGGATTCACGGGTATTGCTTGCTGCGGTCGCCACGCGCAAGCAGCCGTTAGTCGTTGCGCACGAACCGTTCCAAGAAGACTTCGGCATAGGCGCGACCGGCTTGCAGCATTCCTGCCGTGTTGGCGTGGACGTTTTCCGGATGGCGGGGCAGGTCCCGGAGGATCACGGTTGCTGAGCGGGAGATGCTCTCCGACACTCTCGATTGAGCGAGCAGCACCTGCCAAGTGCCGGGTCGCTGCCGGTCGCTGCCGCGGTCCGTGGGATCGATGCCTTCCAAGTCGTCCGGCATGTCGTCCTGCCGATAGGATCCGATCAGCACGGGAAGCTCGGGAGTCCCGAGATCCCGACGCAACGCGTCGACCAAGCGCTTGAAGTTCTCGCCATAGCGGGCAGCGGCGACAGGCGAGCGCATGTCCTTCGCGCCTTGCAGCCAAAGGAGTCCGCGAAACTCAATGTCGCCCGCCTCGCGTGCGGCCAGTGCCTTCCCGAGGAGCTTCTTGTATAGCGGTCCCTTGTGTGCATCGCCGGTGATATCCGCGTCGCGCTCGTTCCATTCCGGATCCCAAGCCATGATTCCCGTGCCTCCGACGGCCTGCTTGACGATGCCGATTTGTTTGCCGGGCCATGCCGCAGTCAACGCGTGTGCGAAGCCGATCTCCGGGCCGAACGTGAACTCCCGGATGCCCCATCTCTCGCGCTGGGGCTGGGACGGATCCCGATGGGGCTTCAACTGTTTCCAAGTGCCGTCCTCAAACATGAACAGCCGTTTGTCATGGCCGAATCTCGCGACGCTTTCGAGTTCTAAGCTGTTGCCCCAACCGACCATGTTGGACTGGCCGGACAGGATAAAGACTTGCATCGGCCCGGATGGTACGCGCTGGCCGTAGACTTCTATCCAGTCCAACCTCGAGCAAGCCCGACTGCGTCCGCCTCGCATCAGGTCGGTGAAGCCGACCCAGCGCACTTTGCTCAAGTCCGGTGCGTCCACCCACGCACTCTCGGTCACTGTCTCGATATCCAGTTGACGCCACCGCGTTCCGGTGAGATCGATTTCGCTGATACGCCAATGAGTCGATTCGCCGTCTGCGGCTTCGCTCACCAGCCAGCGATCTCCATCGAGGCCCAGTACGACCCGGAGTGCCCGGAACCCCGACTGGCGAGTGCGCCACCGCACGGTCGCCGTGCCGGAAAGATCCATCAAGCCTCCGTCAGCGAGCGCCAGGGTGACCGCCCAAGGGCCTTGGGCGAGCCCGGACCAGACATAGTGCGGATCCCAATCCCGGGCGTCATGGAAGCTCTTCTTGATGAGGGGAGGCCCGGGGCCGCGAATCGAAACCTCGAGATTCTCGTTCGCAACGTCTTCCTGCGACAGCGGAATAGCGGGAGGTGTCGCGGTCCAGTCCTCGCGAAAGATCAGCGGTGCCTGCCCGATGTCGGCAGCCTGCAGGCAGGCGGCCGTCAGGCACGCCAGTCCGATCCAGAGTCTCATCGACTCAAGGATACCCGAGCACGCGCTCGATAGCCTTTCCCGGTGGCGTACCGGCACTGGAGCGAAGGTGCGACGAGCCGCCCGTCGGTGGCCAGCAGGCTAGACATCCTTGGGCGGTCACGTGGCATCGCCGAAGTCCGGGGTCGCCTTGCTAGATTCCAAATCGCGCAAGCGATTCTCGATCCAGCCGAATCCGATGCGTTCTTGTTCGAGGCGCAGGCGAGTCCCGAGCTTGTTGTCGCGTAGGTCGTTGTACAGGGTCAGTTCCTTTGGCGTGAGGCGGTCTAGATCGCGATTGGCGGGCGACCGCTCCGAGGTCCACAGAGTCTTGAACGCAACGAACGTGTCACGATCCATGAGGAACGACTCTGCGTGTCCGAAGTGCTTTCTCAGCTCGTCGAGAATGGCGAATCCATGGGTGTCGATGTCACCCCAGTAGTGCAAGCTGCAACGGGTAATCCATCGCGCCCGCCCCAAGGTCTCAAAGCCGTAGCCGGCCCCGAAAACGGCCATCGTGCGCCCCATCGGCGGAAGGGAGAGGAAGTTGATCTCGTTCTCGACGATTAACACTCTCTCGATTCGAGGGTTCAGATGGACGAAGCTCTCCCCGTCCAAGGCGATGTCTTGCTCTTCCGCGCCCCTGTCCAACGGCAGAATCCTCATCTCGGGGTCGAGCATGCGGAAGCGGACCCGCTCGGGTTTGACCTTGAAGCCGTAACGGCGCTCGAATCCTCTGGCACCTCTTGCTTCCTCGTCGATCTGCTCCGGCGGTAACGCTATGTCGAAGAGTTCCGCTAGCACAGCCTTGTGCTTTTCCACGAATTTCGTATGAGCTCGAGGCACGTCCATCTGACGGACAAAGATCCCTGGTCGCGGGTGCTCCTTGAGCCAGGCGACGATATCGAGTAGCGTCTCCCAGTGATCCCGATGCTCCAGTCCCTTCAATGGCTTGCGGGCCAGCCAAGGGATCAGCGCGGGCTCCCGGCGACGGGTTTGTTCGACCATCGAGCGGAAGGCGTCGAATTCCTTGCGTTTGCCGGCCAGCGTCGCGGCATCCTCGGCCCGGTCGATCCAGACTTCGCGGGGCACTTGGTTGGTGCCCAGCACACGATGCCGAGTCTCCCGCATCACGACACGTAAGTGCGAGACTGCACGCAACGCCGCACTCCAGTCCCGCGCTTCGCCGAATCGGTCGCGTAGCTCGTTTGAATTCGGTCCACTCAGCACGAGCCGCTTCGGGAAAAACCGGTCGTCCGACGCTAGGTCGGCGGCGACGAGGCCCCGCGCCCAGAGTTGTTCGACCTGGCGCCGGATCTCTCGCGGGCCCGTCCAGCGCGTTGTTTTCTTCGGCTCCGGCATGTCGGTCAGGTTCTCGGCGCGGGCAGCGCGGTCAGCGGGCGGCATCGCGGTCTGGATGCACAGCCCCCGAGTGCAGTTCCCGGGACCGGAATGCATCAATGGTACGCCCGCTTGGCAGGGATGCGGTATCCGGTCCAGCGAGGTCCGTGACCGGATTCCACATGCGGTGTAGATTGGTCACCGTACGTTCATCCTTGGCGTAGGGTGCAGTGCCTTCCGGCACTCCACGAACATCGCCATGACCTTGGCCGCAGGAGGCACACGAATGGCTTGGTCAACCGTGTCTCGAATGAGCGGAGAGCAGCGTGAGCGATCCAGACACGGATCGCGTGTCGCGATCATCCGCCGGAAGAGGGCACTTGGGAATCCGCGATGCGCCGGAGCCTTCGGAACTGCCCTGGTCGAAATCGCCGGCGCGTAGGCGCGTGATGCTCCGGGCCGTTGCGCTCGCTCACTCGCTGGCGTGCGCGCTCAACCTCATCGGCCAGCGAGTCCTCGTCGGGCAGAGTGGTTCGATATTCTGCAGCCATCACCTTATTGGGCAGACCTTCAAGGGCATACTTTGCTACGGATTCATCCTTTTCCGCGCATAAGATCAGGCCGACAGGCGGATTCTCATGGTCTTGCACCCAGTGCTCACGAGCGTAATTGAGATAGAGATGCATTTTCCCAGCGTCGGCGTGAGTGAACTTGCCGACCTTCAAGTCAATAATCACTAGGCACTGGAGACGACGATGGAAGAATATCAAGTCGACACTAAACCACTCATTTCCGATACGCAACCGTTTCTGTCCATTCAGATAACAGAAATCGCTACCGAGTTCCAATAGAAATTCGGCCATGCGTTCGATGAGCGCTTCTTGCAAATCGCTCTCGGAATATTCGTCCTTGAGGTCTAAGAACTCAAGCACAAACGGATCCTTGATTTCCTCATCTGGTAACATTAAATCTTTATCCAGAGTTTCTTTCCCCCGTGCAAGCATCGCGGCTTTGTTTTTCGATAGCGCAGTCCGCTCGTAAAACTGCGAGTTGATTTGTCGCTCGATCTGGCGAATCGTCCAGCCCTCGCGCAATGCCTCCTTTTCGTAAAACTCACGGGCTCGCACATTCTTGACTGAGAGGAGTTTGGTGTATGCGGACCAAGGCAGCGGGAAAGCGGATAGAAGTCCGTCAATGTGTGCTTGAGTCGCGGCAATTGCGAATTTGCCAGACGCTGTCTGGCAAATTCTCTCTTGCCCAGCTAATGAAGACTCGCCAGACGCTGTCTGGCAAATCTCGATAGATGAGTATGCGAGGTAGAATGACCGCATCAATTGGAGGTTCTGTCTGGAGAACCCGCGCCCGAATTCAAGAGTCAATTCTTCCGAAAGTCTCTCGATGAGTGCGGTTCCGTACTCGGCACGTTCGTCACCGGACTGCTTGAACTCAACGATTTGGCGTCCGATTAGCCAGTAGGATGCCGTGATGAGTGCATTTATCGAGCGAGCGGCCGACCCTCGTGCCACCGAGATGATCGTGGATACTTCTTCCAAGACGGATTGCAGGCGAGGGTCTTGCAGATCCAACGCACCTGCCTTGACCATCGACACGTCGGTATCCGACTTCTGCGAACGTGCCACTTTCGATTACCGTACCCTTCTGTTCATTATTCCACAGCCACAGGCTCGCGATCCGAACTCTCGACACTGCTCTCGGTCTCAGTTGACTCTGACTCGTCAGGCCCGCTCCCGCCCTGATGTCGCCGCTTGTCCTCGCGGTATTCTTCGATCGACAGGTTGCGGAGCCGGGAGGCTCGACCGTCCTCGATCGTAACATAGCCCACGCTCGCGACGAACGGCTCGATGATGTGGGTCTTCTGCAGCGGCGTCACGATCAGCAGTTGCAGGTTGAGCTTCGAGAACAGGCTCAAGCCGTACCGCGCCGATTCGTCCGAACCGCGACCGAACGCCTCGTCGATCACGACGAAGCGAAACGACCGCGAGCGCACGGCGCCCCACTCGAGACCGAACTGATACGCGAGGCTCGCGGCGAGGATCGTGTAGGCCAGCTTTTCCTTCTGCCCGCCCGACTTCCCGCTCGAGTCGGTGTAATGCTCGTATTCGCTGTGATCCTCGCACCAGCGTTCGCTCGCCCCGAACACGAACCAATTCCTCACGTCCGTAACCTTCGCTGTCCAGCGCCGGTCGAGCTCGGTCTTGTCTTCGCGCGCCCGCAGCCTCCCGATGATCTTCTCCACTTCCAAGAACTTTCTCTCCGAGTACTGATCGTCTTCGGATCCTGTCAGGGCTCCCTCGGTGCAAGCCCTCAGATCCTTCCGAAAGTCCCTGATCTCCGCATCCTGAGTCGGCTCCGCCTCGAGCCTGATATAGCGGTTCTTGTTGTACTGAATCTCCGCCAGCGACCCGTTGATGTGACTGATCCGCTCCTTGATGGTCTCGCGCTCGCGATCGAGCTGCGACTGGAAGCTCGCCACTTCGCGGATCGTGTTCTCGTTCAGCAACTGCTTGAACTTCGCCTCGAATCGGGGCAGGTCGTCATCTGACAAGCGCTGGAGCATGTCTTGGTACTCTTGCGCGGCCTCCACGCTCGCATCGATCTCGGATGTCTCCAGAGAGAACTCCGACTTGAAATCCTTCATCGCCACCAAGATCTGGCCTTGGAGTTGCTCCCGGGCCCCGTTCAGCTTGTCGATGCGAGCTTCAATCCACTCCCTGCACTCCCGTTCACGGGCATCGCACGTGTCCAAGCGCACCGCATCCTCGCCTGGAATCTCGGCGCGCAGTTGGTTCAACGTCCTGAATGCAGGCTCCAGCGCTGCAAGGTTCACCCCCGCTAGTTCGCCCTCGATCGATTCCCGCCGGTCCTTGGCGTCCGTCTGACGCTGTTCCGTCTTCGACCGCTCGTCTCGCCGCTCCTTCAGTTCCGCTTCCAGCTCTTCGGCTGCCTTCTTCGCTGCAGCCAGGCTTGCATTGAGTTCGTGGAGCACTTCCGAGGCGGTTTCGAGACGCTCCTTCTCGTCATTCAGGCGAGCGATCTCGGCGGCGAGCGGCTGCCAATCGAGTTCCTCGTAATCGCGGTACTCTTCCAATCCCGAAAGTGCCTCAAGCCTTCGCTCGATGCCGGCTTGGGATGTCCGCAGCTCGGCGATTCGCGCTTCCACGTCGTCAAGGCGTTGCGCAAGACCGGCTCGTTCCGATTCCAGTGCCTGGATCTTGGCCGCGTTGGTCCAGCCGAGAACGTACCGTCCGCGGTCGTCGATGCGGTAGCGATCATCCTTTTCATGGTGCTCGCCGCGAGTCTTGATCTGGCCTGCTCGGGTGATGGCATGCGGTTCTCTGCGAAACTGCTCCTGCGACGTACAGCAAGCCAAGTCGAAGCGACGGGCCACCTCGGCCTCCAACCAGTCGTAGAATCCAGATTCGGACTTGATTGACAGCTTCCTGACCAGCGAGTCGGGATGCACCTTGAATGCTTCCGCGGGCCTCTCGCGAGCCCGGAAATAGACCACGCGCCCGTTCAGATCGGTCTCGTCTATCCAATCGGCGACTCGCGGGTAGTGCTCCTCCCGTACGAGAAGCGACAAGCCGAAGTTGCGGAGCAGCCGCTCCGCCGGCCCTTCCCAAGCGGATTCCTCGTCGCGCACGCGAATCAACTCCCCGACGAACGGTAGGTCGGCCTCGGCCAACTCCAGCGCCTCGCAAAGCCGGTTCCGCATCTCGATCTCCTTGGCCGGGATGTTCGTGCGACGGGCCTTGAGGCTGTCGATTTCGATCCCGAGGCTGTCGAACTTGTCGCGAATCTGGTTCTTCTCTACCAACCGCTCGGTCAAGTCGTTCTGGAACTGATCCCGGTCCGCCTTCAGCGTCTCCCGGAGTTGAGCGAATCCCTCTCTCTGCTCGTCAAACTCCGTTTCGTTAGCCGGAACTTGCCCATCGATCATGCGAACCAGTTCGGCATACTGCCGAGCTTTCGATTCCCGCTGCCGCCGCAGCCGCTCCGCTCCGGCGATGTCGTTAGCGAGGCGTTCGATCCGGTCGCCGCCATTCTCGCGGATGGCACCCTTGAGCTCCTCGACTTCGGCAAGCAGTTCCTGCCTGCGGTTCTCCCGTCGCTGGATCTGTGCGCCGCTCCGAGCGAGTTCCGCGCCGAGACTGTCGATGTACTCGTCTAGGAGTCGGATCTTCACACGGCCGAAGTACGGCCCAAGTGCCTCCCGGTTCCGCCCCATCTGGACGAGCTCGGCATCGTGCTCGGCATAGCGGCCGCATTTCGCGACGAGGGGTTCGAGCATCCTGATCTGACGTTTGGCCCTGATCACTGCTTCATGGGCTCGGCTCAGGTCGTCGAAGTGCCCGATCAAGGCCTCGATCCTTGTTTCCGCGTCGAAGGGCTCGAGCATGTGGCTCCTGACGAAGTCCGTAAGGTTTCCGACCGATTTCATCGAGACGGTCTGGTGGAATAGATCCAATGCTTGCTCGTTCTGAATCCTGAACCGCCGACGGAACCAAGCGCCGTAAGGACGGAAGGATTCCCAGAGTTCAACTTCGCGCTTCCTGAGCCGCTTGCGGAGCTGCTGGATGTCCGTTCCGAACCTCCCGAAGTCCCCCCTGATGGACAACTCGTCCAAGCTTGCCGCGTAGAACCGCTTCGGCTGCGTGTGTGGATCCGCCGACCAGAAGACTTGGGCCAGCGTGACGGTCTGGTTGTAGGCCGGATTCTTGAACACGCCTAGCACGACCGAATAGCTGTTGTGATCCCGAAGCGACACAGGCCTCGAAACGGTGTCCGAATACGAACTGCGCTCCGTGCGGTAATGGCCCATCACATAGGATCGGAGCGACCGCTCCCGAGCGCTCGCTCCCGCGGCCTTGTTGTATGCCACCCGGTGTGGCGGCACCAAGAGCGTGGAGACGGCATCGACCAGCGTGGATTTTCCGGTCCCGATATCGCCGGTCAACAGGTGGTTCTTGCCGTCCAGGACGAGTGTCCACACCCGCTTGTCGAATGTGCCCCAATTCAGCACTTCCAGACGGTGCAGGCGGAATCCGATGCTGGCTGCTTCGGCTAGATCCAGCTCGAACTGACTCTCAATCATCGGACCCCCCGGCGGACTTCTCTTGTTCCGCTTCGTAGTAGGCGCGATATTCCGCGAGCTTCTGGTCCAGCTCGTCCAGATGGTCCGCGGTCACGAAGACCTTGAGGATGCGCTGGATCTCGTAGCGCGGCTGGGAATCCGCGGTTCCGCCGCCCAGCTTGCGCAAAAAGCCGAGACTGACGATCTGGTTGAGAGGGCTGTCGAGCCGGTCGATGAGCTTGGCTTCGTTGGCAGTATCGGGTAGGAAGACCCTCAGCATGTCCGCCACGTCGTCCCGAGTGAGGATCAGCCGGGTCTCGCCTCCGGTCGCATCGAATTCGGCGAGCTTCTTGCGGAGCAGGGCGAGTAGCAAGCTCGTCTGGTATGACAGCGGACGCCGGGGAATCAAGCGTAGCAGCTTTTCGTCAGCGTCGACCTCTCCCCCGGGCCGCGACCGGAGGAAGGCGTAGCCTTCCGCTTCGTCGATCTCGAGTTCGAGGCCCAGCACCGCCACGTAGCCTCGTACGGCCCGCTGGAGGCTAATCAGCGCGTTCCACGCCTCCGGACTCTCGTCACGGTAGACGATGCCCTTGAGCAATCGAATGACTAGGTTCGGCAGACCTTCCGGCCAACTGGACTTGCCGTCGGTTTGGCTAGACATGCTCACCTGACGAAGATTACGCGCGGAACCCGTGCCGCCCGCGTCACGGCTGCGCCGCCCGCGCTTTCACCCTGCCACGAAACGACTTCGATCGTCTCTTCGTCGACAGTTGCTTGGAACTCGTCGACCGACAGTTGCAAGTATGCGAGCAACTCCGCCAAGCCTTGCTCGAGCGGTTGCGTTGCGCAGAGTTCGCGCAACGTGATCTGCGAGCGATCTTGAAGCGCTCGCCGCACATGCCGGGCGAGTCGTTCCTTGTCCACCACGACCTGCGCGAACAGCGCTGCGGTGTCGAGGTCCTCGTCCCCGTCCTCCAACTCCACATCCGCGATCACCGGCTTGCGGGGAGCGCTGAACCAAGGGCGCTCGAACGGCAAGCCGAACTCTGCGGCGAGGCCGTCGACCTCCATCACCGTACCTTCGGGAGGCCGGTTCCGCAACGCTACGGCGTTCTCCTCGACGCTCTGCAAGAGATCCATGATCCGACGGTTCTCGAGGAATACGCGGTCGTCGACGAAGCGGCGCAGTTGCTGGGAGAGCTGCCGGACCGTGCGCAGCGTATGCTCCCCGGCGTCTTGCCAGTCGTAGTGGATCCGTCGCATTCTGGAATCAGGGTTCATGTCCGAAACGGCGGGCAGGGACATCACCCGCTGGAGGTTCTCGCTCAGCTCCTCGCGCCGCTCGCTCGACATCAGAAAATCCCAAAACGCTTGGAAGCTGCGGCCTTGATCGGAATCAGCGATAGCGTCGCGCCGCTCCATGATTTCGCCCAGCAGTTCGTTCTTGGGTCCCTTCCAGAGCGTGATGCGCTCGCGCACCTCGCGATCCAAGGCGCGGAAATTCTGCTCCACCTCGCGGAAGTCGGCCAGCAAGTCGTGCGACATCTGCACGAATTGCTGGAAGCGATCCCGGATCTTCGTCTCGTCCAGCATCGGTAGCTCGCCCGCCTGAATCCTCTCGATCTGGGACTCGATCTCGGCCTTGCGCCGGCGCAGGTCCGCGATGCGCTCCTCGGGGTCGGTTTCCGAGCCGGCCCTGATTTGTTCGAGCAGATCGACCAACGTCAGCAGTCGCGACTCCGTGCCAACAAACTTCCGGTGCGCGAGAGAGCCGAGCCAAGTGATCGCCTTCTCCGTCGCGGGAGTCAGGTCGTAGTGAGGCTCGTCCGAGTCCGGCGGGTAGAACTTGCGGAGCCATTCCTTCGCGGGATCGGCCCACTCGTCAAGGTACTCGACCGCCGATCTGGGAAACGACTCGGGACCGAGTCGCTCCCGGAGCTTGAACAGCTCGTCCTCCAAGGCCTCGGCCAGCTCGCTCTCCGCAAGGACGCGGTTGTTGGGCTGGACGAACGCGGTGTGCAGGAAGGCCGCTGCCAAGGGTGCGTGATCTGCCCGGAGGAAGCGCCACGCCGGATTGCGATGTCGCAGGATGTCGAGCGTGTCGTAGTCGAGATTCACAAGTGCGTGCCTCGGTGCGGACCTTGCGCGCAGGGCGAGGCGATCACCCTGATGGACTCACGCGAGGCCTGCACTATATTGTGTCTCGCAATCCCGCAACATCTCGCCCGCGACCAACGCGGTCGTGCGTCCCGCAGTCGATTCAAGGAGCGATCCGAGGATTAGCTGCCGGAAGACGAAACTCAATGGCGAACTGCGGGTCATGGATTGGCTCGGACTCAGATCCTGGCGATGCTCTCCACGGGCAGTCGACAAGCGGACGACAGGGTAATGTCGACTGACGGACCGCCGGTCGTCAGTTCAGCTCAGTGCGGGCTACGAGGGCTTAAGAGTGGAGATGTCCTTGATCGAATCGACCTGAGCTTGCGTGAAGGTGGCTGCGGTCCCGGCTGCCGACTTGCATGCCTTTGCAATGTAAGTGCCAGTTGCTTCCAAGTCGACCTTCTCGCCGGCCTTTCCTGCTAGGTAGGACACGCCAATGCCAGCTCCGAGGCTCGCGATGAGGGCAACTCCGGCCGGTCCCCCAGCCGCTGCAATCAGCGGCACAGCGGCCATCGCCGCCCCAGTACCCGCCATACCCTGGACAAGCCCCTTGATCGCATCTTCGTAGGCACCCTCATCGCGGGCTTCGGCGAACGCCTTGGCTAGCGCGGCGATCATGACTACCCCGAGCAAGGGGTTAGCACTAACGATGGCTGCCAGCCCGGTGCTGCCAACGATTCGACCGAATTCCTTGGAATCCGCCTTCTTCCACCGGAAGACCAGTGCCATGGCCCCGCCTACCGCCCCGATGACTTCCGCGGCGTCGTAGCTGAGCAGGTCGTAGAACCACGCCTTCGGAATGCCGAAGTTATCGTTCAGCGATGCGGCGACGCTGTCAAAGGTTGCTTTGTCCCATGTGAAGAATGGCAGCCCGCGCGGAGTAGTCACATCCCGAAAGAGGCCCAATGCCATTCCCATGGCACGTCCCGCGATGCCGTCGTCTCCCGGCGCGTCCATAACGGCACGGAAGGCGCCCAAGATCGTGTGCCCGCCATCAAAGAGACGGTGATACGTGCCACCAATCCCGGTTTCGATGAAAACGGCGTCAATCGCCTTGTCGTAAATCGTTGGCAGCCCTTTGCCTAGCTCAGCGAGCATGGCATTCAAGGAACCTGCGAGGTCGCTGGCAAGGACGCCATACGCGGCGACCTCAATGTGCTTGGCGGAGACCCTGACAGATTCCCCGCATTTCCGAGCGACAGGTTCGGACATGCGGTAACTCCTTGCAATGACATCAGCGATCGAATCGGAGACTTGCGTCGCAATCGTGGAGGTCTTTGACCCGACTTGCCTCGCCGCAACGGATGTCCACCTAGCGGCCTCTGTCAGCGATTCGCTCACTGTTTCGGAAGCGGCCTGCGTCTTCTCTGCCATCTGGCCAGCCACATCGGTAGTCACTTCTTGGATGCGCTTGCCGGTGCTCCCGGCACCTTCGGCCACGACTTGGGCCGTCTGCTTGAATTTCTCCACTGTCTGCTCCCGTCGTTCCGTGACAGATTCGGCGATCTTCCGAGCCGTCGGCTCGGCTCGCTGCTTGGTATGCGCGGCAACCTTCGAGACAGCTTCGAGTGCTTCAGTTGCTTGAGTGCTCGCTACGGCACTGCTTCGACTGGCAATATCCGTAGCTGCCGACACGCCGCGCTCGGCGAGGTCAGACGCCTTGTCGGCAAGGTGTCGGCCGGCCGCGCCGACTTTCTCGGATCCGCTTTGGACTCCCTGCGTGACCGCCGTGCCAGCCCGCTTCGCCATGTCCGCGCTCGCAGCCACGGACTGCTCGGCCAACTCAGATGCCTTGTTCGCTATGTCCTTGGCAGCGGAACGGGTCTTTTCGGAACCGGTCCGGACTGTCTCCCTAATCTGATTCGCGGTGTCGGCGGAGAGCCTGCCTGCCTTCCCGCCGGCGCTCTTCGCGCCCTCGACGATCCTGTCGGTCGTCGACTTGACAGCATCTAGAGCGTCTTCTTTTCTCAACGTCGTCGCGCTCCACGCAGTCTCAAGCCCCGGAATGCTGGCCTGCCGCTTCCTAGAATAGCCGCAACGACCGGCCTGACCTGCCGCCCGCTTCCAATGCGGACCGGGTTGATCGAGAAGAGTGCGTCACCGAGGAGTGCGGCCCCGGTTTCCGGAAGGATCGGAAACGCCCTGGAGTCCCGCACTGGAGTTACCAAGGGTATGCATTAGTCGTGCAGTACAATCGGCGCGAAATGAAGATGCACCTGATTGCCGTTGCGGCCATCACCGTCGGCGTTGGACTTCTCGTGCGTTTCGCAGGGCCAGCCGACGCTGCACCTGAGCAGCCGGATCCAAGTAGCCTTCGGATCGAATACCGCCCGGGCGGATTCATGCCGCCTGGATTCCCGCTCGAAGGTTCGGTGAAGCTGCTGACGTCGCCGGTGGTCCAAGCTGGCGAGCGCAGCCGCGTTCGCTTCGAGTACACGGTGGGCGAGGCTGGCGTTGCCGCGGGGGAGACTGTTGAAATCTGGAAGCACTTCACTAGCGACGTGGAGGAGTTCCAAGTGGATGCCCCCGATTCGGCAGCGCATTTCGCTGTCGAGACTACCGCCCCCGGAGCCGTGTTGCGAACCCGCATTTTCTCCAATCGCGTACAGCGCAACAAGCAGAGCGTCTTTCCGTACCGCAAGACCGCGGGAGTGCTTCTCGAATCCGGTTCGCTCAGTGCCGGCGACAAGGTGTACTTCGACCTCGGTGGCTCGCGGGGCGTCCGTATGCAGCACTACGCGGAGAATCTGTTCAACTTCCGCCTCGTCATCGCGGGCCCCGACGGCAAGCCCCGCGACTATGTCGGCGATGCGTTTCTCAAGGTCGTTGGCGGGAACGCTTCCAAGTTACGGGTACACGCTCCCGCCTATGTCGCGGTCGGCGAGCGGTTCAGTGTCGAAGCGCTGCCCAGCGACAAGTGGGACTCGCTCGCGGGCGATTATCAGGACTGGGATCTCGAATTCGCGGATCCGACGCTCGGCGCGAGCCCGTTCGAGTACGACGCGGACCTGATGCACTACGTCGCGCCGAACGTTTTCGCGAACCAAGCAGGCGTATACAGACTCGAGGTCCGCAGCAAGGACGGTCGGTTGCAGGGGACTAGCAACCCGATCCGCGCGGAAGAGCACCCCAAGCGTCGCGTGTACTTCGGCGACCTCCATCAGCACACGTACCTGCACGACGGCAGAGGCGTGTACGAGGAACTCTACCTGCACGCGCGACGCAACGGATTGCTGGATTTCGGGTCCCTGACTCCGCATCACATGCCGCTGGGCGTTACAGGGCCTTCGTACATCTTCGACAAGTTCCGAGATCCTCGAGACCACTGGCCGGACATGGTGCGCGCCAACAAGCGCATGAACGGCTGGAAGGACTTTGTGACCATCCTCGGCTACGAATACAGCGTGGGCACGGCGCTTGGAGGGCACCACAACGTGATCTTCAACGCCGACGAGGCTCAGACCACCATGCAATTGGACCCGCGCGAGCATCGAGCCGATGTGGGCCGCATGATGGATCTGCTCGAGCGCGCAGGCAAGCCCGCCATGGTGATCCCCCATGTGGGTGGCGGCCCTCCGAATTGGGATCATCGCACCGACCCGCGCATCGAACGGAGCTTCGAGATCGCTTCCGTCCACGGGGTGTTCGAGGAGTCGTGGCAAAAGCATTTGGACGCCGGGCTGCGTTTGGGAGCGTCCGCGTCGGGCGACAACCACACGGTCGGCTTCGGCAACTCCTACCCCGGGCTGATCTACACCATGTCGAACCCGGTCACTGGCGTGTTCGCCTACGACAGGTCCCGCGACGCGATTTGGAACGGCATTTACGAGCGGCGCACGTTCGGGGTCACCGGCAACCAACGCGCCCTGATGGAATTCAGCGTGAACGGCGAGCCCATGGGCGGTGAACTCTCCTCGGCGCAGCATGAATCGGCGCGCCTTTGGGCCCGTGTCGCCGGAACCGAGCCGCTGACCCGCGTCGAACTCGTGAAGAACGGGAAGGTGCTGCACGCGGCGTATCCGGCCCGCAATCGTGGCGCGCTGGCGAGGGTCGTGTGGGGAGACAACATTTACCAGCGACGCGCCAATGTCGGGCTAGCCGAAGGGACCTTGAAGGCCCGATCCGGCACTCTGCGCCTCGAGCGGTACTTGCACCGCGACCAGGAATTCGAATCGATGCGCCAGGACGGGGAGGGCGTCCGCTGGCAGGCGGCCACGACCTCGAACGACCGCGACGGCATGTTGGTGAGACTGGACGGCGCCGAGGGATCCCTGCAATTCAACCTGCAGGACCCCCATTTGGGAGCGATCGAGGTCGACATTCCGTTGGATGCGCTACGTCGCGACGGCTACTACCGGTGGACCGGACCGGGAGAGCGCCCGGTTCAGCACAGCTACTTGAAGAAGATGGGCATCGAAGCGTTCTTCGAGATCGAGTGCGAGTTGGTCAATGCCGACGGGCCGCTCGATTTCGAGTTTGAATTCAAAGATCTCGAGCGGCCCGAGCCGGGCGACTATTACTACCTGCGAATGGAGCAGCTCGATACGAACAAGGGCTGGGCGAGTCCGGTCTGGATCAACTAGCGCCGGGTCTCCCGTTGCCATTGGCTTCGCTGGTCAGGAACCGGAAGTCGCAGCCCAAGTGCGCTTGCGTCACTTGGTCGAGGAACAGCTTGCCGTAGCCGCGCCGATAGTGCGGCTCTTGGCGCGGGCGCTCCGCGATGCGCCTCTGGATTTCGTTCTCTTCCACCAGCAGGTCGATCCTGCGCCCGGGCACGTCGAGCTGGATCTCGTCCCCCGTCTGGATCGCGGCCAGCGGGCCGCCGATCGCCGACTCGGGCGATACATGCAGCACGTCCGTGCCGAAGCTCGTGCCGCTCATGCGTGCGTCCGACACACGCACGATGTCATTGACTCCCGCCTTGAGCAGCTTGGTCGGTATCGGCAGGTGACCCCACTCCGGGAAACCCGGACCTCCGTGCGGCCCGGCGTTCTTGAGGACCAGTACGGTGTTCTCGTCCACGTCCAGATCGTCGTCGATGCGCGCTCGCAACGTTTCGTAGCGCTCGAACACGAACGCCTTGCCCCGGTGCCGGAGCAAACGGGGGGACGCCGCCGTCTGCTTGATCACCGCGCCGTCCGGGGCGAGGTTGCCGTGGAGGATCGCCGTGCCGCCTTCGGGATTCAGCGGATCGTCCAGCGGACGGATCAGATCCCGGTTGCGAATCTCCACCCCGGCCACATGCTCGGCAACCGTGCTGCCGCTCACCGTCAGCGCATCGCCGTGCAGCAAGGGAAGCAGTTCCTTCATCACGCAGGGCAGCCCGCCGGCGTAATAGAAGTCTTCCATCAAGTACTGCCCGGATGGTTTGACGTTGGCAATGTACGGCGTTTGCCCGGAGATCCGGTCGAAGTCCTCCAGCACCAGGGGCACTCCCGCCCGCCCGGCGATCGCCAGCAGATGCACCACTGCGTTCGTCGAACCGCCGATCGCCATGTCCGTGCGGATGGCGTTCTCGAATGCTTCCCGGGTCAGGATCCGCGATGGCGTCAAATCCTCGCTGACCATTTCGACGATCCGCCTGCCGCTCGCTTCGGCTAACTGGTACCGCCGGGAATCGACGGCCGGGATGGCCGCGCCGCCGGGCAGCATCATGCCTAGGGCTTCGGCCATCGACGCCATCGTGGAGGCCGTCCCCATCACCGTGCAGTGTCCGGCGCTCCGGGAAATGCAGCCTTCGACCTCGGCCCACTGCTCCTCGCCGATGCGTCCGGCGCGGAGGTCCTCGAAGAGCTTGCGCCCGTCGGTCCCCGATCCCAGGGGTTCGCCATGCCAGCGTCCCGACAGCATCGGGCCACCGGTCACGATGATCGAAGGGATGTTCGCGGATGCCGCGCCCATCAGTTGCGCCGGCGTGGTCTTGTCGCAACCGCACAAAAGCACCACGCCGTCGATGGGATTCGCGGTAATGGATTCCTCCACGTCCATCGACATGAGGTTGCGGAACAGCATGGTGGTGGGCTTCATGAACATTTCGCCGAGCGAAATGGTTGGAAACTCCAGCGGGACCCCCCCGGCCGCCCAGACGCCGCGCTTGACCGCTTCCGCGACCTGCCTCAGGTGGGCGTTGCAGTTCGTCAGCTCCGACCAAGAGTTGCAGATGCCAATGATGGGCCGACCGTCGAAGGTCTCGTCCCCGAAGCCCTCCGAGCGCAGCCAGGCGCGTCGGGAGAGGTGCTCGTACTGGTCGCCGTGGAACCAAGAGTTACTGCGGAAAGTCTTCGGATCGCGCATGAACGATCAACGATAGCACCGCAATGGAGAAGCAGCGGGCGGACGATGCTTGGGCGCAGGGGATCCTGATCGGGGGTAGTATCATCGGCCGATGCGTTGGACGGTTCTCGCTCTAGCTTGCATTGCCGGAGCGAGTTGCACCGACACCCGGCGGCCTCCGAGTGACGGCTACGACGGGTGGGAGGTTTATGGCGGCGGGCCGGAGCAGCGGCGCTATTCCCGGCTGGATCAAATCCATACAGGGAACGTGGAGCAGCTCCAGCTGGCATGGACCTACGAGACTGGCGACGAATTCCCCGGATCGCAGATCCAGTGCAATCCTCTCGTCGTTGACGGATTGCTGTACGGATCCAGTCCCAACGGACGCATCTTCGCCGTTGATGCCGCTACCGGGGAGGAGATCTGGAGCCGTCGCTTGGAAGTCGACGGCGTGCCTTACGAGGGGCGGACAAGCAATCGGGGGGTCATGCACTGGCAGCGCGGCGAAGACTCGCGAATCTACGCCGCGATGCTTCACATGCTCTACGCGCTCGATGCCCGGACGGGGCAGCCTGTCCCGGGCTTCGGCGATGGTGGGGCGATCGACCTGCGCCAAAACTTGCAGGACTGGTCGACCGAGCTTGCCGTTGGCCTGAACACGCCGGGTGTCGTCTACGGAGACCTCTTGATCGTCGGGAGCATCGTCAGCGAATCGCTACCCAGCGCACCGGGCTACATTCGAGCATTCGACGCCGTGACAGGGGAGATGCGGTGGACTTTCCATACGATTCCCCATCCAGGCGAGCCGGGCTACGAGACATGGCCGGAAGATGCGTGGACACGAGTGGGCGGCGCGAACTCGTGGGCCGGCCTGGCACTGGACGAAGAGCGGGGCCTTGTATACGGCGGAACCGGATCCGCGGCGTTCGACTTTTGGGGAGGCAACCGACTCGGCGACAACCTGTACGCCAATTCCCTCCTGTGCCTGCGGGCCGGAACCGGCGAACTCGTGTGGCACCACCAATTCGTGCGGCACGACGTCTGGGACATGGATGTCCCGACCGCACCGGTGCTAGCGACGGTGCGGCGCGATGGCCGTTTAGTTGATGCGGTGATCGCTTGCACGAAGACAAGCCATGTCTATGCGTTTGACCGAGAGACCGGAGAGTCCTTGTTCCCGCTAGAGGAAATCGATGTCTTGCCCTCGGATGTCGAGGGCGAGAGCCTTGCCAGGACCCAAGTGATACCGACCGCGCCTCCTCCGCTCGGACGCCAAAGGCTAACGGAAGCGGATCTGACGACTCGCACGCCCGAGGCTCACGCAGCGGTTCTGAAGAGATTTCGGCAAGTCAGGAGCGAAGGATTGTACACGCCGCAGAGCTTGCAAGGAACGATCATCTTTCCCGGATTCGACGGTGGCGCGGAATGGGGAGGCCAGGCGTTCGACGCGGCTACCGGTCTCCTATACGTGAACGTGAACGAGATGGCGTGGATTCATCGGTTGGTTAAGAAAGAGAAACGCGGCGGGAGGGTGAACGGACAGCGACTCTACCAGCGCAACTGCGCTGCTTGCCATTTGGATGACCTCAGCGGGGCACCGCCGAACTTTCCCGCGTTGCAGGGACTGACCATGACAGTTGGCCAGTTGGCGAAGTTGGTTCGCACAGGTGTCGGTCGCATGCCCGCGTTCCCGCAGTTGAGCGAGCAGGCGGCGGAGAGCGTCGCGCGATTCGTGCTCAGGGGCGATGCTGGTGAAGCGGTGGTCGAATCGGGTTCAGGCGGGGCCCCTGATGTGCCGTTCGCGCATGACGGGTACAACCGATTCTTTGATCCTGACGGGTACCCTGCCATCGCGCCGCCTTGGGGCACGCTCAACGCGATAGACCTTGACACGGGGGAAATTGAATGGAGGGTTCGATTGGGCGAATACCCGGCTCTCGCGGAGCAGGGCGTGCCACCGACCGGAACCGAGAATTACGGAGGACCGGTTGTCACTGCGGGCGGCTTGGTGTTCATCGGGGCAACGGGTCCTGATCGAAAATTCCGAGCGTTCGACAAGCTCACCGGAGAGGTGCTGTGGGAGACTACGCTGCCGGCGGGAGGCAACGCGACCCCTTCCGTTTACGAGGTCGGAGGACGACAGTTCGTGGCGATCGCGGCCGGGGGCGGGAAGACGGGCAGCGAGTCGGGCGGAAGCTACGTGGCTTTCGCTTTGCCTTAGTCCATGCGCTGAAAATAGGGTGTCCGATCGACGGTCCCGCTGAGAGTGAAGTTCCACTCCACGCGCAACGGTCCTGTCACCATCGATACCCAAGTTCAGCTGCTGATCGTCCGCGGCCGTGCGCCCGGTCACCAAACGGTCATTTTCTGCTTCCAAATCTATCCCCAGCCCAGCCTTGGTGTTCGCCGCCACCGCTAGGAGCCCAAGCGTATATAATGAAGCGGTGCCCGAGCAAGAGTCACAAGGCCCACTCAGCGTGGCTGTTCGCGATTTCGGTCCCATTCGCAGGGCGACCGTAGAGTTACGTCCCCTGACGGTCTTCGTCGGCCAGAGCAACACGGGAAAGTCATGCTTGGCGAGATTGATCTACGCACTGCACAATCTGTTCCGTACCACCAACGACCAAGGAAGCCCACCAAGATCCGCCATGCAAGGACTATCGTGTTCGCTTGATGGGCTTCCTCTGGTGCCCCAACTAAAGAGAAACAAGATCTCAGCAGAGCAAATTCGGACACTGATGGGCTGGATTGCGAGCGTGGTAGAAGACAAGCAAAGACTTCGGGAAGAACTGCCAGATTCGATCGTCAACATAATTCGACCTTCTTTTGAATTAGCAAGCCAATCCACGCCGTTGATTGACAACGAAATCATGAGATGTTTTGGGCAAAACACCATGAAAGAGTTGATTCGTTTTGGCGCAAGAGATAATGCATCTATTGAAATAAATAAGATGCGGTCACGCAATTCAGGAAATGCAGACCTATTTGCTTGCAACATTCACCTCACACCACGAGGAACTGAGATCAATAGCTCTATACCACTCGGGGCACAGTTGCGAATCGAAGACGATGGATTTTCCAAGTACTTTCAATTGGCACGGAATGTGATCGAAACATGGGAGAGAGTTGATCTGTTTCCCGCTCAGTCGGGAGAGCACCGAAATGTGAAGGAAATATTGGAGCATTATACCGCGTCATATATCAGTACACTAGCACACTCCGCGCTTCCAATTGTGGTCGAACCTCTGCACACACACGCATATTATCTACCAGCGGATCGTACCGGCGTAATGTACGCTCATCGTGCAATAGTTAGTGCCCTTGTCGGCAGTGTTCCCACTGCTGGTTTCCGGCCCGCCATCAATGTACCGCCTTTATCAGGAATTCTCACGGATTTCTTGCAAGAGATAATTGGCTTGAACTCTGATCCAAGAGGGCCACGGAGGCCAGAGGATGATCTTGGCAAACAGATCGAGGACAGAGTGCTCAGAGGTTCCGTAATGATTGGGCGAAATGATACATACCCTTGCTTATCGTACCGGCCCGACGGGGCTCGAAAGAACATTCCCCTAGCTAATTCTTCTTCAATGGTATCTGAACTTGCACCCGTTGTACTGTACCTCAGGCATATAGTCCAACGTGGAGATGTATTGATTATCGAAGAACCTGAATCGCATTTGCATCCAGAAATGCAATCCACACTTGCTTGCGAGATCTCGCGTCTAGTTAAGTCCGGAGTGCGCGTATTGATTACGACACATAGCGAATTGATTCTGGAACAATTAGGCAACTTGATCAGAGCATCTAATCTGCCCCACGCATCGCGCATTGATATCGCCGATTCCGATTCAGTGTTGGATCCTGATACTGTTGGCGTATGGCTCTTTACATACGAAGCGGAAGAGCAAGGATCTATTGTGGAGGAAGCAGTCTTGGATTCAGACTCGGGTCTCTTTCGAGTTGGCTATGGTGCCGTGCGCGAGACGCTGTACAACCAAAGCGCACGTACCTTCAATAGACTACAGACGATGAGCTAACCATGGACTGTTCGGTTGGAAGAGTGACATGGAATGTCCCGGCAAGTGCCAAGTTAGGAACTGCTAACGGGACTCTTGTTCCCTTTTGATTAACGGATACGTCGAAAAAAGTTGTATTCAGAAGCATTGATTGCAGTGCGCTCAACATGCCGAGCAGATGAATCGATGTGGATATGCCCCCGTGCTGAGGTCAAGCACGAGCTTTTCGTGGCACCCATTGAGTTGAAGACCTAGTACCTCGGATAGAGGTCAATGCCTAGCGGTAATAGTCGGTTCGCGATTCAGCATTTTGGCGAATTGATCGATTTCCTCTTCGGCACCGCAGCCTAGAACTTCTTCAAGCAGTCGATGGTCGAGTTCGCGACGCACAGGGTCCATCGCTAGGTGCGCGAACCCGAGCAGGGGCTTCCGTTTCATTTCCTGAAACAATGCGTGGGCTGATTCTAACTGTGCCTTGCTCAATGCGTCGATATCGAGCACGGGAAGCGACCGAGCCACACTATGGGGCAATCGACTGCGGCCCAAGTAAGGTCGATTGGCATGCACAATCCGGAGTAGAAGGCCCAAACTGCTGTTCAACCAGAGACAAAGGGCCGCTTCCTTGCCCGTGTCTGGGTTCTTCGGACGAAGCGTGATCCAAGAGCTGATACCGATCATCGCTTCATCGGTCAGGACGGCCGCTACACGTTGCGGGGCGTGACGGAGTTCACAAGCGAGCTGCAGGTAGCCGGCTCTGGCGAGCATCCTAGATTGTGCATGCGAATCGCGATCGGATCGTTCAATGAGTCTAGCATTCGCTTCAACACCGAGAGTAGTGATGTGACGGGACTCGTGATGCCATAGTGCGGGGTGGCCGGCACGAGTTTGGTCAGTTGTAGCCGCAACCGTAAAGAGCCCCTGATTAGAATTCTTAATCTGCATGTGGTAGGGGCCGAGATCGCACAATTTGGACAAGGTGGTGATAGGGATTCGGGAGCTTGGGAGACCCATGCACCAGTGTCCGCTATCTACAAGGCTAGACGCGATGCTGGTTAAGCGTCCTTGAACGAACGTCGACTCTGTCCACGCCCTGTTGCCGAGTGAGGCTTGCTCCACAATGAGCACCTCGCCCCACGCGCCACCAACGGCACCTATTTCGATCTGCGTGTTCCCGTTCTTTGGTATCGGCGTATCCAACAGAGCCTGGGCAACCTCTGTAGCGTTGATGGCATCGTCGGGGTTGTGTCGTAGATTCACGAACCTAACAAAATGTCTTCGATCCCCATTGCGATCTGATGACTTCCGAGTTGCTACGATCAGCGTCTCTGCCATGCGTGTCGATTCCGAAAAGGCTACGAAGAGTCGTCCCGGAAATCCACCACGAGCGTGCCGACTGCGGACATCATGGGATACCACGATCCAATCGATGTCAAAGTCTTCCAAGAGCATTTTGCGCAAGGGTGCCCAGCGGACACCCGTCAAGGCTGTTGCAGGCAGAACGAAAGCCAACCGCCCGCCGCCCCGCACCTTTTCTTTGGCCAGCACAACGAAAGCTGATCCGAGTCCCGCGTACAGGTTCGCTGGCGATCCCTGCAGTGTGTGCTTGAGTGTATCGGTCATCCTCGCGGAGTCCGAGGCCGAGAGGACCGAGCCGAACATCGGATTCCACGAAGTGTGAGCATCATCACCGGGTCCTCCAGCCCTAGTGTATGGAGGATTGGCAATCATCAGATGCGGGTCGGGCGGCATGTAGACATCGAAAGTGCGCTCTCCCGTGCCCGTCGTCCGACTAGGGTCGTGCTCCTCATTCACCAGCAGCGGCAGGAATTGCGCCCTGCCGCCGCTAGGCGAACTTCGCAGGAAATCCAAGCTGCCCAAGCGGGGTTTGCCGTCACGCACATCGTGCGGCATCCAGTAGAGCGGCATGTCTTTGATTAGCTGGCTCGCCTCCGCCATCGAGAGTGTCGCGGCTGTCAAATGCACGGCCGCGGGGACCACGTCGTATCCGTGAATGGCGTGCTCGAGGAGTGGCCGAATCGCGGTTCTTGCCGAATCGTCAGAGCCCGCCGCCCTCCGATGTTGCTTGAGGATCTCTTGCACCGCGGCCATCAGGAGCGTCCCCGTGCCGCAGGCCGGATCGACGATGCGGAGCTTGTCGAGATCGGCCGGCGATGACCAATCGATATCCTTCCAGCAGGGATGCCGGGGGTCGAAGGCGAGGGCTGCCAGCAGCACCGCGGCCGGGATCGTGGTGTAGTTCGTGGCGAGGAACTTGCGCGTCTCGAGCAGCCTGTGAAAGATCCTGCCGGCGATGTCGTGATGGCGAATGACACCTTTCTCAGCGATTTGAGTAGCAACCGGAAGCAGAACTTCAAGAGCGTTCTTGGCCCAATAGGCGGGAGTGGCGTCCAGTGTCTCTCGTGCCACATGAAAAATCGGCCACCAGTTGATCTTGAGAATATCGTTCCATTGCTGCCATAGGTGGTAGGTGCTGCAGGTCTTGTCGGGCATCGGAATCTTGGTGTCGCGATGCTCCGGGGGCAACTGGTCGGCCTTGAGGTTCTGGGCAAGCAACATCTGAAAGAGCAGGGCGTTCAGCCAAATCAGCGCCGTCGTGGCTTGCGGGTCGCCGTCGCCGGACTGCGGCTGCTGCGATTTCGGGACCCGCTGCAACACTTGGGTTGCGATCTGAATCGCTTCAGATGCTAGTTCCACAGTCTCTCCGACCGGCCCGCCCGTCGCGCCGCGGATCCAGTCGTTATGCATGGACTCCGCAACATCGGTCACCGAACCGCACGCCCGCGTTGCCGAACCCTGAGACGGCGGCTCCGCGAATGCTATGCCTGCGGGCCTGCGGGGGATCTGCCGGTATTCAAGGTCCGTGCAACTAGCAAGTTCCTCCCTTGCGCGACTCTCGGGGAGGTTTCGCAGCCTTTCCGGATAAACGATTTCGTACACCGATGTAACGGGAAGGCCCCGCCATCGCAATGGCTCTTCCGGCAGTCGCTGTTCCGCGTCAGCTCGAACCGTGCGAGCGGGTGCGAATTCTGCCTCGATTCCGACCGCCCGTTCACCCAGCTCCACGAGCACATCGATTTGATGCCGCCGCCCACCGGCTTGGACGGATTGCTCGGCTTCGGCCTCTAAGCCGTGCTGGCGAAGCAACCGCGCCAGTTCGGCGTTAAGGATCACTTCAAGGGTGGTCCCCGGACGATCTCTCATGCGTATCCCACTTCCCGCGATTCTTGGGCTACAACTGCCTCTCGTGGAACTACCATGCATCCAATTGTGCTGCGCGTAGTCACTCATACAAAGTATAGCACATCAATTGGCGCGTTCTCTCGCGTGGGCGGGCCTTGCTTGGGCAGAATCAATGCTCGGGCACGGCAGTCTTGACTGGGCTTGCCAGAGGGTCTTTGACCTCCAGCACTAGCGGAGGTGCCAGTCTAGATCGGCCGCGGCGCCGGAACTAGGAGCCTGTTGCAAAAGTCCGACCCGTCGCAAGGGCCCGCCGTGTCAGAGTTCAAATACCTCGGAATGAGGGAAAACCGCCCTCCGAAGGGCGCAACAGACCCCTTTGGGACTCGCTCAACGTCCAGAATCGACTCTCGACACCGAGGCTGGCACTTTTGCAACAGGCTCCTAGGTGTCTGTGCCCCTGCTTGGGTTGTCCGGCCGGCTCCGTGTGCGGATTCTCGTACGCGGGCGCACCGCGGCCCTGGCTAGCTGCCATCGCGCCGACGACCAGACCACTGACACGGCCCGTTGATGCACACTCTGAAATCACTCATGGACCGCTTCAGGTTCGGCTCGCCCAGCAGCGGCCGCAGTACTGGGATGGCTAGGTTGGTGGACGCCGCTATGCCGCGCGGCAGTGATCGCTTGCGGGTGTGGCAGTCGCCCCACAGTCTCCGGCAAGGCCGTAGACTGATCGCGGAGTGTGAGCCACCTACCGGTGCCCATCTGTCGTACGCCTCGAATGTATCTTGGCGGATCTGGGGAAGATGCCCCATCGGAGCGGGCTTCGCCGAGTCAACAACGGAGCATCGGGCCGGTCTGCTGACCGGCCACCTAGCGATTACGGATCTGTCGCCAAATCAATTGATTCGAAACGCCGGACCTGGGCGAGCATAGCTTCGTCCCGCCGTTGACCTTGAATCCGATCCCTAATCGCCAAACGAGCCCAGCACACCAGACGAGACATGTCAGATCCGCTCGAACTCGAGCGTCTCACAACGAGCAAGTGCCTCTTTTGCGTCGCTTAGTGGAACCTTTCTCAGGTCCTCTGGATATACGATTCTGAACACGCTGGTGAGCGGCAGTCCCCGCCATCGTTTCGGCGCATCGGCCAGTAGCTGCTCCCGATCAGCGGGGAGCGGGCGGGCGGGCGCGAATTCCGCCTTGATTCCGACGACTTCGTAGCCCAATTCAACGAACAAGTCGATTTGGTGCTGTCGGCCGCTGGATTGGACGGCTTCGGCTTCAAGGCCGTGTTGGCGCAGCAACTGCGCTAATTCGGCATTAAGGATCCCTGCTAACTCCTTCTCTGTCCGATCCTTCATATTAACGCTACTCATTGAATCTGCTTCATCCCCAGCATCTCAGCCGCAACGTCCACACTACGCACAGTGTTCTTTGCAACGCAGCAAAACCGATCATGACACATCAATCAGCAAAGAGCTACGAGTAGGTAGTACTGCCGTGCGCGTGATCCCTTGAGTTTGACCTCTGGCAGTGTTGAGCCAACTACGGGAGGCGGGGTTCCTCTGGAAACTGGGTAGATGTTCAGGGTTGGCCTTGATCGCTGTGAGCCTGACTCCCGACAAGTCGGATCCAGAGCACCCGCAACTCACTGAGTCGTAGCGAGATACAGTGACCGCGACGAGCTCTGCTAAGTCCCCGGGCGAGCCGACGCGAGTCTCGCTCTGCCTTCCCGAAGGGCGGAACAAGGAGCATCGGGAGTGTTGTGCACGGATCTGAACCTGAGTGCGCCAGGAATCCGCCCGTCACCCTCGAACTGTACGTGTCGCGCTCTTGGTGGATCGCGTGCCGGTCCCTGCCTGCAGATGCTCGCCGCTATCGCTACTGCGACCAACGGCACGGATGCCGACTAGTTGGTACCGCAAATGCCCTACGGTCGGATTGCAGAGTACCCGACGTGCCGATCCACTACGGACGACTCCGGTTAGGAGTTCGTGCCCCTATTCGGGATTCTCGAGCGCTCGCTTCGCTGTCGCGTGCTTCGCTGCGTGGATCTCGTCGACCCTCCGGAATGCCTTCTTTGCCTCTTCCTTGCGCCCCAAGCGCAGTAGGGCTTGGCCCAGGCTGTACTGGGCATCCGCGCTTTCGGGATCCAGAGCGACGGCTCGGAGCAGCATCTCCAGAGCCTGCTCGTGACGACGAGCCTTCAGGAGCAAGGCTCCCAGACCCGCGTGCCCCGCCGCGTATTGCGCGTTGCAAGCTATGGACCGCCGGTAGCGGGCCTCGGCCTCTCCGGTGTTGCCGCCCGCGGCCGCGATCTCTCCAAGGTAGAAGTGCGCCTTTTCAAAGCATGGCTGGATCGAGAGTTCCCGCTTGAACCAAGTCTCCGCACGAACGTGGTCATGCTGCTTGTAATGCATCAAGCCGATCGCGTAAGCGACTTCGGGCATTCCCGGTTCCTTGCGGAGGGCTGCCTGAAACTCTTCCGCCGCTTCCTTGAGAAGGCCCTCGGCATCGTAAGCGGCTCCCAGCAGCTTGTGGTAATACGCCGAGTCCGGGAACCTTCGCTGGAGCTCGAGAAAGCGCTCTTGCGAGCGCTCCGCATCTCCTCCTAGGCGGTAAATCTCGACCAGCATGTACAGCGCCTGCTCGCCCAGCTGCTCATGGCCCCGGGCGGCCTCGAGTGCCGGTGCCGCGGCGTCGAAATCGCCGTCCTCGAAATACACGGTGCCGCGAAGGAAATGCGCTTGAGCAGCAGATGGAGGATGCTTGGTCGCGCGCTCCAAGGATGGGAGGGACTCTTCGAACCGCCCCATCCGGAAGAGTGTCAGGCCGACATTGAACTCCAGCGCTGGATCGCCGGGGCGCAGTTCCGTAGCCTCGCGGAACCGTTGGAGGGCCTCGTCCAGCCGGCCCTCGGCCATCAGAGCGGAGCCTTCGCGGGTCAATGAGGCTAGGCTCGGTTGCTGGGCGAGCGCGCCGCTAGACGCTACGCAAAGAAGAACGGCCAGAACCCCGGCGGCGCGTTGCCGCCGCGTCACGGGGTTCTGGCCGCAGGATCGCTTCACGTCACCACTTGAACTTTAGTCCAAGCTGGAACACCCGCGCATCGCGGGCCGAGGTCACGCTACCGAAGTTGCCGCCGCCGAAGGTCGCCCGGTAGCCCGTCCATTGCGTATGGTTCAAGGCGTTGAACGCCTCGGCTCGGAATTGCACCAACGCGCTCTCGCCGAACGGGATGTTCTTGAAGAGCGAGATATCGAAGTTGTTGCTTCCCGCCCGGCGCACGGCATTGCGCTGCAAGTTTCCGAAGGTTCCGGGAGTCACGGCTGAGAAGGCGGTCGGGTCGAAGAACCGTTCACGCGTCTGGCCGCTGCCGAGGTTCGGCTCCCCGTTCGCATTCGGGCGGCAGGGGCATCCTCCGATACCGTGCGGATCACCCGCGATGCCGATGTTCAGCGGCGTCCCGGTCTGGAAGGCGCTGATTCCCGACAGGGTCCAGTTGCCGAGCAGGGCCTTGAGACTGCTGTTCCAGTTCGCTGGAGTCGGAATGTCGTAGACATAGCTGAACAGTAGGATGTGGCGCCGGTCGAAATCGGACGGCCCGTACTCGGCACGGGGGTTGTACGAGTCTTGGTGCTTGGTACCGCCCACGTCCCCGCTCGTGTAGTCCATCGCCTTGGACAGCGTATAGGACGTCTGGAGGGTCAGGCCCTTCCAGTTCTCGGTCCGTACGCTCGCTTGCAGCGAATGGTACGACGAGTTGGTAGAGTTCTCGTAGGATCGGATCTGGCCCCAGCCTGTGTACGGCCGCGCTTGGTTTACCGTACGCAGCCCGTCGCGCACTTCCGCTGCGTACTGACCGTCGGGCTGGTTGATGTTCCGAACCGTCTGCAAGTACGATCCCGCGCTGCCGATGTAGCCGATGTTGAACACGACCCCCGCGCCTTGCCGATGCTGGATGCCGACGTTCCAGTTTTGGACCTGCGGGATCTTGTAGATCCCGTCGTAGGTGCGCAGTTGGCCGGGGAAGCGCGCCGCCGCGCCCCCGCCCGGATTGCTTAGGCTCGTGTTGAAGATGGACGCCGTGAAGGAGAAGGGCGGATTGGGACCGATGTTGTAGATGTCGTTCCCCTGGATGCGCTCGTGGAACATCCCGTACCCCAGCCTCAGGACCGTGTTGTCTCCGAACAGGCGCACTGCGAGGCCCGCCTTCGGCGTGATCAACGCCCAGTGATTGCTCGTCAGTCCGCGTGGGATGCCGTTCTGGCCGGCGACTCCGATTCCGTTCAGCAGGTCTCCCGAATCCGGCTCGAGCTGTCCGTTGTCCAAGACTGTCGGGCGACGTGCGGCGTCGAAGAGTCCGGGGAAGAATGCTGCGATCTGGTCGCTCTCTTCGTAGGAGTGCGGCAGCATGTCATAGCGCAGCGCGAGATTCAACGTCACGCGCGGATTGATCCGCCAAGTGTCATTCACCCACATGCCGCCTGACCGCGTAAGGTAGATCGGCGAGGTCTGCAGTTCCAGTTCGTTGTACTGGAACGCTTGGCCTAGCAGGAAACTGCCGAACTCGTGGCCGACGTCGCCGCGTTGGAACGTAAACTGGCCCTGCGTGGGCCCGAACAGGTCCTGCTGCTTGAGGAACGGCATGTACTCGGCTCCGAAGCGGATCGTGTGGTTGCCCCGCGACCACAGCGTGTTGTTGCGGAATTGCCAGGTGTCGAGCACGTTGGTCCAAGGCCAGGAGCCGGTGTTGATGTTCACGTTCAGCGCGCCCCGGAACAGCAGGTTCGGAATCCGGTTCGCGCGATTGTCCGAGTAGATCTCCGGGACGTTCAGCGAACCGGGTCGCTCGTAGTTGCCGGTCGGGTCGAGCGACAGCGGCTGGCGCGAGAATCCGACCATCGTCTCGTTGACGACATTCGGCGACAGAGTCGAGGTCCACTGGACCATGTACTTCTTCGGCGGGTTTGAGAACTGCGTGCCGATCGTCGGATAGCTTTGGTTGGACCACTGGGTCGTCGGGAAGATCTGGCTGTTGGAATCCATGATGAACCGGAACATGATCCGGTTCTTGTCGTTCGCATTATGGTCGACGCGCAAGATCTCCTGATGCACGTCGAGCGGCGAACCGCCGACATCGATATAGGTGCCCTCGGCGGTGTTGGGCAGCGGCAGCACGAAGTTCGGATCTCCGAGGATCGTAGCGTTGGGATCGATGCGGCTCGCCGGGATGCGGTTGTCCGGGAAGGGAGCGCCCGTGTCCGGGTCGGTGATCACACCCTCGGCGCTGAAATCCCCGCCGCGCATCGCTTGCGAAGCGGCGTTCCTGTTGAATAGCGTGTCCCTGCGGATCGAGCGCCATTCGTGGTTCCAGAAGAAGAACGTCTTGGTCTTGTCCCGGTTGTATCCGCCGAAGGAGATCGGGCCGCCGACGTTGTAGCCGTAGTTGTTGTAGCGCAGCTTGGGCTTGTCGCGTCCGTTCAGGTTGGCGAAGAAGTTGTTGGCGTCGAAGGCATCGTTGCGCACGAACTCGTAGAGCGTGCCGTGGAACGATTGCGTGCCGGACTTGATGGCGATATTGATCTGACCGCCCGCGCCGAATCCGGCATCGGACTCCGCGTTCGCGGTCGAGACCTTGAACTCCTGGATGGCGTCGATCGAAGGCAGCACCTCCACGCAGCCGCCGCAGCCGCGATCGTAGTTTTCCTGACCGTCGACGCGCCAGACGTTGTGGTTGCGCCGCATGCCGTTGAAGGAGATGCTCGCGGCACCGCCCGAGCCGACGCCGGTGGGCGTGTTGAAGCCGAAATTGTTGGTGGACGAAGCGCCCGGAACGAGCGCCGCCAGTTGCATGAAGTTGCGACCGTTCATCGCGATGTTCTCGACCTGCCGTCCGGAAACGACTTCTTCGACGGTCGCGCTCTCGGTCTGGAGCTGCACGGCGGTATCGGTGACCTCGATCGTCTCGGTCACCTCGCCCAGTTCGAGCGCCACGTCGATGACCGCGCGGTCGCGGACGTTCAGGACGAGGCCGCTACTGCGAAACGACTTGAAACCGCTCGACTGGACCTCGACCGTGTACGTGCCGACCTCGAGGGCCGCCGCCGTGTAAGCGCCGACCTCGTTGGTGGACACGCTCGAGACGGTGCCGGTCTCTTCGCGGGTGATCGTGACTTCGGCACCGGGGATCACCGCTCCTGTGGAATCGGTGACGATCCCGGAGATGGTGGCGGTGTTTTGCGCGTCGGCCCGCTCGGCGGAGCCGACGAGCATTGCGAAGCACGCAAGGAAGGCCGCGAGCAGCCGCAGCCTGATGCCCGGCCGTTCGCGGCCGAGCGTGTTCGTATGGAACATACGAAATCCTCCTAAGGACTTGACTGTAGAAAGAGAAGAGCAGGGCAGGGGCAATCGCCCCAATTAAGTCCATTTCGATTGTGACCCCGAGGCCCCCCGACCCCATTCCCTCTCAGCTTAACCCATCGACGGAGGATGTCCATCGCGGGCCGATGATTCTTCTGGAAAATCTGGAGAATCAAGGTGTAAGTAACTCATTCACAGTGACTTACGAGAGCCATTCCTTCTCTACGAATCCACTGGAACTGGACATGTGCCTCGCGATCAGGGAATTGATCCGGCGCTACGGTCCACAGCCTCTCTTGGAGGTGGCCGCACGCAATCCCGGGCGATCCGAGGAATCCCGTGAGGATCAAGGATGCGACGCGCGCGACGGATCCGCGGCAGCCGCGAATCGCCGCTCCCGCCTGGCTGGAAGGAGCGGGAACGGACGATTCGTGCCGGAGCCGAGGGGAGTCGGAAGAGTCAGCAGAATCCGTGATCTGTAGCGCAGTCCCACATACGGATCGCATTCACAAGTTTGCGCCGCAGCTCATCCCAAATCTGCTTTCCGGGGCCAAAATATAATCAAAAGGCTTGAGAAGGCTTCTCCGATACGTTCTTGTGCTAGCCGGGGTCGGTGTCGCGGCTTCGGCGGTCTGGGACTACCTTGCATCGCGGATCACGGCCGACGTTTCGCTGGCTGGAGTTCTCCCCGTCCTTCCCGAGAAGATCGACGCCCAGGCGGAGAGCTGGTGCTGGACGCAATCCACCGGCGGTTCGACGCATATCGAAGTCAGCGCCGAGGATTTCGCGCGCGACGCCGACGGTCGCCAGACCGACCTGCGGGGCGTGGTCCTGAAGATCTTCCATGAAGACACCGGCAAGCACGACCGCGTCGAGAGCGGCACGATGCAATTGCTGGAGGACGGCAAGCTCTTCAGTCGGGGGGAGACCGTCATCGCGGTCGGGATCACGGACTCGCGTGACGGACAAGACCCCGTTGTGGCGACGACTTCCGGGGTGACCTTCGATCCGGCCAGCAATCGGGCCAGAACCGACCGCCCGGTGCATTACGACTTCGGAGATGGCGACGGCGATTCCCTCGGAGCGGAGTACGACGCGGGAACCGGAACGCTGACCATGCTGGGCGAGGTTCGCCTCGACAGGTTCGGTTCGAGCCGTGCCGAGATCCGGTCTCGCATTCGGGCCGGCCGCATGCTCTATACCGAGGAGGGAGCGCGGATCGAGGTGTCGGGGGGAGCCCGCGTCGAGCGGGCCGGGCAGTGGATGCGATTCGACCACGGCACGGTTCGGCTGGTCGACGGACGCATCAGTCATGTCGAAGCGTTCCAAGTCCAAGGCGGCGACAGAGCCCTCGGAGAGACGGCGAGATTCGTAGCGCGGCGCATGGAGTCGGAGTTCGGGGCGGATGGCGAACTCTTGCGAACCGTAGGCCGAGGCGATGCGAGGTATTCGATGGCTGACGATTCGGCAGAGGTGGACCTGCGTGGCGACGAAATCACGCTGCTCTACGGGGCGGCGCAGACCGACGGCCGGAGTTCGCCTCGGCAGGTCGAATCGGTCGGCAACGCCCGAATCCTGACCGACCTCGCAGCCGAGGGCTTGCGCAACATCCTGACAGCGGAACGATTGCGTCTCAACCTCGGCCCAGAATCGGCGGAGATCGAGAGTGTCGAGACACTAAGTCGGGGGCGCTTGGAGCAAGGGACACTCTCTGAACATTGGCCAAGCCGATCTCTGGACGCGGGATTGATCCGGGTCCGGTATGGCTCCGGCAAGCGCATCGAGGCACTCGCTGCAACTGGCGAAGTGCGCTTGGTCGAAAGATCCGGGGAAGGGGATGCGACCTACCTGAGTACGGCGAGCGAGGCGTTAGATGCGTCATTCGATCCGCAGACAGCGGGCATGGCCGAGTTGCGTCAGACGGGGGCATTCCAGTTCAACGACGGTACCCGTCGAGGCAGTGCTCTCGAGGCCAGATTCGATCCAGACGGAGGCGAACTCCTACTGGAAGGCTCGGCGACCGTCAGCGACGGCGGCAGCACGGTCTCGGCTTCGACGATCACGCTTGACCGAGAGACCGGACGCTTCGCCGCCGAAGGAGATGTCAACGCATCCGTCATCCAGTCCGCAGAGAGCGACGGGAGTAACCAGCCGGAGGGAATCTTCGGCGCAAGCGAGCCTGTGTACGCTACCGCGGAGAGCATGGTCTCCGATCCGCAAAGCGGTCGCATCGAGTACGTTGGAAACGCTCGGATGTGGCAGGGCAGGAACCGGATCGATGCGGAGTCGATTGCAATTGATCGCACGGCGATGACGCTCAAGGCCCTCGGTAACCTGCTGGTTGCTTGGATGGATGACGGCGGCCAATCCGAGGAGCGGCAGACATTGGTCACGGTTCGGTCCCACGAGATGGTCTACAGCGAGGCCACAGGCGGTGCGATCTTCAGCCAAGCCGTAGACTTCCGGCGCGACGGATTACGCGTGCTCTCCGAACAGCTCCGCACGGATCTCGGCAGGTCCGAGGGCGATGGGCCTGACACCGCCGTGGCAACCGGATCGGTCCGCATCGCGACCACGGAGAGCGGTCCGGGGGTGCGCGGATTCGCGGATCGGGCCGAATTCCGGCTCGACGAATCGGAGATCGTCCTGACCGGTGCGCCCGCCCGATTCCTTACCGCCGCCGGCACGGAGGCTCGCGGTGACGAATTGACCTTCGGCACGGCGAGTGATAGCCTTCAAATCTCGGGGGAGGGCACTGATCGAGCCTATACCTACCGCCCTCCTTCGCGATAGGAGCGGCCACCCGCCACCGGTGATTCCGGCCTGATGGACACTTTGCGCGCAGACGCGCTCTCCAAGAGCTACGGGGGCCGGCGAGTCGTCAGCGATTTCTCGCTCTCCGTGCGCCGGGGAGGGGTGATCGGATTGCTCGGCCCGAACGGCGCGGGCAAGACCACTTCGTTCAACATGATCGTGGGCTTGGTCAGCCCCGATGCCGGGAATGTCTTCGTGGACGATACGGACATCACGGACATGCCGATGTACCAGCGGGCGCGTCTCGGCATCAGCTACTTGCCGCAAGAGGCGTCGGTGTTTCGCAGGCTGACGGTCGACGAGAACATCATGGCGATCTTGCAGACCTTGCCGTTGGTTCCGGCGGAGCGTCGCGAGCGACTCGACGACCTGATCGGGCGCTTCGGGCTCGACAGGGTGCGGCACAACTACGGGTACCAACTGTCGGGAGGGGAGCGCCGCCGGGTCGAAATCGCTCGTTCGCTGGTGCTGGCGCCCAGCTTCTTGCTCTTGGACGAGCCGTTTTCCGGCATCGACCCCAAGCAGGTCATCGAGTTGCAGGGCATTCTCGGCCAGCTCAGCGGCGACGGGATCGGCATCGTCATCACCGACCACAATGTCCGCGAGACGCTCAGCGTGACGGATACCGCGTTCATCATCCATAACGGTTCGATATTCCGGTCGGGCAAGCCCCGCGAACTGGAGGCCGACCCCGAAGTGCGGAGAGTGTATCTCGGCGACCACTTCGACTTGCCGACGCGCTTGCGGGACGCCGAGTGAACGCCGTGCCGACGGTCAGGCTAGAGCGTGGCGGGCTGTACGGCCCCGTCGGCGTCGTGGATACCGCCGCTTCGCGTCGCTTCACGATCCGCGGCGTGCTGCAAGGGGCGTCCCTGCTGGATCCGCCCGCAGCGAGCGTGGACTCCTCGCTGTCGCAAGGGCCGGGTCCTGTCGTGGAAACGCGTTATCAACTGGCGTGGTTCCATGCGGCCCAGCGCCATCCTGAAGGGCGCGGCCTGATGCTCGGATTCGGTGGCGGATGCGGCGCGGTCGGATTGTTGCACGAGTTTCCGCAGATCCGACTCGACGGAGTCGAAGCGGATCCCGCCATGTCCACGATGGCCCGCGAGTTCCATCCCTTGGTCAGGCACTACGAACGCGAGGGGCGGTTGCGCCTGACCGTCGCCGACGCGGAAGACTACCTGGCGCAGGCTGGATCCGATCACGACTTCGTGATCGCCGACTTGGCCGTGGACGGAGACAGCGTCGGAGCCTTGAATTCCCTGTCTCTGATTCGCTCGATCGGGGACGCGGCGCCCGAGATCTGGTTCCGGATTTTCGCCTCCGTTCCGGACGGGGAGATCGAGCCATTCCTCGACAAGTTCGCCGAGAGCGGCGCGCCCGTGGATTGGCTGGTCTCGCCGGTCAGCGTCACCGCGCCCATTCCCCGAACGCGAGACTGGATTCTAGCGGCGGGAGTGCCGAGCCTGCCGGATCCTGGCTCGTTCGAGCCGTATGCGGGAATCGAGGGATCCAAGGTCGCGGAGATTCGGGAAGCGTACCGCAGGCTCGCGGGGCGGGCCATCTCGGCGTCCGAAGCGAGAGGGATGGCAGCTGCGGGCTGACCGGCGGCCCGGTCGACCGTGGGTTAGAGTAAAGTGAAGCTTGGAGCCGCAAGGCCCCATAGCCGCTAGGAGAGACCAGCTCAGATGTTCTTCTTTGATCCGCTCTACTTCGTCTTCTTGGCCCCGGGCTTACTGCTCTCGCTGTGGGCGAGTGCCCGTACCAAGTCCGCGTTCAACAAGTGGGGGAAGGTGCGCGCGGCGATGTCGGGCGCGCGGGCCGCGCGCAAGATGCTCGATCAGGCCGGCCTTTACAACGTGAAGATCGAGCGAGCGGGCGGCTTCCTATCGGATCACTACGATCCTCGGGCCCGCTGCCTGCGACTGTCGCCGGATGTCCACGACCGCGCATCGATCGCGGCTGTCGGCGTGGCTTGCCACGAGGCCGGGCACGCGATCCAACACGCTCGCGATTACGCCCCGCTGCAGTTGCGCTCCGCGCTCGTACCCGTGGCCAGCATCGGATCCAATCTGAGCTGGATCGTGATCATGGCCGGGATCTTCCTCGCGCTCACCAATCTCGTCTATGTCGGCATCCTGCTATTCAGCGCCACGGTGGTGTTCCAGTTGGTCACCCTGCCGGTCGAATTCGATGCGAGCAAGCGCGCCAAGGAGCTGGTCGTCGATTTCGGCATCCTGATGCCCCAGGAGCGCGTCGGCGTGGACAAGGTCCTGAACGCGGCCGCTTGGACGTACGTGGCTGCCGCTGTCAGCAGCATCTTCACGCTCCTCTACTTCCTGATGAGGGCTGGATTGCTCGGCGGAAGCGACGACTAGTCCCGAGAGGCGTCCCCGCGAAGCGGCGGAGCCTGTCCGGCCAAGGCCCAGAGCCTGCGGACGTTCTCGGCATGGCCGCCATCGATGAACGGCGTCTCCAGGATCATCGGCTTCCCTCGTAGCTGCGGGTGTCGCAGGATGCGGGCGAACGCCTCCGAGCCGATCTGACCGTCGCCGATCGATTCGTGGCGGTCGCTGTTCGATCCCAAGGCAGTCTTCGAGTCGTTGGCGTGGATTACGTGGATGCGATCCATCCCCAAGCAACCGTCCATCGCTTTGACCGTCTCTTCCAAGCCGCTTGCTGTTGCGACGTTATAGCCGGCTGCGAAGCAGTGGGCCGTGTCGATGCAGAATCCCAGCGGCGCGTCGCATTGAGCGGCCACGGCCCGCTCGATGGTCGCAAGCTCCTCGAAGGACCTGCCGAGCGTCGCACCGCCCCCGGCCGTGTTCTCCAGCAAGAGGCGTAGCGTACCCCAGTCGAAGTCGCGCTGGACTTCGGCCAGCGCGCGGGCGAAGCCCTCGATGGACTGCTCCGTCGCCTGTCCTCGGGAGCTGCCGGGATGAATCACCAAGAAATCCGCGCTGATCGCCCGGGCGTTCTCGATTTCCAATCCGAACGAAACCCTGGATTTTTCCAGGACCTGCGCATCGGACGCGGCTAGGTTCGTCAAGTAGCAGCCATGCACGGCAACCGGGTCGAGATCGTGTTCGCGCCGTAACTCGGCGAGCCGTTCGATGCTCTCCGGGCTTGGCGCGCGCCCGCGCCACATGCGGGGGCTGCGCGTGAACACCTGTAGGGTGTTGCACCCGATGTCGACAGCTTCTTCGGCCGCGCGGTGGACGCCGCCGGCTGCGGAAGTGTGCGCCCCGATGCGATATCGCGGGCCCTGCTCCGGGCTCGCGCCGGACGCCGTCTCGGACGCCGACTCGGTCATTCTGGCTATCGTAGCCGTCCGATCCTTGGCCATCGATCCCCGAGAGTCTCGATTCGCGAGTACAATGGCGGAACATGCTGATCGTCCTCCTCTTCTTGGTCGCGCCGCTCCTCCACGCCGAAGACTGGCCGCAGTGGCGTGGCAAGGATCGTCTTGGAATCTGGACCGAGTCCGGCATCTTGGATCGCTTTCCGGCGGGCGGCCCGCGTCGCGCCTGGACCAAGCCCATAGCCAACGGGTACGCAGGCCCGGCGGTGGCGGATGGCAGGGTCTTCGTCACCGACTACCGCTCCACTGACAACCGCAAGGGCGTCGAGCGGGTGATGTGCTTGGACGAATCGACCGGCGACTTGCTCTGGCAGAAGGAGTGGAAAGCGGACTACGCGGGACTGGCATACCCGCTCGGCCCGCGCGCCACGCCGACGGTGGACGGCAACCGCGTGTACATCCTCGGATCCATGGGCGACTTGTTCTGCCTGCGCGTCGCGGACGGCGAGCAAATCTGGCACCGCAACTACATGAGCGAGTACGCCGCGGAACTGCCGACATGGGGCTTCGTGGGAGCGCCGCTGGTCGATGGCGATCGACTGATCGCTTTGGTCGGCGGCTCGCCCGACGCCAAGGTGGTCGCGTTTGACAAGCTCACCGGCGAGGAAGTCTGGCGGTCGCTCGACGCCACCTCCGAACCAGGCTACGACCCGCCGGTCATCGTCGAGGCGGGCGGCGCGCGCCAGTTGATCATCTGGCATCCCACTTCAGTTTCCTCGCTGAACCCGGAGTCGGGCGAAGTCCACTGGGAGCAGCCCTTCAAGATCCAAGCTGGCCTGACCGTGGCCACTCCGGTCTTCAGCGAGCACGGCCTGCTGGTCTCCGCGTTCTACAACGGATCGCGCATGTATCGACTCTTGGATGACCGGCCAGCCGCCGAACTCATCTGGAAGGGCAACAGCGACAGCGAAATCGAGACCGACGGGCTGCACTCTCTGGTGACTACTCCGGTCGTGGACGGCAACTACATTTACGGCATCGGCAGCTACGGACTCTTGCGGTGCCTCGACGCACGCACGGGCGCCAGGGTTTGGGAGACGCTGGACCTGACCAAGGAGGACGCCCGCTGGGCTTCCGGCCAGATCGTGCGACACGAAGATCGCTACTTCATCAACAATGACCGCGGCGAACTCGTCATCGCCCGGTTTACCCCGGAAGGATACGAAGAGATCGACCGTGCCACGCTGATGAAACCGACCAATCCGTTGCGTCGCAGGCGGGAATTCGGGGCCGTGCATTGGACCCATCCCGCGTACGCGAACCGCCATATGATCATCCGGAACGACGAGGAGATCGTGCGGTTTTCCTTGGAGCGCTGAGCGCTCGCGAATTCCTGTCCGAGTCGATCCGCGAGGACTTCCGTCATGTATAGAATCGCCCTACTCGCAAGTGCCTTGCTGCTGGCCAGCTGCCGCGCGCCCGAAGCGCCGAGCCCGAACTTCGTGATCGTCTTCCTCGACGACGTCGGCTACGGCGACCTCGTCTCGTACGGGTCCACGCGCAACAGCACGCCGCGCTTGGATCGGATGGCGCGCGAAGGGACTCGATTCACCAGCTTCTACGCTCAGACCGTGTGCGGCCCGTCGCGCGGTGCGCTGATGACTGGGCGCTACCCGGGACGGGTCGGCGGCGGCTGGGCGGTGCGGCCCGACGAGGTCACCGTGGCCGAGGTGCTCCGGGACGCCGGCTATCGGACCGGCGCGATCGGGAAGTGGGACATGAGCCGACGCAGGCCGCTGGACGGCTTGCTACCCAACGATCAAGGCTTCGAGTACTTCTACGGGACTTTGGGAGCCAACGACAACGGCACGGTCACGCTCTGGCGGGACCGCAAGGAACTGGAGACCACCGGCGACATGGGCTCGCTGACGAAGCTCTACACCGACGAAGCCCTCGCCTTCCTCGAGCGGCAGGGCCCGGAATCTCCGTTCCTGCTGTACCTCGCGCATACCATGCTGCACGTGGTGATCGGAGCATCCGAGGAATTCGTCGGCACCACCGACGGAGATCTCTACGGAGACTCGCTGGCCGAGGTCGACCATCACACGGGTCGAGTCTTGGACGCTTTGGAACGTCTCGGCTTCGCTGACAACACGTACGTGCTATTCACGAGCGATAACGGGCCTTGGAACCAGCCGGAGCGGGAGAAGCGCTACTTCGAGAGCCATGGCGGTCACTTGGCGACGGGAGATTCCGGCGGCTTGCGCGGAGCGAAGGGAACGTCCTGGGAGGGCGGCGTGCGCGTGCCGGCGATCGCGTGGGCGCCGGGAAGGGTGCCGGCAGGCCGCGAGAGCGACGCGATCGTGTCCACGCTTGACGTGCTGCCGACGTTTGCCAAGCTAGCCGGTGCCTCGCTGCCATCCGAGCGGCGGCTCGATGGAGTCGATCAAACCGATCTCCTGCACGGGCGCTCCGAATCGGGAGCGCGCGACGCTTTCCATTACTTCGTCCGCATGGAACTGCACGCTGTCCGCAAGGGTCGCTGGAAGCTGGCGATGCCGCGCGAGCGGTTCCACGGGTACGCGCCCGACGTGCGCCCCGTTGACGGTCCGCAACTGTACGACTTGCAAGCGGATGTCGGGGAGACCACCGACGTCAGCGCCGAGAATCCCGAAGCGGTCGCCGCATTGCGGGAGATGTACGACGAGATGCGCGCCGAATCGACGGACTGGGTTCCGTGGGAACCGTAGCTACTCGTTGACGACCTTGATGTCCGCGCCGACTGCCCGGAGCTTTTCCGCCAGTCGCTCGTAGCCGCGCTGCAAGTGGTAGATGCGGTGCAGCACCGTGCGGCCCTCGGCCGCCAGCCCCGCGAGGATCAAGCTGGCGCTGGCGCGCAGGTCCGAGGCCATCACGTCCGTGCCGATGAGTCGGCTCTTGCCCCTGACCACGGCCAGGTTCCCGGCGATTTCGATGTCCGCCCCCATGCGTCGCAACTCCGGGGCGTGCATGAAGCGGTTCTCGAAGACCGTTTCCACCAAGTTTGAAGTGCCTTCCGCCTGCGTCATCAGGGCCATGAACTGAGCCTGCATGTCGGTCGGGAATCCCGGGTGCTCGCGGGTCGTGACGTCCACGCTGGCGAGCGGCCGGTCGTTGCGGACGATCAGTGTCTGCGGGTCGGGCACCTCGATCTCGCTCCCGGCCTGCTTCATCTTGGCGATCACCGGCTGCAGGTGCCCCGGGCATACGTCTTCCAAGCGGAGTTCGCCGCCAACCATCGCCCCGGCCACCAAGTAGGTGCCCGTTTCGATGCGGTCCGCGATGATCGCGTGCTCGGTGCCACTTAATTCGGTGACCCCTTGGACATGGACCGTGGAGGTTCCATCGCCTTCGATGCGAGCGCCCATCTTCCGCAGCAGGGTCGCGAGATCCACGACTTCCGGTTCGCGCGCAGCGTTAGCCAGCACGGTCTCGCCCTTGGCCAGCACCGCCGCCATGAGCAGGTCCTCGGTGCCGGTGACCGTCGGACGCCGGAAACTGACGCGGTTGCCGACAAGGCCGCCCCGGGGTGCGACAGCCTCGATATACCCCAGATCCTGCTGCACCGTGGCGCCGAGCGAGGTCAGTCCCGTCAGGTGCATGTCAATCGGGCGGGAGCCGATCGCGCAACCGCCGGGCATCGACACGCGCGCTCGGCCGCAACGCGCGGCGAGCGGGCCGAGCACGAGGCTGGAGGCGCGCATGGTCTTGACGAGTTCGTACGGCGCGGTCGGCTCGAGGTCTCCCTCGGCCTGGATCGTGCAGACGCCGCTGTCCGTAGCGACTGAAGCGCCGATGCTGGCGATCAGGCGCGACATGGTGCGGATGTCGACCACATTTGGCAGCCGTCGCAACGCGACCCGTTCGGCGGTCAGCAGGGTTGCCGCGAGAGCGGGTAGGGCGGCGTTCTTGGCACCGCTGATGGGAATGCTTCCGGACAGGCGTCGCCCGCCCTCGATCTGCATGGCTTGCATGGGTTCGCGCGCTCGCGCTGTAACGGGAGCGCGTTAAACCATTGTGCCTAAAAAATGGATTATCAAGTCAACCGACTTCCGCTGCGTCGCAGTACGTCGGCTGCGAACTGGACGAGATCGAGAGCGGCCTGGGCTCAAGACCCCGCGGTGGACCCCGCCGCGCGACCGCGGTCAAGGCTCGGCATGCCCCCTGTCCCGCCTCCGCTGCACGGCTTCGCGGCGCGACGACACCGCCGAGCAGGCTGGCCAGAGTAGCACGGTCGGTCGAAGGGCTATGTTGTCTCCTGCCCGCTCCGAATCGGATTCGCGCGGATAGATGTGAACGCTGGCAGAGCTTGTCCATAATGAAGATTACGAGGGCTACCGCGCTTTGTCTCGGCTCGCCGGTTCGTAACCCGTTCGCCCGGATGTGCGCCTTGTCTAGCGGCGTCCGGTCTGCCCCGGACGCCATCCTTCAAGGAACTCGCGATGAATCCACGTTTCTATTCGCTCGGCGCGTTGGTCTTGGCGCTCCTGTTGCTGCCGGCAGCCCAGTCCAACTGGCCGCAATGGCGCGGTCCTCTGTTCAACGGCAGCAGCCCCTCCGCTAGCGGTCTCGCCAGCGAGTGGTCGACCGAGGAAAACGTGGTTTGGAAGGCGGCCCTGCCGAGCTGGAGCGCTGCCACGCCAGCCGTTTGGGAGGACGTGGTGTTCGTCACCTCGGCCGAGGAAGGCTTCGGGACACCGCAAAACTACCGTCGCGGCGGAGGGCGCGGACAAGGACCCGGAGGTGCCGGTCCGCGAGGACCGGGAGGCGGCCCCGGCGGTCGCCGCGCGCGAGCGGCCGGATCGGGAGGGCCGGATGGCATCCTGCTCATGGCCCTCAGTCGCACGGACGGCTCGGTTCTGTGGCAGCGCATGATCGGCGACGGAAATCGCATTTATCGAAAGCAGAACCTCGCCTCGCCTTCTCCGATCACGGACGGGAAGTACGTCTGGGCGCTCACCGGTGGCGGGGACTTCTCCTGCCATGACATGGATGGCAACAAGGTCTGGGCGCGCAACCTACAGGACGACTACGGCCAGTTCGGACTGAACCACGGATACGCTTCGACGCCCCGCCTGCATCAAGGGCGGCTGTACCTGCAGGTGCTGCACGGCATGAAGACCGACGATCCGTCCTATGTGTTCGCCGTGGATCCGAAGAATGGCAAGACGGTTTGGAAGGTGGACCGCCCCACGGACGCGCAAGCGGAGTCGCCGGACGACTACTCGACTCCGTTGATCGTCGAGATCGACGGCAAGGAACGGCTGGTGGTTTCCGGGGGTGACTACGTGACCGGGCACGACTTAGGCACCGGCAAGGAACTCTGGCGGATGGGCGGCTTCAATCCGGGCAACGAGCGCTTCTATCGCACGATCGCCTCCTCGATCAGCATCGGGGAAACGGTCTACACGCCGAGCACGCGGGGCAACCCGTTCATCGCGTTCAAGGCCGGCGGGGAAGGCTGGATCAGCGATGCCGCCAAGGTCTGGGAAAATGCGTACGGAGCTGACGTGCCTACGCCCACCACGGACGGGAAGCGCATCTTCGTCGTGACCGACCGGGGCGTGCTCATCGTGCTCGATCCGCAGACGGGCGAGATGGTGGCGGAGCGTCTGCGGTTAGATCCCGGCACGTATTCGTCCTCCCCGCTGCTCGCGGACGGCAAGCTCTACGCCACCAACGAGGAAGGGACGACCACGGTGGTGGATGTCAAGGACGGGTACAAGGTTCTGGCGGTGAACCGGCTGGACAGTCATACGCTGGCCAGCCCCATCGCGGTCGGGAATCAGATCTTCATCCGCACTGCGGATTACCTATACTGCATCGCCCCAGATTAGGATGGCTCGATGGCCTCAGGACAGCGGCTCGGCGACATCATCGACGATTTCTGCACTCGGTGCAGGGGGTTGACGAATCACTCCATCGTTGCGCTCGTGGATGGAACCCCCGCTCGCACGGAGTGCCGGACCTGCTTCACGGCGCACAAGTACCGGCACGCGCAGGGCGCGAAGAAGCAGCCGAGCACGAAGCAGGATCTCTTCGACGCGGTCCTCGACAAGATCGGTCCGCTAGGACATCGCTAGCGAGGTCGGCTCGAGCGGAGTGACCGGCATCGCGGCCGACAGTTCGGTTTCGCTCTCGGCGCATCGACCCGCGTCATTGCGGCAGATCCGCATTTGGCACGCCGTGGAACAGATTCCGCCGGGTCGGGTGGCCACTTACGGGGACATCGCGCGCGTGGCGGGCATGCCGCGCGGAGCGCGACAGGTCGGACGGGCCTTGCGGGATTGCCCGCAGCATTTGGACCTGCCGTGGCACCGGGTTCTCGGGGCCGGAGGGCGGATCGCCCTGCCCGGCGATCAGGGCGCCGAGCAACGGATCAGGCTGCAATCCGAGGGGGTTCCGTTTTCTGGTGCGAGAGTCTCGCTGGACAGGTGCAGATGGACCGGGTTCGAGGGGTAAACTTCCGTACGCGGCATGCTCCGGGCGGTCGCTTTGCTAAAGTTGGCGCGGCAATTCCTGTCTGAACGATGCTGTCGGCGATACCGTCGACCGGTCGGCTTACCGTTGCGGCATCGCGTCCCGGGTTCTGCCTCGCGGCGAGATAGTCGGCAAGAGTCTGATAGCTGGGATCAGAACCCGTACGCGGACTGCCAGTCCGTCGTCTCAGTTCGGCGATGATTCGGTCTGCCGCTGGCAGTGCTGTCATGATTCGACGCGGACGCAAGTTGAAATTCAGAGGTGAAGGTCAAACATGAGTCCGCAACTCAATCCCTTGTTCGGTTCCGACGGCCGCAACGAAGCCGATCAGACGAACGAACGCCTTTACCGCTACGGCGCGGCGGGTGTTGCTGTCTACGGGCTGTATCAGTTGAGAGTCAGGCGGTGGATGCACGGGATCTTCCAGTTCGGTCTCGCCCTGTTGTGGCTCGTGCTGTCGCGACGAGAGCGGATCGACCGTTAATGCCTGCGGGAGTCACTGGCAGATCAGCCCAGCTGCCGATAGAACACCACTACGGTTAGCACCAGCATCGCGCTGAATACCACCTTCGTGAACACGTTGAAGCCGGTCTGGCCCGCAGGAATCCCTCGGGCGCGCCGTTCCAAATACGCCCGGTTACCCCTCGGGTGCCCCAGCCACAACAGGAGCAAGCTCCACATCGCCGCGGTCAGATACTGGCCCTCAACGAAGACCTCGCGAATCCACAGCACGGCGATGCCCGCTATCGCCGCGCCTACTACGATCCTCTTCACGACTTCCATGTCTAGATACCTCCTGATTCGGCAGCAGCTAAAGCGGACCCGGCCCTGCTCGCGACGACTTTCGCCCAGTCAAGCACCGACATCCCGTCTTCGCGAGGGGTGTTTTCGACGACCTCGACCATTTGATCGCGGAAAACCTCCAGCGCTCGAGCTTGCTCGACCTTACCTTCAGCTACGAGGGTTGCAGCTGCCGCATCCACGCTCGCAACTATCCGGTCGCGGAAGTATTCCTCGGGGTCGGTGCCGGGCGACGGCCGTGCTCTTCTCAAGCCCTTCATGGCATCTTGCAGCGCCACGGACATCGCGACTCCGTTCGCAAGCTCTTGCGACAGCTCGTCTGCCCCGCGCTGTCTGAGCAGTGTTGCGACTCTTGTCCTTTTCCGAGCAAGTGCCGCAAACAACGGGGTTACGCCTATCTCGTTGGTGGCGTTGACATCCGCTCCGTTGTCAAGCAGCAATCGCACTACCGCCATGTTGCCAGCCGATGCGGCATGGTACAGCGGTGTGAGTCCGATCCGATCTTGCAAATTGACGTCCGCACTGTACTGGAGAACGAGTGGCCGCACCACGTCAATCGCATCCGCAGTTGGATCTGCGCAGGCCGTGGCAAGCGCGGCACGGCCGGTTACCGGCTCGATGAAGTCGATGTCTTCCGTCTGCACCATCAACTCGAGTGCGCGGTCGTAGTGCTTCAGCAGCAGCTCGTAGTGCAGTTGGGATGACGCCTTGACCCTGTCCAGGTAGGACATGGGTTCCTGTCTGTCGCTAGGAGATCCCCCTGCAGGCTGTCCCAACGCAGCCGTGGCGGCCGCGAATCCGAGCCAGAGGATCGCAACGAGTTGGATGATTCGTGTGCTAGTCATGCTGTGCCTCCTGATTGGTGTTGTTCTCGATCACGATGATCCGCCCTAGCCGAATCACGGGTGGGCAGGTTCGGCGGGTCACGCTTCGCGATGCGGGGTTGGGCGAACGGATCCGTGACGCCGTTCCAGCGAGCGCTGGGGCAGCACCGAACAGTTTGGTTGCAAGTTCGTGGCGAGCTTGCCGCTCAGCCAGAAGCCCTTGGCGGGCAGGAATTTCTGAACCGCACTCCGCCCAAGCCTGCCACGAGCCTCTAGGTTTTTCAGGAAGGGATGCGCGGATCATCGAAGGGTGATCTTGCAACTCGAGCTGGCAACACACAATACCTTGGCGACGCTGCGGCAATTCCTGGAGGTGCCGTCGCGGGCGGAGGCGGACGGGCGTGTGGAGCGCCCGATGTGGCGGTTCTTGAATTCGAAGCTGCGCAAGGGGGAGCGGGGTCTGCTGCGGGCGTACCTGCAGCGCACTACGGGGCGGTCGCGCGCGCAGGTGGCGCGGCTGATCGCGGCGTACATTACGAACGGGGAATTGGCAGACGGACGCAAGGGCGCGGCCGCTCTGGCGACGGTACACGCGAGAGGACATCCTGCGACTGGCGGAGCCGGACGCGCCGCACGGCATTCTGTCGGGCCCGCCACGATGGCCTTCCCGCGACGGGCTGGCGAAGGCTTCGGGGACGCGCGTTAGAGAGATTTAGCGCGAACATTATAGTGGCTCTCGCGACAGTTCGCGCGATCTTCCGGGAACCCTCGCGCGCGTACCGGGACCCTTGCCGAGGCTACGCCTCACGACCGGCCCGAAGTTTTTTCCTCAAAGTGCTTGACAGAACGTTACAGGTTGTTTCATCATCATCCTGATAGCGGTTGGCGGAAGCTCGGGAGGACACGTGAGCAAATCCAAGACACTCGTTTCAGGACGTACCTCAGCACTACTGGCCGCTTGGCTTTTCGTGGGAACCGCGGGCGCAGCTGCCGACTCGCAAGGGGTGTACGTCAGATCTGAGGTGGATCCGGGGTCAGAGGCCGTCGCGCGGCACTCTCAGTAGCCCTCGCAGTAGCCGCTAAGCACATACGAGCAAGGGTTGGTAGCGGCACTGCGAACGCCAATCTTTAAGCGTGATCCCACGAAAGAGTATCGGCCACGCCCGGGACGCGGGCAGCACGGCTGAAAACCCGTCGCGCTATGTCAAGACGCTGCCACCCGACCCTCCGTAGCACGCTCCACCGCGCTGCACGTGAGGATGCCGGCGGCCGCGGCGCGCCGTTCCCAGTAATCCTCGTAGCGACCGCTGACCACGCACGAGCGCAGGGCCAGGATCGCGTTGGCGCCGCTCACGGTCCAACGCATCCCGGACCGCTTGCAGCGCTCCCCCACGACCGTCTTGCAGCCCGCCTCGACCACCCCGGAGCCGACGCACAAACCCTGCGCGCGGAACTCGGCGTAGCGCATGCGCTGGCGGTTGTCCTCGAAATAGCCCAGCCCCAGCCGGAACGCCTCGCACTCGGTCACGTACGGACGCAGGCTATCCAAGACCGCCTCGAAGCGGCCCAGTTCCAGGTCGTCGCAACGGGCCTCCGCCCACGCGTCGGTGCGCGCGCCGGCACCCCACAGCGCTCGCGCGCATTCCCACACCTTCTCTTTGGCGTGCCAGAGATCCACGATCTGGATCGCTCCCGGACACTCCTGATAGGCGAGGTTCCAGATCCACGGCGCCCCGTCCCCGAGCACCACGCGGCGCTCCGCGTCGGCGTAGCTGCAGCACTCCAGCAGGCGGCGCACGCGCTGGGCGAACGGGGACGGATCCGGATCCGTGTCGCGGCTCGCGGCGCTCTCGATTCCCGCCGAGACGCGTACCGAGCCGGGGTTCCGGTGCTTGCGGCCTTCGTCGTCGACCGCCTCGGCGATCCAGAACATGCCGAGCTTCGTCTCGCGCGTCTTGGCGCTGCCGTCCGGCTGCTTGCCGGTGCGCCCCGCGGTCTCGGCGGAGCGCACCGGCACGCCCGTGCCGTCCATCCCGAGATACGCGGTGGGCGCCCGGCACGGCTCGGGCGGGATCCCGGCGCGCTCGTCCGCGGCGATCGCCGCCCCGAGGGCCTTGGCCGTGCGCTCGACCTGCGAGGTCGACAAGCGCACGCCGGCCAGTTCCTCCAGCACGGCGCGGGCGCGGGCGAAGCTGACGTCGGTCGCCGCCGTGCCGATCATGCGCTCGAGCCCCGGCGAGACGGTGCGGCCGTCCAGGCCCAGGGCTTCGTCGCGCGGATAGCAGCCGCGCCCGCAGGCGGCGCAATGGTAGTAGGCGCGCTGCAGCGCGAGCGGCCCGAGCGTGGTCTGCACGGTTTTCGCGCGCCGCCCCTTGTAGGTCGCGGTCTGGCCGCACGGGCAGGGCCGGGTGGTGCCGTCCAGGTCGCTGCGGCTGGCGTTGAAGTGCTGTTCGAGGAAGTGCCCCATGCGCGCGAGCGCCCAGCGGCGTCCCGCGGCCTCGAGCGCCTCGAAATCGGCATCCTCGACCCGGCCCGCGCCTAGGAAGCGGTCGATTTCGGCCTCGGCCGCGTCGGCGAACTCCGTCGTCCAGGCTTTTTTTTTCCCGGATCCGGCGCCGGCGCTTGGCGGCGACGCTGGTGCAGACGGCCTTGGCACAAGTCCGCGCTGACCGCGATCAGCTTGGCGACCAATTCGCGCAGCCGCTGGCACTCGGCGATCTGGGCGCGGGTCGTGGCCAGCTCGGAGGCGGGGATCGAGCGGGTGCGGGTCTTGCCGGCGACGGTGTAAGTCAGGAGCCAATGGGGCCCGTGGCGGTGTTCGGGGTTCTGGGCGCAGCGGCAGTTGGACTTGCCGCACGTGATGTAGGTCGAGGTGAGCGAGCCCGGGCGCAAGTCCCCGAGCCCGGCAATGCGTGCAAGCAGCTGCTTCCGCTCGGCCTCCAATTCGTCGAGAGTGGTGGTCGTGGTCATGAAGACACCTCCTCTTCAAGAGTATCGCACTTAAAGATAGGCACTGCAATCCCTTGCTGGACATGCGCCTTCAAACCCCGACCTCAAGAAAATCACAATTCTGACGTACACCCACTCGCAAGCTGCCGTGGGTGGAAGCCCCGAGCCTGAAACCACGCGGACCCGGGTCAATCGCTTGGCGGACGCGTCCCCACTGCACTTCGCGCTGTTCAGGAAGCGATACGACGCTGCGTTGGCGGCGATGCCGCTGGCCGAGGATATCGACGCGCTCGACCCGGTTTACGGCCAGACCCCGCTCGGCATGGCCGCAATGGACGAATCAGCAAGTGCCTATGAAATGATCCAACCGCTGCTTATGACGTACGGTGCCGATCCGGGCGTGACGGACAAGCAAGGTTTCACGGCACTGCATTACGCAGCGCGGGCGGGTAACTACGCGGTAGCGGAGTTGCTGCTGGAATTCGGAGCGGATGTTGATGCCGAGAACCCACTGCATGCGGACCAGAGGATCACCCCCCTGTGGATGGCGTACCAGAAGAATCGTACGCGGCTCGCTAATTTCCTGAAGCAGCGCGGTGCCCGGGAGCTTGACCCGGGCGTGCGGGAGAGATTGCAGCTCGACGCGGAGATGTCCGAAGCGGTGTCCAGCGCCGCGGAACGAGTGCGCAGGCTGCCCGAGGGGCCGGACCCGGAACTGGACCTGCGCCGCCGCTTCGAGGTGATGTCTGCAGCCACCGAGAGGACGCTCAGGAGGCAGGGGCGAACAGAAGAGCTGGAAGCATGGCTGGCAACGAAGGATCAGGTGTTCCGAGCCATGCGGGAAACGCCACCGCCGGGGACGGATCGCTCGGCGGGTCGTTACGCGCAGGAGATGACGGCAAACATCCTCCGCGCAATGCGCTCGCCGCGAAAATAAGCCTGATCACACCTAGCGATTTCGGAGGAAGACATGTTGATGCGACAATGGACGCTATTTGTGGGCCTGCTGGGCCTGTCCTTGTTGGGGGTGCCGGACTCCCTGCATGCCTTCAGGACAACCTGCGGGGCTTACGAGGACCCTGAGGAGCGGGCCGAATGCGAGGACCTGAGCGAGCAAGATGCTGAAGACGATGCGGCAGCGGAGGAGGATCGCCGCGCGCTCGCCGAGGCCCTCGCAGCGGCGGAGGAAGAGGAGGAAGAGGAGGAAGAGGAGATGCCTAGCTACATGAAGCCCCCCGACGGCCCCATGGTACCATTGAATGGATCGGCTCTGGACAGACAGGCCTGCGAGAATAAGGTGGTCACGAAGATCGTTAGAACGATGGTGACAGACTGCTGGCTCGAAACACTCGCGATGGCCGCGGCGTGCGGGTCTACTGCTAAGGGCACTGGTCAGCCATGGACCACCATGGCTTGCACTGCTGCTGCTGGCTTCGTGCGAAGGTGCGTAGTTAGAGAAATAGAAGAGGAAGTAGAGGAGGTGGTAGAGGTATGCGACGAATGACGGTTCGAATGGCTTGGAAGCTCTTCAACATTGCGTCGGTTGTCTTCACGGTGAGTGTGGTGGTGACGTGGCAGGATCATTCAGTGACAGTAATGCGCTGGATAGCTGGCATCTATGTCATCATCGCGCTGAACGCGATGCTGCACTCATGGCTGGCACGACGGAGAAACTTGCCGCCAACGAGCTGACCCATCAGATCGGTTTAGCAGCGGCTTCGTCGACGCTCCATCAGTGCTTCCCGATGCGCGACGGGATCCATCCGTTCAGGAGATCCACGACTTCCGCCGCTCGAAGTCGAGGAGCTGGAGAGGCTCCACCCGCATTCGCTTCCGCCGTGCCGCGGACGCTTCGGCTGCCAGCTTGAAAACCTTCGTCCGGGAAGCGGTCGAGCCAGGCAGCGTGGTATGCACGGACGGATGGCCCGGGTATGCCCGCCTACCCATCCTCGGCTACCAGCACGAGATCGTCGTGACGAGAGGCGACGAGCAACTGGTGAGCAGCCACTTCTTCAGGGTACATCGCGTGGCGTCCCTGCTCAATCGCTGGTTGCTCGGCACGCACCAAGGCGCGGTCCAGCCTAGCTATCCGGTTCCGACGGCCGCAATGGTGCGGATCAGACGAACGCCTTTACTGGTACGGCGCGGCGGGTTTTGCCGTCTACGGGCTGTATCAGTTGATCGTCAGGCGGTGGATGCACGGGATCTTCCAATTCGGTCTCGGTCTGTTGTGGTTGTGTATCTCGTGGCGAGAGCGGAGCAGACGGTCATGACTGACCGGGAGGGAAGCTTGGCGCGGGCTTGAACGCCTTTGGCACGCGGCTCGCGCGACCTCAACGCTGGCCGGGCGCATGGCGTGAGTTTCGGCGGCTGAGATTCTCGCGCTGGCAGGACCCAATATCGAGTTCGCAGGCTGTTCCGCAGAATCTCAGAGCCGGATTGCGCTCGGAAGGGTCCACAAGTGGAGGACGAGTGCGGAGTTTGTCGGCTGCGTAGGATCGAAGCTCGGACGCTTTACCGAGGTTCAGTCCAGCCCTGCCGTTGCGGCCTTGCCAGTTCCCGACGCATGTGCCCTGCCGGACCGGAACTTGTCCTGGGGCGTACGGAGTCAGCGCAAACCGCGAAGGCTCGTTCCTGCACCGCGTGCAGGATGCTGAGGAGCCGCCCCGCAAGGTCAGCCCGCCCACTGATACAGCTTCATCAGGGTTAGCGCGAGCATCGTGCCGAATACGGTCTTTGAGAACACATTGAAACCGGTCCGGCCCGGAGGGAGCCCCCGCGCGCGCCGTTCCAAGTACGCCCGCTGACCGCTTGGGTGCGCCAGCCTCAGTAGCAGCAAGCTCCACATCGCCGCGATCAGATACTGGCCCTCAACGAAGACCTCGCGTACCCACAGCACGGCGATGCTCGCTATCGCCACGCCCATTACGATCCTCTTCGCGACCTCCATGTCTAGATACCTCCTGATTCGGCAGCCGCGAAAGCTGACCCGGCCCTGCTCGCGACGACTTTCGCCCAGTCAAGTGCCGACATCCCGTCTTCGCGAGGGGTGTTTTCGACGACCTCGATCATTCGATCGCGGAAGACTTCCAGCGTTCGAGCTTGCTCGACCTTGCCTTCAGCTACGAGGGTTGCAGCTGCCGTATCCATGCTCGCAACTATCCGGTCGCGAAAGTATTCCACGGGATCAGTGTCGGGTGACGGCCGCGCTCTTCCCAACCCCTTCATGGCCTCTTGCAGCGCCACGGACATCGCGACTCCGTTCGCAAGCTCTTGCGACAGCTCGTCTGCCCCGCGCTGTCTGAGCAGTGTTGCGACTCTTGTTCTCTTCCGAGCAAGTGCCACAAACAACGGGGTTACGCCTATCTCGTTGGTGGCGTTGACATCCGCTCCGTTGTCCAGCAGCAATCGCACCACCGCCATGTTGCCAGCCGATGCGGCATGGTACAGCGGTGTGAGTCCGAACCGATCTTGCAAATTGACGTCCGCACCGTACTGAAGAACGAGTGGTCGCACCACGTCAATCGCATCCGCAGTTGGGTCCGCACACGCCATGGCAAGCGCGGCTCGGCCGGTTACCGGCTCGATGAAATCGATGTCTTCCGTCTGCACCATCAACTCGAGCGCGCGGTCGTAGTGCTTCAGCAGCAGCTCGTAGTGCAGTTGGGATGACGCCTTGACCCTGTCCTGGAAGGACATGGGTTTCTGTCTGTCGCTAGGAGATCCCCCAGCAGGCTGTCCCAACGCAGCCGTGGCGGCCGCGAATCCGAGCCAGAGGATCGCAACGAGTTGGATGATTCGTGTGCTAGGCATGCTGTACCTCCTGATTGGTGTTGTTCTCGATCACGATGATCCGCCCTTGCCAAATCGCGGTTGGGCAGGTTCGGCGCGGTAGGACACGCGATATGCGGTTGGGGGAACGGAGCCGTGACGCCGTTCCGGCGAGTGCTGAGGCAGCGCTCGAACAGTTGGATTGCAAGATCGTGGCAAGCTTGCTGCTCAGCCAGAAGCCCTTGGCGGGCAGAAGGGTCTGAGCGGCATTCCGCCCAAGCGTTCCGCGAGGGCGAGTTGGTTGCAGCACTTGGATGGTGTTGCGGGGTGGTACCGGAGGAGAAGGCTCCCTGGCTGGAATCGTCAACGCCGCCGGCGCATAGCAAAGCGACAACTGCGTGAACGGCGAACGTGGTGACGGACTCTGGTGTCGATAGCTCTGCATCGTTCCAAGGCCGGATTACGCGATTTCCGTTCCTTCACTTAGTAAGACTCCCGAGGAGGGCAAACGATCACACTTTTTTTCTGCGCACTTGGAGACGCGCTCAACGGTTGGACGCGGTAGAGAACGAGCGGCGGATACAACTCCCGCGGTGCGAGCGTCAGGGACATCCCATTCCATGCGACCGCGCCCACTGCCGCTGGAAGCGCTGCTCATAGGCTCATGCAAGGTCCAGCCGACACCAGAGGTTGCAGGAACTGTACCTGATGTTCGCGTTGACGCAGCTGATCGAGACCGTCACCGAAGCTGTCACTATTCGGATGCACTGACCCTCCTAGTCCCATTGGTCGCATACGCTTTGAGGTCGGGGCGGTTCAGTCGGCTGATCGCAATTCAGGGGGCGGATGTGTTCCATCACATCCTGTCCCTCGCACCCGAACACGAGGCGAGATCCTATCCGCCCTTGCGCCTGCGGATTCGGTTCGGACCGCGATTGGCAGCATGTGGTTGAGACCTGAGATCAGAACTCGTGCGCGGGCTGCCAGTTGGTCGCTCAGGATGGCGATGCTTGCGCTGTTCCGCTCTGCGGCTGCCAGTGCTGTCGGGCTATGATGGGCGGCTAGTACAAATCCAAGCCCAAAGGAGACACACAAGCATGAGTCCGAAACTCAAACCCCTGTTTGGTTCAGAGGGCCACAACGGTGTGGGTCGGGGGAATGAACGCCTTGGCCGCTTCGTCGCGGCGGTTTGGGCTGTCCTTGGGCTGCGCCAGTTGATGGTCAGGCGCTGGAAGGACGGAACCTTGTCTCTCGGCCTCGCTCTCTTGTGCTTCTATTTGGGGCGACGGGAGCGGCTCAATCGGTCATGACTGGCATGGAAGGGCACTCTTGCCCCACGGCGTGGGCATCGTAGGCTGACGGTTCTGGCGCGGGCAAGGCTGAAGATTGCGGCCGCAAGGTTGATCCTGAACCAATAACTTCGGGCCGGAGCGTGCTTGGGAAGATCTCCAAGTGTGTGATGCAAAACGAGTTCCGATGCCGAGTAGGATCTGATTCAGGGCAGTCTTCTGAGGGACAGTTCGGACTTGCCATAGAGGCCCTCGACCGCTCACGCTGCATGGGCCCTGCCGGAGCGGACCCAGTTCAGCAGTCGAACGGACCTCGCCGCGTCCTGGGGTACTACCGCCATCCGCGGGCCGGTCGGTTGTTCGCTCGCAGCCCAGCCACTCGGGGTCAGACGCCGCACAACGAGTCCGCTGCTGGCGGGTGCAATCGCCCGGGTGCTGCCCGCCTGACACGACGAGTTCACGAGGTCACCAAGATTGACGGCAAATCAGGGAACATGATTGCGAACGGTGCGGTGCAAGGTGTACCATCTGATTGGGAGTGTCTTGGGGTGGATTCGGTTATCCGAATCGGGAGGATTCTATGCAGTACATGAGAAGCCTCGGGCTCGTCGCGATTCTCGCGGCGGTCTCGGGTTCCGTCTGCCTCGGCCAATCGAACTTGGCCACGGTGACGGGGATCGTGACTGACACCGGTGGGGGCGTGATCCCTGGTGCCGAGGTCACGGTGATCAACACCGGAACGGCGATTTCACGCGAGCAGACCACCAACGCCGTGGGTAGCTTCACGTTCCCAGCCCTGATTCCGGGGGACTACGAGTTGATCGTGACCTCCGAGGGCTTTCAGCAGCATGTCGAGCGAGGCATCATTCTGCGCACTTCAGACAACCGTCGCGTCGACATCGAACTGCAACTCGGTCAAGTCACGGAGTCCGTGACGGTCGATGCCCAGATGGTGGCGCTCAACACCGAGAACGGCATGATCAAGGGCGACGTGATCGTGATGGAGGAGATCCAGGAGCTACCTCTGGCCTCCCGCGATTTCACGGACTTGGCGTTCTTCGTTCCGGGGGTCGTCCCCGGAGGCTCCGCGCAGGGCTCGTTCGCCTCGATCAACGGGGCACGCCCTACGAACACGAACTTCTACGTGGATGGCTTCGACAACCGCAACCCGCAAGGCGGCGCCGCACAAGTGCGTCCCAATATCGACGCCATGCAGGAGTTCAAGATGGAAGTTTCGGGATACTCGGCCGAGTACGGTCGCATGGCTGGCGGGATCCTGAACATGTCGCTCCGCTCCGGAACGAACCAGCCCCACGGCAACGTGAGCTACTTCCTGCGGAACGACGCCCTCGACGCGCGCACTTTCTTCGATGCGGACAAGACCAAGCTGAATCAGAACCAGCTTTCCGGCACGCTGACCGGTCCGATCATCAAGAACAAGACGTTCTTCATGGTCAGCTACGAACTCCAGCGTCGCAATCAGGAGCACACGCGCTTGGCGCGCGTCCCTACCGAACTCGAGAGGGCCGGGGACTTCAGCAAGACGATCGATCTTCAGAACTTGGACAATTCGCTGGATACGACCGATACTGCGGTGCTTGACGATCTTGCGGGAAGCTTCTTGCTCCGAGATCGGACAGCTCGCGGCGGCTGCAATCCGAACCGGGCCCGTCGCGGCCTTCCATCGTGCTTCCCGAACGATCAGATCCCGGTCAGCCGTATGGATCCAATCGCCGCGCGCCTGTTCGAGGAGTACCCGTTGCCGAACCTAGGGTTGCGCCGTGACCTGTTGAATTACCGCGTAGTCGACAACGACAACGACAACTTCGACAGCACGATCGTCAAGATCGACCACAAGATCGGCGAGAACACCTTGGCCGGGCGTTTCCAGTGGCGCGCGGTGAACGGCGAGAATCCGTTTGGCGGTGCAAGCAATCTGAAGCAGTTCGGCAACACCATCGACGACGACCGTTATCTCCTCGGACTCGATTACACGCACATGTTCTCACCTACGTTTCTGATGGAGGTGCGAGCCGGATTCACGGGGAACAATGTGTACCAGCGCGGATCGTACGCCGGGACCCGGATAGTCGACGAGCTAGGTCTCCCGGACTACATCACCGAGGAGGATAGGCAGCTCTACCAAGGAATCGACGACTTCCCGCGCATCCGCGTAGACAACCACGTGACGATCGGCACGGCAGCCAATCAGCCGAACATCGCGGACATCCAAGACAACCAGTTCAGCGTCAAGTTCACCAACATCAAGGGTGCCCACACGATCAAGTACGGGTACAACATGAATCACGTGCTATACGCCAGGCCCGGTGTCAACAACGCCCGCGGGGACTATCGGTTTCGCGGTTGTCGTACGGGCAGGGGCGGTTGCAACGTCCTTCCGGGCAGCCCCGTCGCGGACCTGTATCTCGGATACCTGAACAACACCAATATCCGCCGCGGCGTCAACGGACCCGATTGGCGCCAGATCGCTATGGGTGCGTTCTTCAACGATGACTGGAAGGCCACGCCGCGGTTGACAATGAACTTGGGCGTGCGCTGGGAGGTGAACCAGATGCCTTACGACACAAACGACCGGATGGGCAGCTATAACCTGGAATTGAACAAGGTCGTGCTTTCCAGTTTCCGGAACTTGCCCGACAACTTTAGCGAGCTGACAGCCGATTTCGACTTGAGCGGGCAGTTCGTGGATGGGTCCGAGATCGGATTTCCGCGATCCGTGATCGAAACGGACTGGAACAATTTCACCCCCCGCCTCGGGATCGCCTATCGGCTAGGCAACCGGACCGTGATCCGCGCTGGCTACGGGTTATTCATGGCGGGCACGATTCTGAATCCGTTCCGCAACAGTCTCGGCAACATCTTCCCATTCACGATCAACACCAACTACCCGGGAGTGAATGGCAACCCGACACTGATTTCTTTGCAGAACCCGACCGACGACAGCCGTTTGCGTGTCGGCGGCGGCGTGTCTGCAAGTGGGTTCACACCGAGACCGAAGCAAGCCTACCTCCAGTCTTGGAACTTCACGATCGAGCGGGAGCTTCCCGGCGGGACCAGCATTGAGATGGACTATCGCGGATCGAAGGGCACCTATCTGATCCGGCGCTTCGACGCGAACCAGCCCTTGCGCAACGCCGAATCGTTCCTCGGGGAGGACGGGTTCGCCCGACCGATCCCCGGCTGGAACAACATCAACTTTCACAACGCGGGCTCGAACTCCAGTGCCAACTCCGGTAACGTCTCGTGGCGCAAGCGCAGCCGTCGAGGGCTGTTCTGGCGCGTCAACTATTCGTTCTCCAAATCGATCGACGACGCGTCCCGAACTAACGGTTCCGGCAGAACGGACTTCAACAACGCACTCGATTCAAGGAACCTGCGCTTGGAACGCGGGCGTTCGTCTTGGGACATTCGGCATGTGTTCACGGCGGCTGGCTCCTACCGACTGCCGTTCGGTTCCGGGCGCCGCTGGGGCGCCAACTGGGGTGCGGCGACTAACGCCATCTTGGGTGGTTGGCAGCTTTCCGGCACCAACACGATGTACTCCGGCAGCCCGTTCACGGTGACGACCGCGAACGTCAATCTGAATCTTGGCGATTCCCAGCGTCCCCATCGTCTGTCAAACGGACAGCAGTTGGACGACCAGTCGCGTGGCGCGAAACGCGGCTCCGATTACGCCTTCTACGACACGAGTGCCTTCGAAAGGGTGCCTTCATGTACTCCCGCAGACGGTGACGATCCGGCGTTCTGCCCATCGGGAGCTTTTACGCACGGCGATTCCGGGCGCAACATCTTGGATGGTCCCTCTCTGATGGTGCAGAGCATGGCGCTCTCCAAGAACTACCAGCTGCGCGAAGGCATGCGCCTGCAGCTGCGACTCGAGTCATTCAACATGTTCAACCACACGAACTTCTGGATGACCAGCGAGTTCCGCCAGTTCAACGGAGTCGGCGGCGGATTCTTCACGCGCGTTGGCAACATCGGGCGAGGCGGCGGTCCGCGCATCTTCCAGTACGCGCTGAAACTGGTGTTCTAGCGCATTCGGCGAGTGCTGCGGGTATGCTCGCCCGCGGCACTCGCCAAGCCACCATCCCGGCGGGGCTCAATGCCTGCCGGTCTCTGGTGGACTCCGCGGAGACGCCGTCAAGCGGCCGACGAGAGTCCCGGTCGCGAGCGTGACCGCCGTCCCGATCGGCACGTACCAGAGCCACGCTACGTGGTGACGGACGAGGATCACGAAGCAGACCCCCGCCACGATTCCGGCGATAGCTGCGAGCGATCCGGGACGTTGCGACAAGACGCCCAGAGCGAAGGCACCGAGCAGTCCCCCGTAGACGACCGCCGCTACCCCGAGCGCGACCTCGACGGCGGATGTCCCCTGCGAGAGCGGGATGAAGGCGACCGCGCCCCCGACCAACAGGGCCGCCCACCCGAGGGTGAACAGCTTTCCCGCGCGCAGGATGCCGCGCTCGTCGCGCACGCCAGCCAGTGGAACCCAAAAGTCGTACGCCGTCACAGAGGCGAGCGAGTTGATCGAAGACGACAGGGACGACATCGCCGCGGCGAAAACGCCCGCGATCAACAGACCCGTCACGCCCGTCGGCAGTTCCTCGACCACGAAGCGGGCGAAAATCTCGTCCGCGCGCTCGAACGCGCGGCCGTCGTAGTAAGCCCACAGCCCGATCCCCACTAGCAGGAACAGCAGAAACTGGCCGATGACCGCTAGGCCGCTGCCTACAAGCGCCTTCTGCGAGTCCCGCAGGTTGCGACATGTCAGCAGCCGCTGCACGATCAGTTGATCGGTTCCGTGCGAGGCCATCGTGAACACTGCTCCTCCGACCAATCCGGCCAGCAGCGTGTATGGCGCTGAGAGGCTCCACGAAAGCTCGAAGACTTGCAGTTTGCCTTCCAGCTGCGCCGTCGCGAGAATCTCGGGCCATCCGCCCGGCACCTGGGAATGGATAGCGGCAAACGCAACTCCCGCACCTAGGAGGTACAGGCACATCTGGACCGCGTCGACCCACACCACCGCTCGGATCCCGCCGCAGTACGTGTAGATCAGCGTCAATGCCCCGATGAGAGCGATGGAGACCGAATAGGGCCAGCCCGTGATGATCGCAAGCGGGATCGCGGTGGCGAAGAGGCGCACGGAATCCGCGAGCAGCCGCGTCACCATGAAGATCGCCGAGGTGAATCGCCGAGGCCCGGATCCGAAGCGGCCTTCTAGCAGCGCGTACGCAGTCGACAACTCGCCGCGATAGTAGGCAGGCAAGAAGATAAGCGAGACGGCAATGCGACCTGCCAGGTACCCGAAGGTCAGCTGCAGGAAAACGAGCGTCCCGCCGTAGGCAACGCCCGGAATGCTCAAGAAGGTCAGTGTGCTCGTCTCGGTCGCAACGACCGAGAGCATCACCGCGCCCCACGGGAGCGAGCGCCCCCCGAGGAAATAATCCGCTCCTGTCGACTGGCCGCGCCCGAGCCAGGCGCCCCACGCGGTGATTCCGACCAAGTAGGCTGCGAGGACGACGAAGTCGACCGCTGTGAATGCGTTCATATGGCTTGAGCGACGACGGAGCCGATCCGACCCGCATGCCGTGGGCGTTCCCCATTCTCTCCCAGAGGGCTTATGCTGGTTGCCGGGCCTTCGGCCAGTTCCATCCATGTTGCGCTTGGCCCTTGGCGGGTGCGACGGGAGGTGACCGCGTGCGGACGAATCTCAGGCAGCTCATATTGATCGCGCTGAGCTGCGTGGCAGCTACAGCCGCCGACCGTCCCAATTTCCTAGTTATCGTTGCTGACGACATGGGATTCGGGGATGCCGGCTGTTACGGCGGCGAGATAGGGACACCGAACCTCGACGCGCTAGCCGAGGGAGGGTTGCGGTTCACGCAGTTCTACAACACTTCGCGTTGCTGGCCGACTCGCGCGGCTCTCCTCACTGGCTACTATCCGCAACAGATCCGGCGCGATGGCATGCCTGGAGCTGATCGCCGCACCTTCGGAGGTAGCGGCAAGCGTCCGCCATGGGCCCGCCTCATAGCGGACCGGTTGCGTCAAGCGGGCTACCGGTCCTATCACTCCGGCAAGTGGCACGTGGACGGGGACCCGCTGGACAACGGGTTCGATCACTCGTACCAAGTCGGCAACCGCGCCGGGTTCTTCCACTTGATCGGCCAGATCCGGGATCGCGAGAGGCTTCCCGATGTGGAAGCCGAGCGCGGCGGCTATCTCACCAGGATCACTGCGGATCACGCGATCGAATGCTTGCGAGAGCACGCGGCCCGGTATCCCGACAGGCCGTTCTTCCAATACCTCGCGTTCCACGCGCCGCACTTTCCGCTGCATGCCGAGCCCGATGACATCGCACGTTACAAAGATCGCTATCTCGTCGGCTGGGATCGGTTGAGGGAGGAACGGCACGCACGTCAGCGGGAGCTCGGTCTGGAAGTCGGGGCCCTGTCTCCGCTCGACGAAGATTTCGGCCCGCCCTATGCATTCCCTGACTCCATCGCGCAACTGGGCGAGGGCGAATTGAACCGGCCAATTCCGTGGAAACGGCTCACCGAGCCTCAGCGCCGGTTCCAAGCCACGAAGATGGCGATTCACGCCGCGATGATCGACCGCATGGATCGGGAGATCGGCAGGGTGCTCGACCAGCTCCGCACGATGGGCGCGTTCGAGAACACCCTCGTACTGTTCTTCTCGGACAACGGAGCGAGTGCGGAGATCATGGTGCGCGGCGACGGGCACGATCCCCACGCCACGCCGGGTTCGGCGGGCACGTACTTGTGCTTGGGACCCGGGTTCTCGAGCGCGGCCAACACACCGTTTCGCCTCCACAAGACGTGGGTTCACGAGGGTGGCATCGCAACTCCCCTGATCGCGCATTGGCCGAACGGCATCCGGGCTCGTAACGAGGTTCGCTCCACGGTGGGCCACGTGATCGATGTCGCGCCCACCCTGCTAGACCTCGCGGAAGTCGGGACCGATCCTGATTCCGGTGCCCCGGCGTTAGCGGGCGTTAGCCTGTCGTCCGTCTTCGAGCGGGATTCCGACCCCATGCACGAGGCGCTTTGGTTCTATCACGAGGGCAACCGGGCCCTGCGGCGAGGGAACTGGAAGATCGTGCATACGGTTCGCAATCGAGATGACCGGTGGACCACGGTAGCCGACCAAGAGGATGCGCGGCCCGGCGAATGGGCGTTGTACGACCTCGCGACGGATCGCGCCGAGCAGCGCGACCTAGCCGATGACCGACCGGACATCGTTCGCGAACTGGGATCGCTCTGGGAGGAATGGAAAGAGCGCTTCCTCGCGGAAGCGGCTGGTCGAGACTAACTGCGTCGCTCCGCAGAGTGTCCCTTCGGACTCACCAACTGGAACCGGCTACGCTGCCAGATGCAGTCGGAACGCCTTGATTGTGGCTTCCGCGGCCGCCCGCGAACTGGGCTTGGGAAACGCTTCGACCGAAGCGTAGCCTCGGTACTCAACTGCTTGGAGAGCGGCAGCGATCGGCCCGTATTCGATGTGCCCCAAGCCCGCCGCCGAGCGGTTCGAGTCGACAAAATGCACATGGCCGATCAGGCTGCCGAATTCCGTGATGGCCCCGGCGATATCGACCTCCTCGATATTCATATGGAACAAGTCCGCCAGCAGCTTCAGGTTGGGAGCGCCTGCCGCTTCGATCAAGCGCGCACCGTCAGCCAAGGTCATCACCAAGTCAGTCTCGTAACGGTTGAGCGGTTCGATAAACAGTTCAGTCGCGCGGCTCGCCGCATGCGCGGCCAGACGACCCATGGAATCGGCTAGATTGACCAGGGCCGCCGCGCGAGTACTCGTGCCCGAATTCCCCTGCATCGATCCGACAATCGCCGGGGCACCAAACTCCGCGCCGAAATCGATGATCGCCTTGGCATATGCGCATGCCGCCGCCCGTGCGTCGTCATTGCTGTTGCTCAGGCTGTGACCGTGGATGAGCATGCCCGCGCCGGTGCCCACGGCCGCGAGCTTCAGTGAGTACTTGGCGAGCAGCGCTCGCAGAGCACGCCGATCAACGAAATCCCCTGAGGGAGCGAATATCTCGACCGCATCGAAACCCAGTTCCGCCGCTTCGCGGCAACCGTGTTCAAGGTTGTCGTGATACACGAACGGACCGCGACGCGCTCCAGGAACGAGGCAGATCGTGACAGCCGAGCGCATCATGGCTACTCCGAGACCTCGATGATGGCCTTGATGACCCCGGACTCGGGGTGGGTGTAGCCTTCGAAATTGGCGACGACGTCATCGAAAGCGGTGCGGTGCGTGATCCATGGTCCAGTGTCGATGGTGCCGTCCTCGATCAATCCGATGATGCGCCCGAAGTCGCGAGGCAGGGCGTTGCGGGATCCCTTGATCGTCATCTCGCGACGATGGAGCGCCGGGTGGGGAAAGGTCACGTTGTCCGTCGTAATCCCCACGTACACCAGCGTACCCGTGTGCGCCACGTAGCGGAGCGCCCCGCTCATCGAAGCGGGACTGCCGGTGGCGTCCGTCACCACCGAGTACATGTCTCCGCAGGTGATCGATCGCATTTCCTCGGCGGCACTGTCAGGATCCTCGAAGACGACTGCGTGCTCGATGCCGTATCGCGAGCGGCAGAAATCCAAGCGCGAGGCCACTCGATCCATGACGGTGATCTCGGCACCGGTCAGCCGAGTGAACTCCAAGGTCGCCAAGCCGATCGGACCGGCGCCGATGATCAGCACGTGACTGCCCCGCTTCGGGGCGCCGCGATCCGTGGCGTGGCAGCCGATACCTAGCGTTTCGACCAGTGCCAACTGCTCGAACGACAGTTTCGAGGAAACGTGCAGCTTGTCCGCTCGGACCAGGAACCGGTCGCAGAGACCGCCATCGATCATCACGCCGATCACTTCCAAGGTTTGGCAGCAGTTGGGACTCTCGTGGCGACACGCGAAGCACGAGCTGCAGTTCATGTAAGGTTCCACGCTACAGCGGTCACCAGCTTCTACACTTGTCACGTCCGGCCCGGTCTCGAGAACTGTCACGCCGAGTTCGTGGCCCGGCACGCGGGGATACCGGAAGAAGGGCATCTTGCCCAGATAGCCGCTGTAGTCCGTTCCGCAAATCCCCATCCGGTGGGTCTTGACGAGTGCTTGGCCCGGTCCCGGCGAGGGAGGAGCGTCCACATCGACGTACTCGAAGTGGCGGGGCCGTTCAAGTCGAATCGCTCTCATCGGAGTCTCTTGGTGGACTGAAAGATGACCGTTCGGCAGACGCTTCACGCACTGCGACGGAACGGTTTGGAAGTGGTCACCGCCTAGTTTGGAAGTGGCAGATGCCCGAGATCGTCACCGGCGCAATCAACCGACGCTTCAGAGACGCAGGGCAAACACAATCGGCTACTCTACCACGATGGTGTCGGGAGCCTCGGTGGGATTCCCCGATCCCATGGGTCTCGGCAGCAGCGCCACACCGGTTTCATCCCGGTAGCTCGGCACCCGCCGCTGACTCTGCTTCAGAGATCCTCCCTGAATCCGCGCCTTGAGAGCGCGCCGCGTGGCCTCGCGGGGGCTTGGCCCCGTAAGCGTTTACTTGTCTGAGGCGGCTCGTGTAGAACGGAGACATGGACGCGCACGAAGAGAATCCGGCTCTCCACGAAGATTGGGAACCGCACGAAGACTGGGAACTGCTGGTTTCGTTCTTGCCCCCGAATTGGCAGGAGTTGGCCGTGCAGCATGGCGCCCTGAAGGGGCTGCGCAAGCACAAGTCCGCCGAGCACCTGATGCGCGTGCTACTGCTGCACTTCGCGTGCGGGCACTCGCTGCAAGAAACTTCCGTGCGGGCCCGCCAAGCGGCGCTGGCCAACCTGTCGGCGGTCGCCCTGTGGAAGCGCGTGAAGAAATCGAAGGACTGGTTGCACGCGCTGTGCGGGGAGTTGTTCCGCGAGTGCGGCTTGGAATTGGGCGCGGCCGGGGCACGGCCGATCCGGGCGGTCGATGCCACCACGGTCAAGGAGCCGGGCCCGACTGGCTCGCTGTGGCGGCTGTACTACAGCGTGCAAGTGCCGTCGCTGGAGTGCGACCATTTCGAGCTGACCGCTACCGAGGACACGGGCGAGTCACTCACCCGTATTCCGGTGCGGGCGGGCGATTACTTGCTGGCCGACTGCAGGGATGCAACAGCGGAGGGCTTGGGGCGCGTGGATGCGGCCGGCGGGCGGGTCACCGTGCGCGTGAACACGGGGTCGCTCCAGTTCCGCACACCGACTGACGAGCCGTTCGATCTGCTGCCAGCGGTATGCGAGGTGCGCCGGAATGGCCAGACTCGGGCGTGGGAAGTGAAGGTGACCGATCCTTACGGCCGCCCCGTATCGGGCCGGGTCTGCGCGCTCCGCAAGTCCGGCGCGGCGATTCGCCTCACCCACCGCGGCTTGCCTAGCGAGGCTTCGCGCACGGGGAGCGCCGTGGAGCCTCAGGCTTGGGAATTCGCCAAGTACGTGATCGTGTTCACCACGTTCCCGGCCGCCGAGTTCCCCGCCGAGCGGGTCTTGGAATGGTATCGCGTGCGCTGGCAACTGGAACTGGTCTTCAAGCGTTTCAAGTCCTTGGCGCAGCTGGGGCATCTGCCCAAGCGCGACGACGACAGCGCCACGGCTTGGTTCTACGGCAAGCTGCTGGCGGCCTTGCTGGTCGAGAAATTGATCCGATGCGCGCTGGTGTCTTCCCCTTGGGGATACAGCATGGCGCCAACGACGTCCGCACACCGCGAGACGTGACTTCAAGGTCGTGCTGAACCTAGTTCAACGCGCGATCAAGCCCGGATCATACACACACCTCGCGATGCATACCGAACGGCACTATACATAAGGCATTCAACGCGACGGATTCTGGAGCCTCTGGGGGCGCAATCCGCGCCGGGCACGCGACAGCGCACGGAGCATCCTCCTTGCGCCGCGCCGTGGTATGCTGAACGCGACTCACGGACGACCCAATGTCCGACACCCCGATCCAGCCCAGCAAGCAGCAAATGTTCTTGACCTTGCGCAAGCTGGGCGTCGCGGACGACGAGGCGTACGCTTTCGTCCGAGGGACGCAGAGCATGGCGGGCCAGAACGTAATCGCCGAGATCCGCCTCCAGAGCGCGAAACTCGACGCCGCGATCGAAGTCCAGAACGCGCGGCTCGACGCCCAGCAGCGCGAGATTACTTCGTTGCGCTGGATGATCGGCTTGGGCTTCACTGGGCTGGCGATCCTGATCACGGTGCTATCGCTGCTGGACTAGCGGGACCGTGCCAGCCGACCGGCACGAGCGCGGGACCCGCCTCGTACGGTAGACAGCTAGAGGCCTGAGACTGGCCGGAGCGGACGCGGCCGAGCTGCTCGTTGCGTTGCCGCGCTGGAGTTGCTGAAACCGGTACGGCTTGACTCGCTGCGCGACGCTCGGCCGTATTGGTCAGGTGCGCCGACCGACGTTGCGAACGGCAATCGCGCTAGCCAGGCTGGCTTCCTTGCCAGCTCTGCACGGAGCGGCGTGGGACACCTACGTCCTGCATTTCTACTGAGGGCAATGCAAGCCGAAGGGTGAGAGGTCGGAGACAAACTTTTTAGAATCAATCATATAAGATGGTTCCCTTACAATTCAAGAGGAAGGAATCCCAGTAAACTACCGCTAGCGCACCGCGATGGCCAAGTCCCCCGGACTCGACCTCGCCGACACCTGCGAACGCAAATCACCCAGCGTCCCGGAGGCCGCCGGGCCATTCGGCGTCGAGTGCGCGGATCTGACCGCCGTGATCAAGCGCCGGGCATCCGTGCCGGTGCATTTTGCCCTGCGGGGCGGCCGCGGGCTACAATGTTACTAGTGGTTCCAGAACACTTATTCCCGTTTTTCTGGGACATCGACTGCAAGCGGTTTGAACCGCAACGGTTTCCCGGCTACACGATACTCCGGATCCTCGAGTACGGCGACGTTCGTGCCGTCAAGTGGCTTGAAGAGACGTTCGCAACCGACGCGATTTCCGACGTGATTCGCAGCGAGCGCCGCCTCACACCGAGATCCGCTAGATTCTGGTCGCTCGTCTATGCAATCCCCGAGAGCGAAGTGCGGGTACTCCGTCCAGGGCCCCGCCTGCAGGTGCCCGGTTGGAGGGGCTTGGTATGCCCGTAGGGGAAGTGGGCTGGTTTCCAGAAGCCATCGACCCCGTCGCTCTGGGCGCGTTGCGCCACTTACGTGATTGCCCTGCTTTGGATGGATTTTATCTGGCGGGAGGCACGGGATTAGCTCTCCGGCTGGGTCACCGGAGATCGCTTGACCTAGATTTCTTCTCCACTACCGGCTTCGCACCGAATCGCATGCTCCAGCGGTTGACAGCGATGAATCGAGATGTGACAGTCCTATCGCGGGAATCCGACACTCTGCACGTAAGCCTCGACTCCGCCAAGGTAAGTTTCCTTGCCTACCCGTACCCACTGCTCTTTCCTCTGAATGACTTTGAAGGCGTCGATATCGCGGATCCACGCGATATCGCATGCATGAAGATCAATGCGATATCTGGAAGAGGCATTCGCAGGGACTTCATCGATCTGTATGCCATTGCACAGACTCACGGGTTATCCGAACTCTTGGAATTGTTCGACAGGAAGTACGAAGGCATCGAGTTCAGCCGAATCCACCTCCTCAAGTCACTCACACATTTCGAGGATGCGGAAAACGATCCATCGCCGGAACTTCTCGTCGACCTTGACTGGAACGAGATAAAACAGTTCTTGGAGACTCAAGCAATCGCAATGTATCGAAGCCGAGAGTGAGGTTGCGAAAGTGCGGGGCGACTTCGTAGGCCGGCAGACTCAGACAACGGAGCGTTTGACCGGTTGAAAGTGTCGAGGCACTTGTCAACTGCCCAAGTACCCTGCTCGGGCTCGGTTGCAGGCATGGCGTGATGGGTGCCGACACATAGATGTCGAATGTCGCTTCGGTTGCGGCCGGGGATCAGTTGACGGGAAGTCTTTGCCCGTCTGCAACCCGAAGTTGGGGGAGAGCGGTTGGCGGACCGGACGCTTCGAGAAGGTGGGTTGTCAGCAGAGACCACGCTGGCGAGCGATTGCGGTGAGGGCCTGTCGAGACCTCGACTCGTCAAGGTGGAGCCGGATCCGCCTCGGGTCAGACGGTACGTCGCTTGAAGTGTGGCGCATGTGAAGCCCGAACACCCGCTCGAGAGCGCGGGCGGCGGAAAGGAGCTTCCACAGCACGCCGGCGGCACTCTGGCGCATGCCCTCGCGAGCCGAGAGATTCCAGCCTCGCTATGCGCTGCTTTCCGTAGATCGCCGCGAGGCGTCGACCGCGAACCGGTAGAGGAGTTGCCGGACGGCGAGAGCGTCCTCTGCCATCTTGGTCCCCCAAGCCGTATGGCTCTCTTCGTCAGTGTGCGCTGACAAAGCTGAAATGTCATGCGCCGTGCTCAAGCACCGTACGGGACTAAGTACTCCGATACTCCGACGTGGCACCCCCGGACTACGCGAATAGTGCCGTCCGAGCCGCCGCCCGTGGTCGGCGGGCATACCTCATGGGGAGGGTTCTGGAACAACCGCCTCCGATCGACTCTTCTATCGCCGCAACCTTGTGGATGGCACCTACCGATGTTGTTGCCTCGATCAACTATCTTGTGTCGATGCTTGGAATCTCGACCCCACATGTCTCAGCAATGCGCCGAGCCACATTCTCGAAGTCCCGGTACGAGGATGTGACCTCCCTGTTCTGGTCATCGAACACGCCATCTGCCGGTGTCAATCGGAACATCGGCTTCCGTGCGTCCTCGGCGAGCGGCAAAAGCCCGGTATGGTAGCGGATGCTGGCGAGCGGCCGAGCGCCCTCGGGCGCGCTCTGTTCCATTACGCCGGGCTCGTGGATGATCGCGTGCTCGTACTCCCGCCGTACTCGGTCGCGCCACCGGTCTGGAATGTCCGCCGGACGGTCATAGTAGTAGGCCCGATCCTGCACGACGTAACCGGCGACGGAAAGGGGTTCTCCAGGGATTCGTGGGTAGTCGATCTGCCAGTCCGAACGGCTTCCTAGGAATTCTGTGTATTCGCGACGCCACTGCCACAGCGCGGGGCCGAAGGCCCTCAGTCCGTACAACGACCGCAGGTCAGCTCCTAGCGGTATAACCGTCGTGTCCGCAATGGCCAACGCGAACCGATTCAGGGCTGTTAAGTTTGGGCCGACGTCGACCAGCACTAACTCCGCTCCGTTCTCACGAGCGGATTGCTGGAGCATGGATCGAAACTCTAGCAAGATATGGAGTACGAGGTCGTTCGATGTAGATCGTTCGTTCCAGAGTTTCGACAACTTGCTCTCAATCCGAGCCAGTTTCAGATCTCCGGCAATCAAGGTGACGCCAGGCGACACCTCCTCCCAGTGGGGCATAGGTGGCCCACACGGCTCCGGCTTGACTCGATGCGCCAGTTCAGCCAAGGAACCGTAGATTGATTTCTGCGAATCTTCGGCTTCACCCCAAAGCGCGTCGAGTTGCACGGTGTTGAGGAACCTACTCGTGAGATTCGCCTGCGGGTCGAGATCTGCAACCAACACTGGCACCTGAATGGACTCGTACATCCACGCGAGGTGGTACACGAGGGAGGTTTGCCCCACTCCGCCGCTAGCGTTGAAGAACGCAATTATCGTCATCGCGCACTCCTCAGGGTGACGTTGACGAACGTCGGGGCGAAATTGAACTCCATCGAGGGATTACCGTTTGCCTCCATCGCATCCCTTGCGACCTGCAGCCCCAATCCAAATCGCTGCGCGAACCCAAGGTGGAACATGATTTCGGCGATGAGGGGATTGCGATACGAAGTGACACCCGTGTTGATGTTCGCGGGAGTGACATCTCCATAGAGCCCCCCAGGGCTTTGAATGACGACTCGATCCGAGAACCAATGAATCCGCACTGGTGTGTGTGACCGGTCATACGAGCGATGCATGATCGCGTTGTGCGCGACTTGCTCGATCGCTGCGCTCGGATAGTCTGCTTTCCTGACTTCCTCCGGTCCAGAGGGGAAGTCTGAGCTTACGGCTATATTGATCCTGATCAGGCGGTCGACTTCTCGAACGACCTGCTCAATTTGGCCACCAGCCACTTTGTGCAAGACAACTGGCGTCCTTGTGGTGTCGCCTTGGAAACGCAAGAACTGTACCCGGGCGCCCGGTGCCCAATATTGCGGGTTCTGGCCGAACGCAATCATTGCTCCTCTCGTCGGACGGTCCCGATACGCCAATCGAAGCATCTGGAGTTGATGGTTCAAGGGCCGCCGGATCTGTCGAAGCACATCCATGGCAACAGCCGCGGGAATGTACGTGGTTTCAATGTAATGAAGGTCCAGATCGCTGATCTCCGCGTCTGACGGGCGCAGGTCGTGAGACCGGTCTGATGTTCGATCCCGCTCGCTCAGGCGACGCTCCTCATCGGGATTCGCCAGCTGGACCGTCGGACCGACTCTTACCCACACGCGCCCGTTGTAACGCAGGGGCGCGTCCTGTGACGGCTGAACGATCACTACAGCCACCTCACATCCGTCTATGGCCCGTCGCTGAACCGTGAGCGAAGGAAGGGGGAGGATGGCTCCGTCCGATTTGATTTCCGACAAGTTACGCAGGAGCTGGTCGTCCACAGGAACGTGCGCGCACGATCCGTCATCTTCGACTCCCACAAAGATCACGCCGGGTACTTGGTTCCCGGGGAGATCGTTCGCGAAGGCGCAAACGTTCTTGCGGATGTCGATTTGACGTTCCCAACTGCGCTTTCGCTCAACGGTATCCGACTCGAGACCTCGAAAGAGCTGAGTCAGTACCTCGTGAGTGTATGCGACCATCGGGGCTACTGTCCTGATTGTGGCATATCGGCGATGGCGTAGTCGACGCCAGTCGTACGGCGGTTCGATCCGCTGGCGAACGGCTGTCGGACAAACAGGACTCCATGGCAATCCTTGTCGTGGAAGGCCACGGCGGCACAGGACGTGGGGCTCAGGATCGCTTTGCGATTTCAGCAGCGGTGTGCCGTGCCGAGGCAGTGCGCTCCCGCGTGCGCCAATACCGCCCGGCAGCTGTCGTTCCTGCCGGGATGTCGACTTCGTAGCTATACGGAGTCAGTCTACGAGGCCCTTACCGGACGACACGTTCGCAGAACCCTACTCCGCTTGTCTCCAACACGGGTCCGCTCCATGGCGTTGCCACGCGGAGGACGCCGCAGGCAGCGCGGGCATGGGCCACGAGACGCAACGCTTGGCGGCCGGCGCTGAGCCACTCTTCGCAAGTGGCGGCCACCGCCCTCGGCGCGTAGCGGCTAGCGCCGTCATTCGTGTCTGCACACTCACCGGCCTGTTGATCCCTAGCGTTCAAGATGTCCTAGCACCCGTCGAGAACCGTTCTCCTCTTGGTCTCCCTCGGATTCGCTCGTGAACACCGCCAATTCGGCTGAATCGCACCAAGCCAAATAGCGTTTGTGCATGACCCATCTGACCACGGGCAACAGTACGGCAGGAACCGCAAGATCCCGCGAATGCACTGGCACCAGTAAGTTAGGAGCCACCGAGACCCACGAAGTCCCAGCGCTCAGTATCTTGATGCCCGCTAGCACCGCCATGAACGCGAGATAGAACGCCACAGAGCGCAGGACATCGCGTTTACTGATGGTTCGCTCGCTGTCGGCTTGTGGTAGGTTCCTGGCCAACTGAATCTCTGCTGTCGCAACGAAGACCACTGCCATGCAGAACCAGAGGATTACGAACTCGTAGCGACCCTCGGCTGCAAACCCGTATGCACCAGTTGCACCGATAACGCCACCGCACCAAGCACAACGCTTCCCGACTTCGCTAGCACTCACTGCACACTCCCCGCCCCGTCGGTCATGATAGTGCGATCCGCTCCCGTCGCGACCGTTGGGGCGAAGCTGAAATGTCCGTTCCGGCAATACGGACGGGTCGGCGAGCCCAGCGCGTGCGCGAGGCCTTCAGAACGCGACGAAGACCAAGTTCTGGATCAGCAGCACGCCTAGCCAGTGGCCCGCGTTGATCGCGGTCAGCTTGGCGCTGTTGCCTTCGAACGCGTCGTTCGTCGCCATGGTCGTAACGACGAATCCAAGCCAGACAGCCAGTGCCGCGCCGATGCGTTGCGCGACCGAGTCACCGTGGGTCTCGGCCATCGCCTCCGCGTAGGGTCCGTAATAGCCCACGGAGATCACGTAGGCCATCACCAGAAGCCCGACAGCGGAGACCACGAAGGGAGTCGCACTCCGATTCAGCTTGATCTCCTCCTCAGTCTTCCCGACGGCCGCCAGCCAAGGCTTGCCGAGTGCCGTGTAGTAGACCGCCCCGAAAGCGAAGCCTGCGACCGTCGCCACGGCGACGGCAATGACTTGATTCATCAGTCCTCCTCGGATGCTCCCCCTTGAAGGGTGATCGGAACTTGTCACGACCGCGGCGAAGGCGAAGCGTTGCGCCCCATTCTATCCGCCCGAAATTGTCGGCTGAGATTCTTGCGACACGTCTGGTGGCGGGAATAGCGAACCAGTCCTCGGTTCGGGGGGCTTGGTTGCGCCGTAGATCGGCGCTCAAGTCACCAGAGGACATGCCTTCGGGCTAGTTGAGAACGTTAACGATTTCTCGTGCTTGAGCACGGGTGCGGATGCTATCGGAATCCCTGATCAGCCTCGGTTGGTTCGCTTGGTCGGGGCGAATCGGACTGCTTGCGGCGGATTCGGGCACCCGGACCTTGACCGCGGGCGAGTGCGGCTTCGCTGGACGCTATGCGTTACCGACGCGAATCGCGATCCCAGCCGACTGACCGTCGCGCATCCGGCCGCTCGGAAACCGCTCGAGCCCACCCAGCGTTGGAGCCCGGCACTACGCGCTCGCTTGGAAGCGACTCGCCGTTGCCCTCGCGACTGGACATGCTCGCGCTGTCAGCAGCCAAAATCATTGACACGGTCGCCGATCGGCTGGCGTTCTCCGCCGAGCATCCAAATCACACCAGCGGCCTTGTTTCACTTAGCCTCATCGCGACCGATCGTCTCGCCCGCCTGCACGGGATGATGTCGTTTGAGTCACTGGCCCACGCCTCTCTTGACCGCATAGGACGAGCCGACATCTCTTGGAGACACGTCCCGCCGGCACGGTAGGTGGGCTTGGCGCCTTCGCTTCGCACAATTCCGCTGGGTAGCGGTGGGCCACCGGGACTGTATCGGTATCATGGTGCTAATGCTGACACAGCAATCTACGCTAAACCGGCGCGATTTCTTGCGCGTGGGCGCAGCCGCCACCGCCCTGCCGTGGGCCTGCTCGTCAGGGGGCGATTCCGGGGCTTCCAAGCGTCCCAACATCATCCTGACGATGGGCGACGACTTGGGGTTCTCGGACATCGGCTGCTACGGCGGCGAAATCAACACGCCCGTGCTTGACGCGCTAGCCGCACAGGGGCTCCGCTTCCGCTCGTTCTACAACCACGCGCGCTGCTGCCCCACGCGGGCGTCCTTGGTCACGGGGCTGTATCCGCACCAAGCCGGAGTGGGGCACATGATGTCGGAGTACCGCAAGGACGGAGAGCCGATCCCGTCCTACCGGGGCAGCTTGAACAAGGAGTGCGTCACGATCGCCGAGGTGCTCGGGTCTGCGGGCTACACAACGCTCATGAGCGGCAAGTGGCACGTCACGCCGTCGGAAGGAACCGGCCAGAGGGTGGAACGCTCCAACTGGCCCATGCAGCGCGGCTTTGACAAGTTCTTCGGGACGATCCACGGAGCCGGCTCCTTCTACGATCCCGTCTCGCTCAAGCGCGGCAACGAGCCGGAAGACCCCGGCCCCGACTTCTACTACACGACCGCTATCGGCGAGAACGCGAGCCAGTTCATCAACGAGGCGCTGGACGAGGATCCAGACAAGCCGTTCTTCCTCTACATGCCGTTCACGTCGCCGCACTGGCCGCTGCACGCTCCCGAGGAAGCGGTCGCCAAGTACAAGGGTCGCTTCGACAGCGGCTGGGACAAGCTCCGCGAGGAGCGCTTGGCGCGGATGCGCGAGGTGGGCGCGGTCGGTAACAATGCGTTGCTCAGCGAGCGCGACGGGTCGCAGCCGCCTTGGGAGGATGCACCCAACAAGGAATGGCAGGCTCGGCGCATGGAGGTGTACGCCGCCCAGGTCGAGCTCATGGACGAAGCCATCGGCAATGTCGTCGAGACGTTGAAGGCCAGGGGGCAATTCGAGAACACCCTGATCCTGTTCCTAGCTGACAACGGCGGGTGCGCCGAGAGACTCTCCGAGAGGTCGAGGGCGTACCACATCCCCGAGAAGACCTATGCTGGCGATCCGGTGATCGTGGGCAACGATCCGTCCATCATGCCCGGCGCAGAGGAGAACTACCAGAGCTACGGGGTTCCTTGGGCGAACCTCTCGAACACGCCGTTCAGGTACTACAAGCACTGGGTCCATGAAGGGGGGATCGCGTCACCCCTCGTCGCCCACTGGCCCGACGGCATCAGCGTCAAGGGCACGTGGACGGATCATGTCGGCCAGCTCATCGACATCATGGCGACATGCTCCGATATCGGCGATGCGCCCTACCCCGAGACTTTCGACGGGAACGCGATCACTCCGCTCGAAGGTACGTCGCTTGCCCCGGTCTTCACCGGCCAGAAAGCGGAAGGGCATCCGGAAGGACTGTTCTGGGAGCATGAAGGCAACCGAGCCGTCCGGCTCGGCAAGTGGAAGCTCGTCTCGAAGTGGTCCAGGCCCGAAGACGGCCGCTGGGAACTCTACGACTTGGAAGCGGATCGCAGCGAACTGGACGACCTCGCCGCGGAAATGCCGGAGAAGGTCGCCGAACTGTCCGCCCTGTGGGAGGCTTGGGCGGACAAGGTCGGCGTTATCGAATGGCGTTCGTGGGACCGCACCTAGCGAATCGGCGCGACGCGGTGTAGCGCAGCTGTCCCGAAACTGGTGGATGCAGGTTCCAGCGATTCCGCTGTACAAGCCTGTGTGCCCTGACCAAGCAGCGCGAGTGATGGCCTTTTCGGTCTAGCAAGCCATGCAGTTCATTGGAATCGCGGGCAGTTCGGGCTCGGGCAAGACATCGGTGGCTCGCGCATTAGAGTCTCTCCTGCCTGATGTCGGCACGCTCTGCACCGATTCCTACTACAACGACCTGTCCGCTATGGATGTCTCGGCACGGAGCGCAGTCAACTTCGATGCTCCAGACGCAATTGACTGGGGACTGCTGACGCGACACATACGAGAACTCCGATCAGGTGTGAGCGCCTTCGTGCCGGAGTACAACTTCGCGACACACGGCCGGACAGAAGAAATCCACGAATTCGGACCGCGGAAGACTGTCATCTTGGAGGGCTTGTTCGCGCTCTGGCACCCCTTGATCCGCGAAGTGCTGGATTTGGCTGTCTTCATCGACACCCCCGAGGCGGTTTGCTTGGACCGCCGGATCGCGCGCGACACCCGATTGCGCGGCCGGACGGAGGAGTCGGTCCGCGAGCAATGGCAGCGCGATGTCGTACCGATGTTTCGACTGCACGCCTGGCCCACGTGCGCGTTCGCTGATCTGGTCATCGACGGTCGGCAACCGCCTCGCGAGTCTGCTGTCGCCGTGCATGCCGCCGCGCTGGAGCGAGTTGCGGTCTCGGCACATTCGAATCGATGATCCGGCTGGCGGGAGCCCGCATGCGCTACGGCGCTCGGGTGCTGTTCGAGGGGCTGGATTGGCTGCTCACTCCCGGTGATCGCGTCGGCGTGGTGGGCAGTAACGGCACCGGCAAGTCAACGCTGCTGAAGATCCTGCACGGTACCGAGCAGCTCGATCTCGGCATGATCGAGCGGCAGAAGAACATCGAGGTCGGATATCTGCCTCAAGAGGGCCTGGCATTCTCCGGTCGGACAGTATTCGACGAGTGCCTGAGCGTCTTCGAAGAGGCTATCAGCATCGAGCGCGAACTGGAAGAACTGGCGCAAAAGATGGCTGAGGTCGATCCGGCCGCACCGGAGTTCCAAGCCATCATCGATCGCTACGACTGGTGCTCGACGCGCTTCGACGCGCTGGATGGCTACAGCAAGGAATCCCAAGTGGGGTCGGTGCTCGACGGCCTCGCCTTTCCGCGCAGCGATTGGCACAGGCCCTGCGAGGAGTTTTCGGGCGGCTGGCAGATGCGAATCGCCCTGGCGAAGCTCTTGCTCGCGAAGCCGAACCTGCTGCTGCTTGACGAGCCTACAAACCACCTTGATCTCGAAGCTCGGAATTGGTTGGAGGACTATCTCAACAGCTATCCGCATGCCTTCGTATTGATCTCGCACGACCGCTTCTTCCTCGACGCGACGATTCGCAAGGTCGTCCACCTCTGGAACGCCCGAGCGTACTTCTACACCGGCAACTATACGAAGTTCGAGAAATCGCGCGACGAGCGACTCGCGCAAGTGCGCGCCGCGTACCGCAACCAGCGCGAGCGGATCGAGCAACTCGAGGTGTTCATCAACCGGTTCCGCTACCAAGCGACCAAGGCCAAGCAAGTCCAGAGCCGGATCAAGGAACTCGAGCGCATGGACCGGATCGAGATTCCGCCCGAAGAGAAGACGATTCACTTCCGGTTTCCGCAGCCGACGCCCTCGGGCCGGGTGGTCGTGGAGTTGCGCGACGTGGCCAAGAGCTACGGCGAGACCAAGGTCTTCGACAGTGTCTCGTTACGGGTCGAACGGGGGGATCGCATTGCGCTCGTGGGAGCCAACGGGGCGGGGAAGTCCACGTTGATCCGGATCCTGGCCGGCATGGAGCCGCTCAACGCCGGGTCGCGCAAGGAAGGCTACCGAGTCGGAATCGACTACTTCGCGCAGGACCAGTACCGGGAATTGAATCCCGACGCGGTGCTGTTCGAAGACCTGCTCGCGCACGCGCCTTCGATGGACGAGTCGGAATTGCGCGGCTTGCTCGGGTGCTTCCTGTTCAGCGGGGATGACGCCTTCAAGAAGATTCGCGTGCTCTCCGGCGGCGAGCGCAATCGTTACGCGCTGGCTCGGTTGCTGCTGCAACCGCACAATTTCCTGCTGCTGGACGAACCGACCAATCATCTCGACCTGCGAGCGAAGGAAGTGCTACTCCCAGCCCTGCTGGAATTTGACGGCACGCTCGTGTTCGTGTCGCACGACCGCTACTTCATCGACCGGCTGGTGAACAAGGTGATCCATGTCGGCGACGGCGAAGCGGAGGTCTTCCCCGGCGGTTACGAGGATTTCCTGTGGACGCGCCAGCGCCGGGACGAGGAACTGGAACGAGCCGAGCCTGCTCCAGTCAGCGCCGACTTGCGTGCTGCGCTCGCCGCGGCGGAGCCAGCCGCGCCGCGGCGGATGAATCCATTGAAGGCCGCCGAGATCCGCCGCAAGATCGAGGCGGCCGAGAGCGAGATCGAGACATTGGAACAGAATTGCCGTGAGATGCAACTCGAACTCGCCTCGGCGGGGCTGGATCACGGGCGCCGACAGCAGGTCCTTGGCGACTTGGAAACCAGCCAGCGACGGATCCAGCAGCGGGAGGAAGAGTGGGCCGAACTCTCCGAGATCCTAGCGGCGGATGCTCGTTGAGACGCCTCGCGCATAGTGGTCCAAGCTGGGTGATCGGTGTTCGTGCTTGCTGATCGAGCGACTGTTCGCATCCTTCCGGAGCGGGGGATGTTGGCGGCGAATCCATCGCCCAAGTGACACTGTCGAAATCGTAGGGCCGCCCGATTCCCCAATCGGTTGGTGAGGCTCGTCACCGCCTCGAGCCGAAGGGATTAGGCGAGGCCCTTCGAAATCCTTGAATCGCACCTTGGCCCGCTGGGTCATCCCTACCTGTGGAACCCCTTATTTCCGACGCCTCCGCTTGCCCGTTTTCGCCGCATCCAGTGGCGCACGCATCTTCTCGTACAGTGCGAACAGGTACTCGACACGTTCGCGCTCGGAGGTGAAACGGGCTCTTCGGTATAGGCGGTCGACAGCGCGGTCGAGAGCCTGATGCGCCTTGCGCAGGTCGGGCGGCATCTGGTCGGGGTCGTAGAGATTGGCGAGTGTCGAACTTGGAAACTTGGCGCGAGCGTCAAGCACTGCTTGCGCTCGCGAGTCGAGTGCCGAGAAATCTGTCTTTTCGCTGTCGAACCCGGGCGGTGTCGGGAACGTGTTGTAGACAACCCCGACAGAGTACATGTAGCGGCTCTCCAAGCGGCCAGTTACGGTCCGCATCCACGCCATGTGCATCGCGGAGGTCAGAAGCGCAAAATCAGTGAGTGTCGCATCCGGGAGCAGCCTGAGCTTGTTGCTCGGAATGATCGGGGGCTCCAACCAGCCGATCGGCAGGTACTCACGCCGCTCGGAACTGACTTCCGGAATTACAAGGAACGGAGCTGTTGGAATTACGTTCACGTGGTACAGGGTTGGCGTGTCGGCGAGTTTCAATGTAGGCCTGCTCTTGCTATTCCTCCGGTACGAACGAACCTTGGCGATACGATCTCGGACCTGCGGCAGCCGGGCCAGTTCCCCTGGCTCTGCGTCATGCAGTGCCAGAATCCACCGCGACTCGCCGTGCAGGTACTCGCGGGCACCGACGAATGGTCTCAAGTAATGCGCCGACTCTGGTTCGGCATCCAAGAATGCAGTTCGTTCGATGGGCTTGAAGATGTAGTGCCCACCATCAATCGGCTTTGAACCGATGATCAGTCGACGCATCCCGTTGATTGGCCTGCCCTCCTCGTTGATTACGACATGGGGATTAGCGAGCCCACCGCCATCGACCAAGTATGGTGTGATTACCCGGTGCTTGCTTTCCAGTGCCTCTCCATTGACATGGTCGTAAGAGAATAGCCGTTTCTCCGGCGAAACGTCCTCACGGGAGTCCAGACCGATGATTGCGACATGTACGTGCGCCATCCCTCGCGCATCAGAGCCCCAAGCGAATGTCCGGTGTGCATAAGCGATTTCAACGTTATGGCGATTGAACAGGATCGGCCAGAGTTGCGCCACCTGCTCCCCTTGGGTAATCGAGTTCGTCGAGACGAATCCTATTCGTGGGGGCCGGCTGTCGCCCCTTCGCGGAACCCGTCGTACGTATTCGCCGGCCTTGATGAACCACGCTGCCACGTAGTCGAGAGTGCCCCCGGTTCCGCCCAGCGCCGCGATGCGACGCACCTGGGTTCGTTGCCCGGGCGACTGAAACTTGGAGCCGCCAAATGGCGGATTTCCGAATACGTACGAGCACCTGTCCGGTGGCAGCACATCCGCCCAGTCAATCTCCAGCGCGTCGGCGTTCTCGATCCGCGGCGACTTCTGGATCGGGATGCGCGCGTAAGTCTGGCCGAACTCCAAGCTCAGCCTGTTGTTCATGATGTGGTCCATCATCCACAGCGCCGTCGAAGCGATGCGAGCGGGGAACTCGCTGAGTTCGATTCCATGGAACTGATCGACCTCGACCACCGACTTCACGTCGAGACTCAGTTGCACACTGCTCGCACGAGTCGCTATTTCTCGCAACACCTCGATTTCTAGCGAGCGCAACTCCCTATAGGCGATGATCAGGAAATTCCCGCAGCCGCAGGCCGGGTCGAAGAATCTCAGCGTCCCTAGCCTGTCCCGGAATTTGCGAAGGTCCGCGAGGCTACGGCCATCCCGGCGCTCCTTCAACCGCTGAAACTCCTTTCGCAGGTCATCGAGGAACAGCGGCTCGATGACCTTCAGGATGTTCTTCTCCGTCGTGTAGTGCGCCCCTTGGGCGCGACGCTCTTCGGATTCCATCACGGACTGGAACAATGCGCCGAAGATCGCTGGCGAAATCGCAGCCCAGTCAAACTGTCCCGCTTCGTGGAGTGCCGAGCGCATCTCGCGATTGAAGTCAGGGATGAGTAGCTGCTCGGCGAAGAGTTCGCCGTTCACGTGCGGGAAGCGTGCTAGATCTTCGTCGAGTGTCCGCTGACGCCTGTGCGGGGGCGTGTTCAAGACTTGGAAGAGTCGCGTCAGCCAGAGTCCCACGTCCGCCCCATCGGGAGAGGTGCGCTCCTCAATGAGCTGCAAGAAGATGTCTCGCGGCTCGAAGATCCCGGTGTCGTCGGCAAAGAGACAGAACACCGTCCGCACCAAGAACAGTTCCAAGTCATGGCCCGCGTACCCGGACTCCCTCAGTGCGTCGTGGAGCCTCGCGACAAGTTCCGACGCTTCGATGTTGACCGGATCTTGGTCCCTGAAGGATCGGCGCTGCACGCCGATGATGAATCCGAATTTCTCGACATGCCGAGGCAAATCGGCGAGTGCGAAGCGAGTGCATTCGCGTTCATCCCTGTCGAGTAACTCGAAAGTCTTGAAGTCGCAGACAAGTTCGTAGCGCGGGCGCTCGCGCTCGGGCAGTGCGTCGAAATAGGTGCCCGCCTGATCGCGAGCGGCGGCTAAGTCCCGACCGGCACTCTTCTGCTCCACCAATAGGACGCCCGGCCAGAACAGGTCTATGAACCCAGAGCTGTCGTCAAGCCGCCGGACATGCTGCTCGTAGCGCCCTACGGTGCGCCTCTGCACTCCGAAGATCTCGAAGAAATCGTTGTAGAAGCTCTGGGTCTCGCCCTTCTCGTAAGCTGCATCCGCCCACTCACGCGCGAAAGTGGCAGCCCGGGCGCGAATCTCGTTCCACGACAGTCGCACGTTACGATTCCCGACCGGCTATTTCAGCAAATCCGGCATGCCTCAAGGCATCTCCAGCGGCTCACGTCAAGCGTCTGACCCTACTGTAGGCGAAACCGACGGAGGAGCCTCTGATGCCCCTTGGAATCCATCGGGCAAGCGAGACCCAGCTTCACACCTGGTTGCGTTCCAAGACTGAATGTGACCATGCCGACTGCTTCCCACGACCCGTCAACACCCCGCCGGAGCCCAAGAGAAGCCCGGCTGACGCTTGACTGTTGATGTGCCCAACGTGTACTGGCGAGGTTCGCAGGCACGGTTCAATTGGCCCGCGAACTCACCTACCTGTCGCCAACCGTCCAGATGCATCCGACGCTCTGCCTCCCGCCGAGATTCCGCGTCATTGCGGCGCGCACGAAATCGCCTCAGTGGCTCCGTCCCGCCTGCCGTAGCTTGCGGTAACGTTCCCCGCGCAGGCGGTCTGGGCAGATGCACCTGTCGAGTGCCCCCGATTGCTTAGCCGCATGCCGCGGACAAATCGGCTTACGGAGCCACAAGCTCCGAAGAAACCGGGGTCAACGGCTACCGCGCCCCGTGCGCGTCAGCCGCTCCGAGAGCGCCTACTGGGCGCTCTCATCCTCCAAGTAGTAGCCGGAACCGAGCAAGAGCGGAACGCCGTTCGCGATGACGTGCTTGAGGAACGCAACCTTCCGCTGAACCCTGCCGGTCCCCGGGTTGAACGCGTCGTAGTACAGGAAGGACTCGCCGAAGGCCTCGGCCGGCGAGATGACATCGCGTCCGCCGAATTGATCGTTGGCCCGGGCGAAGATGCCGCCCCATTCGTGCATGCGGTTCCCGTTCACCCGCGCGGTGTTGCCCGAGAACACTTGGTTGCGGTTCATGTCCATGGCAAAGACGTAAATCGAGCCGTCTCTCCATTGCCGGTGTCCTTCCAGCCAGGCTCTCGCGAAATAGCCCCTCTCCGTCAAGACGTACGAAGCGCAACGCACGAACTCTTGCAAGCGGCCGGGGCTGGGCGCGGCGCCCAAGGCAGCCGCGTTGACCGTCATCGGATCGCAAGCACCGGGAAAATCTTGGCGATAGATGCCCGCGCCGATCACGGCGGGCACGCCCATCCACTCGATGCTCATCAGGTACGAAGCCTTGAACTCGTCCGCGCCGCTAGTCGGATTGGTGAAGCTGTAGTAAACCCACCCTTCGCCGAAGCGAGTGGCGATGCGACGGGACTCATACCAGTAGTCGTTCCCGAAGCCATCCATGAATGGCCCGTAGGGCACGTCGATGAAGGATTGATCCTGTCCGACGAAGTTGATCGTATTCGATCCGATTTCGGGCAGGTCGTAGACGAACACGTAGAACTGGCCGCTCCGCCAGCGCGCGTCCTCGTTGAATGCGCGCTTGGCCTCGGCCTCGCCGTTTGCCATCACGTACGCATGGGCGCACCGCACGAACGTGCGGATGTCTTCCCGGTTGACGATTGTCGAGGCCGTCACGGCCTTCCCGTTCTCGTCGCAGGTGAGGTGGCCGTCCGCTCGGGCGGGCACCGCAAGCACTCCCAGCAGGGCCGAGAGCAGAATTGGAATGATCAGTCGTTGCATGCCCTAATTCTAGCACAGGGGCGCGTTTGACATCCCGTCACGAGGACTTCCGTCAAACGGGGCTTGCGTTGCCGAGCGTCTGTCGTGACGGCATGCTCTACCCCGGAGCCTGCGCGGACCTGGATTCGTTCGGGGCCCATCTCTTCCCAAGCATCGTGGCTCGCCTTGCATGATCCCTGCTTGCACGGGGGCGCGATTAGTTGTCGACAGAAGATGGCTCCAAGGGTGATTCAGACCGTTGGGGAATCGCCAACGTCTTCTCAACCCGCGGTTGCGGTTCGCGGTGGGGTCCGCGAATCTTGCTCCAACACCCGAGTGCTCGTCCTGCACGATCGGCAGCGAGTTGCGCTAGGCTTGAGGTCATGACCGAATCTCGAGAGGATCCAAGCGAGCGTCCGGCTGACGCGGGAGGTAGCTCGAAATCCGCCCCGAATCCAGATCGCGCAGGCTCGCACGAGACTGGGTCGGATCCGGAGACCATCGCAGAGCAGAGCATCCCCATTACGTCGACATTGCTCCCAACGGGGCCACCCCAGCGCGAGAGGCTGGTTCGTGTCCTGTCGGATGTGTGCAAGGATCCGGTCGAGGTCGACGCTGTGATTGAGGAGATCAAGGGGCTTTCCGGCGAGCGCCTCTACCTCTACATCAAATCGTTGGAGATAGTGGTTGCGACTAGGCTCGACGCACAAGGCCAGAGGCTCGATGCGCACGGCGAGCAACTCCGTGAGCACACCGAGCAACTCCGTGAGCACGGTGCAAAGATCGAGAAGAACACCGAAGCGCTCGGTACGTTGCGTGCGGAGATGCATGCACAGAGGGTCGAACTCAAAGCGCAAGGTACGGCGACCCAGGCGCAGATCCGGGCGCTCACAAAAGAGATTCAGTCGTTACGGAACGAGAACCGTTTCATGCTGGGAGTATTCGCGCTGGTAGTTGCACTCGGCGTCTTTGGCTGGCTCGGCGACGGGTGCTCGCGACCGGTTGATTCTAACGTCGGAGTCGAGGCATCGCAAACAGTTGGGGGACGGAGTGGGGACGCACTCGATTCGACTGAGGCGACCCGCGAGGCATCAGGGGAATCCGTCGAGACTGATGAGACCGTCGAGGCTGACGGTGAGCGGTCGGCTTCCGCCCTGGAGGCTAGCGGCTCAGCGCCCGCAGCCGCTGTCAGCGGTGGCAGGCGCCGGGGCGATCAGACTCCCGAAGACCTGGCGGAATAGACAGGAAACAAATCCGGGTTTGCGGCTCGGAGCTAGCAGGACCACGCTCCGCGTCGTCGTCGAGGGACGACCTTGGATGCCGACGCGCCCCAACGACGATCCCGTCGAAGGAAGAGGGTGGATTGCGATCAGTCACCTTCCGGCTCAGAAGGCCCTCTGCTCGGGGCTGGTCCGCGGCTCCTGCTTGATCGCGCTGGTCTTCACTGCGTGCCAGCGCTGTCGCGCGCCAAGGCGGTGTCCGAGTGTTCGAGATCCGGAGTGGCTGCGAGAGCCTCCGCTGTGCGCATTCCGATCGAAGACGGACGCCGTTCCGATTGCTCGTGAAGGCGGGCCGCGCCTGGTTAGGCGGGGTTGGTCGGGTGGCGGCAGCGAGGCCGTTAGGCTGACCTAATGGTTGACACTTCGGCAGCCTCTCTGGCGGCGTGGATGGCCGTCGGCACCCATCCAATCCTCCGCTCCATCTCCGCCGGAATGTGCCCGTCCGGTTCCGGCACGTGCGTCCGGTTCGCTCGGCTCTCCAAGCCAAGCGGCTTGGCACCGCTGCACCCACTTGTGCCCCGCCGTGCGACTGCTGCCCTACATGCGGCTCAATCCCGCCAGGTCCCGACAGCCTCCGGCCCGCTAATCGTTGATGAGTTTCTTGCACTCTTCCACAGGCCCGGTATCCTTCCCAGAAATCTCGGAAGTGCTACTCATCAGCAGCGCAGACAACCGTTCAGCACAGCATGGCGGACTACCTCCGAAACGGTCCGGCGACAGTCCGTCAATTCCTTCAGCATCGGAGGCCGCGCGGATCAGAAGAGCCGCGCGGCGGGAACTGCCCAAAGGCCCGGGCCGAGCTCTTCCAAGTCATCGCCCCGGTGGACCACCAGACCCCCGATCCATTCCTCGCCTAGCGCTTGTCCCACCTTGCGTAGTGCTGCGCAGTCTCGGAGCCCGACTCTGGCGCGGTTCTTGATCTCGATGCCGATTATCCCGTCCGGGGTTGTCACGAGCAGGTCCACCTCCAAGCCCGATCGGCTGCGGTAGAACCACAGTGATGCGTCCCGAGCCAGAGTGTCGATCCACTTGCGGGCCTCGCTCACGACCAGCGTCTCGAAAAGATGGCCCGTGAGGTCCCCCCAGTACCCGGTGTTGTGACGCAGCAGACCCAGGTCCATCCAGAAGAGTTTCGGAGTCTTGACGGCCGCGCTCGTGAGGTTGCGGGCGTAAGGCTGGAGCAGCACCGCCTGATACGAGAGGCGCAGGAACTCGAGGTAGCGCCGGGCCGTAGCGGCACTGACACCTGCGTCACGCGCAAGTTCCGCATAGTTCAGAAGCTGGCCTGTGCGCAGCATGGCCAGCCTTTGCAGAGTACGGAATGGAAGTAGGTCCGCAGCGCGGGTCAGATCGGCCAGGTCCCGCTCGAGCCATGTCTGCTGGTAGGACCGCAGCCACTCGCGCCGGTCGCTGTGCTCAAGGGACAATAGTTCCGGCATCCCGCCCCAAACGGCCAAGTGCTCGAAGGCCTCGAACCCAATGTCGGCAGTGTCGCCGAACAATCGAGAAGGCTCGTCTCCGAGAATGCGCGGAAACGCCTTGGGCTGGGTGATCAGTTGATCGAACAGCGGTGAGCCAGGGACGTCGTCGACCGCCGAACGAAGTTCGGACAGCAAGAGCGGCCAGAGGTCGTAGACGAAGGCCCGCCCTGCAAGCGACTCTTTGACGCGGTCAAGCAGCAGAATCCGCGACGAGCCCAGCAGTACCGAAAACTCGAGGAGTCCACCGTCATAGGCGAACTTCACCTTGTCGAATACTCGCGGCTCTTTCTGCGCCTCGTCGATCACAGCGGGACCGACGGTCCGCCCCCAGCTCCCGCTCCGCACGGCGGCGACCGCTTCCCTCTCTTCCACCGCATCGAGGTTCACGTAACGCAGGTCGCCATACAGGCGCCGGGCAAGCGTGGTCTTGCCGGTCTGTCGGGCTCCCGTGAGAACCACCAAGCGGCGTTTGGTCGAAGGGGGCAGGCGGGTGGCCAGCCACCGAAACGCTTGGCGTTGCGCATGCATTGACACCCAGTTTACTGTATATGCGTTCCTTGCATGATGGAATTTACAGGTAATTCGTTCGCTTGATGGTCGATTTTGCGGATCTATCGCCGGAACGGCTGGCATTCCTGCACATCGACGGGTTCTGATCGTTCATGCCCGCAGCGGTCCGCGCGCCAGTCGCTGCGCGCACCGGCTCTGGCAGTCCGCCCCGGTCCCCGCGAAGGAGCCTGCTTGTCCCGACGGCATTCCAAGCACGCAGTGGAATGGCCATAGAATTCCGATACAGACGCTCTTCTCGGTCTGGAACGAACTCGAGACGCGAAGTGATCCATTTATTTGCGCCGGAGCTATCCAGCCCCTAAGATGAGGCCTGAAGGCTCATGTTCGCTCGTCCGCTGTTCCTTGTCGCTCTACTCGGTATCGGTGCGCTATCGGCGCGATTGCCTGACTGGTACGAGCGCGAGCTTGACGATGCCGCATTCGCGGCCCGCTTGGTGCGCGAACAGGGTGCGATCCAGACGCTCGTCGGCGACAGGCTCGCAGGGAGCGTAGTCCTCGTCGAACTGCGCGTGAAACCGCTGTACGGTTCGAAGGTCACATTGGCCCGTGACGAGTTCCTCGTCCGCGCCCGCAATACGAACGACATGTCCCCGGCCCAATCTCCGCACCGGATTGCTGGCGAGCAGGTCTTGCGCATGAGCGGCAAGCGCAAGACCAAGGCCTCGGTCAAAGTCATCTCGGATCCGTCCGAGGCCCGGGTCTGGGGAGGCGCTCCCGGCACCGGGACGAGCCCGAAGCGGGTCGAGAGTCCGACCCCCACTGTCGTTGTGGACGTTTCTCGCGAGAATCGGCGGAAACCGGAACAGGCCGATGCCGGCACGCGATCCGTGGCGGAACGCTTGCAAGACTTGGAACTCCCGCTCGAGACGGTGGATGCCCCGGTCGCGGGTTACTTGTATTTCGAGATTCCCGCTGACATCGGTCGCAAGCAACTCGAATTGAGTTACGCAGGACAGCTCGGGGAGTTCCTGATCAAGTTCGGCGACTCCGATTGAGATCCAAGGTCTACCCCTCGCGCCCGGACCGTCCTCCCAACTTCGCTTGAGTCCAGAACTCGGCTCGACCTGCCTGCGGCGTGCCATGGACCAAGCCGTTTCGACCAGCCCGGCTGCGCGGGCGACCGCAGTGCGCCAAGGCCCTGACGGTCTGACGATCACCGCTCGTCGGCGCCGCTGCCGAACAGGTAGCCCACCGTCTACAATGAGATCGAAGGAGTCATGCTCGCCCGTTCGTTAGTCCTCGGCGCCTTGCTCGCCATCGTCGCGTCGTCGGCGCGCCTGCCCGACTGGTACGAACGCGAGCTGGCGGATGCCGCGTTCGCGGCCCGCTTGGTGCGCGACGCAAGCGAGATCCAAGCGCTCGTCGGCGACAGTTTCGAAGGGGACGTGATCCTCGTCGAAGTGCGCGTCCGGCCGCTGTACGGATCCAAGGTGACCCTGCACCGCGACGACTTCCTGATCCGGGCGCGCAACACCAACGACACGTCCCCCGCCCAGTCGCCGCAACGGATCGCCGGCAGCGAGGTGCTGGCGTTCGGCACGGAGCGCAGCACCACGAGCTCGGGCGGCATCTTCGGGGATCCCACCAACGCGCCGGTATGGGGAGGGGCTCCCGGCACCGGGACGCGACCGCGCCGCATCGACGGTCCCGCGAGCATTGCCGGACGAGAGATCGGAACCGAGGAACGTCGCACCGCGGAGCGGATCGACGCCGGCACGGGCACCGTCGTAGAGCGTCTCCATGCCTTGGAGTTGCCCCTGCAGACCGAGGATTCGCCCGTTTCGGGATACCTCTATTTCGAGATTCCCGCCAAGATCAAGCGCAAGCATCTCGAATTGAGTTACGATGGAGTTTTGGGGGAGTTCCTCATCGAGTTCAAGAAACCCGAGTGAACCCCCGGCTCCACTTTCGTTCCCGTGGAGTTGTAGCGAGGTGACTGAGCTAGGGGCCGTACGCGCAGCCCGCTTCTCGGCCAGTCTCGCAGCTCGACCGTCGGAGTTGAAACGACGGGCAGTCCACCTGCGTAATTCCCACATGAGTCCGGCAGCGACCCGCAACCGGCCCTTGGATCCGTAGACCGCTACTGTCCATGCGATTGAGCCGTTCGACAATCCTCGTTGCAGCCTTGGCGCTCGCCGCGACGTTGCCTGCCCAGGAATCCGCGCCGCAGGGCACGGGTTCCGAGACTCGAGCTTCCGAGGACCAGTCCCCTCGGCTCCGGCCGGAAGCCCCGGCATTCCTCCTGGCCCAGGCCCAGCAGCCTATCTCGCCGTTCGAGGACATCCCCTTGGAAGAACCGCAGGCGCAGTCGCCCTTCGAGGACATTCAGGAGGAGCGCCAGCAGCAGCGCCGGCCGGGCGAGGACATCGTCGAGGAAGTGGCTTTTCGCGGAACCCGGCGCATCCCGCGCGACAGCCTGTCGGCGCGCATTTTCACCAAGCGCGGAGACTTGTACGATCCGCAGACCCTGCGCCGGGACTTCATGGTGCTCTGGAACACCGGGTACTTCGACGACCTGCGGTTGGAAGTCGAAGATGGCGAGACCGGCAAGATCGTGCGCTTCCTCGTGACGGAGCGCCGGGTCGTCCGCACGATCCGCTACGAGGGCAACAAGTCCGCCACGCTCTCGGACATCTTGGAACGCTTCAAGGAGCGCAGCGTCGGGCTGACCGTCGAGTCGCGCTACGATCCCACGACCGTCAATCGCGCGGTCTACGTGCTGCGCGAACTGCTGGGAGAGCGCGGCCGCCAGTACGCCGACATCCGGCCCGAAGTCCGCCAGATCCCCCCGGCCTCGGTCGAGATCGTCTTCAACATCGACGAAGGCCCCAAGGTCAAGGTGGGCGACGTCTCCTTCGAGGGTCTCGAAGTGATGGGCCGCAAGTCCGCACGGCGTGCCATGAAGAACACCAAGCCGCTCGGGATCCCGCGCAGCTTCGTGCTGGAGAACCTGTTCACGCGCACCTTCGACATCCGCAAGCTCGAGGAAGACAAGGAGCGCCTCCGCAACGCCTACCAGAAGCGCGGCTACTTCCGGGCCAACGTCCTCAAGCACGACCTCGACATCCGCGACTCTCCCGGACGCGGCACCTTCCTGATCCCTTGGTCGATGCTCTTCAACAAGCCGAAGAAGCTTGCCGACATCAACTTGCTTGTCGAGGAAGGCCCCCGCTACGAGCGCGGCAAGCTGAGCTTCACCGACGTCGAACTGTTCAGAGTCCCGGATCAGGTTCTCGGGCCGGTCTTCGCGATGCGAGAAGGGGCGATCTTCGACGTGGAGAAGCTCCGCAAGGGCATGGAGAACCTCAAGAAGCTGTATGGCGAGTTCGGCTACATCGACTTCGTCGCCGAGCCCAGCTTCGAGTTCCGGGAGGACGACGACCCGCCCAAGATCGATTTGAACCTGGCGGTCGACGAAGGCAAGCAGTTCTTCGTGCGCCGCATCGAATTCGACGGCAACAACACGACCCGCGACAAGGTCATCCGCCGCGAGCTGCTGCTGGACGAGGGCGACATGTTCAACACGCGCCTGTGGGACGTCAGCATGCTGCGGCTCAACCAGTTGGGCTACTTCGATCCGATCAAGACCGAGGGGCCCGAGACCGACACCGTGGTGACGCGCAACACCCGCGAAGGCTTGGTCGACCTCACGCTCAAGGTCAAGGAGCGCGGCCGGAACATGATCAACCTCAACGGCGGCGTCTCGGGATTCGCGGGCAGCTTCATCGGTTTCGGGTACTCGACCAACAACTTCCTCGGTCTCGGCGAAACGCTCTCGTTCGACGCCCAGCTCGGCAGCCGCGAGCGCGTGCTGCAGTTCGGCTACACGGAACCCTATCTGTTCGACAAGCCCATCCAAGCCGGCTTCACCGTCTTCTCGAGCCGCTTCAGCTTCAACCAAGCCCGCGAGGCCTCGATCTTCGCCGGCGCGAACCTGATCCCGCTCTTCAACCAGCTCGGTCAGGACAACATCCTCGACTACCGGCAGACTTCGACGGGCTTCACGACCTTCCTGAGCTATCCGCTGCGCCGCAGTTTCGCGCGCCTGAGCCTGACCTACAGCTTCCGGCGCTCGAGCGTGATCACCTTCAGCAAGTCCGCCTCGAATCTGTTCACCTACCTCAACTACGAGGGCGTATCCGGTCCCAACTCGTTGGACGGCATCGTCACCAGCCAGATCACGCCGGCCTATTTCTACAACACGGTCGACCACCCGATCACCCCGTCGAAGGGGAAGAGCATTTATGCCAGCATGGGCATCGCGGGATTCGGCGGCAACACGCGCTTCCTGCAACCGACGGTCGAGGCCAAGTACTTCAGGCCGCACGGCGGTCGGCGCACCATCGCCATGCGCGGCCTGTTTTCGTTCCTGACCGGCTACGGCGGCCGCGTGCCCCCGCCGTTCAGCCGGTCCTTCATGGGCGGCGAGAACGACGTGCGCGGCTTCCAGATCTGGTCGATCAGCCCGATGGTGTGGATTCCCGACTTCACCAACGTGCCGGTCTATAGCGACAACGGCATCGCGCGCACCCAGGTGCAGTTCGTGGACGGCGTCGAGGAGCGCGTGCCGCTAACCACCGAAGTGCCTGTCTTCCGCCTGAACTTCCCGGGCGGGGACTCCCGCTTCGTGTACAACTTCGAGTACCGGATCAAGCTCTTCGGACCTGTCGTGCTCGCTCCGTTCTTCGACATCGGCTTCAACAAGATCCTCCGCAAGAACCAAGTGAGGCTCAATCCCAGCCGCGCGGCCGACCTCAACAAGCAGTTCCCGCAGGCCGGGTTCCAGGAACAGATCGGCATCATTCCGGCCACGCAGAGGGTGCGCAGCTCGACCGGCATCGAGCTGCAGGTGATGATGCCCGTCGTGAACGCTCCCTTCCGCTTCTACTGGGCCTACAATCCACTCCGGGTCCAGGAATTCCTCAAGCCCCCCATCGTGGCCGACCGATCGCTGTTCCCGAACTACCAGTCGTTCATCGAGGCCGTGCGACCGGTGGGCACGTGGCTGCCGTTCTTCGAGCGCCGGTCGATGTTCCGGTTCACGATCAGCCGGACGTTCTAATGCAGCCTGCCCATCCAAGCGCCCGGCGTGATACGCTGGAGAGGTAGCGGGCGCCAGCAAGCTAGGAGAGAATCTGACAATGTTCGGACTTCGGTTGATTTCCAGAGCCGCGCGCGCGGCTCTGGCCGGAACGCTGTTATGCACGGGGCTCGCAGCCGCCGCGGCCGCCCAGGAAACCAAGATCGCCTTGCTGAGCGTGCAAGAGGCCATCTCCCGCACCGAGGAGGGGCAGCAGCTCATCAAGGAACTCGAGGACAAGTACCGCCCGACCCAGCAGCGGCTGGAATCCATGCAGGGCGACATCACCCGGATGCGCGACCAGTACCAGAAGGGCGAGAACACGATGAGCGACGAGGCCAAGCGGACCTTGGCTCGCGACATCCAGCGGAAGGAAGTCGAACTGCAGCGCGAGTCCGAGGACGCGCGCGGGGAATTCAACCAAGAGCAGGGAACCCTGTTCAACGCGGTCGGTTCGAAGATGATGGCGGTGATCGACAAGTACTCTCGAGACAACGGGTATCAGGTGGTGATGGACATCTCCAGCCCGCAGAGTCCCGTGCTGTATGCGGTGAACGACGTGAACATCACCAACGCGATCATTGCGGCGTACGACGCCGCCCATCCAGTGGACGGCTCCGGCGCGCCGAAGTAGGCGGGAGCGCGGTCCGCCGAATCGCTCGCCTGCGGGCGGGCAGGGGCTCGGGCATCGCGGAGAGGCGTGGCCGGGCGGCAAGGGATTTGCGAGCGAGCGACCCTGCGGGGACGCGAGTCGCACGGAAGAAGCATGCCAGATCAATCCAGCCGACGGCCGGGTCGGTTTTCCAAGCCATCGCGTCGGAGGGGCCCGCCCAGAGGGCACCATGGCGGAGGCCCCGATAGCGCGAACGGGAATCGCCGTCGCGACGTGAACGGCAACCGGATGCGCAACGGCAATCAAGGCGAGGCCGCTGTTTGTATCAAGTGCGGCCATCCCGCTACCGACGGCAAGCTGTGCGCCTTCCATCGCATCCTGCTGAACACGTTCCGCAAGGAAATGCCCGATCAGGATCCGCGCCGATTCCGCTTCTAGAGACGGCGGCGCCGAGACAACGAGCCCTGCCAGTGCCACAATGAGAGTCGCATGGCGACGAAACTGCGATCGGAACGGATAGCGCTCTTCATCGCCCTGCCGTTGCTGATTGTCGTCTCCTACGTGACGTGGCGCATCTGGGAGCATGTCCGGCTCTTGGAGGACTCGCTCGCCCAATCGAAGCAGACCGAGATCAGCCTGCTCGCGAAAGTGCGCGACGCGGTAGGGCGCGAGGCGCTGGCCGGCAAGGCCTTGCGCCACACCTTGCAGGAGCGCGATTTCGCGCGATCCGAAGCCGAGCAGTTCCGAGTGGAGGCGGCCAGCGCGCAGGAGGAGGCCGAGCGTCAGCGCGGGGAAGCCGAGCGGCTCAGGAGCCAGCGGCGAGCCGAGCTTGACCGCATGCGCGACGCCCTCGGGTTGATTGCCGAGACCGACCGCACGCCGATGGGCATGGTCGTGCAGTTGAGCGAGGAATCGTTCCTGTTCGACTTCGATAGCGCGGAACTGCGACCGCTGAATCGCGAAATCCTCAGCCGGATCGCCGGCGTCCTGCTGGCCTCGTACGGCTACAAGGTGTACGTGTACGGCCACACGGATGACCAAGGCGACGACCAGTACAATGTGGTCCTCTCGGAACGGCGCGCCCGCGCCGTGCTCGATTACTTGGCCTCCTCCGGCATTCCTAGGGAAATCTTGGAGGCGCAGGGATTCGGCAAGGCCAGCCCGCGCGTGCCAGGCACCTCGCGCGAGGCGCGTCGCAAGAACCGGCGCGTCGAAGTCGGCATCGTTGACACCGTGATCGACTACGGCAGTCACGAGGTGACCCAGCCGACCCGCTAACTGCAGGCGGCCACGAACCGTCTTCCGCGCATGGACTCCGAAACCGCCGCCGCTAGCTTCGATATCGTTGCCGAGGTGCGGTACGGGGATGCCTTGACGGCCGCGCTGTCGCGGTTCGTGCGGCTCGCTCCGCGCGTCTTGGGCCTCTACGGCCTCCTGTTGCTGGGATCGGTGGCGGGCTCCTTGGTGGCGGGCGGGGCGTTCGGATGGCTCGCGACCGCTATCGCAATTCCGGGCATCGCGCTGGTGTCACTCGTAGCATTGCTCACGCGGCTCGACTTCGGGTTCCGCAGCAAGCCGCGGCGCCTGCGCTATCACTTCTGCGGCAGCGGAATCGAGGTGCATTCGGCCGGGCGCAGCGATTGGATCGCTTGGGAAGACCTCTGGGACGTTGGCGAGACGCGCCGGAGTTTCCAGTTCAGTCCCAGCCCGGGAGAGCACTACGTCCTGCCGAAGCGGTGCTGTCGAGGGATCGAGCAAGAATTGCGACTGCTCATTCGCGGTGCCGCCCAGCCGACTGCGCAACGGTCGGCCGCCTAGCGGTAGTCTACCGGGATTCCTTCCTCTAGGGTGCAAGGAAAGCAATCTAGGTGATGGATTCCAATACGTTTGCATCCGACCTCTCACCCCTCGAGTCGTATTGCCCTGTACGGGAAGGGCCGGATATTCGCGATTCGTCCAAATCCACACCGAGCTGCTTCAGTGCCCTTTCTCGCCAGAGTATCGGCTGCTGCAGGGTGGCCGCCGAGGGTGCTGGGCAATTCGCCCGCAGCAAACCCTTGCTGCGAAACGGATTACAGCCTCGCGCCCGGCCGTTCCCAATAGAACAGTAGGGCGAGGTCAATGCTCATGAGCCCTGCATCGCTCCGTCCAGTTCCGGCCCCAGCGGGCTATACTCAATTGCTGTGGCTCACGCAGCCTGCGGAGTTCCATGCCAGTCAAGCTAACCCAGCAGAGCGTCCCCGGAGCGACCGCCTCGGACGTACAGCCCCCCGTGCCGGTCGTGCAACCGCCGCTGCTGCCCCCGCCACTCCCCTTGCCCCGAGTGCCGCCCGCGCCGCCCGGGCGCGACTCGGTCGTATATCCCTACGAAGACGGCCTCCCGATGGCGTCCAGCCCCGCGCAGGAGGAGGTAATGGTGGACACCCGCCATGGCCTGAAGAGCTATTTCGCGGGTCGGCTCAGCGTGTATATCGGCATGGACATACTGGTCTTCGACAGGCAGGGGGACAACACGAGCTGCTTGGCGCCGGACGTGTTCGTGGCCTTTGACACGCGCGGGACGGTGGACAAGTCGTACCGCATCTGGGAGGTGGGCAAGCCTCCGGACGTGGTGTGGGAGTTCGGCTCGGACAGCACGTGGAAAGGGGACGCCAAGGAGAAGAAAGAACGCTATCGGCAGTGGGGCGTATCGGAGTACTGGTTGTACGACCCCCAGGGCGGGCTGCACAACCCGCGCCTGCAGGGCTTCCAGTTGGTGAAGGGGCGGTACCGGCGTCTGCTGGCGGAACGACGGGGCGATGGATTGCTAGCGGTGAAAAGCCCGCTGCTGGGCTTGGAACAGCATTTTGACGGGCAGCGGCTGCGGCTTTGGGATCCGGTGAACAAGGAGTACTTGAGGACCGGTGCCGAGGACGCAAGGGGGCATCGGATGGAACGAGAAGGACGGCGGCGAGAGCACAAGAAACGGCTGAAGGCAGAAGCCGCCGAGAAGCGGCAACGCAAGGGGCGGCTGCAAGCAGAAGCCGGTGAGGAGCGGGAGCGCAAGGGACGGATGAAGGCAGAAGCCGGCGAGGAACGGGAGCGAGAGGGACGGCGGAGAGAGCGCAAGAAACGGCTCAAGGCGGTAGCCGAACAGAAGCGGGAGCGTGAACGAAGGCTGAAATCGGATAGCCGGGCCGAAGCCCGGGAGGCAGCGTTGAGGGCCCGGATTGCCGAGCTAGAGGCGTCTGGTGCCATCCCACGCAAATAGGCGTAGCCGTTTCCCGGTACCCTCGAGGTAGGCCACTTCCTGCCCTCGCTTGGATGTGCGTCAAATACCCCGACAGTCCACAAGGTTCACCGAACTGCAATTGAATGCCTTCGAACTTGCCGATCTCTAGCCCTAAGGAACGTTGCAGGCCCGCTGCCGGCTCGATTCGGCATCAACCGTGGCCTCTCGACTCCGTTACCGACACCCTTGCACCGGACTTCCGACACTTCGACGACCTGCTTCTGATTCCAGCGCAGCCATCCTGAGTTGAACTCTCGGGATCGAATCACCCACGGTGACTGGTTGGTCGTGCCTGGACGCTGGCGCCACCGACTCCGGCGGAATCAAGGGCTATGGCGGACTGTCGGATGCCATCACCGTCAAGTGGCGTATGCTAAAAGGACACGGATGGACCATGTCGATGTCAGTAAACCATGTCCAGCAGCGCGGGTCGGGGTCGAAATCGTCGGCTGCGGGCGCGTATCTGCCTGGGCCCGCCGACAGCCTCCCGCCCGTAGCGACGGAGTTGGGCGAGGTCGAATACCCCTACGAGGACGACATAGCGATGGCGTGCGGCCCCGCGCATGAGGCGGTGACGGTGGACACCCGCCTCGCGTTGGATTGCTATTGCGCGAGTCATCCGAACGCGTATCTCGGCATGGACATGCTGGTGTACTACGAGCGGTACGACATCACGAAGCGCGTGACGCCGGACCTTTTCGTGGCCTTCGACGCGCGCCGCCCCATAGGCAACAACTATCGGATCTGGGACGCGGGCAAGCCGCCAGATGTCGTGTGGGAACTCGCCCCGGACAGCCATATGAAGGGGGATCCCAAGGAGAAGAAGGAGTTATACCGCCAGTTGGGCGTGCCAGAGTATTGGTTGTACGACTGCCATGGCGCTCTGGACGGTCCGCGCCTGCAAGGCTTCCAGTTGGTGAAGGGGCGGTACCGGCGTCTGCCGGCGTCCCCGCGCGGCTATGGAGTGCTAGCGGTGAAGAGCCCGCTGCTGGGCTGGGAACAGCGATTTGACGGGCGACGGTTGCGGCTTTGGGATCCGGTGGACGAGGTGTACTATAACGCGGGTTGCCAGGACGCATTGGAGCGGCTGAACCTAGAAGGCCGGATTGCACAGTTGCGAGAGGAGAACGTAGAGTTGCGAGCCCGGATTGCTGAGCTAGAGGCGTCTGGCGCCATCCCTCGCAAATAGGCATAGCCGTTTCCCGAAACATTGGAGGTGGGCAACCTCCTACCTTGGCTTGGAGGCGCATGGAATTCCCCGGACACTCCGCATGGCACGCCGAGCAGCAGCCCAACGCCTTTGCACTTACCGAACTCTAGCGGTGGTTTACAGACAACGGACTGGAGCGAGGCTGAAATCCGTTTCGCAGCAAGGGTTCGCTGCGGGCTGCGAGCGTACTACCCAGCACCCTTGGCGGCCCAACCATCTAGCAGCCAGCACTATGGCGAGAAAGGATCCTGATGCAGTTAGGTGGGGATGTAAGGCGAAGCGCGAATATCCGGCCCTTCCCATACAGTGCAATACAAATCGAGGGGGCGAGAGGTCGAGGACAAACCTATTGGAATCAACCACATAGGTTGGTTTCCTTACACTCTAGAGGAAGCAATCCCAGTAACCTACCGCTAGTGTTCGTGGTCCTCGCCGAGCAGGCGCCGTCGCAATAGGTCGAGAGCGGTCCGCACCGCCAGCGTGCGCACTCGATGCCGCGCTCTGCCCAGGCTCCTCCTGTGAACCCGGCATCCGCTCGCGTCCGCGATCCCGATGTAGACCGTGCCGACGGGGTCTCGCTCCGTCCCTCCGCCAGGGCCGGCATACCCTGTCGTCGAAACTCCCAAGGCGGGTTCGCCCAGTGTCTCGGCGGCGCGGCCCCTGGCTGCCTTTGCCATCGCTTCCGCTACTTCCGGGCTCACCGCGCCCGCCGAGGACAACGCACTTGCGTCGATTCCCAACCAGTCGCGCTTGGCGGCGTCGGCGTAGCTGGTGATCCCTCCCGCGAAGAATTCCGAACTGCCCGGAACCGCAGTCAGCGCGCCCGCCAGCAACCCTCCGGTGATGCTTTCGGCGACGGCCAGATGCCGTCCCTTGTCGCGAAGGATCGCCGCCACGGTTGCTTCCAGCGACTCGCCGTGCTCCGAGTACACCCGGGTGCCGAGTTCGGCCCGGATCCGTTCCCCGAGTCCAGTCGCGATCCCCCGTGCCGTGTCCTCGTCCTCAGCCTGGGCCCGGAGGTGGATCTGCACGTCTCCCGGCGCGGAGAGAAGTGTCGTCACGACCCGCTCCTCGGCCGCGTAGATCGGCCCGATACGCTGCTCGATGTCCGACTCACCAATCCCGGCCACCCTCAGGGTCACGGTGTAGAACCGATGCGCGGGTAGGTGCCGGTCGAAACGCGGCAAGCAGGAGGCTTCGAACATGGGCTCGAGTTCGCGCGGCGGCCCCGGGAGCAAGACTAGGATGCCGCGGTTGTCCTCGAGCCACTGCCCGGGAGCGGTGCCGCGCGGATTGGGCAGGACATCGGCTCCTTCCAGAACGTAAGCCTGTCGCTTGTTCACTTCCGCCATCGGCCGATCGAGCGCGCGGAAACGCTGCTCGATCTCGCGAACGATGGATGCGTGCAGCACCAGGTCGCGGCCTGTGGCATCGGACGCGGCCTCGCGGGTCAGGTCGTCCAGTGTCGGGCCGAGACCGCCGCTCAGGATCACGACTCGCGACGATTCCCGGGCTCGGCGGATCTCGGACGCCAACCGCTCCCGCTCGTCACCCACGACGGACTTGCGCGCCAGCAGGATGCCGCGCTCGGCGAGCACCTTGGCCAAGTAGAGCGAGTTCGTGTCGACCTTGGAAGGCGACAGCAATTCCGTGCCGACGGCGATGATCTCTGCTTGCATGGGCCACTAGTGCGGGCCGCGCCCGCAGCGTCCGGAAGTCCCTGGCCGAATCGCGGTCAATTCAGGTTCGGGAATCGAAAGATGCTGTCGGCCGTAGCGGCGACGATGCCACCGTTCGGCGCGAACGCCAAGCCGACGATGCCGCTGCCCGAAACAACCGGTGCGACCGCGTCGCCCTCTCCGATCCGGAAAATGCCCCGGCGCCCGCGGTACGAGGCGCACAGGTACATGCGACCGTGCGCGTCGAAAGCGATCCCTTGCGGTCGACCGAAGCCCCGCCTCCAGACGCTGACCGTGCCGTCTTGGTCGATGCGGCGGATCGGATCGTAGCTCGAAGTGGTCGGCGCGGAGACGAACAGGCCCCCGTCCGGGCCGATCGCCAGGTGATAGGCGGCGACGGAAGACTCGAGCGTCGCGAACACGTAAATCTTCCGGGCCGGGCTGATCTTGAAGATCGTGCCCGTTCGGTCCCCGACGTACACGTTCTCCTCCGCGTCCATGGCCAAGCCTGTCGCCACCCCCATGCCCTCTGCGAAGACTTCGATCTCGCCGCCGGGCGGAATCATGTACACGGTGCCGTCCTGGCGGCTCGATATGAGCAGCGACCCGTCCGGTCGCACGAGCACGCCGGTGGCGTTGACGATGTCCGCAGCGACCACGATGAGGCGGTTTCCCGGCTCGACTCGATAAACCGAAACCGGCGTCTTCTTGCCGCGAGCGCCGCTCAGTGTCGTGTAGACGTTGCCGTAGTGATCGACAGTGGGGTTCGTCACCGGATGCACCGAGTCCGCGATCTGCTCGCCTAAGATGAACGGCATTGAGCAACTGCTCGCACCGTCTAGGGTGATCGAGAACTCGGAAGCCGTGGCTTCGGCCGGGACGTTCACTACCAAGCGATCCGGAGCGGTCACCACCAAGCGTCCGAGATCGTCCCCGAACGAGACCGCGGGCTGCCGAAGATCAGCGCCGACGAAGCCAGCCCCGCGTATTTCGATAGTGCCACCAGGGATCGCGGCTGCCGGCGAAATGCTGTCTATGCGTATTTCAGGGCTGTGATCACTCGCCATGCACGAGCCTCTGGAGCGAGTCCGGCCTAAAGACCGACCCATCGGATCAGTCCCACTCCAAGCATAGCGCAGAGCCCGGCGCCGACATCGTCGGCTACCACGCCGACTCCAGCGGGCAGCGCTTCCAATCGGCGGATGCCGAACGGCTTCGCGATGTCGAAGAGTCGGAACAGCACCAGTGCCGCCACCCACTGCACCCAGGAATCCGCGGCCGCCGGAGCTAGAGCGATCCACTGTCCGATGACTTCGTCGATCACCACCTTTGACGGGTCATCCGACTCGAATACGCTCGACGCGACCCCTGCGCTCCACACTCCAAGCGGCCCGATGGCGATCGCCGCCAACGCGAAGGTCCAAGCTGGCAGCCCGCACTCGGAAGCTAGGATCCAAGCCGGGACCCACGCGCAAACCGCACCGACCGTGCCCGGAGCTACCGGTGCGTATCCCGTGTAGAACCAAGTGGCCAGGATTACGGCCAGTCGGCGCTTACCCACCGTCTCCGCCCCCCTCCGCGGGGACGGGAGGCTCCAGATGCTCGTCGGCTTCGCTCGCGGGCACCGGGACCGAGTAGAGCCCGGTGGCCCAGTTCGCGAGATCCTGCGTTCGGCACCGCGGACTGCAGAACGGAAACCACGATGCGCCTTGATCGGCCGGCTTGCCGCAGATCGGACACTTCCTCGGGGTCCTCATGGATTCGGCCTTCCCGATAGCCTCTATTGGAGCACTGGAAGGAGGTCCGGTGCGGGCGTTGGCGCCCGAGCGGTGATTTCGTCGACTTCGCAAAACAAGTCGTAATCCGTCGAACGCGTGATCCGTGCCATGCCGAAGTCACCCGCTCGCGGCGCGACCCCGTCCGGGAACTTGGTGATGTAGGTCTTCCCGTCGATTTCCTCGGCCTGCGATTCCAAGCGCCCCTCCCAGAGCAGATCGGTGTCCGCCGACGGTCCCGACACGAGCAATGGCAGGTGCTGCCCCACCAGTGCGCGCTTGCGGCGCTTGGAGATCTTGCGTTGCAGCGCCATCAGCCGCCGCTGGCGATTGTAGATCGTGCGCCTGTCGACCTTGCCGTCGAGCGCGTAGCTGGCGCTGTGCTCGTCATCCGAATACCGGAAGGACCCCACGTGATCGAATTCCGCGGCCTCGAGGAACGCGCAAAGCGTTTCGAAATCCCCCTCGGTCTCGCCGGGGAATCCCACGATGAAGCTCGTGCGAATCGCGACGCCCGGGATCGTGCGCCGGATGCGCTCGATCATCTCGAGGAAGATATCTCCGCTCGCGCCGCGTCTCATCCGCCGCAGGACTTCGGCGCTTGCATGTTGGAGCGGGATATCCAAGTACTTGCACAGCGGCGCATGCCGGGCGATCGTTTCCAATAGCCGATCTGTAACTCGATTCGGGTACGCGTACATCACCCGAATCCAACCGGCGCCCTCGATTCCGGCCATGCGCTCCAGCAGGAGCGGCAGGCCGTTCCGGACGCCCAGATCCTCCCCGTAGGCGGTGGTGTCCTGTCCGATCAGGGTCAGTTCCCGGACGCCCTCTCGGAAGAGCCGCCGAGCCTCGCTGACGATCGACTCGAAATGACGGCTCCGAAAGCCGCCGCGCAGTTGCGGAATGATGCAGAACGAGCACGGATGGTCGCAGCCTTCGTTGATCTTGATGTAGGCGAAGTGCCGGGGAGTGGCGCGGCGCCGGGGCGTCAAGTCGTGATACAGGTAGCCGTGCTTCGATCCTGTGGCTGCGATGGGTTCGGTACCTTCGCAGTGCTCGATGATGGACTCGATCTCGCTGGTGCCGAGAACCGCGTCGATCTCGGGGATCTCTGCTTGGAGTTCCCGCCGGTAGCGTTCTACCAAGCAGCCGGCGACGACCAGCCTGCGAGCGCTCCCCGTCCGCTTGTACTCGGAGGCCTCCAGGATCGTGTTGATCGATTCCTGCTTGGCGGGCTCGATGAAACTGCAGGTGTTGACGACCAGTGCCTCGGCGTCTTTGGGCTCGGAGGTCAGCTCGTGACCGCGCTGCTCGAGGAGGCCCATCATGACCTCGCTATCGACCAAGTTCTTGGGACACCCTAGGCTGATGAAGCCGATCTTCATGAAGTGAGAAACGACGCGAATCGCTCGTAGCGGACGACCCGCGAACCGCCACGGCGGCCTGACCTCGTTGCGAGATGGAGGTCTTCGGTGCCGCGAAAGTCCATTCTATTACGACCGTTCGCAACGCGGTGCGCGAGGCCGCTGGACGGGCCCACCGGGCCTGCGGCAACTGGCATTCAGCGGCCTGCCTCGGGTGCGCGTCGCGACCGTCGCGCGCGCCTCGGGTTGCGAGGTGCCGCACGCGTACAGTGAGAACTGGCGTTCCGGATCCCAATCCATCTGACGTGCTGTATTCTGAAAACTGATCCATCCAGCCGCGAAAGCGGTGCGAGAGATACCACTCCACACGGGTCTCCGATCCACAGGCACTGGTGCGCAGGAGGCGCAGCATGAACCATCATCCATTCCCTTCAACGACTCCGTTCCGCGTGCGTGCGGTTGCGAAGTGGGCCGCGAATGCCGCTTTCGGCGTCCTCGCGTTCGTCCTTCTGGCAGCACTGATTCCAGTGCATGCACAACCACCCGACAGCTACACGATCACGACCGTGGCCGGTGCTGACAGGGATCCGATCGCGGACAGCGCGCCCGCGTTGGAAACCGTGCTGGAAGAGCCGTCCGGCTTGGCCTTCGACGATGACGGCAACCTCTATATCACGGAGTTCTCCCGCTTCGTGGTGTGGAGGCTCGATGCGTCGGGCACCGTCACGCGGGTAGCCGGTAACGGCGGGTCGATTCCCGGCGAGCCCGGAATGCTTGCAACCGAGACTCCGCTCGGTGACTTGGGTGGAGCGGTGATCGACCATGCCGGCAGGCTCCATGTCGCGGGGCTCGGCCGGGTGAACATAGTCGACGAGGAGGGCGTGCTCAGAGTCGAGGTGGGAGCAGGGCCTCCGGGCATTGCCGGTGACGGCGGTCCCGCGAATCTGGCCCAGGTCGGACGAGTGACCGGTCTAGCGGTGGGTCCCGCGAACGAACTGTACATCGCGGACGGGTTCCGAGTCCGCAAGGTCGATTCGACCGGCACGATCACGACCGTGGCGGGCCGCGCCTGGCCCCCGGGTTACGGTGGGGACGGCGGCCCGGCCGTGGACGCACAGTTGGGTTGGGTTTTCGGCCTCGCGGTCGACAGTGTCGGCAACTTGTACATTGCCGATTCCACCAACTCTCGCGTGCGGAAAGTCGACACGGCGGGCATGATCACGACCGTGGCCGGATCCGGGGAATCGGGATTTAGCGGGGATGGCGGCCCCGCCACGGAGGCACAACTCGGCACCGTGGCCGGCTTGGCGGTGGACGCTTCCGGAAACATCTACATCTCCGACCTCGAGCACCACCGGGTGCGCATGATCGATCCGAGCGGGACGATCTCGACCGTTGTGGGCGACGGCCGCGGCGGGTACAACGGGGACAATATTCCGGCCGCCGGAGCCAGGCTGCTCCACCCGCGGGGCGTTGCCGTGAGCCCGTCGGGAGATCTCTATATTGGCGACGCGTATAACCATCGGGTCAGACGCGTGGACCAGATGGGGATGATCACGACGGTGGCGGGCATCGGCCAGTGGGAGGACGTCGGGGATGGCGGTCCCGCCTTGGAAGCCGATCTCAGGTCGCCGTCGGCGGTGGCAGTCGACGCCTTCGACAACGTGTACATCGCGGACGGCTTGAACAGTCGCGTCAGGAAGGTGGACTCCGCAGGCACGATCACGACGGTGGCCGGCACCGGCGCTTGGGGGTTCGACGGCGACGGCGGCCCGGCGTTGTCAGCGCTTTTCACCGTGCTCGCCGGAGTCGCAGTGGACGGGTACGGCAACCTCTACATCACCTCCAACGAAGACGATCGCGTCCGCATGGTGAACGCTGGCGGCGTGGTCACGACGGTGGCCGGGGCGCGCGAGGCTGGATACGGCGGGGATGGCGGGCCGGCCACCCGGGCCCTGCTCCAGACGCCTACCGGCCTCGCTACGGATGCTCGCGGCAATCTCTACATCGCCGACACGGATAACCACCGAGTGAGGATGGTGAATCCAGTCGGGGTGATCACAACCGTAGCGGGCAACGGTCAATTCGGGGCCGACGGGGATGGCGGTGCGGCGACCATGGCCTCGCTCGAGTTTCCTGTGAGCGTGGCGGTGGACGCGTTTGGCAGTCTGTATATCGGGCAGGGTCCAGCCGTCGTGAGGAAGGTGGATCCGGCGGGCGTCATCGCGACCGTAGCGGGCCAGTACGGGGCATTCGGTTATGACGGGGATGGCGGTCCCGCCGTGTCCGCTCGCATCACTGTTCCGGAAGGCGTTGCGGTGGACATGTTCGGCAACCTCTACATCGCCGATGTCGGCAACCATGTCGTCCGGAGGGTAGACCCGATGGGAATGATCACGACGGTGGCGGGCAGCGGGGAGAGCGGATCCGGAGGGGATGGCGTGCCTGCGCTTGAGGTGCCGCTGACCAGTCCCGGAGGAGTGGCCACCGATTCCAGAGGTAACGTCTACATCGCTGAGACTTGGGATCACAAGGTGCGGAAGCTGACCGCGCAAAGGGAGCCGTCCTCGGCAATCGAGAGTCTCTCGCTGTGGAGAGTCGCGAGCGGCCGGGTCGCCTTCTCGTACTTGAGCAGCGGGACGTGCATGCGCATGAGGAATCTCTCGGTAGGGGGCAAGTCCTACACCGTGGAGCGCTCCCAATGGTGGCGGCGGTCCGATTCGAGCGCCGCGTGGACTCCGGTTGCGGGAACCGCGCGGGAAGGCCGGGTTTGCGCTTTGGTGCCTCCAACTCCCGGAGAGTACCTAGCGGTCGCGGACTTTTCGGTCGATGGTGCCCGGATGACTTACCGCAGCGCGAACTCGCTCATGCTCCCGTAGCTTGCCGCGGCGGCCACGCGCTGGCGCGAGCTGGGGTGCGAACCAATGAACGAGAAGGGGGCGATGCATCGCGAAGGCCGTGCATTGCAAGGGTTCTAGCCCGAGGCACGAGATCTCCAGATCCGCCGCTCGGGCAGAACCCGTCAGGCGGGTTCGATCCTTGATACGATCAATTGCACCCTGAAGGGGGGCTGGCAGGCTCGTTCGGTGCGAATCTTAAACCGCGCGGGCTTGCCTACACTAGGTGGACCATGCAACACAATCTATTCGATTCCAAGAGTCCCTCTCCTCGGGATTTCGTTGCGAAGGCTGCCGTGGCGGCCCTTCACGGACTCGTCGCGGTTTTCCTCTTGGTCTCACCGTCTCGACTGCAGTCCCAGCCACCGGACAGCTTCACGATCACGACCGTGGCGGGCGCCGAGAGGGAACCGCTCCCGCCTACGTGGCCAGCCTTGGAAGCCGTGCTGGAAGAACCGTCCGGCTTGGTCTTCGACGACGACGGCAACCTCTACGTCACTGACTTCAACCGCTTGGCGGTGTGGAGACTCGATGCTTCCGGCACGCTCACGCGTGTCGCCGGGAACGGCGGGCGGATTCCCGGCGCGCCTGGCATGCAGGTAACGGAGACACCGCTCGGTGGACTGGGCGGAGTGGTGATCGATCATGCCGGCCGGCTCCACATAGCGGGGATCGGCCGGGTAAACATAGTCGACGAGGCAGGCGTGCTCAGGGTCGAGGTGGGGACAGGGCTGCCGGGTGTTGGCGGGGATGGCGGTCCCGCGGACATGGCCCAGGTCGGACGAGTGACCGGTCTGGCGGTGGGCCTCGCGAACGAACTGTACATCGCGGACGGGACCCGCGTTCGCATGGTCGATGCGACCGGGACGATCACGACCGTGGCGGGCAGGCTGGGGCCGCCGGGATTCAGCGGGGATGGCGGACCGGCTGTGGACGCGCAACTGGGTTGGGTCTTGGGCTTGGCAATTGACAGTGCCGGCAACTTGTTCATCGCCGATGCCGTTACCGCTCGCGTCAGGAAGGTCGACACGGCGGGGGTGATCACGACCGTGGCCGGGTCCGGGGTCCGGGGTTTTGCCGGGGACGGCGGACCCGCAACTGAGGCGCAGCTCGGAACCGTGAGCGGCTTGGCGGTGGACGATTCCGGAAACATCTACATCGCCGACCTGGAGCACCATCGGGTGCGCAAGATCGATGCGACCGGGATGATCTCGACCGTTGCGGGTACCGGCCGCGGCGGGTACAACGGGGACAATATGCCGGCCATGGAAGCCACTCTGCTCCACCCGAGGGGCCTCGCCGTCGACGAGTCGGGCGATCTCTACATCGCCGACGCGTTCAACCATCGCGTCCGGCGCGTCGACTCCATGGGCATGATCACGACCGTGGCGGGCATCGGCGATTGGGGATTTCAGGGGGAAGGCGGTCCCGCCGTGGAGGTCGATCTCCGGCAACCGACTGTGGTGGCCGGCGACGCGTTCGACAACCTGTACATCGGGGAGGGCTTGAACCATCGCGTCAAGAAAATTGACTCGAGTGGAACGATTACAACCGTCGCGGGTGCCGGCGACTGGGGTTTCGAAGGGGACGGCGGCCCGGCCCTGGCAGCCAGTCTGAGTATCCCCACAGGTCTGGCGGTTGACGGGTACGGCAACCTTTTCTTCGCCAGCCAAGAGGACCATCGCATCCGGATGGTGAACGCCTCCGGCATGATCACGACGGTAGCGGGCACGCACGAGGCTGGATTCGGCGGGGACGGAGGGCTAGCCACGCGGGCCCGGCTCGATGGCCCGCTCGGCCTGGCTACGGACTGGCGCGGCAACCTTTACATCGCCGACCGGGGCAACCACCGCGTGAGGATGGTCAATCCTGCCGGTGTTATCACGACCGTAGCGGGTACCGGCCAGTTCGCTAGCGGCGGGGACGGCGGTCCGGCGACAGAGGCTCAAGTCGGAAGTCCGACGGACGTGGAAGTGGACGCGATCGGCAACCTCTACATCGCCCAGAACCTCAATGTCGTGAGAAAGGTGGATCCGACGGGGATGATCACGACGGTCGCAGGCCAGGCTCGGCGCTCCGGTCGGTCCGGGGACGGAGGTCCGGCAACGGAGGCATTGTTAAGCGTCCCGGCCGGGCTCGCGGTCGATATGTCCGGCAACCTCTACATCGCTGATCGCTTCAACAGAGTCGTGCGGAGGGTCGACCCGACCGGAACGATCACCACGGTGGCCGGAAACGGGTCCAGCGGGACCGGGGGTGACGGCGGTCCCGCGATCGAGGCGCAGCTCTCGGCACCCACATCTGTGTGGGCCGATTCCAAGGGCAGCGTCTATGTCGCCGATATTTGGGAGCACAAGGTGCGGAAGCTGGCCTCGCAAACGGAGCCGTCCTCGGCAGTCGAGAGTCTCTCGTTGTGGAGAGTCGAGAGCGGCCGGGTCTCCTTCTCGTACCTGAGTAGCGGGACCTGCATGCGCATGAGGAATCTCTCGGTAGGGGGCAAGTCCTATACCGTGGAGCGCTCCCAATGGTGGCGGCGATCCGATTCGAGCGCCGCGTGGACTCCGGTTGCGGGAACCGCGCGGGAAGGCCAGGTTTGCGCCTTGGTGCCCCCAGCTCCCGGGGAGTACCGAGCGGCCGGGGAATTCTCCGTCGATGGCGCGCGGATGACTTTCCGCAGCGCCAACTCCCTCATGCTTCCGTAGCCCGCCAGAGGTAGCGCGCCCTTGGACGAGCGGGGGATATATGGGCTCTAGCGGCGCGGCTGCCGGCTTTGCCGGCGACCTAGTGCGTCTGGAAGGCCCCGGGGAACGGCCCCGAGGACATCCTCGCAAGTTCACTCCCCAGCAGGCAGGGCGGGTCACATGGCCCTCGGCGCGACCGGCCGCCAAAATGCCGTCGGGGTGCCGACATTGAGGCGGCCTGCGGTTTGCGGAGTCTTGGCGGCAGGCGTACTGGCTGTCGCCAGCGTAGCGGCGCTCGATCCACCCCTCGGGTTGGACGCTTACATGCCGATACCGGAAGCGAATCCGCTGACAGCGGAGAAAGTGGCGCTCGGCGGGCGGCTCTTCTCGGACCCGATCCTTTCGGCGGACCAAACGATCGCTTGCTCGAGTTGCCATGATCCCGAACGAGCGTTCACCGACGACCGCCCCAAGGCCGTGGGCGTATTCGGACGCGTTGGCTCGCGCCGCGTTCCGAAGCTGGTCAATCGGGGCTACGGCCGCAGCTTCTTCTGGGACGGCCGCATTCCCAGCTTGGAGGAGCAGGTGCTGCAACCTGTCGTGAACTCGCTCGAGATGGACTTATCGCTCGCCGAGGCCGAAACTCGTCTGAGGGCCGACGCAGGGTACGCCGCGGAGTTCATGGCGGTCTTCGGCCAGGCTCCCGATAGGAATGTCTTGGCGATGGCGCTCGCATCGTACGTGCGCACCATCCTTTCGGGCGACTCCCGGTACGACCGCTACATCGCGGGCGCGGCAGGCGCACTGAACGAACAGGAGCGACTGGGGTTGGAGGTGTTTCGCACGAAGGGCAACTGCGTCACGTGTCACCTCGGTCCCAACCTGACGGACGAGCGCTTTCACAACACAGGAATCGGATACGAAGACGGGCGGTTCGTCGATGACGGCCGCTTCTCGGTCACCGGGCGGCCACGCGACCGGGGTGCGTTCAAGACGCCGACGCTCCGCGACGTCGCGTTGACTGCGCCCTACATGCACGACGGCAGCCTGCAGACGCTCCAGCGGGTCATCGAGGACTACGACCGAGGAGGAACGCCCAACCCTTACCTCGATCCGGAGATTCGCAAACTGAATCTCTCCGATGCCGAGAAGGACTCCTTGGAGGCGTTCTTGCGAACGCTCACCGGTGTCCTGCAGGAGGGCTTCGCCGCTCGCGCGGCGGACGTGCCTCGCGCTCGAAGCGGCCCGTAGGAGCACTCCGCGGCTACTCGTCGCGAGCCGTGAACTCCGCGCGCAACGCCGCGAATCGTTGCAGGTGGGTGCGGGCTTCCGCGGCCCTCGCCACTTTGCGGTAGCCCTGCGCTAGCCAGTAATGAACGCGCATGCGTTCCTCGGCGTCCTCGGCCCCGGCCAAAGCTCGGAGCAACGTGTCGATGGCCGCGGCCGTCCGGTCCAAATCCATGTACGCCTTGCCGAGAGCCTCCAGCGCGCCGCGCGGCGGTGGGTCGGCGGCGGCTGCGTGTTGCAGATGTTCCAGCGCCTGTTCCGCGAGGCCGAGGCTCAGCAAGGACCGCCCCAAGCTCAGCCTGAGATCGACATCGCCCGAATCGAGCGCGAGCGCCCGCTCGTACGCCGCTGCCGCTGCCTGCGACCCGCCGCTGTCTCGCTCGAGGTCGCCCACTGCCCGCCACGCCGCGAGCAAGCCCGGATCGGCAGCCAATGCCTTGCGATATTCCACCAGAGCCTCCGCGGCCCGGCCGTTTACTTCGTGATCCTCGGCTACCGCGAGGCGCGCATAGGGCGAATCGGGATCCGCTGCCAGCAACTGGGCTTGTGTCCGCGCCGCGAGTTGGGCGTACGCCTTGGCCAGCAGGTAGAGCAGCCGTGGATTGCGGGGTGCCGCGGACATGGCGGATTCCAAATGCGGCACGGCGTCACGCGGGCGGGCGGCTGACAGGTAGGCTCGCCCGAGCCAAGCCTCCACCTGTTCGTTCGCGGGTTGTTCCTGCAACGCCAATTGCAGATGCGGGATCGCATCCTCGGCGCGCCCGACCTCCAAGAGGTCGTAACCCAGCAACTCGTGCGCACCCGGCAGCGCAGGCTTGAGTTCCAATGCCCGTTGGAGCGACTCTACGGCGGCCCCGAAGTCTTGCAGTTCGTGCTGCACCAGCCCCAAATACAAGTGCGCCTCGGCTAGGTCTGGAGCACCTGCTACTGCAAGCTGCAATTCGCTCTGAGCTTCTTGGAGATTCCCGGCCTCCCGTGCCGCCACCCCGCTCCGGACATGTTCGGCAACGGAAGCGGGAGTCTGCGCTGCGAGCGTCGCTGCCAGCAATGCACCTGCGACCGTCTTCCGAATCATGGGCGCGGCTCCTCGATCGTCACGCATCGGTTGGCGGTAACGCCTTCCAGGGTTTGGGTCGCGCCGCTCTGCCAGCGCACGGTGATGCGCTCGACCTGCGCATCGGGGCCTAGTCCGAAATGCAGGCGCGAATCATGGGCCGAGAGGTAGCTCCCGGAAGTCGTCGCGTAACGGACCTGCTCGCCACTGGCAGCTGACCGAACCGTGACTTGGGCGCCTTGCCCGTCGGAGCTGCTGGACCGGCCCACCAGCTGAATCTGAATCCAGTGGCGCGGCAGTTCCGCTGCATTCGAGTAGAGTGCCAACGGCGCATCGTCGAGGACGGTGACGACGACATCCATGTCGCCGTCATTGTCCAAATCCCCGAACGCGGCACCACGCCCTGCCACCGCTGTCCGGAATGCCGGTCCCGCGCGATCCGAGACGTCGACGAACCGACCCCGTTCGTTGATCGCCAGCAGGGGCGGCTGGCGGTAGGCAATGCCCGGCTCCAACGTGTCTACATTGTCCAGCACGTGGCTCTGTGCGGCGAAGAAATCCTTCCAGCCGTCGTGATCGAAATCGACGAATTTCGCACCCCAACCCGACATCCGCGCGGTGACCTCGGCCAGATTGCTTTGACGAGTCACGTACCCGTACGATCCAGGTCCCACGCCGCGGTACAAGGCATAGAGTTCCTTCGCCAAGGTGGTCGCGACGATGTCTGGCAATCCGTCGTTGTCGTAATCCTCGAAGTCGACGCCCATCCCGGCGAAGGATCCTCCGTCTTCGTTAAAGGCGAGACCCGCTGTCAACGCACTCTCGATGAATTCCCCGGTGCGGCGATTGAGGAACAACTGCTGGGCAGTCGAGTCGTTCGCCACGAAGACGTCCGGACGCCCGTCCGCGTCGGTATCGTTGAAGGCCACGCCCAAGGCCTTGCCCGAGGACTCCGCCACTCCCCACTCCTCGGTGACATCGGCGAACGCGCCGTCGCCGTCGTTCTGCAGCAAGACGCTTGTGGTCGAAGGATAGCGTCTCGGCGAACAGTAGACAGGGATACGCTCTCCGCAAGCGATGCGTGTCTCGAAGCTCCAGTCGAGATACCGGGTCACGAAGAGGTCCAAATCTCCGTCCGCATCAGCGTCGAAGAATCCGGCGCTCGCCGTCCATCCCGCGACCGATGCACCAGCATCTTCCGTGCGGTCCTCGAAAGTGCCGTCGCCTCGATTCCGGTACAGGATGGTGCCGCCGTATCCGGTTACGAATAGATCGACGAAACCGTCGCCGTCGTAGTCGCCGGTGGCAACGCCCATCCCGTAGATTCGCTTTGACGATGCCGAGAGGCCAGCTTGCGCGGTCACGTCCTCGAAGGAGCGGCCGCCCGCGCTGCGGTAGAGCCGGTCGAAGTAAGCCGGTTGCGATCGATCCACCCGCATGGTGTCGCCGTCGGACACCAAGCCCCCGCCGTTGACGAAGAACACATCCAGAAAGCCGTCTTTGTCGTAGTCCAGCAGCGCAACGCCCCCGCCCATCGTTTCCAGAAGGTACTTGTCTGGCGTCGGATTGGCGTGGTGCCGGAATCCTAGGCCCACCGCAGCCGAGCGATCCTCGAATTGGACTTGCGCCAAGCCGAGGACCCCCAAGGCCGCGCCGAGCAGCCCTTGGCAACAGTGCCAAACCAACCTCCGCTTCACAGGCTGCCGTTTCCGCTGGACTGCACGGTCCGCGATGTCGCCGACTGGACGCACGGTTCGGCCTTGGTGATCGAGCAAGCGTCTGACCGCGAGTGGATCAGGCAGTGCCACCGACCGCAAGGCCGCATCGCGATTCGCAACGGATCGGATCCCCGCACTCGGACTCCAACTAAGCAACCGACGCGGATCGCCATGAACGAAACTGCGGCTGTCGCTTCCGATGGTAGCGAAGCGATCCGCGGGCCGACCTGTTGAGCATGCCCCAGCGATTCAGCACCGCCCATTGGGGATGGCGCGCTCGGGAGCGATGCCATTCCGCGAAACGGGCGCGTTCACCGAGGCGACGACCGCTGGATATACACTGATGGCGCTGGTGCCTGCGAAACTCTCGTTGCTCCCGGCAATGGCCGGAATCGCGGTCGGGCTCCTATTGCCGCAGCATGTGGTCGCTGCTGACTCCGCTCCGTTCGAGCCACTCTATCGTCAAGCCTACGCACAGCGCTTGAGCCAGCTAGGGGCGGTGCATCCCAAGACCGTGCGGAGCCTGATCCGCTTGGGATCGCTGCTCGTAAAGCAGGGTCGTGCGACCGACGCCCTGCCGTTATTGCGCCAAGCTCTCGCTGTCAGCGAAGAGACCGGGGCAGGCGTCGCGACTGCTAGCAATGAGCTCGCGACCGCCTTGGATGCACTCGGGCAGGATCGGGAAGCCGAGGATCTGTATCTTCGCTCCGTCGAACTCGGCGGAAGCGGTCCGCGAAGCGCCTCGATCCTGCTCCGGGTCGCGGCACTGCGCGCCACGAGGGGAGACCATGCTGGCGCGCTCGCGGCCTGTCGTGATGCCCTCGCGGAATTCGAGGAGCACGAGAGCAAGCTCGGCGAGGCCGGACGGCGAGCGTACGCCGACGCCCTGAACCGGTACGGCATGCTGCTGGAATCGGCGGGAGAGGCGAGCGCCGAGGCAGTCTATCGCCGCGCCGTAGCCGCGTATTCCCAAGAGTTTGGGGCAAAGCACCCGGCGACCGCGGCCGCGCAGGCGAACTTAGCGGGCGTGCTTGCCTCGAAGGGCGATGTCGCGGCCGCAGCGGCGTTCTTTGAGACGGCTCTCCTCACTCTCGAGGCAGCATACGATCCACTTGCCCGCGAGACAGCGAGAGTGCGCAATCGACTCGGCGAAGTCTACGAGACGCAGGGCCGCGTCGCCGAGGCGGAAGCAGCGTATCGCGAGGCCTTGTCTGCGTGGACGGAACCGGCCGCCGAGCGCGGACTCGTGCTGGCCAACCTCGGTCGACTGCTGGGCGTTCGCGGTGTCTTGGACGCTGCCGAGGGCACGCTGAGGGCGGCGGTCGCCGCCCTCGAGCCGCATGACGACAGCCTGATGGCCGAGCTCGCCGAGGTTCTGGACTCGCTCGGCTCCGTCCTGCGCGAGCAATCCCGTCTCGGGGAGTCCGCCTCAACGCTGCGCCGGGCGCTCGCGCTGCGCGAGGCCTCGCTGGGCCCGGACCACGAGGACACCGCCCTGACCTTGGTGGGACTCGCCGGCACGCTGCACCTCCGCGGGGAACTGCAGTCGGCGCGTCCGCTTTACCGTCGGGCGTTGGGTATCCAAGAGGGGGCGTTGGGCCCGGCCCATCCAGAGGTCGGCGAGACGCTCTACAATCTGGCCCACCTCTCGCTGGCACTGGGCGATGTGGCGTCCGCCAAGGCCGAACTCGCGCGATCCCTCCGCATTCTCTCCGCCGCTTACGGATCCGACGACGCCTTCGTCGCCGAGATTCGCGCTGCTTTGCGGAACCTTTAAGTCGGCTCCTCGGCCGAGGGTGTACACTGAGTGAGCCTTGCAACCTTTCAGGGGCGAGGCTGTTGGGGGAATTATGAAACTCTATATCGCGGGGCTCGTTGCGGCGGCCCTGCTCGCCGTTGGTGTGCAAATCGGCGTAGCGCAGGAGCTGCGCGGAAAGATCGTCGGCACGGTCACTGATGGCACGGGCGCGGTGATTCCGGCCGCGAGCGTCACTCTGGCCAACGACAACACCAATGTCGAGGTCTCGGCGCAAACCACGGCTGCGGGCCAGTACCTGTTCGACTTCGTCTTGCCGGGAACGTACACGGTCACCGTGGAAGCCGAGGGGTTCAGGTCCTTCCGGCAGCAGAACATTCTCGTGCAGACGCGGGCTGACATCACGGTCAACGCGGCCTTGGAACTTGGCGCGGTAACCGAAACCGTGACTGTCGAGGAAGCTCCGGTGGCGGTCCAGTTCACTACGACCACCATGGAGACGACCCTCGATACGAAGCTCTCGCAGGAGTTGCCGCTGCTGAACCGCAACCCATACATGTTGGCAGCGCTGAATCCCGCGGTGAACTACCGGGGCGGCTCGGAGAACGCGCCTTATCACCACTGGGCGATGAGCCAGCTCGACGTAGGCGGCAACACCTCGACGCGCAATAACGTGCTGATGGACGGCGTTCCGCAACTGGTCGGCGCCAAGGGCGTGTACACGCCGCCGATGGACGCCGTGTCCGAAGTGAACGTGCAGCAGAACGCCACCGACGCCGAATACGGCCACAGTGCCGGCGGCATCGTGTCCGTGCAGATGAAGAGCGGCACGAACGAGTGGCATGGAACCTCTTACTACTTCGGACGCAATCCCGTGCTCAACGCGCGGCCGAACGCGCTCACCTCGCAGGAGAGCGTGGTGCGGCGGAACGTCTGGGGCGTAAGCTCGGGAAACCCGATCGTCAAGAACAAGGTCTTCAACTACGTTTCCTACGAGGGACAGGATGTCCGCTCGCCTAGCCCGACTTTGCCATTTTCTTGGATCGTCCAGCTCTAAGTTGTTTAGTTAGAGTAAGATACGAGATACGGAAATGTCATTAAGGCACTACATTATTTTCAAAAACGAGTGATTGATCGTCAACTCGGGACAGGTGCTGCAGGCATTGCGTCTGAACCCAGTGCAACCAGTATAGCAGGCACGGATACGGACAATAGGCGCAAGCGCAAGGGGTCGCCAGAACTTATGGCACTACAGAGACCCCCAGCGAGCGCACAACAAACAGTCCAGCCATTGATATGAAAGGACTTTCCCGGGACGCGCATACGGTCGAATCGCCGCAATCGACTCAAAAAAGCGGGTTTTCAGTGCCTGTCAGGCCGATTTTGGCAAAGTCGGGCTAGCAGCGTGAACCTGACGCTGCCCCGCGACCCAGAGCGCACGGGCGACTTCTCCAGCAGCATGAATCGCGCCGGGACGCTCCGCACGATTTACGATCCGCTGACCACCGACCCCGACGGCAACAATCGCAGCCCGTTTCCCGGCAACGTCATTCCGCGAGATCGTTTGGATGCAACGTCCCTGCGGGTGATGGACAAGACCTGGTCGCCCAACAACCCGGGCGACAACGCCTCGGGCGCGAACAACTTTCGCACCGTGTTCCCGATCACCTTCAAGTACTGGAACCTGACGAACCGCACGGACTACAACGTCAGCGACAGCGTCAAGGTCTTCGGGCGTTTCAGCCGCTTTCACACCACGCAGAGCGAGCCGGACTACTCCGGGTCGGTGGCCCAGAGACGCCAGGGCAGCGCCCGCAACAGCGCGCAAGCCTCCGGCGACATCGTCTGGACCATCAATCCCACCACCGTGCTCAACGTGCGCGGCTCGTGGTCCAAGATCACCGATTCGTTCTCGACGCCCGAAGCGGAGATCGGCGAGGCCGGCCTGGCCGAGTTGTGGCCGAACAATCCTTGGTACGCCTCGCACGTCCGGGACATTCCGGCAGTGCATTTCCCCGAGATCAACGTGCGCGCCGACGGCAACACCTCCTTCGGCCGCTCGGGATTCTGGTTCCAAGAGCCTTCGACATGGAATCTCGAAGCCAAGATCTCCAAGCAGATGGGCCGCCACTACGTGAAGTTCGGCACGCAGTACCGCAAGCAACTCGTGCTCGCGGCGCGTCCGCGGGGCATGCGCTTCCGCTTCCGGCCGGATGCCACGGCGGATACGGCCAATCGGCCCAACACGGGAGCCCTCGGCCACGCGTGGGCCTCGATGCTGCTCGGCGTGATGGACGGCAACTACAGCAGGGCGCGGACTGTCGCGGTCAACCGTCCGCGCATCGATGTCTTCGGATTCTTCGTTCAGGACGACTTCAAGCTCAACCAGCGCGTGACGTTGAATCTGGGCTTGCGCTACGAGTACGAGACCCCGATGCGGGATCCGGAAAACCGCCTGTCGCGATTCCTGGATTTCGGCCAGCAACTCCCGGAAGTCCAGAGTGCGATGGGGGCCATCCCGCAGGATATTCTCGCGATGCGCACGACTCCGCTCAACATCAGCGGCGCGTGGGTGTTCACAGACGGTAGCAACCGAACCGCTTGGAACGCCCAGACCAACCTATTCCTGCCACGGGCCGGCGTCGCGATCCGCCTGAACGAGCGCACGGCCTTGCGCATCGGCTACGCCCGCTACGCCACGCCGCCGATCCAAGAGAAAGGCGGCGGTGCGTCCGACCGGGGGCTAGACATTCTCGGCAGCACGCCCTATCCCGGTTTCGAGATCCAAGGCAATCCGCTGACATCGATCAACGGCACGCCAAGGGCCTATTTCAGCGACCCGTTCCCCAGCGGCGGCGAGAATCCGAATCCGCTGCCCGAGCCGTACGGCCAGCGCTACGGACGCTTCGCCACGGTCGGTTCCAACGAGGCGATCTTCTTCCACCAAGACTGGTCGGCCGGCATCAACGACCGCTTCAACGTGTCCCTCCAGCGGCAAGTCTTCGCGCGCATCGTTGTCGATGCCACGTATTTCACCAACTTCGGCAGCAACCAGCCCTACGACCGCCGCCACAACCTGCTGGATCCGCGCATCGGATTCCAGTTCGGAACCGCGATCAACCAGAGAGTGGCGAACCCCTTCTTCGGCTTGCCCCAAGACATCATGCCAGGGCCGCTTGCCGGTCAGCGGACGGTGCGCGCCCGAGATCTGCTCACGCCGTATCCGCACTACCTGAGCGGCGGCATCACCGAGCGCGTCTTCCCGGGTCGGAACGAGCGGTACAACTCCCTCCAGCTGCAGTTGCAGAGGCCGTTCGCGGACGGCTTCAACTTCATCATGGGCTACAACTACCACCGCGCCAGGAACGAGGATTTCTACGACGATGTGGACGAGGTCGAGCAGCGCTTCACCTTCCAGCCCGACGTGCGCGGCCGCCACAAGTTCACGCTGGCAGGCATCTACGAACTGCCGATCGGTCGCAACAAGCCGCTCGGAACCAATGTTCGAGGCGTGGCGGACAAGTTGGTCAGCGGATGGCAGATCAGCGGTCTGTACACCTATGTCGGAGGCGAGTTGCTACGGTTTGGAGGCCTGCAAGTCAGCGGCGACCCGGCCTTGGCCAATCCGACTCGCGAGCGCATGTTCGACACCGGGGTTTTCTCCAACCTGCCGGCGTTCACGCGCCGATCGAACCCGTGGACGCATAGCGGAGTCCACGGCCCTCGGTTTGCGAATCTCGACATGATTTTCGCGAAGCGCACCCGTGTCACCGAGCGGCTGACATTCGAGTTCCGCATGGAGTCGTACAACTTGACGAATAGCTTCATGGGGGCGAACCCCTCCACGGACGTCAATAACGGCAACTTCGGCAGGATCGCGAGCAAGCTCCGGACGCACTTCGGTCGCGAATGGCAGTACAGCGGTCGCTTCATCTGGTAGACCGCCGCGGGACGCACGGCGCCGGGCGCGACTAGCGCGCGGCGACCGTGTGCATCTCGATCGCCCGCACTTCGGATTTCCGCCCGCCTTGCGAAAAGGCGGCCCGTGTTCCGTCTGCGTTGATCCGCACCGGTCCGGCTTGCATCCACGGTGCATCCAGCCGGCGCGGATCGGCCGTGCCGAGAGAAACGCTCCAGAGCGCAGGTCCGCTCCCCGCGTCCGTGCTCACGAGCAAACCATCGTCGTCAACGCTCCAATCGATGCCGGTGAGGCGGCCGTATTGCAGGTGCAGGATCTCCTCGGCGTCCTTCGCGTCAGGTTCTAGCACCAGCAGCGATTGTCGCTGACCGCCGCTCGCGGACAGCGCGAACGCCAGCGCATCGCGGCCCCGCGCGCGCCGCAGGGCGTAGATCCGCGCCGGATCGGCGGGTCGGTAGACGGCCCTCCGCTGACCGGTGAGCAGGTCATGGGAGCGGATAATCGAGCCGTCCTGTTCGCCTTGCTGCACGAAGTAGATCGATCCGCCGTCCGCGGACCAATCCCCTTCGATGCCGCGGAAACTCCCGCCGCGCTCCACGACAGCCTGCTGCACAGCGCCTTCCGGCACGGCCATCGTGAACAATCCGGCGCGGCCCTGGCTGTCGCTTCCCGACAGCAGCAGGGAACCGCTGTCCGGCGACCACCGGAGCCGCTCGATGTACGCGAGGCGCGGCCAAACCACGGACTCGCGGTTGGTTGCCAGGTCGAGGATCGTGACCGCCCGATGCTCCTGTCCGAAGTTCTCGGTGCCCACTCGGGTCAGAAACGCCAAGTAGCGCCCGTCTGGCGACCATTCGGGGCCGCGATTCGCGCCGGGGTAGCCGCTGCCTGCCGGAATCGGTTCCCCGGTCAGAGATCCCGACGCCAGATCGATTCCCGCGAGATAGGTTTCGGTGCGCCCCGTGCGTAGCCCGTAAAACAGCCGCCCGTCGCGAGTGAAGGCCATCGGCAGTGCCCGTCCGAGATCCGGTTTGACCAGTGCGGCTGGGCCCGCGATGCGCCCTTCCGCGACCGGCACCATCCAGAGATCCATCGAGCCGCGGCGATCGCTGGCGAACACAACAGCGCTGCCGTCCGGTGTCCACAGCGGGGCCAGATCGTTCGCGGGATGATCGGTCAGGGCCGTCTCGAAGATGCCGTCCAGCGCAATCATCAGGATTTCGCGGGCCGGCGATTCCTCGCCCGTCATGGAGTCGTACACTGCGAAGCGCCCGTCCGGCGATAGGTCGATTTTCTTCGGGTAGAACCAATCGAGCGAACGCAAGGTCTGGACGGATCCATCCTGCACGGAAACCAACGCGATTTGACTGACGTTGTCACGCCGGAAAAACAGAGTCAGGATGTGCTCGCCATCGGGGGAGAACGTGCATGGCTGTACGAAGCCGGCCTCGGGGTTGCGAAAGAGGAGGCGCGTCTCCGCAGTCGCCGCATCCGCGAGGCGCAGTTCGTAAAACCCTTCCTCGTTGAACCACGCGTATGCGATGCGGCTGGCGTCCGGGGAGAAGATCGAAAAGTAGGCGAACTGCCCGACGGCGTTTCCGCCCGCAGGCTGCGTGATCGTGCGGTTCGTCCCGGAATCCAAGTCCCGGATCGACAGATTGCCGGAACGATCAACGAAGGACAGCAAGCGGCCGTCCGGCGAGGGGGCCCCGAGCACATCCGTCTCCGTATCGGACCAGATCAGGACGGATTCGAAATCCAGCGAGGGATCTCCGGCCTCGTTGTCAGCCCAGCCGACGGCAGCCGTGAGCGTCGCGAGCAGCGCGAATTGTTTGAGACCCATTGCCCGCTTCTCCGGACCCTCGCTCGACTGGGCGGAGCGGCTCCAAGAGCGAATCTCGGGACGCTTGTATCATAGCCACAGCCGACCGTCTTCGCCGATGCGTGCCTTCCCCCTTCCGCTACAGGCACTGCCGACTTTGCTCGTCGTTGCGCTGGCTCCGATCGGCGCCCAGCCGTTGGACGTGCCGAACCGCTCGCCCGAGGATTACGTGGGAGCTGAAGAGTGCGGCACGTGCCACCCGGATCAGTTGGCCAGCCAAGCGACCAGCGGCCATGCCAATTCGCTGTCGGCAGCAGGCGAACACCGGCTCGCAGCAGCGTTCGCTCCTCGCGGACGACTCGAGCGCCCTCCGGGTGTCCAATACGCTTACCGTTCTGATGAGCAGGGACTCAGCGTAGAGGTCAGCGACCGCAGCCAGCAGCTGGGGCTGCGGCTTGAATGGGCCTTCGGAGCGGGTGCTCAAGCCGTGACGTTCGTCGGACAGGCGGACGAGGACCGGTACTTGGAGCACCACTTCAGCTACTACGCCCTGACGAATTCGTTCGCGCCCACTCCCGGTCATCGCGATCAGCCAGCCGCGACATTGGAAGATGCATTGGGCGTCTATTACGAGACGTTCGGCGCGGATGCGACGATCATGCGTTGCTTCCAGTGCCATTCGACAGGCCCGCTCGCGCTCGGCGAGGACTTTGCGCTGTCCCCGCATGAACAGGGGGTCCGCTGCGAAGCCTGCCACGGTGCCGGCCGCCGGCATGTTGGAACTGTCAGAGCCGGTAATGTCGCGGCCGTGCGCCAGTCGATCGGCAATCCGCGTCGTTTCACGGGCGACGAGCTGCTCCGGTTCTGCGGTGCGTGCCACCGGCCGCCCGCCTCGAACCCCGAGGATCTGGACTGGAGCGACCCTTGGAACATCCGACATCAACCCGTCTATTTGAGCCGGAGCGCCTGCTATCGGAGCAGCGGGCGGAGCCTGCTCTGCACGAGCTGCCACGAACCGCACGCACCCTTGACTCGCGGACTCGCGAAATACGATGGAACTTGCCTGAAGTGCCACGGCGACAGCGCCCCTCCGTCCGAGGCCTGTCGACAGGCGCCCGCCAAGGCCTGTGCATCTTGCCACATGCCGATCGTGACTCCCCAGCCCGGATTGCAATTCACGAACCACTGGATCGGCATCTACGACGACCGCTCGCCCCTGCGGCCCGCTAGGGCGGACTCCGGACCGCATCGCTGACGACAGCGGGCGACGCATGTCTTCGTTGCGCTCGGCATGCGATACCGCGCGTTCGACAGCCAGCAGATTTGACGGCGCGCGAGAGTTGTGTAATAATGCATGATTATGAATATTTCTGCACAGGGTTTCGGCGGCCTGCGCACCGTCGCCGCGTCGCACTTCCTGCGCGACAGCGACCTCACCGGCCGCGAGCTGCGCAGCCTGCTTGACTTGGCCCAGCAAGTCAAGATCGGTCCGGAGTTCTACCGCGAGTCGCTCAAGCATCGGTCCGTAGTGCTGCTCTTCGAGAAGCCGTCGCTACGGACGCGCATGACCTTCCAAGTGGCTGCGGGGCAGCTAGGGGGCATCGCCGTGTTCCAAGACCACCGCGATGGCAAGATCGGCGAGCGCGAGCCGGCGCGCGACATCGCCCGCAACTTGGATCGGTGGTTCGATGCGATCATTGCGCGCACCTACGCGCACAAGACGCTCGAATTGCTCGCGAAGTGGTCCAAGGTGCCCGTGATCAATGCGCTGAGCGAGGCGTACCATCCCTGCCAGGCCTTGGCCGACTACTTGACGATCCTCGAGCGTTTCGGGTCGTTCGACGGTCTCAAGATCGCGTACATCGGTGACGCGAACAACGTCGCGCATTCACTGATGCACTGCGCCGCGCAACTCGGTGTGTCGATCGCCATCTGCGGTCCGGCCGACTACGGCCCCCGCAAGGCTGACCTGGCAGCGGCTCGAAAAGCCGCCGCGAGGAACGGTTGCGAGGTCGAAGTGCTCTCGGAGGTCCGGGAGGCAGTGCGCGGCGCCGCGGCGGTCTACACCGACGTCTGGACGAGCATGGGCTGGGAGCAGGAGACGCAGCAGCGTCGCATCGCATTCCAAGGGTACGAAGTCACTACGGACGTGATGGAGGCCGCTCGCGAGGATGCGGTCTTCATGCATTGCTTGCCGGCGCTTAGGGGCGAGGAGGTCAGCGACGCTGTGATCGAGTCCGAGCGCTCGCTCGTGTTCGACCAGGCCGAGAACAGGCTGCACGCGCACAAGGCGCTGCTACTGATGATGGTGGGGGCATAGAGACCCATGACTCGCAATTTGCAGAAGGTCGCGCTGGCGTATTCGGGCGGCCTCGACACATCGATCATCATTCCGTGGCTGCGCGAGAACTACGGAGTCTCGGTCGTCGCGGTATGCGGCGACGTCGGCCAGGGGGCAGCCGAACTCGAGGGTCTCGCAGAGAAGGCCATGGCCAGCGGTGCATGCGAGGTGCATGTGCGCGATTTGCGGGACGAGTTCGTGAGCGCTTACGTCTGGCCGATGGTGCGGGCCGGGGCGGTCTACGAGCACAAGTACCTTCTCGGCACGTCGATCGCCCGGCCGCTCCTTGCCAAGTTGCAGGTCGAGGTCGCGCTTAGCACCGGTTGCGACGGGCTGGCCCACGGCGCGACGGGGAAGGGCAACGACCAAGTGCGCTTCGAACTCGCTTACAAGGCCCTCGCGCCGCACTTGCCCGTGATCGCTCCGTGGCGGGAGTGGGACATAGTCTCGCGCGAAGACGCGATCGACTACGCCGCATCGCACGGCGTGCCGCTCCAGCAATCCAAGGAGAAGATCTACAGTCGCGACGCGAACCTTTGGCACATCTCCCACGAGGGGGCCGAACTCGAGGATCCTGCCAACGCGCCATCGGAGAAGGTTTGGACCCTCACGACGGATCCGCGCGACGCACCTCCCGGAGGCTGCGAAGTGGCAATCGAAATCGAGGCGGGAACGCCGGTGGCCGTGGATGGCGACCGGCTCGGGCCCGCCGCGATCGTCGAGCGACTGAACGAGCTCGGCTGCCGGCACGGCGTGGGCAGGATCGACCTCGTCGAGAATCGATTCGTCGGGATGAAGTCGCGCGGGTGTTACGAGACGCCCGGCGGCACGATCTTGATCGCGGCGCTTCGCGAGTTGGAGGCACTGACCTTGGACCGCTCCGTCCAGCACTACAAGCAGAAGGTCGCTCTGGACTATGCCGAGTTGGTCTATGACGGGAAGTGGTTCACGCCTCTGCGCGAGGCGTTAGACGCGTTCGTCGAAAGTGCGCAACGCTTTGTCACCGGTGTCGTCGAGCTCCGCTTGCGCCAAGGCCGCATCGATGTGCTCAGGCGGGAATCGACCTACTCGCTATACGCTCCCGAAATCGCCAGCTTCACCATGGGCGACGAGTATGACCAGCGGGACGCGGCGGGGTTCATCAATCTGACCGGCCTGCCCATGCGGGTCCACGCGTCCATCCAAGGCGGATCGGCCGAGGCGGGAGATACGGGCCGATGAAGCTCTGGGGAGGGCGCTTCGAAACCGGGCCCGCAGAGGCATTCGAGCTTTACTCGGGGTCGCTGCACTTCGACCGGCGGCTCTTCGAGTCCGATGTCATCGGCTCCAAGGCCTTCGCCAATGCGTTGGAGAGGGTCGGGATCCTCTCGAGTGCCGAGCGAGAGTGCATTCACGACGCGTTCGACGCGATGCTGGTCGCGTCGAACGAGCTCGACTACTTCGACGCCGATGACGAAGATGTCCATACGTTCGTCATTCGGAAGCTGGGCGAAATCGTCGGCTCGCTCGCCAACAAGATCCACACCGGTCGCAGCCGCAACGAACAGGTCGCCACGGACTTCCGGCTCTGGATGAAGTCCGCGATCCGCCAACTCCAAGCGAGGCTGGAGGACCTCATGGGCGCGCTGCTGGATCTGGCCGAGCGCGAGCCCAGCGCCCTGCTGCCTGGCTACACTCACCTGCGGCGGGCGCAAGCGGTGCTCTTGGCGCACTACTTGCTGGCGTACTTCGAGAAGTTCGCCCGGGACTGGGAGCGCCTCCAGCAGGCCTTCGAACGCACCGACACCCTGCCGCTGGGCAGCGGCGCCCTGGCAGGGAGCGGCTTCCCGTTCGATCGCGAAGCGATGGCATCCGACTTGGGCTTCGAGCGAGTTTCGGCGAACAGCTTGGATGTTGCCTCGGACCGCGATTTCGCGCTCGATTTTCTCTACGCGGCATCGGTGGCGATGCTGCATGCCAGTCGGCTGGCGGAAGACTGGATCCTGTACAGCAGCGAAGAATTCGGATTCCTGGAACTGGGCGACGAGGTGACCACCGGGTCCAGCCTCATGCCGCAGAAGCGCAATCCCGACGCGTTGGAATTGATTCGGGGCAAGGCGGGCCGCGCGTGCGGTCACTTGCAGGCCCTGATGATGACTCTCAAGGGGCTGCCACTCGCTTACAACCGCGATCTGCAAGAGGACAAGGAAGGGGTGTTCGACACGGCCGATCAGGTCACCGCATCGATCGAAGTGCTCACCCTATGCGTGCGATCGGCCAGTATCCGCCCCGCGGCGATGAAGGCAGCCGCCGAGGAAGGCTGGGTGTCGGCGACCGCGCTCGCCGAAATCCTCGCTCGCAACGGCGTGCCCTTTCACCGCGCTCATCAGATCGTCGGCAGCATCGTCCTCTCCAGCGTCAAGTGGGGCAAGCGCCCGCGGGACTGGACGCTAGACGAATTGCGCCAGTTCGCTCCCGAATTCGACGAGACCGCCTTGGCCGCTCTTGATCCGGAGCAAGCCCTCGAGAACCACGCTCTGCCCGGCGGCACGGCGCCCGCCGCGGTGAGCGATGCATTGGCTCGGGCCAAGTCCCGTCTAGCCGAGTTTCGCACTAGCCGCAAGCAATGACGAATCCGAAGGCGAGACGGCACAACGCGATCTTGCGCCTGATCGCGTCGGGCTCGATCCGCACGCAAGAGGAATTGTCCGCCGCTCTGGATGCCGAGGAGATCCGTGTCAGCCAGACCACTTTGTCTCGCGACCTGCGCGATTTGGGAGTTGTCAAGGCGGCCGAGGGCTACCATCTGCTGGATGGGCCCGTGCCAGCGATGCGCGGGGAGCGCGCATTGGCGCGAGTGGTCGCAGAGTTCGTCGTGGAGTCTCGCACGGCCCAGAATCTCGTGGTGCTGCACACCCCGCCGGGAGGCGCCAACGCTGTAGCCCAGTGCTTGGATGTCGCGGATTGGCCGGACATCATCGGCACCATCGCGGGAGACGACACGATCTTCGTGGCGACGCCGGACGCTTCGACGGCGCGACAAGTTCGCGAGCGTTTGGAGCGTCTCTAAGCCCGTTCCCGTCTTGGCCGGTCCCGGATCGCTTGGAACGGAAAGGCCACTGCCCTTGGTATCCTAGAGGCAACCGTTCGCACACCTAGGGGCGGGCGGCAATCGACAGCATGAGCAGCATTTCGCTAGAAGGCCATGTCGCAGTGGTCACCGGAGCTAGCAAGGGCCTGGGACGTCAGATGGCAGAGGCGATCGCGTCGGCGGGAGCCCAAGTGGTCTTGGCCGCTCGCAGCGAGTCGCTGCTCGCGGATGTCGTCCAAGGCATTCGGGAGAGCGGCGGCAAGGCCGAGTACGTCGTTGCCGACGTCACCGACGAGACAGCGGGTTCCGAAGTCGATCAAGCGGTGCAGGAGTTTTACGGTGTTTGCGACATCCTGATCAACAATGCCGGCATCAACAACCGCAAGCCGATCGAGGACATGTCCTTGGACGAGTGGAACGAAATGATCGCTGTCAACCTGACCGGCGCGTTCATCATGTCTCGCGCGTTCGTTCCGGGCATGAAGCGCAAGAAGTGGGGTCGCGTGATCAACCTGACCTCGATCATGTCGCACGTCTCGCTTCCGAACCGCACGGCCTACTCGACGACCAAGTCCGGCCTGCTGGGCTTTACCAAAGCGCTGGCACTAGAGGTCGCGCCGCACAACATCACCGTCAATGGCATTAGTCCCGGCCCGTTCGCCACCGAGATGAATCGGCCGCTCATCGAGGACCCCGAGAAGAATCGGCAATTCCTGTCCCGGCTGCCTGTAGGCAGATGGGGCCGTGTCGAGGAAATCGGCCAGCTCGCGGTTTACCTGTGCTCCGAGGGAGCGGGTTTCCTCACGGGCACGGATTTGGTGATCGACGGCGGCTGGACCGCGCAATAATCGGCGCTCCGCCAATGGCGAAGCCGGTCGTTACGCGGTTTCTCCTGCATCCAGCTTTACGAACCGCAGCCCTAGGTCTCTCAGGATCGGCACGACTCGGAGCACTGCGGCTAGGGTCTGGCTGCGGTCCGCGACAGCCGATGTCCGATCGCCGTCATGCAGGCAGACGATGCTTCCCGCTGTCGTACGCCGCAATAGCTGATCGCTGATTTGGTCAGCGTTCCGCTTCCAGTCCTTGCCGATCACGCTCCAATGAACCCCGCGCAGGCCGTGCGCCGGCAGCAGCGCGCGTAGCGCCGGCGACCGGAGTCCGAACGGCGGACGGAACAGGGTAGGAGTCTCGCCCGTTGCCGAACCGATCGCGTCTTGCGTCCGCGTAACCTCGTTGGACACGCGTGCCCGCGAGCACAGCGGCAGGCAGGGATGCGAAAAGGTGTGATTGCCGATCGCGTGGCCGGCCTCGACAATCAGTCGCGCGACTTCCGGCCGTCGCTGGACATTGCGCCCACAGACGAAGAAAGTCGCCGGAACGTCCAGCCTGTCGAGGGCGTCGATGAAGCGCGCTGTCTCGTTGCTCGGACCGTCATCGAACGTCAGCGCGATGTCGCGGGTCCTTCCGGGCAGCGCATGCATGCTCGAACCCCAGCGCTGGGATGAAGGCCAAGCCGCGGCGTAAGCCGCGTAGCCCGCCACCGTCGCCGCCGAAGCGAGAACCGGAGCCCACACGCAGGCCAGTGTAGTCCGATCCTGCCGCGGCCGCGCGAACCGTCGAACAGAATGGTGCGGAACGGAAGTCCGGCCGCCGATTCCCTTGGGACAGGCGGTGCGATAGTGATACATTCAGATGTCAGGCGGCTTGCTCGAAGGAACGGACATGCCGAGTGCGAACGATCGCGATCTCCATTCGCCGCAAACCGAGGCGGCGTTGTTCTACGGGCTGTTCTTGCGCGGCCACTCGCTCGACGCCTTGCGGGCGGAGATCGATGTCTCCCCGCAACTCTTCCGGAAGTGGATGCGAGCGCGGGAATACGATCAGGACTTTCGCGAGCAACTGCGCCGACGGTACGTTTACCGGAAGCAGGTGCTCGCGATTTTCGACTCGCTCGTTACGAGCACCCAGACGCAGACCGCTTGGCAATAGCTGTCCGGGCGGGCAGCCCGGACGGGACTAGAGGCTTCCATGGATCTTTACCATCCCTCCGAAGAATTCGTCGCTCGAGCCAATGTCCCGGCCGGCGACGCTCACCGCGACTTGGTGGATCGCGCGGAGGCCGACCCCGAGGCCTTCTGGGGCGATCTAGCCGCGCGCGAGCTGCACTGGTTTCGGAAATGGGACGCGGTCATGGACGCGTCCGACGCTCCGTTCTACAAGTGGTTCGCCGGCGGTCGGACGAACATGGCCTACAACTGCCTGGACCGTCACTGCGAGACGTGGCGCAAGAATCGCGCGGCGATCATCTGGGAGGGCGAGCCCGGCGACCGGCGCGTCCTGACCTATCAAGAGTTGCTGCGCTCCGTGCAGCGCTTCGCCAACGTGCTCAAGGCGCAAGGCTTCAAGGCAGGCGACCGCGCGATCGTCTACATGCCGATGGTGCCGGAATTGCCGGTGGCGATGCTCGCTTGCGCTCGTCTCGGCATCATCCACAGCGTGGTCTTCGCGGGATTCTCGTCGGAAGCGCTGAAAACCCGGATTCTGGATCTAGACGCCACGATCGTGATTACCGCCGACGCCGGTTGGAGGCGCGGCAAGACCGTTCCGCTCAAGCAGGCCGTCGACGACGCGCTCGAGGAATGCCCGCGCGTGGGCAGCGTGATCGTTTACCGGCGCACAGGCACGGCCATCTCGATGCAGGAGGGGCGCGACGCTTGGTGGCACGATCTCGAATCTAGGGTCGGCAGCGACTGCCCGGCGGAAGAGCTGGACGCGGAGCATCCGCTTTACGTTCTGTATACGTCCGGCACGACCGGGAAGCCCAAGGGCATCGTTCACACCACGGGCGGCTACCAAGTGCAAGTGTCGACAGCCATGCGCTGGGTGTTCGACATCAAGGACGACGACACCTATTGGTGCGCGGCCGACGTAGGCTGGGTCACCGGGCATAGCTACATCGTCTACGGCCCGCTGCTGGTCGGCACGACCACCGTCATGTACGAAGGCGCGCCGGACTTCCCGGCTCCGGACCGGCTGTGGAGCATCGTCGACCGCTACAAGGTCAACATCCTCTACACCTCGCCGACCGCCATTCGGGCGTTCATCAAGTTCGGCGAGGATCATCCGAAAAAGCACGATCTGACGAGCCTCCGCCTGCTCGGCTCCGTGGGCGAGCCGATCAATCCGTCGGCGTGGGAGTGGTACCACCGCGTGATCGGGGGCGAGCGGTGCCCGATCGTCGACACGTGGTGGCAGACGGAGACCGGCTCGATCATGATTTCCCCCGTGCCCGGCTCGACGCCGCTCAAGCCCGGTTCGGGAACGTTCCCCTTGCCGGGGATCGCGGCGGATGTCGTCGACATGGAGGGCAACTCGGTACCTCCGGGCGGGGAAGGCTACCTCGTTGTCCGCAAGCCGTGGCCGTCGATGTTCCGGACTCTGTGGGGCGACCCCGATCGCTTCCGCGATACCTATTGGAGCCAGATTCCCGGGCTCTACTTCGTAGGAGACGCGGCGCGACGCGACGAGGACGGCTACATCTGGGTGCTCGGGCGCGTCGACGACGTGATGAACGTCAGCGGGCACCGCCTGTCGACGGCGGAACTCGAATCCGTGCTGGTGCGCCACGATGCGGTCGCGGAAGCGGCCGTGGTCGGCATGCCGGACGACTTGACCGGCCAGGCTGTGATCGCTTTCGTCACGCCGATCCAAGGCCATGTCGCGTCGGACGAGCTTGCCGCTGCCTTGCGGGACTGGGTGGCGCAGCAGATCGGCAAGTTCGCCCGTCCCAAGCAAATCCGCTTCAGCGATGCCTTGCCGAAGACGCGATCCGGGAAGATCATGCGCCGTCTCCTCAGGGAAATCGTGACGACGCAGACGGTGTCCGGCGACATCACCACGTTGGAGGATCTCTCGGTGATCGACCGCCTAGGGGCGCAGCAGGACGAGGACTGACTCCGGTTGCGGCGATCACGGCGTCGAAGGGAACGGGTGTCGGCGACTAGCTGACTGGGAGGCCGCACTGACTGGATATACGGACGAACACGCCGCAGCCGGCGTCGCTGCGGACCTACCGGAGATCGATACCTGGCCGAACCAGTATCCGGGGCGTGGCTACACCATCGAGATCGATTGCCCTGAATTCACTTCGGTGTGCCCCAAGACCGGCCTGCCGGACTTCGGGACGCTGATCGTACGCTACGAGCCCGCCGACCGCTGCTTGGAGCTGAAGTCGCTGAAACTGCACCTGCTGGAATACCGCAACCTGCCGATCTTCCAGGAAAACGTCGTCAACAAGGTGTTGGATGCTGTCGTCCAGGCGTCCAACCCAGTCCGGGCGAAGGTCGAGGGCCGATTCGAAGCCCGCGGCGGCATATCGACGATGATCGTCGCCGAATATCAGCGGTAGCCTGGGGAGCGATTCGGGCAGCCCGGGTGCGTTGCGTCGCGCCATCGACCCTCTTGAGCATGGTTGCCCCGGCAGGGCGATCAGCTCTGGCGCGTGCTAGAGTTTTTGCGATGCCAACGCTTCGTTCCGCTCTCGTCACGTGCTGCTTAGCGGTGTACCCGGTCGCCGTGTCCGTCGCGACGGAGCCCCTGATCGTTCGCGTGGACGCTGGCGAATTGCAGCGCGCGGTCGATCGAGCCGCCCCGTATTCCGTGCTACTGGCGGACCGCGCGCGCACGGTCGAAGTCAGCGAGACCGTCCGGATCGACAAGCCACTGACGCTCGTAGGCCTCAATATGCGCCTTGAAGCCGGATTGGCGAAAACGCCGATCTTCGAGGTTGTGGCCGAGGGTGTGACGATCCGCGATTTCGTGCTGGAAGGGAACGGCGATTCGGTCGAGCAGTCTGACCGCGCCCCGTTGATCGTCATGCGTCGCGGCCGGTTCCTGATCGAGAACGGCGAGACCAACAACAGCGCCAAGGACGGCGTGATGATCACCCCGGTCCAGGAGTACGGAAACATCGAGCACGGCGTGATTCGCAACCTCACCGCGACCGACACGATTCGGGATGTCGTGTCGATCGGCGGGCGCGGTAACGAGGGTCTGTACGTGCGCCATCTAGTCGTGGAGAACATTCGCAGTTACGGATCGCAGCTGCGCGGCCCGGTCGAGGTCTCGGATGGCAGCGAGCACATCACGGTGCGCGACGTGTACGCCGAGTCCAGCTTTTACGGGGTCGACGTCCAAGACCACAGCAGACCGGGCATGATCAACCGGCACATCGTGATTGACGGTGTTCAGGTCAAGGACTGCGTGACGGCGATTCGGACGGCGAACCATGATTTCGGCCATGACGGCCTGACGATTCGCAACGTGACCGGCGTGGGCTTCCGGCCCAGCGACCGGTGGCGTCCGCTGCATGTCAGGAACACGAGCAACTTGGTGATCGAGAATGTCAGGCTGCAAGGCGGACCGCAGGAAGTTCCATGGGTCTTGATTCAGAACAGCGACAATTTCGTGCTCCGCAACGTGACCCTGATCGACGCGGGCCAGGACGGTCCGGCCGTGGTCGTGGAGGACACTGACAACGCGCTGCTGGACAACATCGTGATCGCGGGGTCCACGCAGCCTCGCCAGGGTGTGGCATTCCGTGTGCGGGCAGACGAACGATTGGGAGGGTTGCGCATCCGCAACGTCTCGGCGCCCGATGTCCGCGAGGTGGGAATCGTGGTCGAGAACCTCAGCGCCGCCGGCGGGCTCGATTCCTTCGCGATCACGGACAACCTCGCCACCGTCAAGGCTGACGGTCGGTCGGAGAGGGGCATCGTCGACAGGAATTTGCTGGCGAACATGGCGAACCGCCAACCATGACGAACGAAGCACCCGCGCCCATGCGGACGCCGATCTGCGCAGCGATCGGCATCGATTACCCGGTACTGCAAGCCGGGATGGGCATGATCGCTCAGGCCCGGCTCGCTGCGGCGGTCTCCCAAGCTGGTGGCTTGGGTGTGATCGGAACGGGTTTGAGCATGCAGCCCAATGCGTTGCGAGCGCAGATTCGTGCCGTGCGGAGCGAGACCGAGAAGCCGTTCGGAGTGGATATTCTATTCGCCACGATCCGTGCCGAGGGCAACGCGGTGACGCGATATACCGACTCGGTTCAGGGCTTGATCGATGTCACGCTTGAAGAGCGGGTTCCGGTGCTGGTTTCCGGGCTCGGAAGCCCCCGCGGCGCGGTCCCCGACGCGCACGCCCGGGGGATCTACGTAATGTCCGTGATCGGCAGCGTGCGGCATGCCCAGAAAGCTGTCGCCGATGGCGTGGATGCCGTGATCGCGTCAGGCCGGGAGGGCGGCGGTCATGTCGGTCTCGTCGGAACGGCGGCGCTCGTGCCGGCGGTTGTCAACGCCGTGGAGGTGCCGGTCATCGCCGCCGGCGGCTTGGCCGACGGACAGGGCTTGGCCGCGGCGCTGACGTGGGGGGCGCAAGGGGTCTGGTTCGGGACCCGTTTCATCGCGACCAAAGAGGCGGGAGCGCATCGCAACTACAAGGACAAGATCGTCTCCGCGAACGTCTCGGGCACCGTCGTCACCCGGGCGCATAGCGGCAAGCCCTGCCGTCTCATCCAGAACGCATTCACCGAATACTGGTCAGAACACGAGGACGAGATCCAGCCCTTCCCGCTGCAGGCCCTCCGCGTCGGGAATCCGGCTTCCACGCGAGGTCGATTGGACGGCGATACCGAGCAGGGCGTGCTGCCTGCAGGGCAGAGCGTCGGGATGATTCGGGCGGTCGAGTCCGCAGGCGACGTTGTCCGCGCCACCGTGCGCCAAGCCCGCGAAGCGATCGGGAGCGTGTCCTCCCTCTAGGCGGCCTGGAACCGACTTCGACTTCTCGAATCCGCGGCTAGCTCACGATCTGCGGGATCGGGTCTCCATGCACGTCGGTCAAGCGCATGTGGCGCCCGTTGAAGAAGTAAGTCAAGCGCGTGTGGTCGATCCCCAGCAGGTGCAGCATCGTCGCGTGGATGTCGTGATACGTGAGAACCTGCTGCTCCGCCTTGTAGCCGAATTCGTCCGTCGCGCCGATCGATTGCCCGCCGCGGATGCCCGCGCCGGCCATCCACGCCGTCATGGCGTGCGGGTTGTGATCCCGTCCGACCCCGCGCTGGGAAATCGGCATGCGTCCGAATTCCGAGTGCCAGACCACCAGCGTCTCGTCGAACAGCCCGGTTCGCTTGAGGTCCTTGATCAGGCCGGCGATGGGCTTGTCCACCTCTCCCGCGTGCAGCGTGTGGTTCTCGACCAGATTGCTGTGAGCGTCCCACGTGTCGATGTTCTGCTGGCGGAGCGCGCCGCTGTAGAGCTGCACGAAACGCACACCCCGCTCGACCAGCCGCCGCGCCAGGAGGCACTGCCTTCCGAATGGCTCGGTGGCCGGATCATCCATGCCGTAGAGTCGCTTCGTCTCGTCCGACTCTTGGGAGATATTGACCGCTTCCGGCGCGCACCCTTGCATGCGATAGGCCAGTTCGTACGAGGCGATCCGCGCAGCCAACTCGCTAGATCCCGGGTGCCGCTTGGCGTGCTCCTGGTTCAGCTTGGCGAGGTGGTCGAGCCGCGCCCGCTGCTGTTCCGGGGAAACCAACTTGCCGGGCGGGCGCAGGTCGAGGATCGGATCGCCTTGCGACCGGAAGACCGTCCCCTGGTAGGTCGCGGGCAGGTAGCCGCTGCTCCAGTTGGAGGGTCCGGAAAACGGTCCCCCGCGGTGGTCGTAGACCACGACGAACCCGGGCAGGCTCTGGTTCTCGGAACCCAGTCCGTACGTCACCCAGCTTCCCACGCTCGGGTGGCCCATCAGCACCGACCCGGTATTCCACTCGTAGTGCGCGAGGACATGGTCGTTCGAGCGGCCCTGGCACGAATGCACGAAGGCCAGATCGTCCACCATCGACCCCATGTGCGGGAACAGGTTGGACACAAGCTTCCCGGACTTTCCGTGACGCTGGAACTCGAACGGACTTCGCATCAGCGGGCCCGGATAGCCTTGGCGCACGCGCACGCGCCCCTTGCCCGTCAAGGGCTCGCCGTGATGCTTCTCCAGCATCGGCTTGTGGTCGAACGTGTCGACATGGCTCACCCCGCCGCTCATGAACAGCGAGATCACCGCCTTGGCTCGCGGCTTGAAATGCGGGTCCTGCGGAGCGGTCGGCGAAACCACGCCCTCCGCGTCGCAAGCACCGTCGGAGGCTAGGAGGCCTTCCTGCTGCAGCAGCGCAGCGAGCGCGACCCCGCTGACGCCCTCGCCGGCCCGAAACAGAAAGTCCCGGCGCGATACGAATCGGTCGTTAGCTGACATAGAGGAACTCGTTCAGATTGAGGATCACGTCGCAGAGATCGGTGAGCGCGTCGAGCGCATCGCCCTCGTGGTAGGCGGCCTGCTGCTGCAGGAACCCGAGATTCGCGTCCAGTTCGCTTGGCGTGGGGGCGCGGCTGAGGGCGATCCGGTAAGCGACGCGGATGCGTTCGCGCTCGGACTCGGCGAGCGCGGCCACGCGCTCCGCGAAGTACCGGGCCTGGCGCAGCGCGAAGTCGTTGTTCAGTAACGTCAGGGCTTGCGTCGGCACCGTGGTGGTCGTCCGGCGCTCGCACGTGACGTTCATGTTCGGTTGATCGAACACCTCGAACATCGGGTAGCGGAGCCCGCGCTTGGCATAGGTGTAAATGCTCCGTCTCCAATTGTCCGGTCCGGGCTCGCTCATCTCCCACTTGCCCTTGGGGAAGGAGGCCCGCACTTCCTCTGGGATCGGGGGGAAGAAGCCCGGCCCGCCCGCTTGCAAGTTGAGATTGCCGGCGGCATCCAGAATGATGTCCCGAATGACCTCGCCTTCGAGGCGCCGTTGCGGGAAGCGCCAGAGCAGCTTGTTCGCGGGGTCCGCCTCCGCCGCGGCGGGATCGGAGTGCGCCGAGGCCATTTGGTACGCATCCGACGTCATGATCAGCCGATGCATCGCCTTGATGCTCCACCCCTGGCGCACGAACTCCGTCGCCAGCCAGTCGAGTAACTTCGGATGCGTGGGGCGCGTGCCCATGCTCCCGAAGTTGCTGGCGGTATAGACGAGCCCCTCCCCGAAGTGGTGCATCCAGATGCGATTGATCATCACGCGCGATGTAAGAGGGTTTTCGGGAGAGGCGATCCACTTGGCCAACGCGAGCCTTCGTCCGCTGGAGATGCGATGCTCCGGCCGCTGCGGATCGAATCGCTTTCCGTGCGCCAGCGCTTCGATATATCCCGGCTCAACCACGTCGCCCTTGGTGCGGTAGTCGGCGTTCGGCAGGAAATGCGCCCGGGGCGGCTCGTAGTCGTTCGTGGGGAGCCAGGTGCCTTCGATGCCGCTGAAATCCTCCCGATCCCCCTTGCCCGGCTGGACCTCGTCGCCGAGGCCGTTCGGAGCGAATCGGTAGTCTCCGTCCCGGATGCCCATCGCGGTTGGCAGCGGTTCCGGCAGCTTCTCTTCGAGCGCTGCGATCTCAGCCTTCAAGCCCTCGATCTTTTCGGCGTCTTCCGGCGAGATCAAGTCCAGGTACCCACTCCCGTAGGTGCTCTGGACCTGAGCGGCAAGCAGCTTCTGGCCGGGAGTCCGCTCCTCCTCTGGCGTCGCCACCGCGATCTGGATCTCCTTGGGGAACTTCTCCAGGGCGCGCTTGCGCGCCATCTCCCGATACGGATCTTGGATCTCTCGGATGCGGTCTTCAAGGGGTTCGATTTCCGCGTCAACCTCATCGGTAGCCGCTTTGTGCCGGGCGACGGCTTCCTCGTCCGCCAGTGGGAAGTCGTAACGGATATAGGGGAAGAACACCGCCATCGTGCGGTAGTAATCCATTTGCGAGATCGCGTCGAACTTGTGGTCGTGGCAGCGAGCGCAGTCCACGGTCAGTCCGAGGAACACCCGGCCGGTCGTGGCGATCATGTCATCTAAGTAGGTGTACCGGTATTGCGGGTTGTCCTTCTCGCGGAACAGCACGCGCGGACCCACGCGGAGCATGCCCGTGGCGACAAGCGAATCGAAGCTCGGATTCTCCACCTCGTCCCCGGCGAGTTGCTCATGCACGAACCGGTCGTAAGGCTTGTCGTCGTTGAACGCTGCAATCACGTAGTCCCGGTAGCGCCACGCATGAGGCTGGTCGTAGTCGTGCTCGTATCCAGACGAGTCCGCGTAGCGCACCGCGTCGAGCCAGTGCCGTCCCCAGCGCTCGCCGTAGCGGGGCGATTCGAGCAGGTCATTCACCAGCGTGGCGAACGCCTCCTTGGAAGGATTCGCGGCAAAAGCGTCCACGACATCCGGCGGGGGCAGCAACCCCACCAAGTCTAGGTACGCCCGCCGCACGAGTGTCTGCGGATCGGCGCGAGGAGCCGCAGCAACGCCTTTCCCCTCTAGCCTGTCCAGAACGAAGGCGTCGACCGGATGTTGCGACACCGCGGGCGGGTCGTGACGCACCGGATCCTGAAACGCCCACCACTCCTGCTTGGCCGCCGCTTCGTGCTTCCCTTCCGGCCATGGCGCACCGGCATCGATCCAACTCTTCAGCGTTGCGATCTCGGTGGGATTGAGAGTGCTGCCGAACGGCATGCGAGGCTCGGCGGAACCGGCCACGTGTCGGTACAGCAGGCTGTTATCGGCGTCACCGGGTCGCACGGCGGGGCCGTGCGCACCGCCCTGCAGCAGGGCGTCCAAGCTGTCGACACGCAGGCCCGCGAGCTGTTGCTTGTCGCCGTGGCACTGGACGCAGCGCTGCTCGAGAATCGGTTCGACTTCCTTGGCAAAGTCGGGCTGGCCCGCTCCCAGGATTCCTCCAACGCTGAAGAGACAGATGATCGCGAGGACGCGCAAATGCATCGTGGGCCTACCGTACCGCTTGCAGTTTAGGAAATCCGGACCGCCTTGGTCAACCAACTTTTGACAGTTAGTCAAATTTCGAGTCACGCGAGAGCACGATTCTGGCCGTCGCCGTTGAGAGTTATCATACTCCCGCATTCGTCTGCGCTCAATCGAGGTCGGCCTCGGCGCGCTTTGCGATCCCGAGAGTCTGCCTGGCTGATCGGGCGGTCCTCGGCACTGCGAGTTCCCAGCGGGAGAGAGCCTCGTCCTCTTCGAATGCCCGTAGGCTTGGAGAGGCGTGCAGGTCGCACACCGGTTTCGGGCTCGTTCGGCAGCGTGCTGGGCGAGGCTGCGACGTCCTCTCGCGCCACGGTCCGAAAATTTCGCGCTGGCCTTGACACTGCCGTTCGCGGTGGTACCCTGAAAGCGTAAAATGTTCCTCCCCGATGATAAGTGCCCAGGGGGCCACTTTCCTGCGAGATGGAATAGTCGGGGGGGTCGCCTGCCTCGTGCGGCGTATCCGTTAACGACGGAGTAGTTTGAGGATCGCGAGGTTTCCGTAGCGGTTCGATCCTCGGAACTGTAGCAATCACTCCAGACCCGTCAGCATAGGTTTCGGGGCTTGGCTCAGCTCTATCCGGTGCCGTTCGCGCACTCGCTTCTCCGAGTCCACTAGCAGTGGGTTCCGCCTAGGATCTCAGGATCGACGACTTTGGATCAGCGAATCGTAGGCATCCCGCCACTGTAGCGGCATTACATCTAGTAGGTGGATTCGTCCGCTCAGCGGCAACGGGTGTCGCGTTGTGCCCCATGCCCTGCCGATTCGTCAGCGGTCAGGGAATGGCAGTGACTGCGGTGCATGAGTCCTACGAGGTGCCCCACGCGCGACGGCCCAAGAAATTTTCGCTCGGGCCTTGACACTGCCGTTCGCTGTGGTAACCTGAGGATGTAAAATGTTCCTCCCCGGTGACAAGTGCCCAGGGGGCTCTTTCCTGAAACATGGAATAGCCGGGGGGGTCGCCAGCCTCGCGCGGTGATCAGCTAAAGACGCGGGGGGTTGAGGATCGCGAAGTTTCCGTAGTGGCTCGGTCCTCGGAACTGTCGCAACCACACCAATCCCATCAGTCGGGATCTGGGGCTTGGTCAGTTCTATCCGGTGCAGTTCGCGCACGGGCACTCTCGGCAGGCACGTAGGGTGCTGCGTTACAGGTCGTCCAACGGCAGGTTCCGGCTGGAGTCTCAGGATGGGCGAATCAGGACATGCCGCTCGTAGGGTTCCCGTCGACTCTGGATATCGCGTTCGGGTAGCTGGTTCGTCCGCAGCTTGGCGGACGATGTCGCGTTGCACCCCTTGCCCCGCCGATGTGCCAGCGGGCAGGGAAAGACCGTGACTGCGGTGCATGATTCCTACGAGGGGCCACTCAGGGCACGGCCCAATAAATTTCGCCCGGATCTTGACACCACCGTTCGCTGTGGTAACCTGAGAACGTAAAATGTTCCTCCCCGATGATAAGTGCCCGAGGGGGGCCACTTTCCTGCGAGATGGAATAGTCGGGGGGGTCGCCTGCCACGCGCGGCGAATCCGTTAACGACGCAGTAGTTTGAGGATCGCGAGGTTTCCGTAGCGGTTAGATCCTCGGAACCGTAGCAACCACTCCAAACCCACTAGCCAAGATTCGGGGCTTGGCTCCGGCCTATCTGGTGCAGTTCGTGAGCTCGCTTCTCCCGGGAGCACCTAGTGGTAGGTTCCGTCTGGGATCTCAGGATGGATAACTCTGGATGAGCGATTCGTAGGAATCCGACGCCGTGGCGCATCGGGTCTGGTACTTGGCTTCGTCCGCAGCTCGGCAAACGAGTTCGCGTTGTACCCCCATGCCCCGCCGATGCGTCAGCGGGCAGGGAATGACCGTGACTGCGGTGCATGATTCCTACGAGGTGCCCCACGCGCCACTGCCCAAAAAATTTTCGCGCGCGCCTTGACACCACCGTTCGTTGTGGTATCCTAAGGACGTAAAATGTTCCTCCCCGGTGACAAGTGTCCAGGGGGCTCTTTCCTGAAACATGGAATAGCCGGGGGGGTCGCACACTCCGTGCGGTGATCCGCTATAGGCGTGAGAATCTGAGTTCCCGGAGTTCCCGTCGTTGATGCGATCCATTGAGTTGTCGGATCGTATGCGACTAGGCTTCCAGTCGAGATTCGACCAAGAGGTCCATCTGACCAAAACTCAATAGGTCCACGACGGAGTCGTGGCGGCACTGGGGCCTGAAGGTGCGCGTGGCGGCCTCGAGGCCACTGTTCATGTCGTGTGCGTCAACAACCGGTTCGTTGCCACCCGGTTGGACTCGAGTCGTCCATGTTGGGCAGCGTACTGATCACTCACCGCTGCACCGTCAGGAACACGCTCGCTTGGGACTTGATACCGTCGATTTCAGCGGTCACCTCAATGTCACCGCTCTCTACCGCGGGTACGATCACCTCGAATTCGTAGAGTCCGGGCGCCACCATCGATTCCGCCACGACACCTGCAGTGACTTCGCCAAATCGTACGCGCACTCGATCGGCGAGCGGGATCGGAGCCGCGATCAGCTGTCCGAATGGGGTTTCGGTCGCGGTGTCCCCGAATCCGCATCCGAAGATTGTGATCCGATCCCCAGCGCGCGCCGGGCGAGTCGTCACCCCCGGAGAGAATCCGTTTCGGACAGCTCGAGTGCCATCGGAGTGCAGGGCGGCGAGATATCGCGATCCTTGGGAGTCCGTTGCAAAGGCATCCAGGAAGGCTTGCGGAGAATGCGGTTCGCCCTTCGAGTCGGCAACATCGAAGAGGAACAGCGCAGGGGAGAGAGTGGTGCGACTGGCTATCACTGAGTTGCTCTTGCCGCGAGCCGTGATCGCTTGGACCTGCACGTCACCCACGACGGCGTCGGCGGGTGCCAAGGCGCGAATGCGGCGCGGACTGACGGAGTACAAGCGGGCCGATTTCCCGTTGATCGTCAAGACAGTGCCACCCAATTCTTTGGGCAAATCGATTCCCGAGGGAGTCGCGTCAGCCCATGTCTCAGTAAACGCCGAAAGATTGCGACCGCGCACTGTGATCCATGCATGATCAGCGATCACGCCCTCAGATCCATCGCTGTTCATCACGGCCAGAATCGTCGGGACGGAGGGGTCGACGAATGGATCCCCGAACATTTCGTGTGAGAGGAGCGTCCCGTCGGTAAGCGTCCGCAGGAATGAAACCAACGCCGAATTCTCGTCCTCGGTGAAGTTGTAACGCTCGGGACGGCCGTTACGCCCGCTCAGCGTGCCGGCCAAGTTGGGGTGGGCTTGAATGCCGTCGCTGTAGTGGTCGATCACTGCTTCAAGCGTGGCGAACCTGCCATCGTGCATGTAGGGAGCGCGCACGGCTACGTCCCGCAACGAGGGCGATTTGAACTTCCCGGCGTCGCCACCGTTGCTGGTCGTCTCAGCCACACCTCGGTCGCCGATGGAACGAGCGTCCAGTCCGTTGTTGGACGCGCCCGTGAATGTGCCGCGCCCGCGCGGCGGACCGGGCGTAACCATGGCCTCGCTCTGGTGGCAGACCGTGCATGGAGTGCGACCGACTCCGCCATCGGTCATGAAGAGGCGCTTGCCTCGATTCTCCTGCTCCGTGAAGTTCGGGAAAGGCGAGAGCGGACTGCCGACGCTGCTTCTGCCGTGATCGTACTTGGTGTCCACGCTGACGAGGCTGCGTACGAACTGCGCCAAGGCCCGAGCGATGCGATCCGCGGTCACCTCGGTCGATCCGAACGCAGCTTGGAAGAGCCAAGAATAGTAGGTCTGCGCCCGCACCAAGCTCTCGAGCAGGGAAAGCGTCAAACCCATCTCGACTGGATCTTGAAACGGCATCAGTACTTGCTCTTCCAGCGTTGCTGCACGCTCGTCCCAGAAAAACCGGCCGGTGCCGTAGAAGCGGGCATTGGTAAGACCCATTGAGCGCCGCCGCGTGAGGCCGCCTTCAAACCCGCGGCTCAGCCGGTCGGGATCGGAGAAGCCGTGCTCTTGCACATGGCAAGAGGCGCACGCGGTACTTCCATTCGCGCTCAGTTTGCGGTCATAGAAGAGAACCCGGCCGAGCGTCGCACCGGCGTTGGTGATGGGGTTGCTGGCAGGGGTGTTGTCTTGGTCGGCGGGCGAGCCGCTGTTCTGCCGCCCGCTCGGAAAGTCTGCAGATCGGTAATGCGCGGGAAGGGCGATGCCGGCATAGTCGAACGGCTGTTCCGGCAAGTGCGGAGCGGTGGTGCGACCGGCAGCCAGTTGAACGCCGGTCAGGATCCAAACCGATGCCAGAAGCAAGTACGACGGGAGTCGGACGCTTCGCGGAGTGACGAACCAGGACGGAGGCTGTCGCATACAGGGATGGATGATCGGTACCGAGGGCCCGTTGCGTTCCAGTCCCCAGCTTTACGGAATGTTTGCAATCGTCATTCGTAGAATTCCGAGCGAGACCGCAGGAATCGCTAGCGCATGCAGCTCGTTCATCGTGTCGCAGATTGCGATTGTCGGCGCCACGTCGTCTACTGCTCTTAGCCGCCCGCGACGGTGTGCCGGTGTCGGGTGCCGATGCCAAATTCGACCGGGCCTTCCGCACGCGTCGCACGACCGAAAGCAATGAGTTCGCTCGAGTCGCGGATCTGCCGCAGCCGACGGTGCTTGACCGTTGGAGGTCCATGCATGAGAGCGAGCTTCACCCGCTGCGCCCGATGTCTGAGGTCTTCGTTCGCTAGATCTCGGACCGAGCTGACTCGGGGCGTCACGCGGGTGACGGAACCGCTTGGTAGTAGCGCGACTTTACCGACCTGTAGATCTCTAGTCTCGTACGTACCGCAGGCTCGATCCTGTCGAAGTAGGTCGAATCCCCCTGTTGGAGTTTCCGATATAGCGCCCAGCTGCAGTAGTCCGCCACCTGCAGCCCGTAGTGTGAACGGGAGTCGTGATGGAGGATGCTGAATTCCCTGCCCGGGGGAGCCTTCGCAACGAAGGACCTCCGAATCTTGCGCTCGGTCACTCTCCGTTTCTTCTTCGCTGGAATCGTATCTGTGATCACGATGACTTTGTTGGCTCCCGCGCACGGACTGCTGGTCACGACGTGATCAAGAAGGTACTCCAGCATGAATGCATAGAATCTGCTGGCGTCTTGGTACTCAGGAGAAGTCTTGGGCTTGTCCACGACCAGGTAGTCGATGACGATTGCACCTAAGTCGCTTGCGATGATGTCGAATACGTCCCGGCGAACCCTCCAGTTGTCATGCCCGCAGTGGAAGTCCTCCAGATCCTGACCACGCTCGATGCAGTCGTACTTCAGGTCATCGAGCCTCGCGGCCCACGGGAACGGCCGGACAAGGCTGACTGAGGTCATGACGAAGTAACGGGATCCGCTCGGGTTGAAATCGAGATTGCCGGATTCGTCTAGGAAAATGTGTGCGCAGCGCTTGGCACCGTCAGCTTCGCGCGGGAGGTTCGTAGCGGTCATAGGCATCAGAGTATTATGGGCACCATGTTCGGATCAGCGAGATCGCTCCCAATCCTGCTTGCTCTAACCGCGGGTGCCTCTGGGGCTGCTGTGCCGGTCGATCTCGAGGCCTATCGTGACGGACGGGCAACGGTCACGACCGACGAGGACGAAGTCCGCGTCAGATGGCGTGACGAGGCTGATGCGGAATGGAGTCTCGCGTTCCGTCGGGATCCGTCGAAGCCGCTCATAGCTACTCTCGACGTTGGCGGCGAGCCGGTCCTGCGCGATGGGCGGCCCTACTACAGCGTCGAGACCGGGGTGCGTCGCAAGGGCTGGGACGCGTTCTTCGATTACCCGCCCGCGCACGAGCAGGGAACCAACGCGCACTTCGGCGCATTCGAGTTGGATGGCATTCGGGTCGAGTCCCTAGGCAACCGTGTGCGCCTTCATTTCGGGGGATTTCGCGCTGGCCCGTTTCACGGCTCTCTGATCTACACCGTCTTCGCTGGCTCCCGCCTCGTGAAGCAGGAGGCCGTGGTCCAGACGGACGAGCCAAACGTGGCCTTCTTCTACGACGCAGGGATCGAATTCGCGGCTCCCGAGCAGGTACGCGTAGGGCGGAATATGGAGACACCGTATGCGTTCTACGACACCGAGGGGCAATTCCGCTCGGCCGTCGCCAACGGGTTTCAGCCCGAACGCGTGCAGCACAAGGTGCGCTACCGCGCGATGGCGACCGCTGCCGGCAGCGGAAGCGTGGCCGCCTTCCCGGCACCGCACCAGTACTTTTTTCCGCGCGACTTCACGTCCAACCTGTCGCAGAACTGGCATCGGTCGTGGCGAGGCCGCGTCTCGCTAGGGATTCGGCAAGTGCGCGACACCAACTGGCAGTTTTATCCATGGGCCAACGCTCCTCCTGGCACGGACCAGTCTCTATCGGTCTTCCTTCTTGCCAGTGCCGGCCCGCCCGAGGACGCGCTCGAGGATGTGCTGCGGTACACGAACCGCGACCGCTTCGCTGCGCTAGATGGATTCAAGACCATGGCGGCTCACTTTCATTTGGCGTACACCGTACAGGCACTCGAGCATGGCATGGATTGGGAGCCACCCTTCAAACCCGTCCTGCAGGAGATGGGGGTCAATGCGGCGATCATCATGGACTTCCATGGCGACGGCCATCCCCGAGATCTGACCGAGTTGCGGTTGCGCGAACTCGACAGCTTCTTCAATGCCTGCAAGAAGATGTCGGGCAAGGATTTCCTGCTCATCCCCTCTGAAGAGGCCAATGTCCACTTCGGGGGGCACTGGGGCTTGATCTTCCCGAAACCGATTTACTGGTGGATGAATCGACCGGAGGGTGGAGGGTTCGTGTCCAAGCACAAGCGGTACGGCACCGTGTACAGCACCGCGGACGCGGCAGAGTTGCTGGAGCTGGTTCGTCGGGAAGGCGGCTGGATGTATCAGACGCATGCCCGGACGAAGGGGTCGACAGGGTATCCGGATGCGATTCAGGACAGCGCGCATTTCCGGGACCCCCGGTATTTCGGAGCCGGTTGGAAGGCGATGCCGTCCGACCTGTCCTCGCCACGCCTCGGCGAGCGAGGCCTCACGTTGCTTGATGACATGCATAACTGGGGCCTGAACAAGCGGTTGCTTGGGGAGGTCGATGTCTTCCAGTTCGATCACACTCACGAGGTCTACGCCCACATGAATGTCAATTACATCAAGATCGGCAGGTTGCCGAATTTCGAGAACTACGGCAGGCTGCTCGAGCCATTGCTGGCGGGCGAGTTCTTCGTGTCCACGGGAGAGGTGCTGCTGCCCTCGTGGGACATCGGCGGGACCGACGAAGAAATCGAAGTGCGAGCGGACGTTCGCGGGACGTTTCCCTTGCAATTCGCGGAGGTCGTGTGGGGCGACGGATCCGGTACGCAGCGCCAGATCTTCGATCTATCGGAAACCGGGGAATTCTCGAACGGCTCCTACAACTGGAAGGTGCGTGCGCCTGGCTGGACCTGGGCGCGCTTGGCGATCTGGGACGTGGCTGCCAACGGTGCCTTCGTGAATCCAGTGCGCCGCTAGGTGCGCCGTCATCGTCGCAACGTCGAAAGGGATAGTACGAACGGGCGTACTGAAGGAGCTCTCCATGGAATCTACAACCTGTGCTAGCCAAGAGCGCGGCCTGTCCACGGGGGTGCCACCAGAGAAAGAGCAGTCGATGCAATTCGCGGCTCTTGGCGAAACCGGACCGAGTGTTTCGCGGGCTTGCCTCGGCACCATGACGTTCGGTTCTCAGGTGAGCGAGGCGGAAGCCCGGCGGATGACCGATCACGCCCTGGACCGCGGTGTGAACTTCATCGACACGGCGAACGTATACAACGATGGCGTGTCGGAGGAGATCGTCGGCAGGATCCTGAATGGTCGCCGCTCGGAGGTGGTGCTCGCGACCAAAGTGCGCGGGAGGATGGGCACAGGCGAAGACTCTTACGGCGGATTGAGTCCGGATGCGATCCGGCGGGCGGCAGAGGAGAGCCTGCGAAGGCTTCAAACCGACTACATCGATCTGTACTACCTGCACCAGCCGGATCGCGAGGTGCCGATCGAGAGCACCTTGGAAGCGATGGAAGCCTTGCGTTGCGAAGGCAAGATCCGTTTCGTCGCGACCTCGAACTACGCGGCATGGGAGATCGCCCAAATGTTCGCGATCTCGAATGAGCGGCGATTCCAGGCGCCGCTCGTGGCCCAGCCCATGTACAACGCTCTTGCTCGCGGCATAGAGCAGGAGTACCTCGGCTTCACGAAGGCGTATGGCGTTTCCAACGTTTGCTACAACCCGCTAGCCGGCGGATTGCTCAGCGGCAAGCAGTCTTTCGCCAAGGGCCCGCTGGCCGGGACGCGATTCGACGGCAACGCTAGGTATCTCGACCGGTTCTGGCACGAAGAGTATTTCGGAGCGGTCGAGAAGTTGCGCGCGGTTGCCGACGGGATCGGCATTTCGCTGGCCGAACTTGCGTTGCGCTGGATCTTCCACCGCCCCGGGGTTGATAGCGTGATCTTGGGGGCGTCGCGCTTCAGCCACCTCGAGCAGAACCTCGACGCAGCCGCAGCAGGTCCCTTGCCTGACGATGCACTCGAGCCCTGCGACGCAGCTTGGCAGGCGTTGCGCGGACCGACTCCCAACTACAACCGCTGAGGGTGGCTACCAGTCCGAGGACCTCGCTAACGCTACGGGACTCGTTGCCGCGATTGGCGATGGTACGCCCGGCAGGATTCGAACCTGCGACCTCTTGCTCCGGAGGCAAGCGCTCTATCCAGCTGAGCTACGGGCGCAATCCAGTAGTTCTCAGCATACAGCAATGTCGAGTTTGTCAGAGCAAAATTTAAATGTCCGCTTTTCTGCAAGTCTTAAATGTCCGGTTCTGGGGCGGCCTCCGGGCCGTCCCTACCCCTGCGGTCACTCCTTCCAGCGGGGCCGCGTCATGCCCAAGGGAAGCCTCGCGGGGCGGAGGACAGAGGCACCCCCGTACTCCTTTCTGCAGTAGCGGCCTTCAAGCTGGCTGCGGCCGAACCAGCCAGCGTTCTACAAGACAAACAGGCATTCAACAGCAGGCCTCGGCCGCTCAACGCGCACCCGGTCCCGCCAGGCACCTCGGCGCGCTCGCCGTAAGGGTGCCCACCGGCTGCTTGCAGCCGGTGGGCTTGGCCCCAGCCCTTGTGGCACGGGGTTCGGCATGCTGCTCAGCTGCTTCGAAAAAGCGGACATTTAAAAATTGCCAGAACCGGACATTTAAAAATTGCGCTAACACAGCAATGTCGAGTTCATGCGTAACGTCGCAGCCCGAGAGTGTTCAGATTCCATCCGGACACGCCGCACGGACGTAGCCCCTCGGGAGTCCGCGCCGACGAGCCTTGCCTAATGCACACGGCTGCCGACCTGCAACGCGCTGATGCGTACTGAAGCGAGCCCTGTTGCTGGACACCAGCAAACTCGCTCACACGGTGAGCGGTGTCCGTCGAGAGTCCGCACGGTGCGAGCGCACCGGTTAAGCGACTATCCGGCCGGGGTCGATGAGAGTCTGTGCGGTAGTATTGATTCCTCAGGGCGTACCGTCGTAGGTGCAGACTTGGCTCCGTTCCGCAGGTATGCCCAGACGCTTGTGTCACTAAGGCCTCATCAAACGCAATGTCCGATGGTATAGCCTCGAAAGACGCTTTGCCGCGCGGCACCGTTCTGCGCGGCTACTCGATTCGCGAGGTGCTCGGACAGGGGGGCTTCGGGATCGTCTATCGGGCCCGCCACATCGAACTCGGCAATGTCGTTGCCATCAAGGAATACCTCCCGGCCGAGCTAGCGGTCAGGGTAGGGTCGAGCGTACGCCCGAGGAGTGCCGCCTACGTGGACTTCTACCGAGACGGCCTGCGCCGTTTTCGCAAAGAGGGTCAGGCACTCGTCGCGCTGCACAACCAGTCCGGCATCGTATCGTGCAGGGACTTCTTCCGGCGCAACAACACCGCATACCTGGTCATGGAGTTTGAGGCCGGCATGCCGTTGTCTCACGTTCTGCAGGAGCGTGAATCGAAAGGGCGGCCATTCTGTGAAGAAGACTTGATGGATGTCGCGGTTCCCCTGCTTGAGGGACTCCGGCACGTCCACGCAACCGGGATGGTGCATCGCGATATCAAGCCATCAAACTTGCTGCTCCGCGAAGCGACCGGAGAGCCGGTACTTATCGACTTCGGAGCAGCCAAACACGATGCGGCCACTCAGACGAAGTCTATGGCACCAAGGACGCCTGGCTATGCTGCGTGGGAGCAGATCGTTCCCGATGGGAAACTAGGGCCATGGACGGACATTTATGCAATCGGGGTACTGCTTTGGCGAATTGTTGCGGGAGGCTCCCTAACTGGCGAAGGCAGGTACCCAGTACCGGTCGAAGGCAGGATGGATGCGATATTGCGAGGTGAGCCCGATCCAATGTGCTCTGCCATCGCACTCGGTAGGGGACGATTCAACATAGATATCCTTGTAGCAATCGACAAGTGCTTGAAGCTGTGGAACCATACCCGTGTACAGGACTGTTCTCAGTTATTGGGGCTGCTTGGACTTGAAGCATATTCCCAATACGGAACGGTCGCATATACGCTGGTAGACGTGGAATGGGAAAAGCGGCGGGAACGGGTACGCTGGCGGCTCGATGGCTTGACATTGGCACAAGCGATTGAGAAGGCCCGTGCCATCATACGGGCCGCAAACCCCCGGGCAGGAAAGTACGAGTTCGCCATCGAATGCGACGACAGGCCCTTTATCGTCGTCGGTAACGCCCTTGACGGCCGGGCAGGAAAGTACGAGTTCGCCATCGAATGCGACATAGGAGAAGTCCACCGCGAGACTCTGGAGATTGGCTGGAGCGCACGTTCCAGTCGAATTGTCGAAGCTCGAGAGCGAAGAGAGCGAAGCGAGTGACCCAGAAAAGGACGGTCGCAAGGCGCACACCGAAACCAGCGGCTAGTTGCTCGGCAGTGGTACCTTCCTTGTGATGGGGGACAACGATCTTGCGAGTGGCGAACTTTTCCTCGGCTGAGAGCAAGCGAAAGACCTTGCGAGGGGGATTGGACGTGTCAATTTGTATAGCATAAGCGGCAATCAAGTGATAATTACAACGCCCGTAACGCAATGCAGAGACAATCCAGTTACTTGTCGCGTAGTCGGGTCAGCCGAGAATGCAGAAGTCCCGGATCCGTCGCAAGAAGACTTTCGGAAAACTACCGTGAGACAACTCGTTGCGCGGGGGTTCCAAGCGGGCGGTGTCGGTGTCCTGTTTTTCTATGCACAATCCGCGCTTGCGCGGGGGCGCGACTCTGTAGGGAGAGGAGGACGGAGATGGCCAAGCGATAGAGTGCGGACTGAACATCGCAGCCTCTTGGTTGTAGGGAGGTGGTAGAATCTGTATAGGTTCAGGCGACTCCTAGGTAGCTCGCCCTTGGTGCGGATGCGTTCCTAGGGTGGCCGGACGAGTGCATAGGGCATGACTCGGTTCAATGTGTGGCAGGCATGCCGGGTGGTGGCCTGCACTCTTGTACTTGCGACTGAAGGCTCCCCGCAGACTGCAGGCGACGGACAGCGCCTATTCGCCGTCGAGATCGAGCCGCTGCTGACGGCAAAGTGCAACGCCTGCCACGGGCAGGATCAATCGCTCACGCTCGGTGAGCTGGATCTGACCTCGCGCGATGGGATGTTGCGTGGGGGCCAGTCGGGACACCCCGCGTTGGCACCGGGGGACCCAGATGCGAGCTTGCTGGTCGACGCTGTCTCCGGCAAGCTGCCGAACCTCGTCATGCCCCCGAAGGAGAACGACCGCTTGACCGCGGACGAGGAGGACCGACTCAAGGAATGGATCCGCTTGGGTGCGCCGTGGCCCGGCGCATCCGAACTTGCCGAAATCCGTGCGCGAGAGGCACTGCGCGAGAACGACTCGAATCGCGTACGGGTTGCGACGAGCGGTGGACAGAGCGACGCATGGACGCAGCGGTTCTACAAGGTAGAAGATGTCTGGGCCTTTCAGCCTGTGAAGCAGCCGACCGTTTCGGCCGCGGGCGGTCCTAATCCCATCGATGCTTTCCATCGAGCGAGGCTCGCCGAGGCAGGAATCAAGCCAGCCGCTCGCGCGCCGAAGCTAACCATTCTTCGTCGCGTGAATTACGGATTGACAGGGCTGCCGCCGACTCCCGACCAGACGCGCGCCTTTCTCCGCGACACCCTCCCCGGAGCGTGGGAGCGGCTTGTCGACCGTCTCCTCGCCAGTCCCGCCTATGGCGAGCAGTGGGGTCGGCATTGGCTCGATGTCGTGCGCTACGCTGACACGGCTGGAAATTCCAACGACTACGAGCGGTCCAACGCATGGCGCTATCGCGATTACGTGGTCCGGTCGTTCAACTCGGACAAGCCCTACGACCGCTTCGTGATCGAGCAGCTTGCCGGAGACGAGTTGCGACCGGACGATCCGGAGATGCGCGTGGCGACCGGCTTCTTGCGCATGGGCCCATGGGGCTCCGCGATGGTGCCGAAGCGCATGGCGCGGCAAGCGTACCTGGACGATGTGGTCCATAGCGTCGGGCAGTCCTTCCTCTCGATGCCGCTGCGGTGCGCGAAGTGCCACGATCACAAGGTCGATCCCGTTCCTACCCGCGATTACTATCGCGTTTACGCGGCTCTCGCTACCACGCAGATGGCCGAGCGTCCCGCCGATTTCTTGCCCGACGAGAACCGCGCCCGCTTCGCACTCGGCCGGGAGCATGTCAGCAAGCTGAGGGACTTCGCGACGGATCGCAAGAATGCCTTGGAAGAGAGAGTCGAACAGGCCGCCAGAGAGTGGTTCGCAGAGCGCGGTCTGGAATTCGTTCCGCCGTCCGAGCGGAACAAACTCCCCGACGAAAAGAAGCCTCCCAGGCACTACGGCCTGACCACGCAAGAGGAGGGGAGGCTCAAGGTTCGGAAGCAGGACGAGTGGATTTGGACGCGTCGACTGGAGCGCTACGAGCCGATGGCCCAGACGGTCTTCAACGGTCCCGACTACATTCCCGGGAACGGACGCAAGTTACGGGTTCCCACGAAGATGGACGCCAGTTGGCGGCCCGCATCGGCGATTTTGGAAGGTGGTGCGGTCGACGCTCCCGGCGAGGCGGTCACGCCCGGTGTCCTGAGTGCGACCCAACTGCCTGCGCCGAGCGCAGCTGGCCCCGACCGCTACGCCCTGCCCGACAGCATCGACGGCCGCAGGCTGGCTCTCGCCGAGTGGATTGTCAGTCCCGACAACCCGCTGACAGCTCGCTCGATCGTGAACCGGGTGTGGGCCTACCACTTCGGCCAGGGGTTGGTGAACACTCCCAACAATCTCGGCGCACTCGGCGCCAAGCCCAGCCATCCCGAGCTGTTGGATTGGCTAGCTGCCGAATTCGTGGAGCAGGGCTGGTCAATCAAGCGCTTGCATCGCATGATCCTCACTTCGGACCTGTACCGCCAGAGCAGCGAGCGCAAAGACATGGAGGCCGTGCGCGAGAAGGATCCGCAGAATCGCCTGCTGTCCTATTTCGTACCTCGCAGGCTCGCAGCCGAGGAACTACGTGACAGCATGCTCCAGGTCTCGGGCGAACTCAATGCCGAGCTTGGCGGAGTTCCGTCCATGCCGGAGATCAACTTGGAAGTCGCGCTGCAGCCACGCATGATCCAGTTCTCCATCGCGCCCGCCTACCAGCCGTCTCGAACGCCTCGGGAGCGCAACCGGCGGTCGATTTACGCGTACCGGGTTCGCGGGCAGGCCGATCCCCTCATGGAGGTGTTCAACCAGCCGAATCCGAACGATTCCTGCGAGCGTCGGGACGCCTCTGCGGTCAGCCCCCAAGCGCTGACGATGCTCAACTCCGATTACGCCACCAGCCGCTCCTTGAGTTTCGCAATGCGACTCGAGCGCGAAGCCGGGGACCTGCCGAGCCGCATCGAGCGGGCTTATCGACTGGCATACGATCGGGATCCCGAACCGGCAGTCGCCGAGAGCTTGAGGGAGTTCGTCGAGTCGATGGCACAGCGGCGCCGGGATCGAGCGGTGGAGCGGCCGTCCTATCCGACTCGCATCACGCGCTCGCTCGTCGAGGAGTTCACGGGCGAGCCGTTCCAGTACGAGGAGTGGCTGCCGGTGTACGAGGACTACGTGCCGGACCGCCAAGCATGGGAATTGCAGCCCGGGACGCTAGCGCTAGCCGACCTGTGCCTGCTACTCTTTAATTCAAACGAGTTCGCTTATGTCTACTAGGATCAGACAGCGGGATTCTCCCGATGCGGCGGATCGACGCTTCGGGAGACGGGAACTGCTGTACGGCCTCGGAGCCTCCTTGGGGTCGTTGGCGTTCACAGATCTGTTGGCACGGGAAGCCTCCGCGGCTACCGGGCCGCTCGCCCCGAATGAGGGAATGCTCCCGGCAAGGGCGAAGGCCTGCATCTTCGTCGTGCTCGAGGGCGGTCCGGGGCACATGGACACGTTCGATCCGAAGCCGAAGTTGCGGGATCTGCACTTGCAGGAGTCTCAGCGCGATCCCAATCAAGTCTTGGTCGAACTCACGGCGAAGACCTACTACGTCGGCAGTCCGTTCGGGTTTCGCAAGACCGGCAAGGCGGGCATCGCCATGTGCGACCAGTTCGTGCATATGGGCACCGCGGACGTGGCGGACGAACTATGCGTCTATCGCGGGTGCCAAGCCCAGTCCGTGAACCATCCGGACGCGCTTTACCACCTGAACACCGGCAGCACTCTGGGCGCGGACCCTGGCGTCGGGGCGTGGGTCACGTACGGACTCGGATCGATGAACCAGAACCTTCCCGGTTACGTGGTGATGACCGAGCTAGCGCATCCCCAAGGCGGGGCGGGGAATTGGTCGAACGGATTTCTCCCCGCTCACTATCAAGGCACGCTACTGAGGCCATCCGGATCGCCCCTGCTTGATCTCGATCCGCCGAAGTGGAAGACTCGCGAGGAGCAGCGCGCAAGCCTCGACATGCTGGCCGAGCTGAATCGCAAGCATGCGGAGCGGCACCCTTCGCATGACGAACTCGCGGCACGCATGGAGAGCTACGAGTTGGCTTACCGGATGCAAGCCGAGGTGCCGGAAGTCATGGACTTGAGCCGCGAGTCGGAATCGACCAAGGAGGCGTACGGTCTGGAAGCCGAACCGACCAGAGCGTTCGGGCGTCAGTGCTTGCTGGCTCGGAGGTTAGTGGAACAGGGTGTGCGATTCGTGCAGATCTTCTCGGGCGGATGGGACAGCCACGATTTCTTGGAGCGCAACCACGCCGCCAGGATCCTGAGCGTCGACAAGCCGCTCGCGGCCATGATCCGCGACTTGCGCCAGCGCGGCCTGCTGGACGAGACCCTTGTGGTCTGCTCCGGCGAGTTCGGGAGGACTCCCGATAACAATCGCCGGGGAGGGGTGAACCCGAACGGGCGCGGACACAACGCGGATGCGATGGTCGTGGTGATGGCCGGCGGCGGGACGCCTGCCGGGACGGTGGTCGGCGCGACCGACGAAGTGGGCAACCGAGCGGTCGAAGTGGTCCATCCGCTTCGAGACTTGCACGTCACTTGGCTCCGGCTGATGGGGCTGGACGACAATCGGCTGACCTACTTTCACGGCGGAAGGTTCAAGCAGCTTTCGCAAACCGGCGGACAGCTCATTCCCGAACTGATCGCGTAACTGGCTACCCGCTCACGGTCGCTGGCCGGTTTCCCGCAGGAAATCGCCCCACGACACCGCGTCACCGTGGATTGGCGCGACCGTTGCCGGTCTCAGACCGTTCTGGATGACGTTCTGATACAGGGCGGTCTCTCCCGCGGTCGGTCTGTCCCGATTCGATTCCGCGAGCAGTCCCGGATCGTACAGGTCCGCTTCGACGAGGATGCGCTCCTTCGGCAGGTAAGCCATGAGCATGCCTTCCACGTGCGAGCCGAAGCCTTGGACGTAATAGATTTCCAAGAAACGGCTGCCATCGCCCAAGATGTACTTCTCGTCGACATCCTCCATGGTGTATCCCTCCGAAATCTCGGTTGGCGGGTAGAGCGAGACCATGTCCGGTTCGAGCATGCGGGGTACGTAGTTCAGCAATTCGCTCTCGTAGAACAATCGATTGCGCTGGTGAGTCACGATCGTCGCGCCTACGTGCAAGTAAGTGCGCAGCCCACCCAAGTGGTCGTAGTGGTCGTGGGTGTTCACCAAAAAGCGAATCGGCTTGGAGGGGACGAGTTCCACGATTTTGTCGATGATCGCGAGCGACCGTTGCTCGTTGAGCGGGGCTTCCACAACCGCGATGAAATCGGCGAATTCCACCGCGACGCTGTTATGCGACCCGCCGCCGAGCAGCCAGATGCCCTTCGCCAGTTCGGTTGCTTCGACCGGGTGATCCAGCGGCTCGGCCGCGAGCACTTCGCTTGGCACGACGAGGGGCGGGCAGTCGTTGACGCGCATATCCGGGAAGCTGCCGCCAAAGCTGTTGTGCCCGCCCGTGATGAGCGGCACTTGACGCTCGTCGTCCCAGCCGTCGTGGTGGTGCCAGTCGGCCGGGAAGACGATTCCGTCACCGAGATTCTTCCATTCCGTGAACTCGTGCTCGTAGTTCATATCGCCCAGCACGGGGTGGGGCACGCGCGTCTGGGTGCGCTGCACGATATTGCCCTCGCGAATCGTGGCGTTGACGCGGTAGCGTCCCAGCACGGTCGCAGACACCACGGTCACCTTCTGAATCCCCGCAGTCGTAGCTCCGTCCCGCCCGCTCTCGCCCAACTCCCAGCGCCAAATCGCTGTCGGCTCCGCTCCCGGCATCCGCGCCGCCTTGACGAAACCATGCGGCGTCATCCAGATGTCCAGCTGCCACAACTCGGCCATCGACGGCGCCGCCACCGGTCTGCCTTGCGTGCCGTCCACGTGCCAGGCGTGCTTGCCCAGCACGGCGAATGTCTGCTGCGGATGACGCTGCAGCGGAGTTCCCCCTAGCCAGCCGGGGCCGTACTTCCACGAGGCTGGATTCAAGCCCGGCTCGCGCCGGAAACGCTCCACCGACGACTCATTCTCGAAGTCGATCGTGCGCGTATAGGCATCGAGGGGCTCTCCCTGCGGCCAATCCGTGCTCTGCATGACGTTCTGGCCGACCTTGCCGGCCGCCCCAGTCCCCGAGAACGCGATGCATCGCAACGCGTCAACGCCCATCGCTTGCGCCGCCGCGTCGAGTACCGGGAAGGGATCGATATGCCCGCGCGGCAGCTGTTGGGGGAATGCGAGGACTGCCAAGCAGATCGTTGCAATCGGTAGGGCGAGGGCGCGTAGAAGCATCGGTCGACTATCCGGGCGCGAGCGTTTCGGGCAGCAGCCCATGAGTATAGGCGTCAAACGGCGATGTCGGAAACGCGCTTGTTCGCGGCACTCCGGGATAGGAATCCAGTGGCGGCGCTCAGGCGAGCGCGAACTGCAGGGCACTGGACTCGGGACGGACTACTGGATTCGATTTCGATGCCGATTGCACTACTACACTATCGGCATGCCCTACCGCCCCGACCGCCGGGAATTCTTGATGTCCGTTGCCGCATGCACCGGCCTCGGCGGATGCGCGCGGGACGCCGCATCGCCGGATCTCCAACTCTGGTACGACCGTCCCGCGAGCGAATGGGTCGAAGCGCTGCCCGTGGGCAACGGGCGGCTCGGCGCGATGGTGTTCGGGGGCGGGGCGACCGAGCGGATCCAGTTCAACGAGGACACCGTTTGGCAGGGCGAGCCCCGCAGCTATGCGAACAAAGGCGCCCACCGCTGGCTCGGCGAGATTCGCTCGCTATTGTTCGCAGGCAAGCAGGCTGAGGCCGAGGAACTGGCTATGGACCGATTCATGAGCGTCCCGCTTCGCCAGATGGCCTACCAATCGTTCGGCGACCTGCTGATCGAACGCGATGGCGTTCGCGAAGACAGTCTCAGGGCTTACCGCCGGTACTTGGATCTCGACTCGGCCGTGGCCGGCGTCGAGTTCGTCTCCGATGATGTCGCGCACACGCAGGAGGTGTTCGCGAGCTTTCCGCGTCAGGTTCTGGTCGTCAGACTTGCTGCCAGCGGAGACCGCCAGCTGTCTTTCACGGCGAGGATCGAGACATCTCATCTCGTGGACTTCAATGGACATGACGGCGAGGCCCTGCGACTGTCGGGGCGGATCGAAGACGGCGCGATCCGCTTTGCCGCGCGAGTCGGCGTTCGCACGGACGGAGACGTCTCGTTCGAGAGCGGGAACGTGAGGGTCCAGAACGCCACCGCGGCGACGCTGCTGCTGGCGGGAGCGACGAACTACGTCAACTTCCGCGATGTCTCCGCTGACCCGGCCAAGCGGGCCGAGGAAGTACTGAACAAAGTCGCGGGGATCCCATTCCAAGACATCCGGAGCGAGAGCGTCGCGAGCCATCGGGAACTCTTCCGGCGGGTGCGGCTGGATCTAGGCACGACTCCAGCCGCTACGGAGCCGACGGATCAGCGGATCGCGAAGTTCGCGGGGCGCGCGGACCCGCAGCTGGTCGCGTTGCTGTTCCAGTACGGTCGATACCTGCTGATTGCGTCGAGCCGCGGTTCCGGCCAGCCCGCCAACTTGCAGGGCCTGTGGAACGATTCCGACCAGCCGCCGTGGGATAGCAAGTACACGGTGAACATCAATACCGAGATGAATTACTGGCCAGCCGAGGTCACCAATCTGGCGGAAACGCACGAGCCTCTCTTCGCAATGCTGCGCGATGTGGCGCGATCCGGCGCGGAGACAGCTCGCGAGCATTACGACGCACGCGGCTGGGTGCTGCATCACAACACGGACTTGTGGCGGGGCACCGCGCCCATCAATCACTCGAACCACGGCATCTGGCCGACCGGGGGCGCGTGGCTCTGCCAAGACCTGTGGCAGCACTACCTGTTCAGCGGTGACGAGGAGTTCCTGCGCACCGTGGCCTATCCGCTGCTGCGGGGCGCCGCTGAGTTCTTTGTCGATTACCTCGTCGAATCCCCCGCTGGCGACTGGCTGATTTCCGGGCCGAGCAATTCCCCGGAGAACGGCGGCCTCGTCATGGGCCCGACCATGGACCATCAGATCGTTCGGAACCTAATGGAGAACACGATTGCCGCCGCGACCGCGCTCGGTGTCGACGCCGGATTTCGGGAAGAACTTGCTGCCGTGCGCGCGCGCATCTCCCCCAACCGCATCGGGCGATTGGGCCAGTTGCAGGAATGGGAGGAGGATATCGACGATCCCGCAAACAAGCACCGCCACGTCTCGCACCTATTCGGGCTGCATCCTGGCGGCGAGATCACGCCTTACGGCACGCCGGATTTGTTCGCCGCCGCCCGCAAGTCGCTGGAAATGCGGGGTGACGGCGCGACCGGCTGGTCGATGGGTTGGAAGGTGAACTTCTGGGCTCGGTTGCTCGACGGCGACCATGCGTTCAAGATCCTTGCCGGCTTGCTAGCGCCCGTGCCCGGTTCGGGCGAGGGGCGGCTGGACGATCGTCGCGGCGGCTTGTACCCAAATTTGTTCGACGCGCACCCTCCCTTCCAGATCGACGGCAATTTCGGCGCGACGGCCGGAATCGCGGAAATGCTGCTGCAGAGTCACGACCCCTACGGCGCTCCCTTGCGGGACAGCCCTGTCCAAAACGGACAGGAGGGCTTCCTGCACTTGTTGCCTGCCCTGCCGAGCGCGCTGTCCAGCGGGTCCGTTACGGGATTGCGAGCGCGCGGCGGCTTCGACGTGGACATCCAGTGGCGGGAGGGCCAGCTTGATCGCGCTCGCATCGGCTCGCGACTCGGCAAGCCGGTCACGGTGCGCTATGCCGGATCCGAGATTCGCCCGTCCATCGCGGAAGGTGGATCGATTGAAGTGACGCGGGACTCGTTCCCGCCGGCATCGACCGCATAACGTACTGCCGCCGGTCGGCTGGTGCTCCGCAGGTCAGTTCGAGTAGTCGATACCGAGGCGCTTCTCGATCTCCTCGAGTGGTACGCCCTTGGTCTCGGGCATGACCTTGAGAACCCACAGCAGCTGCAGGACCATCATGCTTGAGTAGAAGGCGAATGCATGGCCGCCCGAGACTTCCGCGATCATCGGGAAACTCCATGAAATCCCGGCGGCGAAGACCCAATGCGTGAAGCTTCCGAGCGCCTGCCCTTGCGCCCGCACCCGAGTGGGGAAGATCTCGCTCAGGTACACCCAGATCACCGCCCCTTGGCCGAAAGCGTGAGACGCGATGAACACCATCAAGCTGGCCAGGACCACGGTGCTGCCGAATGGCGTGAAGTCGGTGCCGTAGGCGTAGAACGCCGCAGCCGTCGCCGCGAGGCTCACGATATACCCGACCGAGCCGGCGACCATCAACTTGCAGCGGCCGAACTTGTCGATCACGAGCAGGGCGGCCATCGTGAAGACCAGGTTGGTGCAGCCCACGATCACCGCTTGGCCGAGCGACGAGTCCGTGCCCGCTCCCGCCATCCTGAAGATTTCCGGCGCGTAGTACATCAGGGCGTTGATACCGGATAGCTGGTTGAACGTCGCGATGGCGAGCGCGAGCAGCACGGGGCGTCGATACCGTTTCCGGAGCACGCGCTCGACCGCTCCTCGGGTCTCCTCTAGCGACGCCGTGATCTGCTCCAGTTCCCGCTCGACGTTCTCGGCGCCCACCGCCCGGAGGACTGCCGCGGCCTCGTCGCTCCGCCTCACGGAAACCAGCCAGCGCGGGCTGCGAGGGACTAGGAAGAGCAGGGCGAAGAAGGTTGCCGCGGGGAACGCTTCGATGCCGAACATCACGCGCCATTCGATCGCCCCGAGGTCCATCAGTGCGACTCCGTAGTTGGAGAGGTAGGCCAGGAGTATTCCGAGCACGATGTTGAATTGCGTGATCGCTACCAGACGGCCGCGGAACTTGGGCGGGGAAATCTCGGCGATGTACATGGGGGCGACGACGGACGATGCGCCGACTCCCAGTCCGCCAATCCACCGGAACAGCACGAAGGCGTTCGCGTCCCACGCGACGGCGCTGCCGATCGCCGAAATCAAATACAGGACAGCGATCAAGAACAGCGTGCTGCGGCGGCCGATCACATCCGCGGGCCCGCTGGCGAACCACGCTCCCAGGATGGTGCCAATCAGGGCGCTCGCAACCACGTAGCCCAAGCCGAATGCGTCGAGTTCGAAGACCTCGCGCAGGTGATCCGTGGTGCCCGAGATCACCGCCGTGTCGAACCCGAAGAGGAGCCCGCCAAGCGCGGCGATGATGGAGCATCGAAGGAGGGTCTGGTTCATGGTGTGTAATGAATGCTGGTATCGAGACTCGTTCGGCCAGTTCGATTGAGCGTATAGCATCGCACAGGGCGGGACACGTGGCCGGCTTGTAACGCAGGAACCTTGCCCGCGTCTAACGAGGAAGGGACGGAGCGTTCAGCGTTACCAGAGAGATTCGGGTCCGTCGCACAAATGATTTTTCGAAAATTGCGGAGCCATCGCTCCGTGCAGCGCTTTCTCCGCTGGCCGTGCCTCGCGGCAGGCGGCCTGCTCGGGTTCCTTGCCTTGCTCGCGCCTGTCGGCGTCGGGTCGGCCCAGGAATCCGAGGACGAGGCCCCCCCGGCCGCGTACACCGTTCTCTTGGAGGCTCCGTCAGTGGGCGAGCGACTCCGGGAGGATCCATCCAAGGCTGGATCGGTCGCGCCGCGCAGGGACGCGAGCAGCCTGCCGCTCCTGCGCCGGGCGGTCCTCCGGGCGCAAGATCCCGTCCTGGACGCGTTGCGCGCGCTGGACGTTGAAGTCGTGCGGTCGACCCACGGCGTCCTGAACGCGATCTTCGTGCGAGCGAACCCGGCCCAAGCCGAGACAATCCGCGCCCTCCCGGACGTCGCGGACGTGGTCCCGAGCCGCCGCTCCGAGCCCATGCTCAAGAGCGTTGCGGACATCGTGGGGGTCAACGTCGCGAGAGTTCGTTCGGCCGGAACCGGACTGTACGGAGACGGTCTCAAGATCGCGATTATCGATTCCGGCCTGGACTTCGATCACCCGGCGTTTCAGGACGATTCGCTGCCGGCCCTCAGCGGGTATCCGAAAGGTGACCCCGAACTGCGTTCGTTCGCGAGCAGGAAGGTCATCGCCGTGCGCTCGTACGTCGAACTCCTGAATTCTCGGGATGCGCGCACGTCTTCCCCGGACGACGATTCGCCTTGGGACTCTGGCGGACACGGCACGCCGGTGGCGATGATCGCTGCGGGGCGGCAGGTCTCGACGCCGCATGGCAGCATCAGCGGCATCGCTCCGAAGGCGCGGATCGGCGTGTACAAGGTCTTCGGGACGCCGAGCGTGAACTTCTATACCAATGACCAAGCCACGATCGCTGCCATCGAAGACGCCGTCAGCGACGGCATGGACATCCTCAACTTGAGCCTGGGCCACCTCTCGTACTGGCCTTGGGACGCGGCCGGACGGGATTGCTCGCGGCGCTTGGCATCGAGCGCTTGCGACCCCCTCGCTGCCGCCGCGCAGAGCGCCGCCGCCGATTTCGGCAAGGTCGTGGTCGTGGCGGCTGGCAACCACGGCCAGCGGGGCTCGCATTCCACACCCTCCTTCAACACGATCAACTCTCCCGGCAACTCTCCGGCCGTGATCACCGTGGGCGGAACCGGGAACGCTGTCGAAGCGTTTCAAGCGTCCGTGCGGGTCGGCAGTCGATCGTTTGACGCGCTCAGCGGAACCGGCCCGGATGCCAGCGAGGCGCTGATCGCGCCCGTGGCCCTCGCGGCAGACTACGGCGACACGCGGGCCTGCGAGCCGTTTCCCTCCGGCTCGATGGCAGGTCGCATCGCGGTGATCGACCGCGGCGACTGCTTTTTCGTCGAGAAGGTCGAGCACGCTGACGCCGCCGGAGCGCTCGGCGTGCTGATCGTGAACCATTTCGACAATGACCTCGTCAAGATGGCGCTGCTTCGCGACACGGACATCCCCGCATTCTTCGTGGGGCGCGACGACGGGGCCGAGATGCGCCAACTGCTGGCTTCGGCCGCCAACATGCTGACGCTCGATCCGGCGCCGGCGGAGATAGAAACGGAATGGGACCACATCTATGCCGCTAGCTCGCGCGGTCCGACGCTCGCGCTGGTCCCGAAGCCCGACATGGTCGCTCCCGCAGCCGAGATCTACACCGCGACTCCTCGCTACAACGATCAAGGCAACCTGTTCGCCCCGAGCGGTTATCGCCAGATCAGCGGCACCAGTTTCGCGGCGCCTGCGGTAGCGGGAGCGGCCGCGCTCGTCTGGGAAGCGTTTCCGACGCTCACCGGCCGGCAGGTTTCTTCCGCGCTGGTCAATTCCGCGCGGCCGGCCGTGTACGAAGACGACGAGGCCGCGCGGTTGAGATCCTCCGGAGCGGGCGTCTTGGATATCGGCGCGGCCCTGCGCCCGAGCGCCAGCGTCGTGCCGGCGTCGATCGGATTCGGCGACCTCAGGGACGCCGCGCTTCCGATCCGCAAGGTATTGACCGTGCGCAACAAGTCGGCCGGCAGTCAGGCGTTTCGCGTGACTGTTGAGCCGCGGGACGAGTCTCCAGCGGCCCGGGTGGAAGTCGTTGGCCTGTGGTCAGGGGAACTGCGCTTGGAACCCCACGGCACCGCCCAGTTGCAGGTCAATCTAACGGGCGGCCGTCCGGCATCCGGCTCCTACGAAGGACGCATCCGGCTGTCTAGCGTCAACGGCAACGGGGAAATCCAAATTCCCTACCTATTCGTCGTCGGCGACAACCAGCCCTTCAACTCGCTCAAGATCAGCGGCGGGGACGCGGTCGGCATCCGCGGCGAGGCGGAGACCACGAGCCTGACCGCCCGGGTCACCGACCAGTTCGGAGTGCCGGTAGCCGGGCGCCGCGTGGCATTCGAGGTGGTGCGAGGGCCCGGACGGCTCACGCACGTCAACGATATGAGCGGCCCCCATGGGTTGATCCATGCGAGGGTGCGCTACGGCTCCCTGAGCAGCGACCAGCGCACCTTGGCCCGGATCGGCAATCTGGAGATTCACTTCAATTACGACGCGACCGGAGAGCGGCCGGAAGTCCTCGGGATTACCAACAAGGCTAGCGAGCTGTCCCCGCGCGGCGTGGCGGCGGGCAGCTTGGTGAGGATCTCGGGACGCGATTTCGCGAGCTTCGCCTCGGGCACGAACTCGCTTCACCAGTCCGCCCGCCTGAGCATCGTCCGCAAGGGGGTCTCCGTCGCGTTCGATGCCGATCAAGGACGCGTGAGCGAGCCCGGACGCATCCTGGGAGTCGGCGAGGACTGGGTGGATGTTCAGGTGCCCTGGGAACTAGCCCAAGCCTCGCGGGCCACGGTCAAGGTTCGCTCCGGCAACCACAGCGAGCCTTTCTCGTTCGACTTGGCCCGCGAGAATCCCGGCATCTTCTCACACGAATGCGACGGCTTGGCGGTCGCTGCCGCGCTGCTACCGGACAGCGAGTTGGTGTCGCTGGACAAGCCGGCGAGGAGGGGCCGCCCTGTCACCATCCTGATGACCGGAAACGGTCCCGTGACTCGGCCTCCGCCGAGCGGGGAGGCTCCCGCTCTGCCGGTGGCCACGGTCGCCACGCCAACCGCGACGGTCGGGGGCCTCTCGGCGCGCGTGACGCAGTCCGTGTTGATGCCCGGTGCGACCGGCATGTACTCGGTAACGTTCGTCGTTCCGGTCGCCCTGCAACCGGGCAATCACCCGTTGCGGATCAGATTCAATCACGTCCGGAGCAACGTCGTCATCCTCCCGGTGGAGTAGGTCGTTTCGATCAGCCTTGATGCAAGAGACGATTGACTTCCGCGAGCTGCGGCACGCGGCCGAATCGGCAGTGCAGAGCCCCGGCGGCGCAACCGAACTGGACCGCGTCCAGTTCGCCCCGACCTTGGGCCATGGCCAACGCGAACGCCCCGTGAAAGACATCTCCGGCCCCGGTGCTGTCGAGCACCTCCACCGGGAAGGCGGGCGCTCGTCCGCCCGAGAAGGCCACGCCGCGTTCGCCGAGCGTGACCGCGCCCCAAACCCCGAGGCGCTCGATCTTGGCCAGTAACGAGCCGACGCCACCGTGCGCGTTGGCGAGGTCCTCGTCCGCGATGACATGCGTCGCGTGTCGCGCGACATCCCAGATTTCGGGGCGGTCCTGGTCGAAATCATGGACGACCGGTATATCGCGCAATGCTGCTCGCTGGGCCACGCGCACCGCGCCCTCCGCCCAGCGTCCGTCCATGAGCACGGCGTCGGCGGCATCGACAGCCTCGTCGGGAATCCAATCGGCATCCGGCGGCATGCCGTCGCCGTAGTAGGGGAAGAGGAATCGCTCCCCGTCCGGTCGAATGAAGACCTCGCAAGTCGGAGTGGTGCCGGGGAACACCCGATATCCGGCCACGTCCACACCCTCGTCCAGCAATAGTTCGGCTATGCGCTCTCCGGGCGGATCGTCTCCGCGCTGGCCCCAGAACGATGCAGCGCCCCCCAATCGCATTACGGCGACAGCGCCCACTGTGGCCGGTCCGCCCAGGGCGTCCCAACGCTTGGAGGCTGGCTCGCGCCGCTGTTTCGGGGGAAACCGCTCTACGCAGAGCCGCGTATCGAGAAACCCCATGCCGACGCATAGGACATGTGCTGGACGATCTGCCATGGCCGCTAGAAGGTGCGTGCAGGGCGCGAAAGTTTGCAGTGTACCCGATTCCACGCGACTGCCATGCCCGGTCGCGGCTAGGAAGCGAGAGAGATCAGGCCATTGCCAGCGACCCTTGGTGCCGCCGCATCGCGCAGGTTCGCCCCGAGCGCCTCGGTGCCGCGCGAGCTGCCGCTCGTCGAGCGCGGCACCGAGGTCAATGCGTGCCGGGCGGAGTCGTGGATGGTGCATCGCCGACTATTGGCACGCGCGGGGTGCAACCGCCTCGAGTCGAGCGACCTACTCGATCCCGAATCTCCAGCGCATCCCGATCCGGAAGGTGCGACCGGGATCGGCCCGGTAAAACACGGGGTCCGGACCAGCGAGATTCGAATCGATGGAGCCGAACATGTTGTCAACCGCGCCGTAGACTTCCAGCCCCGATTCCAGCGGCTTGGCGACATACCAATCCCAGAGCTGGTAGCCGTCGGCCACCAATGTCGCCCGTCGTCCGACGATCGGCCATCGCCCGAGATACGTGCCCCGCAAGTTCGTTCTGAGACCGCCGAAGCGATCAGTCGACCACCACAGCCGGAAGTTCCCGTGATGCTTGTGCCGGTGGCTGAGGAAGCCGCCGGTCTGCTTGTCCCGCGCGTCCAGATAGGTGTACCCGGAGGTCAGCGCGAACCCCCTCGACAGGCGCAATTCGAGCTTGCCCTCCAGACCCGTCGTGTACACGTTCTCTAGGTTTCGATAGAAGTAGAACAGCCGGTTGACGCCGGGACTGAACGCCGAGTCCACTCCGAAGGAAGCCATGACCTGGCGCAGTTGTTCCGGCGTTCTGGGACGGCCGAGCAACTCGGTCTGGATCAGATTCTTGATGTCGTTACGGAAGTAGGTTGCGCTGAAGCGCAGGCGCCGGAATCCCGTGTCGACACCCAACTGGGCGGTGCTCGACGACTCGGGGCTCAACGTCGGATTGCCGATGATCTGGTAGAGCCCCGAGGGTGTGAGAAAGCGGTAGTACAACTGGCCGATATCGGGTGCTCGGAAGCCCTGTCCGAACGACGCCCGCAGCCGGGTGCCCGATGTCGCGCGCACGAGCAGCCCGATGCGGGGCACCATCCGAGTGCCGTATACCGAGTGATTCGCCAGACGACCGCCGATCGTCAGGCTGAGGCGCGGATGTGCTTGGATCCGATCCTGAAACCATGCGTCGGCCATCCGAATCGACTGGCCCTCGTTATCGCCCAACAATCGGTTGTACCCGCGGTACTCGTTGCTGGTCCAATCGATCCCGCCCTGCATGAACTGGCGGTCGCCAATGACCTGCGAAACGACTGCGTCGAAGCGGTACAAGCGTTCGTTCAAGTTGGCCCGCGCATTGACCGCGCCCGGGACCGAGGAGATATCGACGGCGGAACTCTCGTCGTATTTGCCGAAATACCCGCGCAGTTGAAGTTGCGTCAGAGTCGACAGACTGCTGCTTAGCGTCAGACCGTAGTTCTGCGCGCTGTCGTTGGTCGTGGTGGTCTGCGCTCCGCCCGTCCCGGAATAGACTCCCCGCTCCCGATTGTCGAAGGCGTTCGCCAAGATGCCTAGTTTCAGACGCTCGGAGAAATCCCGATTGAGCTTGGCGATGTAATCGTATCGACGGTAGCCCGGGCCGGTGGTATCCACCGTGCCGGGCGTTAGATCGTACGGATTGCTCTTGTGGCGCTCGGCGCCGAAGAAGCCTGACCAGCGATCCCTGAGGAACCCTGCGTCGGCTCGCAAGTCGACACCGCCGAAGCTCGCTGCCGAGGTGCTCACGTTCGAGTCGAAACGCTGCCGAGGGTTTCTGGTGATCATGTTGATCACGCCGCCGATGGCGTCCGAACCGTACAGGGCTGAGGACGCCCCCTTGACCACCTCCACGCGCTCCAAGCGGTTCGTGGACTGCCGGTTCAGGTTCAAGATGCCGCTCTTTACGCCACGCGCGCCGACGACCGGAAAGCCGTCCACGAGAACTAGCGATTGCCGGGAGTCAATCCCTTGGATCTGAGTCCCGGCTCGGCTGCCCGGAGACCGGCTGGTTCTCGTGACGATGCCGGGTTCCTCGGACAGGATGTCGCTGACGCGCTCGTAGCCGCTGTCTCGCAACTGGCTTCTCGCGATCAAGTCGACCTTGACGACGGAATCCTCGCGCAGCTCCTCCTCTCGCGATCCAGTCACGACGATCGACTGCGAGAGGACGGTCGGCGACAATGCCAAGACCAACGCCGGTCGGTCCTCCGCCGCGAGTTCCACGGTGCGGGACGCGGCTTGGAAACCGTCGGCTGCGGCCGTGACTTGGTACGCGCCGGGCTTAGCGTCAACAACGAAGGCTCCTCGCGCATCGGCGCGGTAGGAAACCTCCAGTCCGGTGGCGAGGTCGCGCACGAACACCGCCGCGCCCGGCACCAGTGCCCCGGAAATATCTCGTACGCTCCCCTCCAGCGCGACACGGCTTTGCGAAAGCAGGTGCGCCGCTCCCAGCTCGAACAGAACGATGACGACGAGGATTGCTCGCGCTACCTGTTGAATCCCATGCATGATTCGTCCTCCATTCGTTTCTCGCAGCTACTCGGTAGCGGATTCGAGGAGCTGTGTTCCGCTCCACTCGATGAACACGGTTGTCGTGCTCCCTTGGGCGAACTTGGCGATCGCGCGCGAGCGGGGCACGTAGTTGCCCTCGATTTCGTGATACTGGCTGAGATAGGTCCATGACTCGCGAACCTGTCCGGTCTCTTTGTCGTACCGGGCTACAGCGACATGATTCGGGAGGTAGCGGCCCGATTTGGTCGTTACCGTATCCAGCACCGTGATCTCGACCCGCTCGTCCCCCAGGGTCCGGTTGACCACTAGGATTCGGTCATCGCGGATCCGGTACATCGACCGGTAGCTGTCGCCGAGGAACACGCGGCGACCCAGCGGATGGGCGTCTGCCTTGCCCAAGCCGGCCGCCGACTCCGACGTGCGGCTCGACGGCACGCGGTGCATCACCATGGACCGCACCCTGTCGCTGACCCACTCGGGAACGTTCCCGTCCGGGAAGTCGATTTCGACCGTGCTGCGCGGCCGGTACAGCATCGTCCCGCTGTGCCGCTGCCCATCGAGGTAGACCGTCAGGTCGCTGCGAAACCCGGGAAACCCGGCCGTGAAGACTTCGCGGTTCGCGCGAGCCGCCTGCAACAGCTCGCTTGCACTCCGGGTATCCCCGGAAACGGACTCGTTGGCCATGGCTTGAGATCCGAGGCCCCAGAGCGCGCAGGCGACCAGCAGCGCTACTGCCATCGCGACGCTCGGACGTGTTCCTGAATGGCCGGTCGCGGTGCGCGCGGCCTCGATTGGTTGGAAAGTGTTGTGCATCACTGAAAATCTCCTTTCGATGCTGTTCGGTTGGTCCTCGGGCACGTGCGAACCGTTGCCCGAGACGATCCGATGATATCCTTTATGCAACCATGTTGCAAATATGTGATTTCACTCTGATTCACTGATTGGGAAAATATAAACTCAATATAATCAATAGTTTATTGAGGATATATGGCGCGGTCTGTGGCTCTGATACGAGAATCATGGGATCGATATTACAAGATAGTTACAATTCTACGAGCGATGCCGCAGTGTGCCGAAACGAAGTGCAGGCAGGTGCTGGGCAGTGGTGGGGCCAGCGAATCCTCCACATGTCGCTACCAGACCGCCGTAGCTTCCTTACTCGGACAGTGGATAGGGGGCTAGCGCTCGGGCACTTGTACCCAAGTGACGTATCCCGCCAGGCTTACGGGCTCGTCAATGCGAGTGGTGCCCGTGCGTTGGCGGAATGGTCCGCGCCTACACTGCCCGCGCTCCACTCGACAGACTCGTCCTAGGGCCCGGAGTCCGTGACGCGGACGTGTACGGGCGCGACGCGCCAAACCGACGTACAGGTGTCAACCGGTGCGTCGATTGGAGCCGACGGGATGGCGGCCGATTCAGTTGCGCCACGATGTGCGCTCGGGTGTCGCGGCTGGAATCGAACGTGACCCGTAGACTCGGGGCTCGGACAGCCAATCAGTGCGCCGGTCCTTCGGATTGCTTAGGCGAGCGACTCAACGGTGCCCGGACTTCACTTCCCAGCACTCGGGGTTCGGAGCGATTCAGATTCGCGATCAGTCTCACGCTCCCGCGACTGTGCCGTTACAGCACGACGCCGAAGTGACGCTTGCAAAGGAATGCGGTGGCGAGCGAGATGACGAGAAACCAAATCGCCCAGTGTGTTTCCCAACCGCCGATTCCGATGTTGCGGGAGGGGTAGGCGATTTCCACACTGGATACGGATTCCGCATCGAACTTAGGCTCGCCCGGGTTTAGGAAAAGTCTCTTCCACGCCGACCTAGTCCGCGTGCTCGACAGATACGCAGTGCCACTTCCCGAGACCGCTGTCTTCTCGACAATGCCCGCGGGTGTCTCTAAGCTCAACACTCCCACCCCGCTTCGGATGGCGCGGATCCGCCATGTCACTCGTCGAGGGTTGCGGGACGATACCGGGAGGCTGTCCACAGCCATCTCATCGGAGCCCTTCAGAGCAAGTTGCGCACTTGGCAGATCCGTCCGCACCGCTACTAGGACGGGCTCGCCGACTCCGAGTGGACGCCGCCCGTAGACCGCATCAAAGTGCGCGTACAGCACCACCATCGGAAGGGCTAGGAACAGCGCTGGCTTCAACATATGACCGATGTAGCGGAGGTTGCTGAGGATGAGGAGGCCTTGGGCGCGAAGAAGAATGGTCGGCTCGTCGCGGTACAGGCGCATTTCCAAGAGGTGCGCCTGCATTCGCTTCTTCGTCCGCCCGATCGCCCGCTGATTCGAGGTCTTGCCGACGACCCACAGCATGCCCAGTCCGATAACTGCGGACAGGACCGCTAGTCCTGCGAATGGATGCACGGCGTCAAACATCCGTGCGTACCAAGACACCGACGCACGCAGGACGGCATTGACTCCGTCAATGATCATGGGGTGTTCCCGGTCACTCGATGTATCCGAGACCTTGAAGCCGCTTGGCGATCTCTTCGTCCGAAGCACCCTCCTCGATCTGCGCGAGCTCTCTCTCGATCACGTGCTCGACGAATTCCTGCGGGGACGAATACCCTGCAGCGTCCGCGCAGCGCTTGACCCGCTCGTAGAGTGCCTTGTCCAACTTGATAGTAGTGGAGGTGCTGAACATCTCGATCCTTCATCATACGTCCAACTCGGCCTGCCCCTTGCTCCTACCAGCGAAGCTAGGTCTAGCGGGCGGCCGTTGGTTGAGGCGGTTTCCTGACAAGCCTCCTCCAAGTGACTCCCTTGCTCGGCAGCCCGGGCCTCGGATTCCAGCCGATGGATTCCGACCGTGTGAGTTGATCCACAGGGCTCGGTGGCTGTACCGGCATCTCGGACGCCGAGTGCTGCCGCAGCACGCGGTGGATGCAGCTGCTGTTGAACCGTGAGAATGCATCGGTATCCGATGTCGTGCGATTGACCGTCGCGGAGAGCGCAACCCGTGCCTGCGAGCACAGCGCGGAGTAGTTCACCTTCAGCCGGATCGTGAAACGCCCCGAGGGGCACGTATCGAACGCAGAGGCGGCGTCGGAGTTGCATCACGTATCGCAGGACGGCACGGCGGCACACGCAGTGCAACTCCGGGAAGCGCTAGAGGGCAACATCCACCATCCGCTCCAAACGGTCTCGGATCAGGATCCTAAACCGAGCCCATTGTTCAAGTGCATTCATCGCCACTTGACGTTACTAGGGGATTTAAAGACCTCGCGATGATGCCATTTGAGAAACTTACAGTCCGGACGCTCTCTCTCGTACGGGATCACTTGCATGGGCCGACCTTGATACTGACCAAGCAATTCGTTAAAGCCTTGACCTTTTGCAACATCCGAAACGGAGACCACGAGATCATCACATCGCAGAGTGAACGCTCCCTTATCGAAGAGCTTGTGATGCATCATGCAGAGCGCAATCCCGTTCTGAACGATATTGGGGCCGAAATCTTTGTGCCAAACAATATGTGCGGCTTCAATGCCTACTGTGTTACTACCGACAAGAATGGATGACGAACAGATAGCACATCGGGACTGGTAAGCCTCCAATACTTCCTGACTGAAGTGAGGGTCTCTCCAGCGACGACGGTATTCCTCCCATTTCTCAAACTGCTTCGGGATGCCTATAAAGGCCAATGAGGATGGTGGTATTTGCACGGATTGGAGAATCTCTTCGTGTTGTGTGGGCGAAAAATGAATATCCAATATAGACATCGCCACCCAAGTCGCCAATTCCCGATTCCGAGTGAACAAGTCATAGTCATGCTCTAATAAACCGCCTCGAATATTGTGAGCAACGAGGCTAGACGTATGAGCGTCACCCGCCATGGTCTCAGTTACCAGTTCCGGTCGGTCGATTTCCCAGATTCCGTCGTTCCGCAGTCGCCAGAATGGATGGTGTGGGTTGACCGACAGTCGATGCGGGCCGAAAGTCCTGAGTAGGTGAGAAAGTTGTTCAGCCACTAGGCTGTATTCGGCCATGCGCTCCTGCCCCTGCAAGCAGCGACCGATCGCCCACAAGATCAGGAGTGGTTTGTTTACGGCTCTGTACGATCCGTTTGTCCAGATCTTGAACCGTTGGAATCGATCCCACAGTTCATTGGCTTCCTGATCCATCACAGTGCTCAACTTTCAACCGATCTGTGCGAGACGAAGTCGATGCGAAGGAGGGCCGGTACTCCCGCTTGGACGTTCGGGCCGCTGTCTGGACACTGAACCCCTCCTGATGCTATCGCCGGACAGCCGAGCATCGCAGATCGCTCGGAGTGCGCTCCGTGCGTAGCGTTCAAGCGTGGCACGAAGGGACACATACACGCTTCCCCGCGCTGGAAGTATACAGCATGCGGCCACCGCAGCAGCACGCTGGTTGAGCCGTTGGATGCATGCGCCCGTCGCTGGAGAGGATTAGGCCCCCGCCGGGCGAGGCGGGGATGTGGGGACCGGACAGGACTCTGGTGACCGTGCTCGATCCAGATCGACGGGTGCTCTCAGGATGTCCACAGCGGTGACCTCGGAATCGCGTTGTACGGAGGCACCTCTTTGGTGTGCGCGTTCGGCGGCGTTCAACGGTGTAGGCGAGTCTGAGGAGGATCGTGGGCGACAGCCTGCGCTCCGCCGACTGCGTCGGCACTCGCTCCTTCCACGGTGTCCGAGCGTCATCCAGTGGCGGTCGGTGACCCGCGATGAATCGATGTCGCCGACTGTGCGATGATCGGTACTGTCGGCTCGGTCAGAACGATCTCACGACTTTTCGGGGAAGCGAGGAAGCATGTCTCTGCGTGACAGTCATCATGTGGCACTAGTTGACCGCTTGAGGAGTCTGCCGACTGAGACCGAGTGGCTCGAGTTCAAGCGTAGCCGGTGTTCGCCCGCTCAGCTCGGCGAGTATCTGTCCGCGCTCGCCAACTCCGCGTGTCTAGCCTACCAGCGTCTCGGTTACCTGATTTTCGGGGTCGACGACGAGACGCATCGAGTCGTCGGGACCGATCTTGACCCATACCGTACCAAAGCGAAGGGCAATCAAGACTTGTTACCTTGGCTTGCGCCGGGGCTGCAACCGAATGTTGGATTCGACCAGCATCTGGTAGAGCATCCGGATGGTCGAGTGGTGCTCTTTCAAGTCGCGGCAGCCAAGGACCAGCCCGTGGAGTTCTTTGGCAAGAGGTACATCAGAATAGGTTCGAGTAAGACTGAATTGCGACGACACCCTGCGAAAGAGCGTGCGATTTGGCTACGGGGAATCGACTGGACGGAAGAGATTTGCGAGCGGGCGAATCTCGCGGATTTGGATCCTGATGCGATCACTAAGGCGCGTCAAATTTTCATCAAGAAAAATCCGGACAGAGTGAGTGAAATCCAAAAGTGGAGCGACGTTACACTGCTCAATAAAGCAAAGATACTAAAGCATGGTTCGGTCACAAATGCGGCACTGATATTATTAGGGAAGCCCGATGAATCATACGCATTTCTTGGGTCGAAATTGGCTCAGATTAGGTGGTCATCTAGAATCGATTCGACTCATCCATCACAATACGAAGATATAGAACCGCCATTCTTGTTGGCAAGTGATCGGCTATTGGGCCTAATACGAAATCCTCGGGTTCAAGTCTCGGCGGAAAACACTGTTTCCCAAAAGGCAATTCACAAATACGATTCATGTGTGATTCGAGAGGCTCTACATAACGCTATTGCACACCAAAACTATCATCTTAACGGGCGCATCGTGGTTGTTGAGCGTCCTGATCGTATTGAGATCGGTAACGTTGGAGATTTCATTCCACGCAACGTAGAAATGGTCATCCGAGAAAACGCTCCACAGTACCAGTCACGTAACAAGTTCTTGTCGACTGCAATGGTCAATTTGAATCTAGCTGATTCGGAAGGGGGCGGGATCAAGCGCATGTTTGAGATACAGCGGCAACGGTTATTCCCGTTGCCAGAATATGATTTATCGAAACAGGACGTCGTGAAGGTGACCCTGTTTGGCAACATGATTGACGAGCGACACTCTCGGCTCTTGATCAATAGAGAAGACTTGAGCCTTGATCAAGCTTTCTTGATTGATCAATTACAGAAAGGGAAAGATATCGGCCCCAAAGGACATCAACGCCTAGAAGATGCTGGATTTCAAATCGGAAAATATCCAAATATCCATCGCATGCCCGTGGCCGCTCAAGCATTGCCAAATGAGTCGACTTCAATCGAATATAGTGACTTCGCAATGGAATACTACCTAGATATGGCCGTCGAATTCGTTGCGAACGAGGGGCCGGTCTCATTCGACCAACTCAATCAACACATCAGAGAGATGCTTCCAAGGATGTGGACGGAGGAATACAAGGAATCCATAATCAGTGAGCTCTTGCAGCAACTTCGGAAGTCGAATCGAATCGAGAGTCACGGCCTAGCGGACTCCTTGATGTCGATTCGACGTAGCGGTCCGAATCGTTCCCAGGTTCTCGAGGATTCCCTCTAGGATCAAGCCCACTGTCGGTTCTCGTACGCACGGCATGCCGTGCAATCGACAGCGGCTCCACGAGCATCGTTCGATCCGGTGAGTCGACAGCTCAAGATGCACAGCCACGCACAGGCTTTCTCAAGAGCACTTGACAACTTGGTGGTGCCGTGTCACGAGTCGCCGGGTCCACGATACCCACGGCAGCGGCGCTCAGATTGCAGGGTTCATGAGCATACCCTCCGATCGCGACCAACCCGCAATCGGCATGGCTGTAGCGATTCGCCCGCATGCGCTGGCCCAGCCGCCATGAGTCATTGTGAGCAGGGCACGGCCCCGCGAAGAGTTCGCTTGGCGCCGCGCCGCGGGGTGGTGTCACGTCTCATGGCAAGTGCTCATGTTCGTTCCCCAGGGGGCGGCCGGAGGCGCGACACCGAAGGCCTCGTAGAGCGTCTCCTTCCCGTGTCCACGATGACCTCGTGGTTGCGACCAGCTCGGCTGGAACCTCGTTGGACTCCGCGGCTCGTGCCTATGGCGAGAAGGCCAGCTTCATCACATCGACAGCCGGTGATGGTTCGTACGGACGGGAAGAGTTCGCAGGGAGCGTGTGGCTCGAAATCAACTGCGGAGGCTCGTCCCGCTCTACCCAATCACGTTTGGGTCGACATACTGTTGTCGGATCATTCATCATCAGACCCTCCGACCGCAGTTGCGATGATGGTGGAAGGGGCTTTGGATACTCCGACCTCAATCGGAATGAAGTCCTAGCGACCCAATGCGCAGCTTCAATACAGCGGGCCCGGTCGAGCCGACATGGCACTACTGCATTCCACCTCTAGAGCGCCTGGATCTAGAAGATGTGCTCGCGTTGATTCACGAAAGGACGTACTTCGTGATGTACGCGCCGCGGCAGTCCGGCAAAACGTCCACGCTGCTCGCGCTACGCGACCTGTTGAACAGCACAGGGGCGTTTCGTTGCGTCTACGCTACCTTTGAGTACGGCCGAACCGCTCGCAACGATGTCGACAGGGCCATAAGGCCGATTCTTTCGGAACTGGCTTCCCAAGCGAGTTCTACGCTGGGTGATGAGTTCCTCGCGAACAATCGGCAGGCCATCGCGGCGCGTGACGGTTCCGAGCGAGCTCTGAGGGCGGCACTCCAAGGCTGGGCGGAGTCCGATCCGAGGCCACTCGTGCTGCTTATCGACGAAATCGACTCTTTGTCAGGGGATTCACTGCTTGCCGTTTTTCAACAGGTGCGTGCTGGCTATTATTCGCGCCCACAGCACTTCCCACAGAGCATCGTGCTGTGCGGTCTGAGAGATGTTCGCGAATACCGAACCGGTGCCGGGGGGAGTCCCTTCAACATCAAGGCCGAGTCGCTACGCCTCGGTGACTTCTCGCGAGACGAGGTCGGTGCTCTTTTCGCACAGCACACCGCAGAAACTGGCCAGGAGTTCTCGGCCGAGGCCCTTGATGCGGTGTGGTCACGGACACAAGGCCAGCCATGGCTAGTGAATGCCCTTGGTCGGGGGGCCTGCTTTAGAAGCAAGGCTGGGAGGGATCGCTCGCGACGGATCCTCGCGGACGATTTCGCCGATGTGCAGGAGCGCCTCATTTTGAGGCGTGAGACTCACTTGGACCAACTTGCGGATAAGCTCAACGAGGACCGCGTGCGGCGCGTGATTGAACCGCTGCTGAGCGGCGGCGACGAATTTGAGTTCTCGCAACGCGACATCGAGTATGTCCGCGATCTCGGCCTGATCGCGGTGGATGATCCATTGCGCATCGCCAACCCGATCTATGCGGAGGTCGTGCCGCGCGAGCTGACAGCCGCTGCACAGTCGCGCATCACTCACGAGCGAACATGGTACGTGGATCCTGAGGGACGCTTGGAATTGGGCAAGCTACTTGCCGCATTCCAAGAGTTTTTCCGCAAACACTCCGAGAGTTGGGTGGAGCGCATGGAGTACAAGGAAGCGGGTTCGCAGTTGCTCCTGCACGCTTTCTTGCAGCGGATCATCAACGGTGGTGGGATCGTGGAGCGGGAATACGGCTTGGGTCGGGGTCGCACCGACATCCTAGTGTTCTGGCCACAGGGTACGAGGAAACAACACTATGTCATCGAATGCAAGATGCGCTACGGTAGCTTGCAGTCGACCATCGACAAGGGCTTGGAGCAAACCTCGTTCTATATGGCGCGATGCGCCGCGGTCGAGGTCCATCTGGTGATCTTTGACCGCAGCACCAGCCGGGGCTGGGACGAGAAGGTGTTCCACCGTCGCCAACAGGCCAGAACGGGTCAGTGGATCGACATCTGGGGCATGTGACAGGGTGATTATCACGCTAGACGCCACTCATGATCTGCAGGGGCGGTCGAGGGTCGGGTGAATTCAACTTTCGGCATGTACTTGAACTTAATGGTCCTCCGCCTGTAGAACTATCGCTCAAGACGAATCCAGCATCCTGCACACGCGCTACTACGTCCCGCATGACGCCCTCCACGAGCACTTCCTGATCAGTTAGGTGCAAACGGTTATTGTCGGTAGCCACAGATCATAAGCCTTCTTGCGCACACCATCTAGTTGAGACCGCAACGGTCGCAAGTATTCTTCGATCAAGTGATCTATCTCAGTTTCCTCACTGTTCAGCATGTCATTAACCTCCCAAGCTGACAGAATGTCCCTTGGTTCAATGTCCCACAATTCTTCCAGCGGTCGATTTACCAACGACCCCAGTGCAATATCCGCAAGTGCGCGGTAGTGATTCGCGACATAGACCGGGCCACTGTAGGGCTGGATCTTACGAGCGGCAATGATCCTGCCCATGTCACGCACACCCTTGGTGCCAAGGCAAGGAGTACTGTCGACGATTCCGCTGGGTCCGGCCAGTGGGCTGACGGTCGGTTCGACGTAACCGAAAAAGTAATCGTGGAAATGCCGATCACCAGTGTATTCTCCCGGTAGGCTGAGGTTGAGCGCACGCCGAAAGGAAATGTAGGAGGTCGGGCTCGTCGACGGGATCAGTATCGGGTTGCCCTCCACTCGCTTGCGCGGTTGAGCATGCTCGTGGACAGCGTCCATGAAGCTTTGCCACTCTTCCTCAGAGAGTCCTAGCAAGTGGATCAGATCCCTCGGCCATCCTCCTACCCGACACAACTCTAGTGCGAGCTGCTTCCATCGCTGGTAGGTTTCCTCGGAAAGCGTCACGGCACGAGGCATCCCAAAGCCCGTATCCTTATCGTACACGCTACCTCTTGGAGACGCGAGACTCAGACACGACCTCTGCGGGCGGTGGCGGCTTCGTGATATGGCCTTGTGAATCAATGACTTTGCGGGGAGCGCGGCGGCGCGTGCGTGTAGAGCAGTACCCGAGAAGTGCGCGGAGCTCGCTTTGAGCTGCTCCAGCAGCGGTGCCCGACGGGGCCCGGCGCCGGATTCTCAAAGGATCGCTGCCCGCCCCTCAATAGGCCCGCGCTACGCGCTACGTCAACAACTCGCCGGAAGGGTGTACGGTGGAGCCTCCAGCCCCTGCTCAACGAATTCTGCTCGGCGAGGGCCCAGACTCCCGCGGCCGACTTCAGGATCCTCGCATCCGAGCAATCAGTCCAATTTCCTACGGCAGCGCGAGTAGTGCCGAGCTGTGCATTGTGGGCCACCTGCGGGACCACCTCGGATTGGCAACAGCTCTTGCGGTCTAATGCAACTTGGACGCTCGTTTCAGGGCATGGATCGACTAGGTTCGTCAGCTGGCACCAACAGGTGTCGCAATGCAGGAGCGGCGCTCCGCGCTTGAGCCGCGACGGAGGCCGCGTCTAGCGGCTCCATGACCGGAAGCTCCGCGAGGACCCGCGTCTCGCCGTATTTCTCGATGGCGGCGCGATTCTCGGAATTCGGCGTGCCGACCATCACCACGCCCCCGACCGGAATCGATCTACGCCGCAGCTCGGCCAGCGTCAACAAGGTGTGGTTGATCGTGCCTAGGCCGGATCTCGAGGCGATTAGGGCCGGCAAGCCGAGCGCTCCAACGAAATCGGCCATCGTCTCGTGGTCATTCAGCGGAACAAGCAGTCCGCCAGCTCCTTCGACAACCCAGAACCGCCCCGATGGCAGCCGCTGCCAGGTCGCGATCAAGTCGGGAATCGCGAACGGCCGCCCCGCCAGCCTTGCGGCGAGATGCGGAGACAACGGACGTTCCAGGCGGATACCGTCGCTGGCGATCTCGCTGTTCACGCACCGCGCCAATCGGCGGACTTCCGCGGTGTCGTCGTCAAGCTCGATGCCGGTCTGGACCGGCTTCCAGTAGCCGACCGTGCATAATTGCCGCAGTGCGGCGACGACCATGCTCGAAACCACAGTCTTTCCGACACCGGTGTCGGTTCCCGTTACGAATATCCCAGGCACAGGTCAACTTCCTTGAGGATGGATTGCAGTTGCCGCACGAATCGCGAGATGTCCTCTGCCGTGAGGTCCGCGTTGAGCGAGACCCGTAAGCGGGCGGTGCCTTCCGGCACTGTCGGCGGGCGGACGGCGCGTGCGTCGAATCCGGATTCGCCCAGCCGACGAGCGACTTCTACCGCGACGCGGCTGTCTCCGATGATCAGTGGCACGATCGGCGAGTCGTCCGTGCCCAGACCGAGTTGTTCCCGAAAAAGCTTCGCTAGAGCCCGGACTCGTGTGCGGCGCTGCGGTTCCTTGGCGAGCAGGTCGAGTGCTTCGTCAAGTGCCTCGGCGGCCGCCGGCGGCGGAGCGGTGGAGAAGACAAACGGGCGAGCCGCCTGAATCAAGTAGTCGATTGCCCAGTGCGGCCCGCACACGAAGGCACCGGTCACTCCGAGTGCCTTGCCGGCGGAGTTGACGGAAAGGAACACGCTGTCTGCGGAGCCGATCTCTTCGATCAAACCGCTCCCCGAATTCCCGTACATGCCAATCGCGTGGGCTTCGTCAATTACGAGGGCGAAGTCGTGGTTCGATCGCAAACCGGCGATCGCCTGCAGCGGGGCGCGGTCGCCATCCATGCTGAACAGCGATTCGGTGACAACGAACCGCTGGCCGCCGCATGGCTCGGATTCCAGCAGCCGGCCAAGGGCGTCCACATCGCAATGCGGGTAGATGACGCGGCGGGCCTTCGAGAGGCGCATCCCGTCGATCAGACTGGCATGGTTAAGCGAGTCGGAGAACACGACGTCACCATCCGCCAAGAAAGTCGAGAGCACCCCGAGATTTGCGGCCCATCCGCTTCCGAAGTAAAGGGAGCCAGGCGTGCCCTTGAAGCGAGCGAATCGCTCCTCGATCAGGCGAAACGCCTCGCGATGGCCGCGGAGCAACCGCGAGCCCGTAGAACCGACTCCTAGTGATTCGACTGCCCGTGCGAATCGACTTCGTATGCGCGGATCTCGTGCGAATCCCAAGTAGTCGTTCGAGCACAGGTCGATGCCGCGAGGCTCCTCGAGCGACCGGCGCAAACCGGAGGCAACTAGCTGATCGAGTTGCGACCGGATGCGCTCTTCCAGTGCATCGACCGATCCTGTCTTGCAGGCCACGGAGCCGGTCGCCCGAACTATGCGACTGACTGAGTCACCGGTTTCTCGCAAAGCCGCATACCCATCTTTGCCAGCAGACTGCGGTCTTGGCATTCCTCTGGATTCGGCGTGGTCAGCAGTCTCTCGCCGAGGAAGATCGAATTCGCACCGGCTAAGAAGCACAGTGCCTGCCCCTCTTCGGACAGTTCCAGACGGCCTGCCGAGAGCCGTACCATGCTCGCTGGCATGAGGATTCGGGCCGTGGCGATCACCCGTGCGAATTCCAGCGCACTGACAGCGGGTTGGTCCGCCAACGGCGTGCCCGCGACTCGAACCAAGCTGTTAATCGGGACGCTCTCGGGATGGGGGTCCTGGCGTGCCAGCTGCTCCAGCAGCCCCAAGCGGTCCTCGACGCTCTCGCCCATGCCGATGATTCCGCCGGAACAAACGGTTACGCCAGTCCGTCGTACGCGCTCCAACGTGTCCAACCGCTCTTGATAGGTACGCGTCGAAATGATCCGACCATAGAATTCCGGGCTCGTGTCAAGGTTGTGGTTGTACGCCGTCAGGCCTGCTTCGGCCAGCCGGTCCGCCTGCTCCTGATTGAGCATGCCGAGCGTGCAGCATGCCTCCATCCCTAGCGCCCTGACGCCTCGCACCATCTCGACCACGTTGTCGAAATCCTCGCCTTCGGGAGCGTCCCGCCATGCCGCGCCCATGCAAAAGCGGGTGGCGCCCTCGGCGCGCGCCTGCCGCGCCTTCGCTAGCGCGGCATCCACGCTGAGGAGTGACTCGCCTTCAACGTCTGTCTTGTAGTGGGCGGACTGCGGGCAATACGCGCAATCCTCGGGGCAGTCTCCCGTCTTGATGCTCAGGAGCGCGCAGCCTTGGACAGTGCCGGGATCGTGATGCGCTCGATGGACGGTCTGGGCCCGGTACAGGAGATCCGGGAACGGAAGGTCGTGAATCTGACGGATCTCGTCCCGAGTCCAATCGTTACGGATCATGTCGCACCATTATCCAACGGCGCGGACGGCGAGGGCCGCGGGCGCCGCGACGCGCTGGTCCCGATCCGAAACCAGATCTCCCGAACCCTGCGCAGCCGATCTCGAGGCGGGCACCCAATCGTCTCTCGCCGGAAGCCGCACGCTACGCTTCGTTGACTCTCGCCTGGACAGGGTCGCGGGCAGTCCCGTCTGGCTCGATCACGACGCAACTGATGGCTGCTCCATCGTATCGATCCGGGTAAGCGGCTCCCGTGTCGATCCAAGAAATATTGGCGACATGCTTCGTTTGTCTGAGCGGCGTGTGCCCGTGGAAGGTGCGCCACACATCGGGGACGCCGGAATCCTCTTCCTCGCTGAACACCCGGACCCGATTCCACAGCGCGCGGATTCCGGCGTTGCGGTCGCCCTCCTCGAGCCAAGCCCGGAACGCCCACCAAGGCGTTTCGACCGGTATCTCCGCATGAACCAACACGACCTTGCCGCCGGCGGTGTCGACTTCCAAGGCCATCGGCAGTGGACGCAAGGCCTCGTGCCAGGCGGCTCGCCGTTCGTCCGTCAAGGTGAACGACCACATGCCCCCGTTGTGCTCGGTCCAGAGTTCTTGGATGTACTTGTTCCCGTTGAGTGCGTCCAGCATGAGCTGCTCGTGGTTGCCCCGAATACAGAAGAGGTCGTCTCGCAGCAGCCACTCGAGCATCCCGTCGGAGTCCGGCCCCCGATCGATAAGGTCTCCCAGCATCAGGATCCGGTCTCCTCCCTGCCGATCGAATTTCACGATCTCAAGAAGGCGCTCGAAGGTCGCGCGCTGGCCATGCACGTCGCCCACGATCAGGTCGCGCCCGCGCTCGTTACGCGCAAGCGTGGCCACTGCATGTCCATCGACTTGGGGAGTCGGCAGACCGTCATAGTCCCAACCCAGTGGCTCCAACCGCGGCCGTGCGTTCGATTCTTCCTGGACCATTGTTTCCTCTCTGTCGCGTTGTGTCGCGGGGAATTCTTGAATCGCGCCTTGCCGCAACGGGTTGCCCCACACGAAGTCGCTGACGATAAAACTCCCTCGTGCCTCGGTCTTGTCACGCCCTCCAAACTAGGCTCTCGATCCGCTCTTCAAATCGTGAAATCCGATGCAGACTGCCTTCCCTCTCAGTTTCGAAGACAAGTATCGCATCATGGTAGATCGAACCAGAACAGCGTATCCCTCCGCGCATCCAACTCATCCACTAGACTACCACCCTTGGATATCGTGTCCCAAACGCCCGAACGGCGGACGCAAGTGGTGGCGGCCGCGACTCTCCGTACCGCTCTCGTTCGGCTAACGCTGACGAGCCAGATGTCCGGCACCTCGCGAGACGGTGATACGATGGCGGAACGAGCGGGTGCCGGTTCGCTACGGTCGCGGGTCGGGCGTCCAATGGGCGTTCGGTCGCCGCCGATGACGCCCCGACCGCCCCGCAGTCTCCGTCGCTCGGTTGCGCTCAGGATTCCCAGAGGCATTGTGGACTGCGAGTCCGCTGTCGGAGGGTCGCAGTGGCAACAAGCTTGAATCCCCAGGTCGAGCAGATTCCCGCCTCGTTGCAAGCGGAAGTTGGGGGTCTGTGCCAGCGTTGGGCCTCGGAAGGCCGCATGGCACGCTTCTGGTCCGGCGACGCGAGTTTGTGGACCGCGACGGGCGAATCGGACTGGCTAGGGTGGTTGACGGTCATTGACGGGCAACTGGCGGAAATCGGGAATCTCGTCGCGCTTCAGGAGAGGATCAAGGGACGTTTCAGCGACGCCGTCCTGCTCGGTATGGGAGGTTCCAGCCTTTGCCCGGAGGTCTTGGGGCATTGCTTCGGCCGGCAGGCCGGCTACCCGGATCTCAGAGTGGTCGATTCCACGGATCCGGCGCAGGTCCAAACGTGCGAGGAATCGATTCAGATCGAGTCCACGCTGTTTCTGTCGGCAAGCAAATCCGGGTCGACGATCGAGACTTCACTACTTACGAGTCACTTCTTGGATCGTCTCGCGGACTCGTTCGATCCTCGCCGGGCGGCCGAACGATTCGTCGCGATCACGGATCCCGGGTCCAAGCTCGAGCGGCACGCGAACGAGGCGGGGTTTGCCGACGTGTTCCATGGCGTCCCGGAGATCGGCGGACGCTATTCGGCCTTGTCGAACTTCGGGATGGTGCCTGCGGCGGTGATGGGCTTGGATGTCCGGACGCTCCTGCGGAACGCGCGCCTGATGCATTCCGCTTGCGCGGACGGGTCGGATTGCGCCGGAAATCCCGGGCTGCGACTCGGGTTGTTGATCGGCGCTGCCGCGCTCGCCGGGCGCGACAAGCTCACATTCGTCTGCTCGCCCGGCATCGGCTCGCTCGGGACATGGATAGAGCAGCTCGTAGCCGAATCCACGGGAAAGAACGGCACGGGCATCGTGCCTGTCGAAGGCGAGGATCTTCAGGCCCCGGACCGCTACGGCAAGGATCGCGTATTTGCCTCGATCAGCCTGGAAACCGAATCTGATCCGCGGCGTGACGCCGCGCTCGATGAGCTAGCGCGCCTCGGTCACCCGGTCGTGCGGATCTCGATGCGGGGAGTTGAGTCCATCGGGCAGGAGTTCTTTCGCTGGGAGGTAGCCACGGCGGTGGCAGGTGCCGTGCTGGGGATCAATCCGTTCGACCAGCCGGATGTAGAGTCAGCCAAGGTCGCCGCCCGTCGGCTGACCGCCGAGTACGAGGAGCGCGGGGCGTTACCGGAGGACGAACCGTTCTACGAGGGCTCGCGATGCCGCCTGTTCGCGTCTCCGACGCATGCTTCGGCGGTGCTTGAATCCAGCGACAAGCGAGCGCTTCCCTCGCTACTGCGGTCCCACCTCGACACGGTGCGCGATACCGACTACATCGCCCTGCTGGCATTCGTCAGGCGCGACACCGAGACGACCGCGGCGATTGAACGGATTCGCGCGCTGATCCGCGCTTCGCGTCCAAACGCCACGTGCGTGGGATTCGGACCGCGCTTCCTGCACTCCACCGGGCAGTTGCACAAGGGCGGCGCGGACAACGGAGTGTTCATCCAGATCGACTGCGACGACGGGCCGGCGCTACGCGTGCCGCAGTCGGCAAGCGGCATGACGTTCGGGGTCGTCAAGAGAGCGCAGGCACTTGGCGACTTCGACGTGTTGATGCAGTCCGGCCGCCGGGTGATGCGCATCGAGATCGACGGCGGCCTGGAGGACGGCCTCGGCGATCTGGAATCCGCCTTTGCCGAGGCCTGTCAGTAGGACCGGGGCAGCCCGAGGACTTTTTCGGCGACGTACGTCAGGATCAGGTTCGTTGAGACCGGCGCCACTTGGTAGAGACGCGTCTCGCGGAACTTGCGTTCGACATCGTAATCCGCCGCGAACCCGTAGCCGCCGTGCGTTTGGAGGCAGGCGTTGGCGGCTTCCCACGAGGCGTCCGCCGCCAGCAGCTTAGCCATGTTGGCCTCCGGTCCGCACGGCTGACCGGTGTCATATAGCTCCGCAGCCTTGATCCGCATCAAATCGGCGGCTTCGATCCGAGCGTGAGCCTGCGCGATCGGGAATTGAATGCCTTGGTTCTGGCCGATGGGCCTGCCGAACACCACGCGCTCGTTCGCGTAGCCGCAGGACTTGCGAGTGAACCACCGGCCGTCGCCGACGCATTCGGCCGCGATCAGGATGCGTTCCGCGTTGAGTCCGTCCAGAAGTGCTCCGAAGCCCTCGCCCTCGACGCCGATGAGATTCGCCGCCGGAACTTCGAGGCCGTCAAGGAAGACCTCGCACGTGTGGTGGTTGAGCATCGTCCTCAGCGGGCGCGTTTCGATCCCGCGGCCGGCCGCCTCGTTGAGATCGACGAGCAGGATCGAGAGCCCTTGGGTCTTCTTGCGAACTTGATCCGCTGGAGTCGTGCGAGCCAGCAGCAGCATCAGATCCGAGTGTTCGACGCGCGACGTGAAGACCTTCTGTCCATGCACGATGTAGCGGTCGCCGGATCGCACCGCTCGCGTCTGCAACTGGGTGGTGTCGGAGCCGGTCGTGGGCTCCGTGACGCCGAACGCTTGGAGCCGCAATTTGCCCTCGGCCAAGGCGGGGAGGTATCGCCCCCGTTGCTCTTCGGTGCCCCTCCGGACGAGCACGTCCATGATGTACATCTGGGCGTGACATGCTGCGGCGTTGCCTCCCGAGGCATTGATCTCTTCCATGACCAAGCTCGCTTCGGCGATTCCGCAGCCTCCTCCTCCGTACCGCTCGGGTATCAGGGCCGCGAGCCAACCCCCTCGGGTCAGCGCCTCGACGAACGCGGTGGGATAGCCTTGGATCTCATCGAGCTTTCGCCAGTACTCCCCGGGAAAGTCCGCGCACACCTCGCGCACGGCGTCGCGGATCTGCCGGTGCTCGTTGGCGGATGCAGAAGTCATTGGCTATCGTCCGGCCGCTTGGGCACGAGGACGGTTCGCTTCAGGGTCAGGACCGTCTCGCCACGCTGGTTGAAGCCGCGGCTCTCCACGAACACCAGCCCCCGGTCGGGTTTCGATGTGGATTCCCGAAGGTCTGCGATCCGGCTCTCGGCGTAGATGGTGTCGCCGTGAAACACCGGCCCGACATGCTTGACCTCGCTGTAATCTAGGTTGGCGATCGCCCGTCCGCTCACGTCCGCCACGCTCATGCCGACGACGATGCTGAACACCAGCGGGCCCACGACCAAGCGCTGACCGTGTTGCGTGCCAGCGGCGTAGTGGGCATCGATATGGACGGGGTGCTGGTTCATCGTAAGCAACGAGAACCAAGTGGCGTCCGCCTCGCTGATGGTTCGTCCGGGCCAGTGCTTGAAGGACTGGCCGACCTCGAACTCGTCAAAGTAGCGTCCGTATGGCATTAGAATTGATTCGCCCCGACCGCACCTTGCACGTGGCGGCCGCTGGCAGACCATTATGAATCGAGACGGAGACCGATGTCCGACTTCGTGTTTCGCAGCATTCTGTTCGTACCGGGTGACAGCCCCAAGAAGCTATCGAAGGCATTGGGTCTGCCAGCGGATGCCTTCATCATTGACTGGGAAGACGCTGTAGCCCCGGATCGCAAGGCCGCGGCGCGGATAGCGACCAGAGCGGCGATGCCCGCCCTGTTGGATGGGGGGAAGACCGTGTTCGTGCGGCCTAACCCTGTCGGGACCGAATGGGCCCGCGCCGACCGAGAAGCGATCAAGGAATGCTCCCCTGGGGGCGTGGTGATCGCGAAATGCGAAGGGGCGAGCGATGTTGAGCACGCGCTAGCCGGGCTCCCGGAGCGGATGCGCGCGATCGCGCTAATCGAATCACCGCTAGGTGTGCTGCGGGTGGCCGAGGTGGTTGAGCGTTCGAAAAGAGTTGCAGGGTTGATGTTCGGCGCGGAGGACTACTCGGCCCGCGCGGGGGTGCGCCGTAGCGACGGCGACCCGGAGCTAGCGTTCGCTTGCAGCAGTGTCGTCAACGCGGCACGCGCTCTGGGGCGGGAGGCCTTCGATTCGCCAACCATGGAGTACGGTGACATGGATGTGGTCAGGCAGGCCTCGCAGAGGGCACGGCGCTTCGGGTTCACGGGCAAGGCGGCCATCCATCCCGGCCAGGTATCGGTGATCAATGGTGCCTTCATGCCTACCGAGGAGGAACTGGAGCACGCCCGCGGCGTGATCGAGCGTCACCGAGAGCACGGCGGCGGTGTGTACGGTGCTGACGGTTCGATGGAAGACATGCCGATCGTGCTCAACGCGCTACGGTTGGTTGAATTCGCGAGCAGGTTCGAGACCTAGCGGATCGCTGCGACGTTCCCGATTGGCCGGTACGACTGGTCGCTTGCTGTCAGCCAAAGACAGCGCGCTGAGTGCCTCCGGGTCGATACCCCGAGGTCTGTGGTTCGGCAGTCTCGCGGGTGCGCTTCAAGGCTCCATGCGTCACCTACGGCTCCGGTCTACGGCCTGCCGGCCAGATCGGTCGTCAAATCGCATCGTGCGGCAGCAACAGTGGACGATCGCTGGCTCTCGCTTGGAGCGTGCCTTGGCCAATCGTCTCGCTTCGAGCGACCGTTCCGAACGAATTGCTGCTGGTCCACACATCCCTGCGGCTCTGATTTGGAGGCCGTATCCTTCCCATATACTCACTAGAGATGCTCGAAACCAATGAGCAACGGGACGTAGCCAGCCTGCTGCACCCGTTCACGAATCCAGTCACGCACGAAGCTCAGGGCCCGCTAGTCATCGTGCGGGGCGACGGCGTGTGGGTCTACGACGAGCAAGGCAAGGCGTACTTGGAGGCGGCCGCCGGGCTCTGGTGCGTCTCCCTCGGCTTTAGCGAGAGGCGCTTGGCCGACGCGGCATACCAGCAGCTCAAGTCGCTGCCGTACATGCACCTGTTCTCGTCACGTAGCCACGGCCCTGCGATCGAGCTGGCGGAGCGCTTGCTAGCGCTCGCTCCCGTGCCGATGTCCAAGGTCTTCTTCGCGAATTCCGGGTCCGGCGCGGCGGATACCGTCATCAAGATGGTGCGGTTCTACAACAACGCCTCGGGCAGGCCTGCGAAGAAGAAGATCATCACCCGCCGCGACGGATTTCACGGTACGACGGTGGGTGCGGCGAGCCTGACCGGGATCGCCAGAAACCATCTCAAGTTCGACCTGCCCATCCCGAACGTGATCCATGCCTCGCGCCCGCACTACTATCGCGACGGTCGGCCCGGCGAGACCGAAGAGGCTTACGCCGCGCGGCTCGCCAGCGAGCTGGAGAAACAAATCGTCGAAGAAGGCCCCGAGACCGTCGCGGCATTCATGGCCGAACCGATCATGGGGGCTGGTGGCGCCGTGCTCCCGCCCCGAGGGTACTTCCAGAGGGTTCAGCGAGTCCTGGACAAGTACGACATCCTGCTCGTCGCCGACGAGGTGATTTGCGGCTACTGGCGTACTGGGGAGATGTGGGGCTCGCAGACTTTCGGCATGCGACCGGACATCCTGACCACCGCGAAGCAGCTGTCTTCCGGGTATCTCCCGATCTCGGCGGTGATGGTGAACGAGAAGGTCTACCGCACGTTAGTGCTAGGGAGCGATGAAATCGGGGTGTTCGCGCACGGCTTCACGTACACCGGCCATCCGGTGTGTGCAGCGGTCGCACTGGAATGTCTCAAGATATACGACGAGAAGGACATCGGAGAGCATGTCCGGCGCGTGGCGCCGCGGCTCCAAGACGGCCTGCGATCACGCTTCGCCGATCATCCGATGGTCGGGGAGATTCGCGGGGTCGGTTTGATCGCCGCGGTCGAACTCGTGGCGGACCGGGCGACGCGAACCCCATTCCCGTCCGAGCGGGGCGTCGGTGCCCGTTGCATGGAGTACGCGCTGGAACACGGCTTGGTCGTCAGGGCCTTAGGCGATACGATGGCGTTCTCGCCGCCGCTGATCATCAAGGAGCGCGAGATCGACATGGCTCTGGATAGATTTGGGATGGCGCTCGAAGATACCTCTCGGTGGCTAGCCGGGAAGTAGCGGATCCCCGCTTCCCGCGAGGAAGCGATCGTACGCCTCCCCGTTTCACCGTTGATCCCGGCACGAGAAATCGCGCGGTCAATCATCTGGGCGCTGGATGGTCAGTGGATCTTCGACTTCCACGAGTGGCGCGACAGTTGCCCCGACACGCGAAGACTGCGCGACTTGCCGAAAGCGCGGTGGACACTTGGCTCCGTGAAGTCTCCTGAGCTACCAGGACCTTCAGTCCTAGGGCAAGGCGAACACGAACAGGGATGTTCCGGCGGCTGTAGCGACATACTGTCGACCGTCGAATCGATACGTGATTGCCGGCGCTTGGACCGGACCGCCGAGCCGCAATCTCCAAAGTGCTTTCCCCTCCGACGCGTCGAGCGCGAAGAAGTATCCTTCTCTGGATCCAGCGAAGACCAGTCCGCCTCCCGTCGACAGCAATCCGCTGCTGGGCGGGCTCACCAGCGGGAAGCGCCAGCGAGTGCGGCCCGAACTCGGCTCGACTGCCAGTATCGAGCCCTCCCGAGGCGCGCCGGTAACGTTCTCCATGGCGCTGCCCAAGTAGAATTCCCCTTCCACGAACTCTTGCGTGGACTTGTGATAGATCTGGCAGCCGTCACCGCTGTTGAAGTAGTAGAGGCCCGTCTGCGGGCTGTAGGAAGTCGCGTGCCAATTGTGGCCGCCGCCCATGCCCGGGCAGGTCAACGTTCCTTCGTCGGTCGGGTCATGTCCGGGAATCGGAATCGGTCGCCCTTTCGGATCGATTCCGTCCGTCCAGTCCACTTGCGTGTATGCCCGCGCTAGCAAGAATTCGCCGGTTGCCCGGTCCAGCGCGTAGAAGTGCCCGTTCCGGTTGGCTTGGACCAGCGCCCGCCGCGACCTGCCTTCGACCTCGACATCCACAAGTACCGGGTCGGCAACCGAGTCCCAGTCATGCACGTCGTGCGGCGTGAATTGGAAGTGCCACTTGAGTTCGCCGGTCTCGGCATCTAGGGCGACCATGCAATCGCTGTAGAGGTTGTCCCCGGGGCGAGGGTCTCCGTCGAGATCGGGACCCGGATTCCCCGTGCCCCAATAGATCAGGTCGAGTTCCGGGTCGTAACTTCCAGTGATCCAGGTCGACGCGCCGCCGCGCTTCCACGAATCGCCTCCCCAAGTCTCGTTTCCGGGCTCGCCCGGACCGGGCACCGTCCAGAACCTCCAAACGCGTTCCCCGGTTTCGGCGTCGTATGCATCGATGAAGTCGCGCGTGCCGAACTCCGCGCCGGCGATCCCGATGACCACCATGTCCTTGACGATCAGAGGCGCGACCGTATTGGAGTAGCCCTTGCGGTAATCGGCGGCTTCGACCTCCCAGATCACGTCGCCGGTGGTCGCGTCGAGCGCTACGAGGGTTGCTTGGGCATTGACCTTGAAGAGTCGGTCCCCGAGCATCGCGAACCCGCGGTTGGGCCTGCCGCAGCAACCCGTCCAGTCGTCCGGCACCGGCTCGGAGTAGTGCCAGAGTTCTCGGCCGGTCTTCAAGTCCAGAGCCCAAGCGTGGTTTGACGGGCCCGTCACGTACATCACGCCATCCCGCACGAGTGGAGTCGTCTGGAACTTCCCGCTGACATCCGATTGGAAGATCCACGCGGGCACGAGGCGATGCACGTTCCCCGTGTCGATCTCGTCTAGGCCCGAGTACCGCCATGCCGAGTAGTTGCGGCCGTACATCAGCCACGATTCGTCATCTGCCTGGGAACCGAGCAGAGTCGCCCGGTCGACTTGCGCGGAGGCAGCCAGCGCCCAGACGAGCAGCGTGCCGAGAATGCGGATGAATGTCATGGATTCGTGTCCTCGCCGCGGAGGCTCTGCATGTATGCGATGAGATCCCGTTGTTGCTTTTCGGATAGCGTTTCGGCGTAGTTTCCCGGCATGAGCGACGCGAACTCTCGCTTGATGGACTGTACGTCGTCCCGAAGGTACGAGTGAAGGCGTCCGGCAGAGTCCCGCAACTGCGCCGAGAAATCGTCATAGCCCAAGCCGATCCCGCGGACCGTATCCCCGTCGGCGGTCACGACTTCCACCAAGTAGTACCCGGGCGGTAGATCTTGATCCGGTGCAAGGAGCGATTCGCGCAGGTGGGCGACGCTCCTGGACCTCCCGATGCGATCGAGCGGCGGTCCGAAGGCACCCCCTTGCCGCCCGACGCGATGGCACGCTCCGCAACCTCCTGCGTTCCAGAACACGTTCTCGCCGTTGCTCGCGTCACCGCCGACAGCCTCCCCGCCGCTCGGCTCGAATGTCCGGAGGTACGACACGATTCTCCAGATGTTGTCTTCGGTGTTGCGGCTGCCGAACGCGGGCATTTCCGTGCCGGGGACGCCTTGAGCGATGACTCGGTAGATGTCCATGTCCGTGTCGCCAGCGTTGAACTCGCCACGGTTGAGCGCGGGGCCTCGGCCGCCTTCGGCGTGAATGCCGTGACATGCCGAGCAACGCAGGCGGAAGGAAGCCCGACCGACATCGATGTCTCTCGGAGACTCGTGGTAGGGGCTGCGGTCGGCAGTTTGGGCATGCAGCGTCGCTGCTAGCGTTAGAAGGATCCCGCCCCAGAACCTCACGGTACGCAGGTTATGGGTTTCAGTGGTTGCCGGTCAAGTCCGCTCGGCGGCGACCCGACCGCGAACGCGGGCTGGCGGGACTTGACCCCGCCGGTCGGTGTCTATTTCGAAGTGCGATGAAAGTCCCCCTCACGACAGTCCTCAAGCGCGTTTCCCTGTGGGCTTCGGTGGGCGTACTGGCTGCCTTCTGCCTGGCACTGGCGGTGCAGTGGATCCTTTCGCACCAGACCATGACCTCGAACGCGCCTGCCGGCAGATTGATCGGCGTCGATGGCCGCCGCATGCATTTGGCATGCGAAGGATCCGGCGAGCCGACCGTCGTGTTGGAGGCTGGCCTCCCCAGTTCCTCGCTGACGTGGGCGGCGGTCGTTCCCGAGGTCGCGCGATTCGCGAGGGTTTGCACCTACGACAGGGCCGGTTACGGCTGGAGCGAAACCGGACGGCCCCCGCGGACAGCGGCCAACATCGTCCGCGGCCTGAGGGATATGTTGCGGAATGCGGGGATCACTCCGCCCTACGTACTGGTGGGACACTCCTTCGGCGGCCTGGTCGTGCAGTTCTACGCGAGCAAGTACCCCGCAGATGTCGCGGGCATGGTGTTGGTGGACTCCTCGCATCCGAACCGAATCCACCGGGTCTCCGATCCGCGGCACTTGCCGGTGCTCGGCATCGGACTGGGCATCGCCGCGCCTTTGGGCATCCACCGGCTGTTGGTCCCAATTCCACAAGGCAGACCCGACTCGCGCAGTCCACCCATCCGAGGAACCGAGCGGGAGTTGCTGCGTACCACCCGATCCGTGCGTGCCGCCGCGGCGGAACTACGGGAAATTGAGGAGAGCGCGAGTCAGTTGCGGGCGAATCCACCGGACCTCGGGAGCAAGCCGCTGGCGGTCTTGACCGAGGGGCGCCGCCGAGCCGATGCCTGGCACGCATTGCAGGCGGACTTGGCCGAGCGGTCCGACAACAGCGTTTGGAGGGTGATCGACGACGCCGGGCACTACATCCAGCATGACCGTCCCGACGCCGTGATCGACGCGATCCGCCATGTCACGGAATCGGCGGCATCCGTGCCGTGACATCACAGGCATCGCTGTTCGGTAGGATTCTGTCCAGATAGCAAGCACCCCGCTCGCCAGCCTGCGCGAGCGTCTCAACCGCTCGCGCGCCGCTTTAGCTTCGGACGCTCGTCCTCGTCGGCGTCTTGGTCGACATCGCCGGGCAGGATCGGCTCGTCACTCGAGCGGCGTCGAAGCGTGGGACGGTTCGGATCGTCCGAGATCGGCTTGCGCCTTTGGCGCAACTTCGCCAAGCGAGCCTTGACATCTTCGAATTCGCTGCTGGTGACTGCGTATTCCCGCTGCTCGGGCAGCAGTTCGTTGATGGTCTTCTGGACCGCCTTGATCCGGTCCTTCGTCAGCGGGTGCGAGCTGAACGCCCGAGCGATGGCGTTCGGCTGCTTCTTTTGCCGAGCCTTGAGCCGCTCGAAGAACTGCACCATCGACGCCGGATCGTAGCCAGTCTTGTACAGGTACTGAACGCCGAGGAAGTCGGCGTCCTTCTCGAACTGGCGCGAGAACTTGAGCAGCGTCATCGGCAACGCGAAATTGGCTGCTTGCTGCACCCCGTAGCCGGCCCAGCCTCCGATGAACAGGAGCGGAATGCTGGCGTATTGCATCAGCTGCGACCGGGTCGCGCTCCGCGTGCCGTGACGGGCAGCGACATGAGCGATCTCGTGAGCCATCACGCCCGCTAGTTCCGCCTCGTCCTGAGCCAGTTCGATCAAGCCGGTGTTGACGTAGAAGTATCCGCCCGGCAGGGCGAATGCGTTCACCTCGTCGGAATCGATCACCTTGATCGTGAACGGCACTCTGGCGTCCGAATTGCGGACGAGGTTCTGGCCGACGCGGTTGACGTATTCGGCGATGACCGGGTCGTCAACGATCTTGGCGTTCTGCTCGATCTCGGCCGCGAGTTGCCTGCCGAGCTGGATCTCCTTCTCCAAGCTGTAGAAGTTGACGGCCTTGCCGACCCCGCGCTCGCCGATCTGCGAGACGTCCTCCTTGGCGTTCTTGGGGGCGCGCTTGGCGGAGTCCTCGTGCAGGTGCAATTCCGCTTGCGCGATGCCGATCGCCAGGATCGACGCCGCCGAGAGGATTCTGGAAACTCTGCGAATCATGTTGGATCTCTTTCCTGAGGGACTGAACCGTGTCCTGCGGTTTGTCAGACGACCCACCGCCCAAGTGCGTTTCATGAGCTGCTGCACGCTGCGAAGGGATTCGGAACCGGAGCGGCAGCCTGCGCCATGCGCCCGCCCCTACAATGCTGATTGAGCCTGTCCGTGGCGGCGCGGTTGGTAGTAGCGGTCTTCTGCGCTTCGGTGGTGCTGTGCGCCGGTCCGGGCGCGGACGACCTCCGGGCCATCAAGGGGTTGGAACTCGATCCCGACAACTGCTTCCGCGTCCGCGACGTATTCCTCGAGCGCGAGGACGCCAAGTTCTATTTCACGGACGGGCACATCGTCTTCGCGAAGCCAGTGCTCGGGAGGATCCTTGCCGCGCTCTTCGTGGCGACCGAGCCGACCGATGTCGGGGAGGTCCTGCTGATCCCGCCAAGCCCTGCCGAGCGCCAGTCGGTCGCCCGCTTCCTCGGCGAAACGATCCTCAATGAAAAGTTCCGCAACGCGATGATGTTCTTCACCGACGACACCGCGAGCGAGCTTCACGCAGCGATCCGAGCCGCGCCCGGTTGGAAGCCGGACCCGATTGAGGGAGCCCGTACCGCGCCCCGGTGGTCGGTCGTGCTGCGCAACTTGATCGAGAGTTCCGCTTCGCGGGCACTGCTTGATCTCTATTCCGGCGCCGCGGGCGAGGACGGGTTTTTCTCCGCGGCCGTGCGCGGCGGAGTATTGGGACGGTTCGACATCGTGGTCGACCCGCTATTGCCGGAGCAAGTCATAGCGGGCCAGTTGGTTCGCTCGAGCGGCAGGGAGTATTACGAGATATGGAGTCGATTCGAGGCGCGCTCCGTCCGCAACAGGCGGCGCGCCCTCCCGACGGCAATCGGGCACTTGAGCGACTATCGCATCGAAGCCCGCCTCGGTACGGGCCTTGATCTGAGCGTCAAGGCCAAGGCGACATTGGCCCTGGCGAACCCGCAGGCGCACGCAGTCGGGTTTGAGCTGTCGGACAGCCTCGAGGTTACGTCCGTCCGGGTGTCGGGGGAAGAGGTCGAGTTTCTCCAAGAGCGCCTGCCGAGAGTCGGCACGCGCAAGCGCGACGAATTCGCCATCGTCGTCGCAATTCTTCCTGAACGTTTCCGCGTGGCGGATCGACAGGAGATCGAGTTCGAATACGCGGGCAAGGTCGTGACGGAAGCCGGATCCGGGATTTACTTCGTCGGTGACCGGACGAACTGGTATCCGAGGCTCGGGCACGAGCCCGCGGAGTATGAACTGAACTTTCGCTACCCCAGCCATTTGGAACTGGTCGCGACCGGAGAGCTCGTCGACGACTTCACCAAGGAAGGGATGCGGGTCTCGAAGTTCCGCAGTGGCAAGCCGATTCGCATCGCCGGGTTCAACTTGGGCAATTACGTCGCCGCGAGCCGCGAGGTCGACGGGTTCCGGATCGAGGTGCGCGCGACCAAGGGGGTCGAGAACCGCCTCGCGCCGAACCGTGTGCCGGTCGTCCTGCCGGACACCAGTCTGACCGGCAGGCGGCGGGACCGCCGCTCGGCGCCGGTGCTGGTAACGCCCAATCCGGCACCCGTGAGTCCTGCGGACGAACTCGAAAGGATTGCCGACGAGAGCGCCGCTTCTTTCCGATACTTCCTAGAGCGATTCGGGGAGCCCGCGATGCCGGTCACGGTGATTTCGCCGGTGCCCGGTGATTTCGGCCAGGGCTTTCCGGGCTTGGTCTACGCGGCGACCCTGAGCTACTTCGACAGGGGCGACCGTCCGCTCCGGAACTTGAGCCCCACCCAGCAGCGGTTCTACGCGGATCTGCTGCGCCCGCACGAGCTCGCGCATCAGTGGTGGGGCAATGTCGTGAACGCCCCCTTGGACCGCGACGCTTGGCTCATGGAGGCCCTCGCGACATATTCGTCCTTGCTGTGGTTGGAAGAGCAGGATGGCATCAAGGAGCGCGATGCGGTCCTCGCCGGATTCATGCGCAACCTCATGGACAGGTCTGACGGCAACTCAGTCGAAAGCGCCGGCCCGATCGTACTCGGCCGACGGCTCCGGACGTCCAAGGTGCCCGAAGCGTACCGCGTGATCGTGTACGAGAAGGGCGCATGGATCATGCATATGCTGCGGGGCATCCTCGGCGACCAAGCATTCTTCGGCATGCTGCGGACGCTCTGCGAGTCCGCGGGGGGCGATTCCGTCACGACCGAGGGGTTTCGCGAACTCGCCGCCGGATACCTGCCGGAGGGGTATCGCGATCCCGAGTTGCGCGACTTTTTCGACGAGTGGGTGTACGGGACCGGCATTCCCAAGCTATCGGCCAAGTGGAGCCAAGTGGCCCGGGGCGGGCGTCATCATTTCAAGGTCCAAGTGGACATGAGCGGCGTGGATCGGTACTTCCCGCTGGAGGTGCCCGTCGAGGTGCATACATTGCCCGGACGTTCCTTGGTGAAGGCCGTCACGGTGGGGGAAGGCGAGGACGAAGCGGGGTTCTCGGTCGTGTTGCGGAATCCGGCTTCGAGGGTCGTGATCGATCCGCGCGGCTGGCTGCTTGCGATCACGCAATGAATCCCCTTGTCTCGCGCCATGGGCGAGCGAGAAAACGGACTTCCGTGACCAAGCGACGGGGCGGCCCGCGCTGATCGGTCTTGAATCCAAGGCGGGCGTGCTGCTTGGCACTTACAGGAACTGCCCGATGCACCAGTACACTGTCGCCGCGCCGACAACGAACGCGCTCGCCCACAGAGCGGCCGTCATCCAAGTCTTCGGGAGCAGGCTGTGGGGCAGACGGCGATACCGGAGGTAGAGAGCGGAACACGCTAGCACGGGGAGTCCCAGCGCCTGCGCGCCGCCGCCGATCTTCACCAGCAGGACCGGTTCGCCGAGGAGCGTGTACGTGAGCGGCGGAGCCACGAGTGCTCCGACCACCGCCCATCGCACGGCTCTCCGCCGGATCCGGTAGTCGGAGGTATCGATGAAGCCGGCGACGCCGCACATGTCGGCTAGGACCCGGCTCAGGGAAGCAACGCCGGTGAACAGCGAGGAGTACAAGACCGCTAGGGCCCCGGCATAGAACGGGATCAATGCCCAGTCGCCGAGAGTGCCGGTGAACATGACCGATTGGGTTTGCACCAATTGCGCTCCGCTCGGAACGCTGCCTGTTCCATGCAACAGGCCCGCGCCCAGGAAATAGAACGCGATCGTCGCGACGGTATAGATCACCATCGAGTTCAGGATGTCCAAGCCCATCACCCGCAACCAGCCCAGCGCCCTCGTCCGCCAAGCCGTGGTGCCGTCCCGCGGGCCGGTGTAGCGGGCGTAGCCTTTCTCCAGGCACCAGTACGGGTAGACGACGAGTTCGAAGGGGGCGGCACCGGTAATACCGAAGACTGTCACGGCGGTTCCAAGGCCTCCCTGCGGCTGCTGGAACGTAAGTCCGCTGAGGATGTCGCTCAATGTGACGGCTTCCGGACGGGACACCAAGATTGCGGCGCAGCCAATGGTAAGGAACGTGAAGATCGCAACGAGCGCGACCGAGACGCGCTCGACCATCACGTAGTGCCCGCCAATGAGCACGACGATGCTTCCCAGGCTGACCGCCCAAACCCAGGCGACGATAGGGACGCTGGGCACCACGAGATTCAAGATCTCCCCGATCGCGCCGAGGATGCCGCCCCAGATCGACATCACCAGAATCATCAGCAGCGCCCAGAACCAAACGACCCAGCTCAGTCGCCAGCGCGGTCCGGGAATGCGGTCGAATGCTTCCAGCGTCGTTTCACCGGTGGCGATGGCGTAGCGACCGAGTTCGTGCTGGATGGCGACCTTGCTGACGCAACTCACCAAGATCAGCCACAGGAGGGCGAAGCCGTTTTCCGCTCCGAGGATGGTCGTCGCGACCAATTCGCCGGATCCCACGACGGAGGCGGTCAGGATCAAGCCCGGCCCGAGGAACCGGATCACAGACCCGAGGCGTCGGGGTGGTTGCGCGATCGATTGCGGCCGCAACCGGTAGGGATTGGATTCCGCCTCGCCGGGCATGGTTCCCAAGAGCGTAGCCGAACGGCGGCCCCGCCTCCCCGACAATCCGCTCCGGATTTCCGCGCTGCCCGGGATACCTCTGGCTGCACGCCATGAACTGCTTGGCTCGGTGCTGGCAATTCCGCGCCAAGCGGACTATAGTGGAACTCGACGGGTCGAGGCTTGTCAGGGATCGGCATGCGCAGCTCCCATCACTTGCGCCTTTGTGCGCTCGTTGCACTCTCGCTCCCTTTGCTGCTGGGCGGGAACAATGTCGCCGCATCCGCCCTGAAGGATCCCTTCACTCCGCAGCAACGCAGCTACTGGGCATTCCAGCCGGTGCGTCGTCCGCCCGTGCCCGCAACGCGCGACCTGCAACAAGTCCCGAACCCCATCGATGCCTTCGTGGTCGCTCGCTTGGAGGCCCGGGGCCTTTCCCCAGCGCCCCCTGCCGGCAAGGTCGAGTTGATTCGGAGGGTCTACTTCGATCTGGTTGGCTTGCCGCCCACTCCCGCCGATGTGGAGTCCTTCCTTAGCGATTCGGCTCCCGATGCCTACGAGCGCGTCGTCGAGCGCCTGCTGGCGTCTCCGCACTACGGAGAGCGCTGGGGGCGGCACTGGCTGGATTTGGCCCGCTTCGCGGAGAGCGACGGTTTCGAGCAGGATGTGACGCGTCCGAACGCTTGGCGTTACCGCGATTACGTGATCGGCGCGTTCAACGCAGACAAGCCGTACGACCGCTTCGTGCAGGAGCAGATCGCTGGGGACGAGCTGTGGCCGGGCAGCACCGAAGCTCGCATCGCCACCGCCTTCAATCGGCACTACGCGGAAGAGGGCAACCAGAAGGACCTCCTCTTGGCTCGCCAGGAGACGCTTGACGACATCACCAAGGTCGTCGGATCGACATTTCTGGGATTGACGTTCGAGTGCGCGCGCTGCCACGACCACAAGTTCGATCCGATCCCGCAGAAGGACTACTACCGCCTCCAAGCGTTCTTCGCGAACGTCAATCACGACGACCGCTTCCCGATCGTGTCCGCCGCCGAACGTCGCGATCACGAACGCGAGCTCGCCGCTTGGGAGAGTGCCACGGAGTCGATCTGGGCGGAGATGGCGGAGCTGTTGATGCCGCATCGCAACTACACCCCGGAGCAGTTGCTGGCGCGTTACCCGGACTACGTTATCGAAGCTATCAAGACTCCTGCGGCCGAGCGGTCTTCGATTCAGGCATGGATGTCGAGCTTGCTCGCGACCAAGGATTGCGGCACTTGCCCGTTGCGTCCGAAACCCTATCTGGATCGCTCCTTCCGGAGCGTGGTGAAGAAGTTGAGCGCAGACGACCGCAAGCGCTTCGACGAGCTGGACGAGGCCCTTTCCAAGCTGGAGCACCTCAAGCCGCCCGATATCGCGCGGGGCACGGGGATCGTCGATGTTGGCGCCGATGCGCCGCCGACCCATGTGCTCGGTGCCGGGCTGTACACGAATCCGCTCGAGGAGGTCCAGCCCGGAGTCCTGTCGATTCTCGATCCGGAGCCGGCCCGGATCGAACCAGTCGCGCGGCCGCGGACAACGGGCCGGAGGGCTGCCCTGAGCCGCTGGCTGACCGATCCTGCCAATCCGCTGGCCGCGCGCGTGATGGCGAACAGGATCTGGCAGCACCATTTCGGGACCGGTATCGTCGCTACATCGAGCGACTTCGGAGTCATGGGCGAGCGGCCGACGCATCCGGAATTGCTGGATTGGCTGGCGGCGGAGTTCGTCGAGAGCGGCTGGAGCGTGAAGCGCATGCATCGACTGATCGTGACCTCCGGCACGTACCGGCAGAGCGCGGGTGTCGCTAATGGGGAGCGGCCCCCGGAGGTGAGTTCGGCCGACGCCATGCCAACCGTCCGAGGCACGGACGCGGATCCTGAGAACCGGCTCTTGTGGCACTTTCCCGTCCGGCGACTGGAAGGCGAGATCGTGCGCGACGCGGCGCTCTCGGCCGCCGGCATCTTGAATCCGATTGTCGGAGGCCCTAGCGTATTCCCGGCCTTGCCCGAGGGCGTGACCGCGCCGGCGGGCGGCTGGAAAGCCGACGGACCGCCTGCCAGTTACCGGCGCGGCGTCTATGTCTTCGTCAAACGCAACGCGCCATATCCGATGCTGGATGCCTTTGACTTTCCGGACTCGCACGAACCCTGCGCTCGTCGATATCAGTCGACCACCGCCCCGCAGGCGCTCACGCTGTTGAACTCCGCGGAGTCCCAGACGTGGGCCCGCGCATTCGCACAGAGGGTCGAGCGGCTAGCCGGACCGGACGCAGGCAGGCAAGTGGAAACCGCGTACCGCCTAGCGTATTCCCGCAAGCCGAATCCTTGGGAAAGGGACTCCGCGCTGACGTTCTTGAACCGCCAGCGAGCGATCATCGATCCCGATCCAGCAGCTGCGGAGCCTGTGCCTTCCGGCGATTCCCCGAGCCTGGTCGCGTTGAGCGATTTCACCCTGATGCTCCTGAACTCCAACGAGTTCGCCTATCGTTTCTAGAGGCCGCTTGCCATGATTGTTCGGAATTCGAAGGTCGGACCCCCGGAGCGGTTCGCGACCCGCCAAGTGGACGGACGCCCCGAGCGAAATACAAGACCCACCCGCCGGGACGCTCTCGAGCGGGCGGGCAGCGGTCTGGGAGCCGTGGCGCTCTCTTACCTGCTGGCTCGCAACGGCGCGTCTGGCGCCGAGCCGAGCCTACTGGCCTCGAAGACATCCCATCACCTTGCGCGAGCGAAGTCGATCATCTGGCTGTTCATGGAAGGCGGTCCCAGTCATATCGATCTGTTCGACCCAAAGCCCTTGCTCGACAAGCTGGCCGGACAGGTCACGCCGCCATCGTTCAACCTGCCGGTGACGAGCGCGACAGGCTCGCATCGGATGCCCATCGTGGCGTCGCAACGGCAATGGAAGCGTCATGGCCAGAGCGGATTGTGGGTCTCGGACTGGTATCCGCGAATTGCCGAGCATGTCGACGAGTTGGCCGTGGTCCGCTCCTGCTGGTCGGACGGTGTGAACCATGTCGGTGCCAATCGGCAGATGAATACCGGATCGATCCTTGCCGGGCGGCCGTCCTTGGGGGCCTGGGCGACTTACGGTCTCGGCACGGCCAACGAGGAGATGCCGGCGTTTGTCGTGCTCACGGACGACAAGCGGGTCCGCGGAGGTCCGACGAATTGGGGTGCGGGCTTCCTGCCGGCCACTTATCAAGGCACGCACTTTCGCAATGACGGCCCGCCGGTTCTGAACCTGGCGCCGCCCGGGGATGTCTCCGATGATCGCCAGCGAAGCCGACTCGATTTCCTCGGGTCGATCAATCGGCACCATGCGGGCAACTGGCCTGCGGAGGACGAACTCGAGGCGCGCATCGAGACCTACGAGCTGGCCTATCGGATGCAGCGAGCGGCTCCCGAAGCCGTGGATCTGGACAGCGAGTCCGAGTCCACGAAGCGCCTGTACGGCATGGAGGATGAGCGCTCGGCGCGATTCGGCGCGAACTGCCTGCTTGCGCGTCGCTTGGTGGAGCGCGGCGTGCGATTCGTGGAAGTCTATTGCGGCAGCGGGAGCGGCTGGGACGCGCATTCGAAGCTCGAGGATAATCATGCGAAGTGGTGCGGGGTTTCCGATCAGCCGATCGCGGGCTTGCTGACCGATTTGAAAGCGCGCGGACTGCTCCAAGAGACTCTCGTGGTCTGGGGCGGGGAATTCGGGCGCACCCCTTTCAGCGACACGAATTCGCTGAAGCTCGCTGCTGAACAATACGGCCGCGATCACAATCCTTGGGGCTTCACGATCTGGATGGCGGGCGCGGGGATTGCCGGCGGGCGGGTGATTGGCACCACGGACGACATCGGTTTCCGGGCGATTGACAAGCCGTATCACGTGCATGACATTCACGCGACCATGCTGCACTTGCTGGGATTGAACCACCACCGGCTGACATACATGCACAACGGACGGGCCGAAAGGCCCACGGTCAACGGCGGTCACTTGATCGAGGCAGTAACGGGCTGACTGCGCGCTAGCTCGGGCGGCTGACCGAGCGGGGCCTTGGCGGTAGGCGATACAGTTCTGTCGCAGCTGGATGCGCTGGGCGGCGCGGAGCGACCGTCATTGGAATCCGGTCTCGCCTTCCCTGTACGATGAGAGGGCTGCTATGAAATCGCGCAAGCGATTCTCGGGGTGGGTGGCCGTGGCCCTCGCGTCTGGCGTGGCCTTGTGGATGCTCGCCACCGCCCAGACCCCTACGAGCGGACCCGAGCAGGCCCGCTTGCAAGAACTCCGGAATCTTGGCAAGGCTCTGTACGAGACCCCTGGTTCCTCCCGGCAGGCCGTGGATGTCCTCAAGGAAGCGCTGGACCTGAATCCGGGTTCGGCACGGGAGCGCTTGAATTACGGACTGGCCCTCCTGCGGGCTGGCCAGCGAGAGTCTGGCATGGACGAGGTTGCCCGCGCGCAGAGGATCGACCGAACTCTGCCGCACACCTACTTCAACCTTGGCATCGAGTACAAGAAAGCGGGCGAAGTCGAGAAGGCGATCGACCAGTTCACGCAGATGGAACGCTTGGTTCCGGACGAAGCCAAGACCCAATACAACTTGGGCGCGCTGTACAAGCAGATCGGCAATATTCCCAGAGCGATCGAGAGATTCGAACGGACGATCGAGCTCGACCCTTCGCTCGCCGCGCCGCATTTCCAGTTGTTCGGCATCATGCGGCGATTGGACATGGAACGGGCGACTCAGGAACTGGACAAGTTCAAGGCCCTCAAGGCCGCGACCGAAGACGCGGCGGTTGGCGAGGATGTGGACTGGAGCTTCTATTCCGAACTCCACGATCCGTCGCTCGCCACGGGCGAGGCCGTGCCCGCGGTCGCGTTTCGATTCGAGCAACGCGAGGTGGGGCAGTTGAGCGGGCCTCCACTAGGCACCCTCACATTCGATTTGAACGCCGATGGTTCCGCCGATGTGCTGGCTTGGTCAGCGACGGACGCGGTGGCGCTGGTTGGTTCGTCAGCCGGGCCGGAGACCGCGAGCGCGGGCTTGGGCGGCGCGACCTACTACGGGGCCGGTGACTTCGACGGGGATGGCGTGGCCGACCTCTGCCGAGTGGATGGCGAGGGCGTGGAGGTGTTGGTGAATCGTTCCGGTCGGGCGTTCACCCAAGTCTTCGAGACCGCCGGTACGTTCGACACGTGCCTGTTCGCCGACTACGACCGCGACAACGATTTCGACCTGTTCGCCTTGGGCGCCGACAAGCGCCTCTTGCAGAACGATGGCGAGGGTTCCCTGAACGATGTCAGCGACGACTTCCCGTTCGGCAGCGGCCGCGTGCGGGCAGCGGCGACCGCCGAACTCTTCGAAGACAACGGGCACGATTTCATTGCGGTATACGACGACACCGTGGCGGTACACCAGGATCGCAAGCTCGGGTTGTTCGGGCCGCCGGTCGTGGTGAACGGCGTCGCGGTGCCCCCCGGGGCAGCGCGCATGGAAGTGGTCGACGCCGACCATGACGGCTTCCTCGATATAGCGGTCTCGACCGAGTCGGAAACATTGCTGCTCGAGAACAATTACGGGGAACTGGGCGGCGCGTCGCCTCTGGCCGCGGTTCAAGCGTGGGCCGACTTCGAGTTGCGCGGGCGGTTCGACGCCGCGACGGAGCAGGGATTTCTCGCTAATCGCGGATCGTTTCAGTTCGGGCCGGTCGATGGAAGCGACGCGCCTCCGCCCGGCCCGGCCGCGGCCGGCGACTTCGATGCCGATGGAAGGCTGGACATTGTCGCTGTCGGACCGGACGGTACGGTGCGGTTCGCCGCCAACCGGACGGAGACTTCCAACCGCGGTTTGATCGTGCGGCTGAAGGGCGTGAAGAGCCCCGCGATCGGCGCCGAGTCGCGGGTCGAGGTGAAGGCCGGCCTGAGTTTCGCCAAGCACGTTTATCGTGGCGTGCCGTTGCATTTCGGGCTGGGCACGGCCGAGGACTTCGACACGATCCGCGTGACTTGGCCGAACGGCCTGATCCAGAACGAGATGCCCGAGGAACCCGCGACGGAGATCGAGATCGAGGAAGCCCCGCGACTGTCTGGTTCCTGCCCGATGGTCTACACGTGGAACGGTCGCGAGTTCGAATACATCAGCGAAGTGCTCGGCGTCGCGCCGCTCGGGGCCAGCATGGCGCGAGGCGTCTACTTTCCCGTCGATCACGACGAATTCGTGACGATCCGCGGCGACCAGTTGCAGGCGCGGGACGGGTACTTGGACGTGCGCCTGACCGAGGAACTGCGCGAAACGGCCTACGTCGACAAGATGCGCCTGATCGCGGTCGATCACCCCGACGGCGTCCGCGTCATCTCCAACGAGAAGGCGAAGGGGCCGCCGTTCCCGGAATTCAAGTTGTTCGGCGTCAAGACTCCGATCGGTCCGGTCGCGGCCGTTAATCACCGTGGCGAAGACGTCTTGGCGAGCGTCGCCGCGAGCGACCGGAATTACGCGATATTCGATCGCAACTACGAGAACCGCGCCGAGCGGCATTCCTTGACGCTCGAGTTTCCCCCGTTCGACGCAGATGACGCGGTGCTCTTCCTGACCGCTTGGGTGGATTGGTCGTCCGCCAGCAGCATCGTCGCGGCGTCGCAAACCAAATCGTCCTCGGTCCAGCCCCCGTTCCTCGAAGTGCAGGACGGGAACGGCGAATGGGTAACAGCAGTGTCCGATGTCGGACTGCCCGGCGGCACGGTGCGCACGATCGCCGTCGAGCTGAGCGGGAAGTTCCCCTCGTCGTCGCGCAGCGTGCGGATCACGACCAACATGTGCGTGTACTGGGATGCCGCGTTCGTCGGACTCGGAACCCAGAGCCCGGACGTGCGCCTGACGCACTTGAAGCCCCAGCGGGCGATGCTGAGGTTCCGTGGATTCTCGCGGAATCATGTCCCCGCCGGCCGCACGCAGCCGGAGAGCTTCGACTACCGGCAGGTGTCGGCGACTTCTAACTGGAATCCGACGCCGGGTCGCTACACGCGCTTCGGCGACGTGCGCGAACTGCTGCGCAGCGAGGACGACCGCTTAGTAATCATGGGTGCCGGCGACGAGATCGAGTTGCGCTTCGGCGCGTCAGGGCTACCGCCGATCACGCCGGGGTGGAACCGCGACTACCTCCTGCTGGTCGATGGCTGGGCCAAGGAGAACGAATCCAACACCGCGTTCGGCGATTCGGTCGAGCCGCTGCCGTTCCATGCGATGAGCGGCTACCCGTACGGAGCGGGCGAGCGGTACCCGAGCACTCCCGAGCACCAAGCCGACCGCGAGCGCTATCACACGCGCCCGGCCATGCGCTTGCTGCGACCGCTGGTGGCGCGGAGCACGCCGAGGTGAAAGAGAACCCGAGCCGCGACGAAGATAGGGTGCGGACTGGAGAGCCGTCCCGCGCTCGTCAGACCCGTCGCGAGCAATTGGCCGGTATCGCGTTCCTCCTGCTCCTCCTGAATTCCGGATGGCTCTGGGCGTTCCCTTCCGCTGACATTTTCTACGTCGGGGGCGTGCTGCTGCACGTCGTCGCGGGAATCGCGCTGGCGGCCGGTCTCTGGTTCTCGGGAAGCGCGGTCTTTCGCCGGGCGCGCGCGGATCGCAAACTGGCGGCGGCGTTATCCGTGTGCGCTGTCCTTGGATTGATCCTGTGCGTGATCGGTGCCACGACTCCGCACTTGACCGTTGTGGCCGTGCATGCCGCCTGCGGCTTCGCGGGGGCGCTGCTCCTAGCCGTTACGTGGAGGGACAAGCGCGTGTCCGCTTGCTTGGCGGTGGCCTTGCTGCTCCCCGTCTACTCGGCGGCCCGCGAGCGCTGGTTCCCGCCCGCGAGCCATCGGATCGTCAACCCCACCGAAGCGCCTCTTTCGATGGACTACGAAGGCGGCGGCCGGTCGAGTCCGTTCTTCCCTTCGGCGGCGCAGACCGCGAGCGGCGGGAAGATCCCGTCCGACTTCTTCCTGGAGTCCGCAGCGTGCGGGGAATGCCACAAGGACGTGTACGAGCAATGGCGTTCCTCGATGCACAAGTTCTCGTCGTTCAACAACCAGTTCTACCGGAAGTCGATCGAATACATGCAGGAGACCGCCGGCGTCCAGGCTTCCAAGTGGTGCGCCGGCTGCCACGACCACGCGATGCTCTTCAACGGCATGTTCGACGAACCCGTGGCCGGGCAGTTGGACACGCCCGAGGCGCACGCAGGACTGGCCTGCGTGTCCTGCCATTCCCTCGTGCATGTGCCGGACACGATGGGCAACGGTGCGTTCGTGATCGAGTATCCGGCGCTGCACGGCATCGCTTCCAGCGAGTTCGGATTCGTGCGAGCCGTGCATAACTACGTCACCCGCACGGCGCCCGCCGCGCACCGCCGCGCCTTCCTGAAGCCGTTCATGCGGGCCGACAGCTCGGAGTTCTGCTCGTCGTGCCACAAGGTGCATTTGGACATTCCGGTAAACGGGTACCGCTGGGTGCGCGGGTTCAACTCGTACGACAACTGGCAGGCGAGCGGTGTCTCGGGTCAGGGCGCGCGGTCCTTCTACTACCCCGCAAGCCCGCAGGGATGCGTCGACTGCCACATGCCGCTCGTCCCGTCCGACGACCCCGGCCGCGGCGACGGAATGGTGCGCTCCCACCGCTTCGCGACTGCCAACACAGCCGTGCCCTACGTCAACGGCGACACCGTGCAACTCGAGGAGGTGCAGCGATTCCTGCAAAGCGGGATCGTTTCGGTCGATGTGTTCGCGGTTTCTCCAGCAATCGAGGACGCTTCCGCTCCCGAGATGCTGCGTCGGGAGGACCAGCTGGCCGCGGCCACGGGATTCGCGGTCGGCGAGGAAGCGCGTTCCCGGCGCGGTCAGGTGCTGTTGCGCGAGGTCGGCAATCTAGCGGCTCCGATCGACCGCTCGGAGCCGGTCGCCCGTCCAGGCGCGACCCTCCGTGTCGACGTGGTCGTGAGAACCCGGAAAGTCGGTCACTTCTTCCCCAGCGGCACCGTCGACGCGTTCGACGTGTGGGTCGAGTTTGAGGTGCTGGATGCCGACGGACGCAGGGTGTTCCAGAGCGGGGGCGTCGCCGATGACGGGCGCGGTCCGGTCGACGCCGGAGCGCATTTCTACCGGGCGTTGCAGGTGGACGCCCACGGCAATCCGATCGACAAGCGCAATGCCTTCCACATGCGAGCGCTGCTGTACGCCCGCCTGATTCCTCCGGGGGCCGCCGACGTGGTCCATTACCGGGTTCCCGTACCGGCCGATGCAAAGGGGCCGCTTACGTTGCGGGCCAGGGTCTTGCATCGCAAGTTCTCGCACGCCTACACGGCCTTCTCGTACGCGGGCCGGGCCCGTGCCGGGGAGTTCGGCGAGGGATTCGACGACCGGGAATTCACGTACGATCCGTCCGACATACCGAACAACGTGCCCGGGCAAATCAAGGAGCACATCCCAGTCCTGCCGATTACCGAACTGGCCCGAGCGTCGGCGCAGATGCGAATCGGGGAGCGGGAGGGTGATTGGACGCCCGCTGTTGCAGTCGATGATTGGGAGCGCTGGAACGATTACGGAATCGGTTTGCTGCTGCAAGGGGACCTGCGCGGCGCGGAGCACGCGTTCCGGCGGGCGACCGATGCCGATCCTCAGCATCCCGACGGCTGGCTGAACGTGGCGCGGTCAATGATCGAGGAAGGGCGCACGGCGGACGCCAAGCCGTTCCTGCAGAAGTCGCTGGAACTCTCGCCCGGACTTGCGCGGGCGCTTTTCTTCCGGGCCTTGGTGCGACGCGCGGAGGGCGATTACGATAGCGCCCTCGTCGATTTGCAGGAAGTGGCGGACCAGTATCCAAGGGACCGGGTGGTGCTCAACGAGATCGCCAACATCCTCTTCCTGCGGCGTGAGTACGCCGAGGCGATCGAAGTGCTTGACCGCGTCGCCCGCGTCGACCCCGAAGACCTCCAGATGCATTACACGAAGATGCGCTGCTACCGCGGTCTCGGAGACTTGGACGCGGCCCGGCGCGAGGAGCAGCTCTTCATGCGCTACAAGGCCGACGATTCCGCCCAGACGCGGACCGCGGAGTTGCGGCGGACCAGTCCAGAGGACAATAACGAACGTCAGGCCATTCACGAGCATGTTTCCGCGCCGCTCTGATTTCGTCATCGCCACGACGCTTTGCGCCGCCTGCGCTTGCGGCGGCGGTGCTGAACGCGCCTCGCAGACCGAGTCGGCAGTGTCGGCACGGGTAACCGTTTCGTTCACCGACGTGACTGCGGAGGCCGGAATCGACTTCGTCCACCACAACGGGCGGTCGGGCCGCAAGTACCTGCCCGAGACGCTCGGTTCCGGCTGCGCGTTCTTCGACTACGACAACGACGGCCTGCCCGACATTTTCTTGGTCAATTCGCGTCCGTGGGCCGGGGATGGGAAGGGCGTCACCTCGAAGCTGTACCGCAACGAAGGCGGCGGGCGATTCGCGGACGTGTCGCAACGGGCTGGCCTTGCCGCGTCCATGTACGGACTTGGCGCGGCGACAGCGGACTACGACAACGACGGCTTCACGGATCTGTACGTCACGGTGCTGGACGGAGACCGCCTGTTCCGGAATCGGGGGGATGGCACGTTCGAGGACGTGACAAAGGCCGCCGGGATAGACAACGCGCGATTCGGCACCAGCGCGGCATGGTTCGATTACGACTTGGACGGCAATCTCGACCTGCTCGTAGCGAACTACGTGCAATGGACCATGGAGGGCGACCTGTGGTGCTCGATGGACGGATCGACGAAGACCTATTGCACGCCCGAGTCCTACCCTGGACAGCCGTCCGTCCTCTATCGCAATCGCGGCGACGGGACATTCGAGGACGTCAGCGAGGCTGCCGGAGTCGCCGACCCGGAAGCGAAGGCCCTCGGCATTGCGATCTTCGATTACGACTTGGACGGCTTTCCGGATGTGTTCCAAGCGAACGACACCCAGCCGAACAAGCTGTACCGCAACGAGGGTGACGGCACGTTCAGCGAGCACGGGGTCTCGGCAGGCATCGCCTACGCGGAGGACGGGAAGGCCCGGGGCGCGATGGGGGTGGACGCAGCGGACTACGACCGTAGCGGCCGACCGCACTTGCTCGTGGGCAACTTTGCCAACGAGATGCTCAACCTCTTCCACAACGAAGGCAACGGGCTGTTCGTGGACGAGGCCCCGACCAGCGAGATTGGCCGGGACAGCTTGCTGTCGTTGACGTTCGGGGCGTTCTTCTTCGATTACGACCTCGATAGCCATCCGGACATCTTTTGCGCCAACGGCCACCTCGACGAGGAGATCGAGATCGTGCAACCGGCGGTGAAATTCGCGCAGGAGCCGCTGCTATTCCGAAACGACGGACAGGGCCGTTTCGAGATATCCAGTCGCGCAGTGGGGCCGGACTTCGTGGAACCGCTCGTCGCGCGCGGCGCGGCCTACGCGGATTACGACCAAGACGGGGATCTTGACATCCTGATTACCACCAACGATGGACCGGCCAAGTTGCTGCGGAACGATGGCGGTAACGCGAACAACTACCTGAGGGTGAAGTTGCGAGGGACGAAGTCGAATCGCGATGGGCTGGGAGCCGCAGTGGCGGTCACGAGCGCTTCCGGTCGGCAAACGCGCTTGGTGAGCGGCGGCTCGAGCTACTGCTCGCAAAGCGAGACCGTCGCGACATTCGGCTTGGGAGTGGACTCGACGGTGGATTCGCTCGAGATTCGCTGGCCGAGCGGCGAGGTGCAAACGATCTCTGACGTCGAGATCAATCGGGAAGTCGAGATCGTCGAGGGCAAGCCCTTGGGCTAGATGCCTTGATCGTCAGTCGTACTTCCGCAATTCCAGCTTTGCGACGGCTTCTCGATGGACCTCGTCGGGACCGTCCGCTAGACGCAAGGTGCGCTGGCTCGCCCAGGCGGCCGCGAGGAAGGTGTCCTCGCACACGCCCATCGCACCGTGCGCTTGGATCGCTCGGTCAAGCACGCGCAGGGCGACGTTGGGAGCGATGACCTTGATCTGGGCGATCTCTTGGCGAGCGACCTTGTTGCCCACGGTGTCCATCATGTAGGCCGCCTTGAACACGAGCAGCCGCAGCTGCTCGATCTCCATCCGCGAATCTGCGATCTCCTTGCGGAGCGAGCCGTGCTCGGCGAGCGTCTTGCCGAAGGCGACGCGCGACTTCGCGCGACGACACATGGCTTCGAGAGCTCGCTCGGCGATTCCGATCGACCGCATGCAGTGATGGATGCGCCCGGGACCGAGTCGTCCCTGTGCGATTTCGAAACCGCGGCCCTCGCCGAGGATCATGTTGGAGGCGGGCACGCGCACGTTGTCGAAATGGATCTGCGCGTGGCCGTGCGGAGCGTGGTCGTATCCGAAGACCGGCAAGACGCGCTCGATCTTCACCCCGGGTGCGTCGAGCGGAACGAGGATCATGGCCTGCTGCTTGTGCTTGGGAGCGTCGGGATCCGTCTTGCCCATGAAGATCGAGAGCTTGCAGCGTCGCTCGCCTGCTCCGGACGACCACCACTTGTGGCCGTTGATCACGTACTCGTCGCCGTCGCGCGTGATTCTGGATCGGATGTTCGTGGCATCGCTCGACGCCACGTCCGGCTCGGTCATCGAGAAGCACGAGCGAATCTCTCCGGCCAGCAGGGGCTTGAGCCACCGTTCCTTCTGCTCCTCCGTACCGTAGCGGACCAGCACCTCCATGTTGCCGGTGTCGGGGGCCGAGCAGTTGAAGGCCTCCGAGGCCATCGGCGAGCGGCCCATGATTTCGCAGAGCGGAGCGTATTCCAAGTTGGTGAGACCGGCCCCGTACTCGCTATGGGGCAGGAAGAGATTCCACAGCCCTTGGGCGCGGGCCTTGCCCTTGAGTTCCTCGAGGATCGGCGGATGCGCCCATCGGTCGCCCTCGGCGATCTGGGAGCGGAAGAGCCTTTCGTTCGGGTAGATGTGCTCGTCCATGAAGGCGAGCAAGCGAGTGCGGAGGTCTTGAACCTTTGGGGAGAAGTCGAAGTTCATGGAGCGATAGCCGTTTCGGGGTAGACCGCCATTCTACATGCCTGGCGGATCGCGAGAAGTCCGCCGCCAATGCCGACACCCCCTGCAGCGTTGCGAGAGGGCGTCGTGGCATGCCCAGAGCCGCTGCTTGGAACGTGTGGAAGAGGATGAGACTAGCGAACGGCGCGTCGAATCGACTCGTGGCCAGAGTGAGTTGTTCGGGGGTGGAGGAGAGGTCCGCTCCCTGTCCGCCCCCCGAGCCCGAGCGTCAAGGAAACTACATCATCGACAGTCCGAACTCGCACGCCCGGGGTCTTGAGCCGAGAGCGTTGGAGCTACCGCCTGCTTCGCCTGCCGATAACGGACTCAGGATGAGACGACGCTCTTGAGCCTCGGAGGATTCAGTGGTTCGAGCGATGTCGGGGGACCACCGTGGCACAGTCGAACGACCCCCATCACAGCGGACCCGATAGTAGATGTCTACTCACTGATTCGAACGAGCCATCAGTGCCTTCCCGAATTCGTCGCGAAGGAGACGCTTCTCTGGGTCGTCTAGATCGCGCCCTAGCACCTGCCTGCCGAGTGCAAGGAGTTGGCCATCAATGTCTCGCGGGCGCCTACCTCTACTTCTGATGCTCTCGACAAGAAGTCTCAGTGCCGCTTCCGGTATCTCGCTAGCCACGCTCAGCGCGACGCGCTGCAGTTGGTCTGTTGCTACTTGGTGGTCGTGGACTGGCCCGTCGGCATGCGCGTGGGACTTGACCTTGTGGTTGCCAGTGCGCCTGACAATCATGAACTCGGAGAGATCTGATCTGTCCCACTCATGTGTGGTGTCCGCCTCCTGGAAGAGGAACATAGATTGGGAGCCGTCCACCGTCACACCGAGCAAGTGAACCCGGACACCTAATTCTTGCACCTGCTGGACGCCCACCCGCAGATCTTCGTCCCCGGAGAGAAGCACGCACTCGGCCATAGCACCGTTGCAGGCCAAGGCGATCATGTCCGTTACGATCAGGGAATCCACGCCCTTCTGCTTTCCCGACGAGTTTACGAATCCGAGCCGTACTTTGACATCGTCCAACCGGGCTATCGCAATCTGTGCGGTCGTCGGACCTTGATTCGACCCGTCGTACCAATAAATCCGCAGAAGGGGCAAATTGGAGGCTCCCTCCGCGAATCGACGCAACGTAGAAGCCACTTTGCCATACTCTAGTTCGATTGCGCCCCGGCCCTGCTTTTCTCCGCTCAGCTCAATCGAACCTTGGGCGAAGAGGTAACCCGCATCAACAAAAACCGCAACACGATCCATGCCAACTGACTATACGAGGGCCTCCGCGGAGGCCCTCTCCTAGCTTGCGCCCATTTGTTATAGCTCGGGCGACAACTGCTAGTGTAGCTGTGCCGGGTGCCCTTGTCAAGTGCTGCAGCCAGGCGGCCAGGTACCTAGGCAGTTCGACCCGACTCTCGCGTTCTCAACCCCTCGGGCCGCTCGGCCGGTAGCCTTACTGGGTTCCCGATCACGGGGTGGAGCAGAATGAAGCGGGGCACTGGGTGAGTCCACGGCCAGGCGCACCTCGGACAGCTTCGTTGCTTTGCAGGTTCGACCGCTCCGGAACTGCAGTCCGTGTGTAGAACACGACGTAGCCAATTCCCATTACGGTCCTTGTCGACCTAGCAGGATCACTTCCGGGCAGCCTCGCAGGCGGTGGAAGTGCAGGCTGGCTTCGGCGAGAAGTCGGAGTCACTCTCGGCTATTGGAGACTCTGGAAAAGCCACTGCTCCCTAGTCGAGGTCGAAATCGATCCGAGATAGCTATTGTCCGCTCAACCCAAACGAACACTGAGCAGAGATGTAACTCGCATCAACAAAACCAAGGCACCATCCACGCGAACAGATAGTGCGAGGGCCCCGCGGAGGCCCTCGCTAGGGTGTGCCCATTTGTACGTCGGGCACCATCCACGAGTCTACTCGTACCCTGCGCTCTTGTCAAGCACCATGGAGCAAAGCCGGGGTTCACTTTGGCGCGACATCCGCGTTCACAACGTTCCGGGCCGGACGGCCCGCTAGCCTTCGTGCGTCCCTGAGCATGCGGCGGCCTCCGAAGAGGCCGCCTCTTAACTGCGCCCATTTGTTATAGCCGGGCCACATCTGTCAGCATAGCGCCCCCCTGCGCTGTCAGCAAGCGCGACGCACCGAATTTTGAAAAAACTCGCGTGCCAGCCATGGGAGGAGCGACACGATTCCTGCGTCCCGAAGGTTGTGGACCCCTCTGCACATCAGGCATCGTGAATTCTTGGGCAAGGAGTGCGCCAGGGCGGTGATGGTGTTGGCTGCCTCGAGGGACAACCACATCCGGTTCTGCTTCAACCTCCTGTCGACCCCACTCAGACATCCGCGTTCGGCGAACCTGTAATCGACACACAAGCCTCGCATCCAGAATCCGAGCTACCGAATTCCGCTGCGGTTCTCTTCGATCCAGCCGGAGCAAGCGGGGATCCTCGCAACGGGCGGACGTACTGGCAGAAACCGACCAAGCCCCGGAGCGGGATTGCTGTTGCGATCAACAGGAGCGAGACTTCACCGTGCCGTCGGCGTTGCGGATGGCAAGGTGGTAGCGAACGTGCCCGTGGTCGACCCTCCTGACTGGGAGCGATTGAAGCGGTAACGCACTTGACGATGCGGAGGACGGTTCGCCGGGGCGCATGTCGCCGATTGCGGCAAACGAGACGAGGCTGCTATCTCAGGGCTATTCAAGGACTTCGACATCTTGGTGCCCCGAGTACCGATTATCCGAACTTTCGCCGCTCCGCCGCCCGTACCTCCCGTTCGTTCATCCCTAGGTGGTGGGCCAGTTCATGCCAGAGTGTCTCGTAAATCGACTGCCGCAGGTCCCTCCCTGCGCTACGCTCCAGCGGCCCTTGGAACAGCGTAATCCGGTCCGGCAGCGCCATTTGGTAGAACCAACCCCGTTTGTCTAGCGGCACGCCCTCGTAGAGTCCGAGCAACGTGTCGCCGGGAGGGATGCCCGCTCCTTCCAGCTGCTCTTCGCTCGGCTCGTCCTCTACCGCAATCACGAGATTCGAGAACTCGTTCCGGATGGATTCGGGAATCGTTTCCCAAGCGTCTTCCACCATCGCCTCGAATCGGGATCGGCTATAGCGCATCGGCGCACCCTGTCGGCTCGGATTGCCGAAGTCACTCCACTCCCGGCCTAGACCATGCCCGGAACTTCCCCTCGATGTCGGCGTCAGCCGTGGGCCCCGGATGGACTACGACCCGGTAGCGGAATCGCAACGTTTCTCCCTTCGCGAGCGTGATGCTCCCGTCGCGGCTTTCGTCGGCGTAGAAGTCGTGCTCGCCAAAGATGTTCGCGGCGAACAGGCCGTAGCCACGCACGTGCCAGAACGTTGGAAACTTGGGATTGGATGGGTGATCGAAGATCGCCACGCCCATCGGCTTCCCCTGCAGGCTGCCTGCGTAGTCGACCCACGGCGACCGCTTGCCCCACGTGTTGGCCTCCGTCGTCTTGCCGTGCGCGTTCGTGATCTTGCCTGTACGGGCGATGCCCTTGGCGCGCCAGTGCTGCTCTTCGAGTTCCGTTGCCATTCGCACCGCGAAGGTGCCTTCTTTCGTGTCTCCGAAATGGACGGATTCGACCAACGCGGCGAGCGTGATTTCGAAGCTCACGGCATTGTCTTGACCGATGCGCTCGAACGTCATGGAGCGGCTCTCCTCGAGCAGCGCCTTGCCATCCGAGTCGAGCCACTTGAAACTCGCCCGAATCAGACCCCGTGCCGACCCGGATTCCACGGCTTCGATCTCGTTCAGGGCAATCGTGCCCTTTTTGCCGCGGTCGCGCTGGGAGACCTCGTTGGCCCAGAAATCGAAGCCGTTCACTTCGCCGTGGCTGAACCACACCCCGCGATGGTGAGGATGGTCGGTCTGCTCGCCTTCCACTGCTTCCATCGGGTAGCTCCGGGTGACGACAGTGCCGTCAGGCGCGCGCAACGGATGGAGGTACGGCTTGGTGGCGTCGGAGCCGAAAAAGAAGTTCGTGAACGGCTGCCCGCCGATCGCGACGGAGATCTTGTCGCCATCCCGCGCGACAGTCACGGGCTCGGCATGCAAGCCGGGGATGCACGCGAGAAAGCCGAGTAGAAGGGCTCGCGTCATGGCATCTATTGTCGAACAACTGCGCGGGGCCTGCGACGCCGGTCGCGTTGGACATTGGGAGCCTCCCGCGAACCGGCGGTCGTGGCGAGGCGGAGCCGGTCCGTCAAGCCCTACCGTTGAACGTTACCGTTCGGCGCCGATCAAGCGCCTCGTCTTGCGATTCGTACTTCAAGGCGTGTTCGGAATCTCACGTGGCAGGCCGGGTGACGCATTATTTCGACGGTTCAAACTCTCCTTAGACCCTATCTCTGTGCCATAATGCCTACGGGCGGAAAGGTGATTCTAGGATGCTCGTAGCGTGGCGGATGCTCCTGATCGTCCTTGTGGCCACTCTGGGCGCGGCCCAGCAATCCGATGCTCCTCAAATGAAGGAGGAATCGCTCACGCCCGAGCAGTTTCGCCGAGCCCACGCGCCCCTCGTCCAGCCGCGAGACGCGTCGGCGGACATAGCGGAATGGACGCAACAGGTCGCGCCGCCCCTCGATGCGGCTCTCGTCACCCCGGTAGGACGGAAGAACTTCATCGACGACCACATCTTCGACAGGATCGAGCGCAACGGTATCCCTCACGCGCCCTTGGCGTCAGACGCGGAATTCCTGCGAAGGGTCCAATTGGACATCGTCGGTCGCATCCCGACTCCGAGCGAAGTGCGAGAGTTCGCGGCCGACCAAGATCCGGGCAAGCGAGCCGCGAAGATCGACGAGCTCTTGGAGCGAGAGGCATTCAGCGAGAAGTGGGCCTATTTCTACATGGACCTGTTCCGAGCCAACGGCAAGATGGGCCGCGGCCGGGAGCTGTTCCATTACTGGCTCAAGGAGAACCTGCGCTCGGACCGCCCTTACGACGAATGGGTCCGCGCCATCATCGCGTCCGCCGGGAAGAGCAGCAACGTGCTCGCGGCCTCGAACGTGATCGCGCGGGAACATGTCCAAGGCAAGGCCCAGCCGGACGACGGCCATGACATGGGGATGGTTCACCAACTCGACACGCACGACGAGCTGACGATTCTTTACGGCAAGGCCTTCCTCGGGATCAATCTCTCCTGCGTCTCCTGCCATGACGGCGTCAATCACTTAGAAGAGGTGAACGTTCACCTGACCGGCAAGAGCCGCAACGACTTCCACCGCCAAGCGGCCTTCCTCGGCAAGACCCGATACCTGATGTATTGGGAGGACGGTGATGTCAAAGCGAACGAATTCCTGATCGACGACTTCGCTCCCGGCTACGACACCTTGGGCAGCAGCATGCTGCGGATCGCGCGCTGGGGCGGGGAAGCGACGCCTCGCTTCATCCTCGGGGGCGAGACCCCGATGCCGGGCGAGAACCTGCGCGACGCGTTCGCCCGGATCCTGACTGCCCATCCCCAATTCGCCCGCGCGACGGTCAATCTGTTCTGGAAGCAGCTCATGGCTTACGGGATCGTCGAACCGCACGACGAGTTCGACCTCGCGAGGCAGGATCCGGCGACCCTGCCCGAGGGCTGGGCGTTGCAGCCGACGCATCCCGCGCTCTTGAACGCGCTCGCCGCGGACTTCCGCGACTCCGGTTTCAGTCTCAACTCACTACCGCATGTGGTATCCTGTAGCTAGCTCGGTGATTTCGGTCTAGGCAATTCCTCCCGGGCTACCGGCCGGACGGTGGTGTCAGCACCGTCCGGCCATTGTTGTTTGGGCGAAGCGCCTCCAAGAGGCTGTCCTGCCCGTGGGCCTCGCGCACGATCCGCACGAGGCGGTCCCGTCGCGATTTGTTCCACGGCGCGTAGTACCGCTCCGTGGTTTGGACGCTGGAGTGCCCGAGCAGGACGGAAACGTCCTGCATGGCCACGCCGGCCAGCAGCAGCTCGACCGCGAACGTGTCGCGCAAGCGGTGGCTGCGGAAATTGTCCACTTTGGCATTGGCCGCGACGGATCGCAGCCGGCGGCCCCAGAGCTTGGCAGCGGTGGCCGGAGCACTCTTCCCAGTCCAGAAGTAGTGCCGCCCGCCGGCGGGCAAGCCCTCCAGAGCCGCGACGACCGGATCGGGAAGGTCCACTTGGACCAGCTCCCCGGACTTGCCGCGGCGCAAGGTGAGCAGCGTGCCGTCCAGCCTGTCTCGCGCCAAGGTGGCCGCGTCCTGGATGGCCAGACCGGAATAGCGCATCAGCAGCACGAACGCCAAGTCGCGAGGGGAAGTCGCGTCGGCTGCCACCACCATCATTCGCATCTCGGTCACGCTCAGCGGCATCGTGGGCGGCGCGTTCCCGCTGGGCGGCCGCAGGCGCCGGGCCGGGGACTCCGCGACCCAGCCCTCGCCGACCGCGAAAGCGAAGAACGCCTTGATCTTGGCCAGCCACGTCCGGTGCGTGCCGACGGAGCAGTCCCAGCCCTCGCGCCACGCGCGCAACGCCGCCGCGTCCCAGTCCGCGAGATCGATGCGCTCGTCCGCAACGGCTTTCCCAGCCCACTGGCGGAACAGCGTCGCGTAGCCCCGCCGCGTCGACGCGCGCAACTCGCGCGCCTCGAGATCCGCCAGGAACCGTGCGTGGGCCTCGGCCAGCGTCACGCCGCCGCCTTTCTCGGGGGCTCCGGCGCGTCGGGATCGCCTCCGGGGAAGCGCCGGTACAGGGTGTACACGCTGATTCCCAGGTGCCGGGCGATCTCGCGCCGCCCCATGGATCCCTCGCGCAGCATGGATCGCGCCGCGCGCACGTTCCCCTCGTCCCCGAAGAACGGCGCCTTGCCCCAGCGCTTGCCGCGCCGCCGCGCGGCGCGGATGCCGTCGCGGGTGCGCTCGGAGTTGATCCGGGACTCCATCTCGGCCACCGCGGCGACGAACGTGAAGCACGCCTTGCCCGCCGCCGTCGACGTGTCGATGCCGTCTTGCAGCGAGCGCAGCTCCACGCCGCGCGCCCGCAGGTCCTCGGCCAGCTTCAGCAGGTGCATGACGGTCCGCCCCAGCCGGTCGAGGCGCCAGCACACGAGCGTGTCGCCCGCCCGCAACGCTTCGAGGGCCTTGTCCAGCTCGGGGCGCGCCGCCGTGCCGCGCGCCTTGTCCACGTAGACGCGCTCCGCGCCCGCGTCCCACAAGGCGTCGATCTGCAAGTCCGGGTTCTGGTCCAGCGTCGAGACCCTAGCGTACCCGATCAGCATGGCGTTGCAAGCACCCCTCGGGGCGCGCCCTGCCCAGAACTATACCATGCTACGTTCAATGCAACGCTGTCCGGCGCCCCCGGGGCCCTCTCCGCGCCGGGCGCGGCACATTGCGCGGAGCATCCTCCCTGCGCCGCGCCGTGGTACACTGAACGCGACTCATGGACAACCCGACGCCCGACACCCCAATCCAGCCCAGCGAGCAGCAAATGTTCGCGACCCTGCGCAAGCTGGGCGTCGCGGACGACGAGGCGTACGCTTTCGTCCGAGGGACGGAGAGCATGGCCGGCCAGAACGTCATCGCCGAGATCCGCGTCCAGAACGCGAAGCTCGACGCCCAGAACGCGATGCTCGACGGCGCGATCAAGGCCCAGAACGCGATGCTCGACAGTGCGATTAAGGCCCAGAACGCGCGGCTCGACAGTGCGATCAAGGTTCAGAACGCGCGGCTCGACGCCCAGAACGCGATGCTCGACGCCCAGCAGCGCGAAATCAATTCGCTGCGCTGGATGATCGGTCTGGGCTTCACCGGGCTGGCGATCCTGATCACGGCGCTATCGCTGCTGGCCTAGCGGGACCGTGGCAGCCGACCGGCAGGCGCGCGGGACCCGCCCGGCACGCTGGACGGCCAAGGGCCTGAGACTGGCCGGAGCGGCCGTGATCGAGCTGCTCGCCGCGCTGTGGCGCTGGAGTTGCTGAAACCGGGGCGGCTTGACGCGCCGCGCCCCGCTCGGCCGTAATGGTCAGGTGCGCCGATCGACGTTGCGAACGGCTATCGCGCTAGCCGGACTGGCTTCCTTGCCAGCTCTGCACGGAGCCGCGTGGGACACCTACGACCTGCATTTCTACGCCGGCGCGGCGGCCGGGTCCCTCGGCGGCACCCCGGGCGCGACCGCGGGCGTCGGCTGGCAGGCGAAGCGGCTGTACCTCGCCGGCGAGGGCTCGCGGTACGGCATAGCGAATCGCGGCCGCCGACGCCTCGCCGAGCTGACCGGCGTGGAAGGCACCGCCGGGGGGCTCTACGGCGTCGCCGTCTCTGGCGGCACGCCCGTCTTCGAACGCGGCCGCCACCAGCTCGTGCCGGTGGCCATCGCGGGCTACAACGTGACCAACGTGCGCGGCTGCTTCCAGGCCATCTGCCGTGCCGTCCAGCTCCGGACGCTAGACTGGGGCGCGGGAGCCGTGCACGTGCTGCGCCTGGGCGAGGGCAAGTGGCGGCTGCGCTTCGGGATCCGGGCCACCAAGGATCTCGGCCTCGGGCTCTCGCTCGGCGTCGCGCTGCGCCGGAATCGCGTCCGGACGGCGCCCTGCCTGCAATGCTCCCAGTAGCGCGGCAGCGCCCCTCTCCGCGCGCGCGCGCCGCGCACCGTGCGTTCCGGCTAGGTCTCGCCGAGCTCGCCGCACCGCCGCTCGACGAGCGCGCGGATCTCGTCGTTCATCTTGACCCCGGCCAGGGCGCACGCGGCCTTGAAGCGGCGATGGGTCGCGCGCGGCAGGTCCACCGTCAGCCGCGCCGTCTCGCCCCCCTTGCCGTCGGACCCCGCGCCGTTGCGCACGAACGCATCGATCCCGCGCTCCGCCGCCGGCCTAGGCTGCGGCTTGGACAGTACCTTCTTGCTCATGGAACGCTCCGATCTCTTCCATCACGGCGTCGATTTCCCGCGCCGCCGCGCTGCCCGGGGCCCACTCGAAGACGGTCTTGCCGAGCGTCAAAGCCTCCGCGAACGCCACCCGGTTGGCGACCGCGGCGCCGAGCAGCGGCAGCCCGTGCGCGCCGACATGCGCGCGAATCTCGCGGCCGATGACCGTGCCCGGAATCGCCCGGCTGACCAGCAGCGCGGCTTGCAGCGACTCCTTGAACTGGCGCGCCTCCTCGATCTGCGCCACCGTCACGAGGCTGGCCCAGTCGGAGGCTCCCGAAGGCTCGATCGGCACCACCACCAAGTCCGCCGCGGCGATCACGGCGCGGCTCAGCGCCTCGGCGCGCGGCGGGCCGTCGATCACCACGTGGCTGTAGCCGCCGCCGTGCCGCCGGATCTCGCGCGCCATGTTGGCCCGGGCCATCTGCACGACCTGGAAGGGCAGTTCCTCGCGCCGCGCCGCCCAGGCGCTGGCCGTGCCTTGGGGGTCGGCGTCGACCAGCAGCACCTCGCCGCCCCTCCGCTGCAGCCAGTCGGCCGCGTTGGTGGCGAGGGTCGACTTGCCCACGCCGCCCTTCTGGTTGAGGAACGCCCAGATCACGGAAATCAGTGTAGCAGCGAAACCGCGAAACCGCAAGACCGGAAACGAGGGAACCCGCAAAACCGCAAACACAGAAAACCGTGCGATGCCCGCGATGCGCTACGATGGGCTCGATGGCCAGCCCCGCGCCGAGCGCGATCGAGTGGACCGGGGTCACGTGGAACCCGGTCACCGGCTGCACCAAGGTCAGCCCCGGCTGCGCGCATTGCTACGCGGAGCGCCTCGCCGCGCGGCTGCGGCGGATGGGCGCGGCCAAGTACGCGCGCGGCTTCGAAGTCGCCTTGCACCGGGAGGCCCTGGACGACCCCTTGCGCTGGCGGCGGCCGCGGCTGGTGTTCGTCAACTCGATGTCGGACCTGTTCCACGCGGACGTGCCCGACGCGTTCGTCGAAGCCGTGTTCCGGACCATGAACGCGGCGTCCCGGCACACCTTCCAAGTGCTCACCAAGCGCCCCGAGCGCGCCGTCGCGCTGGGCGGAAAGCTGCGCTGGACATCGAACGTGTGGCTGGGCGCCAGCGTGGAGTCGGAGCCGTGGCTGCGCCGCCTGGAGCCCTTGCGGGCGGCACCCGCAGCGGTCAAGTTCCTGTCGCTGGAGCCGCTGCTGGGCCCGCTGCCGTCGCTGGATCTGGCCGGCATCGACTGGGTCATCGCCGGCGGCGAGTCCGGACCCGGGGCGCGGCCGATGCAGCCGGACTGGGTGCGCGGGATCCGCGACCGGTGCGCGCGCGACGGCGTGCCGTTCTTCTTCAAGCAGTGGGGCGGTACGCAGCGCAAGCGCGCGGGACGGACGCTGGACGGCCGCACCTGGGACGAGCTGCCGGCCGGCGCGGATCCCGCGACCGGCGCCGCGGGCTCGCCGTAACGCCTGGCGCATGGCACCCACGCAGCTGCTCCGGGCCTTGCTGGGCGGCGCCCTGATGGGCCTCGCGAACCTCGTGCCGGGCGTCTCCGGGGCCACGATGCTGCTCGCCGCCGGCGTCTACCGCGGGTGCCTCGACGCGCTCGCCAAGGTCGCGTCGCTGCGATTCGATCGCGACTCCGTCCGCCTCCTGGCGACGGTGGGGGGAACGGCCGCGCTGGCCGCCCTGCTGCTCGCGGGCGAGCTCAAGGACATGCTGGCGAGCGAGGATCCCTGGTTCGCGTACAGCCTGTTCCTGGGCGCCACGCTCGGCGGCGCCCCCCCGCTCTGGAAGCTGATCGGCAAGCCGGACGCGAGAGTCTGGACAGGGGCCCTCGCCGGCCTCGCCGCGGCGGCGGGCTTGCCCGAGCTGCTGCCCGAATCCGCATCGTCGTCCAGCGGCGCACCCGCCCCGCTGCTCGCGCTCGCCGGCTTCGCCGCGTGCGCGGCGATGCTGCTGCCAGGGCTCTCCGGCGCGACCGTGCTGCTGCTGAGCGGCCAGTACGCGACCGTCCTCGGCGCGGTGGAGGGCGCGCAAACCGCGCTGCTGTCCGCGGCCTCCCCGGACCGGGCGCCCCTGGTCGAAGCGTGGCGCGTGCTCGCGCCGTTCGCCGTCGGAGCGTTCGCGGCCCTCGTCGGCGCAAGCAACCTCATCCGCCGCGCGCTCCGCTCGCCGCACCCGGCGACCCTCGGAGCGCTGCTCGGGGCGCTGCTCGGCTCGGCGCGCCCCCTGTGGCCGCTCGCACCCCTCACCTTCCCGCACTCGCCCTTGTATCCATGGGTCCGCGTGCTGGGCTCGCTCGGCACGGCGCTCTGGGGATTCTTCGTGACGTGCTGGGGTGCGGAGTACGTGCTGGAAGGCGAGCACGACGACCACTCCGTGCGGCCGCGGCTCTAGGGCTCCCGAGGCACCGAGACCAGCCGCGGCGGATCCCCCTCGATCCGGTACTTCCGCGGCTGCACCTCGCACAGAGGGAGCGAGAGACCGGGAGCGTAGTACGAAAGCCCGTAGGCGACATGGCGCCGCACATCTCCGACGCACGCTTCCGCGAGCGGCGCTCGGTTCGCCGCCACGAACTCCCGAACGCCCGCGGCCCGGCTGACGGGCGGGTAGGCGTGGAACTTCAGCAAGGCGAGAGACAGCGCCGTCATTGCCGCGACCGCGGGAATCGCATGCGCCCTGGGGGACTTGAGCGCCGCCCAACAGGCTATGCCGGAAGCCGCTACGCCCGTGATGACGCTCGTCGCGAGGTCCGCCGGCGAGAATTCCGCCCACGCTCGCGTGATCCCGTCCGCTAGGGCCTGCGGAAGCAAGGCTCCGACCACAGGAAGCAGAATCAACGAGCAGCCCGTCAGCGCGAGATAGGCTCTCCGCGGCTGCCTCCGCCGTTGGAGGGCCAGCAAGATCGACACTGCCGGGAGCGTCGGCAGGATGTACAACGGCAGCTTGTTCACCGAGAGGGAAAAGAAGACCACCGGAAGAATCGCCCAAGCGGTCAGGAACCGCCGCCGCGGCTCGCTCCACAGCGACTCCCCGCGCAACCCGCAGAGCAGCGGTGTCCACGGCAACGCGAACGCCAGCAGCACCGGCACGAAGAACCAGACCGGCTGCTGGTGCTGGAGCGACTCGCTGAAGAACCGGTCCCAGTGATGTCGCACCAAGAATTCCTCGACGAAGAGACTGCCGTTGCGCAGGTAGCACGCGACATACCACGGCAAGCTCACTGCCAAGAACGGCACCAAGGCGCGCGGCGCGAACAGATCCGGCAGCCGTCGCGGCCGTGCGGCTAGAACCGGAAGCACCGCGAAGGCGGCGACGATCGGACCCACCAAGCCCTTGCTCAGCACGCTGAGCCCCAGGCAGCCGCCGAACCAAGGCATCCAGCGCCGAGCCCTGTCGGAATCCGGATCGGCGACCCACGGCAGCAGGCACAGCAAGGCTGCGCCGGCGCACGCGGCTAGCGGCAGATCGAAGACCCCGGCGTCGGAACTGGCCACCCAGCCCGCCGAAGTGGCCAGGATGCACGCGGCCCCAGCCGCGGTCGGCCCATCAAATTCTTCTCGCACCCTCCAGTACAGGAACAGCAAGAAACCGAGGCTCAGCAATGCCACGGGCACCCGCGTGAACGACCCGAAGCCCGCGAGGTATCCCAATCCCCCGAGCCAGAACAGCAGCGACGGCTTCTCGAACCACGCTTCGCCCTCGAGTCGCGGGGTGATCCAATCCCCGGACTCAGCCATGTGGCGAGCGATCGAGCCGTAGCGCGGCTCGTCCGGCCCGACCAAGCCGCGCTGGCCGATAGGCAATATATAAAGGACAGCGGCCAGTGTAGCGACCGCCGCCAAGCTCGCGGCCCGCCGAAGCGTCACGTGGAGCGTGGCTTCCTATCGCGCGCCCGCAAGTACCCGGCGAAACGCCGCAGCTCGGCGCGATCCCGCGCGCACAGGGCGGGAGAGAGAGATTCGAGATCCGGCTCGGGCCGGTCCGGCTCGAAGCGCCCGGGATCGACTTCGTACAGGCCGGAGAGGCTTTCCAACTCGTCCGCCGTCGGCGCGCGCCGTCCGCGCTCGATCCTGCGCAGCGACCCGCGCGACATCCCGACCCGCGCGGCGACTTCGCCGCGTTCGAAACCGAGATACCGCCGCGCGTCGCGCAGCCGCGGCCCGAGGGCCGCCGTCTCGTCACGCGCGAAAGGCAAAGCCGACTCTCCGGTTCTCAGGATAAAGCGGCCGGGCCGTGCTAGAGTGGCAGCAGGCGCGGAGCGGGCAGTCGGAAACGCAAGCTAACGCCGCGCCTGCCAATCGGCGGGAGCCGGGGAGGCGAGCATGCAAGCGAGCGCACCGAATTACGACGATCACCCGGGCCTGAGCCCGATGCGGCTGCGGCACCACCACGAAGCGTCGTCGGCGTTCCGCACGGGACGCGAGTTCCGCTACCGGATCGTGATCGGCGGCGAGATTTTCGCGGAAGGGACCTTCCGGGGGGACGAACCGCGAGGAGTCGCTACGGACATAACCACGTGCCTGTTCTCGCAGCAGCGGCGCACGGTCGGCGCGGAGATCCAAGTCCTGGACGTGCGCGGCGACCGCGTGCTAGCCGCCGAGCGCGCCGAAAGACACACCTTTGGCGGCAAGACCGTGACGACATGGCAGCGCGTGCCGCCGCCCGAAGCCGCGCCGGCAGGCGCTAGCGCTCCGGCCCTTCCGGCGTCCGTTCCGGCACCGGCACCGGCACCGGCCTGAGGGCTCCGGGCGGCGCTTTCGCCCGCGACCAGTCCACGCCCTCCGTGCGCGCGCCTTCGATTCGCGCGCCGGACAGATCCGCGCTGTCGATCACCGCGTCGCGCAAGTCGGCGCCGCGGAAATCCGCTTCGCGCGCGAACGCGCCGGACAGGTTCGCACCGCGCAGATCGGCCCCTTGGAAGTTGGCCCGGTAAAGCCCGGCGCCGGACAGATCCGCGCCACGCAGGTCGGCGCCTTGCATCCGCGCGCCGTCGAGCTGGACGCGGCCAGCCCGCACCTCGGACAGATCCGCGTTGGAGAAGTCCGCGGAGCGGAACGCGGCGCCCTCCAGCACCGCCTTGGAGAAATTCGCCGCAGCACACCGTGCGGCCAGTCCCTCGGCACCCGAGAGATCGGCCTCGCGGAACGCCGCGCGCTCCAGCCCCGCGTCGATGAGTCGCACGGCGCGGAGGTCGCATCCGACCGCGGCGGCACCGCCGAGTTCGGCACCGGACAGATCCGCCCCGGCCGCTCCGGAGCGATCGAGCGCCGCCCCGCGCAAGTCGGCCTGGCTCAGGTCGGCATTCGCGAGATCCGCCCTGGAGAGATCGAACTCGGCGATGTTCAACCCGGCCAGCCGGGCGTCGCGCAGCACGGCTTGCCGCCCGTCCGCGCCGTCAGAATCCAAGTACGCTTGGTGGCGCGTCGCGATCCCGTTCAGCTCGCGCTGCCGGGCGGGCCGTCGCTCGCCCTGTCCCGGCCGCCGGTCGAAGATCGCGTACCCGCGCTCGTCGAGGTGCCGCGGCGTCGGCGCGCCCGGCTCGGTCAGTTCCGGCATGACCGCTAGGATACAACCCGCCGCGAGGGACTTGGCGCCGCCACGCGATCAGCAGTACGATCCCCACCGCGCCAGCGCCGACAGGGCCCGCGCGCCGAGCGCGACCGCCGCTAGCCCGACCGCCGCCAGCAGGATCGCAAGCCCGCAACGGCGAAAAAGGGCCCGGGAACGGTCGCGCACGGTTCTAGGGTAGTCGCGGAAGCGATGCGATCAGCCCTCCGCCCCCCAGCGCGCCAAGGCCGCCAGCCCGCAGCAGACGCCGAGCGCGCCGACGAACACGCCGCTGCAGATCGCCGTCCACCACCAGCCTCCCAGCCACCAGCAGTCCGGCGCGCACGCCGAGCGCGCTTCCACAAACCACCAGGCGAGTCCCGAGCCTACCAGCCCCGCCGCGCCCACCACCCCCGCGAGCCGGACGGGGACAGAAACCCGGAAGCGCCGCCGCACGCTTCCAGCGTAGCGCGCCGGCCGTGTCTCCGCTCCCGCGCGAGCCTCCCCGGAGCTGAACCCGCGAAACAGGATACAAGGAAACACGGAAAACCGGAAAGCTTCAAACACAGAAAACAACGCGCCACGCGGCCGGGAATCAATGCTTCGCCAGGCGCGGACCCTCGCCGCGCAGCAGCCGGAGGTAGACCATGGCCCCCACCCGCGCCCCGGCGTACGGCCCGCGAATGCCCATCGCCTCGACCGACGTGCCGCACTCCAGCGCCGCCTCCCGCGTCGCCGCGTCCTCGTGCTCCAGCGCGCGCACGCCGCGCGGGTTCAGGGCCAGCAAGGGATCGCCGCGCTCGCCGGACACTTCCAGCATCTCCGACTCGTCCAGCTCCTCGAGCGCGCGCCAGGCGCGCGGCAGGATGTCGTCGCTGCCGACGTTGGCCTTCAGCTCCCGCAGCAGCCGGCTGGCCGGAATCGGCTCGCCCTCGCGCTCGCGCCACGCTGCCAGCAGCCACATCACGAGCACGGTCAGCAGCCACGGCACGGCGGCCTCTCCCTGGCGCGCAGCGCCGCCCATGTGCCTAGTCCTCCGCCGCCCGCTCGACGGCGCAGTTCCCCGCGCACGCGCAACCGAACCCCGCGGCCAGCCGCTCGCCGACGAGCAGCACGGCGATCGTCACCAGCACGATTCCCGCCAGCAGGATCGCGGGCAGCAATTCGAGCCCCGGGCTGGAACGGTGTCGCACGCCCCTAGGATAGCCGCTCCCGGAACGCCGCGCGCAGCGGGCCGAGAGCGCCGGCCGCGTACCGCCCGGACCGCCGATCCCACTGGACCAAGCCCTCTTCCTCCAATTCGCCGAGCGTCCCCTCGAAGTTCTCGACCACGATCCTCCAGCGCACCGCTCGGGGCACGCGGTCCAGCAAGTCGTGGGAGAACCCGAACGGGACGCCGTCCTCCAGCAAGTCCAGGATCGCGCCCAACTCGAGTTCCGGCAGCTCCGAGACGAGGCGGCGCAAGCGCTCCGCCGACGGCGGGGACGTCCGATCCGGCACGCCCTAGGATAGCCCGTCGCCGGCGAGCGCCTCCAAGGCCGCGCGCAGCGAGCCGTGCCGGCGCACGGCCTCCTCGCGACGGGCGACCTCCGGCGGGGAGCTGGTGTACAGCCAGCGCTCGGCGGCGGACACCCGGAGCGCCAGCCGCGCCGCGCCGGCCGCGGACTTCAGGTAGAGTTCCTGCTTGGGCACCAGCGCGCGCACGGCGGCGCCCTCGGCTTCCGCCAGGTGCAACGCCTCGGCGGCCGCCGCGGACAGCTCCGGATTGGCCAGGTACAGCCGGTTCGGCAGGCTCTCCAGCAATTGCGCCCCGCCGCGCGCCTCGAGCACGTCGGCGGCCGACTGCGAGGCCAGCACCAGCGCGGCGTTGTGCTTGCGCCACGTCTTGGCGCTCTCGCCGAGGTAGGCCGCGGCGCCGCCGTCGCCCAGGAAGCGCCACGCCTCGTCCACCACCAGCACCTTCAGCCGGGCGAGCTCGGCGCCGTCCTCGATCTCGACCCGGAACCGCTCCAGGTAGTAGCCCAGCGCGGCCTCGGCCAGGTCGGGGTGCTGGGCGGCGCCGCTGAGATCGATCACCTGCCACTCCGGATGCAGCTCGGGGGCCGCCTCGGGCGGGTCGAAGACGCGCCCCCAGGCGCCTTCCCCGACCCAGCGCGACATGGCCGCGCTCATGCGCGCGGGCAGGGTTTGCGCGAAGGCGCCCAGCCCGCGCAGCTCCGCGGACTGGGCGAACTGGTCCTCCAGCCGCACGCGGATCTCGTTGGCGTCCTCGCCGGAGCACGCGTAGCCGCCCAGTTCCAGCAGCCGCGCCACCCAGCCCGCCAGGAAGCCCAGCGTCCGCTCGCCCGCGGGCAGGTCGAACGGCCGCGCCCGGGCGCCGCCCGGCGCGGCCGGATCCAAGGTCAGGTAGCCCCCGCCGACCATCGCGGTGAGCGCCCGGTAGCTGCCGCCGAGATCCAGCACGCACACGCGCGGCGCGTAGCGCAGCGCCGAGACGAGCAGGAAGTTGAGCAGGAAGCTCTTGCCGCTGCCGGTGGCTCCCAGCACCAGCGTGTGGCCCACGTCGGAGCCTTGGAAGAGATCCCAGCGGAAGCGCCGCCGGGTGGGGGTCTCCAGCGTCGCCAGAGCCGCCGCGCCCAGGTGCGCGCAACGGTCGTGACCCGGCGCGTCGGCCCACAGCGGCGCCAGGGACGCCGCCACCGGGGCGCTGACGAGCATCCGCCGCAACTGCCTGCCGCGCGGCTGCCCGGGCAGCCGCGCGAACCACTGGGCGGTGGCTCCGTAGGTCTCGCGCACGGACTTCGCCTCCAGCCCGGCGACCAGGCCGGCCACGTCCGCCGAGCGGCTTTCCAACTCGTCCGCCGCGCCGTGCAGCGACAGCCCGCAAGCCAGTTCGCCGTAGGCCACGCCTTCCGCTTCGAGCTCGCGCATCGCCTCGCCCATGCGCCGCGCTTCGAGGGCCGCCCCTTCGTCCTCGATGGCCAGATCGGTGCCTTGCTGCTCGCGGGCGTGGGCGTAGGCGCTCCAGCGCTTCTGGTGGTAATGGCGCCGCGCCGAGCGGATGCGCGCCCGCGCCGCGGAGGCCGCCAGCGGCCGCCACTCCCAGTGCCACGTCCACGTGCCGTCGAGATCGAAGAGCGGTCGCAGCATGTTGCCCCAGGCTTCCGGCGGGGGCTCGGCGAGCGAATGCAGCGCGGCGCCCTCGCCGCCGATCTCCAGCCGTCGCGGCCACGCCTCCACGTCCGACAGCGCCAGCCGCCGCGCGAGGCCGCCCCCTTTCAGCGCGCGCGGAGCGGGGGTGCCCGGCCGGTTGGCCAGCTCCGCCAGCACGCCCGTGGCGGCTTCGGCGTCCAGCACCAGCGCGGCCTCCGGGCCGCCCAGCAGACCCACCTGCGTGCCGACCACCTGCCGCAGCCGCGCGGCCGCGCCGCTCACGGCCGCCTCGCGGAAGCCGTCGCCGCGACCGTTGCGCCGCAGCCAGCCGGCCCAGCCGCGACCGTTGCTGCCTTCCAAGCGCGCGTCGAGGCACCACGCCAGGTACACGCCGATCTCGGCACTGCGCCGGGCGACCTCGCGCTCGCGCCACGCCCACGCCACCTCCGGGAATCCGGCGCCGTCCGGCACCGGCGGCGCCGCGCACGGCCGCCGCAACGCGTACAGCTGCAGGCGGCAGTCGGCGGGCAGCTGCCCCAAGGCCTTGGCCCAGCGCCGCACGTCGGCGTCGAGATCGTCCCCGGAACGCCCCTCCACGGGCCACGCGGTCCACGCGGCGAGGGTCAGCAGGCTGCCCGCCGGCGTCAGCAGCACGCGGCTGTCGACCCAGCCCCACCACGGCAGCTCGTCGGCCAGCGCCCCCGCCGCGCCGAAGGCCTTGGCGAAACTCGCGTGCGCCGGGGTCACGCCCCGTCGCGCCCGGGCTTGGCCGGATCGTAGCGCGGCTTGCAACGCGCCGCCGCCCCCAGCACCGCCAGCAGGCGCGGATCGACGCGCGCCGCCCAGCGCCCGGCCAGGTACAGCAGCGCGAACGCCGCCAGCGGCGGCAGCAGGGTTTGCAAGGCTTGGAACAGGGCCAGCGCGAACGTCGCCGAGAGCGCGAACCACGTGCGCTCCACGCCCAGCACGGTCAGCGGTCGCGAGAGAGCCGGGCAAGCGGCCCAGCGGGTGGCTCCGCTCACCGCTCCGCGCCCTCCTCGGAGCAGGGTTCCGGCCTCGCCGACTCCCCGGCGAGAGCGGATCCGGGCGCGCGCTCGGATCCGGATGCCGTGCATTCCAGGCGGCTCCCGGCCGGGTCCCCGGCATCGATCGTGGCCGCCACGGTGGTGCCGGTGATCCAGTTCAGGAACGTGCCCGACCCCAGCGCCATGGCCAGTCCGAAGGCCACCGCCGCGAGCTTGCCCTTGTCCTGGTGGGTGGAGAACGCGTACATCAGGCCCGCGAGGACCACGGCCACCCCGGCCAGGGCCTGCACGATGGGCCCCGTGAACAGCGTCCACATGTTCGCCGCGGCCGTGGACCACGGGTCGGCCCCGGCGGTCGGCGTGGCGGCTAGCGGGATCGCCGCCAGCGCCGCCAGGAACAGGATCCGGAGCGTCCGGGCAGCCATCATCGCGCGCATAGCGGCTAGTATAGTCGAAATGCGCCGTTGCCGATCGCCGCGAGCCCCGGAGGCTCGGTGAAGCCCGCCCTGTGGAGCCGTCGCGGCGCCGAGCCCGAGGGCACCGTGCCGAAGCGCCTCGCGGCGCCAGCCGCCCTGGTGTGCGCGGCGCTGCTGGCCGCTTCCTACATGGTGTGCGCCCCGCCGCCGCGCGAAGCCGCCGCCGAGGACCCTCAAGGCCCCCCGCCCGAACCGGTCACCGGAGCGCAAGCCGAGGCCGTGGCGGAAGGGCTCGACAGCGCCGCAGAGCAAGCCCGCAACGAATTGCAGCGCCGCGACCTGGAGCGCCGCGAACGCGAACTGGAGCAGCGCGAAGCCGAGCGGCAAGCCGAGGTCGCCGCCCGCGACGCGCAGCAGCATTACGCGCCCGCGATCTTGCCGCCGGGAGGCTACGGACTGGCGTCCGCCGCGACCCGCGATCCCCGCGAGGCCTTGGCCGAGGAGTTCGAGCTGCAGCGCTTGCGCCGCCTCGAGGAGGGCCTCTCCGCGCCGCCCGTGGCCGTGTCCGCGCGCTCACAGCAGCCCCTGCCGGAACTTCCGCAACCGTTCCCTCCGGCCTCCGTTCCGGAGCCGTTCGCCAGCGCCCCGGGCTCCGTAGCGACGGAACCACTCGCGGCTCCGCCCGCCGCCGATCCGCCGCGCGCGCCCGCCGCCGCCTTGGACGTGCCGACCGCGACGCCCCGTCCCGACCCCGGACCCGGCTGGGAGGTGGTCGACGAAGGCACGGTCCTGGACGCCGTGCTGGTGACCCAGATCCGCGGCGACTTCCCGGGCCCGGCCGTGGCCATGGTGGCCTCCCCGCTGTGGTCGCGCGACCGCCAGCGCGTGCTCGTGCCGCGCGGCACCCGCGCCCTGGGCACGGCCGCGCCGGTCAGCGGTTTCGGCCAGGCGCGCCTCGCGCTCGCCTTCCGGCGCCTGATCCTGCCCACCGGCGAGCGCGTCGAACTGCAATTCTCCGGTCTCGACCAAGCCGGCGCGACCGGGCTGCAAGACAAGGTCAACCGGCACTACCTGTCGACCTTCGGCACGGCCGGGGCCCTGGGCGTCCTCGCGGGCCTGACCCAGTCCGGCTCGCGCGGACCCTCGGCATTCGAGGCGTCGGATCCGCGCTGGGCGGCCGGGCAGCGCATCGGGCAAGCCTCGCAAGCGGTCTTCGAACGCTACCTGAACCGCCCGCCGACGCTCACGATCCGCGCCGGCCACCGCCTGCGCATCCACTTCACCAGCGACGCCGCGCTGCCGCGCCAGCCGCCGCCCTAGCCGCCCCAGCGACAACCGCGCCCCTGCCGCAGCACGCGCCACGGTCTGCGTCCGCTGGGAAACGAACCGATCCGGAACGGGCGCCGGCGCGGCCCCGGCCACTAGATGTTGTGGAAAAGCGGCGCCCGGGGGTACACTTGCCGCATGCGCGCCCTGCTCCGCTCCCTCCCCCTCCTGTGCCCGCTGGCCGCCGTCCCGCTCGGGGCGCAATTCCCGGTGATCGATATCGGTTCGATCAAGCAAGCGCTCGAGCTGACCGGCAAGGCCACGGACACGCTCGAGCAGGCCACGGCCTTCCGCGAGCAGCTCGACGCCCAGGTGGCGGCCCTGACGGCGCCGTTCGCCACGCTGCACCTGCAGTCGCGCGAGCTGGCCACCTCGACGCTGAGCCTGCCGGGCGCCCTCGGCTCCCCGCGCGCGCTGGGCACCGCGCTGCAAGCGCGCGTCAACGACGCCGCCGCGGGCTACGTCACGCTGGCCGCCCCGACGGCCGCCCAGATCCGCGCCGCGGTGACCGACTCGGCCGCCGGGGACCCGCTGCACCGGACACCGGGCGGCACGCGCACGGCACGCGACCTGGCCGCCTTGCAAGCCGCCCAGACCGCCCTGGCGGCGCGCCTCGCCGACCAGCAAGCGCGCTGGACGACGGAAGCGCAGGCCCTGGGCACGGCGCTCAACGCCCTGACCCGCGCGACCGCCACCGGGACCGCCTTGGAGGCGAACACGGGCAGCTCGTGGACGGCCTGGTCGGCGCGCCAGGCCGCCGCGCTGCACACGGTGGCCAACCTGCAATCGAAGACGCTCGAGCTGGGCGCGGCCGGACTGGATCGCGAGATCGCGGCGCAGCAGGACGCCCTGCGCGAAGCGGCGCGGACGCGCACCGCGCTGGTGACCTCCGCGGCGGGTTCCAAGACCGCCTTCGCGGCGTACATGGCGACCGATCGCGGCGCCGGCGACGAGCTTCTCGAAAGCTGCCTGGCGCGGCTGTTCACGGGCGGCTGCCAGCAGCCGTAGCCGCCTAGCGCTCCGGATCCCCGATGCAGATCGCCCCCGACGAACTCGTCTCGCAGACGCTCCAAGCGGATCCCGACGGGGTCTTCGAGAGCGTCAACGCGCTGACGCGCATCCTGGTCGGCGAGGCGACCCCGGACGTGCTGGCCGCGGGCTGGAACCTGTTCTGGGCCCTCGCGGTGATCCTGACCGTGTACACCGGCCTGCGGCAGGCCTTCGCCGGCGAGTGGGACGTCTGGGGCACGATCCGCCTGGCCTTCGCCCTCGCCTTCCCCTTCGCGATGCTCTCGGCCTACGACACGCCGTTGCGGCTGACGGCCGCGATTCCGATCACGCTGCCCGGCAGCGCCGACCCGCTGACGTTCCCCGAACTGGTCGTGGCGCAGGGCGGCTGGCTCGCCCAGACGGTCAACGAGGACGGCTTCGAAGCGTTCTGGACGTTCGTCCGCTCGCTGTCCGGCAAGCTCTGGGAGATGCTCGCCTCGGGTCTCTCGGGCAACCTGTGGAACCCGCTCGCGTGGGTCGCCTCGCTGGGCGCGACCACGTTCTCCCTAGCGACCCTGGCATTCACGCTGGCGGCCTTCCTGGTGGCCCTCGCCGCCGCCATCGTGGGCTACGTGCAAGTCATCGTGGCGCATGTCGCGATCGGCGTGCTGGTGGTCATGGGCCCGATCCTGATCCCGTGGATCCTGCTGGACAAGATGGCCTTCCTGTTCTGGGGCTGGCTGCGCTCGATGATCATCTACTCGTTCTACGGGGCGGTCGCGGCGGCGCTGCTGCGGATCATGGTCGCGCTGATCGCGGGCACCACGTCGCGGGTGCTGGAGGAAGTCAACGTGGGCCAGCTGCTGTCGGGATCGGCGGCCGACGCCGCCCAGCAAGCGGGCGACGCGCTGTTCTGGCTGGTCACGCTCGTGGTGTCGTCGCTGGCGGCGCTGGTGGCCTTCTTCCAGATCCCGCAGATCGCCGGGGGCGTGGTCTCCGGCGGGGGCGGCGGCGGGGGCCTGCTCGAAGGCATCGCCACGCTGTCCGGGATCGGCCGCGCGACGGCCCGGACCGTCGGCAAGGTCGCCCGCGCGCGCGGCGGGGGCGCGTCGTGACGGAAACGCCGCCCTCGGAAACGCCGCCTCCGGAGCCCGCCGCCGAGCCGTCTCCGGAGCGCGACGCCGCCCGCGAGTTCGCCGCCGTGTGGGGCGCGCACGCCCGCGCCGCGCGCGTTTACCGCGCGGCCACGGTGGCCCTGGCCCTGGCGCTCGTCGCGGCCGTGTGGGGCTTGGTGGGCGTGTCGCGCTTCGTGCCCCAGCCCATCTTCGTGCGCGTCGACGAGATCGGCCGCGCGGAGGTCGTGCAGCCCGAGCAACTGTATTTCGACCGCGATCCCAGCGACCCGGTCACGCGCCATTTCCTGATCGCGTTCGTGCGGCTGCATGTCGGCCGGGTCCGCGCGCGGGTGCGCGACGATTTCACGCACAGCCTGTACTTCCTGTCGCGCGCCGCCGGGCAGGCGGCCTACGCGGCCGCGCGCGACGAGATCGCCGCCGTGGCGGCCGGCACGGCCCCGGAGCGCGAGATCGCCGACATCGTGCTGCGCATCTACCCGCGCGCGCAGCCCCCGCACCGCGCCGAGGCCACCTACGAAGTGCTCGAGGCCGCCGCTTCCGGAACGCGCCGCGCGCACTGGACGGCGGTGATGGAGTTCGACTGGGTGGCGGTGGAGAATCCCGAGTTCAGCGTGGTCAACCCGACCGGCTTGGTGGTCACGGACCTGCGCCTGACCGAGGCCAGCGCGGAATGACCCCGTGGCGCTTCGCCTGGGGCCTGTCGCTGGCCGTCGCGGCCGGGTTCGCCTTGTGGGCGCTGCGCGCGCTGCTGCCGCTGCGACCGTACGCGGCCGGCATCTGGGCCGAGCACGCCGCGTCGATCTCGGTCAACGCCGCGCTGGCCTTCGCCGCGCTGTGGGCGGCGCTGTACTGGATCGCGCTCCGCGCCGGGCTCGGCGAGCTCGGGCGCAAGCTGGGGGTCGCCGAGCGCGCCTTGCAAGCCGGGCCCTCCGGAGCCCACGACCGCGAGCTGGCCGCGGCGCTGGAGCGCGACCGGCGCGGCGAATGGGATCCTTAGCGCCGCCGTTCGGACCCCTCGGCGGCCCGGACCAGCACCGGCCGCTCCGCGCGCCAGAGCCAGGCGTCGCGCGCGCGGTCGTAGCCTTCCAGTTCCCGGCAGGCGACCACCCGCCGCCGCCCGCTGGCGTGGTCGCGCTCGACTTGCACGACCACGTCGATGGCCTCGGCGACCTGCCCGCACAGCGCTTCCCACGGCATCTGCCCGTCCGCTTCCTGGGCCATGCTGGCCAGCCGCCGCGGCGCGCGCTCCGCCGAGTGCGCGTGCAGCGTCGTCAGCGAGCCGCCGTGACCGGTGTTCAGCGCCGCCAGCAAGTCGCGCGCCTCGGGCCCGCGCACCTCGCCCACCACGATCCGGTCCGGACGGTGCCGCAAGGCGTGCCGCACCAGCTCGCGAATCGTCACCGGGCGCTCCCCGCGCCGCGCTTCCAGCCGCACGCAGTTGGGGGCCTCCAAGGCCAGTTCGCGGGTGTCCTCGATCACCACCACGCGCTCGCGCTCGTCGAACCCGTCCGCCAGCGCTTGCAGCAAGGTGGTCTTGCCGCTGCCGGTGGCTCCCGAAATCAGCACGTTGCGCCGCTCGCGGATGGCGCGCGTGGCGGCTTCCGCCTCGGCCGCGCCCAGGGCTCCGGCCTTGAGCAAATCCTCCAAGGTCAGCCGCCGCTTGGCCCGCCGCACGGTGATGCAATGCTCCGGGGCCACCGGCGGCGCGGCGATGGCCACCCGCGAGCCGTCCGCCAGGCGCACGTCCACGATCGGCTCGCCGGCGTCCGCGTCGTACCCCAGCGGCCGGGCGATGGCGACCGCCGCCGCTTCCGCTTCCCGCGCGCTGAGGGTCACCCGGTCGAACCGATGCATCTTGCCGCCGCGCTCGAAGAAGACCCCCTGCGAGCCGTTGATGCAGATCTCCGTGATGCGCGCGTCCTCGAACAGCACGCGCATCGCCTGCGGCAGCCGCGCGACCGCGTCGAGCAGGGTGGCCACGCCGCGCTCACAGCAGCCCCTGCCGGCGCGCCTCGAAATAGGGCAGCTCGCGCGGCAGGAAGTGCGGCTTCAGGTACACGCGCCGGGCCGGCAGCGAGGCGCGCCCGTCGAACGGCTGCACGATCGCCTGCCACGCGTCCAGGCGCTGGAAGGCGCCCGGCTCGAAGAGCGCCTCGCGCTCGGCCTTGTACGACTTCGACGCGGACACGCCGCCCTGGGAACTGGCCAGCCGCCCGGCCAGGCTGACCCCGCTGCGACCGCCCGACTCGGACACCGAGTAGGACGCCTTCATGCGCTCCACGCGCCCGCAGATCTCGCTGGCCTGGCGCGCCGAGTCGGCGTCGCTCAGCGACAGGAACACCCGCGTGCGCAAGGCTTGCAGGAGCACCTTCCAGGCGTCGCCGCCGCGCGTGGCGGCCTTCAGGCTGCTCAGCGACTGGGTGGCCACGACCGGGATCACCCGCGCCTGGCGCGTCAGCGCGAAGGCTTTCTCGTCCCCGCTCGGGTCGTCCTCGCCGACCGTCGCGAACGCCTGGTACTCGTCGCACAGGAACACCGCCGGCCGCCACCACTTGCCGGCGTGCTCGGGCCTGGCCATGTCGGCCGGCCGCTCCAGGGCCGCTTGCAGCCAGGCCGTCTTCAGGAACGTGCCGCAGACCCGCGCCAGGGCGGGGTTGCGCGGCGGCATGTTCAACGCCAGCACGCGCCCCTCCTCGATCAGCTGCCGCAAGCGCGGCAAGCCGCGCGGACCGCCCGCGGCCTCCGCGCCCGGTTCCGGCGGGCAGAACGTGGCCGCCACGTCGGGATCCTCGAACATCGCCAGGAACACCGCGATGCCCTCCTTGATCGACGAGCGCAGCTTCACGTCGAGAGCCATCCAGTCGCTCGCGAACCAGCGCGCGATGCTGTCGATGCGCTCGGCCGCGTGCGGCGGGCCCGCCGCGCCCTCCTCGAGAGCGAAATCGGCGCCGGCTTCGCGCAGCTCCGCGACCTGCTCGGCCGAGCACGCGGCGGACGCCGACCCGTCGCCTTCCTCGCGCCAGTCCCAGGCGCGGATTCCGTCCGGCAGCGCCGCGACCGCCGCCACGCCGAGTCGGCAGCGCGGCAGCCGGTCCGCCTGCGCGTTCGCCGCCGCGCCCTCGATCGATGCCGCCAGCAAGCTGTCGTCGAGCACGTAGCGGTACACGTCGCGCAAGGTCACCCAGCCGCCATCGACGCGCTTGAGCTCCAGGATCCAGCGCACCAGGTTGGTCGCCGCTTGCTGCCAGAAAGGCTCCTTGCCCTTCCCGAAGAGCTGGTTCTGCAGGCTGGCCAGCTGGTAGGCCAGCGAGTAGCTGTCCATGCCCGGCGCGTCCAAGGGGTTCCACGACCACTCCCCGCCGAGGCCCAGTTCGACGTAGTCCGCCTCCCGCCCGGCGTCGCGCAGCACGTCGCGCACCTGGTGGCAGAAATCGCCCTTGACCTCCAGCACCAAGCCGCCCATGCTGCGCTCCGTGCCGGCCTGCCAGCCGAACAGCTGCCGCGCGAAGGGACGCATGCAGCTGGCCGTCTTGCCCGAGCCGATCGCGCCGACGACGGCCACGCCGGTGAACAGCCCGCCGGCCGGCAGGGTCAGCCAGGCCGGCCGCGCGACCGGCCCGGACTCGACGGGGTGGTGCTGCTCGCCGATCACGATGCGCGGCTCGTCGGGATCCTCTTCCGGCCACGCCGGCAGGCGCCCCTTGGGCTGCCAGCTGCCGCCCGGGCCCCACACGCGCCACAGCGCCAAGACGGCCGACCCGGCCAGGAAGACCGCCGCCGCCGGAGCGACGTACCACCAAGCCTGCAGCGCGGAATGGAAGCCGGGCGAGGCCGAGGCCAGCAGGTCGAGAGCCGGCACGTCGCCGGATTCCGGCCACGGCTGCCAGCGCCGCCGGGCGAGCGGAGCGAGCGCCGCCAGCAGCGCCAAGGCCAGCCGCCCCATCGTCACGGACGGCGCCTCCCGCGCCCGCCCCGGGGCGCCAGAGCCTTCCCGCAGGGATCGATTCGTTGCGAGCGACCTCCCTGGAGGGGTGCCACATCGGTGGCGCCCCCGTGGGCGGAAACGCCCGAAAAAAGGGGGGTCGCTCGCAACCCAACTCTCGTGCCCCGAACGACCCACGCCCCGCCGTTCTCGTGCCCCAACCCCCCGCGCAGCCAATCACTTACGGATTTGGCCACTGTCACACCGACCACTTCGCTGCTGTCACATCCGGCTATTGTCGATGTGACAGCCGGAGTCGACCCAACGCGCACTTTCGCTACCCCCCTCGCGCCGCCCGGCCGACCGTTGCCAACGACGCCTTCCGACTCGCGCCCGACCGGCACACGACAGAGCCCGGCATCGATGTCGCGCCGCATAGGCTCACACGGGGCGAGAGAGGGACTTCCAGTGCGCACTCTCGCTACCCGCCGCCGGCGAAACACGGAGTCTCCAGAGGTCCTCACAGCCGCCGCACCTCGAAGCTGATTTCCGGCTCGGGTCCGCCGACCAGTGCCGAGCGGAGCTGCAGGCGCTCGGAGATCCACGCGCTCGACCGCTCCATCCGGAAGCGCCCGCCGCCGCCTTCAGCAACGGTCCGGTCGAGCTCATTGAGTCGGCGCAGTACCGGATTGAGACCCCCGTACTCTTCGATCACGGCGCGGTCATGCGCTTGGAGCCCGCTCTTGATGCGCTCGACCTCGGCGGCGGCTTTCTCGACCTCTTCGTCGGGAACGCCCGGGCAAGCCAGGCCCTTCTCGGCCCACGACCGAAACTCGGCTCGCGCCTGCTCGGCCCGTCGTTCGGAACGCGTCACGAAGAGGGCTCGAGGCTCGCACCCGCCTCGCCTCAACGCCCGCCAAGCCGCGGCGTGCTGGGAGCCCCACGTCCGCAGATCGAGCCGCGGGTTGCCAGACTGCCCGCTGTCCGGGAACGCCCACACCGCGTCGTCGCCAAGAGCCACCGGCCAGCGCGCGGGCAGGTAGACCACCCTGGCTGGAGCCCCGTCGGCACCGGTGTAGGAGCGCTGCGGCAAGTCCTCTTCGGGCACCCCGCGCCTGCCGAGCATTGCGATGACCGTTTCGCGCCCCGGGATCCACGGCAGGTCCGGATGCGCGATAACGCAGTCCAATGCCAGCAGACGCTGCAGCGTGGCTCCGCGCGCAGCTGTCCTTCGCAGCCGCGAGTCGCCCATGCCGACCGCCCGGTAGACCGACCGAGCTGTGACATGGAAGTAGTGTCCGAACCCCGCGCCGCCATCGACCTCGACACCCACACCAGCCGCAACGAGCCGCTCGACGACACGTTGCGCCGCTTTGCGAGACGCGCCCACACCAGCCTCGTACTGGGACCGTAGGAACAGCCCGCCGTGCAACGCCGCGCGAGCCAGCCACTCCGCGTCGCGGGACGGGAAGCCTTCGGGCAGCGCCCCGGAGGCGGCCAGCCGCTCGCCGAACTCGGCGTACGTCACAGCTCGACCAGCCCTCCCTCGTCGCGCCCGCCGCCGCGCCCGCCGCCGCCGCTCGTGCGCGGCAAAGACAGACCTTGCCGCCCGCCGCCGCCGCTCGCCGTGGAAAACACGGCGAATCCGGCGCGCGCCTTGGCCGCGACGGTGCCGGCGCGGTAGTGCCCGCTGGCCACCTCGACGTCCACGCGCCCGGAGCGACCTTCCGCGTCCTCGAACTCGATCCGCGCGTCCGGGTATTGCACCTTGCCGCCGCTCACCGGCAACTCCAGCTCGGCCGCGATCTCCCGCTTGGCTCGCTCCGCGGCGCGGGTGCCGCGCTCGGCCCGGATCCGTTCCACCCGCCGCGCCACGAGCGAGCGGAACTCGGCGTCGAGAACGACCCGCCGCACCTGGCCGCCCTCGCTCGCGATGCGCTCCCCCGCGTCGCGGCAAGCGCGGTACACGGCCACGTCGTGCGCCGCCTGCCGCGAGCTGCCCGCACCGTGCCAGTGCCGCTGCCGCGAACCCGCCACGCGCGCCACGGCGTCCACGCGCTGCTTGCCCGCCGGCGTCAGCGAGACCACCCGGAACTCCCCGCCGCGCGGGCCGCGCGCGGCTTCGATCCGCAGCAGGTCTTGCGCTTGGAGCCGCTCCAAGCCGCGCATCGCGGCGAAGGCGTTGCCGCCGAAGCGGGCCTCCACCAAGTCGCGCAACGCGACGACCCGGTACGTCCCGACATCCCGCAACGCTCCGTCCAGCCGGGCTCGGAAGTCCTCGCGATCCAGTTGCGGCGCGGCTCGCTCGCGCCGTCCCGAACGCGGCGCGTCACGCCCCTCCAAGACCCGTTGCGGGGCCGGCGCGACGGCCAGCGAGCGTCCCTGCGGCATGGACTCCCATGGTACGGCAGCCCGCCCCGCGCTACACTGCCAGCCATGGCGTTCTATATCAACGACGTGCGGCTGCTCGGCTTCGTCGGCTCCGTGCAAGCCCCCGCGGACAGCGGGCCGCTCAAGTTCTCCCTGGCCACCACGCGCACTTGGCGCGATTCCAACCAGGACACACAGGAAGAGACCGACTGGCACACGGTGGCGGTCTGGCAACCGCCGGAGAAGCTGCTGGGCAAGCTCGCCAAGGGGGCCCGCTGCTACGTCGAGGGCCGTCTCTCGGTGCAGGAATTCGAACACGAAGGCGCCGCGCGCAGGGCGGTCGAGGTGGTCGCCCCCGCACGCCGCGTGGAAATCCTCGCCCCGCCCAAGGAGCGCCCCGCGCCTTCCGGCTGAGCCAGCGCCGCCGCCGGCGTCACGAATCGGCAGCCGGCTCGGCGCCCGCGCTCCCAGCGGCCGCCGCCAGCGCCACCGCGCCGCACGTGGGGCAGGCCTCGCCGTCGGCCCAGGTCCGCGGCGCCTCGCACACCGAGCAGGTCTCTCCGGAGACCGCGAGAGCCGGCTCGACAGCTTGCGGGTCCGTGTCGGGAAAGCGCCGCCCGGCCCAGCGGAAGACGTAATCGACCAGCGAATGGGCGTAGCCCTCCTCGCCCTTGGTCCAGCCGGAGGGCTCGAACTGGACGTGGCTGAACAGCTCGACGAATTCCTCCAGCGCGATGCCGCGCTCCAAGCCGAGCGAGACGGCTTCGCCGAGGCAGGCCAGCAGGCCGTGAATCGTGCTGCCCGCCTTGGCCACGCGCAGCTCCAGCAGCTCCGCCCGCCCCGCTGCGTCCGTGGCCACGGTCACGTAGCCTTCGTGCCCGGAAATCACGAACCGGTGCGTGACGCCGTCCCGATCCAGAGACCCCGGCACGAGGGCAGTGTACCGAGCGCGGCTCGAAAGCGTACACTGGTGCGCGTGAAGCCCCGCGAAACGGCCGCCGCCTACGTCCGCGCCCTCTACGCGCCGGAAGAGCACGTGGCGCTGGTGCTGCTGGATCGCAGCTCCCAAGGCCGCCGCCCCGAGCAGCGCATCTTCCCGTGCGAGAAGGTGGCCGCGCCGGGCACGCAAGGCTGGCTGCGGCACATGAACGCCGGCAAGTACGACGTGTTCCTGGGCCAGAACCCGATGACGGGAACGCCGCGCGCCCCGGCGAGCGGCGGCCCGCCCAAGCTGCAGCGCAAGAAAGAGGACGTCCTGCGCGTGGACCGCGTCTACCTGGACATCGACGACAGCGGCGACGCGGCCTTGGGGAAGATCCTGGCGGACGCCGGCGAGGGCCGGATCCCGGGCCCGCGCTACGCCGTGAACACCTCGCCCGGCCGCGTGCAAGTGATCTGGCAGACGCCGCCCGGGGCGCTCGACCCGGAGCGCGCCGAGGCGCTCATGCGCGGCTTGGTGGCGGAGTACGGCGGGGATCGCGCCGCCACCGACGTGTCGCGGGTGCTGCGCTGGCCGGGCTTCCGCAACCACAAGCGGGAGGGCTTTCTCGCGCGCATCGTCCATCACGACGGCGCCGCGCTGGCGCGCCCCGAAGCGTTCCCGGAGCGCCTCTACGCCGCGCGCGCCTGGGAGCCGTCGCCCCGGGGGGAACGCGCTCGTTCGACCGGCGGCGGCCTCGGGCGGGACGCCTCCCGCAGCGGGCAGGACTGGCGCTGGACGCGCGCCAAGTTGCGCGCCGGCGGGGATCCGGACGACATCGAGCGGCAACTCGCCAACAACCGCTCCGGCGACAAGAAGGACTCGCTAGACTACGCCCGGCGCACCGTGGCCAACGCGATGGCGTCGATGAACATGCTCTCGCGGCAGCCGCAAGGATTCGAGCGCTAGGTCTCCCGGCGCCACGCGCCGCCATTGTGCAAGCGACCCCCGGATCGCCCGCCAGTGTTCCGCGGCCCGCTGGCGCTCATCGCCCGAGCGCGTGAGCGTTCACTTGATTCGGCAGGTTCGGGGTAGGATCGCCCCTTCCGATTGCCTATTCAAGTTAACGCCCCATGGCCGGCCGCTCGCGTCCCGCTTCCCGCGCGGCCAGGTTCGACAGCTCGCCGCGCGCCGCCCTCTGGAACATCGACAGCTGCCCTCCGCGCGCCGGTTCCGGCGGCCCCGGCATCGTGACCGCCGGACGCCGCTTCTCCGCCGCGGGCTTGCCGACGATCCGCTCGGAGGCGCGGAAGCGGTCCCGGTCCAGGACGTAGTCGCTGATCTGCTGGGCGTCCTTGCTGGCCCGGTAGATCTCGCGCGGATCGTCGCGCAAGGCCTGGATCCAACACCCCACGTACGAGGCGTGCCGCCCCGGATCGTGCCCCAGCTGCAAGCGGTCGCCGGTCATCAGCGAGCTGATCTCGGCGCGCAGCTCCTCGCGGGCGTACGGCTTGGATCCGTACCCGTCGCGCGTGCCCTCGATCAGGGTCGCCCGGTTCAGGCGCTCCGGATGCCCCGTCCAGTGCCCCAGCTCGTGCAAGAGCGTCTGGTAATAGGTCGGCGCGCTCGCGAACTGCTCCTTGTGGGGCAGCAGGATCCGATCGCCGCCCAAGTCGTAACAGGCCCGGCTCTCGCTGTGGTGCTGGATCCGCGCGCCGCACTCTTTGATCACTTTCTCGGCCGCCTCGATCGGATCCCACTGCTCCGCGACCGCCTCGCGCGCCGGCAAGCCGTCGCACTGGTCTCCGTTGAACACCGTGTAGCGGAACACCTGCGGGGTCCGCAGCGGCTCGACGCGGTAGACCGTCTGGCCTTCCTTGTCGCGCTTCGGCTGGCCCGCGGCGTCCAGCACGGGCTTGCGGTCATCGAACCGCCAGTAGACGATCTTGGCGCCCCTCTCGCCCTTGCGCACGGCGCCGCCCAGCTCTCGCACCTGCTTGAACGTGCCCCAGCGCTGGTCCGCGTAGCCGCGCTGATCCGCTACCGAGGCTAGGTCCACCGAGTTCATGCCGCGGTACGGCTTGCCGCTCGCGACGTTCACCGGCAGCCGGGCCGGGCCGGGCTGCCACGCCTGCGTCCACGGCGCCGTGCCGCGCTCGATCGCCGCGATCAGGCGATCCGCCACCTGCCGGTAGTGGTCGTCGATGCCCGCGCCCGCGGCGCGGCGCGTCCGCCGCGCCACCTCAGCTCTCCCCGTCCTCGCCGGCGGCCGCCAGCGCGTCCTCGAAGTCGATGCAGTCCTCGTCGATGGCGCCGCACGCGGCGGCCGCTCCCGGAGTCGCCTCGACCAGCCGGTCCGCGGCCAGCGCCCGACCGACCTCCTCGCCCGTCTCGCAACGGGCCCTCGGCAGCGCGGATCCCGCGCCGCCGCTCCGGACTTGGATTCCGTTTCCGTTCACGCGGCTCATTCGGTCGCTCCTTCCCGCGCCGCCAGCGCCGACCGGCGCAAGCTCTCGCGAATCGATTCCAGCACTCGATCCCGCTCGGCCCGGTCGTCCTCCAAGCGCTGCAAGTACTGGGCCGGCAGCCAGCGCAGCAGCGCTCGATCGAAGGCTCCCGCCCAACTCGCCGCCCACAATGCGAGGGCGATCGCCAGCGGAGCCATCGCCCAGCCCAGCACCCCCTCCCTGCGAAAGCGGCGCACCGCGCGGCCGGCCAGCGGGCGCACGCCCAGCCACCAGATCCACGCCCACGCCACCAGCAGGCACGGGGCCGCGCCGGGCAGCGCGAACCGCGCCGCCACGACGGAGCCGACGGCGCAGGCGAGGACGGCGGGACGGGGCACCCCCCAAGCATACTCGAAGGACCCCCGCGCACGCTGCGCGGCGAGATGTCAATCCGCGACCGTTTCGGCGCAAGCGGCCAGGAACCGCTGGGTGTCGCCGTCCACCGCGTACACTCCCCGCGCGGAGAAACCGGGGGCCTCCACGCGCAGCTCGACGCGGCGCGCGCCGCGCATGGCCTGGAACGCCTCGCCGCCCCGGAGCGAGATGTCGTAGCTCGAATCCGTGCTGTACTGCCAGCGCTCGCGCAGCACCCGCCCGCCGCGGCCGGAGACGGCTTGCCCGTCGCGCCGCCACTCCAGATCGCCGCGCTCGTCGTAGTAGGGGCTCGTCCAGTACAGCAGCAGCAACGGCCAGTGCAAGGGGTTGGTGACTTGCAACGCGTGCGGCTCGGAGCGGAACCGGCGCACCGTGACCATGCCGGCGAGGGGCCACGGCTCGGGATCGAAGTCGCTGCCGGGCTCGGCCACCTTGCAGTCGAGCAGGATCGCGGGCACCGGGCCCTCGGGCACCCCGCCGCCGTCCGCGGGGTAGCGGTAGACGCCAACGCCGTCCCGGCGCATTTCCGACTCGACCGGATGCAAGCCCAGCCAGTGCGCCGGACCGCCCGGACGCGTCGAGTAGCGCTCGAAGATCCGCTCGCCCCCCTGGCCGGCCGCGCCGCAAGCCCAGAGCGCGATCCCCGCGCAAAGCTTGGCGATCGAGCGCGTCACGCCCTTCGAGCGTAGCGCCCTCTCCGCGCGGCACGCGCCGCGCACCGTGCATCCGCTGTTCCTACCGGGGTTCAGCCGACTCTCCAGGCAGGACCACGAAATGCACCGGCAGGACGAGATCGTCGATTCCGTCGTGCCGCACGGCCAGCCGTCCGGAATGAGCCTCGGAAGGCAGCCCGCCCGGCGCCGCGCTCACGGCGACCTCGACGGTCTCCCCGGGCGCCAGCAATCCGTTCGCCGGCGCGGCCGACAGCCACGCCCGGTCGCTCTCCGCGCGCCACTGGAGGTCCGCGTCGCCGTCGTTGGACAGCTCGAACGACTGGGGCGCGGGATCGCTCGCGGCCGCCACGAACGTGAAGGCTCGAGGCATTGCGGCCGGGACGGGAGCCTTCGGGGCCATCTCGACCGTCGCCAGCACCCCGCCGCGGATCCGCATGTCGGTACTGCGCGACACGAACGCCACGCCGTATACCCCGCCGGGATCCAGCGGAGGATCGCTCGCGCTGTCGATCACGATGCTTTCCGCGCACCCCGGGGACTCGGAGCGGAAGTCTGCGTTCAGCTTCCACGACCGCCTGTCCTCCGACAACTCCGCCAATATGTGCGGCCAAGCCTGACCCGCATTCACATACAGGTCGACTTCCGCGCCCGGCGTCTCGCATTCAAGGGCCAGTTCCAGCCGCGCGGATCCACGCGGTGGCCGGACGACGAAACCGTTGTTGTCCTCGTAGAATTTCACCCCTGTCCAAGAAGGCCGCCAGTCAATCGGCTGGCGGACGCCGGGCGTCAGTGTCCCCCCGCGCTGGATCCGTTCAAAATGGACCTCAAGCCGCACGGTCCGATCCATCTCGACATCAAGCACCGGCTCATGCGACTGGATGTCCCCTTCCCAGCGCTGGAACGCCCAGCCCCGGTCGGGCACAGGCGTCAGGCGCACCTTCGTGCCCAGCTCGTAATAGTCGTCTGGAGACGGCGGTTCGGCCGCGAAGTCCCCCCATCCAGTAAGCCCTTGCCCCACCTCTAGGCGCACCCACTCGGAGGTCAGCACCTCGATCGAGCCGCCCTCGTGCGGCACCTCCAGAGTGCGCTCCGCATCGGTGCTGCCGTCGCTCCAGCCCTCGAAGCGGACGATTCCGGCACCGCCCACCTGCTCCGTATCGACGCTCACCGCGACCTCACCAACTTCCCCGGGCGGAGGCGTCGGGATCGACAGCGGCGCCCTTTCCCACTGCCCCCCGATCTCCAGATAGAGCGGCTGGATCTTCGATCCGATCCGGAACAGCGGTTCCGCAGTGAACTCAGCCTCAAACGTCTTCCCCACGCCCCACCCCAGGCCGACCCGGGCGGGGTTGGAGGAGCCCCCGACGTATCCGATGAACGAAACCCACCGCAGGAAGTGGTAACCGTCCGCCGGTTCTGCTGCGGCCGAGACTGTCGACCGGATCAGGTAATGTCCATCCGAGGACGGCGGCTCGAGCGTGACCGAACCGGCCCCGGGCGGCCAAACCGCTTTCGTGATCTTGGGCTGCACCACATAGTTCGCCTCAATCCAAGTGCGCCCCCCTGCGGTCACCGCCAAGCGCCGCCCTCCATCGACGTTCCAGCGTCCGAACAGATACCGCGCCTCTCCATCCCAAGCCTGCACCAGCGGCGCTTCGACGACATGCTCGCCGCCCTCTGCCCAGTCGAACGCCACCGGTGTCGCAACGCGCACTCCGTCAACGATCAGATCCAATCCTGGCGGGTAGGTGGAAAGCGTCGTCGCGGATGGTGGCCGACCGTACATCCGCGCCACCCCATCAATGTCACCGGCGGAGAGGCCGTAGCCGCGCTGGTCGTTGATGCCCGGGGGGATCGTCTCCATGGCCGCCCCCCCGTCCGCGTAGAGGGCATAGTGCATGACAGATGCATAGTCGTACGCACCCGCCCCGGCCGGGTGATTTGCGGCGTAGAGGCCGCGCCAGCCGATTCCGAGACGGTCCTCGAAGAACATCAAATACCCATCACGATCCGCGCGCTGGTGCTCGTGCCACAGCCCCACGACATGGCCGATTTCATGCAAAAGCGGCGTCTCGCAACCGACCGGGCCGATGTAAACGCCCTGCTGGCCGCCGCGCCGTCCCACATCCGCCGCGCAGGTGTCCTCGTCGGTCGGCTCGAAGCGGACGTAATCCTCTTCGCCATCACGAGGCACAAGCGAGATCACGGTTTGCTCGTTCCACGCGGCGATCGCCTCGGGGATGCCCTCGCGTTGGGCCTCCGTCAATCGCGGGTCGATCTCGTACGGAATCACCCCGCCCGGCCACAGATAGTCCGGCTCGACCGCGGAGACAGCCCTGGGGCGCACCGCCAAGGCCCCGCGATCCTCCTTGCCGCGCCGTGGGGATTCCCGCGCCTCGATCTCCTCCACGCGACCCAGCACCATGTCGCCGCCGTGGATCGCGAGCCCGTCCCGCACTTCGTAGCGCAAGGTTCTCCCGCGAAACTCGGTCTCGCCCCACGTGCGCGGCTCGCCGCCCGCCGCGACCGTCGCCGCAACGCACAGCAGGGTGAGAGAGATAGGGACCCGCATGTGTCCGATCACATTATCGGACGAATCTCCCGCTCGAGGGGTTTCAAGGCGCGGCAGGCCGCGCCGCCAAGGCCGGACCGGACGGCGCCTCGACCGGCCCCGCCGGAGGCAGCCGCTCGACCAGCCGCTTCCACGTGGCGCGCTTCTTGCCGACCTGGAACCATCCGTCGTGCAGCACGCGCTGGACGACGTACAGCCCCTCCGGAGTCAGCTCGTAGCCGACCAGCGAGGGCTTGCCGTCGCGGTGCTCGTACAGCGCCGGGGACTCCTCGGCCAAGCTCCGGGCGTACGTGAAGCGCCCGTCGTGCCACATCGCCAGGATCCGGAACGGATCCTTCGCCGCGCTCGGCTCGAGGGCGTACTCGAAGCGCATCAGCGTCGGGTACGTGGACCGGAAGGAATCCACTGCCGCGTTCACCCGCTCCTCGGCCAGCCGTACCTCCTCGGCCGCCCGCTTCGTGGCATCCTCGGCGGCCAGTTCGTACGCCTCGACCTCGTCGCGCGAGATGAAGCGCGGCTTGCGCAACGCACCCCCGGGCACGGCCGCCGCCTCGGGTTCTGCCGCATCGCCCGGCCGCTCGACGTACACGTGCAGGTCGGGCTCGCTGTCCGCGGACTCGGTGACCAGGAAGTAGTACAGCAGTCCCGCCCGGGTCACCAAGGTCAGGTTCGTGCGCGAACCGGCGATCGACGGCTTGGCGAAGGCGAGGTTCGTGCCGTCGGCGATCTGCAACTGCCAGTTCTCGGAGTCTCCCGAGATGAAATCGGCGATCACCTCGCCCTCCGGCAGCACCAAGGTGGTCGTGAAGCGGAGCTGGCAACTGACCTCGACGACCTGCTCGGGAGACTCCAGCACGACCCGCTTGGCCGCGATCTCCGGAGCGGCGGCCAGCAGCAGGCCGGCCAGCGCGGCGAACTTCCGCACCGGCATAGGGATCAACGTCGCGCGCACCTTCGCTACCTCCCGGCGCACGAACTGGCGTACACGTACCGCCCATTGCACATCATCACGCGCCGCGGAGCCGCCGCGGAGCCGCTACCGGACGCCGGGCAGGACACGACGTACACGTACCGCCCGTTGCAGAGCTTGTAGCTCGCCCTCGGCGTGCTGGAGGCCCTCACGGGGCAGCGATAGGCGTTCGCCAAGCGATTGGCGGCGTACTGCGAAACGGTCGAACTGAAGGTCTTCCGGCTGCTCCCGCAAGTCCGGTAGGCGTAGTAGGTGCGCGTCGGGGCCCGCCGCACGCTGGATGTCCCAGCGCCGCCGCGCGCGACCCTGTGCGTCCGGCTCGTCTCGTCGAACGTGTCCGGATCGCGCAAGCCGCCGCACCCGGGGTCGGAACTGTCGCATTCCCCGTCGCGCACGCCCTCCAATTCCCCGTGGACATCGCGCTGGATCGCGGGCCGGGAGACCGGGCACTTGACCTGCGCCGCAATGCTATTCGCATCGGCCTGAGACCGGTTCGATCGCCACTCCTCACCCTTGCAATCCCTCGCGGTATATACCGGTGTTGGCGGCGGCGGAGGCGGCGGGACCGGGCACTTCCACCTATTGGCTTGCGCTTGCGCGTCCGCTGGAGAGACATCCGACGTGAAGGTTTTCGGCGCCCCGCTCGGACACGACTTCGTCACTTTCCAGGTCGGGCAACTCCAACGGTTCGCCTGCGCTTGCGCGTCGGCTTGCGAGATGTTCGAAGTGAAAGTCTTCGACCGGCCGCTCGGGCACGACTTGGTGACCGATCCGCAGGGCAGCGCCTCCGCCGCCATGCGATTCGCGTCGGGCTGCCCGACATACGAAGTGAACGTTTCCTCGCACTGGCGGGCCGTCCAGCTCGGGCAAGTGGCGCGCGCCGCCTTTCCGTCCGCGTCCGCTTGCGAAACCGACGACGTGAATCGCTGCCGTCCGCTGGGACAGGACTTGTAGGCGATGTAAGTGCAAGGGCGCCGGTTCGCCGCCATGCGATTCGCGTCCGCCTGGGAGACACCCGAGGTGAAGGTGTCCCCGCACGCGCTCGCCGTCCAGGTCGGGCAGACGTGGTTGCGCGCCTTCCGGTTCGCGTCCGCTTGCGAAACCGTCGACTCGAACACCTCCGCGCCGCTGCCGCAATTCTTCCTTGCCGTGTACGTTCGCGGATCCGGGGTCGAGACCCGCGGACGGGGCGTGGAAACGCGGCCCGTGGCCCGGCTGGTTCCCGTTCCGGAGCAGTCCAGCTCCCCGGCCTTCCGATCCGCGTCCGCTTGCGAGACGTACGAAGTCACGGTCTGCCCGCACGCGCGGGCCGTCCACTCCCGGGGCGGCGGAGGCGGCACGACCGGGCAGCTCCAAGCCCGCGCCTTGGCGGCCGCCGCGGCCTGCGAAACGCTGGACGTGAAGTGCCGCGTCCGGCTGCCGCAAGTCTTGCTGGCCGTGTAGGTGCACGGGCGCCGATTCGCCGCCATGCGATTCGCGTCCGCCTGGGAAACACCCGAGGTGAAGGTGTCCCCGCACGCGCTCGCCGTCCAGGTCGGGCAGCGGAACTCGCGCGCCTTCCGATCGGCGTCAGCCTGCGAAACCGTCGACGTGAACGTTCGCGCGCCGCTGCCGCACGGCTTCGTCGCCGTCCACTCCCGGGGCGGCGGAGGCGGCGGAAGAACCAGCGCCGGAGCCGCGTCGACCGCGCAGTTGCCCGGCAGATCGAGGGCCGGCCTCGGCGCCGCGCGCCCGGCCATGCGCGCGACGTGGGAGCGCAAGTCGGCGCGCAACGCGTCCACGGACGACCCGCGGCAGCGAGCCACCTCCTCGGACGCCCGCGAAGCCACCGCAGCCGCGGACGGCACCGGGTTCTCGGGCGTGGCCAGTGCCCGCCGCACGTCCGACGCGACCTCGTCGAGGGTCCGCTTGGACAGGTAGCCGCCCCACTCGGAACCGTGCGGGTTCTGCCAGCCGTTGCCGTAGCGCGTGTCCGGCTGGGCCGGATCCACGGTCAGCAGCGGCGTGGCCAGCGCCACTCGCTCGGCCGGCGCGGCCCCGTCCCAGGCGCCGACCGCGGGCGAAGCGCCCGTGGGCCCGGCGCGGAGATTCGCTTGGAAGCCGGCGCCCGGCCGCCGGGACATCTCCAAGAGCGTGAAGTTCAGCTTGGGCAGGTTGCCCTTGAAATACGCCTCGAGCCCGTCGGCGAACTGCCGCACCTGGGCGTCGGTCGGCGCCCGACCGGCGACCGGCAGCAAATGGCAATCGGGATCCAACGCCTCGGCGTCGCCCGAACCCACCGTACCGCACAGGTCGGCGAGCGGGATCCGGCGGCAGTCGAGAGGCAGCCGCCCGGCGCGGTGCGCGTCGTAGCTAGCGTCGTCCGGTGCCAAGGCCTCGCAGGCGTACGAGCGGTTCGGGTCGAGCGGCGCCGCGGGGTCGTAAGCCACGAAGACCGCCAAGCGCTCGGCCGCGCCGGCCGCGAAGGGCAAGGCGGCCAGCAGGCACACGAGGGAGAGGGATCCAGCCGGGACACGCATGCGGCAAGTGTACCCCTAGACGCCCCTTGTCCACAACATCTAGTACCCAAGGTGCGCATGCCGGGCGAGCCGCGCACTTTCGCTACCCTCTCTCAGCGCGCGCGCAGCGCGGCGCGTGTGCGTCCGATGGCTACCCCTAGGTTGCGAAGCCCCAAGCCCCCGAGGCTCTGGATGCGGAGTCTCGTGCGCGGAGGGGTGCAGCGGCACCGTAACCGGCCATAGGAGAGGGACTTCCGCAGAGGCAGGGCAGCGACGCGCGGCGCCGCAGGCGACAGCGTCGCAGATGTAACTTCCCTCTCGTGCCGCCGCGGCCGCGGAAGCGAAGCCTAGAAAAGACCATAGAGAAGTTCGTAGAACAGTACTTAGACAACTCTTAGAACACTCTTAGAGGGGCCGGAACGGGGGGTAGCGTATGTGCGCACTGGGGGCGCCGTATGTGCGCACTGCGGGTAGCGTATGTGCGCGCTCGGGGTAGCGTATGTGCGCACTGGGGGCGCCGTATGTGCGCACTGCGGGTAGCGTATGTGCGCGCTCGGGGTAGCGTATGTGCGCACGTTTTGCCGCGCAGCTCAGGGCGAGACCTAGGCCGCTGCCCGCCGCTCGCTCGCGTTCCGGTCCGCCGCGTCGACGTTCTGGAGCGGGTCATCGCTACCCGCCGACAGCGCCCATTCCTCGGGGTTGGCGGCGCGCTCGACTTGCCGCGCGGCGCGCCTGTGCGCCCGCCGCGCGATGTCTCTCCACGAAGTGCTCCGCGCCGCTAGCGCCGCTTCGGCGAGCTGCTGGGCGGCCTCTGCGTAGAGTTCGGCGGCCTCCGCCCCGCTATCTAGGTTCAACGCCGCCTCCGCGAACGCCAGCCCCGCGTTGAGCGCTTCTCCGCATCCGTTTCCGGAACCCGCCTCGCGAGGCGCTGGCCGCGCATCGATCTCGCGCTCCTGGTAGGTCACGACCAGCGCGGCCAGCCGGTCGCCGTGTTCCTCCGCTAGGCGCTTTCCCGCCGGCGAAGTCGCTAGGTCCAGCGCCCGTACGCACTCGTCCAGCCCCGCCTCCGCCTCGGCGATCGCGGCGTCCCGGTCGACCGCGCGCTCGGCCGCGATTGCATGCGTCAGAGCCAATTCCAGCGCTTCGCCGTACTCTTGCCAGTTGGTCATGGTCTTTCTCCTTCTTCTGCATCGATCCCGCCGCCGCGCCTAGCGCGCGAAGCCGGAGATCTCCCTGCTTCCCGACCGCCCCCGGCGGTCTTCCGCGTCCTCCCTGTCGAGCTTCTGGAGCATGGCCCTGATCTCGCTCGGCATCGGCCATTCCCTGGGATCGGAGACACGCTCGATCTGCCCCGCCGCGTACTTGTGGGACATGCGCGCGGCCTCTACGCCCGGACCGCGTCCGGCTGCCACCGCCGCTTCCGCGAGCCGCCCTGCGGCCTTGCCGTAGAGTTCGGCAACCTCCTCCCTGCTCTCCGGTTTCATCGCCTCGAGGCTGTGGTCCAGCCCCGCGTTGAGCGCCACCTTGAATCGGACCCCCGACTCCGCGTCGGGAGCGGTGGGCCACGATTCGGCGCCGCGCTCCTGATAGGAGACGAGATCCGCTGCCAGCCGCTCTCGGCGATCGAGCGCGAAGCGCTCGGCCGCCGGCGAAAGCTCCAGAGCCAACGCCCGCGAGCACTCGCTCAACGCCGCCTCCGCGAACGCCGCCGCGCTCTCCTGTGTGGCGGCCCGCGCCGCCTCGATTTCCTTCGCCAGCGACGCGTCCATCGCCTCGGCGTACCTTTGCCAGTTCGTCATCCTTGTCCTCCTTCCGCCCGAATTCCCTGCCGCTGGCTAGCGCGCGAAGCCGGGGCTCTGCCTTCGTTCCGCGCCGCGCCGCCCCCACTCCGACCAGTGCGTCGGTTCCCAGAGCTGGGGGTCTCGGTAAGCCTCGAGATCGCGTTCGACCCGTTCGGCGCCCTTCGCCGCCAAGCACTTGCCCGCATCGGACGTCGCTAGGCCTCCGGCCCGCTCGTACGCTTCGAGCGCGGCCTCCGCCGCAGCCACCGCGGCGTCCTTGGTGGATGCGCGCCCCGCCGCGACTTCGTGTTTCTGCGCAGCGTCCACCGCGCGGAAGTAGCCCGTCCGCTCCGCGGTCACGACCTACCCCCTTCCGGTCGCGCCGGCGCCTCCGCGACCCGGCACTTAACGGTGTGCCTCACGGTCTCGCCATCCGTCGCGCCGTTATCCTCCTCGGGCGCGCCGAGCAACTCGAGCGCGGCCCGGTCTACGCCGTCTTCAGCCACTCCATTCGGCCGCGCGATGGCGAACACCCCGGGGGCGTACTCGTCCACCCCCCAAGGTGGCTCGAAACCTTCGAGTTCCCGTAGAGCCCGCCGCACGGCCTTGCGGCGCCCCTTGGCCGCGTTCGGGGTCGGCGCGTCTTCGTGATAGACGTACGCGCAAAGCGTGGACAGCTTCACCCTCCCGCCATCGCCGGGATTGATCCAGGCGCACAGCCGCTGGTGGATCAGCCGCGCCGCCCCCGTGCGCAGGCTCCGCACCTCGCGCATGTCCATGCGGATGTACTTGACGCCCCGGCCGCCGCGCACTACTGCCGCCATCGCGACCTCCGAGAGCGCGGGATTGACCGCCGCGCGCAACGATCCGGTCCCGCCGCCGCCGGCACCCTCGGACCAATAGGCACTAGCGAGGCGGCAGCTGCCCTCACTCTTTTCGACCGCCCTCGCCGCTGCCCGCCCGTGCTCGAACACGCGGTGCCACTCGCTGAACCGCAACCACACGGTCACCGCCGTGAGCCGCTTCAAGCTGCGCTTCAGGATGCCGATGGCGTTGCCGGAGCGCTCGTCCAAGCCGACAGCGCGGGCAAGATCCGCCAGGCTGCCAGAGATCTGCAGTACCCGCCTCTCGCGCTCGCCGTCGCTCGCATGGAATTCGAGGGCGAGCTGCCGGCCGAGCTCGTCCTCGGGCCTGCTGAGCACCCACGACCGGTCCTCCCAGTAGACGGCCTGCTCGGCCGCGAGAGCCATCAGACCCTGCAGCGTTCGCAGGTCGGTCGGTCCGAGGAGGAACGGACTGAGGAACTCGACTTCCCGTCGCCACCCCGCAGACCCCGGATCGCCGCCCTCGACGCCGTGGACCAGCTGGAGGCTGCGTCGCTCGGTGCCGTTCGGCACCGAGCGGAACAGACCCCGCGCGAGGGCGCAGTCAGGGTCCATCGGGGCGAACTCCGGGAGCTTGCGCTCCTCCGAATTGGGCTTGGATGGCAAGGCGGCCTCCCGACCGCCCGGAACTAGTGCCTATCGATGTCCGGCGAGCTACCAGACCTAGCGTTGGAACTGAAGCAGAGGTACAACGCATTGAGGGCTAGTACCACAAGATGTAGTGTTTTCAGTCTCAAACACCTCTTCCGCACGATCTGCAATTCCACCGCGTACCAGCTCTCGGCGAGCTTCCCGGGCGAGTGGCACCCGAGCTACAAGTCGTACTTCGCCCGCAAGTTCGTCCGCATGCTGAGCGCGGAAGAGCTGCATGACGCGATCGCTGTCGCGACAAGCAGGCCCGGCAAGTTCAAGTTCGGTGACCAGACCGTCGGCATGGCCATGCAATTGAGCGAACCGCGCGCCGACGGGGATCTCAAGTACCTGTTACGGACGTTCGGTCAGTCGACGCGCAGGAATCCGCCAAAGCCGTTGATGGGGTCGTTGCGACAGCCGCTGGCGTTGATGCAGTCGCCGGTGTTGAGCGAGCGCGTGCGGGCCGGTGCCGACAGCCGCGTCCAACGCCTGCTGGACAGTTACGACGACGATCACCGCGTGGTGGAACAGATCTATCTGGCCACGCTCGCCCGCGAGCCCTCCCCCGACGAGGAGCGCATCGCGCTCGCGGAGCTTCGAACCGACCGCACCAAGGGCGCGGAGAATCTCCAGTGGGCATTGATCAACAACGTGGAGTTCTTCTTCAACCATTGACGGATTCGCGCATAGTGAGACGCCCATGAAGACTGTCGCCGAAACCTTCGGAACCAGGCGAGACGCCTTGCGACTCGGCGGGCTGGGGCTCGCTTTCGCCGCCGCTGACGGGTTCCTGCCGCAACGGGTATCCGCAGGTTCGCAGGTCGCTCCGCGCGGCACGGCCCGGAACGTCCTCTTCTATGAGATCAACGGTGCCATCAGCCACCTCGAGTCATGGGACTTCAAGGAGAGCGCGGGGACGCCCAAGGACTTGGATGTGACCAAGCACCGCGACGGTCTGTACCTGTCGGAAAAGCTGTTCCCCAATTTCAAGCGGCACATCGACAAGTTCGCCATCCTGCGCACCTTGCTCAGCCACGAGGAAGTGCATTTCCGGGGCCAGACGTACGTGCAGACCGGGCGCCCTCTGAATCTCGCCTTCGCCAGCGAGATCCCGGCCATCGGCTCGGTCGTCGCGATGGAACTGGAGTCGCAGCGTCGCGCCCATGACACGTTCCCGACGTACATGTCGTTCAATCTCGAGAAAGCGTTTCCGGGCGCCCTCTCGACAGGCTTTCTGGATCCGCGATTCTCGGTCGTTGACATCAATCCCGAGATCGCGGGGCAGGGCACGGCACTTGACCAATCCGCGCTGGAACTGGTGGAGGAGCGCTGGCGGTTGCTGGCCAAGCTTCGCGAAGCCCAGCGGCCGCGCTTGCAGACGTTCGAGCGCAAGATGGCGAGTTACGAGAGCTTCTATGACGCCGCCCATCAACTGCTGTCTGACGACCGCTGGCCCCGTGCTTTCGACGTCACGGAGGCTGATCGCGTACGTTACGGCGAATCCGATGTCGCGACCTCGTGCATCCTCGCTCGGAACATGCTCGCGACCGATGCGGGGACTCGGTATGTCCACATCTGTCATCCCGGCTGGGATCACCACAAATACATCTGGGACCATTCGGCGAAGACCAGTCACTACAAGCTCTGCGCCGAGTTCGACCAAGCCTTCTCCGCGCTGATCGAGGATCTGTCAGAAGCGCGATCGCCGGTCGATCCGGACGTGACCGTGCTCGACGAGACCCTTGTCGTGGCGATGAGCGAATTCGGTCGCACGCCCGGCCCGCTCAACAACATGGCCGGCCGCGACCACTACAACAAGGTGTATCCGGCATTGTTCGCGGGCGCGGGTGTCGAACCCGGGCTTATCCTGGGCGAGACTGACGCGGAGGGTGCCGAGTGCCTTGAAACCGGGTGGCACCGGAACGAGCAGCCCCGGATCGAGAACGTCGTTGCCACGATGTACTCGGCGCTGGGTATCGACTGGTCGAAGAAGGTCCACGACACTCCGTCCAAGCGAACCTACGCTTACGTCGACGAATTGGGAGCCCCCGGCTGGATACCCACCGACGAGATCTCCTCGATCTATGGCTAGGCTGGCAGTGCTGGCCTTGGCGATCCTCGCGCAGGGTTCCGCGCAGCAAGAGCCGACGGTCAGAATTCCGTCGGGATCATTCGAAATGGGCCGCTCGCACGAGCTGCCGGACGACCACCTGAAGTGGTTCCCGCAACTGCTGCGGGACGACCGTCCGGTTCGGACCGTGACCGTGGGAGCCTTCGACATCGACGTGCATGAGGTGACGAACCGGGAGTACGCGCGATTTGTCGAGGCTGGCCTTGCGCGGACGCCGCACCACTGGCCGGGCGGGCGGGTTCCCGAGTCCAAGGGCGATGAGCCGGTTGCCAACGTAACGTGGGATGAAGCGGATGCCTACTGCCGCTGGACAGGCAAGCGACTGCCCACCGAGGCCGAATGGGAGAAGGCCTGCCGCGGCGGACTGGCGGCGAAGAAGTATCCGTGGGGGGACGAGGAAGCGAGTCCGGAGAAGGCACACTACGATTCGGTGAAGGGACCGAAGACGGTCTGCTCGTACGAGAAGAACGCGTACGGCTTGTGCGACATGGTCGGAAACGTCTGGGAATGGACAGCCGATCTGTACGCCAAGGGCTACTACGCTGACGGTCCTGCCGAAGACCCGCAGGGACCGACCGACGGTCGCTACCGTGTGCTGAGGGGCGGTTCCTGGGCCGATGTGCCGAAGTTCCTGACGTGTGCCCACCGCAGCTTCTCGCGCCCGCAAGAGCGAAGTCCGAACATCGGCTTCCGATGCGCCCGGACAGTGGAAGGATCGTCTCAGCGGACGGAGACAGCCCGGTAATCCATAGGCCATCCGCTCGGCTGGAGAGTAACGCTGCACAACCGGAGGTCGGGATCTTCACGTATTCGTGTCGTGCCTTGGACGGCACGGTATGTGCTCTGAATCGCATTACTCCCTCCGGTGCCGGAGGGGGAATTCCGGCCCGTGCGCCTGAATCCCGCGCACCGGCGATTTCGGTGACTGTGCAAACCAGTCACCATAGGGATATGCGCAACTTCAATATCGCCGGGCCCATGATTACCGAGGATCACTACTGTATCCCGCCGCTGAATCGCTTGGACATGGACCATACCTTGGAATTGATTCGCGAGAAGCAGTACTTCACCTTGCATGCTCCGCGGCAAACGGGGAAGACTTCAATCCTGCTCGCGCTGCAGGAGTTGCTCAACAGCGGCACGGTCGGGACGTTTCGTTGCGTTTACGTGAATGTCGAACGCGGTCAGACAGCCCGCCAGAACGTCGAAGCCGCAATGCAGGCCATTCTCGGCGGGTTGGCTTCATGTGCCCGATTGGTGCTAGCTGACGACTTTGTGGGCAGTATCTGGGAGGAAACGCTTCGTAGGATCGGTCCGTTCGGTGCCCTTCAGGAAGTCTTGACGCTTTGGGCGGAATCGGACTCGCGACCGCTCGTGCTCTTGATTGACGAAATCGATGCACTCGTCGGCGACACGCTCCGTTCCGTCTTGCGGCAGCTGCGAACGGGCTATTACCTTCGGCCAAAGCACTTTCCGCACAGTGTAGTTCTTTGCGGCGTCCGTGATCTCCGCGACTATCGCTTGGATTCTGGTGCGGACGACGAGACGACCGGTGGGAGCGCTTTCAACATATGCGCGGATTCCTTGCGACTCGGGAACTTCGACCGATCCGACGTTTCGGCGTTGATAGGGCAACATACGACGGAGACGGGGCAGTCATTCGATCCCGAGGCGATAGAGCGGATCTGGACGCAGACCTGCGGCCAGCCGTGGCTCGTAAACGCTCTCTGTCGACGAGCGAGTTCTCAAAGCAGGCGGGACCGAGACTTCGGGCGCCCTATCCTCGTGCAACAGATCCAAGAGGCGCAGGAGGAACTCATTCTGGCCCGGGTGGTTCATCTCGATCAGTTGGCAGAGAAGCTCAATCAAGGGCGCGTGCGGCGAGTGATCGAGCCCTTGCTGAGCGGAGGCGAGGAATTGGAGTTTTCCGAGCGAGACATCGAATACGTGCGCGACCTTGGCCTGATCGCCGCGGACGACCCTGTGCGCATCGCCAATCCCATCTATGCCGAGGTAGTGCCACGCGAACTGACGGCCGACACCCAACAACGCATCATCGCCAAGAGGGCGTGGTACGTAGATGCTGGCGGGTCTCTGAATCTTGGAAAGCTTCTAGCGGCGTTTCAATCGTTCTACCGCAAGCACTCGGAGAGTTGGGTGGAGCGACTGGAGTACAAGGAGGCGGGTTCGCAATTGCTGCTCCATGCGTTCCTGCAGCGCATCATCAACGGCGGAGGGTTCGTGGTGCGCGAGTACGGTCTCGGTCGCGGGCGTACCGACCTTTTGGTGATCTGGCCGACCACAGGGACATGCAGTCACTACGTGGTGGAATGCAAGATCCGTTACGGGAGCTTGGAGTCTGCAATCGAAAAAGGCGTTGAGCAGACTGCCGCTTACATGGAGCGGTGCGATGCAAGCGAAGGACACTTGGTGATCTTCGACCGCAGCACCAGTCGGGGCTGGGACGAGAAGATATTCCATCGCAGCGAGCAGTCGCAGTCACGACAGCGAATCGAGGTATGGGGCATGTGAACCAAAGCATCATCGGCTGGATCTCGGTTCGCATCTGCGTCCGTTCGCGAAGGCGTCGCCCCTCGCCCCGGACAGCGCGGCGGTCGATCTCAGCTCCGGTCCCGGCATTGTGATTGCCGATCCATTGCACTGTCGGGATCCGGACACCGGCGAACGATAGGGCAGCCCGGACAGCTGCAGGCGTCTAGTCGCAGGCCTCAGGCCTGACTCCCGAGACTGCGAGTCAACCCCTACCTCAATGCAGCAGTCCCGACGCCTCGTCGGCCCGCGAAGGGTCGCGAGCGAAAAAACCTGTGATCGTTCTCCCCGTTGGAGAGTCTTATCAAGTAGCAGTGCATCGCGTTACGTCATTGAAACCATCGATTCGGGAGGCCGGGACGCTGTTCCGGCCTCGAGTTCCGCTGACGGAAGCGGTCATGCAGACCGCATTGCACAAGCCTGTGGGGCGCCCGTAGTGCCCCGGGAGCTGAAAGGTGCCCAAGATGTTTCGCCGAAACCAATTTGTGATGCGAGCCCGTGCATGTTGCTTGCTCGGGATCGTGAGCCTTGCGGGCCTGGGATGCCAGGGTCGCTACGAGGCGGAGGACAGTTGGGTCCCGATCGTCGCAAAACTGCGTAGGACGGTGACCGATCGTCCGGCCGTTGGTGCTCCGCTCGAGAAAGAGGTTTGGGAGGGCTCGTTCTTCCGCGATTCCCGGGGCTCCGAACTCCGGAAACTGGAGCAGATCTTTCCTCGTCCGTCCCAGCCGACGCTCAGAGGCACGTTCGTCGATCGGAGTGGATCGCAATGGAAAACCTACAGGCTACAGTTCCCGAAGTACTCGCCCTTGTTGTCAGGCACGGCGTCCGGACTACCCGATCCCGTTGCGTCGCGGGAGCAACTGATCTCCGCTGGAAGGCAGGAGGACATGGTCAATGGGATCCCTTGCTTCGTAGTGCCCTCCGGAAGCCCAGGGTCGGGCGCGGGGGGCTTCAGCGGACGCGGGTGCTATTCGCCAGAGTACGTGCTGCACCTCTATCTGGAACTTGACCGCACGGATGCTGAAAGCGGGTCGACGGAGCGTACGCGAACCGAGTTCTTCGACTTCCAGATCGGCGTTGTTCCCGCAGCCGACCAGATGTGTATACCCCCTGACCTCGTAGTGCAAGACACCATCTATCGCACCTGCCCCGACCGGCCCTGAACCGCAGGCGAGCTACGCACCTCCGTCCGTGGAACGCGAGGGGATTGCTGCACGATCTGCCAAATCCGTTCGGCGAGGGTGCTTCTGCGCTGCTGGCTCCCGACGTCAACGCAGCCGACATGAGGGGAATTACTCCCGTGTAGCCTGGCGGGCAGCAAGCGGCGGCATGCCGCGACATGCCCGCGAGATGCGCCGAGCCGATCAAGGACCTGAACCTGCCCCAAGTTGTCCCGACTGCGTCAGTCATCACGAATCTCGAATCGAGCGTTCTTCGAGTCGAAAACAACGATCCCGTCCTGGATTACGATCACTTGCCCGACGAAGAACTCCATCGGTTCGGTTCCGCTCATGCCGCGGCGGTGGTGGGCCTCGTACGCTCGGTCCCAGCGCTCATTCTCCAAGCGCGCGTTCAACTCGTCGTAACCCGGGAATTCGCCGATCCCGACAAAGTCCCCCCAAGACCAATCCTGCCGATACCTGAAGGCGCAGCATCGCTGCTTTCGGCAGCGATGGTACGCCTTCAGGGCGCACCTCTCGTACGCTCTGCGATCTTCAACGACGGCTTGGCACGGCACGGGATCATAGCCATGCTTCTCGTAGTGCTCCCGGCTGTACTCGGCAACGCTTTGGGAGGGATGGTTGCTCCGCGCCAATTCAGCTGAGAACGCCCACTGGCAGCAGTTGTCGGGACAGCCGCCGCAAGTGGCTTCCATAGCGGCACTCACGCTAGGCAACCACGCGGCGACAACCAGCCACGCCCAACGCATGTTCCCTGTCATCCGTCCATCCTGACGCCACCGGAACTTAGTCCGTGCATGCACTGAGTTCCACATCCTGTCCATAAGACTCCCGAGACGGCGAACGATGACAATTTTTTTGCGGCTTGCCCTCACTCAGAGGCTGTGGGCCGCACGCTGGATCACGATCGACGCCCGAGCGGGCCGAGCTGCGCTGGTGGCGACAGTACTGGCCGTGGTGTCGAACGTGCGGCGCGGAGCCTCCAGCTTCCGTCGGCGGTCGACCGGGACAGCGGAGAGCTTCACGCGTTGAGTGGTCACGCCGCATTGCGCTCCACAGATCACCGCACCGCCGCATTGACCGCACTTCGACGGGGCGCCCCGCTGGGATCGTTGCCGACGCCAACAGAGGGCTCGCCCTGATCCACCGCCCAAGAATACCGACATAGTGCAAGTTGACTGATGCTATCGCCCGTCGCAACCCGCACAGGTCCGTTCGTCGCTTTCGTCTCGGAAGGACTCCCGCAGCGCGGCCTCCGCTTGAGGGTGGCTGGCGAATATACCGGGCAGAATTCGCTTGGCGAGTGACACAAGAGTCTCCTCCTCCTCTTTCGCCGACTGCTGGACGCCAGACCTGTGCATCCGCGCGAAATGGTGGCGGGCTTCCTGGATGAACATGCCAATCCTTGGCAAGTCCTCGCTGATCGCTTGCTCGAGAGGCGAACTGCCATGGACACCGCCAGCGTCTCTTATCGCTTCCGCGGCCCCTTCGTTACCGACCAATTCGGCCATGCTCAGGAGGGACAAACCGATGGGCAGCGTTTCATTCGGGTCGCCGCCAGCTTCCAAGAGCTTCTCGAACAGCGCTTCGGATCCTGTAGGAATGGCGCGGGCCAAGGCTGTCATCCCTCGCCCGTCGCGCAGAGTGGGGTCAGCTCCATGTTTCAGCAACTCCACTGTGAGCCCGTAAGCGTCCGCAGTGCCGGGCCTCGCAGAGACCTTGCTGACAGCGTAGTGAAGGGCCGTCGCCCCGCGAGCGTCCAGCGTATTGACGCTGACGCCGCTTTGCAGCAACCCGCGGACAGCCGAGCGGTCGCCCGACCGGACGGATTCCACCAGCGCCGAGGCCTGCCTGTCGTTGCTCTCCGGTCGCTCTTGGGCCGGGCTGCTTGCCGGCCAAGAGAGAATCATCACCGCTGCTGCGGTGAGCATCAAGTGCGTCTTGAGTCTGGGCATGACCCGTGTCCTCCTACCCTCTGTTCGCGACTGCCGCCGCAGTGCTCGTGGTTCGCTTTGGTTTCCGCACCCACTCGCATTGCGCGAGCCGGAATCGCAGCGGGACCCTCACTCGGGTCGCGGATCGTGCAGAGCTGTCGCGTAGCGCGGGTCGGGGGTCCCATCCGCTCGGAACCAGATGGTTTGCATGCCTGGCGCCGGTGCGCCTGCTGGCAGCGTGACACGCAGTTGTCGCATCTGTTGAAATTCTGTGGCATGGAATATCGACCCTCCATCTAGTAAGACTCCCGGGGCCGGAAACGATCACAACTTTTTTCGGGATTCTCCCGAAGCCTCCGGGCAGCATCCGTCCCAAGGCGCTCTGAGAGGGCCGGAGGCGGATTCCTTCCCGTGGTCCGGGACGATTTGGCCACGCTATCAGCGGCTCTTCGGCAAATGACTGGAGACTGGTCAGCCCCGCGAACAACACGCACCGTGTTTCCGGATCATGAAGGCCTCGATTCAACTTCGGTCATGAACTGGCAGCCACGAATGGCTTGAACGCCGGTAGCGTAAGGATGTAGTGGCGTCGCCTAACGCTGCCGCTGTCGTTCCTACAGGGCTACCCGGGCTAGGGCCACTGCTTGGTCTAGCGACTTGCCGGCGGTCGTGCGAATACCTACCACGGCGTTCAGTTCCCCACTGGCCTTGGGGGAGACGCAGCCGAGGAGTCGAGCGGAATCAGGCGACCAAATCGTTCGGCACGACGAGACGGTAGAGAGAATTCCCTCAGGCCAACCCTACCGGCAATCACCCACGCCCAGTGCTCGTGGCCGCCCGATTGCAAAGGCACTAGAGATCCTGATGGATTCGCGTTGGGGGACGGCACGTATCCGTTTCGCGACGGGGAGGCTCCGCTCGCCAGCGTGAATCTTGTCGATTCGGCTGAGGCCTAGCTCTGCGAGTGCGGTCTGCATCGATTAGGTAAGTGCAGGAGCGGCTGACTGCTTCACTTCGATTCCCCGGAGTTCCGGGCCTTGCCGCACGGCGAGATTGATCTCTGCTCCGAAGTGTGTCTACCAGAAGTAGCACTCGCGGTCTTCAAGTTCCAGACCATCAATGGCGAACCGGATCGGATCGTCACAGCGGCTATCGCTTTGTACTGGTTGCCTCTGGCACGTCCCTGCGCGACCCAGTTTGCCTGCGCCTCGAGCGGAGTCTGGGATTCGTACCATCAGGCCCGGAGGTTGTTCCGGATTCAATGCGTTTTCCTGGCGGCTCGACGACCCTTTCTGGAGCGTGGACGACCCTTTCTGGCATGCCGCTTGCGCTGCCACTCCCACGCCAGATCTCTTCCACGTTCCAAGTCCTCTTCGGACAGGCGCATCTCCGCGTCTTTCAAGGCCTGCTTGACCCCGCGCGCGACCCCCTCGTTCATCGGGTTGACCAAGACGGAGGCAAGGGTCAGCCACATGTAGCCCCGAGCGTGATCCATTTCTACCTCGCCACCGCCGATCAGCAGCAGACCGAGAAAGAACATGCTCTCGGGATGGCCTTCATCGGCTCCCTCTTGGAACAATTTAAAGGCCTTGAGGCTATTCCCTTCGTCACCCTGCTGGACGTACATGTGCCCTAGGAGAGACTTCGCGTCTCGATTGCCCTGCTCGGCAGCCAGCTTGCACCATTTGATGGCTTCGGCAAGATCCTTGCGCACTCCGTCGCCGAGGTTGTACACCATCGCGAGTCCGAACTGGCCGGCTGCGTTGCCGTCGTCTGCAGCCCGCCGGAACCACTTCTCGGCTTCCTTCGGATCCTTGGGGATGCCTTCCCCGATCAGACACATCCTAGCGAGCATGACCTGGGCTTCGACATGGTGCTGCTCTGCCGCGCGCCGGAACCAGCGAGCCGCGTCCTCCATGTTCCGGGTCAGGCCCGTGCCGGTCATGCTCATCCCTCCTAGGTTGAACTGCGCCTCGGGGTCGCCCTTCTCCGCGGCGCGGGATATCCACTTCGCAGCTTGCTCGTGATCCTCGGGGACGCCCAAGCCGTTGCTGTACAGAGTGCCGAGGTCGAGCTGAGCCCGTACATACCCTTGATCGGCTGCCTTGCGAAACCACTTGGCCGCCTCGGCGAAGTCTCTGCGAACGCCGTGCCCGTCTTGGTGCATGCGCCCGAGAGTGTATTCAGCCTCAGCGAGGCCTTGATTCGCGGCGCGGCGACACCATTTCACGGCCTTCGCATAACTCCGGGGGACGCCCATGCGACCTGTGTAGATCATGGCGAGCTGGAACTGGGCCCCGGCGTCCCCCTCCTCCGCTTTGCGGCGCCATTCCGGGACCTTGTCCGAAAAGTCGATGGCTGTCTCCACGCCCGCAGCATCTGACTTCGAGAGAAGGGATTTCACAACGCGCTCAAGGTCCATTCGCGCCATGGCTGCCACTGTAGCAAGTTACACCTGCCCGACAAAGGACTCGCCGGTGTGTGTCGGAGCAATCCTTGAATGTCCGGGCCGTCCGGCGGTCTGCAAGGGCGTTAGAGATCTTCGTGAATTCGCGTTGCGGGCACGGCATGAATCTGTCTCGCCATGGGGAAGCTGTGTTCGCCAGCGTGAATCACGTCGATTCGGCTGAGGCCTAGCTCCGCAAGTGCGGTCTGCATCGACTTGGTGACGGAAGGAGCGGCGGACCGCTTCACTTCGATTCCCCGGAGTTCCGAACCTCGCTGCACGATGAGGTCGATCTCCGCTCCTGCGTGTGTCGCCCAGAAGTAGCACTCGCCATCCTCGAGACCTAGAGTTTGGATGACGGACTCGATCACGAAGCCCTCCCAAGAGGCTCCGATCTTCGGGTGTCTCTCGAGGTCGTGGAATGTGGCTACGCTGAGATAACGATGCAGGATGCCGGAGTCGCGGAATTAGACTTTCGGGGACTTGATCTGACGCTTCTTGATGTTCGCGTGCCATGGACGGAGGGCCCTGACCATATAGGTTCGTTCCAACGCTTCAAGGTATCTCCGGACGCTGTGGTGCGAAACGCCGAATGCGCGTGCGAGCTCGGATCCGTTCCAGATCTGCGCATGGCAGTGGCTGAGCATCGCCCAGAACCGATCGAGCGTCGAGGCCGGGACAGAAATCCCTAGCTGCGGAACGTCGCGCTGCACGAAGGTGCGAACGAATTCAGTTCGCCAGCGATAGCTGGCCGAGTGACTCCGCGCTGTCAATGATCTCGGAAAGCCGCCTCGCAGCCACAGCCTGTCCAGCCCTTCGGATCCGACCTCGCCTAGCGAGATGCCGGGAACTTCGTAGTGAGCGACTCGCCCGGCAAGGGTTTCGGAACTCTGACGGAGCAGTGCGGGCGCCGCGCTGCCGAGTACCAGGAATCTCGCTGGCCTCCGTGGACGGTCCGCGAGCACCCGGAGGCTTCGAAAGAGATCGGGCTGATGCTGGACTTCGTCAAGGATTACAAGCCCCCGTAGCGGCCGCAGGCTGAGTTCGGGGTCGGCAAGCCTACGCATGTCGACCTCGGATTCCAAGTCGAAGAAATGAACGCCTCCGTCGCTGAGCTTCCCGATCTGGTGCGCGAGCGTCGTTTTCCCGACCTGCCTAGCCCCGACTACGAAGACCACTGGAAATTCCTCCAGCAGTCCTCGGATGCTCTTCACGTGTTGAGGTCGATCAATCATGGCCCTCTGATCGTACCTTGAAAATTGGATGTCGCGCTTCCAATTTTCAAGGTTCTGGAAGGTGCCGAGAAGTTCCGAGCCAGAGTTGCGGCCCAGCGCCCGCACTTTCAAACAGGCCATTATCTTGACTCTCCCGGCCATAGTGTTAGGATGAATCCGCCCAACGGGAATTCTGACCAGCGGAGGAAGGCAACCACCATGCGAACCGCCAAGCTCATCGCCATCGCGCTAGCCGGGCTCTGCGCGTCAGTGTCTTCCGCCGAGACATTCACGTACTGGGTGGAATCCCATTCCCGCCTGGGCGAAGCCCGGATAACCTGCTACGCATCCAACGCTCGGTGGCGACTCAGCCGGTCACGGGTCCCCGGCGATGCTCACACAACGCTGTGGCTGTATCTGGGAAACGTCCTCAGAGACGCCACCTCAGCCATCAAGAGTTTCGAACATGATTCCGATTGGATGCTAGTGAACGGTCCGAATGGCGAAGGCAAGCTCACCCTCGACGCACCGGATAGTAGCTGGAATCGCAACGGCAGCTATGAATTCTTCTTTAGCGAGAAAAGACCGACTGGTTGGACTGGCAGTCACCGGGAGTTCCGCATCAAGCAGCCCGAGTCCGTCAATGAGGGCGAGCGAGTCACGCTCACGAAGACCGAGCGATTGATCGTCAACCTGATCGACGAGAGGGGTGCCGCGCCGGCATCGTGGGTCTGGACTTACATCCAGAACGCGTCCCTGCCCGCCTACGCGGAATTCGTGAGACTCGCCTTCTATGCCGAAGGGTTGAACGCTGGCGGTTGGGTGCGGGGCAACATGGGGCAGCCGCAGCGCTCGTTCGTCGTGGAGTTGGATCTCAAGCCGCTCAAGGACGTGTACGAGGAACTGAGCAGATGCATCGGGAGCGGGGAACTGGACGGTATCAGTTCCTATCCAGCCGTCGATCCAGCCGAAGCCAGAAGCGAGCTACTAGAACGCAGGACCCCGAGCCAGTAAACATCGTACGTCGCAGTGGCGTCGGTTGCTCGGTACGGTCGGCGCAGGCTGAACGAGTCAGTCGCGCGATCGTTTGGTTTGGTGCAGTGGGAACCCGCTCCGGCCCGCCGTGCGGTGCGAGAATCAACGCTCTCGCCATCTCGAGGATCAGTTTGCGCGACGCGAGGAATTCCTGGTTCCCACCTGACCATCCAGCGAGAATCTACACCCGAGCAAGGCTACCTACCGGACACGATTAGGTATACTGAGTTTTAAATTTAGGCGCCCCTAAATTTGAAACTCGTGTCCAAGCTGTTTCTAGTTTTGGCAGCGGCCCTGCTGTTCGGAGCGCAGCCCGCCCAAGCTCAGGGCACGGCGGTTCTGCGAGGCACGGTCGTGGACCCGCTTCGAGCCGGGATTCCAGGCGCGCAGGTGCATCTCATTCATGCCCTGTCGGGATTTGAACGGCGGACGGTGACCGACCGGCAGGGCCGCTTCGAACTGACCAACGTTCCGTTCCAAGGTTACGAGTTGCATGTCGACCGGAGCGGATTTCAACCCGACATGCGCTTGGTCGAACTTCGGTCAAACCTGCCTGTCTCGATGGAGATCTCCCTAGACATCGCTGCTCAGGTCGAAGCGATGGTGATCGAGAGCACCCCTCGGAGGGCATTGCTCGACACCGAGTCGACGGGAACGAAGACCCAGCTCAGCCGCGCCATCATCGAGAAACTGCCCGTCGCCCCGAGCGCCCGCGGTCTGGAGGCCGTGCTGCTGGGCTTCCCGGGTTTCGCAGCCAACGCCAACGGTTCGATCCACCCGCGAGGCGCACACAACCAAATGACGTACGTGATCGACGGGATGCCGATCACCGACCAGTTCTCAGGGCAGTTCGCCACGTCCATCGATCCCGGTGTCGTGCAGAGCTTGGATCTGTACACGGGCAACATCCCCCCGGAGTACGGGGCCAAGGTTTCGGGGGTCGCCAACATCACCACTCGGTCTGGATTCGACGGTGGCGGGCGCACCTTCGGCCAGGCCGAAGTCGGTGCCGGCGGTTTCGACACCTTGACCCAATCAGCGCAGATCGGCGGCACTCACGGCAAACTCGGCTGGTTTGGATCCGGCTCGGGCATCAAGAGCAACCGCTTCCTCGACTCACCTTCCTTCGACAACCTGCATAACGGGGGCAACGCGCAACGCGGATCATTCCGGCTGGACTGGCAGAGGTCGGAACGCGACGTATTCCGTTTCAGCGGCATGGCCGGGCGATCCTCGTTCCAACTGGCGAACCTGCGCAGCCAGCACGCCAACGGGCAGGCCCAGCGTCGGCTGCTGGGCGACACGTCGTTCGGAGTCGGCTACGTGCGCGTCCTGTCTCCGACAGCCACGTTCGAAACGACCACGTCGTACCGTGACACAACCGCTCAATTGATGCCTAGCCCCGGCGACACGCCGGTCACGGCTTCACTAAGACGCACGCTAGCCACGATCTCCACATACAATCGCATTCACTGGCAGCGACGCAGGCACGAGATCCAGATCGGCTTGGATGCGCAACGGTTCCCCGTGAGCGAGAACTTTGCCTTCGGGATAACCGATCCTGGACTGAACGATCCGGACGGGCGGGAGTTCAACCCGAGTCTCCTGCCGTTCGACCTGACGCGCGGGGGACGACTGTTCCACTTCGACGAGCGGGGCGCGGGATCCCTCTATACCGTATTCGTGCGCGAACAGATCGACTGGGGGCCGTTCGTCCTCGACCTCGGATTGCGCTTCGACCGGTACACCATGGTCGTGCGCGGATCGCAACTGCAGCCTCGGGTCGGGCTTGCCTATCACTTGCGCCGGACCGGAACCGTGTTTCGGGCCTCGTACAACCGCAACTTCCAAACACCCCCGAACGAAAACCTCCTGCTGGCGAACTCGATGGCTTCGGCGAGGCTTGCCCAGCCCGAGGTCCAGCGCACGCTCAACGGGGGCGTCGTCCCCATCCAGCCGCAACGCCAGAACGTGTACGAGGCAGGCCTACAGCAGGAGCTGGGAGGAAGGGTCTCCATGGATGCGGTCTTCTACCACAAGCACTCGAGCAACGCCCAGGACAACGACAACTTCCTGAATACCGGCATCATCTTCCCCACCTCTCTCGCGTTCTCCCGGGTGAACGGGGTCGAGACGCGGATCGTGCTGACCGAGACGCGAGGCGTCTCGGGGTCTCTCAGCCTCACGCACTTCCGGGCCATTGTCACGCCCCCGTTCACGGGAGGATTGTTCTTGGGCAGCGCGGCCTTGGACGCGCTGACCGAGGGGCCCTTCGTAATCGATCACGACCAAGCGCTCGGCGCGTCCGGCAATCTCATCTTTCGACCGACCCGTCGCTGGTGGGCTAGCTGGCAGGTGCGTCACGATAGCGGCTTGGTCTCGAACCCTTCCGATCCCGCCGGGGTTGCCGCGGATCCCGACTACTACGACCAACTGCCGTATGTGGACCTGCGCGGCGACCCGCCAAGGATCCGGCCGCGAACCATCCTCGATGCCTCCGTCGGCTACGAGCACTGCCGGGGGGATCGTCGAGTCTGGGAACTAGCCTTCCAGATTTCCAATCTGACCAACCGGAAGGGCCTGTACAGCTTCCAGTCGGTATTCGTGGGCACTCGGGTCATCCAGCCGCTGACTGCCAGCGTGAAGCTTCGTGTCTTCTGGTGAGTTCGCCGGTCGGCCGAGCGATTCCGAATGGTCATGTCATTGACGAGGATTCCATCTTGACAACCGTGCGGGGTTCACGATGAGCGCAAGCAATCCAGAGCACGCCGAGCGACTGGATCGCCTGCGCCGCCGGCTTGGCCGCCGGTCGATGTACGTCTCCGCCCTGCCGAATATCCGCTACTTGACGGGTTTCACCGGCAGCGCGGCGCACCTGCTCGTCACGCCCGACGAGACGGTCCTCTACACGGATGGCCGCTACCGGTTCCAAGCGACTCAGCAGACATCCGGGATCGACGTGAGCATCTCGTCAGTCGATGCGAGACAGGACTTGATCGAAGGGATCAAGCGTCTTGGCATCCGTCGCTTGGTATTCGAGACGGACAACGTGGACTACGGCAGGTATGCCTACATCGCGGCGGAAATCCCCTCATGCCGAATGATCCCGGCGGAATCCGAGGTCGAGCACTTGCGACTGTGCAAGAGCGCATCAGAGATCGAGTCGATCCGGCACTCGATCATCGTGAATTCCTTGGCCTTCGATGAAGTCTGCCAGCGGGTCGAGGGCGATTGGACAGAGGTCCGGCTGGCTGCGGAACTGGAATTCGCGATGCGCAAGCTGGGAGCGGAGGGAGCGTCCTTCCCCACGATCGTGGCGAGCGCGGAGCACGGCGCCCTCCCGCATGCCGAGCCCCGGTCGGTCGAGATCCGGCGGAACGCGCTGGTGGTGGTCGACCAAGGTGCTATAGTCGATGGATATTGCAGCGACATGACCCGGATGATCGCTCTGGGCCAGCCGAATGCGAAGCAGAGGAGATTGTTTCAGGCCGTTCGTGACGCTCAATCCGCGGCGATCGATGCGATCCGTCCCGGCGTGGAATGCCGTACAGTCCACAGCAGAGCGCGGCGGGTGCTGAAGAAGACGATCATTGACGGCACTAGGCTCGACAAAGCGTTCATGCACTCGACCGGGCACGGTCTGGGTCTGGAGATTCACGAGGGGCCGCGCATCGGCGCTCGCTGCCGCCAGAAGCTCAAGGCAGGCATGGTGATCACGGTGGAACCGGGAGCGTACCTGGCCGGGTTCGCGGGAGCGCGGGTCGAGGACGTTGTCGCGGTGACCGAGGATGGTTGCGAAGTGCTGACGCCGACGCCGCGGGAACTCCGCGTGCTGGAAGTGTAGAGGCAATAAGGATATGGCTGATAGTCTCCCTCATCGTGATCAAGTCGAGTCGCTTGCCGACATACTCGACGAAAAGGGCTTGAACGAAATCGAGTACGAGTCGAGCGGGTTGAAGATCCGCGTCACGCGGTTCCCGGCGAACACGTTCCCGCCGCCCGCCAGTGCGCCTCCGCCCGCCGCAGGCCCCGCAGCGAGCGCAGGGGAAGTCGCCTCGAGCGCCGCGGAAGCGGAATCGCATCTAATCCGGTCTCCGATCGTCGGCACGTTCTACGAGGCCCCGTCGCCCGACGCAGCTCCGTTCGTCAGCGTGGGCGACCGCGTGAGCAAAGGCGAAGTGGTCTGCATCATCGAGGCGATGAAGCTGATGAACGAGATCGAGGCCGACCGCGACGGAGTGGTCGCCGAGCTGTTGGTCAAGAACGGTCAGGGCGTCGGATACGAGGAGCCGTTGTTTCGAATCGCCATCGGCTAGGGACGCGGCCACGCATGTTCAAGAAGGTTCTGATCGCGAACCGAGGCGAAATCGCTCTGCGCGTGATCGCGGCTTGCCGCGAATTGGGCGCTCAGACGGTCGCCGTGTATTCGAATGTCGACCGCGACTCGTTGCATGTCACCCATGCCGACGAGGCGATTTGCATCGGGTCGGCCAAGAGCGCTGACAGCTACCTGAGCATCCCGGCCATCATCAGTGCCGCGGAGATCGCCAACGTCGATGCGATCCATCCCGGGTACGGCTTTCTCGCAGAGGATCCGAACTTCGCCGAGATCTGCCAGGACTGCGGCCTCCGGTTCATCGGCCCGAGTCCCGACGCCATGCGCCTGATGGGCGACAAGGCCCAAGCGCGCAAGGCTGCCAAGGAAGCCAACATTCCCGTCCTTCCCGGCGCGGACGGCCCCCTGCAGTCCGTTGCGGAGGCGCATGCATGGGCTTCCGAAATCGGTTTCCCGGTGATTCTCAAGGCGTCGCGGGGAGGCGGCGGACGGGGGATGCGGATCGTGCGCGACGCGGATGCGCTCGAGTCCGGATTCGAGCAGGCTCGTTCCGAAGCGGCTGCCGCCTTCGGCAGCGGCGAGGTGTACTTGGAGAAGTTTGTCGAGCGTCCGCGGCACATCGAATTCCAAGTGCTAGGCGACGAGCACGGGAATGTCGTTTCGCTAGGGGAGCGCGAGTGCTCGATCCAGCGGCGGCACCAGAAGCTGCTGGAAGAGGCTCCCGCAAACGGCATGGACGCGGATCGCCGCGCGGAGATGGGCGAGATTTTGCAGAAGGCGCTCGGCGCGATGCGCTACTCGAATGCGGGAACCGTCGAATTCGTCATGGACGAAGACGGCGGGCTGTACTTCATCGAGCTGAACGCCCGCATTCAAGTGGAGCACCCAGTTACCGAAGCGGTCACTGGCGTGGATCTGGTGACCAGCCAGTTGCGGCTGGCGGCGGGCGAGCCCCTGGCGGATGTCGCGCCGGGACCGTTCGCGGTGAACGGTCACGCCATCGAGTGCCGCATCAATGCCGAGGATCCCGAGACTTTCCGTCCGTCGGCCGGCCGTATCGAGACTTACGCGCCTCCGGGTGGACTCGGGGTGCGCGTGGACAGTGCCATGTACTCGGGTGCCATGGTGCAGCCCTACTACGATTCGCTCGTCGCCAAATTGATCACGCATGCGTCGACGCGGGAGAGCGCTATCGAGCGGATGAACCGGGCGCTCTCGATGTATGTGATTGAAGGGATCAAGACCTCCATCCCGCTCCATCGACGCATCCTCGACGCCCCGGCGTTCCGCGAGGGTCGGTACGACACGAAGTTCGTCGAAGAACTCGGCCCTTGAATGGCCCCTAACGCGGTCGGCCCCGCAATCCGCGGCATTCGTGTCGGCACCTAAGTGCGGACGGGTGAATTGGCCTCATCGCCGAGCGCCGCAGCTGCGTAGCGGAACCGAGCGTCCGTTAGCGGCTAAGGCTTAGCCGAGCTATGGGCCGAGAGCAGGTTCACCTGAGATTGGCAGGGATCTTCGACCGTCATCAGCATGGCCCGTCTTCCGCACGATTCTGCAGCGCACTTGGGCGCCGTGCCTATCAGCCTGTTGCAAGCGTCCGGCGAGTCACACGCCCCCCATTCACTGCTCATGGGACGTGGAAACGACTGTAGGACGACCCCGAAGGGCGCAATCGCCCATCTTGTGGTTCGATAAGCGACCTGAGGTGACTCCCGCCGCCGCAAGGGGGCCGCTGCAACAGGTTTATTCCAGGTCGCGAGGAGAGCTTGCGTTGGCCTTCAATTCAGCAACCTGCGCTTCCAGAGCCTTCCGCTTGCGCATCTCCTCTTCGCGCGCCCGCGCCTCGTTTTCGGCGCGCGCCTGGGCTTGCTCGCGCGCCTGCGCCTCGTTTTCGGCGCGGGATTCGGCTTCCTGACGTGCCTGATCCGCTTCCCGGCGCGCCCGCGCCTCGTTTTCGGCGCGCGCCTGGGCTTGCTTGCGCGCCTGCGCCTCGTTTTCGGCGCGGGACTCGGCTTGCTTGCGCGCTCCCCGCTCCTCCTCTTCGGGCAGCTCGAGGTGCTCCTTGGTCTTCGGATCCCAGAACCGCAGCTGCCCCTCCGTGCAGCGCTGCTCCAATTGCAATGCCGGACTCCATACCGCCAACGTGCCGTCGGGACGCTCCTCCCAAGGCAGCTCCACGTACTTGCCGTTAACCAGCTCGAAGCCTTTCAAGGGCCGGTCGTGGTACCCGGCATCCAGATCCACCAGCCAGTACTCGCGCACCCCTATCCGCCGGTACTTCTCCTTCTTCTCCCCGGCGTCCCCCTTGACCGTCGACCGCGAGCCGAACTCCCACACCACGTCCGGCGGCTTGCCTTCCTCCCAGACCTTGTAGCTCGGCAGGTCCCGCTGCGGCACGCCGAAGCTCACGAACACGTCCGGGGCGACGGATTTGCCGTTATTCCCGCGCTCGTAATACACCAGCAGGTCGATGCCGACGAACACGTCCGGCGGGCCCTGAAACCGATGCTCAAGCGTGCGGAAGCCCGCCATCATTCGCCGGGCATGCTTCAGGCTAGCCGCCATCGGAATTCCGTCCTCGCTGGGATACTCGACCAGGTCCTCGGCGGGAACCGGCTGTGCCGGGCGCGGCGGCACCCACAGCGGCGGGGGACGTACCGGCTGCGGCGCAACCGCGCCCGTGGGCACGCTTTGCTGGACTTTCTTGACCGGCATGCGTCTGCAAGAGCCCCTGCGCCCGAGTCGCTCACTATACCGCACCGGGCAGGCGGATCGCGCATTGACTGGTTGCGGAAAGGGGTCGCCGCCATGTCCGACCGCGTCGGCGCATCTCGCGCTGATCCGTCGCAGTGACTCCCGCCGACACAGTCGGGTTTCCGCAACAGGTTTATTCCAGATCGCGTGGAGTGCGTGCGTTGGCCTTCAATTCAGCAAGCTGCGCTTCCAGAGCCTTCCGCTTGCGCATCTCCGCTTTGCGCGCCTGCGCCTCGCGGTCGGCGCGGGATTCGGCTTCCAGCCAAAGCCGCTCCTTCTCCTCTTCAGGCAGCTCGAGATACCTCTCCGTCTTCCGATCCCAGAATCGCAGCCGCCCGTCGATGAAGCGCTGCTCCAACTGCAGACTCCAGACCGTCACCGTGCCGTCGGCACCCTCCTCCCAAGGCAGTTCCACGTAGTCTCCGTTCACCAGCGCGAAGCCTTGCACCCGCCGCTCGTAATACTTGCCATACGTATCCACCAGCCAGTACTCGCGCACCCCCATCCGCCGGTACTTCTCCTTCTTCTCCCCGGCGTCCCCCTTGACCGTCGACTGCGAGCCGAACTCCCACACCACGTCCGGCGGCTTGCCCGCCTCCCAGACATTGTAGCTCGGCAGGTCCCGCATCGGTACGCCGAAGCTCACGAACACGTCCGGAGCGACGGACGCCTTCTTCTTCCCGCGCTCGTAGAACACCAGCATGTCGATGCCGACGAAGACGTTCAACCGGTCCCGAAACCAATGCGCCAGCGTCTGGAAGCAGGCGATCATCCACAGGGCATGCTTAACGCTTGACGCCATCGGAATGCCGTCCTCGCTGGGATACTCGACCAAGTCCTCGGCGGGAACCGGCGGTGCCGGGCGCGGCGGCACCCATGGCGGCGGCGGACGCACTGGCGGCGACGCAACCGCACCCGCGGGCACGCTTTGCTGGACCTTCTTGACCGGCATGCGTCTGGCAGAGCGCCTACGCCCGAGTCGCTCACTATACCGCACCGGGCAGGCCATCGCGCTGGTGTGCCTCGTGCTGAATTGCAGAGGCCGTTGGACACAGGTGCGGACGGATTCTACGGCAAGAATCCAGCACTCCGGACCCGGCAATGAAGAGCACCTATTTCCGTAGGCGCCGTTCAGATAGAGAGCCTTCGGAGAGTCATATCAGAAAGTATTTCCTGCCCGAACGTGCCTAGTCTGGATTGCGAGGGCTCTTCGTCCTAGCCTCCAATTCAGCAAGCCGCGCTTCCACAGCCTTCCTCTTGCGGATCTCCACCTCGCGCGCCTGATCCGCTTCCTGGCGCGCCTGATCCGCTTCCTCGCGGGCCTGCGCCTCGCGCTCGGCACGGGACTCGGCATCTTTTCGCGCCCGATCCGCTTGCTTGCGCGCCTGCGCCTCGCGCTCGGCACGCGACTCGGCTTGCTCGCGGGCTCCCCGCTCTTCCTCTTCGGGCAGCTCGAGATACTTCTCCCTCTTCCGATCCCAGAATCGCAGGTGCCCGTCCATGAAGCGCTGCTCCAACTGCAACGCCGGACTCCAGACCGTCACCGTGCCGTCGGAACCCTCCTCCCAAGGCAGCTCCACGTAGTCTCCGTTCACCAGCGCGAAGCCTTGCACCCGCCGCTCGTGATACTTGCCATACGTATCCACCAGCCAGTACTCGCGCACCCCCATCCGCCGGTACTTCTCCTTCTTCGCCCCGGCGTCCCCCTTGACCGTCGACTGCGAGCCGAACTCCCACACCACGTCCGGCGGCTTGCCCGCCTCCCAGACCTTGTAGCTCGGCAGGTCCCGCATCGGCACGCCGAAGCTCACGAACACGTCCGGAGCGACGGACGCCTTCTTCTTCCCGCGCTCGTAGAACACCAGCAAGTCGATGCCGACGAAGACGTTCAACCGGTCCCGAAACCAATGCGCCAGCGTCTGGAAGCAGGCGATCATCCACAGAGCATGCTTAACGCTTGACGCCATCGGAATGCCGTCCTCGCTGGGATACTCGACCAAGTCCTCGGCGGGAACCGGCGGCGGTGCCGGGCGCGGCGGCACCCATGGCGGCGGAGGACGCACTGGCGGCGGCGCAACCGCGCCCGCGGGCACGCTTTGCTGGACTTTCTTGACTGGCATGCGTCTGCAAGAGCGCCTACGCCCGAGTCGCTTACTATACCCTACCGGGTAGTCGGCACTGCTCGGCTTTAGCACGGCCCGCGCATTGACTGATTGCGGGAAGGGGGTCGCCGCCATGTCCGACCGCGTCGGCGCATCTCGCGCTGATCCGTCGCAGTGATTCCCGCCGACATAGTCGGGATTGCTGCAACAGCTTTATTCCAGATCGCGAGGAGCGCGTGCGTTGGCCTTCAGTTCAGCAAGCTGCGCTTCCAGAGCCTTCCGCTTGCGCATCTCCGCTTTGCGTGCCTGAGCCTCGCGGTCGGCGCGGGATTCGGCTTCCAGCCAAAGCCGCTCCTTCTCCTCTTCAGGTAGCTCGAGATACTTCTCCGTCTTGGGATCCCAGAACCGCAGGCGCCCGTCTATGAAGCGCTGCTCCAACTGCAACGCCGGACTCCAGACCGTCACCGTGCCGTCGGAACCCTCCTCCCACGGCAGCTCCACGTAGTCTCCGTTGACCAGCGCGAAGCCTTGCACCCGTCGCTCGTGATAATTGCCATACGTGTCCACCAACCAGTACTCGCGCACCCCCATCCGCCGGTACTTCTCCTTCTTCGCCCCGGCGTCCCCCTTGACCGTCGACTGCGAGCCGAACTCCCACACCACGTCCGGCGGCTTGCCCGCCTCCCAGACCTTGTAGCTCGGCAGGTCCCGCATCGGCACGCCGAAGCTCACGAACACGTCCGGAGCGACGGACGCCTTCTTCTTCCCGCGCTCGTAGAACACCAGCAAGTCGATGCCGACGAAGACGTTCAACCGGTCCCGAAACCAATGCGCCAGCGTCTGGAAGCAGGCGATCATCCACAGAGCATGCTTAACGCTTGACGCCATCGGAATTCCGTCCTCGCTGGGATACTCGACCAAGTCCTCGGCGGGAACCGGCGGCGCCGCCGGGCGCGGTGGCACCCATGGCGGCGGAGGACGCACCGGCGGCGGCGCAACCGCGCCCGCGGGCACGCTTTGCTGGACTTTCTTGACTGGCATGCGTCTGCAAGAGCGCCTACGCCCGAGTCGCTTACTATACCCTAGCGGGTAGTCGGCACTGCTCGGCTTTAGCACGGCCCGCGCATTGACTGATTGCGGGAAGGGGGTCGCCGCCATGTCCGACCGTGCCGGAGCATCTCGCACTGACCCGTCGCAACCGCCGGACCTTGGGTACAGACGGGTGCCGCTGCATGAATGGATCGATCCGGATCCGTCGAAAAAGCGCATCGATGCCGCAGGTGCTCCGAAGTGCAAGCCTGTGGATCGGCAACTTCCGTTCAAAGCCGACCCTCTTCTACCGCTCGGAAGTACGGCAGCTCGCGAGGCAGGTACCAAGGTTTGAGGTAGCAGTACGTCGGCCGGATCGGATTCACGCCGTCATACGCAGCAACGATCGCCTGCGCGTTGCGCAGCTCCGCGAAGGCCGATGGCGGGAACACCGCTTCGCGACGCGGCGCATACGACTTCGTCGCTCCGTAGGTGCCCTTGCCACCTCCGGCGCGCCCGGTGAGCAGCCCCACTCCCGACTGCGACGATTCCGAGATCGAGTACTGTTCCTTCAAACGCTCCGCTTGGCCGCACGCTTCCGAGGCCAGCTTGCAGGACGCTTCGTCGGACAGCGTCAGGAAGATCCGTGTGCGGAACGTCTGCAGCAGTGTCCGCCACGACTCCCCGGGCAGCGTCGAGCGCAACGAACTGATGGACTGAGTCGCGACCAGAGCGACCAGGCGCGCTTGCCGCGACAGGCTGAAGAACTTCTCGTCACCGCCCGGGTCGCTCTCCCCCACTGTCGCGAAGCCTTGGTACTCGTCGCAGATGAAAGCGATGTCGCGCCACGGTTGGTCGGGCTCGGCGGCCATTTTGGGGATACGCGCCAGCACGGCGCGCTGGAAGTCCTGCTTGAGGAGCACGCCGATCGCCCGGCCAAGGGCGGGATTCGCGCCGATCGGCAGATTCAATGCCAGCACCTTGCCGTCTTCCAACGCCTCCGACAGCGGCGGCAACGCCCAGCGTCCGCGATGCGGCCGACCCTCCCGGTAGGCGGCTTTCGGCGGGCAGAAGACATCGCTCACGTCGGGCTGGTCGAAGAGCGACAGGAACACGCTGACACCTTCGACGATCGAGCTTCGCAGGCGCGCGTCCAACTGGCTCCAGTCGTGCAGGTGCCATGTGATCACCGCTCGGAGCTGGCGCTGCTCGTCGCCCACCGGTTCCGGGTCGCGCAACTCGAAGGAGGCGCCAAGCTCCTTGAGCTTGGCGACAAGTTCCGTGTCCGCTCGCACCTGCAGGATACCCGTGAGGTCGTCCTTCTGCCATTCGCGCATTGGCAGGTTTACCGTGTGGCGGGCGTATTCGGCCGCGTCCATACGGACCTCCGGCACGTAATCCAACGCCTCCCGCGCGGATTGGATCCGCGCCTCGAGCCGTCCCGCGTCCAAGGCCGTGCGGTATACGTCCTGCAGCGTGACGTAGCCGTCCGCGAGCCGGTGCAGCAAGATCACGAACTTGACTAGGTTCGTGTACGCCTGCTGCCAGAACGGCTCCTTGCCCTTTCCGAACAGCTGGTTGAGCAAGGAGGCCACTTGGTAGGCCAGCGAGTAGGCGTCCAAGTCCGATTCCAAGGGGTTGTAGCACCAATCCCCGTCCAAGCTCAGTTCGACATAGTCCTCGGCGCGACCGCCGCCCTCCAGGATCCGCCGCACCTGATGGCAGAAGTCCCCCTTGACCTCCAGCACCAAGCCCGCCGGTCGCAATTCCGGATCGCCGGCGTGCCATCCGAGCACTTGCTCGGCGAAGGGATACATGCAGCACGAGGTCTTGCCCGAACCGACCGCGCCGAACACAGCGGTTCCGGCATGCAATCCGCGCCGCGGCACGGTCAGCCAGGCAGGTCGCGGGCCAGGGCCAGGCTCGGTGCGGCGGTGGGTTTCGCCGATGACCAGTTGCGGAGCGGACTCGGCGGGGAACGACGGCAGCGCTCTCGCACGGCCTTCCGGCCAGCACCGCTCGAATAGCAGACCGACGACGGTGGCGGTCGAACGCACGAGACAGTACGGCGTGATGATCCAGCAAGCCGCGTAAGCCCAGAACAGGGTTACGAACCCGCTTGGAGAACGAGTTGCGATCAAGCTCAGGAAGGGGCTTTCGGGATCCCACGGAGCGTGCCAGCGCCACAGCGCGGCACCGATCGCGGCGGCTAGGACGGCGAGTGCTTGCATCGTTACGGAGAGCCTCCTTGGAATCGATCTACTCGAGTGCTGAACCGGCCCCCGAAAAGATCGCATACAGAAATATTAGTATATTTGTAGAATCTACGCTTGACAAGTAAGTTCTATGTGTATATCATCATCGGTGTGCGGCACAGCGCACGCGTGAGCCGCCGAGGAGGGTCCATGGTACGAGTCGCTCTGGGATTGACGATCGCGATCTGCGGCATCGTCGCGTGGCTGGCACTGGAGGAGTTTCGCTACCTGGCGCAGCACCGTGACGAGCTGGCAGACCAGCACGGGGCGGTCATCGCGGCCTGCGGCCTGGCACTGGTTTTCGACACCTTTTCCTTGGTGTACGGGCTGTGCCGGAGGCTGGGCTTGGGAGACGCCGGGCGCAAGTTGCGAAGGCTTGAAGGCGAGGTGCGTTCCGGGGAGACGTTCGACCGGGAATTGGCGGGGAAGTTGCGTCGGCAGCAGGAGGGGGAAGAATGAATCGCCAGACCATCAGGACGCACGAGCCTGCACTGGACTCTCTGTCCGCCCGCGGGTCCCGGGCGCGGGAAATGGAGCGTCCCGAGCGAGGAGCGGAGCGCGAGGCGCCACGCCTGCGTGCAGATCCCGCTCCCGGCCACGACTTGCGCGCACGCATGACCACTTGCGATGTGCCGCTTGGCCGCCCGATGCCGGCCAGACGAGTCGTGACTCAGTGGGGGCGGTACCGCCTGACCCCGGAGAGCGTCGGGGCGTTGCGCATGATCGGGATCTTCCGAGGTGCGTGCTGTGACGACCTCGCCGTGCTATTCCAGTCCCGGAGCCGCTCGCGGCAAGCGTTGGATGCGCTCGAGGGCTACGGCTTGGTCGTGATCGAACGCTTTCGGCGCGGGTCAGCCAAACTACGCACCGCTTCCCTCACCATTCGCGGCAAACGGTTTCTGCACCGGTGCATCGACCCACGTGACCCGGAGGACGAGGAAGCGCAGACGTACCGGTCCGGCAAAGCGAGCGGCCACCAAGTGCTCCATGACGCCGCTGTGTACCGAGCTGCGCAGCGTCAGATCGACGACCTGGAGACGAAGGGCCGCCGCGTCATCCGCATTCGGACCGGTGACGACTTACGGGATCTGGCTAACCGCCGCCTCGACCGGGCTCGCCGATCCGGACAAGACGAGTTGGCAATGCGCGCCGCGATCAGCTCCGAATTGGACCTCGCCGAGCATGGCGGACGCTTCGTGATTCCCGATGCACGCATCGAGTACCGCGACAAGGGCACCAGCGGGCGCAGTGCGGCAAGTGGGTCGATCGACATCGAGGTAGTCACGTCCAAATACAGCAGCGGCTCGATCCGCCTCAAAACCGAGGCGGGATTCCAGATCTATTGCATGCAAGCGGACGGCAGCTTGGCGGGCGAGGGTCCGGTGCGCGAGGAGGGACCGGCAAGATGACAGAACGATTGAACGCGACAGCTTCGGACAGTCACGCAGGAGTGACGCAGTCCGACTTCGCAGTCGTCGCGCGCGAACGCGCGCAGCACCTCACGGCCTCGGGTTACAGCGAGTGCGATGCCGGGTTCCTCGTTGCCGCGACGATGACCGGCGGATACTTCCTGCGGCGCCAGTACCGCGCATGGTCCGGCGACAAGTGGGGCAGCCGGGCGGCGAAAATGCTGAAGCGGGCAGCCGCGCTGGGACATGTACGAGCCTGCGCGAGCAAGAGCCTGTACCAAGTTCGCTGCAACTGGTTGTACCGCGAGGTTGGCGCGGCGTGTCGCCGCTACGGGAGGCCGGGCATCAAGCGGCGCCTGTTGGTGCTGGACTTCTTGACGGCGCGAGTCGACGAACCGGGCTGGATGGTCGGCGCGGACGCGAAGACGGCGTACTTTCGAGGGCTCGGCATAGACGAAGATCGGCTGCGCGTCGGCCACGCTCTCCGGCGCGGCAAGGCCCGCCTGCTCGACGACGCGCTGCCCGTCCGGGCGGCACAGGCAGGGCTGTCTGTGGTCGAATTCGTGTACGCGCACACTGGATCCACCACCCATTCGATGGAGCTATATCTGCGGCAGTACGAGGCACTGGTTGCGAGCCTGCGAGTGGCGGGCATCGGCTGCCGCTGGTGGGTGCTCTGCGAGGACCCGTTGCAGTTCCCCTGCCTACGACGGACATGGGAGGCCTGGGTTCGCCGCATCGAGCGCGATTCGGCCGAAGTCGAGTATTTCGCGCTCCGCAAGCCGTTCGAGGGGCGGCAGTGGGCATCGCTCTCGGTCGCGGACATCGATCGTTACGCGGTGCTGGATCGGATTCACAGGAACGAGGGCGCGGACCGTCGCTACCGGCGCTGGCTGGAGGGTGCGTGGGCACCCCCGGCAGCGGGAGCGGACTTTGGCGGCGCGTGCCACCTTACGGAGGTGCCGATGGAAGGCGATTACTCGGCAGTGGACTGGGTCGGGTGAGGTCGTGGAAGTCGTATCAATATGATTAGATCGTCATGTCCCTGCACAATCCGCCCCATCCCGGCCGCGTGCTGCACGACCTGTGGCTCGAAGGCCGTCCGCTGGAGGCCGCCGCCGAGCGCGTCGGGGTCGATGTGGGCGACCTGCGCCCCGTGCTGGATGGCGAGGCTCCGCTGACCCCCAAGCTGGCGCTCGCGCTGGAGGTAGCGGGGATCTCCAACGCGGACTTCTGGACGCGGATGCAGGGGTCCTACGACCTCGCTCAGGAGCGTCTCCGGATCGAGCGCGAGACCGGCGTCTACCCGGAGACTCCGCGCCGGGTGCGACCTCGGACCCGGCTGCTGCCGCCGCGCGGTCTCGGCGCGGCTGGATCTCGACCATGCGCCAAGTGCTCCGTCCCTGCCGTCCCCGTGGCAGCGGCGGCGCTGGTGATTGAGCGGCACTCGGTACTGGATCGCCCGTCCGGCTGGCGCGTGGCAGCCCATCTATGAGTTCGGCTTGTAGGTTGCGCTGGGCACGAGCCATTCCGAAACCGACAGCGACGAACGCAGCCCTGCAGCGGGTCCGGCTGGGGAGGATCGGCTTCGGGCGGGGCGACAGGTGGAGCCGGTTCCTGCGAGGCCGGGGATTGTTCTGACCGCTTGGCGGTTCGCGTCTAGTGACTGGCTAGAATCGATAGCCGATACCGACCTCAAGCGATTGCGACGGAGGCGTATCGAGGTACGTGATGATGTAGGAGTAGCCTAGACGTACGATCACGCGCTTGGTCGCGTCGACGAGCATCCCTCCCCGTACTGTCAATCCGGTCGCGGATACCGAGTCCTTGGAATCGATGTATTGCTCAGACAGGGCATAGATTCCCGTCTCGTCGGGGAATGGGCCGTCCGAGGCGTTCATGTAGGGAACGCCACTTGCAATCACCGATTCTCGTTCGGCCTCTTCAAAGTAGTTCACTGGGCGGTATCTTATGGTCTGGCTCTGGCGTTCCAAGGCAAGTCCGCCGCCGAAATAGAACGAGAGACGGTCTCTCTGCCAGCGCCTCACGAACGATGGATGCACCGTGACCAACTGTTGCGTTGTCATATCGTTGGCCACGATGTCTCGCCTCACTTCGTAGAACCACACTTGGGGATGCCCGGTACCCGGGCCGTGAGGTCCCTCGTTGACCCTGAGTCGGCTCGCGACTCCGTCGATCAGCAGTCCCCACTTGGACAAGACCGGGATGAAGACGCCGGCTCCGTAGGAAGGGGCCCAGTGCCTGTTCTTGAGCAGGTTTGACCCGTTCCCGAAGTAGTACCCGCCCGCGAATCCGTAGACTTCGAATCCGAGTTTGATCGGCTGGGCCGAGGCTCCGGTTGCGCCAACGCCGAGGCAAACTAGCGAAGCGGCAATTACGATGCCCAAGGCATGACGAAGGTGCGTAGACGCCGTGCCGGAATAGTGCTTGTCCATGTGCGTCATTGTAGGTGCGAGTCCATAGAGGCGACCAAAACTCACCAGGCATTCGCGTTACCACGAGACGGAGGCCGGATCCCCGCTACGTCTCTTCGTCGAGGATTTCGGGTAGCAGTTCGCTGATTCGTGCGAGGACTGGCTCGGCGGGTGCGCCCGAACCGATTAGCTCGGGCGCGATGACCAAGGTCACACCGGATGCGACTGGGAACGGGGCTCCTTGGCGCGATTCCAGCAGCACGCGGATCGCTGCCGGCGACAGGCCGAGTTCCTTGAGCCGCTGGTAGCGGCGGATCGCGTCGATGTGCTCCTTGCCGTAGCTGGCATGCGCGCGTCCGCCGGTCGGGGGCGGGACGAACTCCTCCGCGATCAAGTAGCGAACCTGTCGCGGAGCGATCCCCATCATTTCCGCCAGTTCGCGCAGCTTCATCTCCGATCCTTGTTTCGACAAGTAGCGTGTCGCATCTGGATCGAGTCCGTCACGCCTAGTGGCCGTGCCGTCGGCCCGATCCGGAATTTCGCTTCAACTCTGCGAGGAGGGCCTTGTGGATTGCCGCAGGTCGCTCGATCTCCGCGCCGAGGACTTCGCGGATTGCTGGTTCCAACTCCGTGCGGAGGGCCCTGTGGATCGCTGGTTCCAACTGTGCGAGAAGTGCCTTCTCGATCGCTGAAGGTTGCCCAAGCTCCTCGCGGAGCATGCGGTGGATTAATGAATCCAACCGTTCCCGGAGGGCGTAGTGGATCGCCGATTCCACGTGCCTAATCACACGCTCGATCAGGCGTTGCCGCACATGTTCCGCATCCTGTGAGTCGGGAGCACTCAAACCGGCGAGGCACATGATCACCAGAATGGGCGGGTCGATCTGTACTAGGCTAGCGGCCTCCCGCAGTCCAGGACGATCTGCGTACTCTTCAATGAACCATGCGACCTCTCGGTCGATGCCGTCGAGAGCACCATGGGCCAGTGAGTCTCTGTGCTTCCTCCAGTCGATGCGTTGAGCCAAAGATTCGATCGACGGGGGTTCGCTGGGGGCAGCTTCCAAGCTGTACATTGCCACATCGGAAAGCTCTCGTGCTTGCTCGGCTGGAGTGGGTGGCAGGGCTCGACTTGCGTCGGCCCAGTCTGATCGGTGTGCCAGTAGTGGTTTGATGCCAACGGTCGCGGGTGTCGGGAGGTCGACCTTGCGGGTTGTCGGCAGATCGCGGGAGCGGACGCCCTTCTCATCCACCAGCACAAGGCTTGTCAGATGAGTGACAAGACCCTCGCTCACGGCGAGTTGCATCGCCGCGGACTTGCTCATGGAACCGAGCGCGAGACCTGCGGCGTAGGCCGCCACCGCACCCGAGACCATATCCAGTTCGCTAGGCTTCGAGTCTGCGTTCCACCACGCCTCTACGACGGCGTTTCCGCGAAGTGCGCGGATACTTTTCGGAGCAGATCGTCCCCTGAATCGAGGGGGCTCGCCCTTCAATCGCAGCCCTTGCACGCAAGCTCGCAAAGCTGTCGAAATGTCCTCGCCGTAGCTGAAGTGGACATCCCCGCCCGTCAAGGCCGCAAGGTGGCCGACATTCGCTTCCAAGCTCTGCTCTCCGACCAGCACCACGAACACTCGACGCCCCTTCTTCGCGAGTCCCTGGACATCGAGTGCGTAGCTGAGTCCATCCGTTATCAGCAGCAAGTCGGGCGCGGAATTGGCGCGGATCACGCGTTCGATGGCCTTGCCGATGTCCGTGCCCCCGCGGGGCGGTTCCAAGGCGTCGATGAGTTCGACAAGTTCGTCGGGCGGGACCGGCAGGCCTCTTCCGAGGGGCTCGCACCTGTTGTCGAATTGCCATAGCGCGACCCGGTCCGCATGGCGCAGCTGCTCCGGCCAGCCGTGCAAGGCGCGCTGCACGCACTCATGCACGCTCTCCTGAGAGCCTCGGGCGGCGCTGCAACGTGCGGACATCGACGCCGAGCGGTCGACCAGCACGGCGACATCCAAGTTCTCGTCGCCAGCCCCTGCTGGCTCGATCCGCATCGACACGGCTCTGCCACGGCGTCCTCGGCCATGAAGCACGCCGGGCTTCCAGTCATTTACTTCCAAGGCGATCGGCCTGTTCGACGGCACTTTGACGCTCAGCAAGCCATCGGCGGCCGGTGCCGGCGTGGTGTCTCCCAGATTGATGGAACCGGCGTCGTGGCAGACTTGCAGCTGGACTTCCAGCGCTTTGCCCCCGTGGGTCAGTTCGTCGACATCCAACAGTCCAGACGAGCCGTACACGTCGCCGACTGTCATCGGAATCCGCAGGTGTCCGTGGGTTCCGGTGCAACGCAAGACCTCGGCCCAGCGGATCGTGACCTCGATCTGTGTGTCGGCTGCAAGGTTCGCAACCGACAGCGAATGCACACCGCGCAACAGTTCTTCGTGCAGCACGGCCGTCTTGCCTTTGTCGATGGCGGCCTCGTAGGTTTCTCTTGCTTCCTCGCGCTTCTGCGCGATTCCTGTGAGATGGCGGTCGCCTACCTTCGCGGTCAGTCCGAAGAACGCGGCTTGGACCGGCACGGGAAACGTAAGCAGGGCTTCGATGGGCTTGCTCTCGCTGTTGTGGTACGTGCGCTTCGTTTCCACGAGCGCCAGCCCTCCTCGCAGAGTGACATCGATTGCCATCGCGACAAGTAGCTCGGGTCGCTCCTTGCGCTTGGTGCGCCTAGCGACGAATGCCGCGATTGGATCGACGAGGGTCTGCGCGGTGCGTTGACTGCTCATTGACTTGTGTTTCCTTTGCTTGAGTTAGCCGCTGTCACGGCTTGGACGGTGCTCCGTGGGGAACCGGGGCGAGCGGAACGGATTCGCTTCGTGCGGACCGACCGAACCCCTGCGGGGAGGCGGAACTCCATGCTCTCGATGCGAATCATCGACGCGCCGCCTTCAGGGCCTCGCGAAAGGCCGCCCGGTTGAGCATGGTCGTCCCGTGGGGCAGTTGCAGCGAGGACGCCGTCAGTTCGTAAGTGACATCCTCAAGAACCCGCCCGTCAGTGACTACCATGCAGTCCCGGATCGCATTGACGAGAGCCTCGAACTTGACGTTCGTGAACTTCTCGAAGATGGCCCTGGCCTCGTGGGCCTTCTCGACATGCTTGAGTCCTCCGACTCCGGCTCCCTCCCTGATCTCTGCCGAGGGGGAGTCATCTCCCCGGGGGCCGAGGATATGCAGAATCTCGCCGGGCTCTGGCTCGACGCTGGCGGGACCTCCCCGCTCGACGATGGTTGCCTTCTTGCAACCCTGCACGGCGATATGGCGGCTAAGCCACTTGCGCCTGTAGTAACTGGAAGCGGCCGCGGCCTCTTCCGGACTCGTCACGGCTTCTACCCGTCTCATGATCCCTCCCTTTCCTTGACTAGCTCCCTGAACTCCATGTACAGGATGGCAAAGACCCCGGCCATTCCTCCGGCGAAAGACGCGGCGATGGACCAGAGGGGATTCTCCCGCTGACTTCCCATCCGATGCACAAGCCGCAGGTTCCGAGGGCCAGGGCGAAGGCGTGCCGGAAGAACGGCATGTCCCCGCCATCGAAAACGATCCGGTCGGCGACGAACCCGGCCCATAGGTAGAAGGCCATGCTCGCGATATAGGCTTCGGGGAACATGACGATCCCGGCCCATATCGAGACGGCCATCATGAGCAGGTAGACCGTCCACCTGGAGCGGCTTTTCCATCTGATCTCAGTCATGATCCGTCCCTCCTTTCCTTGATGTCGCGAATCCGCGACGGCAGCATCAGCAGGATTGCGAGCCGGAGCCCGGACCCCCATAGCAGTCCCGCGGTGTAGTACCACTCCATGGTTCCCTCCTTCGGACCCGACCCCGCCGGACTCGTGGGCGTCCACAGGCAGTTCGCCCAAATCACGAACATGCAGACCCACTCGATCCAGTGGTCGATCGTCTCGTCCTTGACGAGGGCCAGGCGGTTCCCGGCCCTCCACTTGAAGACCATCCACGCCAGTTTGATCCGCGCCGTCTCTCCCACCTCCCCCGGCCGTGACGGTCATGTAGCAGATGAACAGGATGACCGCGATGCAGGCAGCGCCCGCGAAGAACCGGAAGATTTCCGCCAGCGTGATCCAGTCAGTCATCGTCTCCCTCCTTGAACCATGCGTGCTTTTCCTCGTGCTCGCCCTTGGCGGTTAGCTGGAGCGGACTTGGAAGGGGTCGGCCGAGCCGTCCCCGGTGAACTCGATGATGCCCTCGTCGATCAGTTGCCCGACGTTGTCCGTGAGGATGTCGACGAGCCACTCCGTCGGGGTCTGCATGGGATACTCTCGACATGACGGACTCGGATGGCTGTCGGCGAGGCCCGAGAGTTCGTTCCGGGAGCCGCCGCCCATTCGTTACGACAATACTAATGTCGAAAGGAACACCTGTCAAGCCCGTGCCGAAAATTTTTTCGCCTGCCCGCTCCCCAGGGAGAGTTCGCGAGGTCAAGGAACTCGTTTGGCACTCGCTCGGCAACTGCCTGTTTGCCTCCAACTGCGCCTGTTGGAGATCGGCGGCGGGCGAGGTGTTACCGTATCGGGAAGGTCGCCACGGCGTTCGCTGGCAGGCGAAGCCCGGTTGGCTTGTCTATACGCACTCTTGACCGTGGTTCGCGGGATAGCAGATCGGGTGTTGGTGCAGTCCGTCAGTTGTCGCCCTGACATTCCCATAGCCGAGTGCCCGCATGCCTAGCAGCGTCGCAACGCCCGTCATAGCGCCAGGCGCGCGCGTTGTTGTGCGCGATGCCGAATGGGTGGTGCGGAGGGTCGATCGCACCGTCGAGGACAGCCAGCAACTCACCTGCGACGGGATTTCGGAAATGGTCCGCGGGGAGGTGGGTGTCTTCTCCAAGCACCTTGACCGCAAGATTCAGATCTTGGACCCGGCGAAGACGCAACTGATACCGGACACATCGCCGCAGTTCGCCAAGAGCTTGCTGTTCATGGAGAGCCAACTGCGTCAAGCCGTTCCAAGCGACTCCCGAGTGCGTGCGGGCCACCTTGCGGCGATGGATTCCGTGCCCTATCAATTGGAGCCGGCTCGGCAGGCCTTGCGACAGCCCCGCCATCGAATCTTGATTGCGGACGCGGTGGGTTTGGGAAAAACGCTGGAAGCGGGCATCCTCGTCAGCGAGCTGATCGCTCGCGGCCGCGGGAGGCGGATTTTGGTGCTGGCCGTGAGCAGCATGCTCACGCAGTTCCAGAAGGAGTTCTGGAATCGCTTCACGATTCCATTGACGAGACTCGATTCGACGGGCATCCAGCGGGTGCGAAGGTGGATTCCGGCGAATCACAATCCGTTTCACTACTACGACAAGGCGATTATTTCGATCGACACGCTCAAGCAGGTGCGGGAGTACGGGTCGTACTTAGAGTCGGCGTACTGGGACATCATCGTCATCGACGAGGCCCACAACGTGGCGGACCGCGGCACCGGATCGCAGCGGAGCCGCCTGGCCCAGCGGCTGTCCAGCAGCTCGGACACGCTGATCATGCTTTCGGCCACGCCTCACGACGGCAAGGCGCGCAGCTTCGCGAGCCTGATGAACATGCTGGATCCGACGGCCATCGCCGATCCCGACGATTACCGTCGCGAGGACTTCAGCCGGAAAGGGCTGGTGATACGCCGGTTCAAGAAGGACATTCAGGGTCAGGTCAAGAAGGCGTTTCGGGATCGGGAGATTCATGCGTTGCCGTTCAAGAGCAGCGCGGTTGAGGAGGAGTCGTTCGAGGCACTGCTGCAGGTGCGTACCGACGGCGGGCGAACCGCGAGCGGTCGTCGAGACTTGTTCACCGTGGGCTTGGAGAAGGGTCTGTTTTCCAGTCCGCGAGCGTGCTTGCAGACGGTGAACCAGCGATTGAACGCCCGGGAGCGCGACGGGGAGACCGCAAGCGAAGAGGTCCAGTCGCTGAAGGCGTTGCGCTCCAAGTTGGAGCGCATCGACTGGGAGAGCAGCAGTCGATACCAAGCTCTCCTGAAAGCGATCCGCAAGCATCCGTTTCAGTGGAACGGGCGAGACCGGGACGACCGGCTGGTGGTCTTCACGGAACGGATCGAAACGTTGAAGTGGCTTTGCGAAGGCCTCATGCGCGACCTCAAGTTGAAGGAGTCGCAGGTAGGCATCCTTCACGGCACCATGAGCGATGTCGATCAACAAGAGGTCGTGGATGCGTTCGGCAACCGAGAACGGCCCGTACGCCTGCTGATTTGCTCGGACGTGGCTTCGGAAGGCATCAACCTGCACTTCCGCTGCCATCGCCTGATCCACTTCGACATGCCGTGGTCATTGATGGTGTTTCAGCAACGGAACGGTCGCATCGACCGTTACGGGCAGGAGCGGAAGCCGGAAATCGTGTACCTGGCCTCGCAAAGCGAGAACAGCACGATTCGAGGGGACGAGCGCATTCTCGAAGTGCTTCAGGCGAAGGACGATCAAGCTCAGAAAAACATCGGGGATCCGTCGGCGTTCATGAAGGTCCACGAGATCGCGGCTGAAGAGGCGATCACGGCTGACGCCATTGCGAAGGGCGAGGATTCCAATGCATTCGACCGGAGGCTGACGCCGGAGCCCACAGAGGGCGATGACCTCTTGGCGCTGTTCCTCGGCAAGTCTGGAGGGGACGGATCGACCTCCGAGGGAGGGGGCCCGTCCTCGGGGACGCGCTTCGAGAATTCAGCCCTAGGCGAGCCGCTGGCGCTGTTCGCGTCCGATCTGGCCTATTGCGAGGCGGCACTGCACACGCTTCGAAATTCCTCGCCATCCTTGACGTTCGACATCAATGCTGCGGAGGGTACGTTGACCGTCGAGGCACCAGAGGACTTGAAGCATCGCTTCAGTTACTTCCCGCGGGAGGTCTATCCGGAAGACGGCGTTTTCGCGCTCACAGACAACCAAGAGCGGATGCGGGCAGCGATCGAGGAGAGCCGCCGGAGCGAGTCATCGTGGCCACGCATGCAATACCTTTGGCGTCTGAGTCCAGTGGTGCGGTGGATCGATGACCGGATGATGGCGGTATTCGGGAGGGACGAGGCACCCGTGCTCGCCGGAGTGCCCGGTCTCGAGGCAAACGAGGTTGTTTTCGTGATCGCTGGACTGGTGCCGAACCGGAAGAGCCATCCGCTGGTGTATCGGTGGGTGGCGTCGGTCTACTTGGGCAAGCGCTATCAGGAGTGCGTGCCGTTCGAGCAGATTCGCGAGCGGGTCGAATTGGGGAGCCGGGCGATGGCGAATCGCGGGCTGACTCCAGACCTGGAGACGCTGAAGGAACTGCAGCCGGAGGCCGTGCTGTATGCGCGGGAGTGGGTGAGAAAGCGCGGCAAGGAGTTTGAGGCCTCGATCGACGACCAACTGCAGGGGGAACTCGAGGATCTGGAGGCCCTCAAGAAACGACAGCTGGAGCATGTCCGGCGATCGGTGGCGGGATCGAAGCAATCGGAAGCGATCAAGCTGAGCCGCATCAATCGCAAGCAAGCGGAGATCGAAGAGCTCTTCAGCCGGTATCTCGAGTGGGTCGAAGACACGATGATGCTGGAGGACCAGCCGTGGCTCAAAGTGATGTGCGTGCTGACGGGGGAGTCGGTCTAGATGCCCGCCGCCGACGAGACCTCGGATGCCTTCGTAGGCATCCAGAACGAACACGAGTTCTATAGCGATCACTACCTGGCGGAGATCTTCGACCAGGACCTGAAGAGGACCACGGCGCGGTGGAGGCAGGAAGCGGAAGACCGCGAGGAGCCGGGCCGAACGCCGGATGCCGCCCTGCGTGGACTGAAGGACGAGTATTTCGAATTCCGTGCCGAGTTCGATTCAGAGCAAGATGACCGGAAGCGGATCGAGTTGCAGCGTGAATGGTTCCGGAAGCTGCTGACGGCGCTCGGTCACGAATGGCATCCGCACAACCTGCCTTTGGAAAAAGACGAAGAACTGCCGGTTCTTTCGACGCGAGAGGGTACTGGCGCACACCGCTTGGTTGTCATCGGCGTCTACGACCGGTACGGAGAGGAAGCGGATCCGCTGTCCCTCAAGCCGCGGACGCTGCAGTTCCACGGAGAGGTGCCGCCGGCGTTGGGACTCTTGCAGGAATCGTGGGGTGACCTGATCGCGAGCAGGCTGTTCGGATGGGAGCGGCCGGTGCGCTGGGTCCTCGTGCTTTCGCATTCTCAGGCGCTGCTGCTGGAGCGGGGCAAGTGGTCGCGCAACAGCCTGCTGCGATTCGACTTCCAAGAATTGTTGGGGAGACGGGACGACCGGTCGCTCAAGGCCGCGGCTGCCTTCCTGCACCGGGATTCGCTGGTGCCGGGAGCGGGCACCGGCTTGCTGGATTCATTGGACGAGAAAAGCCACCGGCATGCGTACGGGGTCTCGACCGATCTCAAGTACGCGTTGCGGGAGGCCATTGAACTGCTCGGCAACGAAGCGATCGAGTACGTCCGGGAAGTCGAGCACGAGGGAGTGTACGAACGGGACACGGTGCCGGCGGAGGACTTGGGGCGGGAGTGCCTGCGGTACATGTACCGGCTGCTGTTCCTCTTCTACGTGGAGGCGCGCCCGGAACTGGGCTACGCGCCGATGGACTCCCCGATGTACCGCCAGGGATACAGCTTGGAGCGGCTGCGCGACATGGAGTTGGCGCGCCTGACAACCGAGGAAGACTTGGAGCGGAATCACCTGCAGCAGAGCTTGGAACTGCTGTTCCAGCTGATCCGGGAAGGCTACGAGCCCCAGGTCGAGAAAGGGAAGCCCTTGCACAACACGTTTCGGCTGCGAAAGCTGGATAGCAAGCTGTTCGATCCTGAGCGGACGCCGACATTGAGCCGGGTGCGGTTGCGGGACAAGGTGCTGCAGAAGGTGATCCGTCTGCTCTCGCTGACGCGGCCAGCCGGGAAGCGCAAGCGCCGCGGCCGAATCTCGTACGCGCAACTGGGGATCAACCAGTTGGGCGCGGTGTACGAGGCGCTGCTGTCGTACCAAGGGTTCTACGCGGAAGAGGACTTGTACGAGGTCAAGAAGGAGGGCGAGAAGCGCGACGAGCTGGAGACCGCGTGGTTCGTGCGGGGCGAGGAAGTTGAGAAGTACACCGAGGGCGAGAAGGTCTTTATCCGCGACGACGACGGGCGGAGCAAGCTGTTGAAGTATCCGCAGGGCAAATTCATCTACCGCCGGACGGGACGTTCGCGGGAGAGTTCGGCGAGCTACTACACGCCGGAGTCGCTGACGCGGTTGGTGGTGAAGTACGCGTTGAAGGAGCGGATCAAGGAGGACATGCCCGCGACGGAGATTCTGGAGTTGACGGTGTGCGAGCCGGCGATGGGGTCGGGAGCGTTCCTGACGGAGGCGGTGAACCAGCTGGCGGAGAAGTACTTGGAGCGGCGGCAGAAGGAGCTGGGCCAGCGCATCCCGCGAGCAAAGTACCCCGACGAACTGCAGCGGGTGAAGCACTACATCACGGACCGGAACGTGTACGGGGTGGACCTGAACCCGGTGGCGGTCGAGCTGGCGGAGATCTCGCTGTGGCTGAACTGCATCGGCAAGGACGGTCACGTGCCGTGGTTCGGTTTCCAGTTGCAGACCGGGGACTCGCTGGTCGGGGCGCGAAGGCAGATTTACGGGGTTGAGCAAATCAAAACAGGAAAGGCACTTGATGAGCTTTGGTTCAACTCCGCTCCGGAACGAGTGTCCCCCGGCTCCGCGCCCACGCGACCGCTGGGGACGGTGTACCACTTCCTACTGCCCGACCCCGGCATGGCAGACTACAGGGACAAGTTCGTACAGAGCTTGGAACCGGACAAGATTCGAGCGATTCGGGAGTGGCGCAAGAAGTGTTAGCGCAAAGCTGAAATGTCCGGTTCTGGCAATTCTGAAATGTCCGCTTTTTCGAAGCGGCAGAAAGGGTTGCCATGGAGCAGAACATCACATTCAGCGGGAAGGAAGCGCGGCAGGTAGCGGTCATCCGAGCGGTCGTTGAGGGGCGGCAGAAACAGGTCGCGGCGGCGCGGGAACTGGGGCTGACGACACGTCAAGTGCGGCGGCTGGTGGCGCGGTACACGGAGGCGGGCGCGGCGGGCTTGCGCTCGGGGCATCGCGGGCAGCGCCCGGGGAACGCGATCCCGGCGGAGACGAAGGCGGCGCTGCTGCGCCGGCTGCGCGAGCGCTACGCGGACTTCCCGCCAACGTTGGCGTGCGAGAAGCTGGTCGAGGAAGACGGTTTCCGGGTCAGCCGGGAGACGGTGCGCCAGTGGATGGTGGAGGAGGGCCTTTGGCAAGCCAAGCGGCAGAAGAAGGCGCAAGTGCATCAGACGCGGCCGCGGCGGCCGCGCACGGGCGAGCTGGTGCAGATCGACGGATCGCCGCACGCGTGGCTGGAAGAGCGCGGCCCGCGGAGCAGCTTGGTGGCGTTCGTCGACGACGCGACGAGCATGGTGCTGGCGGCGCGTTTCTGGCCGAGCGAGACGACCGAGGCGTACATGCGCACGCTGGGCGAGGACTACCTGCCGCGCTACGGGCTCCCGGTGGCGTTGTACTCGGACCGCTACAGCGTGTTCCGGGTGAACCGGCCGGGCTGCGAGAGCGAACGGACGCAATTCACGCGGGCCTTGGAGGAGCTCGGCATCCAGCCGATCCACGCGCACAGTCCGCAGGCCAAAGGGCGCGTGGAGCGCGCGTTCGGCACGTTGCAGGAGCGCCTGACGCGTGAGTTGCGCTTGCGCGGCGCGGACAGCCTGGAAGCGGCCAACGCGTGCCTGCCGGAGTACTTGGAGGACTACAACCGGCGCTTCGGCAAGCTGCCGCGCGACGCCGAGGACGCGCACCGGCCGACGGGGCTGGAGGCGGCCGAGCTGGAGCGGATCCTGTGCCCGCAGCACGAGCGGACGCTGAGCAAGAACCTGACCTTCCAGCACGGCAACAAGCAATTCGGGCTGACCGGGTACGGCAAGGGCTACCGCTTGCGGGGTGCCAAGGTGACGGTTTGCGAGCGCTACGGCGGGGATCCGGTGGTGCTGCGGAACGGCCAGGAGCTGCGCTACCGGCTGCTGGCGGAAGGCGCCGCGCCGATCCCGGTGGACGACGAGAAGGGCATCAACCGCACCGTGGATCTGGCCTTGGGGAAGCAGCGCGGCGGCGGCGCGCGCAAGCCGGCGGCCAGCCATCCGTGGCGGCAGCAGGCGCGCGCCGCAGCGGAGCTGGCCGAGGCGCACCGGGACGGATCGGCGTGACCGGCACCCGTGCCGGCGTGCGGCCCCGTCGGCGGCCAAGTCCGCCGACGGGGTAAGCGGTCTGCGCCCTGCGGGCGCAGCCTTGTTAGCCGACGGTGGGCTTTGCCCCCCGGAACCCCCCAAGGTTTTCCTTAGGCATGACGTGGCCCCGATGTAGGGGGCTGGCTGCGCGGGTGGGGCGGCCCCCATCCGGAACCGCCCCGGGGCAACCATCGGTCACCACGGCAACCTATTCCTAGCGCGGTTGCCCCTCGGCAGAGCCGCGCGTCCGCTTCGGCTGCCCAACTAGCATACCCCTACTGGCAGGACCCTCTGCACACCGCTGTCCACGTGCTTGTACGACACCGTCCCAGCAGCACCACAGGCCACCCCAGAACCGGACATTTCAGCTTTGCAGAAAACCGGACATTTCAGCTTTGCTCTGACAGAGTGGCGCAAGAAGTTCTGCAAGCCGTTTAGCGACAAGGACATTACGACCTTGGAAACCCTCTCCGACGCGATCGACCAACTTTGGGACCTGCATACCGAACAACTTGCCATGGATCGCGCAGCGACGCGGGACACGATGCGGGTCTGGGGTGCCAATGCGACCGGTTCCGAGCACCGCACTTCAAATCGCTGGAAGGAGCAAATCCGTGGGCAGGGGGTGTTCGGAACAGATTCGATGGTAATCAGCCCATTCGGTCGATTGAAGTTGATGATGGACTACTGGTGTGCCCTGTGGATGTGGCCTGTCGATGATGCTGAACTACTGCCGACTAGGGACGAATTCCTAAATGAAGCTTGGTTCGTTCTGAAAGGGGATATACCGCCATCTGATGTAAATCCGAATCAGACAGAACGACTGTTTGGTGACGAATACGCAAGTCACGCCTCAGACTTTACTTTGCGGATCACGGAGCAATCGGGAATGCTAGACCTCGAAATGTTGCTCGGAATCTTCCCGCGGTTGGCACTTGTAGATGAAGTCTCCAAAGAGCATATATTTCATCATTGGGAACTGTTGTATGCAGACCACTTCTACGGAAATAGTCTAGAAAGTAGTGGTCGTGGTGGATTCGATATTGTATTGGGAAATCCACCGTGGGTAAAGGTAGCGAGGAAGGAAAAAGAAGTGCTTAGCGACTTTGATCCGCAATTGTTTCTCAGAAAACATTCTGCACATCAAGTGCGGTCACAGCGCGAATACTTAATTGGATCTATCAATGGGTGTCGAGAACAACTATTGAATCATGTCCTTGTCCTCGATTCACGGCAGAATTATTTTGGATCAATTCAAAACTATGCACCATTGAAGGGCCAATCGAAGAATCTGTTCAAATGTTTTCTTCCTCAGGCATGGATGATGATCTGTGAGCATGGCGTGGCCGCGTTCTTGCACCCTGAAAGTGTATTTGATGACCCCAATGGGGGGAGGCTAAGGTGTGAGATGTACCCGCGCCTTCATGCACATTATCAGTTCCAGAACGAACTACGATTATTCCCTGATATACATCACGAAACAAAGTTCAGTATCAATATATACTCTTCTAAGAAAAGTGAACCGAGATTCTATCATATTTCGAATCTATTCACACCCAAGAGCGTAGATGCATGTTTTTCGCACGACGGAACAGGCTCCATTCCTGCTCTCAAGAACCACGAAGGAATCTGGGAAACGGAGGGCCATAGTAAACGTGTTGTTCGAGTTACAGAATCAGAATTGAGACTATTTGCCACACTGTTAGATTCTGAAGATACTCCACCGACCGAGGCACGTCTTCCTGCATTGCATTCGAATCATTTGATCGAAGTGCTGAGAAAAATCTCCCGAGCACCACGAAAGATTCGAGATTTAAACGATCAATTTTTTTGCACTAGTATGTTCAACGAAACTGGGGCGCAACGCACTGGAATCATTCGTAGATGTACCCAGTTTCCTAGTGATCTGCGTGATCTAGTCTATTCTGGTCCTCATTTTTCAATCAGTAATCCTCTATACAAGACTCCGCGATCTGATTGCCGACTAAGTAGCGATTACGACACAGTCGATTTGAACATTCTCCCAGACTCCTACGTTCCGCGGACCAACTATCTTTTGCAACTCAATCAAGACGACATCATAGGCCAAGTTCCAGTCCTGCCATGGATCCCGGAACATCATTCGAGGTCGATCCGGGTTGCAACCACTAGCTATAGATCGATCCACAGAGCAATGACAGGCCCATCTGCCGAGAGATCACTTATTTCCGCCTTGATCCCACCTAATGCACTTCATATCAACGCCTGCGTTGGTTCCAGTTTTAGGGATATACACAATCTCTTAGACTTTCATGGGATGTGCATATCGCTACCAATGGACTTTTTCATCAAATCGATTGGTGCTAGCAATATCCATCCTGTATTGCTTAAGTCGTTTCCGTTTCCAATGCTTGAAAATCGCATTAGATCCCTAATACACCTTCGAGTGCTCGCATTGAATTGCATCACAAGTCATTTTTCGCAGCTCTGGAGTAGCACTTGGACGCCCCGATTCTGCCGAGACTCTTGGACGAAGCGAGATCCTCGATTGAGGGATCACTATTTCCAAAATTTGCAAGCAGAATGGAATCGCGGTCATGCTCTTCGTTCGGACTTCGAGCGACGGCAAGCCCTTGTTGAGATCGACGTGCTTGTATCAATCGTGCTGGGATTGACTTTGGATGAGCTAGTTTCAATCTACAGAGTGCAGTTCCCAGTTATGCAACAGTATGAGCGCGACACTTGGTTTGATGCGAACGGTCGTATCGTCTTTACTATATCGAAGGGCATCCCGGGAGTCGGGATGCCCCGCAAGGCGATCCCAGGCGATACCAACTACGGTCTCATTACATCAGGTGGGCACCAGAAGGAGATTGCCCTTGGATGGGAAGACGTTTGCGAGTTCGTTGAGGCTGTCGTAACCCGTGACGTGGTTGATGACACACAGCCCGGTGGTCCAGTACGGAGAACCATTGAGTATCACGCACCATTCGACCGTTGTGACAGGGTATCCGACTATCGAACTGCTTGGAAGGAGTTTGAGCAGTGCCTAGGCCATCCCTGGGCCATTGATATTGTGTCGGGATGACGGTTTCAGAGCCCAGATGCCGGGAGATACAGATGACCTCTCACCGGCCAACGCCGATGCCCAATATCACAATCGATACCTATTGGTCAATTTGAGAGAGTAGTACGCGTTCTGGGGAATCACGGACTTGGAATGTCTTGCAATGCAAGCACTCTTGGCATACATCATTCGCCAGTCAACGGGCGAATGCGCCGAATTGCTTTCCTCCAACTGTCGAGTCAAAGACGTCAGATACGTCCCAGAGTCGACATTCTCAAGATCTCTGCCCGCCACAAACGATATCTGACTCAGTGAGCAGAATTTTGTTTCTAAGCGTACATTACGGTTACTTTCGAAGCAATGAATTGTGATCCTTTCACAGACTTGGTGGTGTCTTGAATGTCCGAAACTGCGGCATCTGCTCTTCTTCAAGTTCCCTCTGCTTGGCTTCCCCTACCTCTTGCAAGAGCCGAACCCCGTCGTCATTCCTACCGCTGTCCAGGTAAAGCTGGCCGAGCTGGTACTTCGCCGCTGTCAGTTCTGGATCCAGCCGGACAGCCTCTTCCAGATTCTTGATCGCATCAGCCAAGTCGCTCTGTGCTAACAGCTTGCCCAGCCGATAGTAGGCCGCCGGAAACCTCTTGTTCAGGTCGATTGATCTCCTCAGATGCTCTTCCGCCTTGGCCCGCTCGTCTTGATCTGGATCGTCCGCCTGCGACCTGTCGAGCGCGAATCCGTAGATGTAGTGCATGTAGAAGTCGTTAGGGAATCTTTCCACGCCGCCCTCCAGCTTCGCCAGTGCTTCCGGCATCTCCTCCGAGAGGATCAAGGTCACAGCAAGTGCCGTGAGTGCCACCGAGTGATCCGAGGTCAGCTCGATTGCCTTCTCGAACGCATCCCGACCTTGGTCATACCGCTGTCCCTGGCCCAGCGTGATGCCTTTCTGAACCAGTAGCCGATAGGACTTCGGAATGCGACCCAATCCGAGGTCAAGGATTTCAAGTGCCAGCTCCGGGTTCTTGTACCTCACGCAGAACTCGCTCAGCGCGATGTACCCGTCCGCACTCTTCGGTTCGAGCTGGATCCTCTTCCTCAGTGCCATAATGGCTCCATCGAGGTCTCCATCGGTCTCGCTCAGTTCCGCAAGGCGCGAAAGCAGTGGTCCGCTCGGAGCCGCTTCCGCGAGTCCTTGCGCCAGGGCCAATGCCTCCTCGCTACGTCCGGCGTCAACCAGCACCTCCACCTTCCGGACCCCGAGACCGGAAATCGTGGAATCTGCGATCTCGGCTCGCTCCAGATCGGCCAGTGCTTCGTCGAACAGCCCGAGCGATGCGGCGACCTGCGCTGCATCCACCAGATCCCGCCCGGTGAGATCATCCCGCGACCGTGCGGCGGCGAGAACACTCTTCGCCTGATCCACCCGCTCGACATGCTTGAGGGATCGAGCGTAAGCGACGAGCGCGCGTGGCTGACTTTCAACCAACACGCCGACATCACCGAGCAGCCCCACAGCCCGCTCATGCCTTCCTGTCTCCGAAGCGATCATCCCGAGGAACAGATTCGCTAGGCTCCTGTCCGCTGGTGTTCCATGCAACCGCCTGAGATTCTCTTCAGCATCCTCGTAGCGTCCGACTTCGAACTCCGCCATCGCCAGGTTCTTCCGCGCCGCCGTGAATTCAGGGGAATGCTCGAGTGCGCGCCGAAAGTAGGGCAGGGAACTCTCTGGATCGTCCTTCATGCACAAGATCGAGCCGACCATGTTCAGTGCATTCACGTCATCGGGACTTCCTTTGAGGCTCGATTCGTAGAACGCCAACGCCTCATCGAACCGCCCCTCCTGAATGAGTTCCAATCCGCGTTCGCTTTCCGCAATCGTCCCTGCCGGGAATGCCCCAGCAACCAAGGCGACGATCAGGATCCGGACCATCAGGGGAATAGCCGAACCGACACCTTGCAGTCCAGGTACTCCTGCCGCTCTCCCGCGGGCACCGTTGCACCCTACTGCGTTCGCGCTGGATGGCATGGCGAATCTAGGCCCGAACCTACTGCTGCGGCTCATGGATCGTAACAAGCTGGCCAACTGACCCATCATCCGTGACCTGCCTAATGCTGCTAGCCTACCGAGTCTCTAACGAGGCCCCACATCCTCGCCGAACCCGAAGCGCAGCCTTGGGGCGTTGTAGGAATAGTAGCTTGACTGCGACATCGGTTCCTGGACCTGATGCCGGGAGCGATCGCGGCAGACGACCAGTGCTCCGGTCGCACTGCGGTTCGAGACCGTCCCGATCAGCTTTACCTCGAGCCAGTTTCCGCCACGTATGAGGTCACTTCGCAGCAGCGAAGGGGGGCGTTCAGGTCGACTGAAGGGATGTCGGCATCGTCGTCGTTATCGAACCCTACGAACGCTCATCCGCGGATTGAGTGTGCCGCCCTGATCGACTGGCCCACCTCATCGAGAATTTGCGCCATCCGACCGTCCACTAGATTACGGGACACCATGGCGGGAATCTTCAAAGGATCTCCCGCTAGCCCGGCCGGGCGTTGGCGATACCTGCCTCGTCTCTGCCTTGCGAACCCGTGCCGCCTCCGTTGTATCGATACAGCGAGTGCCGGGAGGAAGGCGGGGCACGGGTCGCAATGAGTCGGAACTACGGTTCAATGGCGACTTCCACGCCGGGGTTTGGCGCGGTGTCGAAGTCGAACTCTCAGCAGTTCAAAGGGAAAAGGGCGGGGCGGTACGCCAGCACCAGAACTCGTGCCAGCGAACGCTCAAGATCCGGCCGGGCTTGGTGTTGCGACCGAGAGACTACCGGGCTGTGAATAGGATTTCGGAGTGAATCAGTCACTCGCGAGTGCAGTTCCCACAAGGCAGGGAACTCGGGACTGGTCCTAGCCGGGCTGGTCTGGCGGCATGCGGTCGATAATTCTGTCGAGGCGCGAGTCGATCGATCGCAACAGTGCCTTAGTCTCTCTCGAATCCTCCCGGGACTCTTTGCGCCCAGCCGCAATTTCATCGCGGGTCTGCTTAGAATCCTTCCAGGACTCCTTGCGCAAGGTCTCGACGTTCGCTTCGGAGCGACTAAAGCCTCTGTCGACGTTCGCTTCGCAGCGATTAAAGCCGTTGTCGACGCTTGCCTCGAAGCGATGATGGTCTTCCCTGTTGAAACGGACCGACATCACCACCCATACGGCACCTCCGCATAGCAACATCAGGAAGACCAGCGAGCCGAAAGGCCCTAGTGCCTCCCCTAGCTGGATCAGAAGATTGGGTGTTTCGTTCATCTGCTCGACTACCATCCACTGGATACCTCGGTAGCACCTCCTGTCCCCATCATATCCCAGTCGGATGCACACCGATCCGGAAGCGAGACCGCAAGAGCTGAAGACTACTAGCCCGCGAACAGAATCTCAGCGAAGATCGGTCACTTGCGAGTGCAGTTCCCGCAAGGCGGCGAACTCGGGTTACGATTTAGCCGACCGGTCTGGGGGCTTCTGTAAGATAATCCCGTCGAGTCGCGTGTTGATCGACCTTAGCTCATCGCGGGACTCCTTGCGCGAGTTCTCGATCTTCCCCTCGAGGCTCTCACGGACGGTGTGGACGCTCGCACCGACAGTGTCGATCTTCCCCTCGACGCTCTCACGGACGGTGTGGACGCTCGCACCGACGGTGTCGATCTTCCCCTCGACGCTCTCACGGACGGTGTGGACGCTCGCACCGACGGTGTTGACCATCCCCTCAAGGCGTTCAAGGCCTTTGTCGATCTTTGCCTCAAGGCGATCATGGTCGACCTTGTTGCTACGAACCGACATCACCACCCATACAGTGCCTCCGCACAGGAAGAGCAGCACGACCAACAAGCCCCCGACCCCGAGGGCCTCTCCTAGCTGGAACAGAATGTGGGGCAATTGGCTCATGGTCTCACCTGTCGTGCAATGGATACCTTGGTAGCACCCGTTGTCCACATTATAGCCCAAGCGGGATGCGTTCCGATCTGGAAGCGAGACCGTACGAGCGGAAGGCTACCAGCCTGCGCACAGAATCTCAGAGAGGATCGGTCACTTGCAAGTGCAATTCCCGCGAGGTGGCGAACTCGGGTTACGATTTAGCCGGCCGGTCATGGGGCTTCTGTCCGATAATCCCGTCGAGGCGCGAGTTGATCGCCCTTAGCTCATCGCGGGACTCCTTGCGCGAGTTCTCGATCTTCCCCTCTACGCTCTCACGGACGGTGTGGACGCTCGCACCGACGGTGTCGATCTTCCCCTCGACGCTCTCACGGCCTTTGTTGACCATCCCCTCGAGGCGATCAAGGCCTTTGTCGATCTTTGCCTCAAGGCGATCATGGTCGACCTTGTTACGACGAACCGACATCACTACCCATATGGCACCGCCGCATAGCGATAGCACAAAGACCAGCGAGCCCAGAGGCCCTAGCGCCTCACCTAGGTGGATCAGAAAATTGGGTGTTTCGTTTATCTGCTCGGCCGTCATGCAACAGGTGCCATGGTAGCACTCCCCGTCCACATCGTATCCTAGGCGGATGCTCTCCGCTCCGGAAGGGAGACCGTACGGTTCGATCAGATTCTCTTCGCTGCCCGCGTCAACCGCTTCGCAATCGGAAGCTGCGCTGGAGCCATGGCCAAGGCCGCATTCAAAGCGGTCTTCTGGAGCGCGAGGTGCGATCACCCGCAAGGCCCGTCGCAACGAGAGTGATAATGTCCCGGCGCCTCGCCACGACCTTGGGGATGTACCCCGCTCAGCCTGAGTCCCGTCGAACTCCGCACTCCGCCGGTACGCTTTCCCCTTGCAGGGCTTCGCGCCACGGTCGGAGGGGGCGAGGTGCCCCGTGATGCTTCATGGAGCCCGCTGTCTGCGGCAAGCCCTCGACGAGCGTCCGTTCCTTCCCATCCCGTGGGATCTTGCACCCGACATGTTGCGTTCCCCGGGCGTAGCGATCGGATGGGCGTACGGGCCCGCAGTCAAGGCGCCTCAACCGACCGTCTGGATGGATTCCGAATTGCCCGCGGTCTAGTCGTCGTGCGCGGATCCGCTCGGTTGGGGCTCGATCACCTGTTGAACACGCTCCTCGCGCAGTTGCGATCTACGACCCAGCTCTACACAGACCATGTCGTGACAGGACTTCAGTTTTGATCCTGTTCGTTCGGCTCCCGGATCGTAACAAGCTGGTTACCGGGCACATCATCCATGACTTGGGTGACGCCGCTGGGCCACCGGATCTCTAACGAGGCAGTCCCTTCCTCCCCGAGCCCGAAGTGCAGCCTCGGGTCGTTGCAGGAGTAGTAGCTTGATTGCGCCATCACTTCTTGGGCCTGACGCCGGGAGCCGTAGCTGCACACGACCCGGGCTCCGATCGCGCTACGGTTCGAGACGGTTCCGATCAATCTCACCTTGAGCCAATTGCCGCCGCCTTCGAGGTCGTTCCGCAGCAGGGAAGGGGGCTCGTTCAGATTCACTACCAAGATGTCGACATCGCCGTCGTTATCGAAGTCCCCGAACGCGCACCCGCGGCTTGAATGTGCCGCCCCTATCGCCGGGCCGGCTTCATCCATGAGTTGCTCCAAGCGTCCGTCTCCCAAGTTCCGAAACACTACGTTCGGAGTCTTGAAGGGATATCCCGGCAGCTTGGACTCGATCTCCGGATAGATGTTGCCGGTCGCGTAGAAGATATCGGGCCACCCGTCGTTGTCCAGATCGACGATCCCCGCTCCCCAGCAGACGTAGCGCACTTCTACGGCCAGCCCGGATGCCATCGTGCGGTCCTTGAACCTGCCCCGACCGTTATTGAGATACAGGATGTTCGTGTCGTCGGCGAAGTGCGTCTTGAAGATGTCGAGGTCGCCGCTCAGGCTGAAATCCCCGACGCCTACTCCCATGCCAGCCTGCTCCTGGCCGTCCTCGTTCAAGGCCGCTCCGGCGATCAATCCGACCTCCTCGAACGTGCCGTCATGGCGATTCCGAAACAGCAGGCTCGGTGTCGAATCGCAGGCAATGTAGATGTCGGGCCACCCGTCGTTGTCGTAATCCGCCGCGGCCACCGTCATTCCGTATCCCGGCCGCACCTTCGAGATGCCGGCCTCGTCGCTGACATCCCGGAAGGTCCCGTCGCCGTTGTTCCGATACAGCGAGTGCCGCGAGAACGGCAGGCCGCGTGGCCCGCAATGCACCGGAACCCCCTTCCAGTTGCAGGTTTCCGCGCCGGGCTTCGGCGCGGTGTCGAAGTCGAAATCGCAGTAGTTCGATACGAACAGGTCGAGGTGGCCGTCGCGGTCGTAGTCCACGAACGCGCAGCCCGCTCCCCAGCGCGTCTGCGGATCGATCAGGCCTGCTTCGCGAGTGACGTCGGTAAACGTGCCGTCGCCATTGTTGCGATAGAGCACGTTCTGTCCGTAGGCGGTGATGAAAAGATCCTCGTATCCGTCGTTGTCGTAATCGCCGACAGTCACGCCGGAAGCCCAGATCTCCCGCAACAGCCCGGCTTCTTCCGTGACGTCGGTAAACGTGCCGTCGCGGTTATTCCTGTACAGTCTGCTGCTGGTGCCCGCGGGTGCCCCGGACACGCGCGAGCCGCTGAGCACGAGCAAGTCCATCCATCCGTCGTTGTCGTAGTCGATAAACGCGCAGCCGCACCCGACGGTCTCGACGATGTAGTCCTTGCGGTCCACCGGACCGTAGATCGTGGGATGGTGCAGTCCGGCCTCCGCCGCCACGTCGACGAAGTTGGCGGCGAACGGCTTGCCGGAGCCCTTGCCCCTGCGTTGCGGGCGCACGTTGCGCGTCGCGACACCCTGCGCCCCGCCCAAGGCGGGTGCGAGCAGGGCCAGCAGCTCTCGCCTGTCTAGGCGCAAGATCCCCCTCGCCCTTCAGCCTAGCCGCTCGCCATAGTTCGAGAGGCTTCCCGTCGGAACGCGGTTCCGTTCAGAACTGGAACCGCATGCCGAGCTGCGCCGAGCGCGGTCCGATCGAGTTCGTGACGCGGCCGAACAGCCCGCTCGTCATGTTGTTGACGACGCGATCGAGATTGGCGCGATTGATCACGTTGAAGATCTCGCCGCGCAACTGCAGGTTCGTGGCTTCCGAAACCATGGGCAGTCTGAACGTCCGCGAAATCAGCAGGCTGATGTTGAGCAAGCCCGGATGCGAGAACGTGTTGCGGCCGAGGTTGCCTTGCTGGCCGGAGGTCGGAAAGGGGAAATCCGATGCTTGGAAGATGCCGCTGAGGTAGTCGCTCCTCGCCAGCCCGCTCAGGGAGTTGCCGAACGCCGGGGCGTTCGGGAGGTCGCTGGTGAGGCCGTCGGCATTGAAATCGCCCGCCGGGTACGGCGCGGACGTCAGCACGGTGAAGGGCAGTCCGGATTGCATCACTCCGACCGTGCCGAAGCGCCAGCCGTTGATCACGCGCCGCAATCCGGATGGCATCGATCCTTGGGCGACGCGGACCTCCCACATCGCGTCGAACGTCAGGCGCTGCCGGACGTCGAAGTCGGCCCGTCCACGTTGCGCGCGCAGGTTCCAGACATCGAACACCGGCGTCGACGGAACCGAAGCCTGCGGCAATCCGCTCGTGCTGAAGTGGTCCAGGACCTTGGCGTAGGTGTAGACCGCTCGCATGGAGATCCCCCGCGTGTGCCGTTTGTGGAACATCAGCGACAGCAAGTGGGCGTTCGAGTTGGCGCCTGTCCACCGGCGCTGGACCGCGCCGAAGAACGGATTCAGGCGGTCCAGCCGGCCGTCCAGCAGGTCGCCGGCGAACCGGTTGATATCGCTATGCACGGTCAGGTTGTGATCGGCCGAGCCGGTGTAGTTCACCTCCGCCATGGAGTCCGGCCCGAGCCGCTTCTGGAGGCTCAGCATCCAACTGTGCGCGGTCGGGATGCGCATGTTCTGGTCGACGCTCAGAATGCTGGACCGCAGTCCCTGCACGCCGCCGCGTTCGTTCAATTCGTACGTCACGTTCGGCTTGGGCCAGATGTCGGGCGAAGCGTCTTGGGCCAGCGCGTCTAGCTCGCCCCAATTGCCGAGGCCGTACGTCAGTTCGTCGCCCTGCAACACGTTCAGGCTGGGGGTGGCGGTGGCTGGTGGACCGAGCAGATTGAGCGTCGAGAACCAGTTCTGGGCGATCCGGTCCCGGTACATGCCGTAGCCTCCGCGGATCGACAGCGACCCGTTGCTGAACACGTCCCAAGCGAACCCGATCCGGGGACTGATCATCCATGGCAGCCTGTCCGTGGCGGTTTGCCGGCACTCGGCGAATCCATTCGTGATCCGCTCCATGGCGTTCCCGCCCTGGCCCGCGAACAGGTAGCAGCCTTGGTCGGATGCCTTCGTGTAACGGATCCCCTCGCCGTAGTTGTCGAACCGGACGCCCATGTTCAACGAGAACCCGGGTCGCAAGCGCCAGTTGTCTTGCACGAACATGCCGATGAAGGACGTGTGATAGCTGAGGTAGGCGCCGCCGACTTCGCCGGAGGCGAGGTTGACCGCCGGCCCGAATTGCGATGTGGGCCGGTCCTGCGCGAAGTCCAGCAGGTTCGCGAAGCTGAAGGTGGGCCGGGTCAGGGTCTTGCGCCACGGCACGGTGTCGTCCGGCCGGACGTACTCGCCTCCGAACTGCACCGTGTGCTTGCCCTTGTTCAAGGTCGCCATGTCTCGCCATTCCCATGTCGGCGTCGTCCAGCCCCCGGGACCCCAAGCGCCGAAGCCCTGCGTCCCGGAGATACCGATATTCGGCACGTCCACGGCCCCGTCGCCGAGCGGCGCCTGCTGCTCGCCGGTTTGCCTCGAGTACCGGTAGCCCATGCTGTTCATGAGTGTGGGCGAGAAGACGTGGTTCCAGTCGAACTTGGTCCATGTATTGAGCACCGGCGACCACCGGGTGTAGGCCGGGCGGATCAGGCTGGCGAACTGTCGGGTGCCGTCCGATTTGTAGTAGTACCCGAATAGCCGGTCCTTGGCGCTGAAGTGGTGGTCGACCCGGATCTGATACTGCTCGCCCCGGCGGGGAACCGATGCGTTGGAATTGACGGTGCCCACGGCCGGCAGCGAGTCCGGGATCGTGGACATGGCATCGAACTGGCCCGGATTCCTCTGCTTGAGCTGCCCGACCGTGATGATGTCGCTGGTGGGGTCGATCGCCGGGGACAGGCCGAAGATCCTAGCCGCGATCGACTGCGGGAAGTTGGACGTGACGTAGTTGCGGAACTCCGGCGTTTCGGCAACGCCTACAGTCGTCGTCGAAGTGCTGGCGCGGAGGAAGTCGAACGCCCCGAACACGAAGGTCTTGTTCCGCTTGATCGGCCCGCCCGCGGTCGCCCAGAAGTTCTTCTGGGCGAAGTCGGTGATGTCGCTCTGGGCGATGGTGCGCGCCGTCAGGCTGTTGTTCGTGTAGAGATAGCCTACCGTCCCGTGCAATTCATTCGTGCCGGACTTGGTCACCAGTTCGAGGAACGCCCCGGACGACCTGCCCTTGGCGGCGGAGAAGTTCTGGGCCTCGACGCGGAACTCTTGCAGCGAGTCCGGAATCGGACTCACCATGAACGTCCCGTCCCGGGACGGCACTTCCGCGTAGCTGCCGTTGAGCATGACTAGATTGGCACCTTGCCTCTGGCCCGAGGCATTGATCCGAAGTCCCATTTCGCCTTGGTAGTTGTCCACGAAGGCGCCGTTGGTGCCGCTCGTTTCGCCCGTCCCCGTCACGCCCGGCACGAGGGTTGACAGCTGCCAGATCGTGTTCCGCGGCAGCGGCTGGTTTTTCAGCGACTCCTCGTCGATGTAATTCGTGTTGTCGACCTCGGTCGTGTTGACCGCGCTGGTGTCGGCCTCGATCGTGATGGAGGTCGTGACCTCGCCGATTTGCATCTCCGGGTACAGGGTCCGCGTCTCGTTGCTCCGTACGAGCAGCCCGGTCGTAGACCAAGTCACGAATCCGGTCGATGCGACTTTGGCGGCATACGAGCCGGCGGGAAGTTCGCCGATGCGGAAGAATCCGGTCTCGTTCGAATTGGCTTCGCGTTCCAGCCCGAGATTCTCGTCCGTGACCAAGATCTCGGCTCCGGGAATGACGGCGCCGGTAGCGTCCTTGACGTAGCCCTCGATGGCGCCGCTGAACTGACCGCTCGCGATTCCGCAGGCAAGCAGGAGCAAGACTCCGAGTGTGGTCAAAGTGCGCTTCATGCTTCCTCCTCGCGATCCTCCCGCAACTTATGCAGGCTAACCTTGCTCGGTACGGTATCACATTCGAGTGTGTGACATGGAATTCCAAGAAACGGCTCTGGGTGCGTGACGATCCGCGCTGGCAGCCATTCATGTCCGTCCCGGCGGGTCCGTCGCCTCCTCGCGGTCCTCGATGGGGCCCGTTGCGAACGGCCGATGATCCTGATCGCCTACCGAGGCCGCCGGGCCACCCAGTAGAGGCGCTCCTTGTACCGCAGCCTGCCTGCGCCGCCCGCTGTCGGGCATCGCTCGTCAGGGGCCGGCTGCGCGTCCGCATCAGCCTCGGCTGCGGCGAGTCCGAGCGCGATGGCGACCTCCCTCCCGTGGGTCGTGAGACTGTACCAGCCCCTCCGCTCCGGCCAGCCGTGCCGCCGCGACCAGTACCGCCGCCGAGGGCGCCCCGAGGCCGGCTCCGGGTACTCCCACTCGTGGACGAGAATGCGACGGCTCTCGAGCACGAATAACGCCTCCGGATCGAGCCAGTCGGGCCTCTTGCGATTGCGATAGTCAGGCACATCGCCGTCCCACCGCAGCTTGCCCGTGAGACCGCGGCCACCCTGCTGCACGAAGCGCTTGAGCGTCCGGTGCTGGACCGCCGTCAGGGCGTAATCACTCGCCTGTCGCTTCATCTCGCGCCTCGTACTTCACTTTGGCTGAGTTTCCACTCTCCGTTCATCAATCTCAGCGTGCGGATTTCCCCTCACTGGGCCTTGGTACTCCCCCGCCGGTGCAGGGGCCTCCCAATGGATTTTGGAAGTGCGACTCATGAGTTCCGATAGATCTGTAACCCATCAGATTAGATCACACAACCGAGACGCCCCGAGTATTTTGGCTGCGACACAATCACTTTCGGAACGCTCAATGTTGAAGCGATCTGCGATACTGTGAACGGAACCGTTAGGGCAAAGGCGAAATGTCGAGTTCTGGCAATCCCGCATTGGCCGCGCTTGGGTTGAGCGGCCACCGTCCGCAGGTGTCCTGCCCGGCGGTCGAATTTACCCCCCCCCCCACCGATTCGCCTGAGATTTTTCTCAGGCAGGAAGCGGCCCTGATATCAGGGCCGCCGCGAGAACGGGCGGGCTCCGGCGAGACCGCCCCGAGGCGGCCATCGGCTGCCGCTGCAACGCTTTCCGAGTGCTGTTGCCGCTCGGCAGAGCCGCGCACGCGCTTTGAATGCGCCCTCGGTGCCCTTGCAGACCTGCTTTGCGCGCAGTACCCGCCGGTGCCAGCGTTCATCTGTGGCACTCATCGCACCGGCATTGGGGCCGGATATTTCAGATTCGCCCGAACACCGAATGTGTTCGGGACTTTACGTGCGGGAGTCTTCCGGGATAACCGCATGAAGGCACTTCCAGCGGCCGGCAGCGTCCGGCGCCGGGGGCGCGGCAATGCAATCAATTAGAGGAGAAGAGACATGAATTGCAATCCGATGCGCATCTTCGCGCTGCTCGCAACTCTCGCTGTCCTGTCGCTCGGCCTGGCCGGGTGCGGCGGCGACGAGCCCGCCGCAGCGACCGCTCCGCCGGCGCCGACGCCGGCTCCCCCGCCGTTCCAGCCGGAGGCCGTCGAGGTCGCCTTGGGAGCGAACGGCGGCACCGCCACCCTGATGACGACCGAGGCTGGTGGCTTCACGCTCAATGGCGAAGCCTTCGCCGGCGGCGCCGACAACCCCGTCGAGGGCGAGGGCGGCCGCATGTACGTGCTGACACTCACCGACGGTACTTGGTCAGCAGCCTTCCAGCCCATGGAGGTTATGGTCGGCCTCGGCACCAGCGGCGAATCCGTGACCCTGATGACGACCGAGGCCGGCGACTACACCATGGCCGGCGAGGCCTTCGCCTCCGGCGGCATGGCCATGAATTCCGCCGGCGCCAGCTACACCCTGACGATGGGCGAAGACGGCATGTGGATGGCGGCCTTCATGCCGATGACCCAGACCGTCACCCTCGGTACCTCCGAGATGAGCGTCGAGCTCACGTCCACCGAGACCGGCATGTGGATGATCGGCGACGCCGCCCTGACCGGCGACGGCTCCGACACCTACACGAGCGGCGACCTCAGCTACACCCTCGCCATGGGCGCGGACGGCATGTGGATGGCCACCTTCATGCCGATGACCCAGACCGTCGACCTCGGCACCTCTGGCGAGACCGTGGACTTGATGACCACCGAGTCCGGCGGCTGGGCCATGGGCGCTAGCAGCGTCTCCGACGGATTCGTCGCGACCACCGGCGACGGCGACCGCTACACGCTGAGGATGGGCGCGGACGGCATGTGGATGGCGTCCTTCACGCCGATGGCCGTGCCGGTGATGCTCGGCGGTAGCGGCGAAACTGTGACCCTGATGACGACCGAAACCGGCGGATTCACCATGAACGGCCAGCCCGTCATGGATGGCTCGATGACCATGAATTCCGCCGGCGAGAGCTACACGCTGGCGATGGGCGAGGACGGCATGTGGATGGCCACGCACATGCCTTCGAGCCAGCCCGTGGACCTCGGTGCCAGCGGCATGAGCGTGACGCTGATGACCAACGAGGCCGGACGCTGGACGCTGGAGGGGGAGGTTATCTCCGACGACGCCATGGTCGCGGGCGGTGACAATGCCGCCACCGGCGCGATGAACATGTACGCCCTGACCCTCGGCGACGACGGCACTTGGGACGCCGAGTACCGGCCGACGACGATGGCCATCGGCGGCACGGGCCTGCAGGCCATGGCGCGCGAAGACGGCAGCGGCTACGCGGTCGGCGACACGATGTCTCTCGACGCCGCCGGCATGGGCGAGATCACCACTCCGGACGGCGGCATGTTCCGCGTCGCCAAGGATGCCGACGGCATGCTGGCCGGCACCCGCTACGACATGGACATGGCCAACACCGCGCTGAGCGTCGATTCCAAGCAGACCCCGGCCGACAACGCCAACGCCGCGCCGACTCTCTCGACCGACGACCGTGATACGGACGCCAACGAGAAGAACACCATGCTGAACGCCCTCGGCGAGAGCTTCTCCATGGGCGAGCTGCTCGGCGGCGGCGCGGCCACGGAGAACGGCGCCAACATCGTGGCCGGGGCGCGCGCCGAACTCGTCAAGATCCGCGACCGCGTGGCGCAACTCGTGGCGTTGCGCCGGGACGACGGCATCGACGAAGGCTCCTTCAACGCCCAGATCCTCGTGCAGTGGGGCAAGGCGGACACCGAGGTGACCAAGATATTCGGCGGCACCGCTAGCGGGCGGCTCGAGCGCACCATCAGCGAGAGTCGCGTGGTGGACGCCTTCGACCGGCTGGTCGAGGCCCTGAGCAGCGAGGAGGCCTTCGCCGCGGCCACTCTGGCAAACGGCCCGGACAAGCTGCAGGGCTTTGACAACCGCAACGCCAACCAAGCGCGCGACGCGTTCAATCGTCTCAAGTCGACCGCCACGGCGCGGCTGGGTGCCCTCGGCTCGACGCGCTTCGGCGTGGCCGTGTTCAACTCGACTCCGAACGCCAAGGCCGCGTACAACGACGCCGAGAAGGCGCAGGCCTTCGCTTGGTCCACGATGGAGTACACCCGCCGCGCGACCGATGTGCAGGCCTCGGGCGCGGCCAATTACAAGGGCCGCACGATGGCGGCCGACCAAGCGGGCAACCTCTACTCCGGCGCGATCGACATCGACGTGCGCTTCACGCGCATGGCCGTGGATGGCTACGTGATCGGCTTGGCGCGCGCCGACACCCAAGTGCCTTGGACCCACGGCTTGGGCGGCGAGGTCACCGGCATCCACTTACCGACCGCCAAGCTGGCCCGCAACGGCAGCTGGACTGTCGAGGGTAAGGACACCAATGTCGGCCGCTTGCAGTACGCGCCAGACGCTGGCGGCCAGCCGGACCTTGACTTGGACCCGGGCGCTACCTTCGCGGGCCGGTTGCTCGGCCGCGACGACGCGGTCGGCACCGAGGTCATCGGCACGTGGAAGCTGGTACAGGGCAGCACGATTCTGGCGGGCGGCTTCGGCGCCGAGCGCGGCCCGGACCGGCCGGCCCCCGGAACCGGCGTGACGGGCGACCTCGCCGCGATCGGCAGGCGCGGCGCCGCATGGTCGACGATGGAGACCGGCCCGGCGCTGCTCGCCGCTAGAGCGGACGACGACGACACCGCCGACATCAACGAGGCGCGTCCGAAGCTCATTGCCTCGACGGTGATCAATACGGGCAACACCAAGTTCAAGTACATCCCGCAAGCCAGGGACACCGCGGCGGCGGCCGCGGACTGGGACGCGAACGAGTACGTCAAGGGCAACTACGAGCCGCAGCGGGCGGCCGTGCTGGAAGCCGACGGGTACGAAGCCACCAAGGGCAACTGGGTGGCCGACGCGCGGGCCGAGATCGTCAAGAAGCTGGCCCAGTTGCGGCGGGTGATCGAACTGGATAACGCCGACGCTAGTGCTGGCGACCGCCTGTTCGCCAACGACCAGCGCCAGCGCCTGTTCGACGAGATCCAAGTCGAACTTGCGAATGTCTTCGGCGCCAGCCGGGCCGCGATTGAGGACGACCCGTCCACCATGGACGAGAACGAGATGGTCCCCGAGTTCTACACGGGCGTGCTGAATCGGGCCAGCGCGGCCCGCGAGGATGACGCCAATTGGAGCGCGCACACGGACTACCCGGTCAATACTTCCGGCGTGGCGCAGGACGCGAGCGTGATCGCGGAGATCGAGGACGTGCTGGAGGCGCTCGGTGACGCGGACGCCTTTGCCGACGCGCTCGGCAACGGCGGGATCTTCGCGGCCGCCAAGGACTCCCGGATCAGCCCGTACCCGAGCGCGTCGGCGATGTTCGGCCGACCGCGAGGCAGGCTGCAGATGTCGACCGTGACGACCGACTACACGCGGCTCGGGGCGTGGCGGCACCAGGTGTCCGCGTACGCCGCGGACAGCCTCAAGCTCCAGACGTACGAGCGCGCCGACCCCGACCGCGTCGAGCTGGGCGCGTTCGCCTACAGCCCGCTCGCTCCGACCGCTGTGTACGATAGCGCGGACAGCCGCCTGTACCCGGCCGCTGGCTCGAATCAGACCGTCTCCGCCACTTATGCCGGTCGGACATCCGCGGCGCAGGGCGACCTGTTCTACGAGGGTGCCGTCGAGGCCCGGGTCTTCTGGGATCCCAGCGACGTCGAAGACAGCGAAGTCAAGGTTACCATCACCGACCTCGTCGACTCCGACAGCGGCGACCCGCTGCAGTACGGGTTAGCTCGCGAGGGCTTTCCCGTGGCGGGTGCCGTCGACGTGGAGTCGCTGAGCTGGACCGCGAGCATTGAGCAGGACGGCGTGGTCAAGTTCTCGTCCAGTGCCGACGTCACGGTCGCCGTAAACTCCCTCTCCGGCACCCCCAACTACCGCCCGGCGTACGGGGGCGGCGTGCAAGCAGCCGACGCGTTACGGTACTACGACAGGGCGAATGGCAATACGGACGAGCTGCGGATCAAGCGGTCGGCCAACGTGTACTGGGTGTTGAACGTCGGAACCGGCACTACCGGCGTCAGTTACGGTGCGCTGACCTTCAAGGGCATCAATGCGACCAACGCGGGGGACGTCAATCCGACGACTACGAGCGGCGCGGCCTTTGACACAGCGAAGGCGGAGTTCGAAGCGGGGCAGGACACTCTCGACTTCCCGACACATCTTGTAAAGTTCATCGCCCTCCGGAACACAGCAAACCTGCCGCCCGTTCGAGACAGCCAGATCCTGCTGTTCAAGGACGGCTCGACCGCGACCATGCACAGGTTTATGAACCACGACGCGGGTCTCATCGGCAGCACCGGCAACCCCGCGAGCCCCTACCTAGCCGAGTATTACGCGGGCATGCCGCCTCTGTCTACCAGGGACGACCTGTTCTACAACGACTTGGGCCAGCCGTGGTCCAAGGACTTGCTCACCATGGACGGCAACGAGAACCCGATCGGCCAGGGTGCGCCGGAGATGACGCCGGCCCAGCTGGCCGCGGCCTACTTCCGGGCGGGTAACTACGTGAATCTCCTCGCGACGGACGACGACGCGCGCAACTCGAAGCTGGAAGGCATGTTCGTGGGCCAGGACCAGGACGGCCCGCTGGGCATCATCGGCACGTGGGAACTGACCGGCGGTGCGTTCGGCCTGGGCGTCGAGCGCGGAGTGATTCGCGGCGCCTTCGGAGCCGACATCCAGCCGTAGGCGACCGCGGCAAGGGAGGCGCGCATGCGCGCCTCCCCCAGCGGAATTCAAGGGAGCGGCTCCGGCCGCTCCCTTTTTCTTGGGCCAGCGGCAGGGTAGACGGCCCGAGATGAGGATCAGTTGTCCGGCACTTACCTTGGAGCGCATGGCGTTTGCCGACCATTCAACGGACGTTCGGTGGATTGCGGACCAAGGCTACGACGGCATACAGGCTAGAGACTGCTTGAAGCAGACTGCTGGGTACATGGCCACAGACAACATGGCGCCGACAGACGGTCGCGACGGCCGCTTCGCGAAAAGACTAAGTGAAACAAGGCCTTTGGGGTGGGTTGGACATCCAGCAGAGTGCGGCAGCCGACCAGCGACCGTGTTAATGATTGCGGCTGCCGACAGCCAGAGCGGGACCATCGAGAAGTGCAGTCGGGGATGGGTTCCGGGCAAGCGCGTAACACCGGGCAACCACGCCGGGTACGCGCGAACGGTGTCCGAGCGGGTGGCTTCGTGGCAGTCAGTCGACTGCGATTACGATTCGCATAGGTGACGCATAGAGTTCGGCAAGGGCGCACTCGGCCGCGGCCGAGGTCTTGGTGCCCCAAATCTGCCGCCAGCACTCGGATCCGCCCCAGGCCGGCTCCGGGTACTCCCACTCGCGGACCAGAACGTGTCGGCTCTCAAGCGCGAAGAGTGCCTCCGGATCGAGCCAGTCGGGCATCTTGCGATCGCGATAGTCGGGCCTGTCGCCGTCCCACCGCAACTTGCCCGCGAGACCGCGGGCGCCCTGCTGAACAAATCGCTTGAGCGTCCGGTACTGGACCGCCGTCAGGCCGTAGTCGCTCGCCTGTCGCTCCATCTCGCGCCTCGCTCTCCACGACTGAGTTTCGTCTCCCCGCTCATCAAACTCAGCGTGCGGATTTCCCTCACTGGACCCTCGTGCTCGCCCGCCGGTTCGGGGGTTTCCCAATGCGTTTCGGAAGCGTTACCCATCAGACCGGATCATACAACTACCAGCGGTCGCGAGCGGCACGTGCGATGTTTCGCGGAGGTGTTGGCAGCAAGCATCGTGCAGGTATAAGCAGAGACGCCCCAAGCTTGTTGGCTGCTGCAAATTTCATTCGGAACGCTCAAAGTTGACGCGATCTGCTACACTGTCAACGGAAACGTTAGGACAGACGCGAAATGTCTAGTGCTGGCAATCCTGAAAAGGCCGCGCTTGGGTTGAGCGGCCACCGGCCGCAGGGGTCCTACCCGGCGGTCGAATTTTACCCCCCCCCCCCCACCGATTCGCCTGAGATTTTTCTCAGGCAGGAAGCGGCCCTGATGTCAGGGCAGCCGCGAGAACGGGCAGGCTCGGGCGAGACTGCCCCGAGGCAGCCATCGGGTACGGCTGCAACTCTTTCCGAGTGCCATCGCCGCTCCGCGGAGCCGAGCTTGCGCTTCGACTGCGCTACCGGTGTCCTCCCAGACCTGTTGTCTGGACAGTACCCGTCGCCGCCAGCGCGCCTTGGCGGCACTCGCCACACCGGCTTTGGGGCCGGAAATTTCAGCTTCGCCCGAACACGGAATGTGTTCGGGATTCTACGTGTGGGAGTCTTCCGGGACAACCGCATGAAGGCACTCCCAGCGGCCGGTGGCGTCCGGCGCCGGGGGGTGCCGCAATGCAATCAAGTAAGAGGAGAAGAGACATGAATTGCAATCCGATGCGCGTTTTCGCGCTGCTCGCAGCGCTCGCTGTCCTGTCGCTCGGCCTGGCCGGGTGCGGCGGCGACGAGCCTGCCGCAGCGACCGCTCCGCCGGCACCGACGCCGGCTCCCCCGCCGTTCCAACCGGAAGCGGTCGAGGTCGCCTTGGGAGCGAACGGCGGCACCGCCACCCTGATGACGACCGAGGCTGGTGGCTTCACGCTCAATGGCGAAGCCTTCGCCGGCGGCGCCGACAACCCCGTCGAGGGCGAGGGCGGCCGCATGTACGTGCTGACACTCACCGACGGTACTTGGTCAGCAGCCTTCCAGCCCATGGAGGTTATGGTCGGCCTCGGCACCAGCGGCGAATCCGTGACCCTGATGACGACCGAGGCCGGCGACTACACCATGGCCGGCGAGGCCTTCGCCTCCGGCGGCATGGCCATGAATTCCGCCGGTGCCAGCTACACCCTGACGATGGGCGAAGACGGCATGTGGATGGCGGCCTTCATGCCGATGACCCAGACCGTCACCCTCGGTACCTCCGAGATGAGCGTCGAGCTCACGTCCACCGAGACCGGCATGTGGATGATCGGCGACGCCGCCCTGACCGGCGACGGCTCCGACACCTACACGAGCGGCGGCCTCAGCTACACCCTCGCCATGGGCGCGGACGGCATGTGGATGGCCACCTTCAGGCCGATGACCCAGACCGTCGCCCTCGGCACCTCTGGCGAGACCGTGGACTTGATGACCACCGAGTCCGGCGGCTGGGCCATGGGCGCTAGCAGCGTCTCCGACGGTTTCGTCGCGACCACCGGCGACGGCGACCGCTACACGCTGAGGATGGGCGCGGACGGCATGTGGATGGCGTCCTTCACGCCGATGGCCGTGCCGGTGATGCTCGGCGGCAGCGGCGAAACTGTGACCCTGATGACGACCGAGACCGGCGGATTCACCATGAACGGCCAGCCCGTCATGGATGGCTCGATGACCATGAATTCCGCCGGCGAGAGCTACACGCTGGCGATGGGCGAGGACGGCATGTGGATGGCCACGCACATGCCTTCGAGCCAGCCCGTGGACCTCGGTGCCAGCGGCATGAGCGTGACGCTGATGACCAACGAGGCCGGACGCTGGACGCTGGAGGGGGAGGTTATCTCCGACGACGCCATGGTCGCGGGCGGTGACAATGCCGCCACCGGCGCGATGAACATGTACGCCCTGACCCTCGGCGACGACGGCACTTGGGACGCCGAGTACCGGCCGACGACGATGGCCATTGCCGGCACGGGCCTGCAGGCCATGGCGCGCGAAGACGGCAGCGGCTACGCGGTCGGCGACACGATGTCTCTCGACGCCACCGGCATGGGCGAGATCACCACTCCGGACGGCGGCATGTTCCGCGTCGCCAAGGACGCCGACGGCATGCTCGCCGGCACCCGCTACGACATGGACATGGCCAACACCGCGCTGAGCGTCGATTCCAAGCAGACCCCGGCCGACAACGCCAACGCCGCGCCGACCCTCTCGACCGACAACCGCGATACGGACGCCAACGAGAAGAACACCATGCTGAACGCCCTCGGCGAGAGCTTCTCCATGGGCGAGCTGCTCGGCGGCGGCGCGGCCACGGAGAACGGCGCCAACATCGTGGCCGGGGCGCGCGCCGAACTCGTCAAGATCCGCGACCGCGTGGCGCAGCTCGTGGCGTTGCGCCGGGACGACGGCATCGACCAAGGCTCCTTCGACGCCCAGATCCTCGTGCAGTGGGGCAAGGCGGACACCGAGGTGACCAAGATATTCGGCGGCACCGCTAGCGGGCGGCTCGAGCGCACCATCAGCGAGAGTCGCGTGGTGGACGCCTTCGACCGGCTGGTCGAGGCCCTGAGCAGCGAGGAGGCCTTCGCCGCGGCCACTCTGGCGAACGGCCCGGACAAGCTGCAGGGCTTTGACAACCGCAACGCCAACCAAGCGCGCGACGCGTTCAATCGTCTCAAGTCGACCGCCACGGCGCGGCTGGGTGCCCTCGGTTCCACGCGCTTCGGCGTGGCCGTGTTCAACTCGACCCCGAACGCCAAGGCTGCGTACAACGACGCCGAGAAGGCGCAAGCCTTCGCTTGGTCCACGATGGAGTACACCCGCCGCGCTACCGATGTGCAGGTCTCGGGCGCGGCGAATTACAAGGGCCGCACGATGGCTGCCGACCAAGCGGGCAACCTCTACTCCGGCGCGATCGACATCGACGTGCGCTTCACGCGCATGGCTGTGGACGGCTACGTGATCGGCTTGGCGCGCGCCGACACCCAAGTGCCTTGGACCCACGGCTTGGGCGGCGAGGTCACCGGCATCCACTTACCGACCGCCAAGCTGGCCCGCAACGGCAGCTGGACCGTCGAGGGCAAGGACACCAATGTCGGCCGCTTGCAGTACGCGCCAGAAGCGGGCGGCCAGCCGGACCTTGACCTGGATCCGGGCGCCACCTTCGCGGGTCGGCTGCTCGGCCGCGACGACGCGGTCGGCACGGAGGTCATCGGCACGTGGAAGCTGGAACAGGGCACCACGATATTGGCGGGCGGCTTCGGTGCTGAGCGCGGTCCCGACCGGCCGGCCCCCGGAACCGGCGTGACGGGCGACCTCGCCGAGATCGGCAGGCGCGGCGACGCATGGTCGACGATGGAGGCCGGCCCGGCGCTGCTTGCCGCTGTCGCGGACGACGACGAAACCGACGTCAACGAGGCGCGGCCGAAGCTCATCGCCTCGACGGTGCTCAACACGGGCAACACCAAGTTCAAGTACGTACCGCAAGCCATGGACACCGCGGCGGCGGCTGCGGACTGGGACGCGAACGAGTACGTCAAGGGCAACTACGAGCCGCAGCGGGCGGCCGTGCTGGATACCGACGAGTACGAGGCCAGCAAGGGCAACTGGGTCGCCGACGCGCGCGCCGAGATCGTCAAGAAGCTGGCCCAGCTGCGGCGGGTGATCGAGCTGGATAACGCCGACGCTAGCACTGGCGACCGCCAGTTCGCCAATGACCAGCGCCAGCGCCTGTTCGACGAGATCCAAGCCGAACTTGCGAACGTCTTCGGCGCCAGCCGGGCCGCGATCGAGGACGACCCGTCCACCATGGACGAGAACGAGATGGTCCCCGAGTTCTACACGGGCGTGCTGAGTCGGGCAAGCGCGGCCCGCGAGGGCGACGCCAATTGGACCGGCCACACGGACTACCCGGTCAGTACTTCCGGCGTGGCTCAGGACGCGAGCGTGATCGCGGAGATCGAGGACGTGCTGGAGGCGCTCGGTGACGCGGACGCCTTTGCCGACGCGCTCGGCAACGGCGGAATCTTCGCGGACGCCAAGGACTCACGGATCACCCCGTACCCGAGCGCGTCAGCGATGTTCGGGCGACCGCGCGGCAAGCTGCAGATGTGGACCACGACCACGGACTACACGCGGCTCGGGGCGTGGCGGCACCAAGTGTCCGCGTACGCCGCGGACAGCCTCAAGCTCCAGACGTACGAGCGCGCCGACCCCGACCGCGTCGAACTGGGCGCGTTCGCCTACAGCCCGCTCGCCCCGACCGCTGTGTACTCCAGCGCGGATCACCGCCTGTACCCGGCCGCCGGCTCGAACCAGACCGTCTCCGCCACCTATGCCGGTCGGACATCCGCGGCGCAGGGCGACCTGTTCTACGAGGGTGCCGTCGAGGCCCGGGTCTTCTGGGATCCCAGCGACGTCGAAGAGAGCGAGGTCAAGCTCACCATCACCGACCTCGTCGACACCGCCAGCGGCGATCCGCTGCAGTACGGCTACGCCGGCCCCGATCCCGACGAGCCCGACCATGTCCTCGGCACGACCGACGTCGAGTCGCTCACATGGACCGCCGAGGTCAAGAACGATGGCACCGTGACCTTCGAGTCCATGAACCCGGTCGCCGTAACGATCGACACCATCGACGGGCAGCCCAACTACCGCCCGGCGTACGGCCCGTATCGGACTCTGACCTCGGACGAGCAAACCACGTACGGCCCGGGAATTATCGGCACCGCCACCACCGGCAACATCAGGCACTACGCCAGTAACAGCGTCTCCCAGTTCCGGATCGGCAGCGGGACCGCCTACTGGATCACGAACGCTGGCGGCGGCACCTGGACCGATTCGTTCGGCGAACTGACGTTCGCAGGAACCGAGGACTCATCACTGAATCCGGGCGATGCCGCCTATGACACGGCGAAGGCGCAATTCGAAGCGGGCGTGGATGCCGCGATCTACCCGAAGTGGCTCATCGCCGGTATCCAAATACGGGACATCGACATCAACGTGAATCCAGCGCCGGGCTTCCGCTCCAGCCGGATCTTGCTGTTCGCGGACGGCTCGACGGCGATGATGGAGGAATGGTTCAATCACAACTCGGCTCTGATCGGCACGGAGGGCAATCCGCTGACCGGCTACCAAGCGTCGCTGCACGACGGCGATCCGCCGCTCTCGACTCGGCCCGACCTGGTGTGGAACGAAGTCGGCCAACCGTGGTCGACCCGGCCATTCCCGACAATGGACGGCGACGGGACCACGGCCGTCGGGCCCGCGGACTTCACCGGCCAGTCGATCGGAGAAGGCAAGCCGGAGGCGACTCGGGCGGAGCTCGCCACGGCGTTCCTCACCGAGTGCAAATGCCTGAACATCCCCACGAACGAGTCCGCTGCCGCGCGCGCCGCGACGATCGACGGCATGTTCGTGGGCCAGGACCAGGATGGCCCGCTGGGCATCATCGGCACGTGGGAGCTAACCGGCGGAGCATTCGGCATGGGCACCGAGCGCGGGGTAATCCGCGGTGCCTTCGGAGCGGACATCCAGCCGTAGTCGACCGCGCGTCTCTGTCAGCGCAATTCAAGGGAGCGGCTCCGGCCGCTCCCTTTTTCTTTGGCTAGCGGCCGCGCAGACGTCCCGAGATGAGGAGCAGGTGTCGGGCGGGGACCCTGGAGCGCATGGCATTAGCCGACCATTGAACGGATCTCCGGTGGACCGTGGACCAAGGCTACGACGGAATAGAGGCTAGAGACTGCTCGAAGCAGACTGCTGCGTACGTGGACAAGTGCGCTGCGGACGCGGGGTACCTCCTGATCTTCGACCGTGGTCAATCGTCTTGGAAGGAGAATGTGTTCCACCGGAATGAATCAGTGAACCGTGCGCCGATAGAAGTGTGGGGGGTGTAGAGCCGCCTATGCTCCCCGAATCGCAAGTTGCCGCCGATCGGATCGTGAGGTCGCTAGAGAACTTTATGGCACGTGTCTTGAGCATGGCCCGTTGAAAACGGGGTTCGCAGTTCGGCGCGGGCTGCATCACCCAGCACGGCTGAGATCCAGTGCGGAATTTTCCGGCCCACGAACTACTTGAGTGGCCGGAGCAGCAGCGGCTTCCTCCGCCCCTGTTCCAGCGCAGGGCAATGATGACCGATAGGCCAAGCGTCAGCCATCCCAGGCAAGGCTGCTAAGCTCCCTTCAACCGTCCGCGAACCATATCGAGCAGCGAGTTCAAGCAGCGAATCGATTCATTCCGGTCAATCGTCGGAACACTTGCGCCAAGGCCCTCGTAGCGATGCCGAACTGCAAATGGCGTGTATTCGATCAAGTCCCGGAACTCGTCAGTGACCTCCGTACGCTCTTCCACAAGATCCAGCAAGGTCTCAAGGTCATGAGTGTACGGATATTCGCCTCCCAAGAGAGCCAGCCAAGCCTTCAGCAGTTTTTCCGCTCCCTGTTGAACATGAAATCCGAACACTTCTTCCGAGACCTCGTCGGGGTCACGCATGACCGCTAGAGCCTGCACATCCCGCTCGGCCGCCTCAAGCAGGATTCGGGCGCACTTCGCGTCGCTCATAGAGCACTCTCCCCTCGCGCATGGCTCGGGCAAGCACGTAATTGAGGGAATCCCTCCAGTACTCGACCTCGTCTTGGCTGTAGACCAAGATGTCCTTGCAAACTCGGAGTCCAGCCAGAGTCCGGTATAGGCGGCGCTCTTCAGCCAGCCGACTTCGGTTCGGGCCGAATGGTTCGGATTCTATGACTATCAGATCAACGTCTGAGTCCTCCCTAGCGTCGCCCCGCGCCCGGGAGCCGAACAGTATCACCTGCTCTGGATCAGCGGCATCGACTATCCGACGTACCATCTGATCAATCAACGCATCGGTAACTTTGGCCAAGCCCTTCATAGAACGCACTATCCGGCGAGACTATCGGCGCACCCCGCCCAGGAAGGGGAGCACCTTCGGCCTGTCGCACCGACAATTGTAGCGAATCGTAGGCAAGCGCGAGATCTGAGCCTCTTGCGATGAGAGATCTGAGCTCAGTGCGGACAACCGCAGGCGGGGTTCGACAGCGGCGAGAGGATACGTGGTCAATGCGTCGCCTGAGGCACCGCCACGATGCCATAGGCCGCCGGAAAGCTCTGTTCTAGGCAGCCTTGACGAACCCGCCTCTTCGGCTTTACGGTGTCGCCGCCGCAGTAGGCGAGCGAGGGTGCGGAACTTGATTGATCCCTCTGAGTCCACGGTGTCCCGTTCCGCAGTGCCTTCGATCTAGCCCGGTGGCGCGACCCCGCTCTCTGCTCAAGTCCGCGGGTTAGGTGCAGTCGCCCTCTGCGCAGCAACTTCTCCATTCGCTGCCAGCGAGTCTGCGCTACTTGCAGGGCGGCTACTCCACGGTCTCTTCACGTATCGCCCGAACCGAGAGATTTAGCCGCCAAACATGTATCATAACTGTGTGGTACGATAAGTTACTCGGCTCGTTCGCGATCATGCGATGCGGACCCTCGGTCGTCTCCCCTGATTGGGGCGGTGCCAGATGTCACGTTCGCCATGGTCGTTCCGAGTTCACCATCGCAACGCATCTGACCGCATGATTCCCTCTCTCGTAGCCTCGGAAGTCAAGACCGTCCTGCCGGACTTCCTCACGACGCGCTTTCGCCCGTCCAACGCGGTGCTAGCCGGCGTGATCGACGAATTCCTGGAGACTCCCGAGAACCTGCTCAAGGGTCCGTACCTGTCGATCCAACTTCCGTTCGAACAAGACGCCGAGGGCGGAGAGCCCTTTCCGGAGATTCCCCTCGGCTTCGCGCCGTTTCGCCACCAGCGGAAGGCGTTCGAGCGGTTGCAGGACGGTCGCTCCACGGTCATGGCCACGGGCACCGGTTCCGGCAAGACCGAGTGCTTCCTGCTCCCGATCCTCGAGTGGTGCCGCCAGCAGCACGGCAAGCGAGGAATCAAGGCCATCGTCATCTATCCGATGAACGCTCTGGCGCACGATCAGTCGCGCCGCATCGCCAAACTGATTCACGAAACCGAGTCGCTGAAGGGCAAGGTCACCGCCGGCATGTTCGTAGGTCAAGCGGAGCGCAGCCCCCAAGACTCGATGACAGCGGACCATATCGTGGCCAATCGCCGGACGCTGCTCGACTGGCCGCCCGACATCTTGCTCACCAACTACAAGATGCTGGACTACCTGCTGAGCCGGCCCCGCGACCAGCGGCTTTGGAGATTCAACAAGCCCGAGACGCTCCGCTGGCTAGTCGTGGACGAACTCCACACCTTCGACGGGGCGCAGGGCACGGATCTGGCTTGTCTGATTCGTCGGCTCAAGGCAAGGCTTGGGGCGCAGGGCGCGCAACTTCGATGTGTCGGCACGTCCGCGACTCTCGGCTCCGCTGACGATGGCAATCTTCGGGAATACGTATCCAAGGTGTTCGGAGAGCCGTTCGACGAGGATTCCATCGTCGGCGAGAGCCGCATGTCCATCGATCAACTACTTGGAGACGCGTTTCTCAAGTGGCACCTTATGCCCGGAACCGACTTCAGCCGCATGCGGGCCGCTGCCGGCCGCGAACGCACTCACGATTACCTCCGCACGGCCTACGAGACTTTGTTCGGCGCACCCTTGCAGGGTTCCTGGGATGCCCCTGAAGCCCGGATGTCCCTCGCTGACGACCTGAAGTCGCATAGCACGTTCGTGAACCTCTTGCGCGCGCTGGAAGGCCGGGCGAAGTCGCTGCCCGAGATCGGCGAAAGACTCCGCGCCAGTTTGCCAACGGCTAGCGATACCGACGCGTTGGCTGTGCTGAACGGCTTCTGCGCCTTGACCGCTGCAGCGCGACTCAAGGACGAACAGCCGTTCTTGCAGGTCGGATTGCACTTGTGGGTGCGCGAACTGCGACGCATGGTTTGCAGTGTTCGAAAACCACCGGGTAGGTCGAGCGACGCGGACTCTTTGGCCGCCGAAAGCGGTCCGCAGCTACGGTTCTCCGACGAGATCGCCGCCGACGAAACGGTGATTCACTTGCCCCTCGTGCAGTGCCGCGAGTGCCACGCTACCGCTTGGGCCGCCGTGCCGAACCCGGAAGGGACGAAGGTGCTTCAGGACCTTAGGCTCTTCTACAACCTCTTCTTCTCCCGAGACCCGCGGGTCTGCTTTCTCTTCCCGAGTTCCATGCCGCCTCGGGCCAAGGGCCAGCGCGTCCAGATTTGCAGCGGTTGCGGTGCATTGCATGCGGGCCCGGCACGCAAGGAGTGCAGCCAATGCGGATCCCGGCATCCGCGCGCCGAACTGGTGAGCACCTTCCGGCCCGATTTGAAAGAAACCGAGCAGTGGCAAGGGAAACAGCGGTTCAGGTTGTCTCGGACTTGCCCGTATTGCGATGCCAAGCACGCGTTGATCATCTTCGGTGTGCGATCCACGCCCCTCACGAGCGTCGCCTTGGCGCAAGCGTTCGGTTCGCCGAACAACGACGACCCCAAGGTCATCGCGTTCTCCGACAACGTGCAAGATGCCGCCCACCGAGCGGGATTCTACGCGGCTCGCACCTGGCGTAATGTCAGGCGCGCCGCTATCGCGCAGGTCATCGAGTCGAACGGCAGGGTTTCCCTGGCCGAACTGCCCCGAAGGGTGGTCGATCACTGGAGCGGCCCTACCGACGATTCCGACGGGTTTGAGACAGCGCGATTCGTTAGCGACTTCCTCGCACCCGACCGTCAGTGGATGCGGGACTTCCAAGAACTTCGCAACCGCGACCGATTGCCGCACGGATCGGATCTTTCCGATCTAGTCAAGCGTCGCCTCGAGTGGGACACGCTCGCCGAGTTCGGTTACCTGTCCAATCTCGAGGCCAGCTTGGAACAAACCGGAGTCGTCGCGGTCGGCTTCGACATCGAGGCCTTCGATAGCGCTGCTGACTGGGCTGCGACTCAAGTCCGCGAGCAGATCGGTGATTTCCGGGAATTGCCGCCCCGCTACGTCCGCCAGATCGCTCTCGGCGTGATGCGCCACATGAAGGATCGCGGCGCGTTCGGTGGCGAGGTTGCCAAGGGGTATCTGGAAAGTCGCGGGAACATCTGGACGATCAATCGCGAGAAAGCGCTCCCCGATCTCGGCCCGGAATCGCCCCTCCCGGTCTATCCCTCGGAAGGGGTGCCGCGCGAAAGAGGCCGTCACGGCGTCGAACCCCTCACCAACAAGAGCGGTGCCACATGGTACGAGCGATGGGTCCGGCACGTGCTCGCCCCCTGCAAAGTGCTCTGGGCTCCGCACTACACTCCATTGGTCCTAACGTTAGTTCTCGAAGGCCTTGAGCAGTTCGGGTTGATCCAGCGGCGAACCAAAGATGCGGGCGCGGTCTGGGCGCTTGATCCCCGACGCTTCTACGTGACGGCGGAAGGCGTTGCATGGCGCGGTCGATCGCCTGGGCACGAACTCATCGTTCCAAAGGCCGAAGCCGAGATCTGGGACGGTGTGCCCTGTCTGGACTTTTCTGAAGGCGCCAATACCGAGGACAGCGACGCAGATCTCAAGGCCACCAATGGCGTCTACCAGACCTTCCGCGTCGGCGAGCCCACTTGGCTCGGTCGCCAGTACCTGCATGGTCAGATTCGCCGAGTCGTGGCCGAAGAGCATACCGCTTTGCTAGGGCGCCGGGATCGCGAGCGCATCCAGAACCGTTTCGCGGCGCGCGATTCCAAGCCATGGGATCCGAATCTGCTCTCGGCGACCTCAACCTTGGAGTTGGGGATCGACATCGGCGACCTGTCCACGGTCGTCCTCGCCTCGGTTCCCCCGGCTCAGTCGAATTACGTTCAGCGCATCGGCCGGGCAGGGCGCCGCGACGGCAACGCATTCACCTTCACGGTGGCCGAGGCTCGGTCGCACGACCAGTACTACTACGCGGATCCCGACGCGATGTTGAACGGCACGGTCAAGCCGCCCGGCGTATTCCTGAATGCCTCGGCCGTGCTCGAGCGTCAGCTCACCGCGTATTGCCTCGACTGCTGGTCGGCTAGCGGCGTCAAGGAAGAAGCGGTGCCGCCCAAACTCGGCACGGTCCTCAACGCGGTCGAAAAACAATCCCTCAAAGTGTTCCCCTATCCGTTCTTCGATTACGTGGACTTAGAGGCGCGGGAATTACTCGATCGGTTCTTGGCTGCCTTCAAGGACGAGTTATCGGACGATTCCCAGAATTACCTGGAACTGTTCTTGATGGGCGAACCAGGCGGCAGCCCCCGATTGCAATATCGGATTCTCCGCGTACTGTCGAGACGTAGCGAAGAGCGCAACGCGATCGGCAAGGATATCAACCGGCTGACCGCCCGGATCAAGCGGCTCGAAGCCGGCCCGCAGGACGAAGCCGCCGTGGACGACGTGCGTCGGGCCAAGGCCGAGCGATCCGGTCTGCGGAAACTTCGCAGCGAACTGAACGACCGCGACACCTTCAACTTCCTGACTGACGAGGGCCTCATCCCGAATTACGCCTTCCCCGAGGAAGGCGTGATGCTGAAATCGGTGATTCTTCGCGCGAGCGGACCGCCCCAGGACAGGTCGTACTCCGGGGATGGCGCGGAAGTTTACGAATTCGTGCGCCCCGCGGCTGCCGCGCTAGGGGAACTCGCGCCACTGAACCACTTCTACGCCGGAGGCCACCACGTCGAAGTGGATCGCGTCGACCTGCACCTGAGCGAGATCGAGACTTGGCGCCTGTGTCCTTCCTGCACCTATTGCGAGCGAGTCGACAGCGACGACGCCAACGTCCACTGCCCGCGTTGCGGCGACCCCATGTGGGCCGATGCGGGACAGCGGCGCGCCATGCTCGCCATGCGGCTGGTGCATGCGACGTCTCTAGCCCGGCGCAGCCAGATCATCGATGACCGCGAGGAGCGCGAGCCTCTGTTCTACACCCGCCACCTGGTCGCGGATGTCAAGCCTTCCTCCGTCTCGCACGCCTATGCCGCCTCGAGCGGAGGACCTGCGTTCGGGCTGGAGTACTCGGCGAAAACGACGTTTCGCGAGATCAATTTCGGGCGCAGGGACGCGAAGGGAGCGCCGACCAAGTTCGCTGGAGAAGAGACACCGCGAGACGGCTTCCGCATCTGCCGGCATTGCGGCAAGGTCCAGCGCGGAAAGCTCTATCCCGACCACTCGATCTCGTGCAAACTGCACGGCAAGCACGCCGGCGTATACCGGGGTCCTGCCTTCGCGGCGGAGGATGCGGATGCCGCGGACGATGCGTACCTCAACTGTCTCTACCTGTACCGCGAGTTCTCCTCGGAGGCGATCCGCGTGCTGCTGCCGTTCGCGGCGCTCGGCGAAAAGGATCCGCGCATCGTCTCGTTCATCGCCGCCTTGGAACTAGGCTTGCGGCTGCGTTTCGAAGGTCGCGTCGATCATCTGCGGGCGATGACGACCTCCATGAAGGATCCCGACTCCCACGAGGTGCGCCTGTTCCTCGTCATCTACGACACCGTGCCCGGCGGAACCGGCTATCTCAAGGATCTGTTGGCGTATGAACTGGGTTTGGTGAAGGTGCTCGAGTGCGCGTGCGAAGCGCTCGAGCAATGCGCATGCGCGCGGGACCCGTTGCGCGATGGCTGCTATCGGTGCGTCTATCGCTACAGCCGGCGCACGAGCGAGTCTCAGCCGTCCAGGCGGGTCGCGCTCGAAGTGCTGCGAGCGATTCTGGATGTCGCGGCTAGCTTGGAACCGGTCGAGGGCTTGGACCGCTTCGGCGGGACCGGAGGCACCCAGAGCGAACTCGAGAGTCGATTCTTGGAGGCCCTGCGACGCGTCACCGTGCGCGATGGTCTGGGAGCCCTGCACCAAGAGATCGTTCGCGGCCGGGCCGGGTACGTGCTCCGCTTGGACAGCGAGACTTGGATGATCGAGCCGCAAGCCGATCTAGGGGAAACCGATGGGGTGGCGATCGCTTCGCGTCCGGACTTTCTGTTCCGTCCAGCGCGCCCAGGCATCGGCAAGCTCAGCGTGGCCGTGTTCTTGGACGGATTCACGTATCACGGGGACCGGGTGGACGAAGACTCGGTCAAGAGGATGTCCATCGTGCGCTCGGGAATCCTCCAGTGGTCGTTGACATGGCGCGACCTGAACCCGACGTTCGGGCGGGCCGAGGACGTTCCGGATCTGCTCCGCTCCGGCGGTGATGCCGCCCATGCCGTCCCGAGTCCGATGTCCGCGGCGCAATCCGCGTTCGACAAGCGGCTCGCGGTCGGCCCGCTACGGGCTGAGCTGCGCAAGAACTCGTTCGAGCTGTTCGTCCAGTACTTGCGGCGGCCGGATGCCGAGGCGTGGCGAAGAGCGGTATTCGTTGACCTGCTCTCGGTCTTCGATCAAGACCGCATGATCACTGGCGCGCTGCAACGGAGCTTCGCTAAGGGCCTCGCAGAAACCATGCCTCCTCAAGCCACCGAGGAGGCCCGCGATCTTGCAAGTCCGGCCGCCGTAGGCGGCCGGGGCGACTGGACCGGCGACGGGCCGAGTCCTGCGGAACTTCTCGCTGCGATTCCGCTGGCGTCAGTCAACGATTGCAACCCCGACGAACTCTTCGCGGCCATTCATCTGCGTGACGCAAGCCGCGACCGCGAGCAGGATGGCTACCAGCGCGCTTGGAACGGCGCGCTGCGGCTGTTCAATCTGCTCCAGTTCCTGCCGAACGCTTGGCTCACGACCACGCGGGCGGTCGAGCAGGACCGCTACCCGCGGTTCAGGACCGGTGCCGAAGCACCCGAGGCTGTCGATCCGGTCTCGGATGGCGCATGGGGCGAGGCATTCGAACTCGCTGACCCGTGCTTCCGGGAATTGTTGAGCGCCCTGCGCGATACCGGCGTGCCCGCTCCGGAGATCGGGTACGAGCTCGCTTCCGAAGCGGGCGGGGTTTTCGCCATGGCCGAACTCGCGTGGCCCGACTCCAAGATGGCTTGCTTCTTGGAGGATCAAGAGGCCGACAGGCAGGAATTCGAAGGCGCCGGCTGGACAGTCGGCGGATCGGAGACCGCGCCGGAGACCGTGCAAGATGCGGTGTCCGGTCAAGGAAATACCCAGAATTAAAGGAGGAACTACATGGCTACACAAGGGAAACTCGCGATGTCGCTCGACTTTCTGAAGGCATTCGCCGGCCTCCCGCGTCCCCAGCAAACGAGCGTGAGGGCGATGATCGAGAAGTTCGAGGCCAATCCGACTTCGTCCGGCCTCAACTACGAGAAGATCGGCGCCGCGCGCGACTCGAAGATGCGATCCTTGCGGATCGACCAAGGGTACCGGGCGATCGTGCTCAAGCCCGAGAAGGGCGATGTCCACATGCTGCTGTGGGCGGCCAAGCACGATGATGCCTACGCTTGGGCCGAGCGCCACGAGTGCTCGATCAACCCCGCCACCGGGGCGATGCAGATCTACGCTCCGCAGGCCCAGTCGGTCCCGCCGCCGAAGAAGACTCCCGGCATCATTCCGCAAGGGCCCCAAGGGCCGTTCGCGGTGCTTCGCGACCGGGAACTGATGCGCCTCGGCGTGCCCGAGGCCATGGTCAAGGAGGTCCGGTCCATCAAGGACGACGAAGAGTTGGACGCGTTGCAGGAGCGCCTGCCGCCGGAGGGGTATGAGGCCCTCTTCTTTATGTGCGCCGGCGATTCCTACGAGAAGGTCGTCCGTGAGCGCGAGTTCTTGACGCGGTCGCCGAACCTGGACGACTACGAAGCCGCCCTGAATCGCGAGCAGTCCAAGGCAACCTTCGTGCTGATCGAGAGCGACGAGGAACTCGAAGGCATGCTGAACGCCCCGCTGGAGCATTGGCGGGTCTTCCTGCATCCTTCGCAACGACGCTTCGTCGAGCGGGACTGGAAGGGACCCGTGCGGCTGCTCGGAGGAGCCGGCACGGGCAAGACCGTGGTCGCGATGCACCGTGCCCGCTGGCTTGCCCGGCAGTCCGAAGAGAACAAGATCCTCTTCCTCACGTTCAACCGCAACCTCGCGACAGACATCCGCAACAACCTTCTCAAGATCTGCAAGCCCGAGGAGATGAAGCGGATCGAGGTCGTCAACATCGATTCGTGGCTCGTCCGCTTCTTGCGCACGAACGGCTATCGCTTCGAGATCCTCTACGGACGCGACGAGCGGGCGTGGAAGGCTGCCATGGCCGCGGCGGATCCAGACCTCGACTATCCGTCCGGATTCTTCTGGGACGAGTGGCAGCAGGTCATTTCGCTCAACGGGATCACCACCGAAGCCGAGTACATGAAAGTGACCCGCATGGGGCGGGGCACGCGCATCTCGCGCGCCGTGCGCCGCAAGTTCTGGCCGATATTCGAGGAGTATCGGCTCCAGCTCGCCGAGAAAGGGGCGAAAGAAGTCGGGGATGCCTATCGCGACGCGGCCGCTCTGGTCGCCGAGCTGGAGGAGCCGCTTCCTTACACGTCGATCATCGTCGACGAGGCGCAAGACATCGGCTCGCAGGCGTTCCGCTTGGTGCGGGCGATCGGCGGCCCGGAGCGACAAAACGACCTCTTCATCACGGGAGACGGTCACCAGCGGATCTACTACCGGCCGGTCATTCTCGGACACTGCGGCATCCGCATCCGCGGCCGGTCGCAGAAGCTGACGCTGAATTACCGGACCACGGAGGAGACCAGATCGTGGGCGGCGTCGCTGCTGGAAAAGCGCGACATTGACGACTTGGATGGCGGCTTGGACAACGACCGGAGCGTCCGATCGCTGACCAAGGGCCCGAAACCGCAGATTCGGAACTTCGAGACTCGCGAGGACCAATCCGAAGCGATTGCCACGTACTTGAAGGGCGTGCAAGAGCAGGATCAGCCGCTCGAGGGCGTCTGCATCGTCACCAGAACCATTCACGACCGCGACGCCCTCCAGCGCAGCTTGGAAGCGCGCGACATCAAGACTGTCGTGCTGGATAACAAGGGGGACGACCCCGAGAGGCGAGGCGTTCGCATGGCAACCATGCACCGGGTCAAGGGGCTCGAATTCGATCGCGTCGTGCTGGCGAGTGTAAACGACGGAAAGGTGCCCCTGCTCTCGGTCATGAACGCCTCGGGGCACGATCAGGAGACGTGGAACTTGGAGACTCGGGAGCGATCGCTCGTGTATGTCGCCGCGACGCGCGCCAAGCGCGAAGTGCTGGTGTACAGCTACGGCGGGCGGAGCGATTTCATCAAGTGACGCTAGCGGGGCGCCCTCGCGGCGCCCCGCTACCAACCGGCTCTTAAGCCAGAATGTCTTGGATCACCCGGCCCTCGACGTCCGTCAGCCTGTAGCTCCGGCCGTTGTAGTTGTAAGTCAGTCGCTCGTGGTCCATCCCCAGCAGTTGCAAGATCGTGGCGTGGAAGTCATGCACCGAGACCGGGTTGGTCGCGGCCTTGAAGCCCAGTTCGTCGGACTCTCCGTACGACACACCGCCATTGATGCCGCCTCCCGCCATCCACGCGGTGAAGCAGTGCGGGTTGTGGTCCCGGCCCGGCCTCGAGGTGCCGATCTGCGACACCGGCAGGCGTCCGAATTCGCCCGACCAGATCACCAGCGTGTCTTGGAGCAGCCCGCGCTGCTCGAGATCCGTCAGCAGTGCCGCGAACGGCTGGTCCGTCTCTCCGGCGAATTGCGAGTGGTTGCCGCGGATGTCGATGTGCCCGTCCCAGGAGCGCTCGTTCTCCATGCCGCCGGAATAGATCTGCACGAAGCGCACGCCTCGCTCCAGCATCCGCCGCGCCATCAGGCATTGCCGCGCGACATGGCCGCAGCGCTCGCTATGCAATCCGTAGAGTTCCTGCATGTGAGCCGGCTCGTTCTCCACGGCCAGCGCTTCGGGCGCGGCGGACTGCATGCGGTAGGCCAGTTCGAAGCTCTGGATGCGAGCGGCGAGTTCCCGCTCGTGGGGATGCCGCTCCAGGTCGCGAGCGTTCAGCTCGGCGATCAAGTCGAGTTGCGACCGCTGCTGGATATCGTTCATGCTCTCCGCGCGGCTGAGGTTTCGAATGGGTGCGCCTTTGGGGCGCAGCCAGGTTCCCTGGTAGGCGCCCGGCAGGAATCCGGCGCTCCAATTCGACGCGTTGCCCTTGGGCAGGCCGCGATCCTTCGGATCGGACATCACCACGAATCCGGGCAGGTCGCGACTCTCGCTCCCCAAGCCGTACGTGACCCACGAGCCGAGGCACGGAAAGCCCATGCGCGTCTGGCCGCTGTTCACTCGGAACAGGGCGGGGGAGTGATTGTTGGAGTCGGTGTGCCCCGAGTGAATGAACGCCATCTTGTCGACGTGCTCGCCCAGGTGCGGGAAGATTTCCGACACCAACTTGCCGCTCTGTCCGCGCGGCTCGAACCGGAACGGCGACTCCATCAAGGTCCCGACCTCTTCGGAGAAGAACCCGGTGAACTTGTCGAACCCTTCGAGTTCCTGGCCGTGGCGCCTGGCGAGTTCGGGCTTGAAGTCCCACGTGTCGATGTGGCTCGGTCCGCCGTTGACGAAAAGCCAGATCACGCGCTTGGCCTTGGGCGCGAAGTGGGGCGGGCGCGGCTCCATGGGATTGAGCGCTCGATCCGTAGCGGGCGCGGCTTCCAGCAGCCCTTCGTCGGCGAGCAGGCCCGCCAGTCCCAGCATTCCGAAGCCCATTCCGCAACGGTGGAACAGCGATCGGCGCGAAAGCGTCGGCGGAATGGTGTTGTCTCTGGCCTTCATGGTGGTCACCGGATGTACAGGAATTCGTTCAGGCTCATCAAGGACTGGCAGTAGTCGATGAGCGCGAGCCTTCCAGCGTTTCGCTGGCGATCGGCTTCGTAGAGTGTCCGTTGCTTCGCGACGAACGCCATGCCGGCGTTCAACTCGTCCGGCCCGGGAGGTCTCGCGAGCGCGATCCGATTCGCTTCGCGGATCGCCGCGCGCGGTTCCAAACGCCCGAGCCGATCCGCGAAACCCGCGGCGAAACGGCGCGTCTGGGGGCTATTGAGGAACTGCAGCGCCTGCGGAGCGATGGTGGTCGTAGGCCGCCTCCCAATCCCCACCAAGTGTTCAGGCCAATCGAAGAGCATCATCGACGGCACCAGCTCGCTGCGCTTCACGAAGAGGTAGATGCTACGCCTGCCGGATTCTTCATTGAGCGTCCCGGGTCCGTACAGGGTGGGATCAAGCAGGTCGGACACGCTCAGCAGGGAATCGCGCACAGCCTCCGCTTCGAGGCGCCTCGGAGTCCAGCGCCAGCGCCAGCGATTGCTTGGATCGGCCACGGACTTTCGCGGGTCGCTCGCCGCGCTGGTCTTGTAAACGCTGCTCGTCATGATCGCGCGGTGCAGCCGTTTCAGTCGCCAGCCGCTGGACGCTAGATCCCGTGCCATCCACTCGAGCAACTGGAAGTGGCTGGGCCGCGCGCCCATCTTGCCGAAGTTGCTCGGCGTGGCTACGATTCCCGATCCGAAGTGGTGGTGCCATAGCCGGTTCGCTATCACGCGCGCTAGCAGGCTGCCGGCCCCCCGGTCTGTGTCAGTCAGCCATCTTGCCAGCGAAGCGCGCCCGAATCCGCTACGCTCCCAACCCGTCGGCGGCGTCACCGACCAGGCCGAGGTCTCCGAGCTGTCCCGCATCAGGACGGGCAGGAATCCCGCTTCGGCGGGCTCGCCTTTCTGACTCGCATCTCCGCGTCGCAGTACATGGGTCTGCTCGAAGAAGTACGGATACCCCTTGTCGGCCGCGCTATGGCGAGCCGGCTCCAGTCCCTCAGCGGTGGCTTGGATCCTCGTGATTGCCGAGGTAGGAATGCTCAGATCGTGATCCCGGAGCGCTTGGTCAGCCCGTCGCCACCGGTCATCCTGCCGGGCGAATCGACGGAGCAATGCCTCTCTTTGGAGGCCGGTGAGGCCGTCCGCGCCCTGCTCGCGAAGCACTTGCAGGCCTTCGACCAACGCCTGCGGCATGCCCTCGGAGATTGCGAAGGCCGGTTGCGCCTCTTGCGAGACTGACAGGCGGACGCGACCGAGCGTGAAGTGAGAGTTGATAGCGAAGCGCAGGCGGCCGGTAAGCCGGGTGCCGCCCTTGAAGCCGAGAGGGTCGGCGAACTCGAAGATCGCCGCATGAGACTTGCCCATGGATTCGGGCCGGATCGTCCAACCGCTCTTCCCTCCGGGCGTGGCGAAGGCGGAAGTGACAGAAGAGGTGTTGTCGTCGAGTTGGTCCGTCGCCCGCGCGGCCCGGAATTCCACCTGCGCCGGTTCCGCTTCCGGTTCGTCTGCCGGTCGCGTCTTCGCCTCGATCGTGCTGAGCAGGAACTGGCCGTCCCGCGCCCGACCCGGGCCGCCGGCAGGAAGCGTCGGGTGCGACAGGGCCTCGAGTCGCAACGACCGGATTCCTTGTGCCGAGAATTCCGTCGTGAACGTATACGTTTCGAAGTTGGCATTGTGCCCGCTGAACAAGATCGAGCCGTCATCCAGCGTGTCCAAGGTGGCGCGGCTCTCCGTGCTGGTCTCGAGCACATCGAGCACTTGCCACTCCCTCTCTCGGACCGCGGCGGCCTCGTGGCGCAGCCAGTCGTCGAATGCATCTCCCCGCAGGGATTGCTCGATTTCTCGGCGCTCCTCTCGCAGTTGCTCGCGCTTGGCGACCCACGCGGACTTCGCCTTGCGGTAGCCATCCGGATCCGGGTCGTATTCGATGATCGCGCGGGTGGTATGCCCGAACACGGCCGCCATGCGGTAGTAATCGCGGGACTTGATCGGGTCGTGCTTGTGGTCGTGACAGCGGGCGCAACCGACCGTCAGTCCCAGCATCGCGGTGCTGAGTGTGCCGATCATGTCGTCGAGCTCGTCGTACCGAGCCGTCTCGAACTCCGCTTCAGTGATTTGCGTCGGGAACGCCCCGGCTCCCAGGAATCCCGTCGCCATCAGCGCCAGCGGATTCTCCGGCTCCAACTCGTCACCAGCGATTTGCAGACCAACGAAGCGGTCGTAAGGCATGTCCCGGTTGAACGCCTTGATCAGAAAGTCTCTGTAGTGATAGGCATAGGGCCGGTCAAAGTCTTCTTCGAACCCGGCGCTTTCGGCGAAACGGGCGATGTCCATCCAGTGGCGCGCCCAGCGCTCTCCGTAGTGCGGGGACTCCAGCAGTTCATCGACCAATCTCTCGTAGGCCAGCGGATCGGGGTCATTGACGAACTCGTCGACGCGGTCTGCGCTCGGCGGCAGCCCCAGTAGATCGAGCGATGCGCGGCGAATCAACGTGCGCCGGTCAGCTACGGGATTCGGAGCGATGCCCTCCGATTCGAGTCTCGCCAGGATGAAGCGGTCGATCGGCGTGCGGGCCCAGTCCGCGTCGGCGACCCTTGGCGGTGCGACCTCGGCCAGCGGACGGAACGACCAGAACGTGGAGTCGTTCTCGTCTCGTGACTGTCCTTCGCTGGCAGCCGCGCCTATCAGTGGCTTATCGTACGGTGCTCCCAATTCGACCCATCGCGCGATAGCATCGATCTGCGAATCCGCCAGCTTCCCTTGGGCGAACGGCATGAATGGGTCGCGCTCGTGTCGAAGCACCGCGAGGAGCGGGATCGAGCTGTCCCCGTCGCCGAGTTTGCCGCTGGCTGCCAGTGAACCGTGGGAGGACAGGTCCAGACCGCCCATCGTCTGCCCGCCGCCGTGGCAAGCGAGGCACCTGTCAACGAGCACCGCCCGGACTTCGTTGTTGAAGAGCGAGAGGCCCTCGGCCATGCGTCTGGCGTGATCCGCGGTATCGTTCTGGGCGATGCCCAATTCGCAGGTGACGGCCAATGCCAGCCCGACCGCCGCCACGCCCGCTATCGAGCGCAGCCGACGCCGAATTGTGAACAGTGCTTCCACCGACTTCTGCCAAGGTGCGTCGATATCTCGCGACGCTATGGCTTAGATTCTATGGATCGGTCCTTGCGATCGCAATCTCTATTTCGTAATTCGCCACTTGATGTCGAGCGAAGCGCCGGTTAACGGAGTCGCCAGCAGTGCAACGTGTCGAGACGTCCATGCATCGCCAGTGCCGCGACCAAGCCCCTGCGCGGTTCGATGCAGCGCAATGCGCAGCCTTTGACCAGGTCTCCATCGCGCAGGCGGACGGTCGCCTCCAGACTCGGCGGGCAGTCCACCTCGAATCGATTTAGCGATGTCGCGATTCCGGTTCCTAGGGCCTTGACATAGGCTTCCTTGAGCGTCCACAGGCCGAAGAATGCGTCCAGCCTCGCCTTGGTTGGCAATCCCTCCAGCCAGTCGACTTCTCCCGGGGAGAAGAGCCGCGCTTCCAGTCGCTTCTGGTCGCGTAGCGGGCGAATCTCCTCGAGATCCACTCCCAAGTCCGCACCGCTGAAGCCGAGCAATGCCAGATTCCCGCTGTGAGAGAGGCTGAAGTGCAATCCCGCGGACGCGGCGGGTCCGGTCAGGCGAGGCTTTCCGCTGGGTCCGTAGGCCAACTTGATCGCTCTAGGCTTCCTGTCCAAGTAATTCGCCAAGAGGCGTCTGAGAGACGCACGGGCGCCTACGAACCGGCGGCGTGGCGTTGTAGCCATGCGTGCTACCCGCCGGGCCTCGTCGCTCGAGAGGATCGCAAGGTCGGACTCCGCGGGGTCCTTGTCAAGACTCAGTGTCGCCAGCCAGAGTTCCACTGTGTTGCCGCTGGGAATCTCCAACTCGCGTGTCGGCATCTGTCGGGACACGAATCGGACCTTGTAGGGCACTCGTTCGTTCGATGTCTTGCGGATCGGCATTGGGGACTCTCAATTTGATCTATCCGAGGCCCGGCCCCTCCCGTGCCCGTGGGGCGCAAGCGTCTGACCCTCGCGAATGGCACCCATGCAGCAGTCTGCCGAGAATCTTCGCAAATAAGTCCATCAAACCAAGCACTGCCCCGCCTGAGCGACAGACTGGCTCGCATCCCGGCAATTCAGTGGCAATGCACCCGTGAGGGCGCGACCTGACATCTGATCACCGCCGTCTAATCGGTTGGTCCGACACTCAATCGCCGACGCTAGTTCGACGCGCTGATCGCGTAGAGCTTGTTCCGACCTCGCAAATAGACGACTCCGTCCACGATGACGGGTGACCCGATGAAGAATTCGTCCTCAATCGTATTGGTCGCCAGGACCTCGTATGTCGGGCCCATCTTGACAACGACCACGTCGCCCTGCTCCGTGGCGATGTAGAGCCGTCCGTCCGCTCCTACAGGTGATGCCTTCAGGGAATAGGGTTCCGGAAGACGCTGCTGGTGGTAGTGGGGCTTGCCCGTCTTCGCGTCGAACGCGCTCAGCATGCCGTTGTCGGTGACGAAATAGAGAGTGCCTTCATGGATCACGGGAGAGGCCGTGTAGGAGTTCCCTCGCTGGTTCGTCCACACGATGTAGTCCGAGTCGGTCAGGTCGCCCTTGCCGCCGAGCCTGATTGCGAGCAGGTTCGGATCCCGATATCCGCTCATCGCGTACACGATGTCCCCGTCGCGGACCACCGCCGGAATGGTGTTCGGGCCCAACCCGGCGCACTCCCAGATCAATTCCCCTGTGGCCAAGTCGTAGCTGCGGATCTTGGTCGGGGCGGAAACGATGACCTCGTTGCGACCGCCGAACTCCGTAATCAGCGGTTGAGCCCAATTGCTCCGCTCGTCGCGATCCCTGCGCCAGCGCTCTTCTCCCGTACGCGTGTCGAGAGCCGAGATGAACGATTGCCCTTGATGGTCGAACACCAAGACCAGCGAGTCGTCGTAGATCGCCGGAGCGATGCCTTCGCCGAACGCCAGAATCATTTCCATCTGGACACCGTAGTCCTTCTTCCACAGGAGGTTGCCGTCCAAGTCATAGGCAAAGATCCCGCGCGAGCCGAAAAAGGCAAACAGACGCTCGCCATCGGTGACCGGAGCGTTGGACGCGAAGCTACCGTACTGGCGGTGATAGCCTTCGTGCGGACGGGCCGTCACCGGATTCTGTTCCCAGAGCTTCTCCCCGGTCATCCGGTCGAACGCGACGACAAGGAATCGATGCTCCGCTTGTCGAGTTCCGCCGCCGCCCGGTCGGGGCCGGGCATTGCCCGGAGGGGGTCCGCCTTGCCCGCGCAACTTACGCATCGCGTCGCGTCGCTCTTCCGGGGTCAGCTCCGCGGGATCCTTGCCTCCGGTTATTTCCATCAGGCGTTGGCGCATCTCGGGTGTCATTCGCCCGCGTGCCCCAGTTCCGGGACGCCCCCCGCCACCGCCTTGCCCTGGTCCGGCCGCGCCCGGTCCGCGCCGACCAGAAGCTCCACCCGGTCGCGCACCACCGGCCGCTGGCGTGGATTCGGTCGGGACGGCCGTGGTGAGGAACAGTCGGTCTCCCCAAATCACCGGCGTTGAGTGGCCGCGGCCAGGGATCTCTGCGGTCCACTTGATGTTCTCCGTTGCGCTCCACGTCAGCGGCGCGCTGCCCTCCGCCATGCCAGAGTTGCCCGGGCCGCGCCAGTGGTTCCAGTCTCCGGCCTTCAGCGAGAGTGCGCCACCCAAGAGCGCGATGATTGCGATGATGCTGGAACGGTTCATGGTTTCCCCCGGATGGATTGGCTCTCGGAATCCCGAGATGCGAGGATGCTCGGCGACGGCCAGCCGCGACAAGATCCGTTGACTCTCGCCCCGCCCGCCCGCTGAGCGCGAAGAGCGACACTTGGACTCATTTCAGTTTAGACCCATGCCCGCTTGTGACTGCGACTCCGAGCATCGAGTCGCCCGGACGACGCCCCGAGCCGAACCCGATACCCACATGCACCTGTCCCCGGAATCCTCGTCCGACCGATTTAGTCGCTGCAGGCTCCCCCATCAGAGGCACTGACTAGACCCATCTCCCTGCCGCAATGATTATTCATCGACGACTTGACAGGCGAATGAAAGTAGTGTATTCTGCAATTAGTCAAGAAAGACCAGCAGTGCGAGTCGATCATGGGAGCCGGAATGGGCGACACGTGGGATTGACGAGCTTATCGGTCACAAATCGAACAGGAGGAACCGTTCCATGAAATTCGTGTATCCTAGTGAGGGAACCGTGAGCAGGGAGGCAACGACAGTGGCTAGAACGTGGCGGCCCTTGAGCCGGCCGGTCCGTGAACTGCTCGTGATCGCAGTCGCAGTGGCCACAATCGTTGGCCTGCTGTGGGGAATCGGCGTGTCGGTGCTCTCGGGGCTGGAGAACCGGCTGATCGACCGGATGGACATCAGCCATCGCGAACTGAGTGCTGAGATCGAAGTGCTGGAGCGGAGCACGGCGGAGGGCTTCAAGCTATCCCATCAGCGCATGGATCGCATCGAAGGGCGCATGGAACGAATCGAAGGGCGCATGGACGGGCGCATGGATCGCATCGAATCCGATATCGACCAGATCGAGTCCGATATCGACGCTATCGAAAAGCACCTGATTCGCATCGGTTCGCAGACCGAACGCGAAGCGACTCCGGCCACGAACGTGCCTGCTCTCGCGGCGCCTGACCGGCAGGTGATTTCCACGGGCCAGTTCGAGTCAGACGACCCGCCCCCCATTTCGCTATCGGGTCAGCGTTGATCCCACAGTCGGATCAGTTGGACGACTGCGGTTGCATTGCTGGATTCGCTCCCTGAATTCGGACTCGACCGACGAGTAGCGATTTCTGAACGCACCGCTCCGATCAGCGCGATCATCCCGGTCCCGCCGACCGCAGTTCAGTTCGAGGCGCGGTCGCCGATCTTGGCGATTCGGTGACCGCATCTGGAATGGGCGAGGTCTGACGTCGGAAGCGATCATTCAGCCGCGGAGCGTCATGCACGGGATCTTGTTTGGCTCACTTGATGGCTTTGGTCTGCGCTTCCCTCGGCGCTTCCGACGAATTCGCACCTCGATAAACACCGGGCGGGCGTACAGAGGCCTAGTCCACGCTCCGCGTCTCGCATCTGGCAAGCACCCTTGATGCCTGGCGGGTCGCCGTTCAGGTTGCCGCGTGCCGGTTCGGTCCACACGGATATTGCGTGGTCTGGAGTCCGCCACCGTGCCAGATCCCACTCCCTGTGCAACTTCGCGTGGCGGGCTTCCCAAGGGGTTGTGGACGACTGAACTGGAGTGAGCGACAGAGCCACATGCAGGGTCGACGAGCTTGTGGTAATAATTGGAAGAGGAGGGACAGTGCCATGCGAGCCGAGGATCTTAGTCGGGAGAGTGTCCTGGAAGAGGCAGTGACCGAGCGCGGGACTTGGTTCTCTTTAAGCCAAACGGGCCGTGATGTACTAATGATCGTAGTTGCAGTGGTCATAGTATTCGGAGTGTTGTGGTGGATCGGCTTCTCTTCGCTTTCGAGGTTGGAGAACCGGTTGATCGACCGAATCGATCGCCTAGAGACAGACTTGAGGAGAGAGATGGCCGAGGGCTTCGCGCAATCCCATCAGCGCATGGATCGGATCGAAGGGCGCATGGACGGGCGCATGGATCGGATCGAATCGGATATCGATCAGATCGAGTCGGATGTCGATCAGATCAAGTCCGATATCGACGCTATCGAAAAGCACCTGATTCGCATCGGTTCGCCAACCGAGCGCGAAGCGGCTCCGACCACGGATGCCACTGCTCTCGCTACGCCTGACAGACACGTGATTTCCACGGGCCAGTACGAGTCAGACGCCTCGTCCCCTATTCCGCTATCGGGTCAGCGTTGATCCCACAGTCTGATCAGTTGGACGACTGCGGTTGCATTGCTGGAGTCGCTCCCCGAATTCGGACTCGACTTAACCCTCTCCCGTCACGGATTCTCGTGCATCACGCACCGTTCGGAAGCGGCGCGAATGCAGTGGCGGAACCGCGGTGCCGAGTCAAGCAGAGTTAGGCGGGACACCCCCCGTGCCAGGCTTCCAGTTCGGCCGCAGTCTATGATGTCCGCTCCCGAAACGACTCCGTTAGGAAGTCGAGCATTGACGCCCACGAGCGTCGGTCGGCCTTGGCGTCGTAGACCGTGCCTCCAGCGGGGTTGTTTGCCGCCGGATTCGTGAATGCGTGGACCGTTCCGCCATACGCATGAATCTGCCAATCGGCCCCTCCGCGTGACAGCTCTTCCGCCAGCCGGTTGACTTCTTCGGGCTTCGCCATGGGATCATCCCAGCCGTGCAGCACGAGGACCTTGGCCCGGATGTCCTTGGCAGCGATTCCCTCCGGCGGTTTGAGAATCCCGTGAAACGAGACTGCTGCTAGGAATTCAGCGCCCGCCCTTGCGAGGTCGAGGACACAGAGGCCTCCGAAGCAGTATCCGATCGCTGCTGTCCGGGACGCGTCGACGGCTTCGAGATCCTTGAGTGCCGCGAGAGCAGCCAGCATCCGTCGTTGGAGCATGTCACGGTCTTGGATCAGCGGCTTCATGAGTTTTTCGTTCTCTTCGGGGCCGCTGCCTACGATTCCGCCGCCGTACATGTCGATGGCCAGCGCTACGTGTCCCATGCCAGCCAGTTGGACCGCCTTGCGCCGCTCGAAACCGCCGCAGCCAGCCCATGTGTGGGCAATGAGGACGCCCGGTCGGGGCTCGACCGAGGATGCGTCCAAGGCGACCTGACCGCGAAATTCGGTCTCCCCGTCGGAATACGTCAGCGCCTTGGTCTCGATATTCATGCGTAGTTGCTCGATGGCGGCCCGGGCAGTAGGGCAACGAGCCCCGGCCCATTGCCGGAGAACCATTATCCGCTTGCCAATCAAGCGTAACAACTGGCCGCATCCTCAGTGACGTATCCGGCGGTCTCCCTGTCCGGCCTGACCCGCGATAGAATGGCCGAAATGCCGTTGTTCGTGAATGGCGAGCGCGTAGAGGATGCGGTTCTCAGCCGCGAGGCGGAATCCCTGCGGCAGCGCTTCGAGAGCCTTTCGGACGACCAGAAGAAGCAATACGGGCTCGGTTCCGGAAGCCTCGAGCGGACAGCCATCCAGTGGGCCCGCGAGAACGTGATCGAACAGGTCTTGCTTCGACAGAAGGCGCTCGCGGACGCCCGGCCCATCGACCCCGACCAGATCGAGTCGAGCGTTCGCCAAGTTATCGAGCGTCATGGCGGTCTGGAGAAGTTCGCCGAAGCTGGCTTGGAAGAGCAGCGCGTCCGGGATGATATCGAGGCGCGCCTGAGGGTCGACCGCCTGATCGGATCGGTGACCTCCAAGGTGCGGAATCCCAAGCCGAAAGAATTGGCTGACGCCTACCGGCGTGACAAGGAGCGTTTCCGCACCGCCGAGACCGTGCGAGCCGCGCACATCGTCAAGCACGTGGAGCGCGGTGTTACCGCCCAGCAGGCCAAGCAAGCCGCCGACGACCTGTATGCCCAGATTCAGGCTGGCACGAGTTTCGAGCACCTCGCCGACAGCGAATCGGATTGCCCGGGGAGTGGCGGTGATCTCGGGTATTTCGCCAGGGGCAAGATGGTCCAAGAGTTTGAGGATGTCGTCTTCAAGTTGCCGGTAGGAGCTGTGAGCGGCGTGTTCCAAACCGTGTTCGGCTTCCACATCGCCAAGGTGCTGGACCGCCAGCCCGCCGGCGTGCGTCCCTTCGGCGAGGTGAAGGACCAGTTGCAGAAGGAACTCATGGACCGGCGACGCACCAAGCTACTCGAGGAGTTCGTCGACCGCTTGCGCGAGGCGGCAAGCATTGAGGATCGCAAGAGACCCGTCGCGGGCTAGATCCTCATTCCGAGCGAAGGACCGCGGTTCCGCGGGCCGTGCTAATATCGCCGAGAGTCGTGCCGATACCGGGTGACAGCGCGTGTGCCAGCGTCGTACCGGCGGCCGGTCCGGGGCTCTCCCACCCCGTTCGCATCCACGGTCCCCACCCGTGCTGCGTTCCCAGCGTGGATCGCGCCCGCGACCTCGCTGAATCCACGAGCTTCTCCTTGCGCCGCCCCGTCGTGCGCGGGGGTTCGGTTAGCGACATGTTTCGGGTGGACGGCGACGGCTTCTTGATGGGCACCGAAACGGATATCGGATTCCCGGCGGATGGCGAGGGGCCGGTCCGCGAGGTATTCCTCGACTCTTACTACATCGACAAGTACCCGGTGACGGTCGAGGCCTTCGCTGCATTCGTAAGCGCCACCGGCTACACAACCGAAGCCGAACGTTTCGGCTGGTCCTTCGTCTTCCACAAGCATCTCCCCGCGGAACGCTACGCCAAAGTGGTTGATGACACCGTCGCCGGCCACGAGTGGTGGTGCAAGGTCAACGGCGCCGACTGGAAGCATCCCGAAGGTCCGGATTCGTCTGTCAGGGATCGATCGGATCATCCCGTCACGCACGTCTCTCACGCCGATGCGCTCGCGTACTGCGAGTGGGCGGGGAAGCGCTTGCCTACCGAAGCGGAATGGGAGCGTGCCGCTCGGGGCGGATTGTCGCAACAGACATACCCATGGGGCGAAGATCTGGAACCGGACGGTCGTCACCTCTGCAATATCTGGCAGGGGCACTTCCCGAACGTCGACACCGGAGAGGACGGCTATCGCGGGACTTGCCCGGTGGACGCCTTCCCGCCGAATGGATTCGGACTGTACTCGATGACCGGCAACGTCTGGGAATGGTGCCAGGATTGGTTTCACCCCGCTTATCACGTGACTGCCACCAAGACAAACCCGGTCGGTCCGCCGGACGGCAATGCGCGAGTGATGCGGGGCGGATCCTACCTCTGCCACGCGTCTTACTGCAATCGTTATCGCGTCGCGGCGCGCACGTCGAACACGCCCGATAGCGCGACCACGAATCTGGGCTTCAGGTGCGCGCGGGATCTGTGATGCTCGGCTGTCCGCTTGGATCTGGCTCCCGCTGTCTCGTTCGCACGTTGAGCTTGGCGCTGATCGCGATTGCCGTGACCGCGCCGGTGGGATCCCCGCAGTCCGCGGACGTGCCGCCGGCCGCGGAAGCACTCCCGCCGCCGGTGGAGCAACCTCTCCCGTACAGCCACAAGACGCATGTGGGCTTGGGCCTCCAGTGTCGCGGGTGCCACGAAATCGCCGACCCGGGATTCGCAGCGGGCTATCCGCCGGAGTCGACCTGCATGGCCTGCCATGCCGCCATCAAGACCGAGAGTCCGCATATCCAGCAACTCGCCAAGCACAGCGAGGACGGCGAGCCGGTGCCTTGGAACCGTGTGTACCGCGTGCCGGATTTCGTCTGGTTCTCGCATGCCGCGCATGTCGAGGATGCCGCGGTGGCCTGCGAGACGTGCCACGGTCCGGTAGCCGAGAGAGACGCCTTGTTCCAAGAGAAGCCCACCACGATGGCTGCCTGCATGGATTGCCATGCCCGCAACAACGCGCCCAATGATTGCGACCTTTGCCATGATCCGGGCTAGGGTTGCTCCACTCGTGATGCCGCGGCGGCGGTCGGCCAACGACGAGCGCGGGGGCTAGGGATGCGGCTGTCGCTGCTCGGATCTACCGGATCAATCGGACGCAACACCCTGCAGGTTGTTCGCGAGATCGAAACGCCGGTGGCTGTCTGCGCGCTTGCGGCGGGCCGTGACGTGGAGGAACTCGCTCGCCAGGCAGTGGAATTCCGCCCGGAACTGCTCTCGGTCGCTGACCGAGCGACAGCGGGCCGGTTGCGTGACGCGTTGCGTGGCGTGCCCGGATACGCACCGCGTTGCCTGTTCGGAGAGGAAGGCATCCTCGCTGCCGCGTTCGACGTGGAATACGACGTGCTCGTCTCCGCGGCTGTGGGGGTTGTCGGACTCGAAGCGACGTACGCAGCGGTGCAGGCGGGACGGCGCGTCGCGCTCGCGAACAAGGAGGCGCTCGTCGCGGCAGGCGACTTGTTCATGGCCGCTGCTCGCGCATCCGGCGCGGAGATCCTACCGGTCGACAGCGAGCACAACGCAGTCCACCAGTGCCTGCGTTCGGGTCGCATGGACGAGGTCGAACGGGTGATCTTGACCGCATCCGGCGGCCCGTTCCGCACCACTTCGCCGGAGCGGCTGGCGACGGTCACGCCGGAAGATGCCTTGCGACACCCGACGTGGAAGATGGGCAGACGCATCACGATTGACTCCGCCACGATGATGAACAAGGGCTTCGAGGTGATCGAGGCCTGCCGCTTGTTCGGGCTGCCCGCCGATCGCGTCGAGGTGGTCGTGCATCCGCAATCCGTCGTTCACGCCATGGTCGAATACCGCGATGGCTCGCTAATCGCGCAACTCAGTCCGCCGGACATGAAGCTGCCGATCCGCTACGCCCTGGCGTATCCGCGCCGCGAATTCAGCCCGCGCGAGCGTATGGACTGGACACGTGTGGCACAATTAGACTTCGAGCCGCCGGATCCGTCGAAGTTCCCTCTGCTGGAACTCGCCTACGAGGCGCTCCGGGTCGGCGGCATGGCCGGCTGCCTGTTGAATGCGGCCGATGAAGTAGCGGTGGAAGCCTTTCTGGAAGGACGCATCCCGTACCTTGCCATCGCCGACATCGTCGCGGCGACCATGGCAAGCGGTTCGCGCGCGGCACCCTCGTCGATCGGCGACATACTCGACGCCGACCGCCAGGCTCGCACCCGGGCCCGGGCGCTCGTGAGTCGCTCGCAATCCGCTGTCGACGTCCACCGAGCCGTGTAGCAACCGATGGTTAACTTCATCCTCGTTCTCTCGGTACTCGTGGTGTTCCACGAGCTGGGCCATTACTTGGCGGCGCGTTACTTCGGGGTGACGGTCGAGTCCTTCGCGATCGGCATTGGCCCGCGGATTCTGGGTGTCAAGAAGAACGGTACCGACTTCAAGATCTGCCTGCTACCGTTCGGCGGGTACGTGAAGATGGCCGGCAGCTCGATGGTGGGCAAGCCCACGGGCGATCCCGGCGAACTCCTGGCCAAGCCGCGCTGGCAGCGCCTGATCATCGCGTTGATGGGACCGATCTTCAATTTCGGGCTGGCGATCGCCTTGCTGGTCGGGCTCCACATGCACTCCTTCCAGCGTCCGGAATATCTAATGAAGGAACCCTTGATCTACTACGTGGAACCGGGGTCGGATGCGGCCGATGCGGGTCTGCAGGCCGGCGATCTCGTTCGTTCCCTGGCCGGGCTAGAGACGCCCACTTGGCTGGATCTCACCTTCGCCTCCGTGTCGGCCATCTTCCGCGAAGTGCCGGTCGTGTTCGAACGCAAGGGCGTGGAGCGGGAAAGTTCGATCACGGTTTCCGGGGATCCCGAGCTCCGTGCTCCGCCCGATCCGGGCTGGCATCCCCATGGCACAGTCTGGCTGGGTTCCGTCAGCAACGGGTCGGTCGCTGCGAAAGCGGGCCTGCTGGGCGGTGACACGATCCTGAGCGTCAACGGCCAGCGGGTTGTGACCGTCAAGCACACCGCTGACCTGATCAATGCCTCGAAGGGCGAGGAAGTTTCCATCCTCGTGCTACGGCACGACGACTCGCGAACCGAGTACACGGTGCGTCCCCAATTGGACGAGCCCAGCGGAACCTGGCGCATCGGCGTGGCACTGCGCTTGTATCATCCGTACATCAATATCCCGCTCCCGTTCTGGGACGCCGTGGATCGCTCGATTGAGGACAACATCGGGTTCGCCGGCCTGATCCTGCGGACGGTCAAGGGCCTGATCGTCGGTCAGTTCTCGGTCAAGACGCTGGAAGGCCCCGTCGGCATCTACAGGCACACGCAGAACGCCGCGGACCAAGGCTTCGAGGCAGTCATCATGCTGATGGCGATCATCAGCATCAACCTTGCCATCCTGAATTTGATGCCAATTCCGGTGCTTGACGGGGGTCACATCGTGCTGCTGCTCATCGAGACTCTGTTGCGGCGCGAAGTCAGCGAACTCGCGAGGGAGCGCATCATGCTGGCCGGGATGCTCTTCATCTTGCTGCTGTTCGGCGTGGTGATGTACAACGACGTGTCCCGCGCCCTATTCGAGTTGTAGTCGCGAAGCTCCGAGTCGGTGCGCGGCGTCGAGGTTCGCGTCGCAGCTATGGCAAAATGGAAGGTTTGGGAAGGATAACCATGAAAAAACTGCTTGAGCATCGGCGGGCGGTGCCGCGCGCGCTGACCGCTGTTCTGTTGATCGCTGCGTGGGCCGCGCCCTCGCGGGCACAGACGAAGGTGGCGGTGATCAACTTTCAGAACGCGCTGCTGAACACCGCCGACATGCAAGAGCAGTCGGCGGAACTCGAGGCGAAGTACAAGCCGCGCCAGGAGGAACTCCAGAATCTCTCGCAAGAGCTGGAAGAAATCCAGCGCAAGCTGCAGGGCGCGACCGGCACCGAGCTGGCTACGCTCCAAGCCGACGGACAGCGCAAGCAGCGCACGGCGCAACGGATGACCGAGGACCTCCAGTCCGATGTCGAGTTCGACCGCCAGAACATCCTCAACGAGGCGAGCGTGCGGATGCGAGACGTCATCAACGCCCTGCGGGTCGAAAAGGAAATCGACGTGATCATCGACGCCGGCGGCGTCCTAGCGGCCAGCGCCTTGATCGATCTCACCGCCGAAGCGACGCGCGCCTACGACGCAAAGCATTCTCCGAACTGATTGCGGACCGGCGGGGCCATGGAATACCTCGGCGGGTACGCCAGCAGGGGGGCGCTGGCGGAGCGCATCGTCAAGATCGTGCTCGTCACGGTGGCCGTAGCCGCCTTGCTGACGCCTGTCTATTACGTGTTCTTCCGCAACTGGCGCGAGGAACGGCAGGCGAAGCGTTTCTTCGAGCTGCTCATGGAGCAACGCTTCGAGGAGGCTTATTCCATGTGGGGCTGCTCTGTCGCAGAGCCCTGCCGGTACTACCCCTACGACGAATTCCTCGAGGATTGGGGGCCGGACGCGCCCTACGGGGAGCTATCGGAATATGCGCTGGGCCGTTCCTACACCCAATCGAACGGCGTCATCTTGCGTTACACGATCAACGGCGAGGACGCTCCTCCTCTGTGGATCGAGCTCTCGCCGGCGAAAATCAACTTCGCGCCGAACTAGTCCCGCTCGCGTCGTCGCTAGCCTGGCGGCCGAGTTGACTCCGCCGGACTGTCCGGAGCGCCTGCGCTAGCAGGGACCGGCCTGCGGTCGCTTACGGGTTGCGAACCAATTCGTCCCAGAGCGCCCGGTAGAACCGCAGGTAGCGGTCCGGCTCGCAACTCTGCGCGGTTTCGACCAGCGTGTAGCGATCGTAGTCGATGGACTTGAGCAGCCCGAACAGCTCGCGGTGGGGGTAGTCGGGCAGATCCCGGATATGCACGTTGCGGATGAATCCCTTCAGCAGGTCGAACGCGGCGCGAATCGAGCCCTCGCGGATGTCGGTCGGATTGGAGTTCCAGCAGATCCCTACGGAGGGATGGCCGCAGTTGTCCATGATCGCGCGCATCGCCTCCGGTTGCTGCGTCCCCCGACCATGGACTTCCACCCAGATCTCCACCCCGTAGCCCTCGGCGTGCTCGCCGCAAGCGGCGAGCGCCTCCCCGATACGCTTGATCGTGACCTCGCGCGGCACGTCTTCCGGAAAGCCGTTCGGGCGCACCTTGACGCCCCAGCAACCGAGGTCGTGCGCCAACTTGACGAAGCGTCCCGTTTCTGCGACGTTCGCGCGTCGTTCGGCGACGTCAGGGGAATGGAACTCGCACGCCGACCCCAAGCTCAGCAAGCGCACGCGACTCTCCTCGAAGCGCTGTCGAACGGCGTCGACCTCGGCCGGGGCCAGGCCCGGCTCTACGCCGTGCCGATGCGTGCTGCGCAACTCGACCGCTTCGAACCGCGCCGCCTCCAGTTTTTCGATGATCGTGTCGATGTCCCAGTCCTTGCCAACGTTGTAGGTGACTAGTCCGAGTCTCACAGGCATGCCTCCGGGTCCGGCACTCCGGACGGGCACATCTTCGCAAATCTCCGCGATAGCGTGCGATTCGCGACGGTGTCGGAAGCTGGAATCGTCCGATGGCCGTGCATTGCAGCGAGGATGTCGACCGGATTCCGAGCGCATTCGGCACAAGCTGTAGGCGGCATGGCAAGCGCCTACCCAACATATAGGAATTTTCGATTTATTTCAGGCTTGGCCGGAATTCCCTGTTGACAGCGGTTGAGCGGTGGATTCACAATGTTGTGGTCAATTGTGGCCGAAAGTGTTGATTAGTGTTCCAAAGTGGACTAAACCACGGGATCGCAACAAACGCACGGCACGAAGCTGACGATACGGAAGCATGTTTCGCGGAGTCCAGACGGGCAGCGTAGACGACAAGGGTCGCCTGAAGCTCTCGGCGAGCGTCAAGCGCCTCTTGAAGGATCGCTACAAGCAGGCTGACCTCTTCGTGACCAGCTTGGACGGCAAGACTGTCAAGGTGTTTCCGATCCGGGAATGGGAAACGGTCGAGGCGCGGTTGTCCGACCGGTCGCCCAGTCCCGAGCAAGCGGGGGCCAATCAGACCAAGAACAAGATCCTGTTCCAAGCCAACCGGTACGGAGCCGAGGAGAGCTTGGACGGCCAAGGCCGCGTGCTGGTGCCCTCCGCGTTGCGCGAGTCCGCCGAACTCAAGGGCGCGGCGGTTCGGATCCAGTGGCAATCCAACCACATGGTCGTGATGACCGAGGCCAACTACAACGCGGTTGCCTCGCGGAACGAGCTGACCAGCGATGACTGGGCGCATGCCGCCGAACTGGGGCTGTGATGGAACCGGGGCTCGCACACTTCTCGGTCATGACGCAGGAAGTCGGTGACCACCTGCTCGGCAGCCGCGACGAGCGGCCGACCGGCGCCTACTGCGACTGTACCGCCGGCGCGGGCGGTCACGCCAGGCACGTGCTCGAGCGCGCGCCCGACCGGAACCTCATCGCCATGGACCGCGATCAAGCGGCCGTGGAACGGTGCCGTCACCGCCTGAGCGACTTCGGCAGCCGGGTCAAGTACTTCCAAGGCGGGTTCTCCAAGATCCGCGAGGCGGCGAGCGGATGCCTGCCGCTCGCGGGCATCATGGCCGATCTCGGCCTCTCCCGGCCCCAGATCGACGAGCCCGTCCGGGGATTCAGCTTGCGCTCGCGAGGCCCCTTGGACATGCGTTTCGACCGCAGCCAGGAACTGCGCGCGGACGATCTGGTGAATCGCGGCGGCGAGACGGATCTGGCCAACCTGCTGTACCGGCTGGCTGACGAGCACTTCAGCCGCCGCATCGCCCGCGCCATCGTGCGATCCCGCCCGATTCGAGACACGCTGCATCTTGCCGACACTGTCGCATCCGCCGTGCCTCGCAGAGGGCACGGCCGGATCCATCCGGCGACCAAGACATTCCAAGCCCTGCGTATGGCCGTGAACGACGAGCAGGGCGAGTTAGCTCGGCTGCTGGAACAGGTGCCGTGCTTGCTAGCCCCCGGCGGCCGCTTCGTGGTGCTCAGTTTTCACAGCGGGGAGGACCGTGCGGTGAAGCTGTCGTTCCGGCGACATGCTTCCAGCGGGGTCTACACGCTGCTCACCCGCCGGCCGGTTCGGCCGTCGGCGGAGGAAGTCGTTCGAAACCCACCCAGCCGGAGCGCGCGCTTGCGAGCGGTCTGCCGGACGCGCCGGAGGGTCGAGGACACCTAACGAATTCGCCACGCATCCCGCTGTCGGCAGCCGCCGGCACGGATTTCGTCGCACACGAGGATCGGTACACATGGAGAAGCCAAATCAACCGAACGCGCCGCTGTCGCAGCACCAGCACTACGGATGGAGCAACGACTCCGTTCCGCGTGCAGTCATGGACAGCTCTGGCGGCGGCGCTATTCGCCGGACTCCCGACCCGTCACGGATCGCCCCCATGGAGGGCGCCGTGCTGTACCAGAAGAGGATCGACAACAGCACCGTGCGCTATCGCCACGACCCGCACGACCGGGCGGCCTTGCGCACGCATGTCAGCTGGGGGCTGTTCGTCGTGTTCCTGCTTGTGCTGACCTTCGGGCCGCGCCTTTGGGTGCGGCACCTCGGGTACCGCCACGCCCAACTGACGGAGACGATCGAACGTCTGACGCTGGTCCGCGACCAACTCAAGGTGCATCGCGGGCGACTCCAAGACCTGCGGCGTGTCGCCGCGCTAGCGGAGGAGCGAGGCCTGGGCCAGACCGAGGAGAGCAGCTACACCTGGTTCGCGCAGCCGGAGAAGGACTCCGGCACGCGGCACGCGGTGGCGCAGCTGATCGAAAACAGCAACGAGTAAGGAGGAGCTGACGGACGAAGGATTCCCGGTTCGCCCGCGCTGGCAGGAACCGGGGCCGGAGGACGAAGGCAGAGGAGGTCACTTCGATGCGCAGGGCGCGGCACGCCGGGCAGGATGACACGACCGATGCGACCGGATCGGGGCGCGCGAATGCCTTGCCGGAGAACGGGCTCGGGCGCGCCGGGCACGTGCGTTTCGACGTTTTCGGATTCGTGGCGCTGGTCTGGTTCGCGATCATCGGGGTGCGCCTGCTCGACTTGCAGGTCTTGCAGGGACGGGAACTGGCCCACAAGGCCGTTCGACAGCAGGAAACGACGGTCGACATACCGGCCCGGCGCGGCGCGATACTCGACAGGAACGGCAAGGAACTGGCCTTAAGCACGCCGGCAGAGTCCATCGGGGTATTCGCCGACCGTGCCGAGGACAAGGCTGCCCTGGCGACGATGCTTGCGGTGGCCTTGGACATTCCGGAGGCCCCGCTGCTCGAGCGCCTCAATCGGGGCGGATTCCAGTGGGTCAAGCGGCTGGTCTCGCTCGCCGAAGCGACCCGCGCCCGCGAGCTCGGAATCGATGTCCTGCACTTCGAGCCTGAGAGCAAGCGGTACTACCCGCATGGCACGGTTGGCGCGCACGTCCTCGGAACCGTCGGCTTGGACCATCACGGCCAAGCCGGGCTGGAACAGCGATACGAAGCCCAACTCAGCGGGGAGTCCGGCCTAGGTGTCTTGTATTACGACGCCCGCCAGCGGCGCTACGGTCGCCAAGCTCTGGAGGCCACGGTTCCCGGGAGCGACCTGCAGCTCGATCTGGACCTCGAACTGCAATCGTTCGTCCATATGGAACTGGGGCGGGTGATCGAGGAAACCAAGTCGAGTGCCGGCACGGTGGTGCTAATGGAGCCTGACAGCGGGAAGATCCTCGCGATGTCGAGCTGGCCGCGCTTCGATCCGAACAATCTCAGCCGCAGTTCCGCGGATCTCGAGAATCTGCGCAACTTCGCCGTCAGCTACATGGTCGAGCCGGGCTCGACGTTCAAGGTGCTGACTGCCGCCGCCGCCTTGGAGGAGGGGCAGGTCACCACCGACGACGTCTTCGATTGCGAGATGGGCGGCATGTGGGTCGGGCGACGCAGGATTCGCGATCACCACCCCTACGGCGAGCTGACGATGCCCGAAGTGCTGATGAAGTCCAGCAACGTGGGGATCATCAAGATCGGCGACCGCCTCGGATCCTCGCGCCTGCACACCTATATCAGGCGTTTCGGGTTCGGCACTTCGACCGGCCTCGGCCTGCCCGGCGAAGTCGCCGGACTGGTGCGGCCGCTATCGAGATGGAGCGGCTCTTCGCGCGCTTCTCTGTCGATGGGGCAGGAGATCGGCGTGACGGCCGTGCAGATGGCGCGCCTCTTCGCCACCATTGCCAACGGCGGCACCTTGGTCAGTCCCCGCATCGTGCGGTCGATCCGCTCTCCTGGCGGAGCCGAGGTCCCGGTCGAACGGGAACCTCCGGCGCGCGTGATCAGCGCCGAGACCGCCGCCACGATGCAAGCCATTCTCGAGCAGGTCGTAGAAAGCGGAACCGGGCGGCTGGCGCAGATCCAAGGGTACCGGGTGGCTGGCAAGACAGGCACGGCGCAGATGATCAACCCGGAGTCCCGGTCCTACGCGGACGGGGCATACATGGCGAGCTTCTGCGGCTTCGCGCCGGTCAACGACCCCGCGTTGGTGGGGGTCGTGATGCTCTACGACCCGCGCGGACAGTTCTATTACGGCGGGCGGATCGCCGCGCCGCTCTTCTCGTCGGTGATGCGCTGGGCGCTGAGGTATCTGGACGTGCCTCCGTCCAAGCGCGTCCCGCGCGACCGGCCGCCGGCCAAGGCGTACTCGGACGAATTGCTGGTCGATTTCGTGGAGGGCCGCGTGGAGAGCCCCGATGGCGGCGACACGCTGGCTTCCGCGCAAGACCCGACGGATGCCGAATCGAGCGGTCTGGCCGAGTCCCAGCCCGATTCGACGCCCAAGGCGGTCGCCCCGGACCTGCGCGGCTTGACGATGCGGGAAGCGTTTTCGCTCGCAGCCGGCTTGGGTATCCGGATTGAATCGACCGGCAGCGGCGTTGCGCAGGAGCAGTTTCCGGCTCCCGGCGAGATCCTTGCCGACGGTCAGGTCCTGCGCTTGCGCTTCGGGATGGATCCGGTTCTCGCTTCGACAGGCGGCCAGAAGCCGCGACAGGGTGGCGGATGAGGCTTGACGCGATGCTAGCAGGCTGCGCCACCGGATCGGTTCCTCCATTGGATGTCACGGGCCTCCAGTACGACTCGCGAAAGGTGCGTCCCGGGGAGGCGTTCTTCGCGTTTCCTGGGGAGCGGGTCGACGGGCACGCGTTCGTCCCCGATGCGCTCGCCGCGGGCGCCTCCGCGATCGTTAGCGAGCGCGAGGCGCCGTCGGAATTGCGCGGACGCTGGGCGAGCGTGGGGCACGGCAGGCGGGCTCTGGCCCAAGCGTCCCTGCGGTTCTACCAACGTCCCGACCGCGACTTGAGCGTCACGGCGGTCACGGGGACCAACGGCAAAACCACGACCGTCCACTTGATCGATTCGCTGCTGCGGTCGGCGGGGAAGACCACCGCGTTGCTGGGAACCATTGCGCATCGCGTAGGCGACCAAGCGGAGAAGTCGATCAACACGACACCGGAATCCCTTGACGTGGTGCGGTTCCTGGTGCGCCTGCGCGAGATCGGCGGCAGTCACGCCACGATGGAAGCGTCGTCGCACGCATTGGCCCTCGAGCGCATCCAGGGCATCGAATTCCACACCGCGGTGTTCACGAATCTGACGCCGGAGCATCTCGACTTCCACGGCGACATGACGGCGTACATGGCTTCCAAGCGCCGCCTGTTCGAGGGGGCTGGAACGAAGCCTCCCGCGTTCGCGGTCACGAATGCCGATGACGAGACCGGGCGACGCTTCGCGCAGCTCGGCAAGTCGGTAACGGTCTCCTACGGCCGCGCCGAGGATGCCGACGTAAGGGCCCGCCGCGAGGAATCGGACGCGCGCGGGCTGCGCATCGATGTCGAGACCCCCGCAGGATTGGTGCGCGCCGAGCCGCCCTTGGTCGGTGACTTCAATGTCGAGAACGTTCTGGCGGCAATCGCGGCAGTCCACTGTCACGGCATGTCGTCTGCCGAAATCGAGCGCGGCCTCCAGCGGGTCCGTCCCGTTCCGGGTCGATTCGAGACCGTGGACGAGGGCCAGCCGTTCCTTGTCATCGTCGATTACGCTCACACCGCCGACGCGCTGAGCCGGGTGATCGCGACGGCTCGCAAGATCGCCAGCCGCAATCGACCCGCAGGCCGAGTCCTGACCCTGTTCGGCTGCGGCGGGGACAGGGATCGCTCCAAGCGCGAGCCCATGGGCCGCATCGCCGGCGAACTGAGCGACTTCGCGGTCCTGACTTCGGATAACCCGCGATCCGAAGATCCGTTGCGCATCATCCGCAATGTCGAAGTCGGGTTGCGCGCGGTACGCGCCGCATGGACGGCCGAGCCAGACCGCCGGGCAGCCATCGCGACGATCCTGAGTACCGCGCAGCCAGGGGACGTAGTGCTCATCGCCGGGAAGGGGCACGAAACGACCCAGACCGTGGCGGACCGCACCATCGAGTTCGACGATCGGCTCGTCGCGCGCTCCGCGCTGAGCGAGATGGGGGCGTCGAAGTCATGAACCTCGAACTGTCCCAGATCCGCCAGTGGCTCGGCTTGCCCGCGGGGGGTGCCCAAGGCGAAGCCTCCGGGTACTCGATCGACTCGCGCACGACCGCTGAGGGCGACCTGTTCTTCGCGATTCGCGGGGCGCACCGAGACGGGCACGCCTATGTCAAGGACGCTCTGGATCGGGGCGCGGTCGCCGCAGTCGTCGAAGCCGCCTATGCCGACGCGAATAGCGGGGCGCTCTTGCCCGTCGAGGATCCGGCGGCCGCGTTGCGCGAACTCGCGGCCAAGGCCCGGCGGCACTGGAACCGGACAGTGATCGCCATCACGGGCAGCAGCGGCAAGACGACCACCAAGGACATCATTGCCGAATTGCTACTGAGCTTCCTCCCCGGGGCGAAGTCCGAGGGGAACTTGAACAACGAATTCGGCTTGCCGCTCTCGTTGCTCCGCATCCCTTCCAGCGCGGAAGTGGCAGTCGTTGAAATCGGCATCAACCATCCCGGCGAAATGCGCCCGCTGGCGCAAATCGCAGGTCCGAACGTCAGCGTGGTCACGAACGTCGGATCCGCGCACGTGGGCAACTTCGCCTCCATCGACGAAATCGCCGCTGAAAAGCGCGGCTTGGTCGAGGCGCTCGGTCCCGGCGGCACGGCCGTGCTGAACGCGGACGATCCGCGCGTGCGAGAGTTCGCCGCCGTCCATTCCGGGCCGACGATCACTTTCGGAATCGAGGAACGGGCAGACATACGCGGGACCGGGATCAAGGACCACGGCGCCCGTCTACTGGAGTTCCGGGCGAATCGCAGACTGATGCGTCCCAGAATGCTGCGCGGCCGGCACAACGTCTACAACGTCCTGGCGGCCTTGGCGGCACTGCAGGTTCTCGGCATCACCGTCCCGCTGGCGCAGGAGTCCGTCGTGCGATTGAAGGCCTCCTCGATGCGCGGCAGGGTCATGCGGGCAGGCAACACCACGGTCATTGACGACTGCTACAACTCGAATCCACCGGCCGTGATTGCCATGCTGGACACCCTGCGAAACACGTTCGCAACGCGGCGTATCGCCGTGCTTGGCGAGATGCGCGAACTGGGGCGCGAGTCAGCGAAGCTGCACCGCCAAATCGGACTGGAATTGAAGCCGCGCCGCATCGACCGCTTGATCGCGGTCGGCGGCGACGCCGCCAGGATCGCCGAAACAGCGAAGATCCCGAGCGAGTTCTGCGAGACACCGGAGCAGGCCGGGGAACTGCTCGTTCGCACGGTCGGAAGCTCTGACGCTGTGCTCTTGAAGGCGTCTAGGGGCGTGGGTTTGGAACGCGCTCGCGACATCTTGCTGAGAGCGCTCAAATGGCCGGGCCTCGTCGACGGGAAGGTGGTGGACTGACCATGATGTACCACTTCCTGCTCGAGTACTTGCTCCCGGTGTTCAGCCCGTTAAGGGTCGTCTCTTACATCACCTTTCGAACCGCTCTGGCGGCGTTCACCGCCTTCGCGATCGGCTTGATTCTGGGGCCGTGGCTGATCAAAAAGCTGCAGCAAATGCAGATCGGCCAGTACATTCGCGAGGACGGCCCCCAGTCCCACCAATCCAAGGCCGGCACGCCCACGATGGGCGGCCTGCTGGTCTGTCTTGCGACCGCCGTGCCGACGCTCCTGTGGGCGGACCTGAAGAACCCTTACGTCTGGATCGCCTTGCTGGCGATGTCGGGCTTCGGGTTGATTGGATTCCTTGACGACTACATGAAGGTCTCGGCAAAGCGCAATCTCGGCATCGGCGGGCGCACCAAGCTGTTGCTGCAGGCAGCGATGACCCTCCTGATCGCCGGGGCGCTCGTGGTCTTGAGCGCGAACGGGTCTTACGCGATGGAGATTACGCTCCCGTTCTTCAAGGACCTCCGTCCCGATCCCGTGATCCACGCACTGACAGCTCATCCGCTGACATTGCCGTTCGCGTACACGATCTTCTTCGGCTTTCTGTTTTGCGTCGTGGTGGGATCGAGCAACGCGGTCAACCTCACGGACGGCCTGGACGGCTTGGCGATCGGGCTGTCGATCATCTGCGTCGGTGCGCTCACGGTGCTCGTCTATCTCGCTGGGCACAGCGAAATCGCCGGCTATCTCGACATACCGAGCGTGCCGCTGGCCGGCGAGCTGACGATTTTCTGCGGCTCGCTGGTCGGGGCGAGCTTGGCATTCCTCTGGTACAACGCCCACCCGGCCCAGGTCTTCATGGGGGATGTCGGCTCGCTGAGCCTCGGAGGATCGATCGGCACGGTCGCGATCCTCGCCAAGCAGGAGGTCGTCCTGCTCTTCATCGGGGGCATGTTCGTGCTCGAAACGCTCTCGGTCATCGCCCAGGTGGGCAGCTTCAAGCTGACCGGCAAGCGGGTCTTTCGCATGGCTCCGTTCCACCACCATTTCGAGGCGCTCGGCTGGCCGGAATCGAAGGTCATCGTGCGTTTCTGGATCGCGGGATTGATCGGAGCGCTGCTCGCGATCAGCACGTTGAAACTGAGATGAACTACCGAGGCAAGCGCGCGCTGGTGATCGGGCTCGGCAAGTCCGGGCAGGCCGCGGTGCGTTTTCTGCTGGCCCGCGGCGCGATCGTTGCGGCCGCTGACGCGCGCACCCGCGCCGACTTGGGTCCGACAGCGGAAAAGCTGGCGAAACTTCCCGTGGAGCTGCACTTCGGCGCTCACGCGGACGACCTCATGCTGCGCCAGGACTTGATCCTGCCGTCTCCGGGAGTGCCTTGGAACTTGCCTGGGCTCGTATTGGCGCGGCACCGCGGAATCACGGTCTCCGGAGAACTCGAGGTGGCTTCCCGCGAACTCCAAGGGAGCGTCATCGGCGTCACGGGCACCAATGGGAAGACCACGACTGCGTCGCTGATCGGCCACGTGCTGCGGCGCGCGGGCGTGCCCGGTTCGCTGGCCGGGAACATCGGCATCCCGGTTCTCGACATCGTTGACAACTCCCGGCCGGATCACTGGCACGTCCTCGAGCTGTCGAGCTTCCAACTCGAAGCCTCCGAATCGTTCCGCTGCCGCATCGCGGCTGTCCTCAACGTCACGCCGGATCACTTGGACCGTCACGGCGCGTTCGCCGATTACGCCTCGGCGAAGGCCCGCATCCTACGGAACCAGGGGCAGTCGGACTCCGCATTGCTGAACGCCGAGGATCCCCAGTGCCGGGCCATGGAGAGTCGCGCACGGGGGCGCGTGGTGCGCTTCGGATCGAACTGCCGTCCCGGCGTGGCCGCCTGCGTCGATCACGGGCGCATCGTGTTCGAGGGGCAGGAAGTCGTGGAAACCGACCTGCCGATCAAGGGCGTCCATAACTTGGAGAACGCGTTGGCGGCCGTCGCCGCGTGCGCCTTGGCGGGCGTCGCACCTGCCGCGATCGCCGCCGCGCTGCGCACTTTCCGTCCCGTGCCGCACCGTCTCGAATTCGTCGCGCGCGTGGCCGGCGTCGACTATTACAACGATTCCAAAGCCACGAACGTGGCGGCCGCGGTCAAGGCCTGCGCCTCGTTCGAATCGGGCCTGTGGCCCATTCTGGGGGGCCGCGACAAGGGCTCGGATTACGCTCCGCTCGCGGACACGCTCCGGGGCAGGACCAAGGCGGCGCTGCTCGTGGGCGAAGCCGCGCCCCTTATCCGGCGGCAGTTGGACAACCGCGTCGAGACGGTCGAGACCGGCACCGTGGACGCCGCCGTGGAGTACGCGGCCGCTCATGCGGGACCCGGCGACACGGTGGTGCTCGCGCCGGCGTGCGCCAGCTTCGACCAGTACGCGAACTACATCGAACGGGGGCGGGCCTTTCAGAGGCTCGTCAGGCAGCTGGAGGGTTGACATGCCGTTGATGCTCCGCTGCGACCGCGTGCTGGCTTGGACCATCCTCTCGCTGACCCTCTTCGGGCTGCTGATGGTGTACAGCACGACCGCCGCTTCCGTGCAGGCTAATTCCCTCTACATCGCCAAGCAATTGGGTGCCGCCGGGATCGGGTTCACGGCGATGTACTCCTTGATGTTCTTCGACTACCGGCGCTTGCGCGACCCGAAGATCGTCTATGCCGTGCTCGGGGTTTGCGTGTGTCTCCTGCTCGTCGCGACGGCACTCGGCACCGGGGCCAACACGCGCCGCTTCCTGCGCTTGGGCGTGATGTCGCTCCAACCTTCGGAACTCTCGAAAGCCGCGGCGATCCTGTTCCTCGCGTTCTACTTGGAACGCAATATCGACAAGATCAAGAGTCCCCGGACGCTCCTCGCTCCGGCGGCGGTCATCGGGCTGCTCGCGGCACTGATCCTGATCGGCAAGGACTTCGGCACGACCGCCTGCCTGGCGATCCTCGCGGCCGCGATGCTGTTCTTCGCCGGCGTCCCGTGGACGTACTTGGCGGCCGGCGCGCTGCCCGCGCTGCCGGTGCTCTATCTAGTCGTGTGGCAGGTCGAGTACCGCCGCGCCCGCATCTTCGCCTTCCTCGAGCCGGAGGCGGATCCGCTAGGCAGCGGATTCCAGATCCTGCAGTCCCGTATCGCGGTCGGCTCCGGTCAACTGTTCGGGCAGGGCTGGATGGTAGGCAAGCAGAAGATGGACTTCCTGCCCGAAGCGCACACCGACTTCATTTTCGCCATGATCGGCGAGGAACTCGGACTGATCGGCAGCTTGCTGCTGGTGATCGCCTTCGGTCTGTATCTCTGGCGCGGCATTCGGGCCGCGGTCGGCGCTCCCGACCTTTTCGGGGTCTTTCTCGCGGGCGGGATCACCGCGATGATCGTCACCCAAGCGATGCTCAACATGGGCGTCGTGCTGGGGCTGCTGCCCACCAAGGGCATGCCGCTCCCCTTCATTAGCTACGGCGGTTCCTCGCTGATGACCGTGCTGGCCTCATCCGGGGTCCTGCTAAACATCAGCCGGTTCGGACGATGAGCGCGCTAGCCATGCCAGACAAGTGCATCCTCATCGCGGCCGGCGGAACGGGCGGCCACGTGATTCCCGCGATCGAAGTCGCGCGGGCGTTGCGCGCGCGCGGCTGGCACTGCGTCTTCGTCGGCACCGGCCGCGGGTTCGAGAGCAAGCTGGTGCCCGAAGCGGGCTTTTGCTTGTGCCGGGTGCCGATCGGATCGCTGAACCGCGTGTCCTTGCGCCGCAAGCTGGACACGTTGCTCGCCGCTCCGCGGGCCATGGCGGTCATGCTCGCGCTCGCGCGCCGACGCCGCCCGGCCGCAGCCTTGAGCTTGGGCGGATATTCGTCGGGCCCGCTCGTCGCGGCTTGCGCCTTGCTCGACGTGCCGCTGGTGGTCTTGGAACCCAACGCCCGGCCGGGCTTGGCGAACCGTCTCGCGGCTCCCGCCGCGCGCCGAGCCTTGCTCGGCCACCGGCAGGCGGCGGACTTTTTCCGGCATGGAACTTGCGACGTCACGGGCATGCCCGTGCGGTCCGAGTTCTTTCAAACCGCCCCTCGCCCACCCGGGGGGCGGTTTACCGTGCTGGTCCTCGGCGGCAGCCAAGGCGCGGCGCGCCTCAATCGCGCCGCCGTGGATGCCGCCCGCATCTGGGAGCGCGATGCCGTGCCCGCGCCGCGGCTCTTGCACCAAACGGGCGAGCGCGAGCGCGAAGCGGTCTCCGGCGCGTACGCCGAGATCGGGTTCGCGGCCGAGACCGCGGCGTTCTTCGACGACATGCCGGCGCGGTTCGCCCAAGCGGATCTGGTGATTTGCCGGGCGGGAGCGTCGGTGATCGCGGAATTGTGCGCCAGTCGCAAGCCGTCCGTGCTCGTTCCGTTCCCGTATGCCGCTGACGATCACCAGCGCGCGAACGGGGCGGCGCTCGCCGCAGCCGGAGGGGCGGTCATGGTTCCGGACGCCGACTGGACGGGAGATCGAATGGTGCGGGAGGTCGCGGCGTGCATGGCGGCTCCCGAACGGCTCGCATCGATGGCGACCGCGCTCGCGCCAATGGCCCGGGCCCGCGCCGCCGAGGACGCCGCGGACGCGGTCGCTACGGCGGCCCGCGTGGCAGGAGGGATGGGCTAGTCATGCTCTTCAACCAGGACGCGTTTCGACGTCGCAGGATCCACTTCATCGGAATCGGAGGGATCGGCATGAGTGGAATCGCCGAGATCCTGCTGAATCTTGGATACACCGTGACCGGTTCCGACATGCGCGAATCGCCGGTCACGACGAGGCTCGGAGAGCTCGGGGCGACCGTCCATGTCGGGCATGCGGCCGAGAACGTGGGCGCTCCGGAGGCGGTCGTCACCAGTTCCGCGATCCCCGGCAACAACCCCGAACTCGAAGAGGCCCGCCGCCGCAAGTTGCCCGTGATCTCGCGCGGGGAACTCTTGGCCGAGTTGATGCGCGTCAAGTACGGCATTGCCGTGGCGGGCAGCCATGGCAAGACCTCGACTTCCTCGCTATGCGCCGCGGTGCTCGGCGCGGGAGCCAAGGACCCCACGGTGGTCATCGGCGGTCGCGTGGCCACGATCGGCTCGAATGCCCGCCTGGGCAACAGCGACTACCTGCTCGTGGAAGCGGACGAATCGGACGGCTCCTTCCTGGCTCTCGATCCGGTCCTCGGGGTGGTGACCAACATCGACCGCGAGCACATCGATCACTACGGCTCGCTGGACAGGCTCATGCAGGCCTTCAAGGACTTCGCGAACAACGTCCCGTTTTACGGAGCGGCGATCGTCTGCGCGGACGACCCGCTGGCCAGCCAGTTGACGAAACGCGTCCGCAGACGCTGTCTCACGTACGGGTTGCGCGCGGTTTCTCCGGACGCGGATCTGGTGGCCGATTCCATCGAATTAGCCGCCGCGGAGACGACGTTCCAATTGAATCGCGAGGGGAAAGACCTCGGGCACTTCAGGGTCGAGGGCGTCGGCTTGCACACCGTTCGCAACGCTATGGCGGCGGTGCTCGTGGGCTTGGAGCTGGAGATCCCGCTGGATCGCATCCGCGAAGGGTTGGCCGCCTTCCGTGGCGTCGACCGTCGGTTCCAAAACCGCGGGGAGGCAGGCGGCGTGACGGTGATCGACGACTACGGTCACCATCCGACAGAAATCCGCACCACTCTCGCCGCTGCCGCCGCGTGCGGCTACCGGAGCGTGAATGTGATCTTCCAGCCGCACCGCTACAGCCGCACGGCGGACCTATCGGACGAGTTCGCGGCGTGCTTCAACGAATGCGACCGCCTCTGGGTGATCGACATCTATTCCGCGGGCGAAGACCCGCTGCCAGGCGTCTGCAGTCCGCGGTTGGTGGAGCAGATCGTTGGAGCCGGCCATCCCAGCACATCCTATTGCGGCTCGATGGACGATGCCGTGAATCGAGCCTTGGAAGCCACCGGCTCCGGGGACGTCCTGATCACCTTCGGGGCGGGGAACGTGTGGATGGCAGGCGAGGAATTCCTAGCTCGGGCGCGTCAGCGCCGGGCAAGTGACGAATCCGGCGCGGCGCCGAACGCCGCGCCTCTCTCCGCGGAGGTAACGCAAAGTTGACAACGCCCGAAAGCGAAACGACCAAGAGCGACGACTCCGGGAACTACCTGAGGGTTCCGAAGCCTCTCAAGGCGGTCCGGGGATTCACTCCGAGTCCCGCGACGTTGCGTCGCGCCGTCCCGGTGCTGGGATGGATCCTGTTGGCCTGCGCGGCGCACTGGGTCGTGTTCTCCCAGATTCTCCAAACACAGCCGTTCCTCGTGAGCCAAGACGATGCCAGCTGGCAGCTGGACGGCTTGTCCGCGGTGCGGCAGGATGAAATCCACTCCGTATTCAGCGGCGATTTCGGCCGGAGCTTGGTCGCGGTCGATCCCGTCGAGCGCCTGAATCGAGTCACCTCGCTGCAGTGGGTGCGCTCCGCCCGCGTCGCCCGGGTATGGCCGAACAAGATCGCGGTCTCGGTGGAGGAACGCGTGCCGATCGCGTTCTTGCGGGTCGCGGGCGAAGGCGGCGTCCGCATGATCGACGCCGAGGGCGTGATCCTCGACGTGCGCATGGGAGGCGACGGCTCGCTCCCCGTGATCACGGGGATCGATGCCGACATGCCGATGGCGGAGCGGCTCGAAAGGATCCGTCTGTTCGAAGAGCTCGTGAGCGTCTTCAGCGAGACCGACCGAGCCTTTGGACGGTCTGTCTCGGAAGTCAATGTCTCGGACGCTGACAACGCGGTGGTACTCGCCATGTACCGCGACCAGATGGTGGAGCTGCAGATGGGCGACCGTCACCTGAAGCATCGCCTGGATGTCTTCCTGAATTACATCGACGCTTGGCATTCGGAATTCGGGCCGGTCGCGGCGGTGGACCTCAGGTTCGAAAAGCAAGTTGCGCTTAGGCCCGTTCAGCCCAGAGGAGGGAAAGGATGACGGACAAACCCGACACCTACGTCGGCCTGGACATGGGCGGCTCGCAGACGCGGTGCATCGTGGCCGCGGCGGACGGTCCGCGGCTGCGATTCCTCAGCTGCGGCTCGATGCCGCCGCTGCGTTGGAACGACCAAGACGTCCGCGAGACCCAGATGACCTCCAAGGCCGTTCTGGAAGCGGTCTGCGAAGCGGAGCACGAAGGGGGCCTGACGATCTACTCGGCGGTCGTCGGCGTGGGCGGCTCGCAGGTTCGGAGCAATTTGGTTCACACCGCCGTGGCCGTGCCGCCGGATCGCGGCGTCATCGACACGGGGGATGTCGGCAAGGCAATCCGCAAGGCGGCGGGCGGCACTCTCGGGCCGAATCCCGCGGCCCTGCAGCTCGTGCCGCTCGAGTTCATCGCGGACCGCGGCCGCGCCGTCCACAACCCGATCGGCATGCCCGCCCGGCGCTTGGAAGCGTACGTGCGGGTGATCTCGACCGAAGCCACTCAGCACGAGGCGACCCAGCACATGGTCCGGGACGCGAGCATCCGGGTGGAAGAGACGATTCTCGGCGGATTCGCTTCGGCCTACGCGACTTTGGAGCGGTCCGAGCATCGCGGGGGTGTGGCGCACTTGGAAATCGGCCAGACCGCCAGCAGCCTGACCGCGTATTCCGCGGGCCGCTTGCGACTCGCGAGCGGGCTCCCGGTCGGCCGCGACCACGTGGTGGCCGATGTAGCACGGGCGTTCTCGACCGATCCCGGAGTGGCCTCGTCGCTGATCTCGGACTTCGGCAGCGCGGCTTGGGAAAGCGAAATGAACGGTGCGTACGTGATCGTGCCGACCGCCGACCCTGCCTACCGTCATCAACTGGGACGGCCGTGGCCGCGCAACATGTTGGACAAGATCATTGCCATGCGCGTGCAGGAATGCATGCAACTTGCCTACGACGAGTTGCGGCACGCCGGGCTCTACAACGGCGCGTTGCGCTCGATGGTCGTTTCCGGAGACCTAGCGGCCATTCCGGGAATCAGGAGAATCGCCCGCGAAATCACCGGGCTCAAGGCTCGCGTGGGAGTGCCGTCCCAGCCCGCGAACTTGCCGGAGGCCTTGCGCCATCCCGGCTGGTCGTGCGCGGCAGGCTTGGTGCTCTACGCACACCGTCTCGCGGATCGTCAGTCCGAGGAGCGCGAGACTCAATCCACACCTCAAGAAGCGATACCCATGGAGGCGGCAGCATGACCGAACAAACCCAGACAGCCCAGGAGCCGAAGCCGGTAGCTCCGCACGCGGCAGTGAAATTCACCTTGGCTGAAGTGCCGACCGGAGCGGTCAGCATCAAGGTCATCGGCGTCGGCGGCTGCGGCGGCAATGTCGTCGACCACATGATCGACGCCGGCGTGGCCGGGGTCGACTTCAGCTGCGTCAACACCGATGAGCAGGCACTCAAGTCAAGCACCGCGCCGACCAAGATCCTGCTCGGACAGCGCGTCACGCAAGGCTACGGCACGGGCTCCGATCCCGATGTCGGGCGCGAAGCCGCGCTCGAGAACACCGAGGAACTCACCGAGTTGCTGGGCGATGCGGACATGGTCTTCCTGTGCGTGGGGCTTGGCGGCGGCACCGGTACCGGAGCCGGGCCGGTGATCGCTTCCCTGGCCAAGCAGATGGGCGCGCTGACGATCGCCGCAGCGGTCATGCCGTTCGGGTTCGAGGGCAAGCGGCGGTGCCGGCAGGCCGAAGCGGGCATGGAAGCCCTGATCGAGCAGGTCGACACGGCGATTCCGGTCCCCAACGAGCAGATGCTCGGGCAGCTCGAGCCGGGCAGCGGATTCTTCGACGCGTTCGGCAGAGCCAATCGCAGCGCCCTCCAGATCCTGCAGGGAATCAACGACGTCATCTTGAAGCCCGGCATCATGAATGCCGACTTCGCGGATGTGCGGGCGGTGCTCAGCGACGCGGGCATGGCCGTGGTGGGTTCCGCTCAGAGCGAAAGCCGCGACGCGGCGGTGCAGGCGGCGCGCGACGCCCTCGCTTGCCCGAAGGTCACCGGGCAGGACATCAGCCGCGCCAGCAAGGTGCTCGTGAACATCACCGGGTCGGCACAATTCGGCGTCCAGGACGCGAGCGAGGCGCTGCTGCTCATCCAGCGGGAAATCGCCTCGGAGGCCAATCTCATCATCGGCACGGTTTGCGACGAATCGATGGGCGAATCCGTGCGCGTCATGATCGTCGCGTCCGGGTTCTCCGAAGCCAGCTTCCGCTTGGAAGCGCCGGTCGAGAGTCCCATCGTCGCCGATGCTCCGGTTCCCGCCGCGTCACCGTGGCAGGACGAGACAGCGGTGGAACTGCTGGAAACGGAAGTCACGGAGATCCCTGCGGAGATGGGATTCGAGCCGGGGATCCCGGCCGCGCCCGCCGTTCCTGCCGAACCCGCCACCAACGGGCACCCGGAACCGGATCACAGGCCGCTCGAGTTCATGCCGCCGCCGAAGATCCGCGACGAAAGCACGGAGGTCGAAGCGGAACGTCCGTCGTTCTTCCGGCGCCACTCGATCTTCCGTTAGCCGTCGCACCCCGCTGCGCCCGCAGCCCAGGCGAGTCGGTGGTATAACGATGGCATGGATCGTCGTAATTTCCTAGCGACTTCGTCCGCTGCGGGCCTCGCGGCGAATGCGGCCGCGGCAGCCGAAGCTGGATCTGGCGAGAACCAGATCTTCGAGGTGCGGTGCTACCAACTGCGCTATTCCAAGTCGGATCAGTTCGGGCGGCTGACCGGCTTCCTCGAGTCCGAGCACCTGCCGATGACAACGCGTGCGGGCATCGTGCAGGGGTACTTTCGCGTGACCTTGGGCGAGTTCACGCCCCGCGTGTACACGCTCTCGGTCTACGATTCCTTGGCGGACATGGGCGAGAAGCTGGCTGCCAAGCGGGCGGACGACGCTTGGACCAAGGCCGCAACCGCCTTCGGCATGGACGATGCGGCTCCGTACGATCGCGTCGAGAGTTGGCTGCTGCGGGCTTTCGACGGAATGAAATCGATCGAGGTTCCGGAGCCGGCCGCCAAGCCCCGCACCTTCGACCTGCGGACTTACGAACAGGAGACGTTTCGCGACACGCAGGAGAAGATGCGCATGTTCAACGAGGAAGAGATCCAGATCTTCAGGGATTGCGGCGTCAATCCGCTCTTCTTCGGCGAGACGATCGTGGGGTCGCACATGCCCAGCCTGGTTTACATGTCGTTCTATCCGGACATGACGGCGCGCTCGAAGGCGTGGTCGACCTTCGGCAGCAGCGAGGGTTGGCAGCGCATCAAGAACCGGCCCGGCTGGGGGAACGCGGACATCGTATCGACGGTTTCGAACATCCACATGGCGGGTCTCCCGTTCTCGCCGATCCGATGATCGGCTAGCTGATCGTGACGGGGACCGCGCTGCGGGGTACTGATTCGCGGTAGCCCGCGTTTCGCATCATCGAGCATCGGCATCGCGTCGAAACTCGGTCGGCCGAGGGCCCTCGGCCACGAGTTTCGAGCGGGACGCTCGATGGCTGCCACCTGCCAGATTCGAGGGATGCCCACTTGGTCGAATACGGCGTCGTTGGAAATGAGGTACGCCTGCTCCGTGATTGCCTGCGCGGCGAGGAGTCGGTCCCAAGGATCCCTGTGCAGCCATTTGATGTTGGCAGCGACTTGGGCATGAACTGCGGTGACCGACATGCGCCCCAAGGTGCAACTGTCGAGAAGTGCCTGCAACGCTGGAACGGACATTGCGAGCTTGCCGAGGCTGGCGTTGAACAGCAGTTCGTGTAGGCTCGCTACGCTCACCACGACCTCGTTGTTCTTGGCCGAGATGGCAGCCTTGGCGCGGGCGGAGAGGTGCGGACTTGCTGATACCCACCAGAAGAGTGCGTGGCTGTCGAGCAGGAGCTTGGACCGACGGCCAGTGTGTCCCGGGATTTCCGGTTCCGGAACTCGTTGGTCGGCTGCCTGCAGTCCAACCCAGATGCCGACCTCGTCGGTTCCTTCGCCTTCGAGAATCCGTTGATCGTCCTCCGATAGCGGGGTCTCGATTGCTTCGGAGAGTTCCTCGATCTGCTTGTCGGTGAAGAGTTCCCGCAGGATTCTGGAGCGTTGTTCGTGCGGGTCGGTGGGGCCAATTAACCAGGCGACAGGGTTTCCGTCCTTCAGCAGTAGGATCTCTTCCCCTTGCTGAACCCGATTCACGAGTTCTTCCAATTTCCGAATAGCCTCGGTTAATTCGTAGCGTTTCAATGAGTCAGACATCTACCCTCCTCGTTCTCTGTCCTAGGCAAGTTCCAGATCTCCCTACCGCCCAACGTAGCACAGTTGCGAAGTTCGAGCGGGCCTTCCATCTGGACCCGGTGCGCCTGCCTGCTTGTGCGAACCCGCTGCGATCAGATCCAGTCCGCGGGCCTGCGGTGCCGGATCGGCGCTGGGCGGATCCTCACATCCGGCTGGAGCATGCGAGCTGCCCGGCGCGCAGCAGGTCGGGCGCATCGGGATCGGTGCGGCCGGACAACTGCCCTCCGCGCGAGCTAGCGAATTAGCCGAGATTGACCGTCCACTGCAAACGCGCTACCATGAACTTTCGGGGGCTGGTGCATCTACGTCCCCCGTCTCGGCCATGTCAACGAAGACGTACGTCCCTAAGGCTTCGCAGCTGAACCACGACTGGTATGTCATGGACGCCGAGGGCAAGACTCTCGGGCGCGTCGCCACCGCCGCCGCAACACTGCTTCGCGGCAAGCACAAGCCCGACTTCACTCCGTACCTGAAGACGGGCGACTTCGTCGTCGTGGTGAATGCCGAGAAAGTCTGCCTGACGGGCAAGAAGGAGACCGACAAGGTCTACTACCGGCACACGGGGCACCCCGGCGGCTTGCGGACGGAGACAGCGCGAGAGGTGCGCGAGAAGCATCCGGAGCGGCTGGTCCAGCGAGCCGTGGCCGGCATGCTGCCGAAGAACAAGCTCGGGCGTCAGCTCAAGACGCGCTTGAAGGTCTACGTGGGCCCGGATCATCCGCATCAGGCGCAGCAGCCGAAGGTTTGGGCAGTTTAGGATCAGGCAGGAAGGGAGTCACTTTGCCATCGAGTCAAACCCAGTGGCTAGGCACTGGAAGGCGCAAGTCGTCCGTAGCGCGGGTATTTCTGCGGCCGGGCACCGGGAAGTTGAAGGTCAACGATCTCGCGCCCGAGCAGTACTTCCCGACGGAACTACTGAAATCCAAGATTCGCCAGCCCCTGATGGTTAGCGAGACCGCTGGCAAGTTCGACGCGTTGATCTTGGTCCACGGAGGCGGCAAGGCGGGTCAAGCCGATGCCGTGCGCCTCGGAATCGCGCGAGCGCTCGAGAGCTTCAATCCCGAACTGCGACCGCTGCTGAAGAAGGGCGGCTACCTCACGCGGGATCCGCGGAAACACGAGCGCAAGAAGTACGGCAAGCCCGGCGCGCGCAAGCGTTTCCAATACTCGAAGCGCTAGGTTGCTGCCGAGATCGCCATTTTGCGGCTAGGGTTCAAATCCTGCTTGGACGGATCCTGCCGCTCGGGGCGGCCGCGTCAAGGTCGCCGCTAACCCGCGCACAGCCGCCAACGGAGGAATCGTGACGCCACTCACCAAGAAGGAATTGCTCGAAGCCGGCGTTCACTTCGGGCACCAGACCAAGCACTGGAATCCGAAGATGAAGGAATACATCTTCGGCGAGCGCAACCGCATTCACATCATCGACCTGCAGAAGACGCTCAAGCTCTTCAAGGAAGCCCTGCAGTTCGTCACGGAACAGGCCAGTCTCGGGAAGACGATCCTCTTCGTGGGCACCAAGCGCCAAGCTCAGGAAGCGATCGCCGAGGAAGCCAAGCGCTGCGGGATGTACTACGTCAACCACCGCTGGCTCGGCGGGTTGCTGACCAACTGGTTCACCGTCCAGAAGTCGCTCGATCGCTACAAGGAACTGCAGCGGCTGGCCGAGGAAGACGGGTACGAGGGGCGCAGCAAGAAGGAAATCTCGCGCTTGGAGCGCGAACGCAAGGCGCTGGATGCCAACATCGCGGGCATCAAGGACATGCCCGGTATCCCGGACATGGTCTTCGTCATCGACACTCGCAAGGAAGAGATCGCGGTTCACGAAGCGCGCAAGCTCAACATCCCCGTCATCGCCGTGGTCGACACGAACAGCGACCCGGACAAGGTCGATTACGTGATTCCGGGCAACGACGACGCGCTCCGTTCGATTTGGCTGTACCCGAAGAAAATCGCCGAGGCGGTAATCGAAGGCAGGGCCATGATGCCGCCCCCGGAGACCGAAACCGAGGAAGGTGCGGAAGACCAAGACGCGACGGACGCCAGCGAGGCGGAAACCGCCGCCGCGACGGCGGAGGCCTGACCGGCTGTCCGCGAAGGAAGGGGAATCAAGAAGGGGAACGAGGCCGGGAGGTAGGTCATGGCAGCGATCAGCGCGAAATTAGTCAAGGAACTCCGCGACAAGAGCGGCGCCGGGTTCATGGATTGCAAGCGAGCCTTGGTGGAAGCCGACGGCGACTTGGCCGCCGCCGAGATCAATCTGCGCAAGCGGGGCGTCGCGATCGCCCAGAAGAAGAGCGGACGTGCCGCGAACGAGGGCGTCATCGGAAGCTACATCCATGCCGGCTCGAAGCTCGGCGTGCTGGTCGAAGTGAACTGCGAGTCCGACTTCGTTGCTCGCACTGACGAATTCCAGGGACTGGTCAAGGACGTTGCGATGCAGATCGCCGCGGCTGACCCCCAATACATCACCCGCGAGCAGGTGCCTGCCGAGGTGGTGGAAAAGGAGCGCCAGATCCAGCGGGACCGGGCCCTGCAGGAGGGCAAGCCGGAGCGCGTGATTGACAAGATCGTGGATGGCCGGATGGGCAAGTTCTACGAGGAGATCGTGCTCGTTGACCAGCCCTTCGTCAAGGAACCCTCCACCACCGTGGGTCAGATGATCCAAGGCTTGATCGCCAAATTGGGCGAGAACATGACGGTGCGCCGGTTCCAGCGATTCAAGGTCGGCGAAGACTCGTAGGCGCTGGAACTGCCTGCCGCCCTTGCGTACCGGGATTGCCGACTCCCGCAACCGCGGCGCGACGAATCCATCTCGCGAATTCGACTTCCGCAGGGTAACGGCCGACGCGCCGAAGATGAGTTCCCGAAGTCGGGGCGCAACATCGCGGCGCCCCCGATAGTGCTGGCCTGTCACTCGTCCCGCGGCGCCTCCTTGGCGTAGGAATTCGCCGCGCCGCGACCTCCCTTGCCGGCGACGGTCTCCTGCCCGTCTTCGGTCGATGCCGGGAAGAGGGAGCGGGCTCGCTGCACAACCGTTGCGGCTACATCCGCGTATGGCGGGTAGTCCGCCTCGGTTTCGGATGCGTCGCGGGTGACTGGCGCGCTGACGATGCGCGTGATCTCGCTGACAACGCGCTTCGCGCTGTCGCAGTGCGACAGGCTGGCGGTTGATGCGATCGACGCCACGAAGAACGCGAAGCGAAGTGTTCTGAAAATCGACATTTGATCCTCCTCGCACAGTAACTGAACCTGTGCTGTGGGGCTAGACGCCGACGAATCGCTACTGGTTTCAGAAATTTTCGATATATTTTTCAGCATCCGGATTCGTGTCCGCATGAATGCTCGCTCGCTACATGCACCTCCCGGTGGACCGTGTGGCCAGCGGCGTCAGCAGACGGAGGGAACGCGCCTGTCCGACGCAACAGTCCGGGGCGACCCGCTGATCACCGATCTGCCAGAATCACTCTGGAGTGGCAAAGTGAATCGCAGCCGGGTTCCGGCGCGATCCGATGCTGGGGCTATGATGGGAAGCCGCTCCCGCATTGGAGCCATGCGAATGCCGACGGGCGCAGCCTCCTCCGATAAGCCGTCGCCGCCGAGGTGGCGACGGGTTCTCTTCAAGCTCTCGGGTGAGATGCTCGCAGGATCCGGCGGACGGGGCATCGATAGCGATCGGTTGCGGAGTGTAGCGGAGGAGATTCGTGCGGCGCGAGCCCTCAATTGCGAAATGGCCGTGGTCGTCGGGGCCGGGAACATCGTACGGGGTGCCGAACTTGCCACGGAAGGCGTGGATCGTGCGACGGCCGATTACATGGGGATGCTCGGCACGGCGATCAACGCGCTCGCGCTGGCCGACGTGCTGGCAAGCTCGGGTGTCCCGGCCCGCGTCATGACCGCGATTCGCATGGCACCGGTGGCCGAACCGTATGCGCGGAATGCGGCGCTGGCCGCGATCAAGAGCGGCGAGGTTGTGATTTTCGCGGCTGGCACCGGCAATCCGTATTTCACCACCGACACCGCCGCGGCCCTGCGTGCAGTCGAGATTGGCGCTGACCTGCTAGCCAAGGCTACCAAGGTCGCAGGCGTGTATGACAAAGATCCAGCGCTCCACGCGGATGCTGTGATGTATCGCAGGGTGCCGTACGATCAGGTGCTCAGGGACAGACTAGGTGTCATGGATGCCACCGCAATCGCGCTGTGCCGGGATAACAACCTTCCAGTACTAGTGTTCCGATTGGGTTTCGATGGCAGCGTCGCACGGGTCGCCGCCGGGAGTGCCGACGGCACACTGATGGAATAGGCTGGATCACTGGGAGGAGTGAATCGAATGACACACATCCATGGCGAGACCGTCAATGAGATCAAGTCCGAAGCGCAGAGCCGCATGGCGAAGTCGGTGACCGACCTCGGCCGCGCCATGTCCACCATTCGGACCGGTCGGGCGTCGATCGCCCTGCTGGATCCGATCAAGATCGACTACTACGGCACTCTGACGCCGCTGAATCAGATGGCCACGCTTTCGACACCCAGTTCGACGTCCTTGGCCATCCAGCCGTGGGACGTCACCCAGATCGGTGCTATCGAGAAAGCGATCCTGAGCTCCGAGCTCGGAATCAATCCCGTTAACGACGGCAAGATCATCCGGTTGGCGATTCCGCCCCTGACGAAAGAGCGCAGGCAGGAGTTGGTCCGCCGGTTGCACAAGGTCGTCGAGGAGCATCGCGTGGCGGTTCGCAACATCCGTCGCGATGCCAACGACGCCGTCAAGCGCCTCGAGAAGGACAAGGCAATCTCCGAAGACGAGAGTCGGCGCGGACACGACGAGTTGCAGAAGGTCACCGATGCCAGCATCAAGGAGATCAACGACGCGGGAGACCTGAAGGAAAAGGAGATCATGGAAATCGGCTAGCCGACAGGGTTGAGGGTTACCTTGGCTCGGACGAGACTTGAACGGGAAGGCTCTAGCGGCAAGCCTGGGCGATGGGGTGCCGGAGGGTTTCCGACTGTCTACCCGGTGATCGACACGGCTCACTTGGACAGGCTCGGCGTCCCGGCCACCGACTTGGCCAAGGCCATTGCCGCTGCCGAGACAGTCTCCATCGCTCAGTACCGGCACAAGGGGCGTTTCACGCGCAAGCGATTCGAAGAAGCGCAGGATGTTTGCGAGATCCTGCGCCGTTCGGGGACCCTTGCTGTAATCAACGACCGGGCGGACATCGCGATGGCTCTGCGGGCGGACGGCCTGCATGTCGGCCAGGACGACCTTCCCCCGAGCGAAGTTCGAACCCTCATCGGCGAAACGATGTTCCTGGGCTACTCGACCCACAACTGCACCCAGTTGAGGCAGGCGGAGTGCGGCCTAGCGGACTACCTCGCGATCGGTCCGGTCTTTGCGACGGGGAGCAAGCAGAACCCCGACCCGACTGTCGGGTTGAAAGGAGTGGCGGAGGCGCGGGAGATTACCGACAAGCCGCTGGTGGCAATCGGAGGCATCACCCTCGGCAACGCCGCCGACGTGCTCGCCAGCGGTGCCGACTGCGTGGCCACGATCTCGGGACTCTCGGTCGAGAACCTCGCGGACTGGGAATGCTTGGAATGGTAACGCCCGGTCGCGGTCAGTCTCCGCAACGACGCCGGGGGCGTTCTCAGAACTGACGGGTATGGCTGTCGGCAGTTGATCGGGGGGCGCTCCGCGCCCGCCTTGATCAGAGTCTCACCACCTTGCCATCCATGCGCCCCGCATTGCGGGACCGTTAGGTGGACTGCTGATTCGCCGAGCATGAGTGATCGCTGGAGCGGATCTGACTCGTCGAGTGCCGACCTTGATCGCTGGCTGCACCGCGAATCACGGCATGGACAGGGATCCGCTTCGCGCCTCGCTGCCACGCCGTGCCAAGCCTTGCGTTCGCTTGTAGATTCGATCCGATGCGCAGTCCGATCCCCACTGTTTCAGGGGTGCTCCATGGGCAGGCAGTAAAATGTGGAATTCGCGCCGACGCGAATGCCTCGGCCAGCGCAACGCCCATGTCCGGTGACGACATTCGCGAGCAGTTCCTGCACTACTTTGAGTCGCAGGGCCATCGCCGGGTTGCTAGCTCCTCGCTAGTCCCGGCGCGCGACCCCACCCTGCTCTTCGCCAACGCGGGGATGAACCAGTTCAAGGATGTGTTCCTTGGCCAGGAGCGACGAGTCTATTCCAGAGCGACCACTTCCCAGAAGTGCGTGCGCGCCGGCGGGAAACACAACGATCTCGAGAACGTCGGCCGCACGCGGCGCCATCACACGTTCTTCGAGATGCTCGGCAACTTCTCGTTCGGCGACTACTTCAAGGCGGACGCGATCCGATTCGCTTGGGAACTCGTTACCGAAGTCTACGGCCTTCCCAAGGAGCGCCTGTACGTGACGGTGTTCCGCGAGGATGACGAGGCCGAGCGCTTGTGGGCCGAAGTCACCGACATCCCTCGCAGTCGCATCGCGCGTTGCGACGAGAAGGACAACTTCTGGCAAATGGGAGATACCGGCCCCTGCGGCCCGTGTTCGGAGATCTTCTATGACTACGGCCCGTCGGGGCTCGAGCCCGGCGAGCCGGACGAGCCCTTCCCGGCGGACACGTCCCGGTATGTCGAAATCTGGAATCTAGTCTTCATGCAATTCGACCGGGATGACGCGGGCAACTTGCATCCGCTTCCCAAGCCCTCCATTGACACCGGCATGGGCTTGGAGCGCACCGCTGCAGTCTTGCAGGGCCAGCTCTCGAATTTCGACACCGATCTGTTTCGGCCGATTATCGAGTGCGCCGGCGGCCTCCTCGGCATCGAGTACGGCGCGCGGCCCGAGACCGATGTCGCTCTCCGGATCGTCGCCGACCACAGTCGCGCGGCGACATTCCTGATCCACGATGACGTGGTGCCGTCGAACGAGGGCCGCGGGTACGTGCTGCGCAAGATCATCCGCCGGGGCTTGCGCCACGCCCGACTGGCCGGTTTCGAAGGATTGTTTCTGCACGAGCTAACCGGCTTCGTCGCGAATCGAATGCAGGCGGCCTACCCCGAGTTGCAGGGTTCCGTGGATCGCGTGGCGAAGATCGTCCGCGACGAGGAATCGCGCTACGAACGCAACTTCGCTGTCGCGGAACGCGAGTTTGAAGCGGCTCTGGCCAAGGTTTCCAATGGCACGATTCCGGGTGCCTCCGCATTTCGCCTCTATGACACCTTCGGTCTGTCCATCGACGAGCAGCAGGAGCTGGCTCGCGAACGCGGCTTGGCGATCGACATCGCCGGCTTCGAATCGGAAATGGATGCCCAGCGCAAGCGGGCGAGACTGAGCTGGAAGGGCGGGGGACGCGCTGACGACGAGGTCCCTGCGGCGGTCTCGGCGATCAGTGCCGACGGAGGCACCGAATTCCTCGGGTACGACAGGATCCAGGAGTCGGGATTGGAGGTGGTCGCGATCCTCCAGGACGGAGCGGCGGTTGCGAGTGTTTCCGCGGGCAGCGACGCCGAAATCGTGCTGGACAGGACCCCCTTCTATGCCGAGGCCGGCGGCCAAGTCGGGGATCGCGGTCTTTTCCGTCGCGGAACCGAGGAAGTGGCTCGAGTGCTGGATGTCCGTGCTCCCGTGCGGGGCACGACCGTCCACAAGGTAGCGGTTCTGCAGGAAATTGCAGTCGGCGACAAGTTGGAAGGTGCTGTCGATGCCACGCTCCGGGATGCGACGCGGCGCAATCACACCGCGACGCACCTTCTGCACTCGGCATTGCGGAAAATTCTCGGAACCCACGCCAAGCAAGCCGGCAGCGTCGTCGATCCCGACCGACTCCGCTTCGACGTCACCCACTACGCTCCGATCGAACCCGCCGAGATCGAGGAGATCGAGAACTTCGTCAACGAGCGCGTCTTGCTGGACTCGGCCGTGATCACCGAAGGCAAGGACTTGGACGAGGCTGTCCGCGGCGGTGCGATGGCGCTCTTCGGCGAGAAGTACTTGGATCGCGTGCGCGTCGTCAGCATCGATGACTACAGCTCGGAACTCTGCGGGGGCACGCATGTCGCCCGCACCGGCGAGATCGGGGTTTTCAAGATCGCCGCCGAGATGAGCAGCTCCGCAGGGGTGCGGCGAATCGAGGCCCTCACGGGTCAAAGCGCGTTCCGTCGATATCGAGAGATCTCGGGCGATGCCCAGCGAATGGCGGCGATGCTCAAGGTTCGCGATAGGGGACTCCTCGCGGCCTTGGAGAAGCTGTTGGCGGAAAGGCGCGAACAAGAGCGCGAGATCGAGCAGCTCAAGGCCAAGCTGGCTCGGTCGGGGGTCGATGCATTGGTATCCCAAGCCCGCGAGATCGATGGCATGCAAGTGCTGGCGGCGAAGCTGGAGGGTATCGACCGCGCCCAGCTGAGGCCGCTGGTGGATACGCTTCGACTCAAGCTCGGAACGGCCTTGGTCGTGCTTGGAACGGTGGAGAACGGACGCGTTGCGTTGATCGCGGCTGCGACGAAGGACATCGCGGGCAAGCGCGTGCATGCCGGGCAGGTGATTCGCTCGGTCGCCCAGTTGGTGGGGGGCGGTGGCGGCGGCCGGCCGGACATGGCCGAGGCCGGAGGCCGAAACCCGGATGCCCTCGCAGGGGCTTTGGAGAGAGTCTACGATCTGGTCAGCGAGCGTACCGCGAGCTAGTGCTTCGTCACAGGACAAGCTTGGGATAGACTGACTTGAGTTTTCAGCGGGCGTCAGCGACTGTCATCTGCCAGTCCACGCCCCGGTCTCGCGGCGCAACCCCTCTAGATCCCCGGTCCGCCGCCCGCGCATGCATTGGCGCGTCGGAGCGCCCTCCGCGACGTTCTGCCAACTCCCGCGCTTCGGCGTGTAGCGCAACTCGATGCAGCGGACCAGTTCCCGCGCCCGCGCCAGCGCGAAGGCCTTGCAGAAGGCCCCTTCGGTGTGCGTATTCAGGTTCATACAGACTACACGCCTCTACACTCCTGATCACTGATAATCCCTGGATCGAGGTCTCCGCTATGATCGACGGGGAACAGTCATCATAGAGAATATGCGCAAGTTCAAGACCTCCGGGCCGGTCGTACCGGCCGAACACTATTGCATTCCACCGTTGGAACGCATCGACTTGGAGTACATCCTCGAGCTGATCCGCGACAAGGAATACTTCATCCTGCATGCGCCTAGGCAGACCGGCAAGACATCGACGCTGAAGGCCCTCCAAGACCATCTCAACAGCGGTGCCGAGGGCGACTATCGTTGCTTGTACGTCAACATCGAGGCCGGCGAAGCGTGGTCCGAGGACATTCGGGAAGCAATGGCGGGGATTCTCGATGCGCTGGCGGGGCGTGCGCGGAGGGTGCTCGGAGACGACTCGCTGGAGGGCATCGTGGGCAAAGTGCTGGCTGGCGGCAGGCCGGCCACTGCGCTCTGGAGTACCTTGCAGCGCTGGACTGAATCCGACCTGCGTCCTTTGGTGCTGCTGATCGACGAGATCGACTCCTTGGTGGGCGACACGCTGCTGTCGGTACTGCGCCAGCTGCGCTCCGGCTACGACGAAAGGCCGGACGGGTTCCCGCACAGCGTCGTGCTTTGCGGCGTACGCGACCTGCGCGACTACCGGATTCGCACATCGACGGGTAAGATTGTCGTGGGCGGCAGCGCGTTCAACATCAGCGCCGATTCGTTGCGGCTGGGGGACTTCGGGCGAGCGGAAGTGGAGGCTCTGGTCGGCCAGCACACAGCCGAGACCGGCCAGAAGTTCGGCCCCGAGGCGCTGGAACGCGTGTGGACGCAGACGCAGGGGCAGCCGTGGCTGGTGAACGCCTTGTGCCACGAAGCCTGTTTCAAGAGCCCGCAGGGGCGCGACCGCAGCCGCGTCATCACCGAGGACGACATCCTCGCGGCCCAGGAAGTCCTCATCCAAGGCCGGGTGGTGCATCTGGACCAGCTCGCCGACAAGTTGCAGGAGGAGCGTGTGCAGCGCGTGGTCGAGCCCATGCTGAGCGGAGCCTCGCAGCCCAGCTCCACCGCGCGCGATCTGGAGTATGTCCGCGACCTCGGCTTGGTGGCGCTGGACCCGCCGCCCCGCATCGCCAATCCGATCTACGCGGAAGTGGTGCCGCGGGAGCTGACCTCCGGGGTCCAGGAGCACATCCGGGTGGAACCTGCCTGGTACGTCAACGACGACGGCACGTTGAACGTAGGCAAGCTGCTGGAAGCGTTCCAGCAGTTCTTCCGCGAGAATTCGGAGCATTGGCTGCAGCAGTTCGAGTACCAAGAGGCCGGGCCGCAACTGCTGCTGCAAGCGTTCCTGCAGCGCGTGTTCAACGGGGGCGGCCGCATCGCCCGGGAGTACGGACTGGGACGGCAGCGGGTCGACCTGCTGGTCCGGTGGCCGGGCCCGCAGGGCATGCAACGGTTCGTGATCGAATGCAAGATCCTGCGGGGCCACTTGGCAGGGACGCTTGAGAAGGGCTTGCCGCAGACGGCGGGCTACATGGACCGGTGCGGCGCGGATGCGGGCCACTTGGTGATCTTCGATCGCAGTGAGAAGCCATGGGAGGAGAAGATCTTCCATCGGAGCGAGCAGATTGAAGGCACGCCGGTCGAGGTGTGGGGCATGTGAAGCCGGTCGTGCCCGCTCGAGATTATTGGCGGGAGCCGCTAGCCTGGGCGTGACGCCGGAAGCTGCCAGCACTCGCACTGCCCGCCTCGGAATCCTCTGGGAGTTTGGGAGCGCGAACGCGACCACGATCAGTGCTGCCGCGCGGTTGACGCGCCTACCGTGCGCCACCCGCTCGGCCCCCAGCGATCCCCCATCGGCTCAGCACGCATCGCATCTCCAAACATTGCTGTGACAACGCAATAGCTCCGAATCCCGAGATCCGGCGCGCGTTCACTTTGCGACGGGTCGCATTCGACCCACCTTGCAAGCGTAGATCGCTGAATACTTGGCTACCTGCGTCGCGGTCGGCTCGGTCGCATCTCGACCCGGCTGGCCAGATTGCGGGCGGGGGTCTTGATGAGGTGCAGCGCAGTCTCGGCGATCGCTTGCGGGTCCAGCTTCCAATCGCCGTTTTCCACGCCACCCGGCCGGAACTCCGTTTGCACGCTTCCCGGCATGATCGTGCTCACGCGGATGTTGTCGTGCCGCACGTCGAGCATGATCGATTCCGTGAAGCCGGCTAATCCGAACTTCGAGGCGTTGTACGCCGCACCGCCCGCGAAGGGATGCTTTCCCGCCAAGCTGCCGATGTTCAAGATGAACCCGGCGCCGCGCTTCAGCATGCGGGGAACTGCCAAATGCGAGCAGTAGAACGGCCCGCTCAGGTTCGTGCGAATGACCTCGTCCCAGTCCGCCGGCTGCAACTCGTGAATGGCACCGAAGCGGCCGACCCCGGCGTTGTTGACCAAGATATCGACGCCGCCAAGTTTGCTGTCGACAAAGCGGAAGAAATCTTCGACTTGGTGCCAGATTCCTACGTCGCACCGAAGTCCCTCTACGGTCCCGAACGCGGAGAGCTCCTTGACCGCCCGTGCCAGTCGGGTATTGTCGCGCCCGCAGATTGCCACGCTGGCCCCCGCTCGCAACAGGGCTTTGGCGATGGCGTAACCGATCCCCCGGCTGCCTCCTGTAACGACCGCGAGTTGTCCTTCGATTTCCACCATGCGCGTGACGCGGCTTCCGCAATCCGAACCGCGAGCATTCGATACAATAGCACTGCGTGCCCGACGCCGATCCAAGAGAAACTTCGCAGCAGGATCAGCGCCGTTCTTGGCAAGGGGAGATCGAGACTCTTTGCCGAGATCACGCCTCCACCTTGAGTGCCGCCGTGGCGGGAGTCGCTTCCGCCGAACTCGCTCGCGTGACGGAGGCTCTGACGGCTGAGATCCAAGAGCGGGACGAGACGATTCGCGCTACGAAGGCTAAGGCCGCCGAGGATCAGGAGCGCTTGGAAGGGCTCCTCGCTGAGACCAAGGGCCACTTGGAGGGACTGGCCCGGGCCATTCGCAAGATTCGCGCCACGTCCGATGCGGTCGAGGCGCTCTCCGAATTGGTCGATGTGGCTCCGCAGTTCTGCACGCGTTCGGCTCTCTTGCTCCGCAGTGGCGGTCGACTGATCGGATTTCGCGCAGCGGGCAACGGAACGTGCCCCGACGCGGACGGCATGCGGAAGCTGTCGCTCGGGCTGGTCGGCGCGCCCGCTATCGCGCACGCGGTCGAAAGCCGGGACACAGTGGTAACGAAGGGCTCGCAGCAGAACCTCTCGAGACGATTGAGCCAGGGCCTCGGCTACGGTGACGAAGACGCAGTCAGCGTCCATCCCGTGGTGTTGAGAGACACCGTGCTGGGCGTTTTGCTCGCTAACGAGCCCGTGGTGGCGCCAGCCGCGATCGAAGCCTTGGTCCAGGCCAGCGAAGCGTGGATCGAAGCCCTCGGCTCGCGTCCCGAATCCGGCGACGACCAAGATGAGTAGGATCCGGCCCATAGACTTCAGGCCGGCCTTGCACCGGGCCGCTTCGCCTGGCATTGCAAGGTCTTGGTGTCTCGCATTCCTCGTAGCGGTGACCCTGTTGCCGTTCGCCCCTGGCGCGACGAAGATCTCGTCCGACCTGGGAGACCTGAGTCGAGAGCTGCTCGCCGACAGGACACCCGAGCGCTATCGATCCCTCGAGGCGTTCGCGGGGAAGGCCGCGGGCGTGGAGCGGGCGTTCGCGCTGTACTCCCTCGGCATGGCTCGGTATGCCGACAAGAACTATGAAGATGCCGAGCAGGCGCTGTCTGCCGCCCTAGGCAAGCTGGGCGAAATTGACCACTATGCGGCCTACTACCGGGCGCGATGCATCGTGCTCGCCGAGGATTTCGAGAGGTCGCTGGACTCCTTGGAGACCTTTTTGCGGGACTATCCGGGCAGTCGATTCCGTTCGGCAGCCATGCGCTTGCGGGTCGAGAGCCTCTTGCGGTTGCGACGGTGGGACGAGGCCCGGTCCTTGGTCAAGGACGAGGGCGGGCCGCTGGAAGAGCCAGTCCGCCTGTATCTCGCGGGTCGCGTCGAACACCTTGACGGCAATTCGAGAGATGCCGTGAGCCTGTACCGGCAGGCATACTACCGGTTCCCGTTCAGCGACCAAGCGGAGGCTTCCGAGAGGCAATTGGACAGCTTGCGCGCCCGGATGGGCGAGGCCTACCCGGACGCCCCGGCCACGTGGCGGCTGGATCGAGCCGAGAAGCTCCGCGCGGGCCGGAAGTACGCCGACGCATCCGCGGAATTCAGAAGGGCGCTCTCTGCTGGGCTGACCGGAACCGACCGAGACCGGGCGATCGTCCATCGCGGCGCGGCGGACTATTCCCGCAGGAGTTCGACGGCGGCATACGCGGCTCTCGCGAAGGCCCGTCCCAAGGATCCCGCGCTAGATGCGGAGCGCCTGTACTTGCTGAGCGCCTTGGAGCGTCGCAAGCGGCTCGTGCAGCAGATGCACTCCAGCGTGGACAAGCTCGCCGCACGGCACAAGGGCTCCGAATGGTACGAGGAAGCGCTGCTGACAGTCGGGAACTACTACTACCTGCAAGACAACCGGAAGGAGTATCCGAAATGGTTCGGGCGTCTGGCGGAGGCCTTTCCCAAGGGCGAGCACGCGCCGTACGCGCATTGGAAGGTTTGCTGGCGGGCGTGGCTCGATGACTCCGGCCAGCGGCGCAAGTTGCTCGGCGAGCACGTCACGCGCTATCCCGCTTCGGCGACGGCTTCGGCGGCGATGTACTGGCTCGCGCGCTTGAACGACGAAGAGGGAGGCCGGACCGAAGCGCAGGGCCTCTATCGGGCGATCGTCGAGGCGTTCCCGCATCATTACTACGGCTTCCTGGCGTCTAGAGAATTCGACCGTCCCGGCGCGAAGATCCCGCAATGGATCGCGAATGCGCTGCCGTCGGCCCGGAAGCTTGATTCCGCGCCTTCGGCGGACACGCGAGCGATGTTGGACTTGGCCGGCTTGCTCGCTTCGCTCGGGTTCGATGCCGATGCGAGCGAGGAACTCCATCGGGCCGACTACCGCAACAGCGACGCCCACTTCGTTGGCCGCGAGTTGGGGCGGCTGCATACCCGCCGCGACGAGCACTTCCTGGCTGTGCGTGCGATGAAGCGGTACGCATTCGGGTACTTGCGGTTTCCGATCGAGACGCTCGACGAGGAGTCCTGGCGGTATCTGTTCCCGATCGGGTGGGAGGATACCTTGCGCGCTCGGTCCAAGCGCCATGGCTTGGACCCTTACCTAGTCGCTGCACTCATTCGTCAGGAGTCGGAATTCAATCCCAGCGCCCGTTCGAGCGCCGGGGCACTGGGCTTGATGCAAGTCATGCCCGCCACCGGGCGGCTCCTATTCCGCAGGCTTGAAATTCCAGGGTTTTCCAACCGCAAGCTGACCATTCCCGATGTCAGCCTGCGCTTGGGCACGTTCCACCTGAAGAACGTGCTAGCTGAATTCGAGGGCGAGTTGGAAAAAGCGCTCGCGGGCTACAACGCGGGCGAGCGGCGCATCCCGCAGTGGATGGCGCTCGGGCCGTTCGATGACGCGGCCGAGTTCGTGGAGACGATTCCTTTCAGCGAGACGCGCGGCTACGTCCAGTCGATCATACGCAACCGCGAAATGTACCAACGGATCTACGGGAACTGAAGCCGGCGCGCGACGGCCAGCGCAGGTCGGCTCAGATCCGTAGCCTTGCGTCGCGAATCCGCGGGTTTCGAGTATCCGGGCGCCCGCCCCGATCTAGGTGCCGGATCGCACAGCTGCGTCGCGCGAGGGCGTTAGACGACGCGTCCGTCCTTCATGCGTATGACGCGATCCGTGCAGCGAGCTGCGGCGTCGGCATCGTGAGTGATCATCACCACGGTCTGGCCGAGTTCCTTGTTGAGCCTCTTCAGCGTGTCTAGGACGGCGAGGGAGTTCTCCGAATCCAAGTTGCCCGTCGGCTCGTCGGCCAGCACGATGCGCGGCTGGTTCACCAAGGCCCTCGCGATCGCGACGCGCTGCTGCTCCCCGCCCGACAGGGCGTAGGGCTTGTGGCGCAGGCGGTGCTGGATCCCGAGAATCCGGATAATCTGATCGAGATGGCTCTCGTCATCGCTCGAAGTGCCCGCGATGTGCTGGGCGATGCGGATGTTCTCCTCGGCAGTCAGCGTCGCGATCAGGTTGAACCTCTGGAACACGAAGCCCACCATGGACTTGCGCAGCTGCGTCCGCTCGGAGTCTGTCAGATTGAGCAGTTCGTGACCGCCCACGCGGACGCTCCCGCTCGTCGGAGCCAGCATTCCGCCGATGACGTGGAACAAGGTCGACTTTCCGGAACCCGACGGGCCGAGCACGGCGGCGAACTCCCCCGACTCGATCTCCAGCGAGACCCCTCTGAGCGCCGGCACGTCGACGCCTCCGAACCGAAACACCTTGCGCAGGCTCTCGACCTCGATAATGGGGGCGTCTATCATCGGGGGCCGTGCCTCATTCGTAAGCGAGCGTCTCGCAAGGATCCGCCTTGGCTGCCTTCCAAGCCGGGTATAGTGCTCCCGCGACCGATCCGACGATGGTCAGCGCGGCGGCTCCCGCCATCCACTCCGGGAGCATCAGAACCGGGATCAGCGGATAGCGGATCGCGACGAGCTCCTGTCCCGCCACGCTCAGCCCGAAGCCCAGCACGATGCCGAATGCGCTCACGAAGATCGTCTCGCGCATGACCATGCCAACGATGTAGGCGCGGGACGCTCCGATAGCTTTCAGAATCCCGATTTCCCGTGTGCGATCCAAGATGGCTGTGTACATCGCCAGCATCACGACGATGAAGCCGATCACGACTGCGATGGCAATGATGATGTTGACGAACTGCGAGGACATCTGCCGGACGCTGGTCGCGAACAGGGCGAGGAAGTCCTCCACGGAGGTGACGGAGCGATTCGGCATGAGTGTCCGCAGCTCCTCGATCAGTGGGCGTGCCCCGGCGGGGTCGGTGAGCTTCAAATAGACTTGGCTGAAGCGACCCTGCCATCCCTGCAGGTCGCCCATCGTCTCGGGAGGGATGAACACTCGGGACATCTTGCCTGTTTCGACGACGCCCACAAGATCGAACTCGCGCCCCATGAGTTCGATGCTGTCGCCGACGCCGACCGATTCCTGCCGGGCGTAGACCTCGTCGACAACCGCCTCGTACGGCGCCGCGTACGACCGGCCCTCGAAGATCACGATGCCTCCGCTCATCCGGTCGAACTGCTCCCAATCGACACCCGTAATCGTTTGCAGGTTGCCGGGCGTGAACACCGTCGCGCCCATGGCTTGGGAGATTTGCGGGAAACGCTCCATGAGCATCCCGGGCAGTTTCTCGGAGATGTCCGCGCCCGAAATCGTGGCCCCGCTGATTTGCGGGCGGATGAGGATATCCGCGCCCACGCCCCGGGTGCGTCGCAGCGTCTCTTGCAACAGTCCTTCCGATACGCCGACCATCATGACGATCATCATGACTTCGACGGCCACGGCCACGATCGTCAGTCCCGTGCGGATCGGACGATGCACGAGATTCCGGATTACGAGTCGCTGGATCATGGGGCGGGCTCAGGATGCAGAGGAAGGCTCGTCGCCAACGCTATGCACCTCGACATCGCGCGGCAGCGCGAGTTCGAAGGACTCGTCCGGGATTTCCGCATTGACGCCCGGACGCAAGATTTCAATTTCCAGTTCGTACCCGTCTTGGGGTCGCTCGATTCGGATAAACCGAGGGAAGGGCAGTCCGTTGTCTTCCTGCCACTCACGGTACCACGCGTCCGTCACGACTTCGGTGCGGTCGTCGAGGATCATCAAGCGCGCCAATTGCAGATCGGACCGGTTGAACCAGAACTTGCGCCGGATCAGCGGCTCCCCGTCCTCGCTGCGTTCGATCTGGAGCAGGACTTGGTAGCCCGCGCTGCCGTACGTCTCGACATCGAGCAGGACTTCCCCCTCGCCATCGACCGGATTGAGCATGATGGCGTCGAGAATATGCTGGGGGCGCAGGTTCTTGAAGCGGTTCTTGGCGATCTCGGAGAGTTCGTTCAGTCCTTCGTAGACGCGATTCTGCCAGGGCACGTGGACTTGGAACTTCCGCCCGTCGGAGACCATGTCGTAGACCTTGGCGATGCCTCCGGGGGTCTCTCCGTACGTGCGGATCCACGCCGGCCTGCGGGTGACCAGCGCCCCGCGCACGTTGCGGTAGCGGGTCTCCTCGCTGCGATCCTCGGTCTGCAGCGTGAGCGTGGTGTCGGTGACGGCCTTCAGCGACTCAATCCGGGCGATCCGGCGCACCGTCTCGATGAGTTCTTGGCGACTGGCTGTCAGCAGAGGGGCTGACGCAGGCAGTTCCTTGGTCGTCGACAGGACTCCGCACCCGAGCCCTCCGAGTAGGCACACTACCGCTAGTAGGAATCGCGGGAACACGGTGGACTCGTGTCGGGGCGCCGACAACCGCACCCCACTACTTTAAATCGTAACAAACAATATTGCGATTTCTGATTGCAAGGGTGACGGAGGCGCCCGCCCGGTCGCTGACGCCCGCGCTTGCGGAGGACTTGAAGACAAGGGCAGGAACAATCGTGTCAGGCAATGATTCAAGCCCCGCCACGCGCTATCATTCCAGAAGGCCATGGACGCAGTGGATCAGTTCGCGATCGCTCCCGGTCTGGACGACCTCCGCACGGTCGAGCGCCAGATTGCGTTCTATCCCGCTCGGTGCGAGGATCCACAGGCCTTGAGCCACGACCAACTCTCCGAGTTCAACGCCCGCGGCTTCCTGACGGGCATCCGGGTGCTCTCCGGACGCGAGATGGAGGGTGTCCGCGCGCGGTTCGACCAACTTCTCAAAGCAGTGCTTGCCGATGGCGGGGACAGCTATTCGATCAGTTCCGCCCACTTGCGGCACGGGGATGCGTACGACCTGCTGACGCATCCGGGCATCGTCTCCTACGTGCGGGATCTGCTCGGGCCGAACGTCGTCGGATGGGGCTGCCATTATTTCTGCAAGATGCCGCGGGACGGCAAGCGCGTCGCTTGGCATCAGGACGCGAGCTACTGGCCGCTGACTCCGTCCAAGACCGTCACCGTCTGGCTGGCCATCGACGACGCCGATTCGGCCAACGCCTGCATGCGCTTCATCCCCGGTTCCCACATGCGCGGGCTGCTCGGTTTCCAACTCGACGACGGCGACCGGTCCAACGTTCTCAACCAGACCGTGCCAGACGCGGAAGCCCTCGGCGAACCCGTGGACAACGAGTTGCGCGCGGGCGAGATTTCGCTCCATGCCGACTTGCTGTTGCACGGATCCGAGGCCAACGAATCGGATCGGCGCAGGTGCGGGCTCACCCTGCGCTATTGCGCCGCGGAAGTGCGGGCCTACCTCGGCTGGAACCGCAAGGGCGTGATCGTGAGCGGCAGCGACCCCGACAGCCACTGGGCCAACCCTCCCCGGCCCACCGGCTGACCGCGCCCGCCGCCGCTCGTCTACACTCGTGAACTCCCATGGATTCTCAAGGGCTTAGCATCCCTCCCGCCGACTTGGCCATCATCGTCGCCTACATGGTCGGGATCCTCGCCGTCGGCGTGCTATCGGTGCGCTGGAAGCAGATGACCGGCGAGGCGTACTTCCTCGCGGGCCGCTCACTCGGCTGGGTCATGATCGGCGCCGCCCTGTTCGCCTCGAACATTTCGACGATTCACTTGGTGGGCCTGGCGGCGTCCGGGTACAACGAGGGCTTGGTCTGGGGCAACTTCGAGTGGATGGCGGCGTTCACGCTGGTGATCCTGTCGCTCTTCTTCGCCCCGTTCTACTTCCGCAACAAGATCGAGACGCTGCCCGAGTATCTCGAGCGCCGATTCAACGCCGCCGCGCGCTCGTTCCTCGCGTTCATGGCGATCCTCGGCGCCTTGTTCATTCATATCGGCATGAGCCTGTACGCCGGAGCCACGGTATTCAAGCAGTTCTTCGGCGTCGATGTCGTCACGTCCATCCTGATCATCTCGATCGTCACGGGGATTTACACCGTGCTGGGCGGACTGAAGGCCGTGGTGGTCACCGAGACGATCCAGACCGTGCTGCTGATCGGCGGCTCGATTCTGGTGACGGCGCTGGCGATCGCCGCGCTCCCGGAGCAAGGCATCAGCACGATGGCGGATTTCCGGGCGGAACTCCGGCCGCGGCAATTGAGCATGGTCTGGAGCGACAACTCGGTGGGGTTGGCTTGGTATTCCGTGCTCTTGGGCTATCCCGTCCTCGGCATTTGGTACTGGTGCACGGACCAGACCATCGTGCAGCGAGTCCTGGCCGCGCGCTCCGAGCACGACGCGCAGATCGGCCCGCTCTTCGCCGGCTTCATCAAGGTGCTGCCGGTGTTCATTCTGGTGCTGCCGGGCGTGGTCGGCTACGTGCTGTTCGGCGACCGGATCGGCGACAACGCCAATCAAGTGCTGCCCATGCTGATCCAGGAGCTGGTGCCGACCGGACTGCGGGGCCTGATCTCGGCCGGGTTGCTGGCGGCCTTGATGAGCACGATCGCGGCGGCGCTGAATAGCTGCGCGACCCTCTTCGCCGTTGACATCGTGGCCCGCGTGCGCCCTTCGACCACCGACGAGGCCCAGGTTCGCATCGGGCGCTGGAGCGCTGTCGTAGTGATGCTGCTGGCGATGCTGTGGTCCACGCAAGGGGACAAGTTCTCCAGCATCTTCGAGGCGGTGCAGGAGATCGGCGCCGCGCTCGCTCCCGCGATCACCACCGTGTTCCTGTGGGGCGTCTTCTGGCGGCGCGGCACGTCCCAAGCGGCGGTGACCACGCTGGTATTCGGATTCCTGATGGGCGCCACCGCCTTCGTCCTCGACTTCAAGGACGCCAACGGCTACAAGCTCATCACCGAGGGCTGGGGCATTCCGTTCATGCTGCAGGCGTTCTTGATGACGGTGATTTGCAGCGCGGTCTTTTTCGCGGTGAGCCGGATCACGCCGCCCCCGCCCGCGGAAAAGGTCGATGGCCTGACATGGGAAAACCCGCTCAACGCATTGACCCGACGCTGGATAGGCGAGGGTACGGATCCCCGCCGCTTGGCGCTGGCACTCTGCGTGACCATCATCGTGCTGTACTGCGTGTTCCGGTAATCGTCGGCGGCGCCCGCTTGCATAGGATCTCAGCCACATGGACAGACCCACGATCGTCGTACCTGACGACTTCCCCCCAGTTCTAGGCCCGAGCGGCGCGTTCAAGTCACTGAACGATCGGGCGCAAATCCACTATCACGACAGCTTGCCGGCATCGACGGCGGTACTCGTGGAGCGCATCGGCGATGCCCCTGGGGTCGTGAACATCCGTTCCTCCATCGCATTCGGGGAGCAAGTGTTCGCAGCGTGCCCCGGACTGCGAGCGCTGTCCCTTTGGGGCACGGGCACGGACCATGTCGATCTCGGAGCGGCCAAGCGGCACGGTGTCGTCGTGACCAACACCCCCGGCGTATCCGCCGTAGCGATGGCCGAGCACACGCTCGCGCTGATGCTCGCCGTCGCGCGAGACATCCCGAGGATCGACTTCAAGACCAAGCGGGGGGCATGGCCGCGCGGTTTCGTCACGCAGTTGCACGGGAAGACGCTGGGAGTGGTCGGTCTCGGCGCGATCGGCCTGCAGACCGCGCGGATCGCCAAGGGCATCGGCATGCGGGTGATAGCGTGGACGCGCCGACCCGCGGGCAAGCCGCTCGACGAGATCGGCGTCGAACTAGTCGACTTGGACGACCTCTACCGGGACAGCGATGTCGTGAGCCTGCACGTACGCCTGACTCCCGAGACTGCGGGCATGGTGGGTCGACGCGAATTCGGTCTGATGAAGGACTCGGCAATCTTGGTGAATACGGCCCGCGGCGCGGTGGCCGACGAGCGGGCGCTGATCGAGGCCCTGACCACCAAGCGGATTCGCGCCGCCGGGCTCGATGTCTTCGATCAGGAGCCAATTCCCGAGGGGCACCCCCTGACCGCATTGGCGAATGTCGTCATGACTCCACACTCGGGCGGCGTGACAGCCGAGGCACTAGAGGCAGGGTTGCAGATGGCGGTCGACAACGTGATCGCAGCCCTTGCCGGCGAGTCGTCGCATCGCGTGGCCTGACCGTTCGGAAGCGATTCTTGAGATCGTCTCCGGCGGGCGTTCAGGCGTCTGGCTTCGGAGGCCCTTGGTTCAGGCGAGACCGCATTTCGTCCAGAACCGCAGCGAATTCCGGAGCTTGGGCTAGGTTCGTGAATTCGCGCGGATCGTTCTCGTGATCATAGAGCTCCTCGCCGCCGCCATCTCCCTCCCAGCGGATGTATCGGAACCGATCCGTGCGCACGGTGCGGCCGAAGATACGGTCTTCCCATTGGACCTGCGAGAATGCCGCGTCCTTGACAGAGGCCGAAGGGTCGTCCAGCAGCGGGGCGAGGCTGACTCCCTCGAGATTGCTCGGCGGCGCGAGACCGCAGAGGTCTGCCAGCGTCGGGTAGAAGTCGACGAATTCGACCAGTGCTTGGGATGATCGCCCGGCGCCGCGTGCCCCGGGTGCGGAAATGATCAGAGGCGCCCGCACGGATTCCTCCATGAGGCTCATCTTTTGCCAGTGAGTGTGCTCGCCCAGATGCCAGCCGTGGTCGCCGAAAAAGACCACGACCGTGCGGTCCGCGATGTCGAGCCGGTCCAATTCGTCGAGCACCCGTCCGACTTGCTCGTCCATGAACGACACAGAGGCGTAGTAGCCGCGCAACGAGATTCGCTGGTTCTCCTCGCTCATGCCCATTTGGTGCCAGAGGAAGGGCCTGAGGTTCTTGGCGGGCGCCGGGATGTCGTCTAGATCGTCGGGCGGGTTGTCGATCAGCTCTACATCGTCCAGCGGATACATGTCGAAGAATCTCGAGGGAGCCACGAAGGGAGTGTGCGGCCGGACGAATCCGAGACCGAGGAAGAACGGGTCGCTCGCGGACTCGCGCAGGAGGTCGATCGCGGTGTCCGCCGCGGCATCGTCCGCCTGGCCCTCGGCCGTGGCTGTCTGGACCCACTGCATCTTGAGTCCGTGGCGCAAGTCGGGATTGGGGTCGCCGCCCGGACCGACGCTCTCGTGCTCGTCGCCGGGCGGACTGATCGAGACGTCCCACGACGGTGGATCCTGATGCGTCATCGTGCCCACGCCGCCGGGCACGCCCATGTGAAAGATCTTGCCCACGCGCATCGAGCGCCAGCCGTTGTTCTTGAAGAACTGCGGAAGAGTGACCGTGTCCGGCCGCCTCTCGCGGAAATCCACATCGCGGTTGGTCACGACTCCAGTTGTGTCCGGGCGCAAGCCGGTCATTAGCGATGCGCGGCTGGGGCCGCAAAAGGGGAATTGGCAGTATGCGTTGTCAAACCGCACGCCCCGCGCCGCCAAGGCATCGATGTTTGGAGACTTGACGAGCGGGTGACCGTAGCAGCCCAGTGTCGAGGTGAGGTCGTCGGACGCGATGAAGAGGACGTTGAGCGGGGGGTCGCCTGTCCCACAAGCGGCTGCGCCCGCTGCTAGCGATGCCGCAAACTCGCGTCGGGTCAGTTCCGCTGCCATGGTCGCCATTATCTTGCACTGCCGCTCTCTCGCACTACAGTTCCACAAGCGAGCGGATCGCTATATCGGCCGGCCGACCTGACCTGGGAGAACGCCGCGCTTCGAAGTCGCTTGGTACCATGCTCCGCTGCTCGCGTAGATTGAACGCCGGTCCGGACGCAGACTAGATGGAGCCCGCCCGATTTGCCCTCGCCTCGGTAACCGGCTATGCTGAGAACGTCCGGTGGGCATCCGCCCGCCCGGGGCCTCCCTAGCTGGGACTGCCTGCGGGGTGAGTCGCGCAGCGACCGCCTCCCGCCTCCGCATGACCGTAGCCGAATTGCACCAAAAGGACATCGAGTCCCTCGCGCAGATCGCCGAATCACTCGGAATCGATGATGTTGGTTCGATTCGCAAGCAAGAGCTGATTCACCGGATTCTGCGTTCCCAGCCCGATGAAGAGGGTCTGGTAAGTGCCGAGGGTGTCCTAGAGATCCTCCCCGAGGGTTTCGGATTCCTGCGCTCCGCGCCCTACAACTTCCTTCCGGGCCGGGACGACATCTTCGTTCCGCCCCAGGTCGTCCGTCGCGATGCGATGTGCAACGGCGATAGCGTGACAGGGCTCGCCTGCCCTCCGCGAGACCGCGAGAACTACTACTCGCTGGTCCGCGTGAACACGTTGAACGGCGCCGACACCGAGACCGCGCGGCTCCGGATCCATTTCGACAACCTCACGCCGTACTACCCGGAAGAGTGCCTGCGTCTCGAAACGATCAGGCAGAATTACAGTGGCCGCGCCATGGATCTGATCACGCCGCTGGGCAAGGGGCAGCGAGCGCTGATCGTCGCGCCGCCGCGCACCGGCAAGACGATGCTGCTGCAATCCATTGCGAACTCGATCACGGCCAACCACCCGGAAGTGTGTCTGATCGTGCTGTTGATCGACGAGCGTCCCGAAGAAGTCACGGACATGCAGCGATCCGTAAAGGGCGAGGTCGTGAGCTCGACGTTTGACGAGCCGCAAACCCGCCACGTGCAGGTTGCCGAGATGGTCATCGAGAAGGCCAAGCGCCAAGTCGAGCACAAGCAGGACGTAGTCGTGCTGCTGGATTCGATCACGCGGCTCGCCCGCGCCTACAACACCGTCGTGCCGGCGTCGGGCAAGGTGCTCACCGGCGGCGTTGACGCCAACGCCCTGCAGCGACCCAAGCGCTTCTTCGGCGCTGCCCGGAATATCGAGGAGGGCGGCTCGCTGACGATCGTGGCCACCGCGCTCGTAGATACCGGGAGCCGCATGGACGAAGTGATCTTCGAGGAATTCAAGGGCACTGGCAACATGGAACTGCACTTGGATCGCAAGCTCGTCGACAAGCGCACGTTCCCGGCGATCGATATTCACAAGAGCGGCACGCGCAAGGAAGAGTTGCTGCTCGATCCCGACACCTTGCGACGCGTGTGGGTGCTACGGAAGGTGATGAGCAACCTAGGCAGCGTCGAGTGCATGGAGCTACTGCTCGACCGCATGTCGAAAACTCGCGGCAACGCCGAATTCTTGTCGTCGATGAAGAGTTAGCTCGGTGCTAGGCAGGATTGTCCGGACCACCACCCGCGTACGCTACGCGGAGACGGATCAGATGGGCGTAGTCTACTACGCCAACTATTTCGTGTGGATGGAAGTCGCTCGAGTCGCCTACTGCCGAGAGGTCGGATTCGAGTATCGCGACATGGAACGCGAAGCGGGCGCGTTTCTCGCTGTCACGGAAGCGCGCTGCCAGTATCGATCCCCGGCGCGGTTCGACGACGAGGTGGTGCTTTCGTGCCGCGTCACCGAGTCGCGGTCGCGCACCGTGCGGTTCAGGTACGAAATGCATCGCGGCAACGAGCTGCTCGCCTCGGGCGAGACGCTCCACACGATAACCAATGCCTCCGGCGGGACGATCCGCCTCCCCGAGGCGTACCGCCAGTACTTCCCGCTCGGCCGTTCGGACTAACGCCGCAATGGGAAACTGCACTACACTCTAGACACGCCATGCCTTTCCGCACATCAGTTATTGCCTGCCTCGCCTTGCTAGCCGTGCTCGCTTGCAGCGCGCCCGAAGCGGCGCCCGAGCCGGCACCCGATCAGTACGTCAGCTACGCGCCAAGCTCGGCCGGCGGCGCCGGCAACGGCCGCCACATCGTGCTGGTGTCCGGCGACGAGGAGTATCGCTCCGAAGAGGGGCTGCCCATGCTGGCGCGGATGCTTTCGACCTTGCACGGGTTCCGCTGCACCGTGCTCTTCGCCGTGGATCCCGAGACCGGCATCGTGAACCCTCACGCCAACACGAACATTCCCGGCCTGTCCAATCTCGATGACGCCGACTTGATGTTCATCCAGACGCGCTGGAGGGTGTTGCCAGACGATCAGATGGAGCCGATCGACCGCTACCTCAAGGCCGGCAAGCCGGTAATCGCGTTGCGCACCGCGACGCACGCTTTCGCGCCGAATCCCGCCGTGCATGGCCAGATTCGCAAGTACCTGCGGGAATCCAGTCGCTCCGACGATCCCGATTCGGTCCCATTGCCCGACATCGCGCCGGAGGCGTGGAGCGCGTACGATCACTACGGTGACGGCTACACCGGCCCCCAAGAGGCATGGCGCGACGGATTCGGGCGGCTCGTGGTTGGCGAGCGATGGGTGGCTCACCACGGAAAGCACAAGCATGAGTCCGCGCGCGGCGTAATCGTTGCCGAAGCCGCCGACCACCCGGCTCTGCGCGGTGTGGATCCCACCGCGATCTGGAGCGCGGCCGACGTGTACACCGTGCGCTTGCCGTTGCCCGGGGATTCCAAGCCGCTCGTACTGGGTAAGGTGATGGCCCGGGCGGGCGAATACGACGAGGCCGATCCTCACTACGGCATGCGCCCGACGGACGACCAAGAAGTGGAGGGCAAGAACGATCCGCTGATGCCGATCGTCTGGACCAAGACCTATCAGATTCCCGACGGAAAGCAAGGTAGGGTGCTGTCCACGACGCTCGGGTCCTCGACTGACTTGCTCCAGTCAGGGGTGCGCCAGCTGCTGGTCAACGGGGTGTTCTGGGCACTCGGGGAGGAGGACTCCATCCCAGCCGAAGGGGCCTCGTCGGATTTGGTGGGCGACTTCAGTCCGACGCGATTCAACAACCACCCGCCTGAGTACTGGGTAGACCGGGCCGTCACGCCCGGCGACTTCCGCTAGATCGCGCGCTCAATCCGCCAAGGGCGCCAGCGCCGCGATAGCGTCCTGCCCGCTAGGAGTCTGGAAGGCCTCCAAGCCGAACTCGGGCAGGCAGGCGAGGAGGTGGTCGAAGATATCCGACTGGATGCCTTCGTACGGAACCCAATCGGTATTTGCGGCGAATGCGTAGACCTGCAGGGGAATGCCGTGCTCGGTCGGCTGCAAATGCCGGACGATCATGGTCAGCTTGGTGTTGATCTTTGAGTGGCTCCGCAAGTAGTGGACCACGTACTGCCGAAAGAGCCCCAAGTTCGTCAACTGCCGGCCGTTGATCGGCATCGCTGCGGTGCCGCTCGCTGCATCGTTGTGCGCGGACAGTTCCTCGCCCTTCGAATCGATGTATTCCCGCAGCAGTTCGATCTGTCGGAGCCTGTCGATCATTTCCTGGTCGCAGAACTGCACTGTCGAGATATCGATGTAGATCGCTCGCTTGATGCGGCGTCCTCTGGCCTGTTCCATGCCGCGCCAGTTCTTGAAGCTCTCCGAAACGAGCTTGTACGTCGGGATCGTGGAGATCGTCTTGTCCCAGTTCTGGACCTTCACGGTGTGCAGGGTGATCGCGATCACGTCGCCGTCCGCGCCTTCCTGCGGCATCTCGATCCAATCGCCGACGCGCACCATGTCGTTGCTCACTAGCTGCACCCCGGCCACCAGGCCCTGAATGCTGTCTCGCGAGATGAGCAGCAGGATCGCCGTCATCGCTCCGAGCCCGCTGAGCAAGATCAGCGGATGCTGACCGGTCAGAATCGATACCGCGATGATGGCAGCCGCGGCCGCCAGCAGGATCTTGACGCCTTGGATATAGACATGGATGGGAAACCTGCGCGCGATTTCGTACGTGTTGTAAATCTCCAACGAAACTGTCAGCAGGAGGTTCGCGGTGGCCAGCACCGCTGCCAGCATGTACAGCTCGGCCGCGCGTTGCGTCCACTCGACCAGTCCCTCGGTCGTGAACATCAACGGAGTCAGCACGTGGATCACCATCGCGGGAACCACTTGGGAAATCCTGCGGAAGAAGCGCGCCTTAACGAGTCGGTCATCCCAGTCCGACTCGGTCTTTGCCACTACCTTGTGGATGATGCGAATGAGGATCCGCTGGGTGACGAAATACGAAACGACCGCGAGAATCGCCACCCCGAGTACATCGAGGGCTTCCGTGGCCCACCCCGCTACGTCGGCAGGCAGGCCCAGCTCCACGTACAGGGCGTGAATGCGGTCTCTCACTCAGTCGCTCCGATCTACAGTCGTATCGCGCCGCAAGGCCATTGGTCGATTCGCCGGGAACGGCGGCTATGCGTCCAAGCGCAGGCGGCAGACCACTCCGACGTCGTCGCAGTACCACATCCATCCGTCGCGGATGGTCATGCCATGCGGCAGCGGGTCTGTGTCGGCTAATTGGATCTTGGCATCGGCGACGCCCGTGTCCGGGTCGAAGCGATAGAACGCGTTGTCATTGGACTCCGCGCACCAGAGCCATCGCCCTTGCCAACCCAGGCCGTGCGGGCGGTTGCCCGCTGTCGCGAACTGCTTTTCGATCACGAACGCATGCGGATCGATGCGGTAAATCGTCTGCGAGGGAGGTACGGACACCCAGAGCTTCCCGTCGCGCCACTCCATGCCGTGCGCTCCCGTGGCGTTGCGCGCCGCCGGCGCACTGGTTCGCGCCGCGGGCTTGGCAGGGGGAGCGAGCGGGCTGCGGCGGGAGGTCGTCCACTTGACCACGCCGGATCCGGGCGAATCGAAGCGGCGCAAGGTGCGGCCCGACTGCGCGTCGATCTTCAAGATCTCGCGGCTGTATGTCGATGCCGTCCAGAGCGCGGCACCGTCGAAAGTGATGCCGCTGCCGGCCTTGGTATCCGTCTCCAGCGTACGCAGCACCTTGCCCTTTCCGTAGTCGACCAAGTAGGCGCGATTGTCGCCTTGGTCCAGGATCCAGAGCCCGTCGTCCGTCGCCTGCAACCCGTTCGGCTTGGGACCGGGCGAGTCGAAGACAGTTTCGACCTGGGCTCGCCGAACCTCGAGCTTGGCCAACGCCGTGCCCGCTGCAAGCAAGCCGATGAATTCACGCCTAAGGATCTGCATGGAGCCTCCCCGGCCTCGCCCACCGCCAACGAACTGGCCAGTGTGCTTGGAACCGTCTCGATTATAGACCCGCTAGTCCAGCGTCTCGCGAAGCGCGACGTAATTGGTCGGATCCGATTGCCGGAAGCGCCCGTCCTCCACGTCTGCCAGGCGGCGTTCCTCCTCGGGCAACGAGTTGAAATGCACGGTCGCCGGTGGGGCCGGATTCGCTGGCAATAGCCCCGCCAAGGACTCTTTCGTCCCCGCATGCCTCGGGTCGCCAGCTAGATTGGTCCATTCCATCGGGTCGCCATCGTGGTCGTACAGTTCCTCTCCGTCCGGGTGCTGGGTGTAGCGCCAGCGTTCCGTGCGAACGGTCACGCGGTCGGGGCTCAGGCTCGTGATCGCGGGCTTATCCCACGGTGCGTCCGGGTTCGCCAGCAGCGGTCGCAAGCTGCGGCCCTCCAGTTCCGGGCGTTGCGGTAGATCGCACATGTCCACCAAGGTCGGGTAGAGATCCAATAGCTCCACAGTCCGATCGCTCTTGTGGTTGCGCGCCGTCACGCCGGGGCCCGCGAACATCAGCACCACTCTCGCCGAGCGCTCCCACAGAGTGAACTTCCGCCACTGGCGCTTCTCGCCGAGCTGCCAGCCGTGGTCGCTCCAGACCACGATGATCGTGTTGGCGGCGTTCGGTCCTTGCTCGAGGGCTCGCAGGACCCGTCCCACGTTGGCATCGGCGTAGTTGATGCAGGCGAGGTAGGAGGCCACCGCCCTGTTCCATTCCCCGTGCTTCGTCACGTTCTCGTGATCGCGGAACCTGCGCTGGACGGAACTCGGAACGTCGTCGATGTCGCCCTCCTTGGTGGGCGGCAGTTCCGTGCGGCTGGCAGGGAAGCGGTCGAAGTGCGCCTGGGGAGCGTACCAAGGCAAGTGCGGGCGGTAGAATCCGACGGCGAGGAAGAATGGCCGCGAGTGCTCCTTGCTGAGATAGCGCTCCGCCCATGCGGCGAGTTGGGTGTCAGCGGTGTCCTCAGGTCGATGCGCCAAACCGCTCCAATCGAAATGGCCGGTCTTCGGGATGCCGTTGGCGGGCTTCTTCGGTGGGTGCAGGAACCCCTTGAACTGGTAGTAGGCCTCCCACGAGGCCGCTTCGTTCTGCGGTCCGTGGAAGGTCTTGCCGCCCCCGAGAACTTCGTAGCCGTGGAGCATGAAGTGTTGCGGCAGAGTCACGGCGTCCGGCAGGGCCTTGCGCCACGCGTGAGTATTGCCGTAGACGCCAGAGGTCGATGGCCGTATCCCAGTCATCAAGCTCGTCCGGGAGGGATTGCACGCGGGTGCTTGGCAATACGCCCGCGTGAAGGTTACGCCCCGCGCAGCCAGTTTGTCGAGGTTCGGCGTCTGGGTCTGCGGATGGCCGCTTAGAGGCCCGATCCAGTCGTTGAGATCGTCCACGCCGATGAACAGGACATTCGGGCCGTCCGCCCGCGCGCCCTGTCCCGGAAGCAGTTGGGCGCACAGGCAGGCGATCACCGCCCATGAAGCAATGCAAGTCAGGGTTCTAATGCTGCGCGGCATCGTTCTGGCTCTGTCCTCGGAACTCTCGCTAGAATGCCTATGATACCCGCTTGAACCAAGCACCGATGATCCCTTGGGCCCTTGCGCTGCAAGGATGTATCCGGCGCCGGCATATCAGGATCCTCGCTGTCCATATACTGTTAATTTGAAAGCGAATTCGCCTGAACGGGCCACCCGGCAATCGGTTTCGGACTTCGACGCGCCGCAGCCCGCCATCGTGCCCGATGCGCGTGGACTGCCGGTGCAGTCCCGCGCCCGGCGCTGGCTCTACATAGGACTGGGGTGTGTCTTCGTCGCCCTCGGCGCCGTGGGCGTCGTGCTACCCGGGATCCCCACGACTCCCTTCTTGCTGCTGGCGAGCTTTTTCCTCGTGCGCTCCTCGCCGAAACTGCACCGCAAGATGCTCGCTTCCAAGACGTTCGGCCCAATCCTTGCCGACTGGAACGAACATCGCGGATTGCGGAGGGGCGTCAAGCGCATCGCAGTGTTCAGTTGCTCGGTCATGATCGGCATCTCGGTGCTCTTCGGCGGTTTGCCTTGGCCAGCTCGGGTGCTGGTGCTGGCTGCGGGTGCGTACGGCATCTGGTTCGTGGCGCGGCTGCCCGTGGTTCCCGCTCGCCGGACACCGTGAGCCGGGCCGTCCCGGCCCACCAGTACAATGCTTGCTTGATGCGATTCCGTAGCGTCTCGATCCTGATCCTGGCGTGCTGCCTGTCACGTGCTCTTGCCACGGGTCAAGACACCCCGAACTTCATCGTCATCTTTGCTGACGATCTCGGCTATGGCGATCTCGCTTGCTACGGCAACCGCCACATTCGCACGCCCAACATCGACCGGATGGCAGCCGAAGGCGTTCGACTGACGAACTTTTACGCGCAGAACGTCTGCGGGCCATCGCGAGCGGCACTGCTCACGGGCTGCTATCCGATTCGCGTTGGCGAGCCAGGCAACACCAAAGGGGCTCACACGGTGCTGCATCCGGACGAGCTGACTATTCCAGAGGTCCTCGCGACAAGGAACTATGTCAGCGCCTTGGTAGGGAAGTGGCACCTTGCCGGTGGCGGCGGGCACGAGCGCGGCCCGGGGACTGGACCCTATCGTCCCGAACTGATGCCGAACAACCAGGGATTCGACTACTTCTTCGGCACCCCGTCGCACAACGGGACCACTCGCGAGGTCCAACCGCAGGGCTGGAAAACCGAACTGATGCGGAACGCCGAGATCCTTGAGAGCCCGACCGATCTGAACCTGCTGACCCGGCGCTATGCCGAGGAGGCCGTAGCCTTCATCGAGCGGCACCGGGAGCGGCCGTTCTTCCTGTATCTCGCCCACACCATGCCGCATGTCCCGCTCGGGGCTTCCGACCGCTTCAAGGGTCAATCAGCGCGCGGGCTGTACGGAGACGTGATCGAGGAATTGGACTGGAGCGTAGGAGAGGTTCTCACGGCCTTGCGGCGGCTGGGGCTCGACGAGCGGACATTGGTGGTCTTCACATCGGACAACGGCCCGTGGATCGAAGGGCATTTGGGTGATTATGGCGGCAGTGCCGAGCCGCTGAAGGGCTTCAAGATGTCCACGTGGGAAGGCGGCTTGCGCGTGCCCGGGATCTTTCGCTGGCCCGGATCGATCCCGCCGGGGCAGGTGAGCGACGAGATCGCTTCGACATTGGACTTGCTGCCCACGTTCGCGGCACTCGCGGGAGCGCAGCTGCCGGATGATCGGATCCTTGATGGCTTGGATATCGGGCCGTGGCTGTCCGGCGCGACCGAGCGCAGCCCGCGCCGCCAGTTCCATTACTTCGCGTTCACCCACCTCCAAGCCGTGCGAGACGGGCGCTGGAAGCTGGTATTGCCCCGACCCGCCGATCCGCCGTGGACGAGTTGGTACGGTCGCATGATCGACGCCGTGGCCGAGCCGCAACTCTATGACTTGGAAATGGACTGGAACGAGAGTCGCGATTTGGCCCAGGTGCGCGGAGAAATCGTCGAGCGGATGTCCGTCCTGGCCGAACGAGTCCGGACCGAGCTGGGCGACTTCGACAGGGTAGGGTCGGGCGCGAGGTTTCACGATCCCGGGCCGAGGCGACCCGACATGGACGCGTGGCGCCGATAGAACCCGCTGAGCGCTCGGCAGGGATGTCGCGGCGTGCAGAGGCTCGCGTAGTAGGGGCATAGAACCGATGGGCAAGACCGACCGCGGTGCGCGGCGATTGTTTGAGATCGCTGCCGCGTTCTTGCGAATGGGGTGCGTTGCGTTCGGCGGGCCAGCGGCGCACCTCGCGCTGCTCGAAGACGAGTTCGTCGCTCGCAGAGGCTGGTTGGATCGACAGCGCTTTCTGGATCTCATGGGCGCCACGAACTTGGTGCCGGGCCCGAACTCGACCGAAATGACCATGCATATAGGCTACGAGCGGGGCGGGGCGTGCGGTCTCTTCGCGGCTGGTGTGGGATTCGTCTCGCCTGCAGCGTGCATCACCGCAGTGCTGGCGTGGCTGTATGTGAGATTCGGTTCGTTGCCGGCCGTCGAGCCGGTGATGGCTGGCATCCGCCCTGCGGTCTTGGTCGTGATCATGGGAGCAGTTTGGAAACTCGGGCGCAAAGCGATCACAAGATGGAGTCTCGGGCTGATCGCGACAGGCGTGGTAGCGGGAGTGTGGTCCGGAATCGGGGAAGTCGCCGCTCTAGTGGCTGGAGGCTTGGTGGGTGGACTGCTCCTGCGCTTCCCGCGATCAAGCCCGCCGCTCGCGATGCTCACGGTGTTCGCTATAGAACCTGCGCGGCTGCTGGCGTCTGCCGCGGATAGCGTGGATCTTGCCAAGCTAGGCTGGTTCTTCTTAAAGGTCGGTGCTGTCTTGTACGGATCGGGATACGTGCTGGTGGCGTTTCTCGAGGGCGGTCTCGTCGAGGGGTACGGCTGGCTGACCCGACCGCAGTTGCTCGACGCGATCGCGGTTGGCCAATTTACCCCGGGGCCCGTGCTGACGGCCGCGACGTTCATCGGATTCGTGATCGCGGGACCGCTGGGCGCGGCGGTTGCCACGGCAGGGATATTCCTGCCGGCATTCGGATTCGCTTGGGCCCTGAATCCGCTTGTTCATCGGCTGCGACGATCCCCGACGAGTGCAGCTCTTCTTGACGCGGTCAATGCCTCGGCGGTCGGACTGATGGTGGCGGTTGCCGCTGACCTGTCCGTGAGTGCGTTGTCCTCTCCGCCGAGTTGGGTGATCGCCGCGTGCGCCACTACGGTGCTTTTCTGGCTGCGGTGGCCTGCCGCTTGGGTCATCCTGTGTAGCGGCGTCCTAGGCGTACTCGGGAGGCTCGCAGGATGGCTGTGATCCGGCATCGGCTGGATGCTGGTAGGTGATGGCGGTTGCTGCCTATTGTCCGTGACGCATGCCGCCGTGGCTGAGGATACGCTTGGTGGTCGTGCGATTTGGATACACACGCTCAGCTTCGAGGAAGCGGTCATCCGATTCGGCGGCGGCGTGCATGCCTGACGGTTCCCCCAACATGGAATTGTGAACGGCGTGCGGGATGCCGCGCTCCCGAGGCCCATGCGGACGGTATCGTAGTAGGGGGACGCCGATGTGACCGGCCACCCCTCAGGAAGGATTCTATGACTGAGAATCAAGCTCCGTACGGGCGCCTCGAGCGGCTCTTGGACCGCATTGACTTCGCTTGGCGAGCCAGCGGGTCGCTGCTGCACTACGTCAACGAGCACGGAATCTGGATGCGGCGCTTCCGCCCTGGTGGTCCGCACGGGCTGTGGATCGCCGGCCACTTGGCCTTCTACGAGTCCGGATTGCTCAGCGTGCAGACAGGTAGCGAAGGCAACCCCCTGGCGGACTGGAAAGCATCGTTCGGCAATGGCAGCGAGTGCCTTGACGATCCGGCTCGCTACGCTGACCCGACCGGCATCTTGAACCGCTTGGAGAGCGGACGCTCCGCACTGCGAGAGTGGGTCTCCGACCTGTCGGAAGCGGACCTCGACCGAGCCGTGCCCGAGAACGAGAGGCTCAGAATCCGGGACACCCAGTCGCAGCTCGAATTCATGGTGTGGCACGACTCGCACCACGCCGCTCAGCTGGGTGCGATCGTCAACAATCACAAGGCCGCCGAGTCCGCGTAGCGTAAAGCGTTGATTCGGGTTCCTACGCCGGCAATCCCCGCCGCTGGCCGCCCCGGCTTCACGCTGACGCGGGGGCGCGGTAAGCTTCCCCGCGAACTCTGCCTTGGACGGGCCTCGGTCTGCGACTGGCGTGTGTCCCCGTGTTGTGCATTGTGGCTATTTCCCGGCCACACCCGCACCTGCCGATCGTTTCTCTACGCAGTCGGAGCCGTATGGAAGCCGTCGCCCGCCCCAATGCAATTGGTGCCAAGGAGCAGTCCGAGCCACCCGCGATCCCCCGTCCCGTCACTGGCGATGTCATTCAGCCTGCAGGATCCATGTCAGCCGCTAAGCGTTCCGATTGAGTCCAGTCTGGCCGCCGACGGATCGCCATCTCCAATGCATGGGGCTCGTGGTCCAAGTGAATGCGGACGGACGCAATGGGCGAGCGCAGAGGCGGGCCTGGTGTCCGAAATCTCTCGGAAGCGCGACCGACGCCTCACAGCGGCCATCGTGCTACAGCGCGAGTCCCAGATACAGCCCCATCCGCTCGGACGGACGGCCCGGCGGTGCGCAGAGCCAAGCTGAGGCTGAAGCAGACGCGAGCGGAACCCGGCACGATCTCGAGGGCCTTCAGGGAAAGCTCCGATCATCCGTTCTAGGGCGTCTTGACTGCTGTAGTCCAAGGCGGGCGTATACCCGGGGCTAGCTTCGGACCAAGTTGCGGAGATCACTGGAGGGCTTCGATGGCCGGCCCCAATAAACCCGCTGCTGGATTCGTTCCCGCGTCGGCAGCGATCCGCCGCCTCGCCCTGTTGAGCGGTCGCGGCGACGCCACCCCTCAGCGCCAGCCATGCGGGTGGTGCCGCCCGCGCCCCGCGCAAGGTGCTCCGCCCCGGACTCGCTCTGCGGGCCACGCAATCGATCCTCTACGATCCCGAAGCGCACTGCAGCGCGAATGCGGCCCCTCGGGGATCGGTTCCTAGACAGTGCCAAGCAGGCCCGGGAACGGGGTGGCCATTCCCGGGCTCGCGGCCGGAAACCGCCCTAGCCGCGTCCTACGGAGCGTACTCCGCGCCGAACGAGCCTTGGATTCCCTCCCGCAGGCCGCCGACGCCGAAGAATCCCGCCGGGAGTTCCCAGGTGCCGATCATGCCCGTGGGCCCGTCCGCGTCCTGGCCCACGAACTGCCCGTCCAAGTCCGCGCTCTCGGGACCGCTGAATAGATTCACCGCTTCGCTCCGGAACAGCCAGGACTTGAACATCGCGGCCGCGCTGGCCGCGGTCAGGCCCGACCCAGCGGGTGGGGTCCAACTCGGCTCGTCGGGATCGTCGCCCGGTCGGCCGTGGAAGCGCAGAACGTTCCAGGGGGGATGACAGCAATCGACGAACCAACTGCCTAGCGACCCGTCGGCGAAGCGTATATAACGGTAGCCGCCATCGCCACTAACGGTGTGCAGGACGAAGTAGGTGGGAATCTCCAAGTCATCGTGGTCCCTGCTGATTCTGCCATCGAAGTTCCACCATAACGGTTTCAGCGGCCCACTACCGTCGCCAAATGGGCTAAGTTGGAAATAACCTGGGATGTCGGCACTGTTGTACATCCACATGTTGCCCTTAACGGTCTCAAGGTCGAAACGGTCGTTATTACCGAATCCTGAGATAGTGGCTTGGATGCCGTCGTTGTCAGTCCACCGGTTCGGCAGCTCGGTCGCACTGCCGCCGCGGAACCGGGCTATCCGGTCGGCGGTACTTACCATGCCGACCTCGACGGACTCGACGGACTCGTCGTACGTGACCGGAAGTGCATGGGGGTACTGGGCAGCGGTACGGCGGGCGACGGTGTCCAATAGCAGCGGGGGCTCGGCGGGGCGGGACCCGCCGATCGTGATTTCCGGCGCGGAGTCGCTGGAGAACCCTAGCTTGCTGTCCGTCTCCGCGATCGCCGCCGTGAACTTGAGCGACCGCACGTCGTACGTGCCCAGCTTGGGGGTGATCTCGCCCGTCTCCGCGTCCACTGTCTCGGGCGGGCCGAGGCGCAGGGTCGCGTAGCGCGGGTCGGTCGGCACGAGGTTGGATACGGTCAGCGCCAGGTTGCCGGCCACCGCCGCGGTGTCCCATTCCACGAGCGCCTCCACGTCGCCCTCGTAGAAGATCCCGCCGCCCGTCGCGGCCGTGCGCCCGAGGTACGTCGCCAGCACCTTGCCCGCCTGGGCGTTCGGCAGTTCCCGGCCCGGGTAGCCCGCCTCCTCGGCCGACGCGTACCCGTCCGTCTGCGCCAGCGGGCTGTAGGCGAACGCGCCCGACTGCGGGTCGGTCGCGCGCTCGGCCAGCGCCGCCGAGCCGTCCGCCGAGGCCTGCAGGCTCCACGCGCCGAAGCGCGTGAAGTCCGTGCGCTCGGTCCATAGCAGCAGGCGGCTCGTTGGCAGGTCCCACATCGTGCTCGCGCCCACGAAGCCGCCCGCCGCCTCCGGGCGCTGCGTGCCATCGTTGTCGTACGCGTCGAAGACCCCGTCCTCGCCGAACGCGGCGAGGAACGAGTCGCGGTCCGCCAGCGCGGCTTGCACGTCCTCGATGCGCCCCGCCAGTTGCCCGTCCTGCGGCACGCCGGCGCCATTGACCGGATAGTCCTCGTGCGCGCCGTTCCAGCCCGCCGCGTCCGTCGCCCACGCCGGCGCCGGATCCGGCGTCGCCGTCGTCTGCAGCACCCCGGGATTGACCCACAGCGGAGCGAGCGGCGGGTCCGGCGGGTTGGCCGGGTCGGCGATCGGGGCCGGCACGTCCGCGCCGAACAGCTTCTCCAGTTCCGCCTGCAGCGCGTCGAACAGCCGCTGCCGCTGCGCGCGCAAGGTCGGGCGCAGGCTGCCCGCGTCATCGGTGTCCAGAGCCACCACGCTGGCCAGCTGCCGCGCCGCCTTGCCGAACTCCTCGCGCACGCCCTTCAGGTGCGTGTCCTTGCGCAGCTCGTGCCGCGCCGCCTGCGCCGCGTCGTCCAGCGAGGTCGGCGCGAAGCCGCCCTCCAGCAGCGTGCCCCGGTTCAGCGTGTACTCCACGCCGCCCTCGAACGTGAGCTTGAGGTTGTCGTTGCCGCTGCCCAGCGCCTGCGCGATGCGGTTCACCGGGGGGGCCATCGGGTTGTCCTCGTTCGTCGTCTTGTCGGCCGCGTCGAGGCTGTCCAGCGTCATCACCGCGCCGATCCTCAGCAGGTCGTCCGCCAGCTTCTGCGTCGGGCGCAGGCGGTCCGGTCCGCGCTGGACCCCGAAGGAGCCCGCCAGCATGGGGTCGTTGTTGTTCGCGTCGTTGAGCCGCCAGACACCCACCGCTTGCTCCCCGGCGTCCTCGCCCCGGCCCAGCAAGCGCCCGCTGAACTCGGCCCGCCCGCTCAGCACCTCGTCCATGGACCCGCCGGGGCGCAGCTCGTAGCCCAGCCGCGCGTCGCCGCTCCAGCCGTTCCACGTGCCGGCCCGGCTCAGCGGCACGTCCGGCAGCCACACGTGCGCCACGGCGCCGCCGAAACCGTGCCGCCACGGGTCCCCGGTCACCACGTCCGTGAGGCCCGACACCAGGGCCCCGACTTCCAACTCCGAGAAGCGCACCTCCACGTCGATGTCGCCTGCGTACAGCTTGCCCTCCGCGTCGACCGCGTGCGTCCCGCCGCTGTAAAACGCGCTGCCCGCCACCTGCACGTCAGAAGACCGCCGCACGGCGGGAATCGTGGCGTACGCGAAGGCTTGCGCCAGCTCGGCGGGGCCCAGTCCGTCCGTGGCCGTGGCCGTCTCGTTGAACGTCGCCGCGCCGTAGCGCACGTCGCCCAGCACGCTCAGCGCGGCGGTCGCCGTAGACGCGGTGCGCCCGAACGCGGCCGCCGCCTGCGCGGCCGTGCGGCCGCGGAAACCGGCGATGAAGTCGGGGCCGTCCGCGTCGGTGGCCGCGGTGAAGGCTTCCACGCTGCTGAGGGCCGCCACGAGTTCGTCGAAGGCGTCCACCACGCGGTCCTCGTGGAGCACTTCCTCCAAGTCCCCGTGCGCGCTCCCGAAAATCTTCTTGATCTGCGCCTCGGCCTGGGGCCACTTGCCGGTGGCCGTGTCGCCGTCCCCTTCGGGATCGTAGAGCTGGTCCGCGAACGTGGCGGCATCGATCCCGTCGTCCTTGTGCAACGCCACCAGCTGCTCCACCTGATCGCGGAGCTTGGCGATCGCCTCCCGCGCCGCGGCGACGATGTTGTCGCCCTCCACCGTCGCGCGCCCGGAGCCGAGCAGTTCGCCGACCGGGAATTGCACGCTGACCGCTTCCAAGGCCGTGGCGGCCTCGTTGGCTGCCGTGGCGCGGTCGTCGGGACTCAAGCGCGGCCGCCCGCCGCGCCCGACGACGTCCTTGTAGTCCGGCCGGGTGGCCATGTCCTGCGCGAAGCGCGTTCCGACCAAGCCGCCGCCGGCTTCCCGATGCACGTGGTACATGGCTCCGTCGACAGTCACGTCGCCGATGCCGTCGATGCCGAGCATGGCCGCGCCGATCGCGTAGCCGCTGCCGTCCTCGTGCGGCGTGGCGACGAGATCCGTGCCCGCCACGGGAATCGAGTCGGGCAGGTAGCGCGCCGACCACTCCCCGTCCTGCAGCGTCAGCCGGTAGCGGTTGGCACGACCGCTGGCGTTCGTGCCGGCCATGTGCGTGTCGCCCGAGGCCACGGCCGCCTCGCCGATCCACCACGTGCCGTCCTCGGCGCTCGCGATCTCGACGGTCAGCTTGCTGTCACCGAGCGGCACCGTCATCGCCGCAGGCTGGAACGTCGCGATCCACGTGCCGTCCCCGGACAGCGCGAGGACGTAGGTGGACCCGCTGGCGAGGGTTACCTCGCCGCCGCTGAACGGCTCGCCGTCCAGCGTGAAGCCGCCGCCCTCGGCGGGCGTCAGGGTGGCGACGACGATCTCACTGTCGGTGGCGGAGGTCACCACCACCGCTTCGGATTGGGCCCATGCCATGCCGCTGACCAGCAGCAGCGCGCACAGCCCTAGCGGGAGAAATCGCCCCCCCCCCCCCCGACTGTCCGGGTCTTGAAGAATTTAATACGAATCCGCATCATTGTTGCGTCCCTCCTCGCGTCTCTGCCAACACACATCAGGTTTCTGGAGGGGGGGGGGATTTCCTCGTCGCGAGAGGATCCACGCAACCTCCGAGCCCCCGCCCTGTGGTCACGGTTCGATTGTAGCATAGTCCGGATCCGCAAGATCTGTGCGTGAAATTTTTCGGCGCGCCCCACTGTCCCGGTGCTCGGGCTGGAGGCTGTTGGGGCCAAGCTGACTCGTCGGGTTTCGTGGCCAGTCTGGCATGTGCAGGGCACAGTCGCGGGTTACAGCGGGTGCTGTGCATTCCAATCTTGGAAAGAGGCCCATGCGGGAAGCCCGCGCGCTCCGTTCGACGAGCGTGGACCGCACACGTGTTCGCGTTGGTGCGAGTGGCCCAAGCGAGATGGCACAGGCCAGCGGATTCCGCGCTTCCTCCATTGCGACAGTCGCTCCACTCCTCGCCTCCACTTGTTCCTAGCTACACCGAAGCACCTTGGAGAACCCTTCGTTGGCAGGGCGACGCGAGACACGCTAGTTGTCAGCGCAGACCGGGCGGGCAATCGAGCGATGCTGATGTCCATCGAGACTTCGGCTCGTCAAGACGAGGACAGGCCCGCTCTTGCTCAATTGCAGTAACGGAATCCGAAATCCAACTGGCTGGCCGCGATGTTCTCAACCGTTCAGTGCATCATGAGCCCGTTACATATGTCCGACAGGTCACACGACACCAACCGGTCAATACTCGCATGCCCTCGAAATGACGGAATCCGCGCTCCGAAGGGCGCAGTAGCCCCTCTCTTTACTCGCTATGATTCCCGAATCGACTCTCGCCGCCGAAGTCGAGACTCTTGCAACAGTCTTCTCTAACTGTGGCGGGGACGCCAGCCACGCTTGATCGGTATCATGGCGCGGGAGTGCTGACCCCGGCGTTCGCGTTGCGCGGTCGGTGCTGGATTCGGGAAGGAACTCGTGCGACATCCACTCTTTAACCTCAGGCGGCTAGCAAGGGCGCTGCCTCTTGTTGCGCTGGCGCTCTGCATGGTTGGCGTCAGTGCCTACGAGTTCCCGGTCTCCCCTCCACCGCGAAACGACATTGTCATCGAGAACCGCGTGGCCGTGCCCATGCGTGACGGCGTGACGCTCTACGCCGACATCTATCGTCCGGCCGGGGATGGCAGGCACCCGGTCATCGTCTCGCGCACGCCGTATTCAACAGAGCGCCCGCCCAGTGCCTTCGCGGCGGCTGTCTACTTCTCTCGCCGAGGCTATGCCTATGTCTTCCAGGATGTCCGGGGAAGGCACGAGTCGGAGGGGACTTGGGAACCGTTCCGGGACGATATCGAGGATGGCTACGACACAGTCGAATGGGCTGCCGCGCAAGCTTGGTCGAACGGCAAGGTGGGCATGGAAGGCGGATCCTATCTCGGCCACGTGCAATGGCGGGCTGCCGAGGCGGCCCCGCCGCATCTTGTCGCGATCTTTCCGCGCGTCGCCTCGACGAGCATCTATCACGACTGGATCACCGTCAACGGTGGCTGGCGCCTCGCTTTCAATTTCGGCTGGGGACCCGTGCGCCAGGAGTCCCGGATCATGCAAAACACCGGCCCGCACACGATGGAAGGCGGCCCGGCGAGCATTGCCTATGATCGCGTCGTCTGGCACCTTCCCTTGAACGAAATGCAGGCGCTGGTGGGCCGGAACGCCCAGTTCTACAAGGATTGGCTCGCGCATCCCGATTACGACGACTACTGGCGCACCCTGAATGTCGAGGAGCGCTTCGAGCGCGTCCGCGTTCCGGTTCACGTCATGGGCGGGTTCTTCGATATCTTCGCCCAAGGGACGTTGCGAGGCTACGCCGGGATGAGTGCCCGCGGAGGGACGGAAACGGCCCGACGCGGGAGCCACATGGTCATCGGGCCGTGGGAGCACGGTGTCTCCCGTTCGGCCGGAGAGATGGACTGGGGCGATTCGGCGTTGGTCGACACAAACGCGCTCGCGTTGCGATGGTTCGACTACTGGTTGAAGGGCGTGGACAACGGGCTGCGGCAGGAGCCGCCCGTCAAGATCTTCGTCATGGGCCGTAACGAGTGGCGTTACGAGCACGCGTACCCCTTGGCGCGTACGCGTTACGCGCCGCTCTACCTTGACAGCGCTGGCAACGCGAACGGCTCGCAAGGCGACGGTCGATTGGCATGGGTCCAGCCGGCCCCGGATTCGCCACCGGATCGCTACCGGTACGATCCGGGCAATCCCGTGCCCAGTTTGGGCGGCGCGAACTGCTGCGGCGTCGCGACGCCCTCAGGTGCGAGGGACCAGCGGCCGATCGAAGGCCGCGCGGACGTGCTGGTCTACACGACCTCGATCCTTGAGGAGCCGGTCGAGATCGTCGGCCCGGTGAAGCTGGTCCTGCACGCGTCCTCCAGCGCGGTCGACACCGACTTCGTCGCGAAGCTCGTAGACGTGTACCCTGACGGCCGTTCCATCAACATTGCCGAGGGAATCCTGCGTGCCCGCCATAGGAATGGCTTGGAGCAGCAGGTTCTCATGGATCCCGGCGAGGCCTACGAATTGGAAATCGACATGATCGGTACTGCGAATCTCTTCCGCGCGGGACACCGGATCCGGATCCACGTGACCAGCAGCCACTTTCCGCAATTCGCGCGAAACCTGAACAATGGCCAGCCCTTCGGCACCAGCGCGTCAATGGTCGTGGCCGAGCAAACCGTCTATCACTCTCCCGAGCGACCGTCGCACATCTTGCTGCCAGTCATCGATCCGTAGGCGACAGCAGCGGCCGCGAGCATCGCCCTGCGAGGTCGCGATCCCTATTCGCCCTTCGGGCCCAAGTTCCAGTAAATCTTCAAGTTGTGCGTGGCGCGACCGGCTGCGACGATTTCGCCCCGACCGTCCCCGTCCAAATCCGCTACGACGAGGTCTTCGGTGGCCATCTCTCCCCAGTCGACGATCTGCACCTTGCCATCGGTAGGATCGTATATCCCGACGCCCGGTCGGTCGTAAGGCATGCTGCCCTTGAGCCTCCACCCGAATGCCAGCTCTTGATCCGGGTCTCCGTCCAGATCGGCCGTCCACAAGGCGTGGCCACCGTTCAAACGCTCGATGACGACGGTTCGCTTCCAAGGGTCGAGCGGCCGCGCTGGCTCTGCATAGATCACGATATTGTTCGCGTGCCAGGGTTCGACAGTGGCTATATAGCGCTTTCCCGACCCGAGGGTGCCGAGCTTTACCTCGCCCGCGCCGCGTATCGACTCTCCTAGGTGCCCTTGGCCTAGTTGGACCCGCTTCCAGCCGTCGGCTGCCCGATCGAGCAAGTGAACTCCTTCGTAGGAGGCGACTAGAAGCTCATCAGACTGGTCTTCGTCGAAGTTGAGAACCCAGAAGTTATGCACGATGTGGAACGTGTCGTCGATAACCTCTTCCTCCCACGGTTCGCTGGTCGGAGTGCCTGAAGGAGTCAGTGCAAGCAGCCGCGCACCGTTGCCGACCCAGTGCTTGGGACCGCTAGTGCCTCTACCATGGAGCGGAGCGACGATCAGCTCGGATCGCCCGTCGCCATCGGTGTCGGCCCATCGCATTCGGTGAGTCGTCGGTTCGTTTCCCAGGGCATGAAGCGACCAGTCCGCTTTCGGATCCGCCCCGGGCTTGATCCACTGCAATGTCCCGCCGCCCTCGGTGTCGCTCGGACGCCATGCCGCGCCGATGGCGAATTCGAGCTTGCCGTCACCCGTGATGTCCTGCGCGGCGATCGCGACATTGTCGGCCTCGGTCTTGCTGTCGAGGATCACCTGCTTGTTCCAGTCGGGATTGCTCCACCAAGCGACCTGTGTCTCGTTGAGCGCGACGATGTCGATGTCTCCGTCGCTGTCCACGTCCTCGCAGAGCACCGCGTACCCGATGCCGAGGTCGCCTTCGATCTCTTGGTCGCGAAACTCAATCGGTCCGGCCGCGACCCAGCCCGTTACGCCTAGAAAGGCGATGCAGCGCAATAGATTCCTCATGGGGTTAGCGTACCAGTGAATCGCGGCGCGCGTTCGCGACAAGCGGGGAGCGTAACCGCATTTCGTGACGCGAGATTACAGTATGCTGCGGTGGTTGCGGGAAGGCCCAGCGCGATTGGACACTCGATGGACATCTAAGCGAGGGTAGCAGGTGGTCAACCTCCAAGGCATCGAGCAACGGCTACGCCTATCTGCGAGGGATGGTGCCAGACGCCTCTAGCTTAACAATCCGGGCTCGCAGTTCTGCGACCTCGGCTTCTGCCTTCAACCGCCCCTTGCGCTCTCTCACCCGTTCCCTTGCGTCCTCGGCACCGGTCCTCAAGTACTCGTTGTTCACCGGGTCCCAAAGCCGCAGCCGCTGCCCGTCAAAATGCTGTTCCAAGCCCAGCAGCGGGCTTTTCACCGCTAGCAATCCATCGCCGCGCGGGAGCGCCGGCAGGCGCCGGTACCGCCCCTTCACCAACTGGAAGCCTTGCAGGCGCGGACCGTCCAGAGCGTCATGGCAGTCGTACATCCAATACTCCGGCACTCCCAACTGGCGGTATAACTCCTTCTTCTCCTTGGGATCCCCCTTCATATGGCTGTCCGGGGCGAGTTCCCACACGACATCTGGCGGCTTGCCCGCGTCCCAGATCCGATAGTTGCGGCCTATAGGGAGGCGTGCGTCGAAGACCACGAAAAGGTCCGGCGTCACGCGCTTCGTGATGTCGTACCGCTCGTAGTACACCAGCATGTCCATGCCGCGATACGCGTTCGGACGACTCGCGCAATAGTTCACCAAGGCATCGCGAGTATCCACCGTCACCTCCTCATGCGCGGGGCCGCACGCCATAGCGATGTCATCCTCGTAGGGGTATTCGACCTCACCCAACTCCGTCGCTGCGGGCGCGAGGCTGTCGGCGGGCCCCGACAGAGACGCGCTCGCAACCGACGATTTCGACCCCGGCCCGCGCCGCTGGACATCGTTTACAGACATCGACATGGTCGACCCGTGTCCTTCCAGCGTACGCCACTTGATGGGAACGGCATCCGACAGTCCGCCATCGCTCTTGATTCCGCCGGATTCGGCGGCGCCAGCGTCCAGGCGCGACCAACCCGTCATTTGGGTGATTCGATCCCGAGCGTTCAACTCAGGATGGCTGCGGTGGATTCAGAAGCAAGTCGTCGAAGTGTTGGAAGTCCGGTGCAAGAGTGTCGGTAGCGGAGTCGAGAGGCCACAGTTAATGCCGAATCGAGCCGACAGCGGGCCTGCAACGTTCCTTGGGGCTAGAGATCGGCAAGTTCGATGGCATTCAACCGCAGTTCGGTGAACCTCGCGGACCGTCGGGGGTATTTGACGCACATCCAAGCGAGGGCAGGAAGTGGCCTACCTCGAAGGTACCGGGAAACGGCTAAGCCTATTTGCGTGGGATGGCACCAGACGCCTCTAGCTCGGCAATCCGGGCCCTCAACGCTGCCTCCCGGGCTTCGGCCTGCAGCCGTCCCTCGCGCTCCCGCTCCTCTCCTGCTTCTGCTTTCAGCCGTTTCTTGCGCTCTCTCAGCCGCTCCTTGCGCTCCCGCTCCTCGCCAGCTTCTGCCTTCAGCCGCCCCCTTGCGTCCTCGGTACCAGTCCTCAAGTACTCCTTGTTCACCGGGTCCCAAAACCGCAGCCGCTGCCCGTCAAAATGCTGTTCCAAGCCCAGCAGCGGGCTTTTCACCGCTAGCAATCCATCGCCCCGCTGTTCCGCCAGCAGACGCCGGTACCGCCCCTTCACCAACTGAAAACCCTGCAGGCGCGGGTTGTGCAGCCCGCCCCGGGGGTCGTACAACCAGTACTCCGACACGCCCCACTGCCGGTACCGCTCTTTCTTCTCCTTGGCGTCCCCTTTCCACGTGCTGTCCGAGCCGAACTCCCACACCACGTCCGGAGGCTTGCCCACCTCCCAGATGCGGTACGACTTGTCCACCGGCCCGCGCCTGTCGAAGGTCACGAACACATCCGGAGCCAGGCAGCTCGTGTTGTCCCCCTGCCTGTCGAAGACCAGCATGTCCATGCCGACATACACGCTGGGCCGACCCGCGAAATGGGTCTTCATGGCATGGCGGGTGTCCACCATCACCTCCTCCTGCTCGGGGCTGGACGCCATCGGGTTGCCGTCCGCGTAGGGATATACGACCTCGTCGCGCTTGGGACGGGCGGGCGGCACTCGGGCCAAGGGGCGCGGCGGGGGCAGCAGCGGCTGTTGCACGACCGGCACGGGGGGCTGTACGTCCGAGGCGGTCGCTCCGGGGACGCTCTGCTGGGTTAGCTTAACTGGCATGGAACTCCGCAGGCTGCGTGAGCCGCAGCAATTCAGTATAGCCCGCTGGGGCCGGAACCCGACCGAGCGATGCAGGGCTCATGACCATCGACCCCGCCCTCCGGTTCGAGCGGAAGTCTACCGAGGACGGACTGGCGCGAGGCTGTAGACCGTTTCGCAGCAAGGGTATGCTGCGAGCGTACTATACCCAGCAACCTTGGCGGCCCAACCCTGTCTCAGCCGATACTCTGGCGAGAAAGTGTGCCGAAGCAGTTTGGTGAGGATTTGGACGAATCACGAATGTCCGGCCCTTCCCGTACAGTGCAATACAATTCGAGGGGTGAGAGGTCGGAGACAAGCATTTTAGAATCAATCACAAAGGTTCGGTTCCTTGCACTCTAGAGGAAGGAATCCCAGTAAACTGCCGCTAGGCTGCCTCGCGCGCCGTCGGACTCTTGGCAACAGGCTCTTATGGCATCGATGCTGATCATGGCCGGTGCCGGATCATTTCTTTCGTGCGGTAGCGTCCCCCGGCCTAGCGTGAAACAGGCACAACGGAAGATCGTGGAATACAACACGTGACGTTGGTCAGAATCGGCCGTGTCGACCCGCGACGCCCAGACCCGTGCCTGCGAACCGAGCGGAAGCTAAGGTCTGCCCCACTCTCGCTTCGCCGCAGTGCCTAAACCGTAGACTGGGAGCCTAGCGATTGAGTCCGGATTCTTCTTCGAAGCAGCAGTCGGCTGCAGTCGCACAGGGCCGAATCCAGGGGTTCTCGCGCGGATCTGAATGCCCTCAATGAACGATCAGCCGACGCCCGCCGTACAGTGTGCCAATCTGGCTGTCGGTAAGCCTGACTTCGACATGGTGGCCCGTGCGCTCCGTGTCCGTGGATTTCGGATAGTACCCGACGACATACTCGGTTTGGGCCAGTTTCGACAACGAACCCAGAATCTGCCGGATCACTTGGTTGTTGATCACCATCGGGTCGAAGCTGCGACCGCCCGTTTGGTAACCGATGTCCGCGAAGACCCGCATCCGATTCTCTTGCGCCCGCAGATTCGAACCCGCCCGGTTCGGGTTGCGCCTCTGGGGCGGAAGCGGTCCTATGTTGTTGTTGCGATTGTTCCCGGTGCGCGGATTCGGATGCCTGCCGCCGACGAACGCCCTCTCGCCCTGAGCCTTCTTCACGAGGCGGTCGTGTCCCAGGATGACGGGGTAAATCGGGATGCCCAGGACGTTAGCAGCTTGCACGGCTATGTTCGGATCCAGCTTCGTGGTGCTCATGCCGTCCGAGAAGACGATCATCATGCGGGACATGTTCCCGCCGCGGCTAGTGGCGTCGCGCGCTGTTTGGATGATCGCCTCGTAGACCTTGCTTCCGCCCGCCTCGGCGGCGTAGACGTTGTCCACCGCGCGCTGCAACTTGGCTAGGTCGCGGGTCGGCCCCGTGAATCGCTTCAGCGTCCCTGCGAAGCCGTAGATGGAAATGAAGACATCGTCCCTCAGGTGGTCCAGCAGAGCGCTCCGAATCGTGACGAAGTCCAGCAGGCCGGGCTGCATGACGCTGTAACTGAAGTCGATCAGGAAGATGATTTCAGTTGGAACCGTGCGGCCTTGGTCCGGCTCGTCGTGCGGGCCTTCCACGAACGCGATATCTTGCACCACGCCATCCTCGAGGAGTTCGAAGGCCTCCGGTCCCAAGCCGTTCACCGACCGCTTCTTCTTGTAGACGTGCAACGGCACGATCACCAAGTTCGATTCCGCGGTAATGATGAGGTCGCCGCCCTCCACGGCAGGCTCGGATCCACCGCGGTCGTCCGCGCCGCCGATCTGCGCGTCCGGACCGGTTCCGGTGACAGGCGGCTCGGATGACTCCGGGACCTGAGCGACAGCGACCGCGGTCGCAATCACCAGCCCGCCGCAGGCGCGTTTGGCACGTGCAATCGACATGAGATCCCACCGACTCTCCGATCGCATTTTTCTTCGTCCATAGGATCGTAGCATCTCCGCCGACGATTGCAAAGCTGGACCGGCTTCCTTCGGATCCAGAGAGCAACGCTCGGGACTGTCGGTTTGGAGCGTGTCTCGATTCGCCCCACCTTCCCAATTCGGCAACGATTGGGGCTCCGCGACCCCTCTCGAACTAGGCGGAGACACTGCGCTTCCCGTCCGATTCGCGATGCCATGCAAACTGACCGTCGCGCACCCCAAGATGCAACAGCGGTCGCCGTCGCCATCGTTCACGCGAGAGGGCACCCCTGATCGCGGCCTCCGAGGGTGCAGGATTGCCGAGCGTGGGGGTGCCGCTCGCGAGGCAGCCGCTGACCGGCCCGACCGTCGGGCGGGCGCTCAGTACGGCATGGTGTCTACCTCGATGTCCACAAGGCTGCGCCCGAGGATCTGCTCGACCTCGCGACCGACGGCGTCGATGACTCTCTCGGCGTGTCCAGGCGCGGACGACACCGTGGCGACTACCACCGTTGCGTCCTGCCAACTGGACTGGTGGGCGACTTCGGCTACCGCGACGTTATGGTGCTTGCGGAGACGATCCTTGAGGGATCGGATCACGCGTCGCTTGTCCTTCAGGGACCGTGACTCAGCAATCCGAATCTGCAGGCGCGCCGTCCCGACCGCGTACTCCATCTCGTGGACATCGTTCCGGCGGCTGGTCGCAGGCTCGAGGCTGGATCAAACCGTGATGAGTTCGTTGATGTCTTGCGCGATCTCGACCGTCTTGAAGACTTCGATCTCGTCGTTCTGCTTGATGTCGTTGTAGCGCTCGAAGTGCATGCCGCACTCCTGGCCCGCGCGCACTTCCTTGACGTTGTCCTTGAACCGCCGCAACGAGTCGAGCTGGCCGGTATGGACGACGACGTTGTCCCGCAGGAGCCGCGCCGAGGCGTTCGCCTGCGCGACGCCCTCTTCCAACATGCACCCGGCCACCGTGCCCACGTTGGTGATGTGGAAGATCTCCAGCACCTTCGCGCGCCCGAGGAACTCCTCCTTGCGAATGGGCTCGAGCAACCCGGCCATCGCTAGCTTGAGCTCGTCGACCAACTCGTAGATCACGGTGTGCAGCCGGATGTCGACGTTCTCGTGATCTGCCAACGCTGCGGCGGAGCGCTCCGGCCGCACGTTGAATCCGATCACCACCGCGCCCGCGGTGATGGCGAGCAGGATGTCCGATTCCTTGACCGCGCCTACGCCCGTGTGGATCACCCGGACTCTCACCTTGGCGCTGGTGAGCTTGGCTAAGGTGTCGCGCAACACTGTCGCGGAGCCTTGATTGTCGGACTTGAGGATGATCGGCAATTCCTTGGCGCGTCCCTCCGCGATCTGCTCTTGGAACTGCTCCAAGGACAGCCGGGCGGTCTGGGTCATCGCTTGCTGCCGCGCCTTCTCCTCGCGATACTCGACGATCTTCTTGGCCCGATCGGTGTCCGCGATCACCGACAACTGGTCGCCCGGCTCCGGAAGGTCGTCCAGCCCCAGCACCACCACGGCCGAAGACGGGCCCGCCTCCTTGACCTTGGCTCCGCTGTCGTCCATCATGGCGCGCACCCTGCCGAGCACGGATCCGACCACGAACGTGTCGCCGACGCGCATGGTTCCGTTCTGCGTCAGCACCGTCGCGATCGGCCCCTTGCCGCGATCCAGCTTGGCCTCCAGCACGACGCCGATGGCCGATCTCGTGGGATTGGCCTTCAGTTCGCGCACCTCGGAGACTAGGTTGATCATGTCGAGCAGATGGTCGATCCCCTCGTGGCTCTTGGCGGAAACCGAGCAGAAGATCGTCTCGCCGCCCCACGCCTCCGGCACGAGCCCGCGATCCGAGAGTTGCTGCTGGACCCTTTCCGGATCCGCTTTCGGGAGGTCCATCTTGTTCACGGCCACGATGATCGGGACCTTGGCCTCCTTGGCGTGATCGATCGCTTCGACGGTCTGCGGCATCACGCCGTCGTCCGCGGCGACGACCAGCACGACGACGTCGGTGACGGACGCCCCGTGCGCCCGCATCTTTGTGAAGGCCTCGTGGCCGGGCGTGTCGATAAATACGATCCGCTTGCCCTCGCGCACCACGTGGTACGCGCCGATGGCTTGGGTGATGCCGCCGGCTTCCCGGCCAGCGACGTTGCTGGAGCGGACCGCGTCGAGCAGGGAGGTCTTCCCGTGGTCGACATGGCCCATCACCGTGACCACCGGCGGACGGAGTTCGACATCCTCCGGTCCGTCCGCCTGGTCGACGTCGAGCAGCGTCTCGTCTTCGAACGAAAGCTCGTCGGCGGTCGCTCCGAAGAACCCGGCGATCTCCTTGATGCGATCCAGTTCCAGCGGCTGGTTGATCGTGGCGAACTGGCCCTTCTCGACGAGCACCTTGATGATCTGAGCCGCCTTGATCCCCAGCTTCTCCGCGAGTTCCTTGACCGTCGTGCCGTCCGAAGCGAAGATCTCGGTGTTGACAGCCTTCGGCGGTTCCGCCTTGCGCTTGCGTTGCAGGATCTTCTTTTCGTTCAATGCCTCCAAGTCGCGCTTGCGCTGCTGGGCTGGTCGCGGGCGACGCTGGCCAGGCGCTCCGCGCCCCGGCCCTCCCGGCCGACCTGGACCACCCGGTCGGCCCGGCCCGGAAGGCGGCCCTCCCGGTTGCGGCGGCCGAGGGCCGCCGAAGCCTCCCGCTGGGCGTCGTCCGAATCCCGGCGGCCCTCCGGGGGTGGGTGCGGGAATTCCGGGGATCGCGGTAGCGGCTTGCGGGCGCCTGACGATCGGGCTGCCCGGAACGAGGATATTGGGCGGCATGCCGGTCCTCGTCTGCGGCCGTCGCCCTTCGCTTGCGGCGGGCCGCCCCTTGCCCGCTGCTCGGGGGCGGGGGATTTGCGGGATGCCAGGCTTGACCGGGCGCGGCGGCCGCGGCGGCGAGGGTTTGCCCGGAATCACGACCGGCCGTCCGGGTATGACCTGCGGTCGACTCGCTGGCGTCTTGGGCGGTGCTGCGACTGGCGGAGGCGGCGTCGGTGCGACCGGTTGAACCGATTGGGCCGGTCCGGGCAGCACTGGTGCGATTGGCGGTGCCGCCGCCGGAGGTGGGGTAACCGGCTGGGTCGATGCGCTCGCCGGAGCCTGGGAAGACTTCGGCAAGCCCGGAGGACGTGGTGCGACCGGTCGCGGCAGCTCAGGTCCGACCGGAATCTGCACTGGCGGATCGGTCTCTGCCCGTGCGGGCTGCACAGGCCCGGGTGCGTTTACGACGGGCGGCGGCACCGGACTCGGTTCCGGGACGGGAATGTCGATCGGGGGCGCGATTGGGGGCGGCGCCAAGGGAGGAGCTACGGGAGCGGTCGCCACTCCAGCGGTTCCTGCCGATGCGGCCGGAGGCGATACCGGCTGCGACTGAATCGGCGGACGGAACACGCCTTGGGGCGGGCGAACCGGTCCAACGCCACGCGCTCCGGTCAGTATCGAAGGCGCTGCTGGCGGCGATTCTGACCGCGTCGGGCGCTTGGTCGACGGAGTTGGCCTCGGACGACGCCGGACGGGGAGTTTCAGCTCCTGCAGTTGCGGAGGCTTCTCCTCGCTCCGTTGCCCCTTGAACTTCTCGCGAACCTTGTCCGCCGTGGCAGCGTCAAGTGCGCTGGAGTGAGACTTCGATTCGTGGATGCCGACTTCAGGCAGCGCAGCGATGATGTCGCCGGACTGAACCTTAAGCTCTCGCGCTAGCTCGTTGATGCGAATCGTTCTACTCCTCTTGGCTCGGCTCGCCAGTTCCCACTAGGGCCACGGCGACCGGCTCGGCATCCTGCGGCAACCCGCCGCCGCTCGGCTCCAGACCCTCTCGCCCCGGCTGCAGGGCTCCCTCATCCTCGATGGGACCCCTGTACCTGTTTATCTTACCAAGCCCTTCGAGCTCCTCGATGTCGAAGTCGATCTCTTCATCGTCTTCCTCGACCGCTCCGGACACCGGTGCGCCCGGCAGGACCGGGGCGGCTTCCACGGGCTTTTTCTTGGCGCCCTCGGCTTCGGCTCGGCTGTCGGGCACATCGCCGCCTTCGTCCTCGGTCGGGACCACGCCGACCGTCCTGGCAAGATGCTCGTAGCACTGCCTGATGGCGCGTTCGATGCGTTCGATCAACTCCGGGCCCACGCTGGGAATCTCTTCAAGTTGTTCCGGCGTCATGTCGGCGAGGGCCTCGACAGTGCTCACGCTCGATTCCGCCAACCGGTCGATCAGGCCTTGGCTCAACCCGTACTGCAGCAGCATGCTGACCGGCGTGCCGTCCCCGCTGATCGCCGCCATCGCTTCCTCGACCTCGCGGCGCTTGTCCTCCTCGCTCTTGATGTCAATCCGCCACCCGAGGAGCTTCACCGCGAGCCGCACGTTCTGGCCCTTCTTGCCGATCGCCAGGGACAGCTGCGATTCGTCGACGACGACCTCCATGCGCTGGTTGCGCGCGTCGATCACGTTCACGCGGTTGACCTTCGCCGGACTGATCGCCCGGCAGACCATGTCGACCGGATCGTCCATGTACTCGATGATGTCGATCTTTTCGCCGCGCAACTCGCGGATGATCGTCTGGACCCGCATGCCCTTCGCGCCGACGCACGCGCCCACGGCGTCCACGTCGCGGTCCCGCGACAGGACGGCGATCTTGGTGCGTTCGCCCGCCTCGCGCGCGCAGGCCTTGATCTCGACAGTGTTGTCGTAGATTTCCGGCACTTCCTGTTCGAAGAGGCGCTTGACCAGTTCCTCGCTCGCACGCGAGGCGACCACCGCCGGGCCGCGCGCCGCCTTGTCGACCGATTTGATGATGACCCGCACCCGGTCGCCGGGCATGAACGCCTCGAGGCGAGACTGCTCGCGCCGCGGCACGCGCGCCTCCGCACCCTGCAACTCCACGATCAACTCGGGCCCCTCGATGCGCTTGATGACGCAGTACTCCATCGTGTTGACCCGCGTCTCGAACTCTTGGCAAATGGTCTCTCGCTCCGCCTCCCGGATCTTCTGCAGGATCACCTGCTTGGCCATCTGGGCAGCGATCCGGCCAAGCGGCTTCGTGGGCTTCCGGACGCGAATCTGGGAACCCACCTTGGCCGTGGGATCCAGCCTGCGGGCCGCGTGCAGGCTCACTTCCGTCGCCGGATTCGCGACCAGATTCGCGACCGTCATGACCGCGAAGACCTCCACGTGGCCGGTCTTCGGGTTGATCTCCGCCACCAAGTCCTCTTCAGACTTGTACTCCTCGTCTTCCGACTTGTAGTGCTTGCGCGCGGCGGCCAGGATCGCGTCCATGACCGCTTCCCGGACGATATCCGGATCGATATTCTTATGGCGGCTGAGCAATTCGATCTGCGAGAAGATGCCTTGGTCCATCCGAATATCCCTCCGAGTCCTGAGTTTCCGCTAGATCTCGATGACCAAGCGCGCCAGCTCGATGTCCCCCAGCTGGACCTCGCGCGTCTCCCCGCTATTCGTGCGCAGGGAAACCGCGCCCTCCGAGCTGCCCTCGATGCGTCCCGTCACTTGACGGCTGCCGTGCAGCGGCTCGCGCACGCGAACCTTCACCGTGCGACCTGCGAAGCGCCGGAAATCAGCGAGCTTGGTCAGCTTCCGGTCCAAGCCCGGAGAGGACACTTCCAAGCTGTAAGCCTTCGGGATGAGGTCCTCGACATCCAAGACCGCCGAAAGCTGCCTCGAGACCGTTTCGCAGTCAGCGTGCGTGACGCCGTTCTCCTTGTCGATGAAAACGCGCAACGTGCCCCCTCGCGAGCCGCCCTTCCACTCGGCATCGACCAATTCCAAGCCCGAAGCGGCCGCGATGCGCGCGGCCATGCCGCGCACCTGCTCCACCACTGCCTTGCTTTGGAAGGTCATCCCGCGACTCCACAAAAAAAAGCGGGCGCAAGCCCACTTCCGGTTGCTGCCGAAACCGTGACTCCAAGCATTCTAGCGCATCGCGCGGCGCGCTGGCAAGAACCTGCGCGCGATCGGACAGGAATTTCATCGCCACCGGAGCCGAACCTTCGTCCGCGATGGATTGCGCTTGGCGAACCCGCTGCACGGAACCCGTAGCGGACGGATACCAGCGGGCTAGAATGGCCCTCTATGCACAACTTCCCCGCCGTTGGGCAGGTCGAGCGGTTCGATCCAGCGCTCGACAGCCTGATCGATCCCCACGCAGCGATCGAGCTCCTCGAGGTTGGCTTCGCTTGGTCGGAAGGCCCTGTGTGGGTCGCGAGCCAGAACTGCTTGCTGTTCTCCGACATCCCGCGCAATGCCATCTTCCGGTGGAGCGAGAGCGAAGGGGCGCGGGCGTGGATGCAGCCGTCCGGCTACACCGGAGTGGCTTACTACGGCAAGGAGCCGGGCTCGAACGGCCTCACGCTGGACGGGGAAGGGAGGCTGCTCGCTTGCGAGCACGGCGACCGCAGGATCTCCCGCTTGGAGCCGGGCGGTGGCAAGGTCACTTTGGTGGATTCCTTTCAAGGCAAGCGCTTGAACTCCCCCAACGACCTCGTGCTCCGCGCCGGCGGGGAACTCTACTTCACCGATCCCGCCTACGGACTCCCTCGGCGCTACGAGGACTCTAGTCGTGAGCTTCCGTTCTGCGGCGTGTACCTCGCGCGTCCCGGTTGGCGCGAACCGGAACTCCTGATCGACACCATGGACAAGCCCAACGGCGTCGCGCTGTCTCCGGACGAAGGCTTCCTGTATGTCACCCAGTCCGATCCCCGGAGCCCTGCCGTCACCCGGTATCCGATCCGTGACGACTCGACCCTAGGAGTTGCCGAAGTGATCGCGGATTTCACGGATCGCGTTCCCGAGGCGGAGGGCCTGCCGGATGGCATCAAGGTGGATGATGCGGGCAACATCTTCACGACCGGGCCCGGCGGCCTTTGGGTGCTACGTGCCGACGGGGAGAGGCTTGGTCGCATCCGGACGGGCCTGCGCGTCGCGAACCTCTGCTGGGGCGACGACGGTTCGACTCTCTACCTGTGCTCGGACCAGTACCTGTGCCGCATCCGCACCCGCACCAGGGGAACGGTTCCCGGTCCCGCCTAAACCTCGGGGCGAATCACTTGGACATCGATGCCCTCGAGAGCCCTTCGCAACTCCGCGAAGTGGTCGTCGTCCCGGTAGGTGCCGATGATCGTGCCGCCGGAGCCGGCGAATTTCGCCGTGGCGCCGACCGCGCGAGCAGTCTCCACCATTTGCAGGTTGGCTGGCGAAATCCTGTAAATGCGCGCCCGCAGGTCGAAGTTCGCATCGACCAGTTCCGCGAACCGATTCCATTCGCGCGCGTCTAGCGCGTCGCGACCCTGCTGAGCGATATCCGCCCATCGACGCATCGCCTCCAGCACCGCCGGCTCGCCGGCTTCGAATCGCTGCCGCAAATCGTTGTGGAACACTTCCGTGCCCTCGCTCAGATTCGTGCGGTATGCCACGTACAGGCTCGGAAGCAAGGAACTGTCGAGGCGTTCGTACGCGCCGAAGCCGCGCGACTCCATCAGGCCTCTGTCGAAGTCCATGAAAACGAGTCCCTCGTATGCTTGCGCTACGCGATCCTGCAGGCCCGCGGCCACGCCCAGTTCCTTGGTTTCGGTTTCGAGCGCGAGATTCGCTTGAACGGGCAGGGGGATTTCCACCTCGTAGTACCGCATCAAGGCTCGTAACGCCGAGACGACGATGGCCGAAGAGCCTCCCATGCCGAGTCGCAACGGGATGTTCGACTCGTACTCGATCGTGAAGTTCCGATCATGCAGCCGGAGGCCTTGCTCCGCGCAGTAATCGGTGAAGCGCATGAGCAAGGCGCGAATGATGCGGATGCCGCCGTAGTATCCGCGCCACCGCGTGTGGTTCCGGAGTTCCGCGAGGTTCTTCCAAGCCGGAGTGTCGGCAGCGGGCGGGCGGATCTCCAACCTCTCGCTCGGATAAAGAATCGTGCGCGAGCGAAAGTTGCGCAAAGTGAGCGCCAGTGTCTTTCCGAAATAACCGTCCGACGGGTTCCCCAAGACGCCCGCTCGGGCGTACGCGACCGTCTCGATCACCGCCAGAACCTATTTCGTGGCCACCACGTTCTCCTGCGGTGTGTTCGTAGGTGCATCGCTGTCTACCGCGGGCATCAGCATCCAACTGACGATGTAAGCGGTCGCCCCGGGGAAGAATGGCGGAACCAAGGCCAAGACCACGCAGAGGATGCGGATGAGAGTGACGTCCTTGCCCAGATAGCTAGCCCATCCCGCGCACACGCCGGCGACCACGCGCCCTTCGCGCTCCCGCATGCAGACACGTCCGTGGCGGCGGGGAGACTCGCCTTTGAGGGACTGTCCGCACTTGGCGCAAAAGGCGTCCTGTTCTTCGACTTCGTAGCCGCACGCCTCGCAGAACATGGCTCGCTGTGAGCTTATTCTAACCTGACCGCGTCGCGGTTGTAGGATCCGGGCTTGTTGGTGTGAGGCGGAGCCTCGCTAGGGTTGATCTCATCGCAAGTTCGTTGGCAGGATCCGCGGCTCCTTGCCCGCGTCGAGAGTCAACTCGTAAAGCAGTGTCGAGGCCTGTTCGATCGGCCACACATCCGCTGTCGAGATCGCGGTGCGGCCGCCCTCGTCGATCGGATCCGGATCCGCGCCCCGCTCGTAGAGATACCGAATCACCTCGCAGATTTCGTCCTGAGTGGCGCGGAACGATGTCAGGATCACGGCGGCATGCATCACGGTTCTCCCGATTTTCGTGCGTGCGCGGACATCGTCATCTAGCGTGAACGCATATTCGATAACCGGCATCTGAGCGCTGCGTACCGCCTGCATGAGCAGTGTCGCCCCGTCCTGCGTGCGCGCCTTGGTGCGCGCGCCGGCGGCAACCAGCTGGCGCATTACGTCCAAATGCCCGCCCAAGGCTGCTGCCAGTAGCGGAGTGTCCTCGCCGTCCGGCCGCCGCAGGTTGCGATTCGAGCCGAGATCGGGGACGGCGGCGGTGGCGCTATTGGGATTGGCTCCCTCCGCAAGCAGCAGGGACACCGATTCCGCGTCACCGGCCTTCGATGCCGAGTAGATCGGCGTCCGGCCGGCGTCATCGGCAGCGGCAAACTCCGCTCCCGCTTCCAGCAGCAAGGCTAGGGATTTCGGATGCCCGTAGGCCGCGGCGACATTCGCCGGCGTGCTCCCGTTGATTGTCTTGACGTTCGCGTCGGCCCCGGCCTCCAGCAGGGACCGCACCGACCGCATGTCGTCTTGCTGTACCGAGAACAAAAGGGCGGAGAACCCGTTGCGGGACTTGGCGTTGACATCCGCTCCTAGTTCGACCAATGCCTCGACCACTGCGCCGTGGCCTTCGGCTGCCGCCCACATCAAGGCACTTTGGCCGCGTCGCGCCTCCACGCTGTCAAGGCTGGCTCCGCGTTCGGCCAGCAAGCGCACGGCGTTCGCCATCCCGGTGCCCGCCGCCAGCATCAACGGAGTCTCGCCGTTCCAACGCTGCGCGTCGGCGCGCGCGTCGGCATCCAGCAGCAGCCGGACCAACTCCGCATCCCCGTTCGCGCAGGCCAAGGTCAGCGGCGTGTCGCCGTAGTCATCGTTCGTATTGACATCCGCGCCGCGCTCCAGCAAGAGCGCAGCCGTTTCCCGGTCTTGGATATGGACAGCCAGCGCCAGCGCAGTCGATCCGTCCGCGCGCGCAGCCTGCACGTCCGCGCCCTCGGCGAGCAGTCGCTCCACCGCGCTCCGGTCTCGGTCTTGGATGGCGTCGAATAAATCCGCGCCGCTACCCGCGGCCGGCGTCGCACCGAAGGACGCGGCTAGCGCCGCGATCAATCCAACTCGCGCCCCGCTGCCGAGGGCCCTTGATCTATCGAACGAAAGGTGAGTCGAGCGCACCGCGCACCTCAACCGTGCGTGAGGCCGTCCAGTTTTCCGGTGCTGTCCCCGAGCGTTTCCACCGGCACGCCCGCCAAGTCGAGCAGGCCGAGCAACAGGTTGTTCATCGGCGTTTCCCGCGGAAAGCACAGATGCTGCCCGCCGCGCAGCTGGCCGGCGCCGCCGCCCGCCAGGACGATCGGCAGATCGTGATGCAGATGCTGGTTGCCGTCGGAGATCGAGCTTCCGTAAACCAGCATGGAGTTGTCGAGCAAGGTGCCATCGCCGTCGGCAGTCGACCGCATCTTGTCCAGCATGTACGCCAGCATCTCGATGTGGTGCTTGTTGATCCGAATCACCTTGGCGATCTTCTCGGCATCGTGCGAGTGGTGGGTGACCGCATGGTGAGCGTCCGGCACGCCGATATCCGGATAGCTGCGCCACGTTCCCTCGCGACCCATCATGAACGTCGTCACGCGCGTCAGGTCGGCTTGGTAAGCCAGCACCTGCAGGTCGATCATCAGCTTGGCGTGGTCGGTGAAGGTGCTCGGGACCCCGCTGGGACGCTCCAAGACGGGCAATTCGGTCTGACTCTGCGTTTCGGCCTTCGCGATGCGCCGCTCCAAGTCGCGAATCGCCTCGACGTATTCCTCGAGCTTGCGGCGGTCGTCGGTGCCCACCTCCGCCCGCAATCTGGAGAGATCTTCCCGGACGAAATCGAGAATGGTCCGTTGGTCGCGAAGCCCGGCGAGGCGATCGGCCGAGTCCGTGCTCTCCCCGTCACCGAACAGCCGCTCGAAAAGGCGCCGAGGGTTGTCCTCGACTGGGTTGGGGGTGGTAGGCGTCCGCCACGAGATCGTGTTGGTGTAGGCGCAACTGTAACCGGAGTCGCAGCCTCCCGCGACGCTCGGTTCCTCGATTCCCGTTTCCAGCGAGGCGAATTGCGTCTGCTGGCCGAGTTCGCGCGCCGCGATCTGGTCGGCCGACACGCCTGCGCGGATTCCCAGCCCCTCGGTCTTGACCGGGCGCGCGCCAGTCAGGAATGTCGCTCCGGCGCGAGCGTGGTCGCCCGCTCCGTCGCCCCCGGGTCGGCCGTTGACTTGCGCCAAGCCGCTCAGGAACGTCAGGTGCTCGCGAAACGGTGCAAGACCCTTGCCGATCTCGCTGAACTCGAAGTTCGTCCCCGTGCCGGTCGGCGTCCACTCCCCCTTCAGGTCCATGATGCCGTTCGGCACGTACACGAAGCCCATGCGGAGCGTCGGTCGCGAAGCGCCCAGCCGTGGCACCGCCATCGCCGGCACCATGGCGTCCATGAAGGGCAGTGCCATCGACACGCCCATGCCGCGCAGCACGGTGCGGCGGGAGAGAGCCTTTTGCGTCAAGATCATGGTTGCGGACTCCTCATTTGAAACGGCATGCTTTCCGTCACGGCTAGAATCAACTCCGCGAAACGAAACTCCTTCCGTTCCGCTTCGCGTGCGATCCTACGCACGGTAGGTCTATCGTAATATTCTAACCCCCGTCCGAGCGCGTAAATCAACAGTTTCTCGGTAACTGTTTGCACGAAAGCGTTGCGGAACTCCGATTGCAGCACCTGTTTCAGCTCCGCCGGCCCGTCGAAGGACACTCCTCCGGGCAGCTCTCCCGAGGCGTTTATCCGGGTTTCTCCCTCGTATTCGCGCCAGCGGCCGATCGCGTCGTAGTTCTCCAACGCGAAGCCGATCGGATCGGTCCGCACGTGGCAGCTGGCGCAGGTCGGGTTGCGACTGTGGAGGCTCATCAGCTCGCGCAACGTCAGGTTCTCGGCGTTCGGCGCGGCCTCTTCCAACTCCGGGATATCGGGCGGCGGGGGTGGCGGCGGCATGCCGAACAGGCTCTCGAGCACCCACTTGCCCCGGATGACCACCGATGTCCGATTCGGATAAGAGGTCAGGGTCAGGATGCTGCCTTGGCCGAGCAGACCTCCGCGTCGGGAGTCTTGCAAACGCACCGCTCGAAACTGCGGGCCCTGCAGCTTCGGAAGTCCGTAGTGGGCGGCGAGCCTCTCGTTCAAGAACGCGCGATCGGAGTCAAGGAATTCCAGAACGCTGCGGTTCTCGCGCAGGATGTCAGCGAAGAAAAGCTCAGTCTCGCGACGCATGGCAAGCCGTAGGTCGGCATCGAATTCCGGGAACAGCACCTCGTCGGGCTTCACTTTGGAGACGTTGCGCAATTCGAGCCACTGGCCCGCGAAGTTCTCGACCAAGGCCCACGAGCGCTTGTCGGCCAGCATGCGCCTGACCTGCTGTCGTAGGACAGCCGGGTCGCCGAGCAGGCCCTGCTCGGCCGTGGCGAGCAATTGTTCGTCAGGCAGGCTGCTCCAGAGGAAGAACGAGAGCCGCGAGGCCAGCTCCAAGTCTGTAACGCGGTACGGCGCGCCGGTCGCGCTCTTGGGTGGATCGACCTCGATGCGGAAGAGGAAACTCGGTGCCACGAGCATCGCTCGCAACGCGCGCTCGATGCCGTCCTCGAAGTCTCCCTCCGAACGTCCCAGTTCGTAGATCGCCATCAATCCGCTGATGTCTTCCGCAGTGGTCGGCCGCCGGTATGCCCGCCTTGCCAACCCGGTCAGGATTCTCTTGGCGCACGGTCGCTCTTCCTCGGGGTCTTGGGGGCGGCAAGAGAAGATCCGCTGGCGGCTCGGAGTCTCCCCCGGTCCCTGCGGGTCGAACGGCCCTTCGATGGAAATCCACCGAATGCTATAGGGCTTCGTCGCATCGGGTAAGTCGAGGAGTTTCAACCTGTGTCCGTCGATCCGCACGTCCAGGGGCGGGTGCGGTTCCTCGGCGGTGGCTGACGAGTCCGGCCGCTCGCGTTCCGGCCGCGCCGATTCGCCCGGGAAACCGAACGTCAGCACGCGCATCCCGGCCTCGACAGGAACCCGCGACGCGGTGTGCTCGTAGGCGGTCCGGCTATCGCCTTGGTCCAAGGCCGCCTCGATCTGGTATCGACCGGTTTGCGGGAAGTAGTACCGCAGGGCGGCTCCGCGGCCGGATCCCAGCGGCAGGTCGCGGCGCGAAGCGGGTGCGTGCCCGGCCCCACGGAAGCCGGTTTCCCGGTTGCGTACGTAAATGTCCTTTTGCGGGCGGCTCGGTGCCGTGCCGATCGCGAGCCGGCTGACTTTCCGCGCCGCGAACATGTAGCGATCCAGCAGCGCGGGCGAAAGCGACAGCACCTCGGCGATGTTGTCGAAGCCGTACCCGGTGTCGTCGCCCGGCAGCATCGAGCGCAGATCGAGATCCAAGCCCAGCAAGTCCCGCACGGAGTTGGAATACTCCGCGCGATTCAAGCGACGGATCGGTGAGCGCCCGGGATTCGGATGCTCCGCCGCGAGACCATCGAGAGCCCGCTCCAAGCGCTCCACGAAAAGCGTCCGGTCAATTGCCACCGGGGCTGGCATGCCGGCAGGAGGCATCTCGCCGGAGGCCACCTTCCGTAAGACCTTCTCCCATATCTCCGGTGCAGCGTGGGGTTCGGTTGGATCGAGTCCTTGCAACGACACGCCCGCGGTGCGAGTGCCGTCGTCATGGCAGGTCTCGCAGAATTGCGCCGTGAGCGCCCGGGAATCGAAGTCTTCTGCCGCGAAGCCGGGGAGCGATGCGAGAGCAATGCACACCCCGGCAAAGACCCTGCTGAGCGTCGGCCGCAACAACGACCGTATCGTACCTAGAATCCGTATCCCGGTGCGAGCTGCCGCAGGATCGACGCCGGGCTCGAGTCCGGAACGGAGTTGGAGGACAGTGCGCATTGGCGGGAGAACTCGTCGATGGCAGCCCCGGTGGCAACAACGTGTCGCCCGCGCATGAATCAGAGCTGGACTCGGGTGTAGCCGAATCGCCCGTGCAAGCTAGCATCATGCCGACCTGAAGTCTGGTTGGACCGCGCCGCCGTCACTGATTGCGAGGCGGAGCGGGGCGATTCGGTATAGTTTGCAGCAGTGCGAATCGTTCGACTTGCGTTAGTTGTCCTATTGGCGGGCGTTCTTGCGTCGGCTGCGGACTGGACGCGGTTCCGCGGACCCAACGGGAGCGGAGTGGCGGATGGGGAACCGCTACCCGTCGATTTCGGCCCCGAAAGGAACGTGGCTTGGGAAGTGTCGCTCCCCGCCGGCAAGTCGTCTCCGATTCTGACTGCCGACCGGGTATTCGTGACGGGGCACGAAGACGGCGCACTGCTCACGATCGCGATTGATCGATCCAGCGGAAGAGTTCTCTGGAAGCGCGCGGCACCGAAACGACGCCTCGAGCAGATGCATCGCTTGAATGACGAAGCATCGCCAACGCCTGTCACCGACGGCACGAATGTATATGCGTTCTTCGGGGGATACGGGGTGGTGGCCTACGGGCCGTCCGGCGACCTGCTCTGGAATCTGCCCTTGGGCCCGTTCACGAACTTTCACGGCATGGCGGCATCGCCGATTCTGGTCGACGGAAAGATCGTGCTGGTCTGCGATCAGGACTTGGATGCCTATGTCATCGCAATAGACCCGGCCAACGGCGAAATCCTGTGGAAGCGGTCCCGTCCGGACTTCGTGCATAGCTTTTCAACACCGATTTACTACGAAGCGGAGGGGCGTGGCACCGAGATCGTCGTTCCAGGCTCGTACCGCATGACCGGATTCGCACCCGACGGTCGCGAGCTTTGGCGCGTGGACGGCCTCACTTATCAGGTCAAGTCCAGCCCCGTGCTGGACGGCGATCGCGTCTACTTCAACGGGTGGGCTCCTGGCGGGGAACCGGCGGTGCGTTTAGAGTTGCCCGCATTCGAGGAAATGCAGGAGCGGTTCGACGCGAACGGCGACGCGGAACTCACGAAGCAGGAAGTTCCCGAGGCCTGGCTGCCAGGGAACTGGGATATGCATGATCGAAACAAGAACGGCACGCTCAATGCCCGCGACTGGGCCCACTACCGGGCGCGTCGGGTCTCCGAGAATTCATGCATGGCCATCCGCCTTGGCGGGCGTGGCGACGTCACCAAGTCGCACATGCTGTGGCGGCATCAAAAGTCCTTGCCAGATGTCTCTTCGCCGATCCTCTACCGCGGCGTCTTGTATTTGGTCCGGAACGGAGGCATCGTCACGGCACTGGACCCGGCTAGTGGCCAAGTCCTCAAGCAAGGCCGATTGCGAGACGCTCTCGACGGATTCTATGCGTCTCCCGTGGCTGGCGACGGGAAGGTGTACATGTTCAGCGATGCGGGCAAGGTGGCAGTCCTGGCGGCTGGGGCCGATTGGGCAGTGCTGCGGACAAACGACCTCGCGGAGGATCTCTATGCCACGCCAGCCATCGCGGACGGCCGACTGTACGTCCGAACAGCGAGCCGCCTCTACTGTTTCGGGGCGCCGACGCGTCAGGTGGCAGGACTGTAATCGACCAGTGGATGAAGGCGAGTGAGAATGTTCGAGCAAGTCAATCGGCGTGAGTTCTTGCGCAGCGCGGCGTTCGTCGCGCCGCTAGCGGCTTGCAACTCTGGTTCTGACCGAGAAACGTTCAGCAAGCCGAACATCATCCTGTGCATGGCCGACGACCAAGGGTGGGGAGACACCGGCTACAACGGGCATCCCTACCTGAAGACTCCCCACTTGGATGCGATGAGCGCCGCGGGCCTGCGGTTTGACCGGTTCTACTCCGGAGCGCCTGTGTGTTCGCCCACTCGGGGTAGCGCTCTCACCGGGCGGCATCCGTACCGCTATGGTGTCCCTACAGCGAACGCGGGCCACGTTAGGGAACCGGAAGTCACGCTCGCCGAGTTGCTCAAGGAGCAAGGCTACGCGACCGGCCATTTCGGCAAGTGGCATTTGGGGACGCTTACCAAGGACCAGGAGGATGGGCGTCGCGGCGGGCGCGAGAGGCACGTGCAGCACTACGCTCCGCCTTGGGAGCACGGCTTCGACGAATCGTTCTCGGCAGAGGTCCAGATGCCAACTTGGAACCCGATGGAGAATCAGGCCTTTCCATCGAAGTACTGGACGGGTCCGGGCGAGTTCGCGACGGAGAATCTCGAAGGTGACGATTCCCGCGTGATCATGGATCGCGCAATCCCGTTCATTCAGCAGGCAGTTCAGGAGGGAAATCCGTTCTTCGCCGTGATTTGGTTCCATACACCGCACAGGCCAGTGCTAGCCGGTCCGAGCCATCGCGAGATGTACGCGGAGTTCAGCGAAGGAGAGCAGCACTACTACGGATGCATTTCCGCTCTGGACGAGGAGGTCGGAAGGCTGCGAGCCGAGTTGCGCGCGCTCGGTGTCGCTTCCGACACCATGCTCTGGTACTGCAGCGACAACGGCCCGGAGGGCAGGACATCGCACGCCAGCACGGATCGCGGGTCGAGCGGCGGCCTGCGCGGGCGCAAGCGGAGCCTGTTCGAGGGCGGCGTGCGGGTGCCGGGCATCTTGGAGTGGCCCAGCCGCATCGCACCGGGTCGGTCCACTGATATTCCATGCTCGACCTCGGATTACTTCCCGACCGTTGCCGACGCACTCGGATTGGACGCCGCGGTCGATGACCGCCCCATGGATGGAACGACCTTGATGCCTTTGATCGACGGCGTGATGGAGATGCGCGGAAAGCGAATCGCTTTCCAGACCCCCGGAGATTCCGAGCAGGCGGCCCGGAGCCGCTTGGGTTCGCCCAACCATGCACTCGTTGGCGACCGCTACAAGTTCCTGACCTATCTCGACGAGCAGCGAGATGACGAAGACATGCTATTCGATTTGGCACTCGACCCCGGCGAGCGTCACAACTTGGTGGACGAGCTGCCGGGGGTAGCGGCTGCCATGAAGAGCGAGCTGAGGGCTTGGGACGAATCGTGCCTCCGAAGCGAGGCCGGGGAGGATTACGGATCGGGTTGAATGGCTGGATAGAGGGCATACTCGAGATGCTTGACTCTAATGAGCTTGAAATTCAACAAATCATCACAATTCAACTGCTTGCAATCTAGCTCCGAAGCGACGTGCGAATCTTCGTACGCTCACTCATCAATCGATACACCTCCGTCTGTGAATTCGAGGACATTTTCCATCCAACGTCCAGTCATGAGACGGCCAAGTCCTTGCGAAGCACGTAGTTTGCGAATGCGATGTAACTTCGACAACGGACGAATGATTGCATCTGAAGATCCATCGATGCGGGCGATAATTGAAGAGTCTTCAAATGCTTCATCGCTCAACATCGAAAGCATGGCAGGCGAATAAGTTGTCGTCACTACTTGGGCCTTTCGATCTTGCGCCTGTTCTTTAATCAGCGCAAGCAAGAGGGCAATCCGAGATGGGTGCATTCCACGGCCAATTTCTTCAAAGAAATAGGAACGACTGGCGAATCGGTCATAGAGAATTGCTAGTATTGATAAAATTCTTAACGTACCATCCGATGCGCTATATGCCGAGATTATCCTGTCATTACTATCTTTAATCATAAGGTGAATCAAGCCGTCAGGACCTTTCAAGAAGTCTATGTCCTTGACATCCATCGCCGTGAACTCGGAAATCCAATCCGCAATGAATGAACGATACATGTCGTTTTTGCATATGTTCATCAACACAGCAGGCGGGTTTTCGCCATGATCTCCAAGTGCAGTCGATTCAAGAGGTGCAGGCATTCGCATTCTATCCGGAACCATGTCAAAGAATCTTACCTGACTTAGAGAAGTCACGATGCGGTTTACGGGGGTCTTGTGCGCCCGAAATGTACTCATGTCTGGCGATTGATGAATCTGCGTAGCTATAGGTTTGTCGCGAGAAAATGCGAGCGCAGACCTATGCCGTTGTTTTCCGACCTCAGCTAGGCGGACGCATAACTGTAACGGATCATCTTGATATTGAATGGATCCACCGTATGGATTTCCATCATAAACTAGGTCGTCATTGAAGATGAAGTGCTCTCTAATCACGCTTAAATTATCTGGAATTGAACTATCCATTCCGACTTCTATGCCGTATTCAATGGTGTCTTCGTGTGATTGCATCTTCAGGTCCAGCCTAAACGACTTGCAGCCGAATCGAATCAGTTCACTTGTTCCTCCTCGAATCGGTTCCCATTCCTGCTGACCCCCCTCCCCGGTCTTGCCGCCAACAATCTCAGCTAGCGAATAGTTGCGACCGATGCCATGCAAGAATCGAATCGCGTCCCGGAGGTTGCTCTTGCCGGCAGCGTTTTCTCCCACGATGACAGAAAACGGGCCGAAGCGAATGGACTCGTTCGCGAAGTTCTTGAAGTTCGTGAGTCTGAGCGATGAGAGCATGCTAGATCGTACCTCCGCTTCTTCCAAGCGCCTCCACGAACGAATTGTACCGCAGCTGGCTCGCCTTGGTCTCCGTGGCCCTCGCACCGTGGCTCGTATCAGCCCGATGACCTCGGTCAGCTGTAGCTCCCAGCCTGCATTGCAGTGCGCCAAGATCACGATGCACTGATTCGCCAAGCGTCACGATTGCTGCGGGGAAGCCTCCAAACGTCGTTGGTCGATCACGGACCTGCCACCCCGCTCGAGTTGTACAATGATGGTACTCTCAGATGACGCGCGGACTCTTCCAGGCCTTGCAGGGCCGGCGGGAATTCTTGGGCTCGGTGGCGGGTGGCATCGGACTCGCGGCGTTTGCCGAACTGCTTGCCGCCGACGGTCTGACCGCGGCGGACCCTCTCGCCCCGAGGGCACCCCACTTCGCACCCAAGGCGAAGAACGTGATCTTCATGTTCATGGAGGGCGGTCCCAGCCAGTACGAACTCTTCGACCCCAAGCCGGCGTTGCAGCGCTGGGACGGACGGTCGCTGCCCGAATCCATCACCAAGGACTTGACCCTCGCATTCATCAAGCCGACGGCGAAGGTGATGGCAAGCAAATTCCGCTTCGAGCCGCGGGGAACGTGCGGGATGGAGCTATCGGAGCTCGCCCCGCATCTAAGCTCCGTTGCGGATGACATCTGCTTGGTGCGATCGATGCATGGCGATGTGTTCAACCACCACCCCGGCCAGTTGCTCCTCTTCACCGGGTCGACGATCCCGGGCCGCCCCACGCTAGGGTCGTGGCTGCTCTACGGCTTGGGCAGCGAGTCCAAGAACCTGCCCGGATTCGTCGTGCTCACATCTGGAAAAGGCACCTCGGGAGGCACCACGAACTTCTCGTCCGGGTTCATGCCGTCCCACTATCAGGGGACCCTATTTCGCAATCAGGGCGACCCCATCCTGTACCTGAACAATCCTCCGGGGGTCACTCGGGAAATTCAGCGCGGCACGATCGATTTCGTGAACGACATGAATCGCATGCGCTACGAGCAGACCGGTGACGAGGAGATTGCCTCGCGGATCAACTCCTACGAACTGGCCTTCCGCATGCAGACCGAGGCTCCGGCGTTGGTCGACCTGTCCGACGAATCGCCCGCTACCCTGGCCATGTATGGAATCGAGAGCGATAACGAGCACCGTCGCCAGTACGCGACGAATTGCCTGCTCGCCCGTCGCTTGGTCGAGCGGGGCGTCCGCACGGTACTCATGATGGACGCCTCCTGGGACGACCACACCTATCTCAACCGGAAGCTGCCGCAGCGCATGGACGAGACCGACCAGCCCACGGCCGCCTTGATCAAGGATCTTAAGCAACGCGGTCTGCTCGACGAAACGCTCGTAGTCTGGGGCGGGGAGTTCGGGCGCACGCCGATGGTGGAAATCCGCAAGCCCGAAGAAGCTGCCAACGCGGGGCGCGACCATCAACCCACCGCCTATTCGATGTGGATGGCAGGTGGCGGCATGAAGGCCGGTCACATCCATGGCGCGACAGACGAGCTATGCCTGAACATCACGCAGGATCCGGTCCACGTGCATGACCTGCAGGCTACGATCCTGCACCTGATGGGATTCGATCACGAGAAGTTCACTTATAGTTTCATGGGTCGCGACTTTCGATTGACCGACGTTAGCGGCACTGTCCAGAACGGCCTGCTGGCCTAGCGCATTCCGCCGGGATCCACGCTTCGCGCTGGAGGCTTGCCACTACCGGCCGAAGCGAGGGAGCCGCCAGCCTTGCGGCGCAACGCCTGTCCGCAGCCCTTGGGATACAAGGGCTTACGGGTCGACCAACCCGGGTGCGGCCGAACTCCGATCAAGGAATCTTGGCATAATGGACGGTCGATACCGCCGTGCGAATTTTCCTGCCCCTCGTTCTCCTCTTTGCTGTCGCCGCCTCTGCCCAGACAGACCGTCCGAACGTCCTCTTCGCGATTTCGGACGACCAGTCCGCAATGCACGCAGGGGCATACGGCGACACCTCCATCAAGACGCCGGCGTTCGACCGCATCGCTCGCGAGGGGGTCCTCTTCAACTATGCGTTCACGGCGTCGCCGTCGTGTGCGCCCTCCCGTAGTGCGATCCTCACGGGACGCAATATCTGGGAACTCGAGGAAGGGGGCATCCTGCTGGGCATCCTGCGGGCGAAGTTCACCGTCTTCACGCTACTGCTCGAGGACGCTGGCTACGAACTGGGCGCGACTGGAAAGACATGGGGACCGGGGCGCACCGAAGGCTGGACGAGGGATATTTTCGGCAACAACGACAGCACCATCAAGCTTGCCGAATCCGACCAACGGCCGGGCCTGAACCCCACTGACTACGCCGCGAACTTCAACAACTTCTTCGCGAATCGGGACAAGAGCAAGCCGTTCTTTTTCTGGCTGGGAACCTCCGAGCCGCACCAGCGCTACGACATCGGCGCCTGGAAGCGCGCAGGCAAGCGGCTGGAAGACGCGCGCTTGCCCGGAGCTTTGCCGGATCATCCGGACGTCCGAGGGGAGATCCTCGACTACGGGATTGAAATCGAGCACTTCGACAACCATCTGGGACGGGCGCTCGCGACCCTCGAGCAGGCGGGCGAGCTGGACAACACGCTAGTGATCGTCACCAGCGATCACGGCAACCCGCTGCCGCGATCCAAGTGCAATCTCTATGATTCCGGTACGCAGGTGCCCCTAGCGGCGCGTCTGCCCGGAGCGATCCCTGGCGGCCGCAAGGTCGACGATCTCGCCAGCTTGGTGGATATCGCGCCCACGATTCTCGATGCGGTTGGAGCGAACGTGCCGGAGGAGATGTCCGGACGCAGTTTGTGGCCGATATTGCGGTCGGACAAGTCCGGCATGGTCGATCCTTCCCGAGACTTCGTGGTGACGGCATTCGAGCGCCATACGATCGCGCGTCGCAATGGTGTCGGCTACCCGATGCGCGCGATCCGCACCCGCGAATACGCATACATCCGCAACTACGAGCCGGATCGCTGGCCCGCCGGCGACCCCGACTACAACGCTCCGCCGCAAGGCTTCTTCGGGGATGTGGACCGGGGCGTCACGAAATCGTTCCTGATGGCGAACGCACTGGATCCGGAGATCCGCCCGTACTACCTCATGGCGTACGGGCGACGGCCTGCGGAGGAACTGTATGACATCCGCCAAGACCCTCACCAGTTGCGCAACATCGCCGGGGAGAGCTCCATGACCGAGATCAAGCAGCAATTGATCTGGAGGCTCAATGCGTACTTGCAGAAGCATGACGATCCTCGCCAGCGCGGCGCCACGCCTTGGGACACCTATCCCTTCAGCGGTTCTTGGCGGCTACTGAAGAATCCGAACTGGAAACAGGAGGGGATGCCGTCGCCACTGTCGGAGTAGACAGTACCCGCTTACTGGGGCTTGGAGGCGGACAGGTCGAATACCGCCGACCGGCCGACCTCGCGATCGGCACCGGATTCGTTCAGGTCGTGCTCGGCGTTCCAAGCCGCGACTTCCTTGTCCGGCGCTCGCTCGAACCAGTTTTTGTAGAACGGTCGCTCGGCGGCGTCAAGCCACTCGTCGAGTCGATTCCAAAGCAGCTTCCTCGTTTCGCGATATGCGGGATCGTCCAGTAGGTTCGCGTCCTGATAGCCGTCGGTATTGGCCCACAGCCGGTGTTCGCCATCTCCGGTCACTGCGTAGGTGAAGTCGTCCGTGACGATGGCGCGCCAGATGATTTCGTGGCGGCTGCCGCCGTTGTTCATATTCGACGGATGCGCAAGGAACACCGAGTCTGGGCGCGGGGCGCCCGGCACTCCGCGCAGCAGCCCGGAAAGATCCGTTCCAGGCAGCGACCGGACATAGTCGGCGGACTCCCCGAGCGTGTCATCGTCCATGCTCGCCAAGGACACCAAGGTGGGGAAGACATCGATGGTGGAGGTCGGTGCATCGGAGCGCAGCCCTGCAGGCAATTCGCCTGGCCAGCGGACAAGGAAGGGAATGCGCGCCGACTCGTCGTTGGGGTGGCGCTTCTGGCCGTATGCGACGCCATCGATTCCCGTCATCCCGCCGTGGTCGGAGGTGTAGACAAGGATCGTGGAGTCGGCGATTCCAAGCTGTTCAAGCCCGTTCATGACCAAGCCGAGGTCTCCGTCCATGCCGCTGATCAATGCGTGGTAGTCGCGATGCTGCTCGAAATCCCGGGTCACATCGAGCGGATGGAACGGCAGCACGGACTCGTCCTGATACAGAGCTTGCATCTCCTCGGGAGCGTCGTGGAACGGACCGTGTGGCGGATTGACCGAGATCACGGCAAAGAACGGTTGGTCTCCGCCCGCGGCGGCACCGATCCATTCCAACGCCTGCTCGGTCGTGGCGGTCGAGTTCGAGAGCCCTTCCCATTGGACAAGTTCGCCTCCGTCGACCGAGTACCGGCACTTGCGATGGTTGTTCGTGCCCGCCCAGAGTATCGAGCGATCGAATCCGAAGGGGCGGGCGTCACGGCCGCCGAGATGCCACTTCCCGAAGATCGCGGTCGCGTAGCCCGCATCCCGGAACGCCCATGCCAGCGTCCCCTTGGTGCGCTGGTCGTCCGGCATATCGACCCGCTCTGCGAGCGACATGTGATTGGCCATCAGACCTTGCTGGTACGGCCAGCGGCCGGTCAGCAGGAGCGCGCGAAAGGGCGTGCAAATGGGGAGGTTGACGTAATGTCGATCCAACGAGACGCCCTGGCTGCGCATGACATCCATGTTCGGTGTCTGCGCCTGCGGCGTTTGCGTGAAGGACATCGCGCCCCAGCGGTGCGTGTCGCTCACGAACAGCAGGACGTTCGGGCGCACCGCGGCCTCCTCAGGCAGTGCGGAGCACGCGCAGAGGAGCGGAATCAGGAGCAGGAACGAGCGCAGCAGCATAGCGGTTCGAGGTCGAATCATTCTACGACGGTGCCACTCGGGCAGGCCCGAGCGTGTCGATTCCTCGACCAGACGAACAGGACTAGACTCGCGTGAAGATGGAATCGCTCAGCGTGCCCGTGCTATCGGAAAAGCTCTCCTCTTCGATGTCCAGCGACCGCAGGATGCTCAGATACATGTTCGACATCCGCGTCTCGCCGTCCCGCCAGTAAACCCCGTGCTTCAGGCCCATTTTCGCGCCGCCCGCCACCATTGTCGGCAGGTTCCGGGGCGTATGGGTCGTGCTCGCGCCGCTGCCATACAGCACGACGGTGTTGTCGAGCACGCTTCCCTCGCGGTCTTGGTAGGTGTCCAGCCGCTCGAAGAAGTCCGCCAATTGCTCGCTGAGAAACCGATCGTACCGGGCGAAATGTTCTTGGCCCTGCTTGTCTGTCGCGTGGGACAGCTGGTGATGCGTCTTCGACAGGCCCAGCTTCAGGGGGAACGTGTCGCTGATGCCCATGCCGTCCTCGCGGTTGAGCATGAAGGCCACGGATCGCGTGATGTCCGCGTCGAATGCCAACGCGATCAGGTCGAACATCGTCCGGTAGTATTCGGCGGGCTCGCCCTCGGAGGTAGCGCTCAGGTTCAGGTGCGAATAGTCCTGCTTCTTCACCGGCACGTCGATCCAGCGCTCGGCAGCGACGAGCCGCGATTCCACCTCGTTCAGAGATGTCATGTACTCGTCCATGCGCTCGCGATCCGACTTGCCGAGCTTCCGGTCTAGCGAACGGGCGCTTTCCGCCACGGCATCCACCAGCTTGATGCGCCGGTTCAGCCTGTCGCGCCGGGACTCCAGCGACGTGCGGTCCGCGCGGAACAGGCGGTCGAACACAAGCCGCGGATTGTTCTCCGCGGGGATGGGGCGTCCGTCCAATCCGTAAGAGATCGTGCCCGTGCGGGACAGGAAGCCCGTCCCGGCATCGATCGAGAGCACGAGCGAGGGCCGCCGGCAGTACTGCTTGGTATGCAGCGCGACGACTTGATCGAGGGCGACGCTGTTGTAGGTCTCCCTCTCGGGCAGGTGCAGGGGCGCGCCCGTCAGCCACATGTCCGAGCAGGTGTGTGGGTCGGCCTTCGGTCCGCTCGGATGGTAGAGGCCGCCCATGAAGCTGAGCTTGTTGCGGAAGGGGCTCAGCGGTTCGGTCGACTTGCCGAAAACGAACTCCCCGTTACGCTCGGCTCGCGGAAACCAGCTCCATTCGTCGATCTCGTTCTTTTCCTGCGGGAGCGACATCCCGTTCGCGGTGTACAGAGCGCAGAAGCGGCGAGCTGGACGCTCGGCCACCTCGGCTCCCATCGCGTCGAGAACCGGCAGGGCGAGAGCCGCCCCGCTCACGCCATGCAAGAATGCGCGTCGATCGATCATGGGTGTGGTGCTCATCAGTGCCTCCGCGCGCCGGCGCCGCTTCCTATCTTACTTCTCAAGGAACAGTTTGTTGCTGACAACATACCGCATCATGTCTCGCAAGCGATAGCCGTCGGCGCGCAATTTCGTCGCGTCCTGTTTCAGGTAGGCTAGCTCGCTGTACTCTAGGCTGCGCCCGTTCGCGTAAGTCAGCAGGTGCTTCAGCACGCTGAACGCCACTTGATCGATGCGGTCCGCGGCGAGATACCGCTTTAGCTCGCCTACTCCCGCCACTTCGGTGCCGTCTGGGAGTTTCGATCGCGCGTCGACCGATTCCTGCTTCATGCGTCCGCCCGCGTCGTACTCTTCGAACGGGACGCCCCAAGGGTCGATCTTCATGTGACATTGCAGGCAGCCCGGCTGGCTGCGGTGCATTTCGAGCCGTTCCCGCAATGACAGGTTCGCCGTGTCGGCCGAGAGATCCGGGACGTTCGGCGGTGGCGGGTCGGGTGGCTCGGCCACGATCCTCCGCGCCAGCCAGGTGCCGCGCTTGACGGGATTCGATTCGCGGCCGTCGGAGAGCCCGGCGAGGATCGCCGCCTGCGTGAGAATCCCTCCCAGCCCGGGCCGGTCGTGGCGAATGGGCACCCATCCGAATCCCTCCTCGGTGCGATCTCCGAGGTCGTAGTAATCGGCGACCACTTCGTTCGCGAGCACGAAATCGGAATCGATCAAGTGCCGCGCCGGCAGGTTGTTGCGGATCAGGTACTGGAGAAACTCAACCGGCTCCCTGCGGAGATGGATCCGGGCGGCGCGCGTGAGTTTCGGAAAGAGCTCCCGATCCGGCTCCAGCACGTCGAACCGCTGCAAGTCCAGCCATTGGGACGCGAACTCCGCGGCGAAACGTCCAAGGCGCTCGTCGTTGATCATGCGGTCGACTTCCGTGTCCAACTGCCTCCGCAGCGCTCCGCTGGCGGCCAGTTGCAGCGTTTTCTGGTCCGGCGGGCCGTTCCAGAGGAAGTAGGCGAGCTTGGAGGCCAGCTCTCGGTCACCGACCGGCTCGGGGTCGGGCGTGGAACTGTTCTCGATCAGGAAGAGGAATTGCGGCGAGGTCAGCGCCACAAGCAGGGCCTCGCGCACGCTCCCGCGGAATTCGTTGCCCGCAGCTTGCGCTTCCTCGAAGACCTCCATCAACGCCGACAATTCAGCGGAGGATGCGGGCCGGCGATAGGCGCGGGTCGCGAATCGACGCAGGACTTCGCGTGCGTAGGCCTTTGAACCGTCATCGTTGTCGGACTGGAAGAAGATGCTCCGGTGCGACGCCGGGGGCCAGGTTTCGTAGAGCGGACCCTCGAAATCCACCGACTTGACGAGCAGCCGGGGCATGTCGCGCCCGTCGGTGTACTCGCTGCGGACAGCGATCTCGCGGATGCCTGCCAGATAGTTGACGTTATCCTTCTCGACCTCCGGGCTGGGGAAGTCGCTGATCGCGCCCTCGAACGTGAATCGCTCGAATTCGCTCCCTCTCACCGTGCGAGGAGTCCCTACCGGCACGAGTGTGCTGCCGCAATCGCGCCGGAGCCCCAGATGCACCCCGACTCGCGGAACGCGCTTTTCGAACATCTCGAAACGGTGGGCGAGTTCATCGTCGGCTGCGAGCGGCGTGAGCACCACCCGGGCAATGTCCCTGACACCGGACTGGCGCGTCGCGACGCGCAACGTTCCGGCCTCGAGACGGGCCGCGAGGAACGCCGGCTCCCGCAAATCCGCGGAGAACTCCCGGCCGTTAAGCAGCAGCGTGACGACCTGCGGCTTGTCCGGCGGCGGCACGACGAAGGCTTCGCCCGGCTGCACGAGCGCCAGCAGCTCCGCTTCGTCCAACGCCCGTCGGTAAACGCGGACGTCGTCCAACTCGCCGCGAAACGGCGTCCCCTCCGGGATGCGCCCGATATGCAGGTCCAAGTCGGGATTGCTCAGGTTCGCTCCGCCGACAGTTCCCTTCGCGACGCGATAGCCGTTCACGTAGAGACGGGTCTCTCGGGGCTCGCGTTGCACGACCGCGGCGATGTGCTGCCAGGTGTCATTGCGGATAATTCCCGGTGGGGAAATCACCCCGCCGTTCGATTCGGTGTCTGGGCCCGTAGTCTCGATCCGTAGCGAGCCTTTGTTCGTCGGCATGTCGAGGTACCACCCTTGGCTCCATGTGGAGCCGCCGAGGGCGACGATGCCCGCCTTGCGGAGCTGCCGGGGACGAATCCACGCCGCGACTGTGAAGTCGCCGTCACCGACACCCATCCCCTCATGGCGGGGCGCTACGACCGCGTCCCCGCTGCCGTCCAGTTCCACCGACTTGCCGAAGGGAGAATCGACGATCCTGGCGTCGCCTTCCAAGCGGGCCGTACCTCCGGTCTCGAACGTCCAAGCTCCGACCAAGCCATCCTCCAAGCGCGCCGGGTCGGCCGCCGCGGCGGTGCGCTGGGGCGCCTCGTAGATGTCGACTTGATAGATTCCGGCCTTCTTGATCGTGACGGTGCGGGGATGACCTGGATCGTTCGCAATCGATGCGTCCCGGTGGCCCGGCGCCTGCGCTGGGGTGCTTGGATCGAGCAGGAGCCCGTCGTTGTATTTCGCCGCCGTGACAGTGACCCGGAAGCGCCCCTCGTCCGGCAGCTCGCGCAACGAGATCTTGAAGTTCGCCTTCGGGCCGTAGGTGCCGTCGCTCTGGAAAATCTCGTCAGTCGGGATCGCCGGCCGCAGCAGCATGCCCTCCGGCACCATGTCGTAGGGATTCCCCTTCGGATACCCCTTGCTGCCGCGCATGCCGGCGAAGACGGCGTGATAGATGCTGTCGAAATCTCGCCAGCCGCGTACCGTGGCATTGCCCCTGTAGCCTTCGATGAAGCGGTACTTGGTCCGCATCTGGAGCGGCTCGAACGCGAAGGGCTTGCTGGGGGTGGGCTGCGAGATTGCGTAATCCCGGTTCTCCAGTAGTTGGCTGTTGGCGCCGAGGATGAGCTTTTCCGGCAAGGGTTGCGGATTCACGGACGCGCCGAGGTCGACGCGGAAGTTCTGGATTCGAGGCTTCTGGTCCGGATCGACGATGGATCGGTCGAGCGCCTCCTCGGCGATTTCGAAGTACGCTTCGACCAGTCGCGGCGACAGCTGCAACGTTTCGACGTTATTGACGAATCCGTCCTCGGAGATCGCGTCCGGGGGTAGCGTGCCGGTCAGGTTGTCTTCGAGGAGCAGCAACTCGCGCAAGGTGTTGCGGTATTGCGACACGGTGAGGCGTCGCACGACGCCGTTCTTGGGGGCCGGGCGCGAGCGTGCGAAGTCCAAGGCGCGCTCGATCCAAGCAACCATGCGCTCTCGCTCGGCGGGGTCGGGTTGCGGTGCCCCGGTCGGCGGCATCGTGCCGTTCTCGACCCTTTTGCCAACCGCTTCCCACAGGCGCAGATGGCGGTTCTCCAGTTCCGCATCGAGTTGATCGAGGCGGATTCCGGACATTGCCGTGTCCGAGTTATGGCACTGGAGGCAGTTCTGTTGCAGGAACGGCTGGACCTCGACCTTGAAGGACGCGTCGAGCGCGAGCGGGGCGGCTTGCGCGGACGCGAGACTGGCTGCTACAGCAGCCACCGCCATGCAAGACGGGATCCGAATGCGGTCGGATTCTGATCGGAACCAATGGAACATCGAGTTCAGTGGACGCCAGCAGCGTCGAACCGGCACCTTGAAGCGCTCGGTCCGCTTTCGATCCCCATGGCTATGTTACCCCACGAGTTCGGTTTCGATAGGCCGCAGGTTGCGGCTCGCGTTGCGATATCGTGGTTCCAAGAGACGCTTGCGCTGGATCGAGGGCCGCTGACGCTCGGAGCTGCGCTTGGTCCCGTGGAACACATGTTGCGTCTGTCGCTTGGGACCCTTTTGGCGGTCGCCTTCCTCTCCGGTGCCGAGGTCGATTCCGCACGGCTGAACAAGGCGGATCGCGAACCCGCGAACTGGCTGACGTACTACGGCACCTACAAGAGCTGGCGCTACAGCCCGCTTGACCAGATCGATCGTTCGAATATCGCCAAGCTGCAACCGGTCTGGGCTTTCGAGAGCGGCGTTACCGACGGCGGCATGCAGTCGGCTCCGCTGGTGATCGATGGCGTGATGTATATCTCCGCGGCGTGGAACCGTGTCTTCGCTCTGGACGCCGCTACCGGCGAGCGGCTCTGGAGCTACGCCTATCCCGAGCCCGAGACCATCCCGGGCACGTACGGCACGTGGAATCGCGGCGTCGCCGTGGCGTACGGGCTGGTCTTCATGGGCACTTTGGACAATCACGTCGTAGCGCTCGACCGGCGGACCGGGGAGGAAGTCTGGCGGGTCGAGGTCGAGAATTCCGAGCAATGCGGCTGCAACATCACGTCGGCTCCCTTGGTGGTCAAGGACCTCGTCATCACCGGCGTCACCGGAGGGGACTCGGCCCACCGGGGCTACGTGAACGCATTCGATGCACGGACCGGACGCCACCGCTGGCGATTCTGGGCGATTCCCGGTCCGGGCGAACCCGGCAACGAGACGTGGAGCGGCGAGTCGTGGAAATACGGCGGAGGGTCGACTTGGATCACCGGGACATACGATCCGGAACTCGACTTGCTCTACTGGGCCATCGGCAATCCGGCCGCGGATTTTTACGGCGAAGAGCGCGAGGGCGACAACCTCTATACCGATTCGGTCGTCGCCCTCGATCCCGACACCGGCGACCTGCAGTGGCACTACCAGCAGATTCCGCACGATGTTTGGGACTACGACACGGCTTACGAGATGGTGTTGCTCGATCTCGACGTGCGAGGTCAGAAGCGCCGGGCGCTCCTCAATCCCTCGAAATCCGGGTATGTGTGGCTGCTGGATCGCGAGAACGGCGAGTTTCTCGCAGCCTGGCCGTTGGTCGAGAGTTCGAACTGGATAGAGAGCATCGGCCCGCAGGGCCAGCTGATCGGGCGCAACGAGCCGGCAGTTGGCGAAACGAGCTTCATTTGCCCGGCGATCGGAGGCGGGCGGAGCTGGAATCACGGCGCTTACTCGCCGGACACGGGCTGGTTCTACTCCACGGGGCTCGAGTGGTGCCAGAACGTCACCGTGCGGGCGGAAGAGCCGCGCGAGGGCATGCCGTTCTTCGGCGGCGAGTTCGAAATGGCGCATCCGAGAGACGGCCCCGCGCGCTCGCACCTGTCGGCGTACGATCCCGTCACGGGGGCGCGCCAGTGGCGGTACGAGCACAAATACCCGCTCTTGGCATCGCAACTCGCCACCGCCGGCGGCTTGGTCTTCAGCGGCGACGCGACGGGCCGCTTCTTCGCTCTGGACGCGGCAAGCGGTCGCGAGCTCTGGAGTTTCCGCACTGGCTCCGGGCATCGCGGCTCGGCTGTCACCTACGCGGTCGACGGACGCCAGTACATCGCCACGCCGAGCGGATGGGGCTCGGCTCTCGCCGGCTTGACGACCCAGCTTTGGCCGGAGGCGGCTGATTTCCCCTCTGGGTCCAGCGTCTTCGTCTTCGCGCTTCCGGAGGGTGCCGAGTGACGCGCCTAGCCATTTACCCGCTGCTAGCCGCTGCGTGCCTCGCGGCCGAGTCACTCGACCTTTCGTCCCCGGAACTGATCGCGGACGGCTCGGCAATGTTCGCCCAGAATTGCGCGGTGGGCTACTGCCACGGTTCCGAAGGACGAGCGGCTCGCGGGCCGGCGTTGCGCGACCGCGTCTGGGAACCGCACGAACTACATCGCATCACCGCCGACGGGTTGCCCGGCACCAGCATGCCGGGATGGAAGGGTATCCTGGCGGACCGTGACGTGTGGGCGGTCGCGGCCTACGTGCTGAGTCTGTCGAGCGAGCCACCGGCAGGTGCGGGAGCCGTGATCGAACTGGGAACTGCGGAAGCCCGGTCCGCGAGTGCGGACCTGTCGGCGGATGCTTCGCGCGGGAAGGAACTTTTCTTCGACCTGACACGCCAGCGGCGTTGCGGCGTGTGCCATCGACTGGATGGGATGGGGACGGCGATCGGTCCCAATCTCGCGCTTGCCGCGCGCGGCAAGTCCCGGGAGGACCTGACGCGAGCTATCGCGAACCCCCAAGCCGAGGTCGCGTACGGGTTCGAACAGGCGTGGCTGGAACTGCGCTCTGGCGAACGCATCGAAGGCGTGCTGGCGGATGAAACGGAGTCGAAGGTGCGTATTTTCGATGCTGCCGCCGTACCGCCGCCGCTGCGCACCGTGCTCAAGCGGGACATCCGGGAGCAGGGAACGCGCGAGCGTTCCTCCATGCCCGACGATCTCGACCAAACCTACGTGGCGGAGGAGATCGCGTCCATCGTGACCTACCTTCGCGAATCGAGTCGCTGACGCCAATGCGCGGGAGCCGCGCTCGCGGCCCGCTCTGTCGAAGGCTTGGATGGCGCGGTGTACTACTCTGGGATTTCGGCCCGTCAGCTAGCTCGGTAGCGGCGGATTCCCCGATTCGCGATCGACCTGAGGAGGATCTGTGCGCGTACCTGTGATTGCCGGCAACTGGAAGATGCACAAGACAGCCGCCGAAGCGGCGGAGTTCGTGAACGCGCTAAGGCCCGCCGCCTCGGGCGTCGAGGATCGCGAGATCGTGATCGCACCGGCTTTCCCGGCACTGTCGTCCGCGGTGGAAGCGGCGCGCGGGACAGCCATTCGGATCGGTGCGCAGAACTTGCACTGGGAAGCGAAGGGCGCGTACACGGGCGAGGTCTCGGCCGGGATGCTCACCGCGCTCGGTTGCAGTCACGCGATCATCGGCCACAGCGAGCGCAGGCAATTCTTCGGGGAGACCGATGGCACCGTGCATTTGCGGACGCTGGCGGCGCTGCAGGCCGGCTTGACGCCGATCGTCTGCGTAGGCGAGACCTTGGAGCAGCGGGAGGCGGGCCACACCGAGACCGTGCTCAAGGAGCAGTTCACATGCGGCATCGGGCAACTCGAGCCAGAGCAGTTCGAGCGGCTGATACTGGCCTACGAACCGGTCTGGGCGATCGGGACGGGCCGCACGGCCACCCCCGAGATCGCCGAGGCGGCGCACGCGCTGTTGCGATCCCTCGCTGGCGAGCGGTTCGGCACGGGGCGCGCGGAAGCCGTGCGCATCCTGTACGGCGGCAGCGTCAAGCCCGCCAACTTCAGCGGGCTTCTCGCATGCCCGAATATCGATGGCGGCCTGGTCGGCGGCGCGAGCTTGGATCTTGAATCCTTCGCCGCGCTCGTGCGTACGTAGCGTTGGGTGCATAATAGAAGAACATGGTGATCTTGCTGACGATCCTGCACGTGCTGGTGAGCTTCTTCCTCATCATCGTCGTACTCCTGCAGAGCGGCAAGGCGGCCGATCTCGCGGGCGCCTTCGGCGGCATGGGTTCGCAGACCGCGTTCGGCCCGCGCGGGGCGGCGACGGTCCTGTCGAAAGCGACGACGACCGCTGCGGTGCTGTTCATGCTCACATCGATCACTCTGGGGATCTGGCAGGGACGCAACGTCGGCGGCCAGTCCGTGATCGATCGAACCGGTGTCGGTACGGAGTCGGTGGAAGAAGAGGCAGCCCCGGAGGCGCAGGAAGCGCCGGTGCCGGAAACTTCCGCGAGCGAGTCCGAATCGTCCGAATCGGACGGGGACGCTCCGGAATAGCGACAGCGATTGACAACGGTTTCGACTCGGTCACCGGTCGAGCGAGCCCATGGATGCGGAGGTGGCGGAATTTGGCAGACGCGCTAGCTTGAGGTGCTAGTGGGAGCAATCCCTTGGGGGTTCGAGTCCCCCTCTCCGCACCACGCCCGGACAGCGGTTGTCCGGGCCTCGTCTGCATGCTGTTCCGGCCACGGCGGGTCGTGTTCACCTGCATCCGCTCTGGAACAATCTGGAACCGGCGTAGATGCTTTGGTCCGGATGCTGGGTGGCGCAGGTGGGCGCGGCTGCTGTCGATTTACTTGGCACGCTTGCCGAGCGCCTCTCCGTCGATGGCATGGGCGCGGCAGTCGTCATGCGCAGTTCTAGGGATTAGTTGGCCGACGAAGCTGTTGAAGGTCTTGGCACGGCTAAGTCGCGGTGGCCGTGATCAACGTTGAAGTGCCGTTTCATGGCCCGGCCAAGCTCGGGCGCACTGCGTCAGGAGGGTCGCAGTGCCTCAAGGTCGGCCGCGCTGGAAACGGCAAGGCGGTAGTTGGCGAGTTGCTTGCTGAACTCGACGAGCTTGGCTCTAGGCAAGGATGCGCTGGTCCGCATCGACTAGGCTATCGATTGCACAGCTGGTGCGGAACTGCTCGCAAAACTGCGGAATGCAGACTGAGCAGCCCCGCCGCGCTGCTGGCGAATCGCCTGAATCCCAACTGCAGCAAGCCCGGAACATCGTCGGTGGGCACGGGCCGCAGTCTGCCTCCATCTACCTCGAACTCATGGACCTCCCGCGTTGCGGTTTCGTGATGTACGCGGATTAGCTCCGCGGTCGCGAGGGCGCACGCCCGCGGCATTGGATCCACGAGTCGGGATCTCGACTGGCGGCCGGATGTCCGGAAGTAGCTGATCGACAATCCGATCGGATTGACCGGCAGCAAGTCCTGCGGCTCGCGGTGCCTGCATGGATTGAGCGTTCTCGACCCGTGAGCTGGACGCCATGCTCACTGACCATGGGGTTCTTCGTCCGAGGCTGACTCACCGACACAGCCACCCAAGACAATCAGTCACCCAAGCCAATATGAACTACGATGTTGGCGTTGACAGGACACTCGCCAAGATTCGGGCTTGCATCTACGATCTTGGTAGAGTATGGTCAAGACATGGGGCGGACGATACCTCCCTCGCCTCGCTGGAATACATGTTCTTCAAGAAACGAGCTGCAGACCAGCCAACCGCCCGCGACTCCAAGCAGCTAGGGCCGGATTCGGCGGAACCGCCGGAAACGCCGAAGGTTCGCGCGACTTGGAACGGAGTGCTATACGTGGATGAGCGAGAGCTGTTTGAGTCCAAAGCAGGTGTGAAGGCCTTGGCCGAGGCCGAGGCGCTAGAAAAACGCCTCCGGAAGGAACGGCAGCAGAGGTCACGCTAGGTGCGTTAGGCAGGCTGCCCGAGGGACGCGAGCACAGTAATGGGGCTAGGGTTGTTACTGGTGCCTGCTTTAGCGGGATACCTCCTCCAGACAGTGTTGTACCGGTTTAGATACCGTACGCTCCGGGAGTCCGGGCAGCACGTGGTCTTTCGGTCTGCTTTAACCGGGATCGTATTGGCATTCTTCGCTCAATTGATCCTTCATATTGTCAGTAATTATGTTCCTCACTTGGAGACTTATTTGTGCGAAGTCTTCGGATTCGAATACTCTGCGGTGGCAGTATTGAGCTTTTTCCTTGCCCTTGCGGTCTGGCCTGTCTGTAATGCTCTCACAGACAGGGACAGTGCAGCTATTCGTGCTGCGAAGGAGAATGGAGATCTCAAGGGGGTATTCGTCACGGAGGCCATCGCTACATGCAAAACTGTAGAAGTGTCCTTGAATACAGGAAAAGTGTATATCGGCAAGATAAGTCAGAGTGGAATCGGAATAAGCAGTCAATTTGACTTGATGATCACTACCCTGTTTAGCGGCTATAGAAATCGCGAGACCAACGAACTGAAGACAACACAGTTTTATCACCAAATAATCAGGGACATGAAGAATAAACGCCAAAAATGGTACGATCAAGACGGCAAAAAGCGAAAGAACGACTGGAATGAATTGAGAATTGGAGTTTCACTCTCTGATGTCATCTCGGTACGATTTTTTGACCCAACGCTATATCGAGAGTTCTCGAAAGATGGAGAAATCGAGGAATAGTACCGAGGAATATGGGTGCGGAAACAACAAGCACGACGAATCCGGTGATAGCGTCCACGGTCCGGGCCACGCGCTTGGGGACCATCACGCTTATAGTTGCGGTTGATTCCCCAAAGGCCCAGTGGCCAGACCAAGCGTGGCATAGTGCATCTTGAGACGACCTGCATTTCGGGGAGCCGCTTCCCTGGGCTGACACGAGTGCGCATCGAATGGATCAAGTGGCTTGAGGTGCCCCAAGAGCCTCAAGTCCTTGTAGGCTCAGAGCACATGGCCGCGTGTGCCGTGCCAAGGCACCGCACCCCAGCGGGGGCGGATCCGCCCGGCAACTTGTTTGTTCCAGCCGGTAGCGAAATCGGAGCGGTTCGTGGAGATAACGAAATGGACTGAAGCACTTCGGTGAAAAAGGGTCGCTGTCGGGCGGCTCAGCGAGCGTGCAGGCTGTAACGCGAGTGAACGCCGAGCAGACCTTGAAAACGTCCACGCGGAGACCGCCCCGCCGGGGTACTGGCGACGGCATGCACGCGCAGGGGAGTGGATGCAACACCGGCAGCCCTGTCGGTGGCGCGACGCGTCAACCGGGAACCCCGCGGGCGGATGCATCCTCGCCGAATGCTACGCGTTACGCTCGGTCCCGGCCGACAGACAGCCCCGAAACAACCCTCTCGGAGACCGCTGGCGCGTACGCGGCGCGGTGCCACGCGCTTGCCCGGAACGCATCTGCCACTGTCCTCGCGGGCTTGCATATTCGGATTGATGGTGAACACCGGCCGTGTCTTGATGAGCAGAGTCGGCCAAGTGAGCCGCACGGCCACAATGCGCCCAGCCAGCTGACGGTTGCAGTTGGTCGCGTGCGGTAGGGGCTGCTGAATATCCTTTGTCCGCGACTCCGCGCTTGCATGCGTCCAGCACTTATGGCACCATAAATAGGAATTAAAGGCGAACAAATGCTCTCAATTCCCGCAACTCCGAAATCGGTTCGCGCACTCGAGGCCTTGGTCCGGGCGCAGGGTTTCGGCGACACGCTGCCGGAACACCGGAAGGCCTCCCGTCCGCCGATACCGACGGGCATGGCGCGAGCGGACGAGCAGCTTGGCGGCGGACTGCCGAGGGGCGCGATTAGCGAGATCGTCGGGCCGCGCTCGTCCGGGCGTACGGGGCTGGTGCTGGCAGCGATCGCCCAAGTGACGCGAGCGAACGAGGTCGCTGCCTATGTCGATGCTACCGACTGCTTGGACCCGCGGTCGGCGGAAGGGGCCGGTGCTGTCCTCGAGCGACTGCTGTGGATCCGTTGCGGTTCGGATAGCCGTGGACATCGCCGCCCGGACCCGCGCACGGGCGGAATCGACGATGCGTGGCAGGCAGCCAACCTTGTGACGGCGGCAGGTGGCTTCGGCGTCGTTGCGATCGACCTCGGGGGACTCGCGGAGTGCCATCTGGCGGCTTGGCAGCGGAAGCCTTGGCTGCGTCTCAGGCACGCCGTGGAGCACACGCCTACGGCACTGGTCGTCCTGTCCCCGAAGTGCTTGACGGGAAGCGTAGCGGACACGGTGCTGGAACTGCGTCGGGAGAGCACGGTGTGGGACGGGTTGCTGGACGGCATCACCGTGCAGGCGCGTGTGCGCAAGAGCAAAGTGCGCGGTTCGTTTGAACCGCCAGAGGAGCGGTCGGCATGACGGCACGGGACTCTGCTGACAGGCTGTCGCCGAAATCCCTGTACGCTTCGCTTTTCGTTCCGGATTTTCCGGTAGCCGTGCTGCGCGAGGGTGGGGTGCAGCCGCGTCCGGCGGTCGCCGCTTGGGGGCAAGCCCCGAATCGGTTCGTCTACGCCGCCGACGCTCTGGCGCGCCAGTGCGGGGTGCGCGAGGGCATGGCCTTGGCTGCGGCGGAAGCGCGTTGCGGCACGGCGGACGCTGCACAGGCGTTGCGCGTTTTCGAACGGGACGCCGCTACCGAGCGGCGCATGCAGCGGCGGCTGTTGGAACTGGCCGAAAGCGCGACGCCGCGATTCGAGGATGTCGCGCCGGGAGTGCTCGCGCTTGATTTCGCGGGCCTGCGCGAGCCGTACGCGACAGCCGAGCGGCTCGCCGCAGGGGCGGCTCGGCTCGGGTTGCAAGCCAATGTCGGCGTGTCCCGGAACCGTTTCGTCGCCATGTGCGCGGCGCGCACGCAACGGGGCGTGACGCATGTCTACCCGGGGCAAGAAGCCGGCTTCCTGCGAGTGCTGCCGGTCGGCGCGCTGCCGTTGAACGCGAAGGAGACGGAAACCCTCGCGCGCTGGGGAGTGCGCCGGGTCGGCGAACTGGAACGGTTGCCGCCAGCGCAGCTGGCCGAGCGTTTCGGGGAGCGTGGCGCCCGCATGGCGCGACTGGCGCGCGGCCGGGAGGATTCGTGGCTGAGTGACTACCAGCCGTCTGTGCAACTGGAGCTAGGCCAGGATTTCGATTGGGAAGTGGGCGAACTCGAGCCGCTCGTGCTGGCGATAGCGGGTTTGCTGGACAAGCTCTGCTTGCAGATGCAGGGCTTGGATCGAGCGGCGGCGAGACTCTCGATCCGTCTGCAACTCGTTGGCGGCGGCGCGTTCGAGAGGGTGATTGCCTTGCCCGCTCCGTTGAGCGATCCGCGCGTCCTGCTCAAGCTGGCGTGCATCGATCTGTCCGCGCATCCACCGGCCAAGGCTGTCGAGGGCGTGCGCGTGTCAGCCGAGCCCGTCGAGTGCCGCCGCATGCAGGAGTCCTTGTTTGAGCCCGGCTTGCCGAACTCGGAGGAACTGGCGGTGACGCTGGTTCGGCTGGACGGCTTGGTGGGTAACGGTCGGTTCGGGGTGCCGGTGGTGCCGGACACGCATCGTCCGGGCGCGGCGGCCGTGAAAGCGTTCCGCGCTCACGAACGGGTTGCGACACGGCGCAGGACGGGTTCCCGGCCCGGATCTGCGCGGACGGCGACGAACGGAGGTGCCATGGGCGGCCGCCAGACGGCGTCGGAGCGATCCGAGGGAGCGCGGGTGGTCCCCGCCGCGCCGCCCTTGCGTAGCGCACTGGTGTTTCGGTGCTTTCGCCCGTCCAAGCAAGCGGATGTGACGCTGTGCGCCAGCCGCCCCGTGCATATCGACGCGCCGGATGTCCATGGCGACGTCACGGCGTGTGCCGGGCCCTGGCATGTCTCGGGCGAGTGGTGGACACCGGATGGCTGGCAGTACCAGGAGTGGGACGTGGAAGTGCAAGGGCGCTTGTACCGCGCGGGTTGCGAGCGAGCCACGGGGGAATGGTTTCTCGCGGGGGAGTACGACTAGCTGTGGGCGGCTTGTCAGGAAGCGGGGCAGGGGCATGTACGTCGAACTCCACAGTGCTTCCGGCTTCAGCTTTTTGGAAGGTGCCTCGGATCCGGAGGATCTGCTGGGCGAGGCTGCGAACCTCGGTTACGAGGCGCTGGCGCTGTGCGACCGGGATTCGGTGTCCGGCGCGCCCCGCTTCTTCCAAGCGGCCCGGACGGCGGGCGTACGGCCCTTGGTCGGGTGCGAGATCTCGCTCGACCAGCCGGGCATCGGCAAGGACGTGCCCAACGCGGTCCTCGACCGGCGGCTGACGGTGCTGGTGGAAACCCGCGCGGGCTATCGCAACCTCTGCCGCCTGCTCACACGCGCGAACCTGCGTTCGTCAAAGGGAACCGGCCGCGCCCGGTGGGCCGATATCGAGGAGCATGCGTCCGGCTTGGTCGCGTTGCTGCACGATCTGCGTGACGAGGACCCCGTGCGCGGCATCTTCGGTCGCGGCAACGTGTATGTCGAGTTGCAACGCCACCTGCTCCGCGAACAGGAACGCGCGAACCGCGCGCGCATCGAATTCGCGCGCGCTCGTCGCTTGCCAGTGCTCGCCACGAACGGCGTCCGCTACGACACGCTGCACCGCAAGCCGCTCTACGACGCGCTCGCTTGCTTGCGGTTCAAGCGCACGCTGGACGGCGCCGGGTGCTTGCTCGAGGCCAACGCCGAGCGGCATCTCAAGCCTCCCGGCGAGATGGAGCGGCTCTTCGCGGACATGCCCGCGGCTGTCGCCCAATCCGCCGAGCTCAGCCAGCGCCTCGGGTTCACTTTGGAAAACTTGGGGTACCAGTTCCCCGCATACCCCTTGCCGCCGGGAGAGAGTCCGGCGGCGTTCCTCCGCGCGGCGTCGTTGCGCGGAGCGGCCGAGCGCTACCGCGGGTCTCCGCACCGGGACAAGGCCTTGCGCCAGATTGACCGCGAGCTCGCGGTCATCGCCAAGCTCGGGCTGGAGGGCTATTTCCTGATCGTCTGGGAACTGGTGGAGTTCGCCCGCCGGGAAGGCATTCTCTGCCAGGGGAGGGGGTCGGCCGCCAATTCCGCGGTCTGCTACGCGCTGGGGATCACGGCTGTCGATCCCGTCGGGATGGACTTGCTCTTCGAACGGTTCCTCTCGGAGGAGCGCGGCGAATGGCCCGACATCGATATCGATTTGCCGTCCGGGGACCAGCGCGAGCGCGTGATCCAGCACGTTTACGAGCGCTACGGCGAGCGTGGGGCCGGCATGACGGCCAATGTCATCACCTATCGCGGCAAGAGCGCCGTGCGGGAGATGGGCAAGGTCCTCGGATTCCCGGAAGAGATGATCGGCAAGCTCGCGAAGTGCATCAGCGGGTTCGAGTACGTGGACAGCCACGACGACTTGTTCCATCAAGCGCGGGAAGTCGGTCTCGACCGCCGCGACCCGCGCGTCGAGCACTGGCTGCGGCTCTGCTTCGACATCCGGGGCTTGCCGCGCCATCTCGGGCAGCATTCCGGTGGCGTGGTGATCTGCCAAGGCGATCTGGATGCCGTCGTGCCGCTCGAGAACGCGCGCATGCCGGGCCGCGTGGTGGTGCAGTGGGACAAGGAGGATTGCGCGGATCTCGGCATTGTCAAGGTGGACTTGCTGGGCCTGGGCATGATGGCAGCGCTAGAGGAAACGACCGCCATCATCCGGTCGCGCGGCGGTTCGTTCGATCTCGCCAGGATCCCGCCGGACGATCCCGAGACCTACCGCATGATCCAGAGTGCCGACACGGTCGGCGTGTTCCAGATCGAGAGCCGCGCCCAAATGGCCACCCTGCCGCGTATCCGCCCGGCCTGCTTCTACGACTTGGTCGTGGAGGTGGCGATCATTCGTCCCGGCCCGATCACGGGCAACATGGTGCATCCGTACATCAACCGCCGTCTCGGGCGGGAGCCCGTGCGCTACGCGCACCCGTCGCTGGTGCCGATTCTCGAGCGCACGCTGGGCGTGCCGCTGTTCCAAGAGCAACTGCTGCGCATCGCGATGACCGCGGCGGGCTTCACGGGCGGGCAGGCCGAGCAACTCCGGCGCGCCATGGGGTTCAAGCGCTCGGTCGAGCGCATGAGCGAGCTTGAGGGGCGGCTGCGGCGGGGCTTGGCGCAGAACGGCATTGAGGGCGCGGCGGCCGACGAGATCGTGCGCTCGATTTCCTCGTTCGCGCTCTACGGCTTCCCGGAATCCCATTCAGCCAGTTTCGCCCTGCTGGCGTACGCCAGTTCGTACTTGAAGGCGCACTATCCCGCGGAGTTCCTCGCGGCCCTGCTGAACTGCCAGCCGATGGGGTTCTACTCGCCGGCGGTGCTGGTGAAAGACGCGCAACGGCACGGCGTCCGGGTGCTGCCGATCGACGTGAACGAGTCGGGCGTGCGGTGCGCTGTCGGCGACAATCCTGCACGGGGCGCGCGGCCGTCGCGGGAATCCGCTGCGTGCGTCCGTCTCGGTCTGATGTACGTGGGCGTGCTGCGCGCCGAGGCGGCGGCAAGGCTCGTCGCGGAGCGTGACCGCCGCGGTCCGTTTCGGGCGATCGGCGAATTCGCGCGCCGCGTCCGCCTGCAAAAGCACGAACTCGACGCGCTGGCCGAGATCGGTGCGCTCAACGCGCTCGGCGAGAACATCCATCGCCGCGAGGCCCTATGGCAGGTGGCGAGCGCCTGGCGCCCGAAAGGGCCGCTCTTCGACAGCCAGGATGACGACGCGCCGCCGACTCCCGGGCCGCTCGCGGCGATGCGTCCGCTGGAGCGTCTCGAAGCGGATTACCGCGGAGCAGGCCTGACCGTGGGCAAGCATCCGATGCACTACTTGCGCGGAGGCTTGGAAGGGCAGGGCGTTCTCTCGTCGCGCGAGGTCGCGGCCAGCGCGGACGGTCGTCGCGTGCGCGTGGCGGGAGCGGTGATCACGCGGCAACGTCCGGGAACCGCCAAGGGATTCTGTTTCCTGACGCTGGAAGACGAGACGGGGGTGGCGAACCTGATCTTGACGCCGCAAGTGTTTCAAGCCCATCGGCTGACGGTGCTGAACGAGCCGTTCCTGCTAGCGGAAGGGATCCTGCAAAACGCCGAAGGCACGGCTTCGATCAAGGTGGACGCGCTGCAGCCGTTGCACACGCCGGCGCTGGGGATCGAGTCGCACGATTTCCATTGATAGGGCTACGGAGTCGACGCAGGGCCTTGCCACGCCGGAACCGCGGCCTTGGAATCCCATCCGCACGTACCGATTTCCCGTGGTCTGGAACGGTTCCGACACTCCATCTCTACTATTCCGATAGAGATTAGGTATAATGATTTCACATGGCGTTGACCGCGCACCAACTGAACGACCTTCGCGCAGCGGCGGTGCCGGCACATCCCGCTACGTTCCGGCAGCTGAGCGACCTCTACCTGCTCGCCGAAGGCGGCTACGATCCCGTGAGCGGGTTCCTGAACGCAGCCCAGACCGACGCTGTCTGCAAGTCGATGCATCTACCGACCGGGGAGCCTTGGAGCATCCCGGTGGTGTTCCCGATCGACGGCGCGACAAGGGAGCTGGTTCGCGGATCGGATCGCATCGTGCTCATGGACGGGAACGCGCCCGCGGGCCTGCTGCATGTCGAAGAGATTTTCCCGCTTCGCAAGGACATCTACGCCGACAATATCTTCCGGACTCGCGACCCGGCCCATCCGGGCGTGGCTTGGCTGGAAGGGGCGGGGGACTGGTCGATCGCCGGCGCGGTCGAGGTTTGCTCCGATTGGACCTTCGACATCCCCGGCGAGCTGCCGATCTCGCCGCGCGAAACGGCGGCCTTGGTCGCGGACAAGGGCTGGCAGACCGTCGTCGGCTTCCAGACTCGCAACCCGATCCACCGCGCTCACGAGTTCTGCACCAAGATCGCGCTCGAAACGGCCGACGGCCTCGTCATCCATCCCTTGCTGGGCGAGACGAAGCAGGACGACACTCCCGCTGAGGTGCGGCTGGCCTGCTACGAGGTCTTGCTCCGCAACTACTACCCGGCCGACCACGCTCTGCTCGCGGGCTTCCCCGCTTGGATGCGATACGCGGGTCCGCGGGAGGCGATCTTCCACGCTCAGGTTCGTCGGAACTACGGGATCACCCACTTCATCGTGGGTCGCGACCATGCCGGCGTCGGGGACTATTACGGCCCGTTCGACGCCCAGAAGATCTTCTCGGACTTCGCGCCGGGCGAGCTCGGCATCGAGCCTGTCTTCTTCGACTTCGTCCATTTCTGCAAGATCTGCGGAGGCATGGCGTCCAAGAAGACCTGCCCGCACGCACCCGAGCACCATGTCCATCTGGCGGGCCGCGTCGTGCGGCAGATGCTCAAGGACGGCCAGGTCCCGCCCAGCGAATTCACGCGGCCCGAAGTCGCCCGCATCTTGATCGCGGCCGCGCGGGAGTCCGCGTGACGCTTCCCCAGCCCAAGTTCACTTGGCCGAGCCGCAGCGCGACTGCCGAAGAGGTCTTGAGCTGGGGCTTGGAGGAGTTCGGGACGGGCTTGGCGATCTGCACGAGCTTCCAGGCTGCGGGGTCGGTCATCATCGATATGGCCTTCAAGCTCGTCGGCAACGCCGTGAAGGTCTTCAGTATCGACACAGGCCGTCTCCACGAGGAGACCTACCAGCTTGTCGAGGCAGTGCGGCGGCGCTACGGCATCACCATCGAGCTCGTCGCTCCGGACACCGAGGAACTGAGCTCCATGCTGACGCTGCACGGTCCGAACCTCTTCTACGAGCACTCGGCCAAGCGCAAGCTCTGTTGCGAGATCCGCAAGGTCCGGCCGCTCAAGCGCCGGCTGGCTACCTTGGATGCTTGGGTGACGGGGTTGCGGCGCGACCAGAGCGGCACGCGCCAACGCATTGAAAAAGTGGATGTAGACGAGGAGCACGGCGGCATTGTCAAGCTCGCCCCGCTGGCCGACTGGTCCGACGAAGAGGTCTTCGCATACGCGAAGCGACACGACGTCCCGCTGCATCCGCTTTATGCCAAGGGATATCCGAGCATCGGCTGCCAGCCCTGCACCCGCGCTGTCGAGCCGGGCGAGAGCAGCCGGGCCGGTCGCTGGTGGTGGGAGGACGATGTCGACAAGGAGTGCGGCATGCATTTCTCCGCCACCGGAGGGATTCGTCGCGAGTTCGACGTGCTGCTCGACGAGGTGCTGCCGGCACGCCGTCCGTATGTCGTGAATTAGAGCTGGCCAAGCCAGCGACCGCAAGGAGGGAATCGCCCCACGGGCGACCGTAAAATCGCATGCAACATCATGGTGCCACCATCTGGCTGACCGGGCTGTCGGGTTCCGGCAAGTCCACGGTCGCGAATCTAGTCGCCAAGCGCTTGCGCGCCGCCGGCGCCAAGGTCGAGGTTCTCGACGGCGACGTCGTCCGCACGAATCTATCCAAGGGACTGGGCTTCAGCAAGGAGGATCGCGACACCAACATCCGCAGGATCGGCTTCGTGTGCAGCCTCCTCTCGCGGAACGGAGTGATCGCGATCGCGGCCGCGATTTCGCCCTACAAGCAGATTCGCGACGAGGTGCGGGCGACGACGACGAACTTCGTGGAAGTCTTCGCGGACTGCCCGTTGGACACGCTGATCGAACGCGATGTCAAGGGACTCTACAAGAAGGCCCTAGCCGGCGAGATCAAGAACTTCACCGGGGTCTCGGATCCCTACGAAGCGCCCGAGAATCCCGAAGTGCGCATCGATTCCGGCAAGCAGACCCCCGAAGAATCCGCGGCCGCTGTCTGGGGTCACCTTGTCGGCCACGGCATTCTCCGAAGCTGACCGCATCGTCCCGCGAGCGAGCGGACTGCCCGGAGCTGCTTGGCTTCGAGGCGGTTCCACCGAGTCGATCCCTGGTCCGTCTCGATCGGCGCAGCCGAAATCAGTGCGGCGCAGCCGGAAGCAGGAAGTAGCTGGCTACCAGATACACGCCATAGGCCCCGAGCAGCACGAAGCCGAACCCTCTTCGCAACACGTCTTGCGAAGCGATGATCCCGATCCGGAACACGACCAAGATGAACAGCATGGCCGGGAAGAGGACCGAGAAGAAGAAACCGTCAGCCTGCAGCCCGGCCGGAGTCACCGCGGCTGCCGTCCCTGCCACGAACAGTACGTTCAAGATGTCCGCTCCCACCACATTGCCCACAGCGAGCTCGCCCTGCCCGCGCCTGGCGGCCGTAATCGCGGTCACCAATTCCGGGAGGGACGTGCCGAACGCGACGAGCGTGGCCGCGATCACGCCCTCGGGGATCAAGACCCGTCGCGCCGCCTCGGCAACGCCCGGAATCACGATGTGCGCGGACAGGACGACAACGGCCACGGCCGCGATCAGCTTGAGAGTGGTCAAGAGGGCGGCGTTTGCTGATTCGCGATCCGCTTCAGGCTGGGAACTGCGGTGCTGTCCGGCCCACCGGACCGAGAGGTACATGTAAGCGACGAGCAACCCTACGAGGAGGAACCCGCTCGCTTGACCAAGCCGACCGCCGCTTGCGAAGACCGCGCTTGACGCTCCCCACGGCCAGCACAGCGCCACGAGCAGGACGCCCGCTCCGAGCTGGATCCATCCTTGGCGCTGCACGATCTTGGGGTCCAGCTTCAGCGGCGCGATCAGGCACGCCAGACCTAGGATCAGGCCGGTGTCCGCGATCACCGACCCGACTGCGTTGCCGAGAGCCAGGCCAGGCGCCCCCTGCACCGCCGCCAAGACGGACACAGCGGCCTCCGGTGCCGTGGTGCCGAGGCTGACGATCGTCGCCCCGACGACCATCGGAGGAATCCGCAGGCTCTCCGACAGATCCACGGCTTGATCGACCAAGACGTCTGCGGCCTTGCCGAGGACAGCGAGCGACACCGCAATGATTGCTATGAGTAACGTCCAGTGAATCTGCGTGAAGAACTGTTCGAGGATGGCTTCCATTCGGAACTTAGAGTGTATCCGACCCCGTCGCGCCATCCTGCCGCAGGGCGCGAGGCTTGCGCTCCGCAGTAAAATACGGACGGTGCCCAACGGGTGAGTATGCGAATCGTGTCGCGGTTCCCGGTTCCAGTTCTGGTCGTGACGGCCCTCGCGCTGCCATGGCCGGCGACTGCTGACGAAGGTGGTCTGGAGCACTTCGAGAAGCGCATTCGCCCCTTGTTGGTCGAGAACTGCCACGGATGCCATAGCGCGAAGGCTCCCAGCGTGTTCGCGAACCTGCGCCTGGACAGCTTCGCGGGGCTCTTGAAGGGCGGCGACTCGGGTCCGGCAGTGGTGCCGGGCGATTCCGCCGGCAGCCTCGTCATGCGCGCCGTGCGCGGCGATGGCAAGGCCCTCATGCCTCCCACGGGTCGCTTGAGCGACGCGCAGATCGCCGACATCGAAACTTGGATTCGCGACGGAGCCCCGTGGCCGGCCGAGCAGGGGCCGGGCCTGCCCGACCCGAGCGAGGCGTTCGATTTGGAGCGCCGTCGCGCCGAGCACTGGGCTTGGCAGCCCGTGCGCGCCGGCGATCCGCCGTCCGTCGACGACATCGATTGGCCGCAGTCCCCGATCGACCGCTTCATCTTGGCCGGGTTGGAGGCGGAGGGCCTCCGCCCGGCGCCGCCCGCCGATCGGTACACGCTGCTGAGACGCCTCTCGTTCGCGTTGACCGGCCTGCCCCCCGCGCAAAGCGAGATCGACGCGTTTCTAGAGGACGATTCCCCTCGGGCGGTGGAGGACGTTGTCGAGCGTCTGCTCGGCTCGCCGCACTTCGGCGAGCGCTGGGCCCGTCACTGGATGGATCTGGTGCGGTATACCGAGTCGCACGGGAGCGAGGGCGACCCGGACCTGCCCGAGGCCTGGCGCTACCGCGACTACTTGATCCGGGCGCTGAATGCCGACATTCCATACGACCAATTGATCCGCGAGCATTTGGCCGGCGACCTATTGCCCGAACCCCGCTTGAATCAGGCTGACGGTCTGAACGAATCTCTGTTGGCCACCGCGCACTATCGCATGATCGAGCATGGTTTCCAGCCGGTCGAGCCTTGGGAAGACCGCGTCAAGTGGACCGACAACCAAATCGACGTCTTCTCGAAAGCGTTCCAAGGCCTGACGGTCTCTTGCGCCCGTTGCCACGACCACAAATTCGACGCCATCAGCCAGCGCGACTACTACGCGCTGTTCGGTGTCTTCTCGAGCGCTCGGCCCGTCCAGCGCGCGGTGGACACGCCGGATCTGCTCCACAAGCATGTCGCCGCTCTCGGTGCCTTGAAAGGCCGGATCCGGGAAACCTTGGCGGAGTCGTGGCTCCAGGCCGTCGACGAGTTCGTAGAGGCCCTGCGGACCGATGACAGCCGACTTGCCGGAGTTATCGAGGAATCCGCCTGCGATACCGAGAGTCCGCTGTATCCGTGGGTCGAGCTGGTGGCCCTCCCCGCCGGGGAATTGCAATCCGGATGGAGCGGACTGATTGACCAGTCGCGACGTGACCGAGCGGCGCGTCAGAGTTACAACAGCGAACGGTTCAAGGCGATTTGGCGTCTGTCGCCGGATACGACCGGTTGGAAGATGACCGGCACCGGTGTCGAAGCGGGAGTGACGCCGCCGGGCGAATTCTCGATCAACCCGTCCGGGGATCGCATCATGGAGGGCGTTTACGAGCAGGGCGTGTATAGCGGGCTGATCTCGCGCAGACACGATGCCGTGCTGCAAACGCCCCGCTTCACGGTCGATACGGATCGCATCAGCTTCCGCGTCCAGGGGACGGGCATCAGTTTCGTCCGCCTGATCGTCGAGAATTACGCGGTGCCGCGCTCCGGAATCTACTGGCAGCGCTACTCGCCCAAGAAGGACGAACCCGTCTGGAGCGGATGGGACACCACGTACTGGAAGGGGTTCAGCGCGTACTTGGAATTCTCCACCGCCCGGGACTCGACCAACTTCCACTTGGATCCGGAGCATTCCCGCCAGAAGCCGCGTCCTGCCATGCCCGCGGACGGTCGGTCCCACTTCGGCGCGATCGCCGTGGCGTTCCACGACGAGGAGGTCACGCCCAAGCCCGTCGAGACCGCCCTGTCCCATCTGTTGGGCGGCGTCGCGCCGCGCAACGCCGGGGAACTAGCCGGCACCTATGGCGAGCGACTCCGCAACGTGATCGCTGCTTGGCGCGACGGCTCGGTGACAGCGGGCCAGGCCGCGTTCCTCGATTGGTTCGTGAGACGTGACCTATTGCCGCGGTCGTTGGGCGTCTCTCAGCAGGTGGATGACTTGGTCTCCGAGTATCGCCGCTTGGAGGCGGAGGTGCCGATCTTCCGGCGTGCGCCTAGCGTGCTGGACGAGGAGGGGCCCGACCAGGAACTGCTGATTCGCGGGGACCACCGCAAGCGCGGCGATCCCGTGCCGCGCGCGTTCCTGACAGCTCTCGGCGGCGAGCCCTACAGCGACCGCGCGACCGCGCGCCTGCGCCTCGCCGAGGACGTGACCGCGCCGCGCAACCCGCTCACGGCGAGAGTGTTCGTCAATCGAGTTTGGCGGCACCTCTTCGGGCGCGGCCTCGTCGCCACGGTCGACAACTTCGGACGCGTGGGCGAGGCCCCTTCGCACCCCGAGTTGCTGGATTACTTGGCGGACGGCTTCGTCCGCGACGGTTGGTCGATCAAGAGCGTGGTTCGCCGCATGGTCCTCACTTCCACCTACCAACAGAGCAGCGAGCCATCGGTGCTCTCGGCGCGGATCGATCCCGGCAACGCGCTGCTCCAGCACATGCCGGTGCGACGCTTGGACGGCGAGGCGATCCGCGACACGGTGCTGACGGTGTCCGGGCGACTCGACCCCAGCCTTCACGGACCTTCCGTTGACGTTTACTACGGCTTCGCCAAGGGCAAGACCAAGGGCGACCGGACCAAGGGACCCTTGGATGGCGACGGGAGACGGAGCGTGTACCAAGAGATCCGGCGCAACGCGCACAACCCCTTCCTAGAGGTTTTCGACCAGCCGAAGCCGGCCACGACGCGTGGCGAGCGCGACGAAACCAACGTGCCCGCCCAATCGCTGACGATGCTGAACAGTCCGCTAGTGCAGGCCCAGGCGAAAGTCTGGGGCAACGCTCTCGCCGCCCGCGCCGAATCGGATTCCGATACGGTGCGATCGATGTTCCTGGCGGCCTTGGGACGCCCGCCCGAGCCCTTGGAACTGGATCGGAGCCTCGGCTACGTCGGAGCGAACGCCGATGCGAGCCGTTGGACCGACTTGGCCCACGCCATCTTCAACCTTAAGGAATTCCTGTATATCCGCTGATAAGAGGCGGCGGCCGCATGCCGGATCGACATGCGGCAGTACCCATGGAAGTCGAACCCAGCGTCCAGCCCCGGCGCCCGGTCATCGGGGTGGGCGGGCTGGTGTTCGACCGCGGAAACGTGCTGCTCGTCAGGCGGGGATCGCATCCGGCCAAGGGGTATTGGTCGATCCCCGGCGGCAAGGTCGCCCATGGCGAGTCGCTGAGCGAAGCGGTCGAGAGGGAGATGCTGGAAGAAACGGGCCTGCGGGTGCGGGTCGGACCGCTTGTCGAAGTCTACGAACGTCTGCCGCGTCGCGGGGCGGGCGGAATGGATGATCATTTCGTGGTGCTGGACTATCTCTGCGAAGCGACCGGCGGACTGTTGCGCGCCGGGGACGACGCCGAAGCGGCGGGCTGGTTCGCCGTGAGCGAATTGGGCGAGTTGCACATGACGCCGGGTGCGCGTCCGATCGTCGAGAAGGGTTATGCCATGGCGGGCGAGCCGCAACCGAAGCGATTGGACTGATGCTCGGCGATCCATACGAGGCCTTGGAGTTCGACAAGGTCATCGGACTGCTGCGACGGTACGCTCGCAGTCCGCTGGGGATGGCCAAACTGGACGGCGTCCTCGCCTCGCGTCGCTTGCCTTCTGCCGCCATGGCGTCAATCGAGTTGTCGACTGTCGCCGAGGGCGTGGATTGGCTCGCCGACGCGGATCGCGCCGACGAGCAGTCCGTGCCGCCGGTTCCGAGCTTCGGTGGGATTAGCGACATTCGCGAGCCGCTGGGTCGGCTGGGGCTGGAAGGCGCCGTCCTGGATGCCCCCGAAATCCGCGCGGTGCTCCTGCTGCTAGAGGCCTCGCAGCGTATCCGGGACGCGCTGCTGCAAGACAGCGAGCGGCGTCCGCTCCTCAGAGCCCGTGGCGAGGGGCTGCCGAACTTCAGGCAAGTGCTCGCGGCGCTGTCCGGAAAGATCCTCCCGAACGACGAGATTTCCAGTCTCGCCAGTACCGCGCTGTCGAAAATCCGTCGCCGCATCGAGCGCCAGCGCCAAGTGGTGGAAGAGTCGCTGGAGCGATTCGTCCGCAAGCATGCCCAGTCGGGCGTGCTGCAAGACAAGTACGTCACCATGCGCAACGGGCGGACAGTCGTTCCGGTCAAGGCCGCTTGGAAAAACCAAGTGGAAGGGATCGTGCATGGCGCGAGTGCCACCGGCCAGACCGTCTTTGTCGAACCCCTCGATACGATCGTGCAGAACAACCGGCTCGTCCGCCTGCGCGAAGACGAGCAGGCCGAGATCCTGCGCATCTTGCGGGAAATGAGCGAGCGCCTGCGGTCCGAGCGCGAGCAGATCGCGATCGCTGCCGAGGCCGTGGGTGACTTGGATTACGTCTTCGCGCGTGCTCGGTTCTGGCGCGAATTCCAATGCTGCAAACCCCGCTTCGGCAGCGGGTCAGAGGTCCGCATCGTCTTGGACGAAGCCCGCCATCCGCTGCTGCAGGATCTGCTGTCCGGCATCCATCGCGAGCCGGTGCCGCTCAGCTTGGAGTTGGGCGGAGGACTGCGGACGCTGGTCGTCAGCGGTCCCAACGCCGGCGGCAAGACCGTCGTTCTCAAGACAATCGGTGTCCTGGCAGCCATGGCCCAAGCCGGGATCCCCGTGCCATCCGCGGAAGCCGAGTTCCCTTGGTTCGAGGACATTCTCGCGGACATCGGCGACGCGCAATCGATCAGCGAGAGCCAGAGCACGTTCTCGGCGCACGTGTCCAAGCTGTCCGCGATCATCGCGGCGGCCGGTGCGGGCACGCTGGCCGTTCTGGACGAATTGGGGACGGCCACGGACCCGGAGGACGGCGGGGCCTTGGCCGTGGCGGCTGTCGAACGCCTCCAGGCGACCGGGGGCTTCGCCATCGTCTCGACGCACCTCCCCGACCTGAAGATCTACAGCGCCCGCGCCCAGGGCGTGGTGAGCGCCGCGATGGGTTTCGATGACGCGACCCAGAGCGTCACCTATCGGCTGCAGTGCGGGATTCCGGGCCAGTCGGCCGGCTTGGAGATGGCCGAGCGCTTCGGGATGCCCGCGGACGTGATCCGTCGCGCCCGGGAACTGCGGGGCCAGGCAGGCCAGGAAGCCTCGCAATTCCTCTCCGACTTACGCCAGCGCGTCGGCGAGTATGACGAGCTGTCGCGCGAGGCGCGGCGCAAGATGCGCGAGCTCTCGGCCCGCGAGCGAGACCTGGAACGGCAGGCCGCGGAGCAAGCGGAGAAGCTCCGCAAGGAGTCCGCGGAGCGCATCGACAGGCTCACGCGCAAGCTGGAACGGAAATTCCGCGATTCGTTGGACGCGGCGTTGAACAAGATCCGCTCGGCGGCGGCCAAGACCGATCGCAAGACCGACCGCCGCGTCGCGCAGTCGATCGGCAGCTATCGCCGCGCCGTCAGCGGGGAAGTGCGAGCGGCGTTGGGCGAAGACGCGGACCGGACCGGCGCCTCCGGGGCGAGCTTCGCTCCCGGTGACTTGGTGCGCTTGCGGTCGATGGGCACCACCGGCGAGATCGTGCGCGAACTGGACAGCGGCCGCTGGGAGGTCCAGGCGGGCGCGATGCGCGTGCAGGCCTCCGCCGAGGATCTCGTTGCTGCGGAGGAAAGCGAAGACAAGCCCGTCCGTTTGCCGTCCGGCGTGCGGCTGGAGACCGCGCCGCATGTCGAAACGCTTCCGGCGGAGATCAACGTGATCGGCATGACCGCTGACGAGGCGTTAGTCGACGTCGACAAGTTCTTGGACCGTGCCGTGCTTGCCAACAAGACCCGTTTGCGGGTGGTCCACGGCTTCGGCAAGGACGTGCTCCGGCGCGAGTTGTGGCACATGTTCGCCCGGCACGTGCATGTGTCGAAGTATTACCAAGCCGAGCAGCACGAGGGCGGCGCCGGCGCCACCATCGTCGAGGTGGGCGATTCCTGAGACGATCGATCCGTACGCGGGGTACGCCTCGCGTGCAGGCTGCGAAATCGGCCCGCTTCCTGACCGCGCCCGCCCGGTGATAAAATCGCGGTTTCGGGCAGCAGCGCCCGGTTGCCATGACTCCTAGCTTTCTATTCCCCGAAACGACTGTCAGCGAGAGCGGCGCGGGCGAGCCCGTGGAAGTCGGCGACGGTAACGGCACCGTAGTGCTCGCTCTCGGGATCACCGAGATCTTGGAGCAGCAGAGCTTGGACGTGCGGATCCTCGGATCCGCCGACGGCGAGGAATGGGGCGAGGATCCCGTCCGCACCTTCCCGCAGAAGTTCTACAAGGGCGTCTGGCAAGTCTTGTGCGACCTGGACGCGACCCCGGACGTGCGATTCCTGAAGGTCGATTACAAGGTCGCCCGGTGGGGAGTCGGCTCTCCGAAGCCCGAATTCAAGTTCTACGTCTTCGCCGAGCCCCTCGAGGCCTGACTCCGCCCGCCCGTTCGACTCTCGCACCTAGCGGCGGCGCTGCCTCCGCAGCACGGCTTCGCGCGCTTCGGCTTCCTCGACCGCCTTGCGCTTCGCGTCGCGCTTGTCGTGCGCCTGCTTGCCCTTGGCCAGCGCGATCTCGCACTTGATCCGGCCGTTCTTGGCGTAGACGCGCGTGGGAATCAGCGTCAGGCCCTTCTGGCGCACCTTCCCCGCGATCTTGTCGATTTCCTTGCGATGCAGGAGCAGCTTCCGCGCCCGCACGGGCTCCTCGTTCCCAATCTGGGCGTGGACGTAGGCGCTGATGTGGAGGTTTTGCAGCCAGACCTCGTCGTTCTTGACGACCGCGTAGGCGTCGGACAGCTGCACCTTGCCGTTCCGACAGGATTTCACTTCCGCGCCTGTCAGGACCATGCCCGCTTCGTAGCGGTCCATGAGCTCGTACTGCCGCCGCGCGCGACGGTTTTCCGCGAAGTTGGTGCTGTTCGCCGACTTAGCCATGTTCGTTCCACGATCCGGAGCTCTGCTTCGTCATTCCTCTAGAGCGCATTGACGACCGTGCCGACCGGCGCTCGATCCTTCAGGATGCCAGTTTTTCCGCGCCCAGTCCTTTGGGTGGCCCTCTTCGCGACTCTCTGCTTGGTCCTCCCCGAGTCCGCGCAGGCGGGCGCCCGCAAGGCCCGCAAGCTCTACCAGCAGGGTCGGCAGGCGGAGCAAGCGCAAGAATTCGACCGAGCCTTGGAACTCTACAGCCTCGCGGTTGACGAGGCGCCGGCGGACAACCGGTACGAACTGGCGGAGCGCCGGATGCGCTTCGTCGCGGGCCAAGCGCACGTGGACGCGGGCTTCGCCTTGCGCAGGCAGGGCATGTACGAGGAAGCGCTCATTGAATTCGAGCAAGCGGTGATGATCGATCCGGCGTCCAGCGTGGCCCTTCAGGAACGCATGCGCACGGCCGAACTGATCGTCAAGCGCCAGCAGGCCGGCAGTGCGGGCGGAGATCCCGTGGACGTTCCCGACAGCGCTCTCGAAGCCGAGCGCCTCGACCGCTCGAGACGGATGGCGGCGATCACGAAGCCTCCGGACCTCGAACCGCTTTCCAACGAGCCCATCAACCTGATGCTCAACGAAGACGCCCGGATCGTCTTCGAATCCATCGGCAAGCTCGCCGGAATCAATATCCTCTTCGATCCCGATTTCCCGCAACGCGAGGTCGAGATCGAGTTGCGGAACGCCACGCTGCAGCAGGCCCTGGACTACGTCGGCTTGCTGACGCAGGCATTCTGGAAGCCGGTCACTCACAACACGGTGCTGATCACCAGCGACAACCCCAACAAGCGTCGCGAGTACGAGGACGAGGTCGTCAAGACCGTGTATCTCACCAACCTATCCACGCCGCAGGATCTCTCGGAGGTCTCGACGGCGATTCGAGGCGTCACGGACATCCGGCGGATGTACGCCGTGAACTCGATGAGCGCGATCGTCATGCGCGGCTCCCGCGCCAAGGTCGCCATCGCCGAGAAGATCGTCCATGACATGGACAAGGCCCGCCCAGAGGTGATCGTCGATATCCTCGTCATGGAAACGAGCAGGACAAACGAGCGCACCCTAGGCTTGACTCCGCTGTCCGGAACCGCCAAGGGCATTCGCACGCCGTTTTCTTTCCGGAGCGGAACCGGAGGCACCGATGCGCAGCAGGGGATCAATGTGGCCCGCATCGGCGGGGCCGGCAGCTGGTCGACGAATTTGCCGAACTTCCAGATCACCGCGCTTCTGACGCGCACCGACAACAACTTGCTGCAGTCCCCGCGGGTGCGCGCCGCGGACAACCAGCAGGCCGAGCTGCGCATCGGCGACCGGATTCCGATCGCCACCGGAAGTTTCCAGCCCGGTGTCGGCGGAGTGGGCATCAACCCGCTCGTGAACACGCAGTTTCAATACACGGATGTGGGCGTGAACGTCTCGTTGACGCCCAAGATCCATGCGAATCGCGATGTTTCGATGCATGTCGCCATCGAAATCTCGAATGTCCGCGAGTTCCGCGACGTGGGCGGCATCTCGCAACCGGTGATCGGACAACGGACCATCGAGCACGACGTGCGGGTGCGGGAGGGCGAGGCCAGCGTCATCGGCGGCTTGAACCAATCCCAGGTGTTCGCCACGCGCTCGGGCGTGCCGTTTCTCGGCGAGCTGCCCGTCATCGGCAAGTTCTTCAGCGAAGAGGAAGTCCGGCGCTCGAACAACGAGATCCTGCTGGTGCTGGTGCCGCACATCGTCAGGATGCCGCCGATCGACGAGTCCAACCTACGGATGATCGCTTCGGGCACCGATCAGAAGTTCGAATTGCGCTACGAAGAGGAGGACAACGGCAAGCCCGCGTTGCCCCCGTTGGACGCGCCGGCGGAAGAAGCCTTGCCCGCGCCGGAGCCGGCGGTTGAAGACCAGTCGCCCGCGCCGGGCGCCGATCCGCGGCCGACGCCCGAACCGGCCGAGCCCGAACCCGCGCCCGCGGAGCCCGGCAGCGCGGCCGCCGAACCACAAGGGCCGCGGTTCTTCTTGGAAACGCAGGATGTCGTCGTCGCGGTGGGCCAGCGGACGACTGTCGCGCTGATGATCGGGGATGCGGTCGACCTCGTCAGCATGCCGATGCGCGTGCAGTACGACCGCGAGAGGCTCCGGTTAATCGATGTGCAGAAGGGGCCGTTCCTCTCCGGGGCCGACGCCAGCGACATCATCTTCTCCCGCAGCATCCGCCACGCGAACGGCTTGGCCGCAGTGAACATCTCGCGGTACCCGGGGGCTGGCGGAGCGAACGGGGAAGGGCAGCTCGTCAACTTTGTCTTCGAAGGCGTCGCGGGAGGGCAGGCCCAATTGAGGGTGCTTGCCACCGGCCCTCGGAACGTGGCGAACGAAGCCTTGAGCGTGCAACCGCTCGAGGTCGAGGTCACAGTGCAGTAGGGTTCGATGCTGGGCATGTCTCCGAGCGCGCGGGGCACACGGCGCATCGCCAAGCGCATTGCGCCAAGGCGGGGGGAAGCGGGTCTCACGCTGATCGAATTGATCGTCGCGTTCAGCCTCCTGCTGATTCTGTCTCTGATGGCCCTGCCGGTCGCGCGCGTGAAAGTGCAGCGCGAGAAGGAGCGCCGCCTGCGCGAGGCCCTGCATGAGATGCGCGTGGCGATCGACCGGCACAAGGACATGGCCGACGAAGGCAAGCTCGGAGAGCTGGACCCGGATAACTTCGGCTATCCGAGCAGCTTGGAGGCACTGGTTGAAGGCATCGAGCTAGACAGGAGTTCCGAGGGCCAGTTGAGCGGCAGCCGGGGTATCGGCGCTTCCCAATCGTCCAGCGGTCGCGCGCGACAGGGCCGAGATCAGATGGGCGGTCTCGGACGCGACTCGACCCGGGAGGGCGGAGCGTTCCGAGAGCGCGACCCGTTCGACGACCGAAACGATGACCGTCTCGGCGTGGGGAGCCGACTCGACGAAGATCGCGAAGCGCCCGAGTCCGTCCGGTTCTTGCGGTCGATTCCGATCGATCCGATCACCGGACAGCGGACATGGGGCAAGCTGTCGGTTTCCGACGACCCGCAGGGGCGGAGCTGGAGCGGTCGCAACGTGTTCGACGTCTATTCCCTGAGCAACGCGCTCGCGCTCGACGGCACGAGGTACAGCGAATGGTAGGCACGAGTATCGCGCGCCCCGCCTCGTGGCGCCTCGGTTTCACGTTGCTCGAAATGATGGTCGTGATGACGATCATCGTGACGATCGTTTCCATCGCCGTGCCGTTTTATTCCTCGGCGCTCGTCCGAGCGCGGGAGAGCGTGCTGCGATCCAATTTGATGACCATCCGCTCCGTGATCGACCAGTACACCTACGACAAGGAGGAGCCCCCGCAGTCTCTCGAGGATTTGGTCAACGAGGGGTACTTGCGAGAGGTGCCCATCGATCCGATCACCAACTCCCGCGACACCTGGGAGTTGATCGTGGAGGTCGGGCCGACCGGGGAGTCGGGCCTCTTCGACGTGCGGAGCGGCTCGGACGGAACGTCGCTCGCCGGAACCCCGTATAACGAATGGTGATTGCGCCATAATCCCCGCAGTGCGCTGCTCAAGCGTCCCGCCCCGGGGCAAGTCTCAGTTGCGCTTCAATGGCGTTCAAGCCGTCCTCTTGACGGGTGTAGACCGGCTGGTGCTGTCCGGTCTTCGCCGAAAGCAGGCTCGTGGTACTATATTCTTGTCGTTGCAGAAAGCATACGTTCGGCTGGCGACGATGGCGGGTTCGGCGTCTCTGCCGACGCAGCCCCGGTGAGGTAGATCCCCCTGATGTCGGCGTTGTCTTGGATCGTCTTCGACGAGCGCGAGCGCGAACTGGCTCAGCAACTCGTCGATGCCTTTCGAGAAAAGGGGACATTGGACGAACTCGGACTGCGCCAAGTCCAGCTCCCGGTGTCGGACCAGCTATTCCCCGGCATCACGACCCTGCACACGCGACTGCGGTACGTGCTGTTCGTGCCTTGGATCTACGCCATGGCGGAAAAACGCAACGCTTCTGCCGAGGCTCTGGCCGAAGAAACCCGCGACCGTCAGGTCCAACTGATCGGTGCGTTGGAAAACGGCGGCGAGCAAACTGGCATCATCGGCATTCGCACCCGGTCCAAGAACGGACCGCTACCCAGCAACGTCTATTGGGGCACGTTGCGGAGCTGGGGCATCCGCACGGATGCTGGTGACGAGGCCGACTACCCCGGAGTGGTCGCAGCACTGCGTCGCGACCAAGCGTCATCAGAGGCCCAAGGCGAGGGGCATCGGGTCAACCGTTCGATGTGGCACCCGGCCCTTCCTGCGGCCCCGAGCGACTGGCTGGACAAGGTCGATTTTCGGTTGCTCTCCGGCGAGGCGAGCTTCTTGATTGATCGCTTGGTGGACAGCCATCCCGAGAGTGTCCTGACTCACCTAGCCAAGGCCCGAAAGATGGCGGACTGCACCTTTATCTGGGAGCATCCGGATCTCGCCGGGTTCCCGGACTCAGCTCGCTCCCTTGTGGATCAGGCGCGCAAGTTCTCCAATCTGATGTATTCGGCGTCCCTGCTCTACAACCTCATGCTTTCGGAGCGGCTCAAGAAGGACGAATGGGTCGCCCGGTACCAAGCTGAACTTAGCGACTGGAGGGAAGGGCTGGAACTGAGCGAACTCCGCGACTGGCATCTCACCGACCTATGGGATCTGCTTCGTGACAGAGGCTACCGAATTCGCTTACCCACAAGGGACTTCGTCCGGAATTGGCGCGAAGCGGTTCTGGATTCACGGGCTGATGTTCGGGAGTCGGAAGATGCCCGGGATTTGGTGCGAAATCGCGAGATGCGTTTGAAGGGTTCGCGGTCACGCTTCAGGAATCGAGCCGCGCTCGATGGATTCACCGGCGCTGTCGGGGCCTTTCGAATCGGATTCCGCTGGTCATCCGCCATGAGCCATCTCAGAGACATTGCCGATGCCCACTAAACCACTCCCGTTGGATCCCGAGGTGCGGCGCCTGTACTGCGCGAGCATGCGCCCGCCACCCGACACAGTATTCGACTGCGGCGTGGGAACCAGCTATTCGCTGGACCTGGAGACTGCGCTTGCCGTGCCGCTTTCCTTGAGTTTCTACGTGCCCGAGAGCCGGGAGAAGGTTCTAGACTCCCCGCTTGCAACCTTGGAGGGCCTCGAGAGGAACGCGGAGCGCTTGGCGGTGTTCTGCGACGCCGGACGCATTTTGGCGCGCACTACCCCTCAATCCCGGCTGTGCGCGCTCCTTGAACAGATGGTCATCGAAGTGACCGCTCCGCAGGGCGGCGCGTTCCACCCAAAGGTCTGGGTACTTCGCTACGAGCCATCAACCGAGGGCGGGGACCGCTTGCTCCGATTGTTGATCCTCTCGCGGAACCTGACAACTGACCAGTCTTGGGACCTCGCCTTGCAGTTGAACGGTACCGAAGGGAATTCCAAGCGGGAGGATAACCGTCCCCTCGGGGAATTTCTCAGGCGCCTTCCCCAGATCTCGCGGAACGCCGTGCCGGGCCATGTCGGCGGGCTGGTGGACTCGCTTGCCGAGAGCGTTGATCGGGCGGAGTGGACGCTCCCCCTGCCGTTCAAGACGGTGTCGTTCACGGTGAACGGATTCGGGCCCGAGGCGTGGCTTCCCGAGTGGAGCACAAGGATGGCCATCGTTTCGCCGTTTTGTGACGCGGCGGCGCTGGAGCGACTTGCGAAGCGGACGCAGTATCCGCCGCGGCTAGTGAGCAGAGCGGAGGAGTTGGACAAGGTTCCCGCGCAGGTGCTCGCCAAGTTCACCGAAGTTTCGGTGTTGTCCGATCGAGTGCCGGTCGATGCCGATGGAGAAGACGATCAACTTGAGGATCAGACCCTGAGCGGACTGCACGCGAAGGCCTTCGTTCAAGAGTTCCATTTCGATACCCGGATGACAGTCGGCTCGGGCAACGCTACCAGCCCGGCGTTGCTGTCTGGGCGCAACGTCGAAGTCTTCGCGACGCTCACCGGGAGGCGGTCCCGGGTTGGATGCATCGACGAAATCCTCGGCTCGGAGTGCTTTGGCCAACTGCTGGAGCCGTACAAGCCCAGTCCGGTTCCGGTCGTCGATCCCGAACAGACTGCAGCGGACAATCGAATCGATGCGGCGTTCCAGGAACTCGTCAGGACGAAGTTGAAGGTGCAGTGCGAAAGCCCGGCGGGCGGCGCGGATAGCGATGCACTCTGGCGGTTGGTCTCCCAAGCCGACCAAGCACTGGAACTCGAGGGGATCGAGTTTGCAAGGGTCTGGCCGATCACGCGGAGCGAGCAGCATGGAGTCGATGCCTTGGAGTGCCTCCGTCGCGCAGTTCCGCTCGAGGTCGCGGCATTGCCCCTCGCTGATGTGACCCGGTTCTTTGCCATTCACCTGAGAGATGCATCCGGCAAGGCGGAGACACGCTTCACTATGGGATTCGAATTGGAAGGGCTGCCCCCGAACCGTACAGAGTCGGTGGTGCGCTCACTTGTCGGGAACCGCGAGGCGTTCCTTCGGTACCTGCGCCTGTTGCTCGCCGAACTCAGTGATCCGTATGTGGCCCAGATCGCCGCCCGCTCGGCCGATGCACCGAATCACGGCAAGTCGTGGGTTGCGCTGAACGAAGATGCCGTTTTGGAAGACATGGTGAGGGCACTCGCGAACGGACGCGACCGACTGGCGGCCATCCGAAGGCTTATCGAGCGCTTGGAAGGTGCCAACTCGGGTGAGACTGCAGCCGTGCCGCCGGAGTTTCTTGAGATGTGGAACTCCTTCGCCGCGGCGCTTGACAAGTTGGAGAAGAGTGATGGCTGAGGCAGATCGATTCGTTGCGGACGAGGCCCTGCGGCTGCTGAAGCCGTTCCAGCGCCTCACTGTCGACTATGTCACGAAGCGCCTCTACGAAGACCCTGACTTCACGAGGAGATTCCTCGTAGCTGACGAGGTCGGTCTCGGAAAGACGATGGTCGCGCGCGGAGTGATCGCGCGGACAATCGAGCGACTGTGGGATGACGTGAAACGGATTGATGTGATCTATATCTGCTCCAACCGGGCGATCGCATCGCAAAACATCAATCGACTCAATGTCTTGAAGGAGCAAGCCATTGCACTGCCGACGCGCATGACGCTGTTGCCGTTGCGGGCCAGTGAACTTGCCAGCAAGAGAGTGAACTTTGTCAGCCTGACGCCCGGCACCAGCTTTAGCCTGAAGTCGACAACGGGAGTCCTTGAAGAGCGAGCCCTCCTAGTGCATCTGCTCAAGGGCGCTACGGGTTCTCGTGACGGTCTCAAGAATCTGCTTCAAGTTGGAGTCAAGGATGAGAACTGGAACGCGTGGGTCCGGTGGGTCGGACAGCAACCCATCGAGCCGACCCTCAAAGCCGATTTTCGTGATCGCGCTGAAAACCATCCCGAACTTCCTGCGCAATACGCCGACCTCTGTCGAGAGTTTGGACGTCACTATCCGGAACGCGAGTATCCAGGGGAGCTCCGATGCAGGCGCAACGCGATGATCGGCAAGTTGAGAGCCTTGCTTGCTCGGACTTGCGTGGATGCTCTGGAACCCGATCTGATCGTGCTCGACGAGTTCCAGCGGTTCACGGAGTTGCTCCAAGGTGACAGCGACGCCTCGAGGCTAGCGAAGGATCTCTTCGATTACCGGGATCCGGAAGACAACGAAGCCCGCACCCTGCTGCTATCCGCGACTCCCTATCGCATGCTTTCGCTTGCCACCGATTCCGAGGATGGCAACCATTACCGCGAATTCCTCAAGACCGTGGAGTTCCTCTACGGAGAGCAGGCCGGGCCCGAAGTGGCACGCCAGCTCGGGCGAGAACTCGACCAGTTTCGGCAAGCCATGCTCTGCTTGCCGGATTCGGTGGACATCGCAGGCGAAGGCCGCACGAGGATCGAATCCGGTTTGCGGAGGGTGATCACCCGCACGGAGCGCACGGATAGGACCTCCAAGAGGGACGCCCTCGTTGATGAGCGCTGCTTATTGGGGACCGTTGAGGTCGAGGACTTGCTGCAATTCGCGGGCGTCTCGAGGATTGCCGATGCAGCGGGCGAACATGCTCCAGTCGACTATTGGAAATCGGCGCCGTACTTGCTGAACTTCATGCACGACTACGCTCTGAAGCGGGCACTCAAGGACGAGGAAACGGCACGGCGGCCGCATCTTGTTGATGCCGTCAGAGGGGCACGGAAATGCCGCTTGAGTCGACGTCGTGTAGCAGACTTTCGAGCACTCGATCCGGCGAACGGGCGCATGAGAGCACTGCTCGAGGACATGCTCGGCGAGAATCTTCACGAGCACCTCTGGATCCCTCCCTCGCTGCCGTACTACTTGGTTGACAGTGGCGGTCGATCCAAGCTGACCAAGGCACTTGTGTTTGCCTCGTGGACGATGGTGCCGGACTCGATCGCGGCGCTCGTGTCTTACGAGGCTGAGCGCAGGATGGGCTTGAAGAACGTGCTGCCGACCTACTTCACTCCGAGGGGCCCGCGACCACTTAATTTTCAGGTCGTCGATGATCGTCCCGCTCGGCTGAGGCAGTTGAACCTGCTGTACCCCTCTCCATTGCTAGGCGAGGTCGCCGACCCGCTTGCAATTTGCGCGTCTCGTTCGGAGCCCTTGGAATACGACGAGATGCGAAGCGCCTTGGCGGATGTTCTCCGACCGATACTGGGGCAACTGCAATCCGCCGCCGACCGAGAGGCGCATCACGAGACTTGGCGGTGGGCCTCGTGCGCGGTCTTGGACGCGCTCGCGGAGAATCGAGCTACGGAATGGCTCAATGGGCTTGGTGTGTTTGCCTGGCCGGGTGCCGAACAAGGTGAATCCCAGGAATCGAGGTCTCACAAAACCGAGGGATTTCACAAGCATGTGGAAGAACTTCGAGACGTCGCGACTTCCAAGCGCGTAGCCGGTGTCCCAGGTGAGGACGCCTTGGATTTGCTTGTAGACTTAGTGCTTGGTAGCCCCGCTATCTGCGCGCTTCGGGCATTGCGTCGCGTGGTGCCAGAACTCGGCTGGGACGATTCGACTCTACTAACCGCGGCGACCCATGTAGCGTGGGGATTCCGTACCCTCTTCAACCATCCCGACTCGGTCGCCCTGCTCCGCGGGGAGGGTGAGGATCGCTACTGGCACGGCGTGCTGACATACGCGGCACGGCATAATCTTCAAGCCGTCCTTGACGAGTACGTCCACTGCCTTGTCGAAGCTCTGGGGCTCACCGGCAAGGGCCCAAGGGATCGCGCCAACGAGATTGCGGTCGCGATGCACGACGCGCTGTCACTGCGGCCGTCGCAGATTGATGTTGACGACCCACGCATCGTCAAGGGGAAATTGAAGATTGAACAGTACAGGATGCGCGGACGCTTCGCCATGCGGTTCGGGAACTATCGCGATGACGAAGGCGGTGAGAAGCGTCCGGGCGCATTGCGCGAGGCGTTCAATTCGCCGTTTCGGCCATTCGTGCTGGCGACCACATCCATAGGGCAGGAGGGCCTGGACTTCCATCCCTACTGTCGGCGCGTGTACCACTGGAACCTTCCATCCAATCCGGTCGACCTCGAGCAGCGAGAAGGGCGCGTGAATCGGTACAAGTGCCACGCTGTCCGGCTCAACGTCGCGGAAGCGTTCGCTAATGAGATCCGTGGTCGCGGAGATGCCCCGGTGGATCCGTGGGCTGAGATGTTCACCGCCGCGAGCAAGTCCACTGCGGCAGCCAATGCAGGCGGAACCGCCGACGGCCTCGTCCCGTTCTGGATCTATGACGGGGCGGCGCGAGTCGAGCGCTGCGTTCCGATGCTACCGTTCAGCCGCGAAATCGAACTGCTCGAAGCGCTCAAGAAGTCCGTCGCCGCTTACCGCCTCGCGTTCGGACAGCCTCGTCAGGACGACCTGCTCGCTTATTTGACGAAGCTCGCCGAAACGTTGCCGCAGGCGGAACTCGACGCACTGCAGATTCGATTGAATCCGCCCGCATCCCAAGTTGGCAAAGCCGTGCCTGAGGCTAGTCCTACACCCTAGCTCCGATGCTCACTTGCAGGCAGAGTGGTGATGGCTACTGCTTGATCCACTTCTGTCTGCGAGGCCATTTGGGGCCGTCCTCGTAGAACCGCACTCCCGCTCCGATCCTGTCGTAGTCGCCAAGTTCGGCTCTCGCTTCGTCCGCCAATGTGGTCAGTTGCTGCACTACTTCGGGATGCGCATCGGCGACATTGTTCTGCTCGCCGACGTCTGCTGCGAGATTGTAGAGTTCAGTCTCCGTCACGGGCTCGAGGATTTCGCCCAGAAACGCTCCGCCGCGAGAGAGCAGCCATTCCGATTCATTGCGGCCGGGTCGCGGGAAGACGAGCTTCCACTCGCCACTTCGCACTGCGTCGAGATGCGTTTCGCGGTAGTAGTAGAACGCTTCGTGCGGGCTCTTGGCCCCGGGCTCTGCTCGCATCAATGGCCCGATGTCCCGGCCATCGATTACCAGATCTTCGGGCAGGTCAGCACCCGCCATACGAATGAAGGTCGGTAGCAGGTCCATCGTGGTCGCGATTTCGCTGGACACGTTGCCAGCCGGTATGTAGCCTGGACCCCACATCACGCAAGGCACACGGATGCCCCCTTCCCACGTCGTGCCCTTGGCACTCCGGAGCGGGCCTGCAGACCCGGCGTGAGCTTCGATGTCGGCTGTGTATTGCGGTAGCGAGTGATTGCTCCAAGGTCCATTGTCCGATGTGTAAACGATGATCGTGTTCTGATCGAGGCCGAGCTCTGCAAGGAGATCGACTATCTCGCCAGTGCTCGTATCGAGTTCCTCGATCACGTCCCCGTAGAGCCCGCGCTCAGAACGCCCCCGGAACGGTTCCGTAACGCCGAGCACCACGTGGGCCATCGTGTGGGCGATGTAAAGAAAGAACGGTCTATCGCTGTTGCGCCTGATGAACGCAAGGGCCTCGTCCGTGAAGCGTCTTGTTAGGTCGTCAACCCCGGCCGACTCCTCGATCATCTCCTCGTTGCGATGAAGCCAGTGAACCTGTCCAGAGTCGTTGGCACCCACCACCCCAAACCAGTAGTCGAATCCGCGTCTGACCGGATTCAGTTCGGGCCTGAATCCAGTGCGTCGCCTGGTGATGTCCACCTTACCGATCATCCCGGTCGCGTAGCCCGCTTCCTGCAGCACCCGAGGCAGGAGCAACTCGCGCTCGTGAACGTAGGGGAAGGAGTTCTTTTCGTTCCCGAACTCGCCAACGCGGATCGGATAGCTTCCAGTCAGCAGAGCCGTTCTTGACGGTCCGCAGACGGCTTGGGCGTAGAAATCGGTGAACCGGATGCCTTCGCGAGCCATCTGGTCGATGCGTGGAGTTTGGAAGTCGGTCGCTCCGAAAACGCCCAGGTCACCCCAGCCCTGATCGTCTGTGAAGACGATGATGAAGTTCGGCTGGGAGTCCGCCACCTCGGTTCCGGGATCGGTACACGAAAGCGCAAGACCGGCAGCGAGAACTGCGATCAAGGCCTTCCAGACAAGAGTGGCAGGGACTTCGGATCGTCTCGCGGAAGTCATCCGTAGCATAGGAAGCAAAGCATACAACATCAAGCGAGGCCGCTGCCAATCCCGCGGGCGAGTGCGCCTTCGCCGAACGCAATGTACTACCGATGCGAATCGTGACCTCAGCTGCCTGACCGCCGCGTATCCACCGTCTCGAAAGCTGCTCGCGGACATCCGGCGTAGGAGCCCGGCACTGTGCGCCAGCGCGAAACAGCGCTGCCATGGATCTCCTCGCTGGATCCGGGCCCGCTGTCGGCAGCCGTATCGTTGATCCTGATGACAGCCCGGCGCTTCAATGAGGCCCCGATTCATGAATCGGGGAAGTTCGCACGGCGGCGGCCTATGACATCTTCGGCCGCTCGCTTCAATGAGGCCCCGATTCATGAATCGGGGAAGTCCTAGGCGGATTCCTCTTCGCGCTCAAGGCCGATACGCTTCAATGAGGCCCCGATTCATGAATCGGGGAAGTGTTCACGGTCGCCGCCGAGGAACCGTGTCGATACACGCTTCAATGAGGCCCCGATTCATGAATCGGGGAAGTGTCATCAAGCGATTGCCGACCAAGCGGATCAAGTCCCGCTTCAATGAGGCCCCGATTCATGAATCGGGGAAGTGAAGGCGCCTGCGAGGGTATCGAGCGGGCCTGGATGCTTCAATGAGGCCCCGATTCATGAATCGGGGAAGTGCCGAGACGCTTGTTGGTCTCGTAGTCCTCCTTGTTGGCTTCAATGAGGCCCCGATTCATGAATCGGGGAAGTCCATATCTCGTTGGTCGACGTGGGGATCGGAAGCGTGCTTCAATGAGGCCCCGATTCATGAATCGGGGAAGTGAGATCATGGGGTATGTCTACTTCGGCCAGCTCGAGCTTCAATGAGGCCCCGATTCATGAATCGGGGAAGTGAAAGCGGCGACGAAGGCATATGTGGAGGGCGCGAAGCTTCAATGAGGCCCCGATTCATGAATCGGGGAAGTAAACTTTGCCTCACCAATTGATAAGGCAAACCTCACGCTTCAATGAGGCCCCGATTCATGAATCGGGGAAGTAAATGGGCACTTGAGCTAATTCCAACAGGTATTGTTGCTTCAATGAGGCCCCGATTCATGAATCGGGGAAGTGATGCCACCGCTCGACGCGCCTGCCTCCGAGCAGGACAGGCTTCAATGAGGCCCCGATTCATGAATCGGGGAAGTATACGCGCCCGGCGCGAATTCGGGGAACCGGTCGCGGCTTCAATGAGGCCCCGATTCATGAATCGGGGAAGTCCCGGCGGCCCCGGCCCGCAAGGCGCCCGCGGGCGGGCTTCAATGAGGCCCCGATTCATGAATCGGGGAAGTCCGCATGGTGGTCACGGACGGCCCGGAGGGTGTCGCGCTTCAATGAGGCCCCGATTCATGAATCGGGGAAGTACCGCTCGGCCCATCGTCTTGTGGCTCGCCATCAGGCTTCAATGAGGCCCCGATTCATGAATCGGGGAAGTTCCGACAGCTATCGCACGTGCGAGGGCGAGCGGCTGCTTCAATGAGGCCCCGATTCATGAATCGGGGAAGTGCGAGTTAGCCGACAGAGTTTGCGAGTTAGCCAAGGAGCTTCAATGAGGCCCCGATTCATGAATCGGGGAAGTGTCACCGGGCTGACCCACTCGCTCGACGACGACGGGCTTCAATGAGGCCCCGATTCATGAATCGGGGAAGTGACGCTGGGCTTCGAGCTTCAGCGGCGGCCGGATGGGCTTCAATGAGGCCCCGATTCATGAATCGGGGAAGTGACGGCATCGAAGAGCGCATGTACGGCTTGGAAAACGCGCTTCAATGAGGCCCCGATTCATGAATCGGGGAAGTGCTCGGCGCGAAATGGATCCCGCATACCGTCGTCTCCGCTTCAATGAGGCCCCGATTCATGAATCGGGGAAGTTCCATTTAACATGTCCCCTACAGAGGGATTCCCCAAGCTTCAATGAGGCCCCGATTCATGAATCGGGGAAGTCCCATGTTTGTTCGCCTCCTGTTCGCCCGCTCCGAAGCTTCAATGAGGCCCCGATTCATGAATCGGGGAAGTGGCGACTTGCTGGAGTGGCGGGACGGCCCGCATAACGCTTCAATGAGGCCCCGATTCATGAATCGGGGAAGTCTGACCCCCTTGCACCGTGGTACGAGTATGAGCTCAAGCTTCAATGAGGCCCCGATTCATGAATCGGGGAAGTGCTTGCCGACGATCTTGGTCTCGGTCTCGATCAGTCGCTTCAATGAGGCCCCGATTCATGAATCGGGGAAGTCGTCCGCGAATTGCGAATCGGTTTCAACGCGCTCCTCGCTTCAATGAGGCCCCGATTCATGAATCGGGGAAGTAAGCCCCCGACAAGGCGCTACCGACGACAACGACGGGGCTTCAATGAGGCCCCGATTCATGAATCGGGGAAGTGGTGATGGCGGCGGGACGCAAGGCGGGCAAGCACCGCCGCTTCAATGAGGCCCCGATTCATGAATCGGGGAAGTCATTGGAATTGTCCTCCTCGTTTAGATTTCCGCAAGGCTTCAATGAGGCCCCGATTCATGAATCGGGGAAGTCTGGCAGAATCGCGGCACATCCTGAAAAGGGGAATCGCTTCAATGAGGCCCCGATTCATGAATCGGGGAAGTAGCGCCGCGATAGTGGTGTTCGTGCCGGCGGGCGTGCTTCAATGAGGCCCCGATTCATGAATCGGGGAAGTGCGGCCCGACCGTGCTGATCGAGGACAACCCCTTCTTGCTTCAATGAGGCCCCGATTCATGAATCGGGGAAGTTATCACAAAAAGAGTTCGCAGACTGCATTACGGGCGCTTCAATGAGGCCCCGATTCATGAATCGGGGAAGTTGCGTTTCAACCTTGTGGGGACATAGTCTTTGAGTCGCTTCAATGAGGCCCCGATTCATGAATCGGGGAAGTTTCAATGAGGCCCGCCCGGCGGCCATGTGCTCTAGGCTTCAATGAGGCCCCGATTCATGAATCGGGGAAGTACTCATGAAGGAGATGCTGCGCGTGACACTCGCGAAGGCGCTTCAATGAGGCCCCGATTCATGAATCGGGGAAGTCTTCCTAGAGGACACCTACCTCTCGCGGGAGAGCGCAGCTTCAATGAGGCCCCGATTCATGAATCGGGGAAGTCCATCGAGCAGGGAGAGCAGACGGCGCGCCACAGTGGGCTTCAATGAGGCCCCGATTCATGAATCGGGGAAGTCTATCACTTGACGGGCCAGTTGCCGCCGCCGGCGAGGGCTTCAATGAGGCCCCGATTCATGAATCGGGGAAGTCGCCCTCAGCACTCAGCGAAGCGCGAGAAAGGAGGTAGCTTCAATGAGGCCCCGATTCATGAATCGGGGAAGTGACACGATCGAGCGCATGGGGCAGAGGATCAGTTCCGGCTTCAATGAGGCCCCGATTCATGAATCGGGGAAGTGGCCACTTCAAGGTCGACGGGGAGGCGCATAGATGGCTTCAATGAGGCCCCGATTCATGAATCGGGGAAGTCATGCCGTCCGCAGTCCGGCCCGTCGCCATCTACAAGATGCTTCAATGAGGCCCCGATTCATGAATCGGGGAAGTAAACGTAACAGATCAAATTTGATTTACAATTTCCGCGGCTTCAATGAGGCCCCGATTCATGAATCGGGGAAGTGACTCCGCTCGCCCATGAGTGCGCGGCCTCGTCGCTGCTTCAATGAGGCCCCGATTCATGAATCGGGGAAGTAAACAATCCTCGCACTGGATCTTGACCTCGCACCGGGCTTCAATGAGGCCCCGATTCATGAATCGGGGAAGTGCTTGAGGTCATCGGGCCGAACGAACGCGGCGATGAAAAGCTTCAATGAGGCCCCGATTCATGAATCGGGGAAGTAGCTTGCTTCGTGCGGCATAGTCCAGCGGTATCGAGTTGCTTCAATGAGGCCCCGATTCATGAATCGGGGAAGTACGCTACGGCTCGCGGCGGCCGAGTGGGAGAGCGGGGCTTCAATGAGGCCCCGATTCATGAATCGGGGAAGTGAAGGGGTACTCGACGGGCTGGATGGACAGCCGGTAGCTTCAATGAGGCCCCGATTCATGAATCGGGGAAGTCAAGACGTCGAACCGCCGCGGATCCGAATGGTTCGAAGCTTCAATGAGGCCCCGATTCATGAATCGGGGAAGTACAACGAGCTGGCGGATTCCCCGCTGACTAGTGCTGGCTTCAATGAGGCCCCGATTCATGAATCGGGGAAGTGGAATAGGTGTCGGAATTCCGCCTGGAATAGGTGTCGGCTTCAATGAGGCCCCGATTCATGAATCGGGGAAGTCGAGAGCATAAGAGAGCACCCAGAGGCCCGCTCATGCTTCAATGAGGCCCCGATTCATGAATCGGGGAAGTCTGCAATACACGTCGCACAGCTATGACGATTGGGCGCTTCAATGAGGCCCCGATTCATGAATCGGGGAAGTGATACCTTCGAGATCCCCGCCCCACGGACACTGAGTCGCTTCAATGAGGCCCCGATTCATGAATCGGGGAAGTTACCTATACCGGCGAGGCAACCGCGAGGGTAGTTACCGCTTCAATGAGGCCCCGATTCATGAATCGGGGAAGTACCAGCGAGGCGCTGGTGAAGGCGAAGACGGACGCGGCTTCAATGAGGCCCCGATTCATGAATCGGGGAAGTCCGGCGGTGCCACGGCGGCGCCGGTCATCCACTGAGGATGCTTCAATGAGGCCCCGATTCATGAATCGGGGAAGTGAACTGGATTAATCCAGACTGTTGAAGGGTAGTTCGCTTCAATGAGGCCCCGATTCATGAATCGGGGAAGTTCCCTATACGCCGTATAGCGTTTCCGGCCGATCGAAGCTTCAATGAGGCCCCGATTCATGAATCGGGGAAGTCGGACTTGGCGTCGGTCAAGGAGCGGCTGGCCCGCATCGCTTCAATGAGGCCCCGATTCATGAATCGGGGAAGTGGGAAATCGGCGGGGTCTTCCGAGCCTGTCGCCGGGGGCTTCAATGAGGCCCCGATTCATGAATCGGGGAAGTCGCTACGATGTGACTGCGATGTGTCGCCATCATTACGCTTCAATGAGGCCCCGATTCATGAATCGGGGAAGTAGATGTTCGAGAGCACTACCGCAACTGGATGAACCTCGCTTCAATGAGGCCCCGATTCATGAATCGGGGAAGTCTTGAAATCGGGCCTGCTCCCCCCGCCCCAAGCCGTGCTTCAATGAGGCCCCGATTCATGAATCGGGGAAGTGGCGATGGAGTGAGCGATGCGGAAGGCCGAGCGGTTGCTTCAATGAGGCCCCGATTCATGAATCGGGGAAGTACATAAGCGGATCACGGATGTTCAGAACAGCCTTTTGCTTCAATGAGGCCCCGATTCATGAATCGGGGAAGTTGCGTTTTCTCGCGTCTTCGGGCGCGGGCGGTGGATGCTTCAATGAGGCCCCGATTCATGAATCGGGGAAGTCGGACGCTCTCGGCGCCCATGGCGGCCAGCCTTCTCGCTTCAATGAGGCCCCGATTCATGAATCGGGGAAGTACCGCGAGGGGCAAGGCCGAAATTCAGCGACGAGAGGCTTCAATGAGGCCCCGATTCATGAATCGGGGAAGTACCTCTGGATGACTGAGCCCGAAGCGCTCGCGGCGGCGCTTCAATGAGGCCCCGATTCATGAATCGGGGAAGTTGCACCGCTCACGCAGGACCAGCGACGCGCCTTGGTGCTTCAATGAGGCCCCGATTCATGAATCGGGGAAGTACCGCAGTACACAATCATCTGGTCGGCTGGCCCGCCGCTTCAATGAGGCCCCGATTCATGAATCGGGGAAGTGGGGGGCGCCCTCCGAAAATCGCGACCCCCCGCACACGCTTCAATGAGGCCCCGATTCATGAATCGGGGAAGTGGTATCATCAACCCGCCGCACATCACTAGGATCGTCGCTTCAATGAGGCCCCGATTCATGAATCGGGGAAGTCAGGACGAATACCCAGACCTTTCCGGGGGCCGCGCAGCTTCAATGAGGCCCCGATTCATGAATCGGGGAAGTCGGCGCGGGGGCGGCCGGAACCCATCATGGCGACGGGCTTCAATGAGGCCCCGATTCATGAATCGGGGAAGTGCAGATCGCGGAGCAAGAGGCCACGTCCAACGATTACGTGGCTTCAATGAGGCCCCGATTCATGAATCGGGGAAGTGGAATCTCACAACCACGAGGCCCTAGGACACGCCCCGCTTCAATGAGGCCCCGATTCATGAATCGGGGAAGTAGCGGCCCGCTACCAGCTAGGCCGCTCGTTCGACTCGCTTCAATGAGGCCCCGATTCATGAATCGGGGAAGTGCGCTATCGGCGGAGAGACCCCGGCAATTCCCGAAAAAGCTTCAATGAGGCCCCGATTCATGAATCGGGGAAGTGCAGATCGACGAATTGCTCCGCTACGGACCCACGCCGCTTCAATGAGGCCCCGATTCATGAATCGGGGAAGTGATGGCCGTGCGACTGTTAGAAATGAAACGGATACTCGCTTCAATGAGGCCCCGATTCATGAATCGGGGAAGTGGGCCGTACAACTATGCCTCCGTCATGCATTATTCCGCTTCAATGAGGCCCCGATTCATGAATCGGGGAAGTGCAGCGGATCGACTGCTGATCCCCCCACAGGCTCTGGCTTCAATGAGGCCCCGATTCATGAATCGGGGAAGTCGAGCCCGGAATCCTCGAAGATCACCGGCGGCGGCGCTTCAATGAGGCCCCGATTCATGAATCGGGGAAGTATGAGCGGCGGCCACTACATCGACAGCGCCGCCGCCGCTTCAATGAGGCCCCGATTCATGAATCGGGGAAGTGGCTACGCAAGGCAGGCGTAACCGAGCCGACAGCGGAGCTTCAATGAGGCCCCGATTCATGAATCGGGGAAGTGATCCGCAAGAAAGCCACGGCAGAGGATCCTGCTGGGCTTCAATGAGGCCCCGATTCATGAATCGGGGAAGTCTCTTGGAACCGCCCGCGCCCCACACGCCGCCGCCGCTGGCTTCAATGAGGCCCCGATTCATGAATCGGGGAAGTGCCGCCGCACGTCCCCGACGTGTACCGCTTGGCCCTGCTTCAATGAGGCCCCGATTCATGAATCGGGGAAGTCGCGTTCGCCCGCTTCCGTCAGCCGCATGCCGAGGTCGCTTCAATGAGGCCCCGATTCATGAATCGGGGAAGTGATATTCGGCTTGGGAGGGAGGATTGCGGGCATTTCGCTTCAATGAGGCCCCGATTCATGAATCGGGGAAGTCGTGTTTTTCGCGGCCAAATCAACAGTCGAAAGGTTTGCTTCAATGAGGCCCCGATTCATGAATCGGGGAAGTGATGAACAACCGGAATCCTAGCAACATCCCTGCCGGGCTTCAATGAGGCCCCGATTCATGAATCGGGGAAGTGTGGACTGGCTGGTGACGCGCAGCCCCGACGGAAACGCTTCAATGAGGCCCCGATTCATGAATCGGGGAAGTGCCTATGCGTTCGGCGTCCTACTGCTATGCGGGTATCGCTTCAATGAGGCCCCGATTCATGAATCGGGGAAGTCGATGAGGGCGTGACGGTGAAGATGCTAATCATGCCGGCTTCAATGAGGCCCCGATTCATGAATCGGGGAAGTCGCGTTCTCCCGCGCGGATGACTCCGCTCCCGCTCCGCTTCAATGAGGCCCCGATTCATGAATCGGGGAAGTGATGTTGACGACGTTCGCATTCGCGATCAAGGACCGCGGCTTCAATGAGGCCCCGATTCATGAATCGGGGAAGTAACGCAAGGTTGAACAGGTCTGCGTTGTTGAACGCTTGCTTCAATGAGGCCCCGATTCATGAATCGGGGAAGTGAGATTTAGTGTGGGTTAGCTCGAACTCTGATTAGCGCTTCAATGAGGCCCCGATTCATGAATCGGGGAAGTTGGACAATAGGAATGACGCTGAAAGCCATTGAGTAGTGCTTCAATGAGGCCCCGATTCATGAATCGGGGAAGTGTCGTTGATCTCGGTTCCAACGACCAGAGACCACCGGCTTCAATGAGGCCCCGATTCATGAATCGGGGAAGTTATCGACACAATCATGCGTGCGACAATCGACCAAATCACGCTTCAATGAGGCCCCGATTCATGAATCGGGGAAGTCGGATATCGTCCGCCCCGCCGTGCGCCTAGCCAGTCGCTTCAATGAGGCCCCGATTCATGAATCGGGGAAGTGCCGGAGCAGGTCCACCCCGGGTCGTTCTTCGACGTGCTTCAATGAGGCCCCGATTCATGAATCGGGGAAGTCCGCTGCCGATCCTCCCGGAGACGATGGCCGATTACCGGCTTCAATGAGGCCCCGATTCATGAATCGGGGAAGTGCCATCGGGGCGGACAGCCCGGGAAGCCCACTGCGTGCTTCAATGAGGCCCCGATTCATGAATCGGGGAAGTGAGCGCGTTCATCCAGTGGCGGGGCCGGTCCACGGGGCTTCAATGAGGCCCCGATTCATGAATCGGGGAAGTGGCATCTGTCCATTCCAGGTCGACGCGGCGCTGCCCGCTTCAATGAGGCCCCGATTCATGAATCGGGGAAGTACGTACCGCCAATCCAGACGATGTGCTGCTGCACGGCTTCAATGAGGCCCCGATTCATGAATCGGGGAAGTGGTCTTGAAGCAATGCAGGAATCTTTCCTTATCACTCGCTTCAATGAGGCCCCGATTCATGAATCGGGGAAGTGCGCCATTCCTACCAGAGCTAGCCGAGAGGCAGGGGGCTTCAATGAGGCCCCGATTCATGAATCGGGGAAGTCGTATGGTGCGACGACCTGCTGTCCACGCGGACGATGCTTCAATGAGGCCCCGATTCATGAATCGGGGAAGTAGCATACACTCAGTTTACCAGCATAGAAAACGGCCCGGCTTCAATGAGGCCCCGATTCATGAATCGGGGAAGTGTGTCGCCGCTGCCCTCGGCGGGCTTGGCCGTCCCCGCTTCAATGAGGCCCCGATTCATGAATCGGGGAAGTGCAAGGACGTGATGTCGATGGACGCGGTCGCTCCGGAGCTTCAATGAGGCCCCGATTCATGAATCGGGGAAGTGTGAAAGTCCGAAAGAGATTGTTGAGTATGTCTTTAGGCTTCAATGAGGCCCCGATTCATGAATCGGGGAAGTCGGATTCGAGATCCTGTGGCGGCGCATCTTCAAGCCGCTTCAATGAGGCCCCGATTCATGAATCGGGGAAGTGCCATGGAAGTGAAGGACATATTTGAGATCGCCGCGCTTCAATGAGGCCCCGATTCATGAATCGGGGAAGTGGTCAGGGCGCGACGGGACTGTCCGTAGTCGCGCCGGGCTTCAATGAGGCCCCGATTCATGAATCGGGGAAGTGCGCGTGGCCGGCGGCGGTATTTCGATTGACGATGTGCTTCAATGAGGCCCCGATTCATGAATCGGGGAAGTAGACATGGCCATTACCGCGTAACTGTCGTCGGCTTGGCTTCAATGAGGCCCCGATTCATGAATCGGGGAAGTTACGGAGGGGGTTTCGGAGGCTTCCCATAGGTATGGGCTTCAATGAGGCCCCGATTCATGAATCGGGGAAGTGCCGGGGCCGTCCAAGGGTTCGAGGCCACCCTTGCGGGGCTTCAATGAGGCCCCGATTCATGAATCGGGGAAGTGACACTGCGTTCCAAGGACTTGAACCGGCCCACGTCGCTTCAATGAGGCCCCGATTCATGAATCGGGGAAGTCGAAGGCGTCAAGACCGGACGGTAGCCGTGCCGCCGGCTTCAATGAGGCCCCGATTCATGAATCGGGGAAGTGCTTGGCCCCCGCCGACGCGTCCGCGTCGGCGAAGAGGCTTCAATGAGGCCCCGATTCATGAATCGGGGAAGTCCGGCATCCGGATGGACACATCTGATCGACTCGGTTGGCTTCAATGAGGCCCCGATTCATGAATCGGGGAAGTCGACTACTCAGAATGGCTGACGGCGAATACAGCGGTGCTTCAATGAGGCCCCGATTCATGAATCGGGGAAGTGAATAGATACAGTCATTGGAATCTAGAGGAACGTCGCTTCAATGAGGCCCCGATTCATGAATCGGGGAAGTGCTGAACGCGCTTAAGGACTTCATCGCTTCCAGACGGCTTCAATGAGGCCCCGATTCATGAATCGGGGAAGTCTTCGGCTCGATGCCCCGAATGACGGGGAAGGACTGGCTTCAATGAGGCCCCGATTCATGAATCGGGGAAGTAGCGTCCGGTACGGGCCAGAGGCCAGAGGCGTCCAGGCTTCAATGAGGCCCCGATTCATGAATCGGGGAAGTGGCCAGTTGAAGGTCAACTATCTCCAGGAGAACGCGCGCTTCAATGAGGCCCCGATTCATGAATCGGGGAAGTTTCGGCCGGTGATAGGTCACTTCCCATCCGGTCCCGGCGCTTCAATGAGGCCCCGATTCATGAATCGGGGAAGTGTCCTGGGATCCTGCCGCGTCCCAGGCGCCGGAGTTCGCTTCAATGAGGCCCCGATTCATGAATCGGGGAAGTTTGGGAGGCTATCGCCCGCATGACGGCCTTCCGCGAGCTTCAATGAGGCCCCGATTCATGAATCGGGGAAGTGCGCCACTGGCCGCCCTGGCAGTAGTCGCGGGTCTGGCTTCAATGAGGCCCCGATTCATGAATCGGGGAAGTGCGAGCGCGCGGGACTGGCAGGACTAGGCTGCCGGCCGGCTTCAATGAGGCCCCGATTCATGAATCGGGGAAGTCGGACGTGGAGAGGAAGGAGCATGACGCGGCATTCGGCTTCAATGAGGCCCCGATTCATGAATCGGGGAAGTCGCCGTAGATCGGGTTCAGGCCCGCGATCTGCCGCGCGGCTTCAATGAGGCCCCGATTCATGAATCGGGGAAGTCGCGGGAAGTGATGGGCATCGACTTTTACATGCCGACGCTTCAATGAGGCCCCGATTCATGAATCGGGGAAGTGGCGGTCATGGAGCGGATCAAGTGCTACCAGGACACGCTTCAATGAGGCCCCGATTCATGAATCGGGGAAGTCGAAAATCCGGTCTCGCGATCATGTAAACGACCTCGGCTTCAATGAGGCCCCGATTCATGAATCGGGGAAGTTTCTGCGCAGACTTGCTCGCGCTCGTCTGGCACGTGCTTCAATGAGGCCCCGATTCATGAATCGGGGAAGTCAGATAGGTCTGAGCCTGCTGCTCTCGCCGTTCCTCGCTTCAATGAGGCCCCGATTCATGAATCGGGGAAGTGCGACGGCGCGACGATGATGGCGATGCCCCACTTGCGGCTTCAATGAGGCCCCGATTCATGAATCGGGGAAGTGCTTTCCGCGCCATGGACGAGGAAAGGGAGCGCCGGGCTTCAATGAGGCCCCGATTCATGAATCGGGGAAGTTTGGCCGGCTTGCCGTCGATGGACGTGCCGAAGTCGAGCTTCAATGAGGCCCCGATTCATGAATCGGGGAAGTAGCCTCGGCTGCTACCGAGAGGAAGGCGTACCACCGGCTTCAATGAGGCCCCGATTCATGAATCGGGGAAGTCAGGTCGGGGCTGCGCTCCTCTTCGGGGCGTTTCTCGCTTCAATGAGGCCCCGATTCATGAATCGGGGAAGTCTCGGCAACCTCGGTCACGGTGTGGCGGAGTTCGTCCGCTTCAATGAGGCCCCGATTCATGAATCGGGGAAGTGCTCCCGGCGACACCGTGCTGAACAACTACTTGCGGCTTCAATGAGGCCCCGATTCATGAATCGGGGAAGTATCGTAGAGGAACCGCGCATCGACATCGACATCCGGCTTCAATGAGGCCCCGATTCATGAATCGGGGAAGTGCGCCAACTAGCGATCACGCAGACGAACGTCTTCCAGCTTCAATGAGGCCCCGATTCATGAATCGGGGAAGTGGCGGACTGCTCACGGCCCGCGACAACAACGTTCAGCTTCAATGAGGCCCCGATTCATGAATCGGGGAAGTGAGTCGAGGTCGTGATTCCGGCGCCGTTCGCACCGCGCTTCAATGAGGCCCCGATTCATGAATCGGGGAAGTCGCAACTACGCCATCCTTATCGGATCGCTACAGAAGCGGCTTCAATGAGGCCCCGATTCATGAATCGGGGAAGTCACGCTGCCTAGGAAGAACCGCTGCCAGTCAAGCATCGCTTCAATGAGGCCCCGATTCATGAATCGGGGAAGTACGGCTTGCTGCGGTCAGGTTCCGTAGGATCGGAATCGCTTCAATGAGGCCCCGATTCATGAATCGGGGAAGTGCGCTCCGGCACGTGCGTTTTCGGCCCGAGTGTACGGCTTCAATGAGGCCCCGATTCATGAATCGGGGAAGTACTGTCGCCTATCGTGGTAGCCCCGGAAACCGAATAGCTTCAATGAGGCCCCGATTCATGAATCGGGGAAGTTCGAGCAGTGCCATATTGCCTGCGATAGCCCACCGGCTTCAATGAGGCCCCGATTCATGAATCGGGGAAGTGCGAGCGGATCGACTGCTACGGCATGGACGGCACGGAGCTTCAATGAGGCCCCGATTCATGAATCGGGGAAGTTGTGTCCCAGGGCGCGACCTGGCTGAAGGCGACCGGGCTTCAATGAGGCCCCGATTCATGAATCGGGGAAGTATCCGCCGAATCCCTCGCCGAGACGCAGCGGCAATAGCTTCAATGAGGCCCCGATTCATGAATCGGGGAAGTGAGATCGCGCTCGGCGACCGTTGCACGGGGATGCTCGCTTCAATGAGGCCCCGATTCATGAATCGGGGAAGTGGGATGGCGCGAACTGTGTTCCGACCGACTGCCCGACGCTTCAATGAGGCCCCGATTCATGAATCGGGGAAGTTGCACTCGCGAACTGAAGATCGAGCCGATCCAAGAGGCTTCAATGAGGCCCCGATTCATGAATCGGGGAAGTTAAAACCCTAGCGTTCGCCCTTGCGCCTTAGCTAGTCGGCTTCAATGAGGCCCCGATTCATGAATCGGGGAAGTCGGGCCTGCGCGGCTGCCTGTCGACATCGTCATCGCGTAGCTTCAATGAGGCCCCGATTCATGAATCGGGGAAGTGGTCGAGGGCGACGGCGGATCGTTCGCCGACCTGACGCTTCAATGAGGCCCCGATTCATGAATCGGGGAAGTAGGCTGCCAAGTGCCGCCAAAACAGCGGATTTCGGCCGCTTCAATGAGGCCCCGATTCATGAATCGGGGAAGTCATCCCGCAGATGGCGATGTATCTGGAGGGCCACCCGCTTCAATGAGGCCCCGATTCATGAATCGGGGAAGTCAGAGTGCGGAAGTGGCAACCGTCCGCTTGGTAGCGGCTTCAATGAGGCCCCGATTCATGAATCGGGGAAGTCAGACTGTCCGCGTCCACGCTGCTGAATTCGCTGTTGGCTTCAATGAGGCCCCGATTCATGAATCGGGGAAGTAACTCCGGTTGCCGATCATTGGGTTCGTCCTTGACGGCTTCAATGAGGCCCCGATTCATGAATCGGGGAAGTCGGCGGATTGCTAGGGCCGGTGGCGGCTGGTATCAGGCTTCAATGAGGCCCCGATTCATGAATCGGGGAAGTCCGGTCACGGCATCGTCGGGGTACGTCCCCGCCGGGCTTCAATGAGGCCCCGATTCATGAATCGGGGAAGTGGCGCCTCCCCGGAAACATACTACATATTCGAAAGTTGCTTCAATGAGGCCCCGATTCATGAATCGGGGAAGTTGAAAATGGTTCGGAGAGTCCAACTTCGGAAGAAGAAGCTTCAATGAGGCCCCGATTCATGAATCGGGGAAGTACGGAATAAGTTTCCTGCAAACGATTTCCGTTCGCGCTTCAATGAGGCCCCGATTCATGAATCGGGGAAGTAAGGGCGCGATCCCCGGGTCAGGGTGCCGATTCCGCCAGCTTCAATGAGGCCCCGATTCATGAATCGGGGAAGTGCCGGTAACCAAACGCCTTCCCAAGTGCATTCAATTCGCTTCAATGAGGCCCCGATTCATGAATCGGGGAAGTGTTTCTTAGTTTCTACAGGTGTTGGGAGTGCTACTCGCTTCAATGAGGCCCCGATTCATGAATCGGGGAAGTGCGGCCAACCGACCCGGTGACACTCACGCTCACCAGGCTTCAATGAGGCCCCGATTCATGAATCGGGGAAGTAGTTGCAATGCAACTCGATATGGGCGCGGAGGGCAAAGCTTCAATGAGGCCCCGATTCATGAATCGGGGAAGTGCGGCCTATCCGGCGCGGTGCGTCACGCACGACGAACTGCTTCAATGAGGCCCCGATTCATGAATCGGGGAAGTTTCGGTAGGCTTCGCGCCTAGCCCTCGCCGCCGCTCGCTTCAATGAGGCCCCGATTCATGAATCGGGGAAGTCAGCGAGGGCGGCGGAAGACCTCCCGATTTCATGCCGGCTTCAATGAGGCCCCGATTCATGAATCGGGGAAGTCCTAGTTTACGGGGCTAGGGGTTAAGGGTTCCACCTGCTTCAATGAGGCCCCGATTCATGAATCGGGGAAGTATCTTGGTGGGCTTCGGCGGCATCAGGGCGGCCACTGGCTTCAATGAGGCCCCGATTCATGAATCGGGGAAGTGCGCGGGGGACGTGCACCGCGAGCGCAAGCGGCTCGCGCTTCAATGAGGCCCCGATTCATGAATCGGGGAAGTAGCCGTCGGCGATCTGGAGGGCGATCAATAGGATCGGCTTCAATGAGGCCCCGATTCATGAATCGGGGAAGTGCGCCATCCTCCCTATGAAGGGAGGCTCCGGTGTTCCGCTTCAATGAGGCCCCGATTCATGAATCGGGGAAGTGTCAAGGCGGCGCTCCGCAAGGCCGGCCGCACGGACATCGCTTCAATGAGGCCCCGATTCATGAATCGGGGAAGTACCGGCTGCCGCAGCCGTCGCCCGGCCTTCTGGAGGCTTCAATGAGGCCCCGATTCATGAATCGGGGAAGTTGAAGCGGGCGAACAGGTCTGCTGTCAGTGCTCTGGAGCTTCAATGAGGCCCCGATTCATGAATCGGGGAAGTTGCGGTCGGCGGTGGTTCCGCCAAGCGGGAGTGCCAGCTTCAATGAGGCCCCGATTCATGAATCGGGGAAGTTTCCGCGTCCTGTATCGTGTCGCCGGCCATCCAGAAGCTTCAATGAGGCCCCGATTCATGAATCGGGGAAGTGACACCGTGTGACAGTACGCGCGTAGAGGGGCACTGCTTCAATGAGGCCCCGATTCATGAATCGGGGAAGTCGAGGATGCCTCGCCCGCGAAGCCCGCGGCCAAGCCGCTTCAATGAGGCCCCGATTCATGAATCGGGGAAGTGACACCGTGTGACAGTACGCGCGTAGAGGGGCACTGCTTCAATGAGGCCCCGATTCATGAATCGGGGAAGTCGAGGATGCCTCGCCCGCGAAGCCCGCGGCCAAGCCGCTTCAATGAGGCCCCGATTCATGAATCGGGGAAGTCCGGCCCGTGCGGCGATACCCGCATGCCATCCTCGAGCTTCAATGAGGCCCCGATTCATGAATCGGGGAAGTGGCAGCGCCTGGTCGGTGACCGTCCACGCCGTGTAGCTTCAATGAGGCCCCGATTCATGAATCGGGGAAGTTGGAATCGGGCCAGTAATCGACCGCTCGCGAGGTCGGCTTCAATGAGGCCCCGATTCATGAATCGGGGAAGTGCACCAGACGACCTCGTTCCGGAAGTTACCCTGTCCGCTTCAATGAGGCCCCGATTCATGAATCGGGGAAGTTAGCGCAGGCTGAAGGCGAATATCGCGACGCAGTGCGCTTCAATGAGGCCCCGATTCATGAATCGGGGAAGTCGGTCGCGTCCAGCGGACTGTTGGGCGGCGGTGTCGCGCTTCAATGAGGCCCCGATTCATGAATCGGGGAAGTGACGACGACGCGAAGTTTCCGAACATTCCGAGCCGTGCTTCAATGAGGCCCCGATTCATGAATCGGGGAAGTGTATCGCGTTCCTCAACGTGGTAGGTCAATTGCCGGTGCTTCAATGAGGCCCCGATTCATGAATCGGGGAAGTACGGCAGACGGTAGACGGCAGACATGCGCGAGCAAATCGCTTCAATGAGGCCCCGATTCATGAATCGGGGAAGTGGTTGTACTCGCTCCAGCCGCCGACCCGCGTGACCGGCTTCAATGAGGCCCCGATTCATGAATCGGGGAAGTGTGATGCGCGGAATAACCTACAGGTGGGTGAGATGACCGCTTCAATGAGGCCCCGATTCATGAATCGGGGAAGTCGCTTGCGGGAATTGGCCGATGATGTACGGATCGCGGCTTCAATGAGGCCCCGATTCATGAATCGGGGAAGTGTCCGCACCTTCGGGCGGCGGCGGAACGGACGATCAGCTTCAATGAGGCCCCGATTCATGAATCGGGGAAGTCGCTCGTCTTCCAAGACCATCGACCGCATCTCCTTCGCTTCAATGAGGCCCCGATTCATGAATCGGGGAAGTGCGCACCAGCTCGGTAGTGAAGCCGAAGAGTCCGCTGCTTCAATGAGGCCCCGATTCATGAATCGGGGAAGTGGATACCGCGCTGTCCGCACAACCGTCTTATTCCGAGCTTCAATGAGGCCCCGATTCATGAATCGGGGAAGTCCTGGAGTGGAAGCGGCAGCGGCAAGCCGCTAAACTGGCTTCAATGAGGCCCCGATTCATGAATCGGGGAAGTGTGAATAGCGGCAAGCCCTTCCCCGTGCCGTTCGGAACGCTTCAATGAGGCCCCGATTCATGAATCGGGGAAGTGTCTTAATTCGCAACCTAAGGGTTACAAGTTTGATTAGCTTCAATGAGGCCCCGATTCATGAATCGGGGAAGTCCCGCATGACAGAGCATGAATCCCCCATGCAGGTCGCTTCAATGAGGCCCCGATTCATGAATCGGGGAAGTTCGGAGGGGAGGTCGGGAGCCGAGGTCGTAGCTGTAGCTTCAATGAGGCCCCGATTCATGAATCGGGGAAGTGGGACGAATTCTTGGCATGGCTGTCCGAACCCCGAGAGGCTTCAATGAGGCCCCGATTCATGAATCGGGGAAGTGCAACCGCGAGTCACAGCAGCGTGCTCGATGGCGAGCTTCAATGAGGCCCCGATTCATGAATCGGGGAAGTTATACCAGCACCCGCAGTACCGGAAGGCGCGAGACGCTTCAATGAGGCCCCGATTCATGAATCGGGGAAGTTCCGGTGCGCGACGAGATCTTGCTGGCGTGCTTCTGGCTTCAATGAGGCCCCGATTCATGAATCGGGGAAGTGTAGCGTTGCGGATTGTCGCGATGCTGCCACGGAAAGCTTCAATGAGGCCCCGATTCATGAATCGGGGAAGTGCATGGCCCTGCCAAGCAAGGCGGAGTTCTGCACAGCGCTTCAATGAGGCCCCGATTCATGAATCGGGGAAGTCGTTGCGCCACGCGCCGACATCCGTGGGCAGCCCGCGCTTCAATGAGGCCCCGATTCATGAATCGGGGAAGTACACGATCGCGGCGTGGGGCCTGAAGGCGTCCTGGCAGCTTCAATGAGGCCCCGATTCATGAATCGGGGAAGTAGGATGATGTGCGTGACGACCTACGCTCCCTAGCCGCTTCAATGAGGCCCCGATTCATGAATCGGGGAAGTTTCAGCAACAAATATCTTGTATCGGACGACCGCGTGCTTCAATGAGGCCCCGATTCATGAATCGGGGAAGTGACCTAGAGCTGAAGCGCAAGGCTTACGACACCGCGCTTCAATGAGGCCCCGATTCATGAATCGGGGAAGTAGGGCTTGGATTTGCAAGGGGGTTGACAAACTATCTTGCTTCAATGAGGCCCCGATTCATGAATCGGGGAAGTCACGGCCGACGCCTGGAAGATCAACGGGCGCACGCGGCTTCAATGAGGCCCCGATTCATGAATCGGGGAAGTTAGTGCGCGGGTCTGGCTAAGCCACGGGGCGCAAGTCGCTTCAATGAGGCCCCGATTCATGAATCGGGGAAGTCGTAAGGGTGTTGACAAATATCGGGAATCCCTGTAGCTTCAATGAGGCCCCGATTCATGAATCGGGGAAGTGGCTCCAGGGCCGTACGGAGGGCTTCGATCTCGGCCGCTTCAATGAGGCCCCGATTCATGAATCGGGGAAGTCCATCCGCGCCCGCCGCAGGCGCTGGAAGATGGCCTCGCTTCAATGAGGCCCCGATTCATGAATCGGGGAAGTGGATCAGGACGGGTACGGGAAGATTTGGTACCAAGGGGCTTCAATGAGGCCCCGATTCATGAATCGGGGAAGTAGGAGCATCGTATCGCGGAGCTGAGCGCCACGTTCGAGCTTCAATGAGGCCCCGATTCATGAATCGGGGAAGTCCGGCGAAGGGATTTGGGAGGCGATCAAGACGGCCGGGCTTCAATGAGGCCCCGATTCATGAATCGGGGAAGTAAGTCGCGGTCACCGCCGTCGTCAACAACTCGCACCTGCTTCAATGAGGCCCCGATTCATGAATCGGGGAAGTCTGGCTATGGCAGTTGGCGAACCTCACGAAGCCCCTGCTTCAATGAGGCCCCGATTCATGAATCGGGGAAGTCGCGAGGTCGGAGCGGGCGTCGGCCGCGAAGACTCCGCTTCAATGAGGCCCCGATTCATGAATCGGGGAAGTGTCTATCGGCTTGGTCGCGGTGACCGCCGCATCCCCGCTTCAATGAGGCCCCGATTCATGAATCGGGGAAGTTCCGATTCCGAAGATGATTCCGAATTCACTGCCAAGGCTTCAATGAGGCCCCGATTCATGAATCGGGGAAGTAGTGTCTGGTCGCTATCGTCGAAAGCAACAAGATCTGGCTTCAATGAGGCCCCGATTCATGAATCGGGGAAGTCCTCAGGCAGTAGTCCAGCACCGCGCCCGCGCGCCCGGGCTTCAATGAGGCCCCGATTCATGAATCGGGGAAGTTTGGCGCTCGAGATCAAGGCCCTTGCCGCCAAGCGCGGCTTCAATGAGGCCCCGATTCATGAATCGGGGAAGTGGCACCGAAGAGTCCGCGGATCGCAAGCGCTCCACGGGCTTCAATGAGGCCCCGATTCATGAATCGGGGAAGTGCTTACAAGTGGCTTGAAGAGCGTAATATGCGCGGTGCTTCAATGAGGCCCCGATTCATGAATCGGGGAAGTCTGCGTGATCGTGGAGGGAACCCAATCGAGTTCCGCGCTTCAATGAGGCCCCGATTCATGAATCGGGGAAGTTCGGCGATCCACTGCTCATAGGCGCGGTCTGCCATGTGCTTCAATGAGGCCCCGATTCATGAATCGGGGAAGTGTACCTACGCGAGTCAGCGCGCCGGTCTCATCGTTCCGGCTTCAATGAGGCCCCGATTCATGAATCGGGGAAGTCATTAGAGACGGAAAGTGGCGACCATCGGAAATGGCAGCTTCAATGAGGCCCCGATTCATGAATCGGGGAAGTGGGCGCACCGACAGGGTCTAGTGCTGAGTACGGCACCGCTTCAATGAGGCCCCGATTCATGAATCGGGGAAGTCGTCTGCGGGGAGTGCAGCGGGGGACTGGATCAGGCGCGCTTCAATGAGGCCCCGATTCATGAATCGGGGAAGTGCTCCCGCTACTACGAGATCGCTACCACTCACGCCCTGCTTCAATGAGGCCCCGATTCATGAATCGGGGAAGTGCCCGATCCAGTGACTCAGGACAAGCCGGAAGTCACGCTTCAATGAGGCCCCGATTCATGAATCGGGGAAGTGTCGGCTACCCGACACAGAAGCCATTGGCGCTCCTCGCTTCAATGAGGCCCCGATTCATGAATCGGGGAAGTGACGACCACCGCATCCACGTCATCCATACCGAGATGCTTCAATGAGGCCCCGATTCATGAATCGGGGAAGTAAGTATCCGGAACGCTTGGAACCGTCCTTCAGGCGGCTTCAATGAGGCCCCGATTCATGAATCGGGGAAGTATCGGAGGACAATACCACCATTTACATGGCCATGCCGCTTCAATGAGGCCCCGATTCATGAATCGGGGAAGTCGAACGTTCCGATAATCGGAACGACAGCAATCCTTCTGCTTCAATGAGGCCCCGATTCATGAATCGGGGAAGTCCGGGCGCGGTTCCCTTCAGTTCGGCCAGCGACTTGCTTCAATGAGGCCCCGATTCATGAATCGGGGAAGTGCACCGGAAAGGATCTGCCATGAAAGCCCCATACACCGCTTCAATGAGGCCCCGATTCATGAATCGGGGAAGTGACGACCATGACTGACATCACCTTCGAGCCGATCCGGCTTCAATGAGGCCCCGATTCATGAATCGGGGAAGTGGCGGCCGCAAGACCCGCAAGACCGCCGCCAACCGCGCGCTTCAATGAGGCCCCGATTCATGAATCGGGGAAGTGTGCACCACTGGAACCCCTATGCCAAGGCACTCTTCGCTTCAATGAGGCCCCGATTCATGAATCGGGGAAGTCTCGAAGACTCTTCGATGCGCGCGGCGCGGGCGCGGGTGGCTTCAATGAGGCCCCGATTCATGAATCGGGGAAGTTCACCGGGCGTATGCCAACCTCCAAGGCGTCACGCCGCTTCAATGAGGCCCCGATTCATGAATCGGGGAAGTGCCCTTTGCGAAAAGCGATTCACGAGCGGATTGATCCGGCTTCAATGAGGCCCCGATTCATGAATCGGGGAAGTGCGGACGTCCATGACTGGATCACCGCCGACGGCCCGCAGCTTCAATGAGGCCCCGATTCATGAATCGGGGAAGTGTGGATCGGCTGCGACCTATCGCCGCTGGCCGTGCGGCGCTTCAATGAGGCCCCGATTCATGAATCGGGGAAGTCACTCCTTCCCTCCGCGGCCCCATCGCTGCACGGGTGCTTCAATGAGGCCCCGATTCATGAATCGGGGAAGTCATCGCGCGGCCGCGCGACCAGGCGGAATGTCGCGCGGCTTCAATGAGGCCCCGATTCATGAATCGGGGAAGTGTCGACTTCCCGGGCGCGTACGCCCGGGCCGTCGTACGGCTTCAATGAGGCCCCGATTCATGAATCGGGGAAGTCAGGTCGCCGTCTCCCGCGCGGCCAAGGCCCGGCTGCTTCAATGAGGCCCCGATTCATGAATCGGGGAAGTGTAGTGTGTCGGGAGTGAGGCGCGCTCGGGCATCGCGCTTCAATGAGGCCCCGATTCATGAATCGGGGAAGTCGTGACAGTCGGCGGGAATATAGCGCGATTAGCGGGTGGCTTCAATGAGGCCCCGATTCATGAATCGGGGAAGTGGGGACGCAGGAGCCCGGAAAGGGAAACGGGAAAGGGCTTCAATGAGGCCCCGATTCATGAATCGGGGAAGTACGTCCATCATCTCGGAATCGGCGATCCAGTACTTCGAGCTTCAATGAGGCCCCGATTCATGAATCGGGGAAGTATCGCAACGAGATCGTATGGAAGCGCACCTCCGCTCAGCTTCAATGAGGCCCCGATTCATGAATCGGGGAAGTTACAACGACTGCCCGTATTCCGATCAGAGCGAGTTCGCTTCAATGAGGCCCCGATTCATGAATCGGGGAAGTCAGCGCCTTGCTGATGCCTAGCCAGACGGCAATCTGGCTTCAATGAGGCCCCGATTCATGAATCGGGGAAGTGGCAGCGACTCCCGTGCGCTGCGATGACGGCCAGCCGGCTTCAATGAGGCCCCGATTCATGAATCGGGGAAGTGGGGGATCGCTGGACGCAGAGCATCGCGGCCGAGTGGCTTCAATGAGGCCCCGATTCATGAATCGGGGAAGTAGATGCGCGAGATGTTTAACGTCTTCGCCGACCCTGCTTCAATGAGGCCCCGATTCATGAATCGGGGAAGTCGGTATCATGGCGAGAGTGAACGGCTCGTGACTGCCGCTTCAATGAGGCCCCGATTCATGAATCGGGGAAGTGATAACGGTAGTATAATATTAGCTCCCAGCCCCGCGCTTCAATGAGGCCCCGATTCATGAATCGGGGAAGTCAGCTCCGCCTCGACGCGGCGTAGCTCGCGCTCGGAGCTTCAATGAGGCCCCGATTCATGAATCGGGGAAGTCTGGACGGCCATGGTGCATTTCGGATCCGGGCGCAGCGCTTCAATGAGGCCCCGATTCATGAATCGGGGAAGTACCTTGCAGTATCCCATCCGCTGCGCCCATGACCAGCTTCAATGAGGCCCCGATTCATGAATCGGGGAAGTGCATAGGGTTCGTCAGTATGCGGACAGCGCGTAATTGGCTTCAATGAGGCCCCGATTCATGAATCGGGGAAGTTCCAAGCGCAACCACTACCGCACCGCCGCGTATGGGCTTCAATGAGGCCCCGATTCATGAATCGGGGAAGTGGGTTCGTAGTGCAGCGGATGGGATCGCTGTGCCAGGCTTCAATGAGGCCCCGATTCATGAATCGGGGAAGTGTTGAACCCTGCCAGTAGCGCGGGCCGGTTCGAGAGTGCTTCAATGAGGCCCCGATTCATGAATCGGGGAAGTTTCGCGCCCGTCGACATAGGCCAGCCGGACGCCCTCCGCTTCAATGAGGCCCCGATTCATGAATCGGGGAAGTGAATCCCCGGTCGTACCCCGGAACGTTCATCCGCTGGCTTCAATGAGGCCCCGATTCATGAATCGGGGAAGTATCGAGGTGCCGGTCGCCAAGAGAGCTGCGGCACCGGCTTCAATGAGGCCCCGATTCATGAATCGGGGAAGTTGGTACGGTGGAACTGGATATCACCGATTTCAAGGTGCTTCAATGAGGCCCCGATTCATGAATCGGGGAAGTTCCGGGGGCTCCGGGGCCCCCGGAAAAGGAAAGGGGCTTCAATGAGGCCCCGATTCATGAATCGGGGAAGTGCCAGACGTCGTCGTAAACCTGCTGGATTGCAATTTGCTTCAATGAGGCCCCGATTCATGAATCGGGGAAGTCATGCCAGTCCTGCGCGGACTTCAGATCGACGCTCTCGCTTCAATGAGGCCCCGATTCATGAATCGGGGAAGTGAGCGTGGGCTTGTCCCAATCGCCGTCTGGAAACTCGCTTCAATGAGGCCCCGATTCATGAATCGGGGAAGTGGCAACGACCCGCAGACGATCACGGAGTTCGTCCGGGAGCTTCAATGAGGCCCCGATTCATGAATCGGGGAAGTCGACCGACCGCGAGAAAAGCGGAAGCGGGTTTCGTGCGGCTTCAATGAGGCCCCGATTCATGAATCGGGGAAGTGCAGATCTGGCCGAGGCCTAATCGCGCAAAAAAATAGCTTCAATGAGGCCCCGATTCATGAATCGGGGAAGTTAGGGTGGAACCGGCAAGGCGTTAGTATGGATCCGCCGCTTCAATGAGGCCCCGATTCATGAATCGGGGAAGTGAAAGCGAGCCGAGCGCAAACGAGCCCGCCCCGGCGGCTTCAATGAGGCCCCGATTCATGAATCGGGGAAGTTACGCTTGATGACGCGCTTGTGAGAGCGGCGTTCTTCGCTTCAATGAGGCCCCGATTCATGAATCGGGGAAGTGATCCGCCTGGCCTTGGAGGCGATAAGGGGCTCCACGCTTCAATGAGGCCCCGATTCATGAATCGGGGAAGTGATCAAGCAGTTCTTCCCGAACTCGTCCTACGATTCGCTTCAATGAGGCCCCGATTCATGAATCGGGGAAGTGCGGTCGAGACGCTGGAGCTCGTCGCGGCGGAAGCCCCGCTTCAATGAGGCCCCGATTCATGAATCGGGGAAGTGAGATTTACGGTGTCGAAGCGTAATACTCACGAAGCGCTTCAATGAGGCCCCGATTCATGAATCGGGGAAGTTCAGGCCCTCGATAGGGCGAAGAATCAGGGCGTTGAGCTTCAATGAGGCCCCGATTCATGAATCGGGGAAGTCAAGGCGAGAGGGGAGAAAGCATGAACCGCTACATGCTTCAATGAGGCCCCGATTCATGAATCGGGGAAGTCTTCTCGATCTCGTTCAGCGTGCCGTCCTTGCCGACGCTTCAATGAGGCCCCGATTCATGAATCGGGGAAGTCGCCATTCGTATTCGCGACCACGTTCGCGACGGCTCGCTTCAATGAGGCCCCGATTCATGAATCGGGGAAGTGTGGTCATGGGCGCACCATTCCCCGTCGGACTTGCGCTTCAATGAGGCCCCGATTCATGAATCGGGGAAGTACTGGAGCGAGGACGATGAAAAACGACAAACGCAGAACGCTTCAATGAGGCCCCGATTCATGAATCGGGGAAGTCAAGCGCACTACAACGCCCTTCACCGGGCGTATGCGCTTCAATGAGGCCCCGATTCATGAATCGGGGAAGTCAGTGCTACGATATTCCTGTGGACGCCTTCAGCATCGCTTCAATGAGGCCCCGATTCATGAATCGGGGAAGTGATAGTCCGCCCCGCGCACCGGAAGCCCGCCGTTAAGGCTTCAATGAGGCCCCGATTCATGAATCGGGGAAGTAGTGTACCAAGCGGCGCACCGATGTCAAGCGATCCCGCTTCAATGAGGCCCCGATTCATGAATCGGGGAAGTATGTCGACCAACTCGAACCATGGGGCCGGCTGCAAACGCTTCAATGAGGCCCCGATTCATGAATCGGGGAAGTCTGCGTGGACTAGAGGGGGGTCGGGTTGCGATTCCCCGCTTCAATGAGGCCCCGATTCATGAATCGGGGAAGTGATCGGAACCGGCGGCCGTTGCATGATCGGATGATGTCGCTTCAATGAGGCCCCGATTCATGAATCGGGGAAGTGGCGGGACCGAAGGGTACACGTGGGTCTGGGAGACACCGCTTCAATGAGGCCCCGATTCATGAATCGGGGAAGTGGGAACCGCAGCGACGCATGAACTGCCTATCCCATAGCTTCAATGAGGCCCCGATTCATGAATCGGGGAAGTCGATTCCACCATATCCAAGAGAATCGGAACCATGAGGCTTCAATGAGGCCCCGATTCATGAATCGGGGAAGTGAGGAGTGGCGGGGCGGTCGCGGTTCGTGGTCGTTCGTGCTTCAATGAGGCCCCGATTCATGAATCGGGGAAGTCAGGGCGAGGGAATCACTCGATGACAGAACCTATCTGGCTTCAATGAGGCCCCGATTCATGAATCGGGGAAGTGCAGGGTGTCGGTTCAAGAAGATTGGCAACCACTCGCGCTTCAATGAGGCCCCGATTCATGAATCGGGGAAGTCCGGAACCCGGCCTCGCAGTCGCCGACGTGCTCGATGCTTCAATGAGGCCCCGATTCATGAATCGGGGAAGTAGTCTGCTAGGTTCGACCTATGAACACCAAATCCGCGCTTCAATGAGGCCCCGATTCATGAATCGGGGAAGTACCTCGTTGACTCGCCTACCATCGGCACACTCCCCTAGCTTCAATGAGGCCCCGATTCATGAATCGGGGAAGTTGGCAATCGAGACCTACGGGAGTGCCTATCGAGTCCGGCTTCAATGAGGCCCCGATTCATGAATCGGGGAAGTAACCCCCTGCTCGGTCACCGCGAAGTCGCTCTGCGCGCTTCAATGAGGCCCCGATTCATGAATCGGGGAAGTGTCTCAGTCAGTTGCGGCAGCCCCGCACGAATGACGCGCTTCAATGAGGCCCCGATTCATGAATCGGGGAAGTGAGGGGGTTCGAGGAGGGGGGCCCGCTGATACCATGGGCTTCAATGAGGCCCCGATTCATGAATCGGGGAAGTTCCCGCAGTTAAAGGCAGCGTCTACTGCGGTACCTGGCTTCAATGAGGCCCCGATTCATGAATCGGGGAAGTACCGAGGCGGAGATCGAAGCCTTCTCGACCGAGCTGGCTTCAATGAGGCCCCGATTCATGAATCGGGGAAGTTTCCCGCGCCCGATTCGCCCGCCCGATCTCGTCTGCGCTTCAATGAGGCCCCGATTCATGAATCGGGGAAGTGAGCGGGCGGCAGATCGCATGGTCGTGAAACCAAACCGGCTTCAATGAGGCCCCGATTCATGAATCGGGGAAGTCTCGATCAGTTGGTACGGTTTGTCCCGCAGCACGCGGCTTCAATGAGGCCCCGATTCATGAATCGGGGAAGTCGGCCTCGCGCGTGGCGACGGCGTTCGCCCGCGCCTCGCTTCAATGAGGCCCCGATTCATGAATCGGGGAAGTAGCGCGGACGGCGGCCGGGCTTGAGTAGGGGCGGATTAGCTTCAATGAGGCCCCGATTCATGAATCGGGGAAGTGGTGATGGACATCGTCCAGCGGCGGAGCACCGAGAGGCTTCAATGAGGCCCCGATTCATGAATCGGGGAAGTAGAGGTGGAGCTGAAGCTCAAGACCGAGCCCGTCGAGCTTCAATGAGGCCCCGATTCATGAATCGGGGAAGTCCCGCCATCGAGTCTCCGATTCAGTCCAATAGTCGTGCTTCAATGAGGCCCCGATTCATGAATCGGGGAAGTGCACCTGGCACTCACCTCCGGAGGGCATCGACCTCCCGCTTCAATGAGGCCCCGATTCATGAATCGGGGAAGTCGTGTAGACGTGCAAGCGGTCTTCGTGCGTGAACCAGCTTCAATGAGGCCCCGATTCATGAATCGGGGAAGTGAACAAGCGATAGAAAGCGAGAAACCTATCATCATGGCTTCAATGAGGCCCCGATTCATGAATCGGGGAAGTCGATCATGCACCTCTTTTCCAGCGCCAAGGCGATGCCGCTTCAATGAGGCCCCGATTCATGAATCGGGGAAGTCCGATGGGGCGACCGCAGATAGGTAATCGTACTCGCTCGCTTCAATGAGGCCCCGATTCATGAATCGGGGAAGTTGACGCCATCGAGGTCGTCAAGGGCAATCGGCCGGCGCTTCAATGAGGCCCCGATTCATGAATCGGGGAAGTTACGGTAGCGTATCCTTCACGGCTCGGAATGTTCGGGCTTCAATGAGGCCCCGATTCATGAATCGGGGAAGTCAAGCCCTTCCGTTCGACGATCACCACGCACCAAGCGCTTCAATGAGGCCCCGATTCATGAATCGGGGAAGTTGTAGTGTGTCGGGAGTGAGGCGCGCTCGGGCATCGCGCTTCAATGAGGCCCCGATTCATGAATCGGGGAAGTCAACTGCGAATTGTGCGGCGTCCACTTCCCGTTCCGGCTTCAATGAGGCCCCGATTCATGAATCGGGGAAGTGCTAGACCCGAGCTTCGTCCACGGCCCGCACACGCTGGCTTCAATGAGGCCCCGATTCATGAATCGGGGAAGTGCAGCCGCCCGCAGAGCGGACGCGCAAGCGCACTAGCTTCAATGAGGCCCCGATTCATGAATCGGGGAAGTTCAGCGAGGGCAGCTATCACTACGAGGACGGCGCCTGCGGCTTCAATGAGGCCCCGATTCATGAATCGGGGAAGTTCCAGCGCCCGAACTCATCGAAGACGCTTTGGGCTCGCTTCAATGAGGCCCCGATTCATGAATCGGGGAAGTGCCGACTGGAATCGAACCAGTGACCGGTAGGTTACGCTTCAATGAGGCCCCGATTCATGAATCGGGGAAGTGAGCACGAGATGCGAAGCTGATCCAATCGTACATCGACGCTTCAATGAGGCCCCGATTCATGAATCGGGGAAGTGTCCGCCAACTGCCCGCCGAATCAGATTCGCAATGGGCTTCAATGAGGCCCCGATTCATGAATCGGGGAAGTGTCCGGGCCTATAGTTTGTCCAGTTGGGCCGTCTTGCTTCAATGAGGCCCCGATTCATGAATCGGGGAAGTGTGCTAGGTCACTACCGCCAGGCCCGCAAGCTGAACCGGCTTCAATGAGGCCCCGATTCATGAATCGGGGAAGTCGCCTCTGCCGAGTGGATCCGAGGTGACCGCTAACGGCTTCAATGAGGCCCCGATTCATGAATCGGGGAAGTCCGCACGCGGGGTGGGGATCGGACGAAGCCGATGACATGCTTCAATGAGGCCCCGATTCATGAATCGGGGAAGTTTCGACGACCCCGACCTTGAAGGCGCAGCACGGCAGGCTTCAATGAGGCCCCGATTCATGAATCGGGGAAGTGCAGACACGTCGCTTGGTAAGCATTCCCGATATCGGGCTTCAATGAGGCCCCGATTCATGAATCGGGGAAGTCGACCGGCAAGCTCAGTAGGCCCGTGCGGATGTAATCGCTTCAATGAGGCCCCGATTCATGAATCGGGGAAGTATGCTCGTGCAGTAGGCCCAACGCATGGCCGAATTCATGCTTCAATGAGGCCCCGATTCATGAATCGGGGAAGTCATCATGCCGCGTAGCAAGCGCCCGACCGTCCAGGTCGCTTCAATGAGGCCCCGATTCATGAATCGGGGAAGTCTGATACGGACACTGAGAGACGAAGGACTCGGCGACGCTTCAATGAGGCCCCGATTCATGAATCGGGGAAGTGCGGGAGACCTCGCCGCCCTCCTTCGTCGATGCGTCAACGCTTCAATGAGGCCCCGATTCATGAATCGGGGAAGTACAGTATGCTACGCTATCCGCATGGATCACATCCCCGCTTCAATGAGGCCCCGATTCATGAATCGGGGAAGTGATGACCGTGCGGGCATAGTCGTAGACCCGCCGCCCCCGCTTCAATGAGGCCCCGATTCATGAATCGGGGAAGTCACAGGAGGCCGCGCAAAATTTTGTGCTACACTGCTCATGCTTCAATGAGGCCCCGATTCATGAATCGGGGAAGTAGCGGAATTATCGGCGGAACTGCCGCTGCTCTGCGGCTTCAATGAGGCCCCGATTCATGAATCGGGGAAGTCCAGTCGACCGCACCCAGCAGCAGCCCAATGCAGTGCTTCAATGAGGCCCCGATTCATGAATCGGGGAAGTCCTTCGGTTCCCGCCTTCATCCAACGAAGGTTACGACCAGCTTCAATGAGGCCCCGATTCATGAATCGGGGAAGTGTCTTTCTGACGTCCATAGAAATGCACGGGCTTGCGGCTTCAATGAGGCCCCGATTCATGAATCGGGGAAGTCCGCCATCGCCTCGCAGGGGAGCGAGGTCTCGGCCGCCGGCTTCAATGAGGCCCCGATTCATGAATCGGGGAAGTGCTCCCGACCGCTTGGCCTTCTTGTAGCAGCCGCTGCGCTTCAATGAGGCCCCGATTCATGAATCGGGGAAGTCGAGCGGCTGACCATGACTCCCAACGTCGAACCGGTCGCTTCAATGAGGCCCCGATTCATGAATCGGGGAAGTAGTCCGATCTAGTCATGACTTGGGATCGCTTCGAGTGCGCTTCAATGAGGCCCCGATTCATGAATCGGGGAAGTTAAGCGACTTGTACCTCTTCCAACCCTCGAATTGAAAGCTTCAATGAGGCCCCGATTCATGAATCGGGGAAGTTCCTGCTGGCCGAACAGCGTATGCCGGTGCGTGCGGGCTTCAATGAGGCCCCGATTCATGAATCGGGGAAGTGAGGTCGATCCCCCGACTCCGCCTCCAGGAGTCCGCTTCAATGAGGCCCCGATTCATGAATCGGGGAAGTCGGCATCCTGGACGGGGTGCTGCTGGCCGAGACCCGCGCTTCAATGAGGCCCCGATTCATGAATCGGGGAAGTCTGGCCGCCGGTCTCGGTTCCGGCCAGCGCAGCGCGCGCTTCAATGAGGCCCCGATTCATGAATCGGGGAAGTCATATGGATAAAGGCGAAACGCTGATTCGCGGTTCCGCTTCAATGAGGCCCCGATTCATGAATCGGGGAAGTGTTCGCGATAGTTGACTTCCACCTCTCCAGTCTAGCGCTTCAATGAGGCCCCGATTCATGAATCGGGGAAGTCAAAGCCCAAAGCGGCGAGCGGATGGCGTACAAAGTGCTTCAATGAGGCCCCGATTCATGAATCGGGGAAGTCGCGCGTGGTCCATGATCTCGCCCGACTTGCGATCGCTTCAATGAGGCCCCGATTCATGAATCGGGGAAGTGCCGCCGCACGTCCCCGACGTGTACCGCTTGGCCCTGCTTCAATGAGGCCCCGATTCATGAATCGGGGAAGTCATGACGCGCTAGCCGGTGCTGAACACGTGGTACAGTAGGCTTCAATGAGGCCCCGATTCATGAATCGGGGAAGTGCCAAGGAAGCGGCCTGGGTGCAGGTTTCCGATGCGGCTTCAATGAGGCCCCGATTCATGAATCGGGGAAGTGGCCGAATGCTCCGACCTGAAGACCGCATTATGACTGGCTTCAATGAGGCCCCGATTCATGAATCGGGGAAGTCCGTACGCAATGCATCCGGTGCGCTGAAGTCAACCGCTTCAATGAGGCCCCGATTCATGAATCGGGGAAGTGTCTAGCCATCCGATGATGCCCTTGGCCTCTCCTTGCTTCAATGAGGCCCCGATTCATGAATCGGGGAAGTTACTCGGTAATCCCACGTTGGAATCTCCGCGCGCATCGCTTCAATGAGGCCCCGATTCATGAATCGGGGAAGTGACCCCCCTGTCGAGGAATGCCGTCCGCCAGTCCCCGCTTCAATGAGGCCCCGATTCATGAATCGGGGAAGTGCCGGTAATCTGAGAATCGCTAACGCGGCGAATATAGCTTCAATGAGGCCCCGATTCATGAATCGGGGAAGTCGCGCTTGACGCTGACGGTTACGACCGCGAGTAACGGCTTCAATGAGGCCCCGATTCATGAATCGGGGAAGTACCTCGGCCGGAATCCAGTTCGATCCGTATTCCTCGCTTCAATGAGGCCCCGATTCATGAATCGGGGAAGTGCTTGGGCTTGCGCTCGCAGGCGTCGATGAGCTTGCCGCTTCAATGAGGCCCCGATTCATGAATCGGGGAAGTTTGCCCGCGAGACCCCGGCCCGTAGATCACGCTGCCCCGCTTCAATGAGGCCCCGATTCATGAATCGGGGAAGTCGACTGTCCGTCGAGCGTTCGGATGACGAACCAACTGCTTCAATGAGGCCCCGATTCATGAATCGGGGAAGTCGCCTTGCAGAGCATCGAGCAGATCGCGTCCGCCATTGCTTCAATGAGGCCCCGATTCATGAATCGGGGAAGTAGTAATAAGTCATGCATTTAATTCGACGATTTGGACTGCGCTTCAATGAGGCCCCGATTCATGAATCGGGGAAGTCGGGGGGCATCTCGGCGGCGACGGCGCGGAACATCGCGCTTCAATGAGGCCCCGATTCATGAATCGGGGAAGTGACTGTCATTGTGTTTCCCTTCGGAACGCTTTGCGCGGCTTCAATGAGGCCCCGATTCATGAATCGGGGAAGTACTATCGGGCAGATCATGGCGGACACTGGTGCTTCCGCTTCAATGAGGCCCCGATTCATGAATCGGGGAAGTCCGAGCGCCACTCCGAAACCCTGGACGGGATCAAGGTCGCTTCAATGAGGCCCCGATTCATGAATCGGGGAAGTGCGACCGGAAACGACCGGAAACGACCGGAAACGACCGGCTTCAATGAGGCCCCGATTCATGAATCGGGGAAGTAAAGCGAACAGTATCCAAAGACTGGAATCGCAATCGGCTTCAATGAGGCCCCGATTCATGAATCGGGGAAGTCATGTTGTCCCTACCGGCCAGGAATCCGTATTTCGGGCTTCAATGAGGCCCCGATTCATGAATCGGGGAAGTGAACCCGAGAAGCCGCAACCTCTCCCGGAGGAACCGGCTTCAATGAGGCCCCGATTCATGAATCGGGGAAGTGAGAACGATTGGGATAGCCTCTAATGAAGGGAAGGTTGCTTCAATGAGGCCCCGATTCATGAATCGGGGAAGTACGTGGTGCGAGACGGCACTTCGAGCGGCTATGCCGAGCTTCAATGAGGCCCCGATTCATGAATCGGGGAAGTTGCGCCGCCCGAAGTGCAGTACGAAGCCATGCGCACGCTTCAATGAGGCCCCGATTCATGAATCGGGGAAGTACGCTCCGTTCGTGCCGCATCCGATGCCCGTATCGACCGAGCTTCAATGAGGCCCCGATTCATGAATCGGGGAAGTTGATCTGGGGAGTTGATGCGAGGGATGATCCGCTGGAGCTTCAATGAGGCCCCGATTCATGAATCGGGGAAGTGAGTCCGGTTCGCCCTCCGATCCAGACTCGCGGGTACGCGCTTCAATGAGGCCCCGATTCATGAATCGGGGAAGTGAAGTACTCGGTACTCAGAGCCAGCCCGCTCAGCGTGCTTCAATGAGGCCCCGATTCATGAATCGGGGAAGTGACACCCCCGCGCTGCGCATCGCGCGCGAGAGGATCGAGCTTCAATGAGGCCCCGATTCATGAATCGGGGAAGTGGCGTCGATCTCCTCCTGCTCGTCGATGTCCAGCAGGGCTTCAATGAGGCCCCGATTCATGAATCGGGGAAGTGCTAGGGGCGGAATGGCGGACATCGGCGAGGACGGGGCTTCAATGAGGCCCCGATTCATGAATCGGGGAAGTATCACGGCCCAGAGGGCCCGCACGACATCGTGCGAGGCTTCAATGAGGCCCCGATTCATGAATCGGGGAAGTACGCAGGAGATCACCTGCACTTTCTTGCCGACCCAATCGCTTCAATGAGGCCCCGATTCATGAATCGGGGAAGTCACTTTCCACTATCGGAGCCTGAAGACTCTCGAGCGGCTTCAATGAGGCCCCGATTCATGAATCGGGGAAGTGCAACTCATCGCCGGCGACAACAACAAGGTCACCGCGCTTCAATGAGGCCCCGATTCATGAATCGGGGAAGTCCGTGCGAGCGCTCGCGCTCTCCGTCCCGTCGGCCTTGCTTCAATGAGGCCCCGATTCATGAATCGGGGAAGTAAGCGCGGTCTTCCCGATCGTGGTCGGCCCGTTTCCGCTTCAATGAGGCCCCGATTCATGAATCGGGGAAGTGCGGGCGGTTCTGCTTCAGCGGCGAGAACGGCTACTGGCTTCAATGAGGCCCCGATTCATGAATCGGGGAAGTTACCAAGTGCTCACCAAGCGCCCGGAGCGGCTCGCGCTTCAATGAGGCCCCGATTCATGAATCGGGGAAGTGATGGTGTTATGTCAGTGTCTCCACCGCCATTTCCCGCTTCAATGAGGCCCCGATTCATGAATCGGGGAAGTGAATAGAAAGTTGGTCGTTGCGGGGTTCCTGTGATCGGCTTCAATGAGGCCCCGATTCATGAATCGGGGAAGTAATATCACAAAGCAGCCTAGAACATACAGAATCGTCGCTTCAATGAGGCCCCGATTCATGAATCGGGGAAGTGGTTGGAAGTTTGTCGACGACGTTTCTACAGTGATCCCGCTTCAATGAGGCCCCGATTCATGAATCGGGGAAGTATTAACGCTAACCGTCCTGATCGACGATGAATTAGCGGCTTCAATGAGGCCCCGATTCATGAATCGGGGAAGTCCTTGTTGGGCCGAAGACCGCATACCACCTGTTCCGGCTTCAATGAGGCCCCGATTCATGAATCGGGGAAGTAGTGATCCACCGCAGGAAGCCGTCCCGCGCCTCGATCTCGCTTCAATGAGGCCCCGATTCATGAATCGGGGAAGTCGACGAGGGTGACCGCGACGAGCGGCCCGAAGATCGCGCTTCAATGAGGCCCCGATTCATGAATCGGGGAAGTGCGGCGCCGACCGTCCTCAGCGATGGACTCCAGACGGCTTCAATGAGGCCCCGATTCATGAATCGGGGAAGTAGGCCGGATGGAAGGGGCCTGGGAGCTGCGGGAGAAGGCTTCAATGAGGCCCCGATTCATGAATCGGGGAAGTCATGCTGGTGAGCTTGGTCGACGACAGCGACGACGTGCTTCAATGAGGCCCCGATTCATGAATCGGGGAAGTCTTGCTCTCGCACGTCGTGCGGACGCTCGGATCCAAAGAGCTTCAATGAGGCCCCGATTCATGAATCGGGGAAGTGGTGTCATCGGCCAGCGTGATCCCGGCGGCATCCTCGCTTCAATGAGGCCCCGATTCATGAATCGGGGAAGTGCTTGAGACATCAGCGGATGCTGCGGCGGTACATCGAGGCTTCAATGAGGCCCCGATTCATGAATCGGGGAAGTCTGCCAGGAGCGGTACGCATCGCTGCGGGCGGACGAGCTTCAATGAGGCCCCGATTCATGAATCGGGGAAGTCGCGTCCATCGTCCGCGATACCACCGCCGGGTCCAGGCTTCAATGAGGCCCCGATTCATGAATCGGGGAAGTTCATCCACACCGCCGCCGCCGCCGCCAAGGTGCTGGGCTTCAATGAGGCCCCGATTCATGAATCGGGGAAGTGCTGGTGACGATACCGGCAATCAGCCGTCAGTCGAGCTTCAATGAGGCCCCGATTCATGAATCGGGGAAGTTCCCCGCGCGCAAAATTGGCGGGCTAGCCACGAATAGCTTCAATGAGGCCCCGATTCATGAATCGGGGAAGTATTAAGAATAGTACCGCCCATATAATAATCAACTCTAGCTTCAATGAGGCCCCGATTCATGAATCGGGGAAGTGCGCGGGCACTCAGCGAACGACCGGACGCGCGAAATCCGCTTCAATGAGGCCCCGATTCATGAATCGGGGAAGTTCGATACGGCACCGCCCGAACCGCCCGAACCGCCGCCAGCTTCAATGAGGCCCCGATTCATGAATCGGGGAAGTCTTCAAGAAAAGACTCGCTGTCACCTATTCTGTTGACGCTTCAATGAGGCCCCGATTCATGAATCGGGGAAGTAAACGCCCCGTACCGTACACCATCGCCGATGTCGTTGCTTCAATGAGGCCCCGATTCATGAATCGGGGAAGTATTCCGCCGAGCCGCCCGTCGCAACACGCCATCGCGGCTTCAATGAGGCCCCGATTCATGAATCGGGGAAGTTGGGATGCCGAGGTCGCCGAGGCCAAGCCGACCACGATGCTTCAATGAGGCCCCGATTCATGAATCGGGGAAGTCGCGCGCTGGAGCAGTCCACCAGCGGGGCGCGAGACGCTTCAATGAGGCCCCGATTCATGAATCGGGGAAGTTCGCTGAGGTCGTCGATGCGACTGTAGAGCTTCGTGCTTCAATGAGGCCCCGATTCATGAATCGGGGAAGTTTCGAGGTACAACTGAATCCGCTAGGGCAGCATCCAGCTTCAATGAGGCCCCGATTCATGAATCGGGGAAGTAAAACCCGCTCCATGTAGTCGCGGTCGGACGGGTCGTGCTTCAATGAGGCCCCGATTCATGAATCGGGGAAGTACCCCATGAGGCAAGCGGACACCGCCGAGCGCATCAAGCTTCAATGAGGCCCCGATTCATGAATCGGGGAAGTGCGGACGGGCGCGGCTTGATCGTGGCGGACAACGACGCTTCAATGAGGCCCCGATTCATGAATCGGGGAAGTGGGCAAGCGACTGCGACGACGACCGGCACAATCGACTTGCTTCAATGAGGCCCCGATTCATGAATCGGGGAAGTCCGCTGTTACCGTGACGGTCTCGCGGACGATCTCGCGCTTCAATGAGGCCCCGATTCATGAATCGGGGAAGTGGCGCAGGGCCGGGCGGTCATCGACCAGTTCCCCGTTGCTTCAATGAGGCCCCGATTCATGAATCGGGGAAGTCACGGCTGGATCATCAGTGCGGAACACTGTTTTCGTAGCTTCAATGAGGCCCCGATTCATGAATCGGGGAAGTCTGGCAGATGGCGGCGCTCAGCGTCCCCCTGCCCGCGCTTCAATGAGGCCCCGATTCATGAATCGGGGAAGTGACACCGGTGACCTCCGGTGGAGAGCGTGTCCGGGGGCTTCAATGAGGCCCCGATTCATGAATCGGGGAAGTGCGGCCCTGAGGTCTGCCGTCGGGAAACGACTACTTGCTTCAATGAGGCCCCGATTCATGAATCGGGGAAGTCCGGCGCCGATCAATCGAGCGGACTTCAATCGCTCGGCTTCAATGAGGCCCCGATTCATGAATCGGGGAAGTAGCGCCAAGGAGCGGGCCGAAGCGGCCAAGATCATGGCCGCTTCAATGAGGCCCCGATTCATGAATCGGGGAAGTGCCTCCCTTGAGACCGACCAAAAGGGGGTTCTGATCGCTTCAATGAGGCCCCGATTCATGAATCGGGGAAGTTTCCCCGCGAAAGGGAAGACGCTCCCGCATCCGAAGGCTTCAATGAGGCCCCGATTCATGAATCGGGGAAGTCCTGCTCTAGCGTCCATCCGTACTTCTCCGCGATCCAGCTTCAATGAGGCCCCGATTCATGAATCGGGGAAGTGGTTCCTTCGAGCGAGGTTCTGCACATTTGCGCGCTGCTTCAATGAGGCCCCGATTCATGAATCGGGGAAGTGGCATACGGGAGCAAGGCCCGCTTCTTCAAGGCCGTGCTTCAATGAGGCCCCGATTCATGAATCGGGGAAGTTCAGCAATATCCCTTTCGCTGTATTCAGAGTTAACGCTTCAATGAGGCCCCGATTCATGAATCGGGGAAGTTATATGCGTTCGCAAGCGGAATCGGCCGCACTGAATTGCTTCAATGAGGCCCCGATTCATGAATCGGGGAAGTCCGGACGACGGTTTGCAAGCGAACATTGCTCAAGAGCGGCTTCAATGAGGCCCCGATTCATGAATCGGGGAAGTACTTCTGGTTACTGGTATCCGTGGTCACTCTGTACGGCTTCAATGAGGCCCCGATTCATGAATCGGGGAAGTGGAAGGTACGTTCTAGAGTCCGGCGGAAACCGTCTCGCTTCAATGAGGCCCCGATTCATGAATCGGGGAAGTCTCCCCAGGACGAATCGGCCCGGCCAGCCCGATCTTGGCTTCAATGAGGCCCCGATTCATGAATCGGGGAAGTGCGCTCGGCCTGCCGGGAGTCGGGATCCTCTCACGTGCTTCAATGAGGCCCCGATTCATGAATCGGGGAAGTAACCAGAGATAATTGGACATTGCAGTATCGTCAATGCTTCAATGAGGCCCCGATTCATGAATCGGGGAAGTGAGCTATTGGCAGTCCTATGAGCGGAGCGAACGAGGTGCTTCAATGAGGCCCCGATTCATGAATCGGGGAAGTTAGTCCTCTATGTCCGACCACCTCAGCGGCCTGCGCGCTTCAATGAGGCCCCGATTCATGAATCGGGGAAGTAGGATGCTGCTATCCACTCTGCACTGGATCAGAACAAGCTTCAATGAGGCCCCGATTCATGAATCGGGGAAGTGAGCACGCGCCGGTCTTCCTCGCCCTGTTGCAGCCGCGCTTCAATGAGGCCCCGATTCATGAATCGGGGAAGTGGATCGCGGCGGCGACCCGGTTCCGCGCCTCTTCGGGCTTCAATGAGGCCCCGATTCATGAATCGGGGAAGTTTTCATGGCCTTCCGGTGCTTGCGGAGCACCCGCTGGCTTCAATGAGGCCCCGATTCATGAATCGGGGAAGTCGTATCATAGAATCATGGCGCGCAGGACACACATCGCTTCAATGAGGCCCCGATTCATGAATCGGGGAAGTGAGGTATGCGGCCCAAGGCGACTCCGGATGCGGTCGCTTCAATGAGGCCCCGATTCATGAATCGGGGAAGTTACGCGCGTCGAACGCGTTCGGACGTCGCAGTGCTTCAATGAGGCCCCGATTCATGAATCGGGGAAGTGTATCGAGGCCCTTGCGCTTCAAATGAGGCCCCGATTCATGAATCGGGGAAGTTAGAGCCTGCCCCGCGTGCTTCAATGAGCGATTCATGAATCGGGGAAGTGATCCAGCGCAGAGTTCGCTTCAATGAGGCCCCGATTCATGAATCGGGGAAGTCGCGGCGCCGTCCGCGAGCGCGCCGGTGGGCTTCAATGAGGCCCCGATTCATGAATCGGGGAAGTCGCGGCGGATCTGGACGAGCCTACAGATCACTGCTTCAATGAGGCCCCGATTCATGAATCGGGGAAGTGTCCAGTCGAGGACCGATCGCTTCAATGAGGCCCCGATTCATGAATCGGGGAAGTATCGATTGATCAATCGGCGCCCGGCGCCTCGATCGCTTCAATGAGGCCCCGATTCATGAATCGGGGAAGTTCAAGCGCGATGCGACGGCCCTCATGCCCGAAGCGCCATGCTTCAATGAGGCCCCGATTCATGAATCGGGGAAGTGAGACCGCTTCCGACGAACGTTGGCGGCTCATGCCGCGCTTCAATGAGGCCCCGATTCATGAATCGGGGAAGTCTTCGGCATTCGAGGCCATGAAGGAAGTGCGCTCGGACTCGGTCGCTTCAATGAGGCCCCGATTCATGAATCGGGGAAGTCTAGAGGGCTCACGGACCGCTTCAATGAGGCCCCGATTCATGAATCGGGGAAGTCGCGCGACGCACTCGGCTTCAATGAGGCCCCGATTCATGAATCGGGGAAGTCAGGGCGCGTGAATCGCGAGCGCTTCAATGCCCCGATTCATGAATCGGGGAAGTGCGCGACGTCCGGCTTCAATGAGGCCCCGATTCATGAATCGGGGAAGTAATCCGCGACGCTTGCCGTGCCGGAAGTGAGCGGGAGATCCGCGCTTCAATGAGGCCCCGATTCATGAATCGGGGAAGTCAACCGTTCGGCTGCCGTGCGCGTTGCCGCTCGCCGCGCTTCAATGAGGCCCCGATTCATGAATCGGGGAAGTCGCATCGGGCGCGAGCCGCCGCGGCGAGTCCGCGCGCTTCAATGAGGCCCCGATTCATGAATCGGGGAAGTGCCGGTCATCGGACGCATCGGGCGATACAAGCCGACGCTTCAATGAGGCCCCGATTCATGAATCGGGGAAGTGTCTCGAGGCGATTGCAGCGTTCATTCCCGACGGATCCGGCTTCAATGAGGCCCCGATTCATGAATCGGGGAAGTCTGACTCGCCGAGATCGAATCCGCTGGGGATCGCTGCGCTTCAATGAGGCCCCGATTCATGAATCGGGGAAGTGCGCGGTCGTCGCGAGCGCGGCGACGGCGTCCGGCGAGGGGCTTCAATGAGGCCCCGATTCATGAATCGGGGAAGTGGGGAGCGCCCAATCGGCCCTCGCATGCTTTCAATGAGGCCCCGATTCATGAATCGGGGAAGTGGCGGCAGGCTACCCGCGACCGTGCCGCTCATGGCTTCAATGAGGCCCCGATTCATGAATCGGGGAAGTGGCAGGCTCGAGAGACGGGGCGATGCGCCACGCATCGCTTCAATGAGGCCCCGATTCATGAATCGGGGAAGTCCAGCCGAATGAGGCCCGCCGGCGAGGAAGGCGCTTCAATGAGGCCCCGATTCATGAATCGGGGAAGTCGCTCGCGAGATCGGTGGCTTCAATGAGGCCCCGATTCATGAATCGGGGAAGTCCTGCATCCGATCGCTTCAATGAGGCCCCGATTCATGAATCGGGGAAGTCCAGCCATCTAGCCGCGCAAGCTTCAATGAGGCCCCGATTCATGAATCGGGGAAGTGCGGTCGGCTCGATTCGGGCAGAAGTGCTTCAATGAGGCCCCGATTCATGAATCGGGGAAGTGCGAGGCCCCGATTCATGAATCGGGGAAGTCCGCATGCTTCAATGAGGCCCCGATTCATGAATCGGGGAAGTCAGGGCCCATCCACGGGGCCAATCGGATCGCGCGCTCCTGCTTCAATGAGGCCCCGATTCATGAATCGGGGAAGTGATCGCCGGAGACGGCGGTCGATCCGGCGCGCCCGCGCATCGCTTCAATGAGGCCCCGATTCATGAATCGGGGAAGTGATCGGCCGAGCGCGGCAGCTCGATCGCGCCGAGCGCTTCAATGAGGCCCCGATTCATGAATCGGGGAAGTGGGCGCGCACCGAAGATCGCGGCACGGCAAGAGTCGGCTTCAATGAGGCCCCGATTCATGAATCGGGGAAGTGAAGCGACTCGTGCGTCCCTGCGCGCGCGAGCGCGCGCTTCAATGAGGCCCCGATTCATGAATCGGGGAAGTGCGCAGCGATGCGGCGCCTGATGGCCGCTTCGGATCGCGCTTCAATGAGGCCCCGATTCATGAATCGGGGAAGTGGCCGCCAATGCAGGAGCCCACGAGCGAGGGGCGCCGGCTCAATGAGGCCCCGATTCATGAATCGGGGAAGTCAGGCGGACGGAGACGTTCCGGCGCGATGCTTCAATGAGGCCCCGATTCATGAATCGGGGAAGTCGGGACGGCGTTGCGCAATCACGGATCCGCCGGCGACGGTGCTTCAATGAGGCCCCGATTCATGAATCGGGGAAGTGCGGCCGGCAGTCGAGATCGGAACTCCCGCGAGCCGATCGCTTCAATGAGGCCCCGATTCATGAATCGGGGAAGTCGCTCGGAGATGCACGATGCGGTTCGCGTCGGCACGGCCGATCGCTTCAATGAGGCCCCGATTCATGAATCGGGGAAGTGGATGCGAAGCGGATCGCGAACGCGGACCCGCGGTCGCGCTTCAATGAGGCCCCGATTCATGAATCGGGGAAGTCCTTGCGCGGGAATCGCGGAAGCGATCCGATCGATGCGACCGCGCTTCAATGAGGCCCCGATTCATGAATCGGGGAAGTCAGGGAGCGCACCGGAGCGGTCAGATCGGGGATCGAGGCTCGCGGGCTTCAATGAGGCCCCGATTCATGAATCGGGGAAGTGCCGACATCCATAGATCGATTGGCGCCCGGTCGCTTCAATGAGGCCCCGATTCATGAATCGGGGAAGTCGGCGCCGGTCATCGCGAGCGGCTTCAATGAGGCCCCGATTCATGAATCGGGGAAGTGCGATCCGCGCGACGCTCGTCAGCCGGATGACGCGTAGCGGCTTCAATGAGGCCCCGATTCATGAATCGGGGAAGTGGCGAGCGGACGGACGCCGCGGCAGATCGGAGATCGTGCGCCGACGCTTCAATGAGGCCCCGATTCATGAATCGGGGAAGTGGATCTGGCCCTCGGATCGCGAGGCCCCGATTCATGAATCGGCGGGATCACGGCCCGTGGCGCTTCAATGAGGCCCCGATTCATGAATCGGGGAAGTGATCCGGATCAAGAGCGCGTCGGGGAACCTGCGCGCTTCAATGAGGCCCCGATTCATGAATCGGGGAAGTGGAAGGAGGGCTTTGCGGGAGCTTCGATGCACGTCGCCAGACGCTTCAATGAGGCCCCGATTCATGAATCGGGGAAGTGGACTCGTCGATGGGCGACAACTTCGACGGAGCGACGATGGCTTCAATGAGGCCCCGATTCATGAATCGGGGAAGTCAAGGGCCGGCCGAGGCCCCGATTCAAGCGATGTCGCCCAGCGCCATGCTCCAATGCTTCAATGAGGCCCCGATTCATGAATCGGGGAAGTCGAGGGCGCGTCAGCGAGCGGATCGACCGCTACGGATCCGGCTTCAATGAGGCCCCGATTCATGAATCGGGGAAGTCCGGGAGCCCGCGATTCGCCACGGGCGGTCCGATCCGTTCCCGGAGACGTTACCGTCGCGGCTTCAATGAGGCCCCGATTCATGAATCGGGGAAGTGATCCGCGACCGGCCTCCGGGCGTGCTAGAGAGAAGCTCGGCTTCAATGAGGCCCCGATTCATGAATCGGGGAAGTGCGACGGGCGAACGCCCGCGGCCTTGCTTCAATGGCGAAGGCGCCGCATGCTTCAATGAGGCCCCGATTCATGAATCGGGGAAGTGATTCAGCGCTGACCGGACCCCCGGCGGACCGCGGGCTTCAATGAGGCCCCGATTCATGAATCGGGGAAGTCACCAAGCGACGCTGAGCCCCGGGCGACTCCGTCCCGAGCTTCAATGAGGCCCCGATTCATGAATCGGGGAAGTGAGACGATATCGCCGTTCCGAATGAGGCCCCGAGAATCGGGGAAGTCTCGAACTGCGCGCCGCTTCAATGAGGCCCCGATTCATGAATCGGGGAAGTGAGAAGCTCGCTGATTGGAGGAAAGGCGCGGCTTCGCTTCAATGAGGCCCCGATTCATGAATCGGGGAAGTCGTCGCGCCCGGATCGGCGCGAAGCAGGCGAACCGAGCTTTCAATGAGGCCCCGATTCATGAATCGGGGAAGTGATCGTTCATCGCGGACATCACGCGCCCTCGTCGATCGCTTCAATGAGGCCCCGATTCATGAATCGGGGAAGTGGAGCGGACGTGAGTCAGCTGCGAGCCGTAGCTTCAATGAGGCCCCGATTCATGAATCGGGGAAGTGGCGAAGCACGCAGCGGGCCGAAACGCTTCAATGAGGCCCCGATTCATGAATCGGGGAAGTGCCGCCGGAGGCCGACGCCGGATCGCCGTCGGCGAGCTTCAATGAGGCCCCGATTCATGAATCGGGGAAGTGGCGCGATCGGAATGCCGATTCCCCCGAAGAATCGGGGATTTCGACGCTCGCGACGCTTCAATGAGGCCCCGATTCATGAATCGGGGAAGTGCTACTACCGCTAAGTCTTCTGCTGTCAATGACCTAGAGGTCGCTCCACGAGCACCCTCCCGCCTGAGTGGACAGGCACTTGCGCCGGTCACGAGGACCCTGCCGCAAGTCACGGAATCCATTATACATACCACCGTGCGAGTGCCCGGGGGGTTTCTTTCAGCACCTCGCCGCTCGCAAGGCTCAGCGCGTGACAAAAGCGGAGTACTCACTCAGCTCACCTTGAACGGTCTTCGCGAGCAGCCGTGCCTGGATCTCCAGTAAGCGACGGTAGCTGACCCGGTAGTCGAAGTCCGGATGTGTGACCAGCGTGTCCATTCTACCCTCGTACGCTCGGAGGTACGCCCTGCGAGCCCCGGGAGTCATCGCCACCGACTTCCCGGCGGCCACGAAGTCGCGCTCTCCGATCATTCGGGTGTTCACCGCTGACAAGACCGCAGAGTCGGCAATCAACGGCCTCATGGGCTCCATCAGGTCGAGCGCGAGTGCTGGCCGACCGTGGCGGGGCTGATGGTAGAACCCGATCATGGGGTCGAAGCCCACGGAATAGCAAGCCACGGTTAGATCCTTGGCGAGCAAGCTGTATCCATACGAGAGCATCGCATTGATCGGGTCACGCGGCGGCCTTCGGTTCCGAGCCGTGAAGTCGAACGACAGTTCTACCCTATCGTCAGGTTCATCGCACTTGATCATTCCGGAGAACTCCCCGAAGTAGATGCGCGCCGCGTACCCTTCAATCCCAAGCAGCTCTTCCATGGAAGCGGAATTCTCGGCCCGCTCCACCAATCGTCTCATCTCTCTCAACTCGAGTTCGGGCGGTTCGATGTGATTCCTGAGCAGCATCGTCCGCTGGTTCCGGATCTTGCCTGCTACCAAGGCACGTGCGATGCGCAAACTGTACCAGTCGTAATCCGACAGCAGGATCTGGGCCTTTCGCAGAACCACGTTCTTGATCGACATGCCGCTTGTGACGCCATAGAACCACCCGCCCATGGAGAAGTAGCAGATCGGACGCTCGGCACTGCACAACGCTTGAATCGCCTGCGTCGTAATCTGAATGTTGCCGAAGATGTTGACTTGGCAAATCTCATTGATCCTAGCTTCCTGAATCACCTTGTCGCGCTCCTTGATCTTGAGGACTTCCCCCGACTTGCCTACTCGCAGACCTTGTGTGTTCAGATACAAGGGCTTCAGGTCGGTCCTCGGCGCCATCAGCAATCTGGTCTCCCTACCGGGCGGTTTCTTCGGCACTGCTTGATCTGGACCGAAGAGACCGAATTGCGCGGTATCCGACGGATCGGCATCGCCTTGCAGTTGCACAGTCTCGTCTGGTAGGCAGATCCCCACTAACGAGCATCCGGGACACTTTGGCGAATCCTCCAGAGGGGGCGGCATGGTCACCGCGTCGGCGGCCGCCCACGCTCCTGCAATTGCGTCCTTCGCCTCCCCGATCACTTTTTCGTCGAACGCAATCCTTACCCGCTGCTTGGTCTGTTGGTAGTAGATGACACCTTCATCGCACTGATAACCGTTAGCTCGCAGCACGATCGCCTGCACTGCGAGTTGGACCCTGTCGGCCGGCCAGGCAGCGAGGCCATCGTCACCCTTCATTGGCCTTCCGCGCTTGTAATCCACCGGAGTCGTCGTGGACCCCTCGAATTCTGCAAGGTCGAGCTTCGCGATTACCCGGAACTCCTCCGATGACAGTGTCAGGGATGTTACGACCTGAGGCTCCTCGGAATCTTCGCCCGGGCGCGGGACGCTCTTCGTTTCGCGATCAACTCGCCGGTGCTGGCTACTCCCTTCGACCGTGTGCTCGTTTTCTGCGAAGACACCGAGGACTTGCTCGAAGTGGAACAGCCTCGGGCAGTAAACCCATTCATTGATCATCCGCGCCGGCAGGTAGTCGGGCAGCGCCTGCTGCAGCCGTCGGTCCACCTTCATCTCCACGACCGCACTCATGGTTTCGCTCCTGTCATTACGTCGGCCTCAGGGACCGGCATCATCGTCTCCGTCGATTGGCGGCATCTCCACGGCGGCCCTACACAACGATCAACGGTGCGTCGATGTTCACGTAGGGTTTCCCGAGTGCCGAGATCACCCGATCACCGCGTCCCTCCGATGGGCCTAGGTCTACGAAGAGCACTTGATCTTCCTTGTGATTGATGACGTTAGCGAGCGTGGACCGCAGTCTCGCCAGATCGGTCCGCGTCAACTGGCACTCGAATACCGAGTACTGTAGATGGTCGCCCCACGCCCGCATTGTCTGGAAGACTTTCCGCAGCCGCTTCGGCTCGCAGATGTCATAGCAGACTACATACGTGTTCCGCACGGCGGTAATTCTAGCAGTAGTGTCCAAGCTTCTTCCATTCGTATGGCAGGTAGGACTTGCGACGAGCCTCGGACCCTGGCACTGGAATCTTGGAAGCTGCTGTAATCTCTGACTTCGTTCGACTGTCGCCCTGCGAAATCAGCAGGAATCGTGCCGCCCCGCGGAATAGGGTTCGCTACGCTGGTCCACATACCCCCGTCACAGACAAGAGTGAGACTCATAGAGTTATTGCTATGGAGGCCTTCGAGCGCTGATCCGTAACGAGCGTGATTCCGTCACTCGGGTCGGTCTCGGCCACTCCGAGGCGAGGCGGTCAATGCCCGGCAGGCGCATTCACTGCCGGGGAAGACTCCCCGGTGCGCTGGCAGCGCACCACCTACTTCTGGGTCTGGGACGCCTCTCGCTTCCAAGCTGTTGCGTGAAATCGCCCGGCTACCTCGCGTTGGCGACGATCCACCCCTCCTAGCTCGCCGCCTCGGCTACGGGGCATCCCCGAACCTTGTCGGCGGAGCAGGGAACGAGAAGAGCTCGATTGCTCTACTCGGGCACGACACCAGCTAGGTAGAGGGTCGACCACTCCCGGCCGTCGCTTCGCAGGAGCTTGAACGAAATGTCTTGGCCCGGCTGCAGTTCCTGCTGAATGTCTCTCAGATCCTTGATCGAACTGATCGACTCTCGATTCAACGCAAGCACGACATCTCCCCGTGACAAGCCGATGTCGTCGGCGAATGAGTTGGCCTCCACGCGCGTGACCCAAACGCCGCCCGTCACGTCATCTGGTAAATCCGCGCGGATGTCCCGCGAGAGTTCCTGGACGGTGATTCCGAAGCTGACCGACTCCTCGCCTTCCTCCGGGACATCGAACCGCGCGGCCGCCTGCTCGGGATACAGCTTTTGCCGGTCGGCGATCTCCACGTCCAGTGTCAGCGTCTCGCCTCCGCGCATCACCTGGATCGGCACAGTCTTGCCGATCGGGATCCCGGACACCACCTCGATGAGCTTCTCGCCGTCGTTGATCTTTACGTCATCGACGCTCAGGATGATGTCCGCTTCCTCCATGCCGGCGTCGGCGGCGGGACCGCCATCTACCGTGCGCCTCACAAAGACGCCCCACTCGGCCCCGTAAGAGCGGATCAACGACTGGCTTACGTCGCTCTGGAACTCCACTCCGATCGAGCCGCGCGAGACTCGCCCGTACCGGATGATCTGGTTGTACGTCTCGACCGCGATGTTCGACGCCAGGGCGAAGCCGATTCCGTCGTAGCCTCCGGTCCGCGAGATGATCGCGGTATTGATCCCGATCACCTCGCCGCGGATGTTGAGTAACGGGCCGCCGCTGTTGCCCGGATTGATGGCTGCGTCGGTCTGCAAGAATTTCTGGAACGGCCGCACGCGACGTCCGGGACCTCCCGGTCGCATCTCGCGCGCCGTAGCGCTGATGATCCCGACGGTGACCGTCTCCCGGTATCCGAACGGAGAGCCGATTGCCACGGCCCAGTCGCCTACGTTGGCAGCGTCCGAATTGCCGATCTTGGCCGCCTGCAGACCTTCCTTGCCCTTGACATAGATGACGGCTAGGTCCGTCTCGGGGTCGACGCCGATCAACTTGGCGTCGTGGTGCTGGTCATCCTCCGCGAACTGCACCCGAATGCGCTCGGCGCCCTCCACTACGTGGTTGTTGGTGATGATGTAGCCCTTGGGATCGACGACCACGCCGGACCCTTGTCCCGGTCCGCGCCGCTGGGGCGGGGGCGCCGGGCTATTCGGCAAGCCGAAGAACCTCCGGAACATGTCTTCCTGATCGTTGAAGAACCCTCGCCCGTCTTCCTCGTCGGGCTGGACCGCTGGAATCTCGATACTGACCACCGACGGTCGCAGTTTGCGGGCGAGTTCCGCGAACTGGTTGTCGACCGGAACGGCTGTCGGCACCGAGAGCGGCGCGGCATCGGTCACAGGCTCGTCGGAACCGCGCGCCGCGTCGACCCGGCCCGAGATCACGGTTCCGATCAAGATGCCCGCCACCAATGTGCAGAAGACCAAGGCCAAGGGCAGGATTCTCTTGTGCTTCATGATTGCGGTAGGTTCGCTCATGTCCGTTTAGACGCACCGGAGGCGCGAATGGTTTTCAAACCGTGAGCGTCCATTATCGCCGATCTTGGCGCAGGACGTATTCCTGGCGCGGATCGAACGCAGGTTCCTGCTGGGCCAGGCAGTGCAGCGCACCGAGGCCGAGCGCCAGATCCACGCAATGTATGCCGCATACTTCGCGATCCGGGAAGCACTCGGCCAATGTCCGCAGGGCGATTCTGTCATGGGGGTCGTTGTAAGTCGGCACCAGCACGCAGCCGTTCGCGACATAGAAGTTCGCATAGGTCACGGGCAGCCTGTCGCCCTCGAACCACAGCGGTCTCGGCATCGGGAGCTCGACGATGTCGAGCGGCCTCCCGCGGTGGTCGCGCATGCTCCGCAATCGGCGACGGTTCTCTCGCAACACGCTGTAGTTGGCGTCCCGCGAGTCGGTCTCGACACTCGCGGCGACCGTGCAGGGACCTACGAATCGCGCCACCGTGTCCACGTGGCCGCTCGTGTCGTCGCCCGCGATGCCCTGTCCGAGCCATAGGACCTGCTTGACACCTAGGAACTCCCGGAAGATTCCTTCGTACTCTTCTCGCGTGGGGCACTCGGGTTCCCCGCGCCGCTGTCGAGACAGCAGGCACTCCTCGCTAGTCAGGAGAGTCCCCAGTCCGTTCGAGTCGATGGATCCTCCTTCCAGCACGACCCGGTGCTTGCCGACCTCCGGGCGAAGCGGTGGCGCCTCGCAAGCTCCGGCGATGTAACCACTCACTTGGGCATCGTCTGCCCAGTTCGCATACTTCCCCCACGCATCGAACTTCCAACACACCGCGCTCCGGCGCGCGGTGGACGTCACGAACGTCGGACCTGTATCGCGCAACCACGCCCGATCGGTCCGGCAGCGGTGGACATCCAAGCGGCCCGGGTCGCCCCCCGCGCGCCTGAGAGCTGACCGGGCGCGCTTGGATTCGGCTTCGTTCCGGACTAGCAGGCGCACGGTCTCCCGCTCTTGCACCTTGCGGAGAAACTCGACGAACGCCCACTGCGCCGATGCCAGCTTGCCGGGCCAGTCGCTCGCGAGGTGCGGAAATGCCAGCCAGGTCGCGGCGTGCGGCTCCCATTCCGCCGGCATGCGCAGGTCAGGGGCAGGCTGGGGCGTCACTCCGCAGCCCTTTTGCTCAAACCCCCGTAGGCGTCGATGCGACGGTCTCGCAAGAACGGCCACTCTCGACGCGTGTACTCGATGTCGTTCCGGTTGCAATGAACGACCAAGACCTCCGTCTCCCGTCCGGCTCGGCCGATGACCCGCCCGTCCGGCCCGGCGACGAAGGATCCTCCCCAGAACTCGATCCCTTCGTAGTCGTCCGGGCGGCTTCGCGATGCGTCCAACGGCCGTTCGAGCCCCGTGCGGTTGACAGCGGCGACGAACACTCCGTTCGCGATCGCATGAGCCCGCTGGGTGACTTGCCAAGCGTCCTCCTGGCGTTTCCCGTACCGCTTCTTCTCCTTGGGATGCCAGCCGATCGCCGTCGGATAGATCAGGATCTCGGCCCCCGCGAGCGTGGCGAGCCGCGCGGCTTCCGGAAACCACTGGTCCCAGCAGACCAAGGGCGCGATCTTGCCGAATTCCGTCTGGATCACTTGGACACCCAAGTCACCGGGCGTGAAGTAGAACTTCTCGTAATACAGCGGGTCGTCCGGAACATGCATCTTGCGATAGCGCCCGAGCAGCTCCCCGTCGGTTCCCAGCACGACCGCCGTGTTGTGATACACCCCCGCGGTTCGGCGTTCGAAGACCGACCCGACGATGACCACCTGCAGATTCCGGGCGATCACCCCGAGCCCGTCCGTGGCCGGCCCGGGAACCGGCTCCGCCAAGTCGAAGAGATTGGAATTCTCTTCCTGGCAAAAGTAGTGGGATTGAAACAACTCGGGCAGGCAGATGACTTGGGCGCCGCGCTCCGCCGCTTCGGCGATGCCCTCCATCGCTCGAGGGAGGTTTTCGTCAAGATCGGTCGAGCAAGCGTATTGCACCAAGCCCAGCGCGACCCGGCTCGAAGTTGGCTGTTTCATCAGGGGTGCAGGATGACCTTCGTCAAGTTCGGCTCGCGGGCGTAAAGCCTGTCGAACATTTCCGGACCTCGCTCCAGCGGCACCGATGCGCTCAGGATGGGCCGCACTTGGATGCGCCCGCGCTGGATCAGTTCCAAGCAAGCGGGGTAATCGTTTGAGGAAGCGCACGAACCGAGCACGTCGATCTCGCGCGTGACGACATCCTGCAAGGCGAAATTGACGGTTCGCGCGATGTTGCCGATGAGCACGACCCTGCCGCCCTTGCGGACGCTGCCCAGAGACATCGCGACCGTGGCCTCCGCCCCGACGGCTTCCATCACGATGTCCGTGCCCGCTCCGCCGGTGCGTTCCCGCACCGCAGCGGCGACGTCTACGTCCCCTCCCGAGGCGATGACCTCGTCCGCTCCGAGCTGGTGCGCGAGTTCGAGCCGATCCGCGGCCAAGTCCGCGGCTAGGATCCGTCCGCATCCTGCCGCTCGCAATGCTTGGATCGTGAGCAGCCCGATCATGCCAGCCCCGACCACCAAGGCGGTGTCGCCCAGGGTCGGACTCGCGCGGTTCACCGCATGCACGGCGACCGACACCGGTTCCACCATAGCGGCCTCGTCGAATTCCACGCCGTCCGGAATGCGAAACACGATGTGCTCCGGCACCGCGACGTACTCCGCGAAGGCCCCGTGCCGCCGGTAGTCCTCGCAGGACACCCCCAAGACGCGGCGGTCCTCGCACAGATTGGGTCTCCCGTCCCTGCAGAAGCTGCAATTCCGGCAGCAAATCATGGAGTCGAACGTCACCCGCTCGCCGGGGCGGAAGCGTCGCACCGCGTCGCCCGGGCGGGCGATTTCGCCCGCCGCCTCGTGACCCATGATCACGGGCGGGATGCGACGGCCGGAACTGCCGTCGAAGCCATGCACGTCGCTGCCGCAAATCCCGCACGAGCGCACCCGGATCAGCACCTCGTCGGGGGCGATCTCGGGTTCCGGGACTTCCGCTATGCCCAGTTCCTTGTAGTCGTTCAGTACGAGTGCCTTCATGCTGCGCCGTCTGTGCGCGGAGCCCGCCCCGTCCGCGCTGCTTCGACCAATGATAGGGGAGCCAATGCGTGCATGGGTCAGGACAGGGCCCAGCGGATCATGCGCAGGCTGTCCCCGAGGCGGCCGTTCACGCCCAGGGCCGCGGACGGCTCGTATCCGCAGTGAACCATGCAGTGCTCGCAGCGCTCGTCGTTCCCCCGGCCGTACCGTTCCCACGGCGTCTCGTTCATCAGATCCTCGAACCGCTCCCAATGCGCGTCCGTGATCAGGTAGCACGGTCCCTTCCAGCCCTCCGTGTTGTAAGTCGGGTTGCCCCAAGCCGTGCAGGGCAGGTCGCGGTTGCCTTTGAGGAATTCCGCGTATGTCGGGGTCGTGTTCATGCGGAAGCGCCGGAACAGGTCGTCCACGCCGCGGAACTTTTCTTGGATCTCTTCGCGCGTCAGGAAGATCTCCCGGCTGTCCACCGCCGAGTATCCGTAGGCCGGCGAGAGCATGTGGCCATCGACATCGAATTGCTGCAAGTAGGTGAATAGCTCCGCGATCTCGGCCATGTCGGTTTCGCGGTAGACCGTCGTGTTCGTGCAGACCATGTGACCGGCCGCCTTGGCGGCGCGGATGCCTTCCACGGCGGCGTCGAAGACGCCCTCGCGCTCCACGCAGAGGTCGTGCGTTTCCCGCAAACCGTCGAGGTGGATGTTGAAGACGAAGCGCCTGTCCGGCCGGAATTCGTGCAGCCGGTCCCCGACGAACATGCCGTTCGTGCAGAGGTACACGTGGCGCTTGCGCCGCAAGGCGCCGTCCACCAGCTTGGCGACAGGCTTGTACATCAAGGGCTCCCCGCCGCAGATCGATACCACCGGTGCGCGGCATTCGTCGATGGCGTTCAGACAAGCCTGCAGCGACAGTCTCTTGGTGATCGTCTCCTCGTATTCCCGGATGCGACCGCAGCCCGTGCAGGTCAGGTTGCAAGCGTGCAAGGGCTCCAGCATTAGCACGAGCGGGAAGCGCTTGCGAAGCATGGGGTGCGGGGCGGGGGAGTCCGCGCGCGGCTCGCTCCGGTTGGAAAGAATCGGAAACGGCGTTCGGGCCGGGGTCGGGTCGCCTTGCCACTCGGGCGGCGGGAAGAGCGAGTTCCGCGCGACGTACGCTCCCATACGCAGCGTGCTGGAGAGGGGCAGCCTCATCGCTCACCACCGCGGGCGTACTCGCCCAGCGCGATCAGGGGGAAGTATTGCGGGTACATGTGGTACCGCAGGTAGAACACTTGGGGGAACCCGGTGCCCGTGAAGTCCTCTTCTTCCCATGTTCCATGCGGCGTCTGCCGGTCCAGCAGGTAGCGCACGCCGGCTTGGACGGACCCGCTCTCGAGGTCGTCCGCGGCGAAGAGCGTCATCAGCGCCCACGCGGTTTGGGAAGGCGTCGAGCGGCTGGACGCGTGGCAGGGCGGAGCGTCGTAGCTGGCGGCGGATTCGCCCCAGCCGCCGTCCGCGTTCTGCACCGAGCGCACCCACTCGCCAGCCCGGACCAGGGTCGCGTGCCGCGGATCCAAGCCCGCCGCCCTCAGCCCGCGCGCGGCGAAGCAGGTGCCGTAGAGGTAGTTCACGCCCCAGCGACCGTACCAGCAGCCGTCACCCTCTTGCGCGCGGATCAAGAAGTCGACCCCCTTGCGCACGTTCTCGCGATAGCGATCCCGCGCTCTCCGGGACAGGGCCTCCAGCACCCTCCCGGTGATGTCCGCGCACGTGGGATCCAGCATCGCGTTGTGATCGGCGAACGGCACCTGAGTCAGGATCGCCGTGCTGTTGTCCACGTCGAACGCCGCCCAGCCGCCGTCTGACGACTGCATCCCGGCCAGCCAATCCAAGGCCCTCCGCTCGGCTCTCCGCTGGCGGTCCGGGTCGGAACCTCGCGCCCATTCAAGGGCAAGCAGGACCTTCGCCGTGTCGTCGGTGTCGGGGTAGTGTTCGTTGGAAAACTCGAAGAACCACCCGCCCGGCTTCAGCGAGGGGTTGCGCACCGCCCAATCGCCGCACCGCTCGGTCTGCTTGGCCAGCAGCCAGTCCGCGGCGCGACTGAGCGCCCAGCGGCTCGGTCCCGCGGTGTCCGGCCGTGCCGCCCCGATCGCAAACGCCGTCAGAGCCGTGTCCCAAACCGGGGACCGGCACGGCTGGACACGGAAGCCGCGCTCGTCATCGAGCACGAGATCGTCGAAATGCTCCAGCTGCCGCTTGACGATCGGATCGTCCAAGTCGTATCCCAGCTGCGTCAAGGCCATGATCGAATTCACCATGGCGGGGAAAATCGCTCCGAGACCGTAAGACCCCTGCAACCTTTCAAGCATCCAGTCGCGGGCGGCGGCGACGCCCTTGCGCCGGTTCCGCCCCGCTCCGGTGGATTCGAGGAACTTGATCGATTTGTCGAGCAGGTGGAAGAATCGCTTCCAGCTGACGCGCCCGGACAGCGTTGTTTCGCGTCCCGAGAATAGCTCTCCGAGAGCCAATCCAGCGGGCACGCGCCGACTGGCCTGCGTGGCGTCCAGGATCGAAAGCGGCGCCAGCATCGCGCGGCTCCAAGCCGACATGCTGTAGACACTGAAGCGTTGCTTGGCAGGGATCAGGAAAATCTCCGGCGGGATCGATGGCACGCGATCCCTCGGAAACAGGCCGAAATAGCTCAAATAGAGTTTCGTGTAGCTGTTCGTCGACTCGATGCCGCCCAGCTCGAGGATGCGGGCGGCCGCGAGTTCCATCCGGGGATGACTGGCGGGCAGCCCGCTCAGCTTGAGCGCCGCATAAGCCTTGACCGACGCACTGGCGTTCGACTGCCCGCCCTTGAACGTGCTCCAGCCGCCATCGGGCAGCTGCTTTTCCAGAATCCGTTCGCGGGCCGCGTCGACTCGCGCCCGCGTTGGCGGGCGCCAGCGGCCGTCGCGGTCGGGCTGGTGCAGCCAGAGCTGGAGCAGGATGTAGTCCGACTCCAAGGTCGTGTCTCCCTCGACCTCCCCGACCCAGTAGCCTTGGGAGTCCTGGCGGTTGAGCAGGAAGTCGCACGCGGCATCCACCGCGCGAAGGGCCTCGTCCGCGAGGCTCGTTTCCGCGTGTCGCTCGATAGCGACTGCCAAGTTTGCCCCTGCGATCGGACTCATGGGCTGGCAGCGATCTGCACGAGTGGATTCACCCCCTGCAATTCAGGAGGCAGCGGGAAGTGGACATCCTCTTCAACGGTCACGAGTTCGCGCACCGTGCCGAATCCCTGATTCGTCAGGTGCCTGACGACCCTCTGGACAAGCGACTCCTGCGCGGAGGCCCCCGCGCTGACAGCGACGCGATCAATCCCTGCTAGCCAAGCGGGTTCGATGTCCGTTTCGTCGTCGATCAGGTGTCCCGGCAAGCCGTGGTCGATGCCGACTTCGACCATGCGCTGGGAGTTCGAACTGTTCTGCGACCCGACTACCAGCAGGAGGTCGGCGTGTTCCGCGCACATCTTGACCGCGGTCTGACGGTTTTCCGTCGCGTAGCAGATGTCCTTCGCCGGAGGCCCTTGGATGCGGGGGAACCGTCGCTTCAAGACGCCGAGGATGGAATCCACCTCGTCCAGGCTCAGGGTCGTTTGCGTCAGATACGCGATATCGCCGTCCGGGACATCGACCGTCTCCGCCTCCTCCGGCGTGGAAACGACGATCGTGCAGTCCGGGGCTTCGCCCATGGTGCCGATCAATTCGTCATGGCTCTTGTGGCCGATCAGCAGAATCGTTTTCCGGGCCTTGGCGAAGTTAATGGCCTCTAGGTGGACCTTGGCCACCAAGGGGCAGGTGGCGTCGATCACGCGGAGGTTCCGCTCGGCCGCGGCCTGCCGGACCGCCGGGGCCACGCCATGTGCGCTGTACACCAAGCGCTCGCCGCGCGGCACCTCTCCGACTTCGTCCACGAAGATCGCTCCCCGAGCAGCTAAGTCGTTGACCACGTGGCGGTTGTGGACGATCTCCTTCCGTACGTAGAGAGGCGGTCCATAGGTTTCGAGCGCTAGCGAGACGATGTCGATCGCGCGGACGACTCCGGCGCAGAAGCCGCGCGGCTTCAGCAACAACACGGTCTTCTCTTGAGCCGCTGACACGGTAGGGGGCACCGGAATTGTCATTATAGTGAATCGGATACGCGCGCCGAGGGGGAGCGCGGCGCGGTGTACCATAGGTGCGTCGGGCGCTTGCTCGCCCATTGATCGTGACCGCATTCGAAATCTTCGTGCAGGAAGGTTGCGTGACGGACTCTCGGCGTCCGGCGATCATGGCCGCCCTTGACGCGGCGTGCCGACGATTCTTGGGCGCGGCTACGGATCCGCTTGAAGTGAACTGGACGGTGGTCCGCAAGGGCTACGGATTTCGCGGCGGGGAGCCCTCCACGACCTCGCTCGTTCGCGCCCGCATCCCGGACGGTTGCTCGCCCGAGACGCGGGCGGCGCTGCTGCGGACGCTCGGCGAGGCTTGGCGCGAAGTGACTGGCACGGGCGAAGAGGAAGTGGTCGTGTCCGCGCGCGACTGGAGTTGGTCCGGCTAGCCCGCCGCCAGATCGAAGAGGAGGCCAAGACCGTGCCGTTCTACCGCTGCTTGATTCCGCAGGATTCGTTGACGTACCAGCAAAGGGCCAAGATCGCGGTGGCGTTCACCGATGTCCACTGCGGCATTTCCGCGGCTCCGAGGCGTTTCGTGCAGGTCGCGTTCCTCGAGACCAACGGTTCCGGAGAGGTCGCCGACACGCACGGTTCGGGCGTGCTGCGGTACGACACCCCCTTCTTCATCGCGGGTGGCAACCGCGCCGGCCGATCCCCGGAGACGAAGACCCGCATTCTCGACGGGCTGATCTCGCGCTTCGCCGAGATCGCTGCCGTCCCGCGCGAGCAAGTCAGCGGGCAGATCACGGAGGCACCCGCGTCGTGGACGATGGAAGCGGGCAAGATCCTCCCCGAACCGGGCGAGGAGCCGCCCGAGTGGTACGAGTAGCGCCGGAATTCCCGCGCTGATCAATGCCGTTTCGGTCAGCCTAGGAGCCGGCCGCCGGAACCGAGGCGGTGCCGCTGGCCCGCCCATTCCACGGTGCGGCTGCAGTAGCTCCCGATCCAGACAAGGCTTGCTGCTAGGTCGCTGGCGGGCAAGAGCCACCAATCCCGCGCCAGTCGTTCGCTACCCACTGCCGCGGCCGCCGCGATAGCCGTCCCATATCGCAGCGCGAACGCCGCGAGTGCCAAGGGCCAGAGCGTGCCCGGATACGCGGCCAAGGCAATCAGGGCCCAAGTCGTTCCGAACGTCATGGCGAGTCCGGCATGACCGGGCGGTCGCTGCATCCGAATCGTCCGGGACCAGCGCACTTGGCGCTTCCAGATGTCTCGCCATCCTTCGGATCGACTGGATCGCGTGGATACCGTCGCGGCAGAGATCCGCACGCGTTGCCCCGTCGCAGCGATCTTCTGTCCGAATTGAAAGTCGTCGCCGATGAACCGGCGAATTTTCGCGAATCCGCCAATACGGAGCAGTGTCTGCTTGTGCAGGGCCAATGTCGCGCCCAGCCCGAACCGGGCGCCTTGCAGCCAGTCGGCTAGGAGCACTTGGGCGGAGAACTCGGCATCGATCCACAGCCCTTCCAACCGAGATGCCAGGCCCGCGCCCGAATCGGCCCGATACAGGCAGGTAACCAAGCCGACGCCGCGCTCGGCGAGTTCGGCGCAGACCGTTCGCAAGTGATCCGGGGGAACTCTCACGTCCGCGTCGTCTACCACCCAGACTGGGTAGTGCGCGTGGGGTGCGAGGCTCTCGAGCGTTGCCACTTTAGGGTTCGTGCCCCGGGGTGGGGCGGGGCATCGGACGGCTTCGACGCGCAGCTGCGGAAACTCGCTCCGGACGGTGGCGACCGCCGCTTGGGCTTCGGAATCGGCGTCGCCCACTCCCACAAGGATTTCGAATTCCGGATACCGCTGGACTGCATGCGAGCGGAGCAGATCAGCGAATTCGGGTCCGGCGCCGATGGCCGGCTTCAAGACCGAGAGGCCGGGGCTGGAACTCGCCGCGAGCGGCGGCGGACGCTGTCGCCGGCGAAAGCGTCGAATCGCCAGCAGCGCCAATAGGTAATAGACGGATGACGCGGCCACCAGTCCGCCAACAAGTAACGGGCCGAACACGCCGAATCAGGCGACCCGCGTAGCGTCTCGCTGGGCGACCAAGCACAACTCCGCCGCCTTGAAGGTGTGCTCTTGCGTCATCGCGCGCTCGGTGCGCTCCAAGCAGTCCAAGATCAGTTGCCCGAAGTACGGGAATCCCACCGTGTTACGCGTGCGGATGTGTTGCTCGCCCTTGCCATCGACCAAGTACAGCTGATCCGACTCCGACTCCCGTCCGACATCCAAGTACTTGCGCAGTTCCATGTAGCCCTCGGTGCCGAGGATGAACGTGCGACCGTCCCCCCACGCGCGCAGCCCGTCCGGGGTGAACCAGTCCACCCGGAAGTAGTTGGTGGCTCCGTTGTCAGCGACTAACGAGGCGTCCCCGAAGTCCTCGAGTTCCGGATAGTCCGGATTGTTGTAGTTCGCGACGCGGCTGGACGTGACCGTGGCGTCCACGGCCCCGCTGAAATGCAGGAATTGCTCGATCTGGTGGCTCCCGATGTCGCACAGGATCCCGCCGTACTGCGCGAAGTCGAAAAACCAAGGCGGCCGCGCGTCCTTGCCGAGCCGGTGAGGCCCCATGCCGATGACTTGGAGCACGCGTCCGATCGCGCCCGCCTCGATCAGGTTGCCGGCGTAGATCGAGCACTCGGTGTGCAGTCGCTCGCTGTAGTAGACCGCGAACTTCCGGCCCGTCCGATCCACCTGCGCTCGCGCTTGGTCAAGCTGCTCCAGCGTGGTCATCGGAGCCTTGTCTGTGAAGTAGTCCTTGCCGTGGCCCATGACGTCGCATCCCAGCTGGCATCGCCGGTTCGGCACGGCGGCCGAGGCCACCAAGCGCACCTCCCCGTCCTGCAAGATCTCGTCCGCGCTCCGAGCGGCCCTGGCCTGCGGAAAGGCTTGCCGGAAGCGCCCGACCTTCTCTGGATCGGGATCGTAGACCCACTTGATCTCGGCACCCGCCTCGGTGAGGCCATTGCACATCCCGTAGATATGGCCGTGGTCCAAGGCGAGGGCGGCGATCGCGAACTCGCCTTGGGCGACTACGGGCTCGGACTTGCCCTCGGGCGCGTAGTTCATGCCGTCGGATTTCTGCATCGCTCTCGATTGTCTCAGAGCTTCGGGAACAGCACTCCTACGCAGATCGACCGGTCCGCGGAGTTGGTTCCCGTGGGTGCGGGGAGCCCTTTGCGGGGTAGGCTCCCTGCCGCGCTACCCGGCGGGTCGGAACTAGAATCGAAACGTGTATTGGAACTTCGTCGCCAGCCGCGAGTCCTGCTGCCGGAAGTCGTAGAACCCGCCGAGTTCCTGAATCCAGCCTTGGCCGAATATGAAGAACAGGTCATTGCCCGGCTCGAGCGTCCAGCGCACGCGGCTCTGCAGCCCGAGATTGCCCGAACGGTTGTCGAACTGGATCAGGTTGGAGAACGACAGGAACGGCGAAACCGCGTAATTGATCTGCGTGCTGAAGATCCGCGCGACGAAGTTGCCTTCCGGCAGTTGCGCGAATGTCTGGTTCGTATTCAGGCTGATCACGAACTTCGGGGGAAGCTGGTAGCGCAGTCCCGTCTGCACGGTCTTGGCGGTTCCCGACCAGAAGTCTCCGAACGTGAAGCCGATGCTCCCCTGCAGCTTCCGCTTTTGCGCCGACGTGAAGAAGATCCGCATGGGCATGAAGCGGTACTCTCCGGGCGGGAGCACCACGCCGGGAGAGATTTCGAATGGCTCGAACAGCCGCTCGTAGGTCGGATTCAGGTCGAACAGGCTGTGCAGGGAGTCGCCTGACATAAAGTGCCAATCGACCAGCGTGAAGTACAACTTCCAAGTCTCCACGAGTCCGTTGTCCAGACGGGTGAAGCGGGTGTAGAACACATCATGGAACATTTGCTGAAGGCCCGACGACGGCTTCGGACGCGGGTTGAAGCTGGCACCGAGACGCATCATGCGCACGTTCGAGCGCTGCACGAATCCAAGGGCCGGATCGAAGTTCTCCTGGATCTCCCGCCACATGAATTGGCCTTGGAATTTGTCGTTGTCGTAATAGGCGCCGAATCCGTACGACGCATTCTTGTCGGTGACTCCCGCCCGATTCGTCTTCAGGCCCCACGCATTGACGAGCATGTTCCGCTCCGTCCCGAGGAAGTCCGAGGTTGCGAGGCGCATGTCCACGCCCATCGTGGTGCTCGAGAAAGAGGTCTGCGCGGGGTCGCCGCCGCTATCGCTTGCCGGCGCTCGCGCGGGGTCGCCGCCGGTGAAGATCGCGCCGACATAGGATTGCTCCAGGAAGTTCTGCCGGAAGCGGCCTACCACCGCGTTGTTTTCCGCCACGCCCGGAATCTCGCGAGTGCGCACGTTCAGCACGCCGATCTCCGTGCGCCCCGCCCGGCCCGTCAACTTGATCCCGTAATCGATGGGCACTTCCTGGCCGCGCAGCAATCCGATGCGACGGCTGAAGAACGGGAATATCTCGGCGCCGGCTCGGGGGATGCCGCCGGGCTGGTCGATGCCGGTCGTGGCGAAGTTGAACACGCCGGCGTCTTGGAGGAAGAAGGATCTCTTCTCGGGGAAGAAAATCGAGAATCGGGTCAGGTTGATCTGGCGGTCATCGACTTCGGTCTCGCCGAAGTCCGTGTTCACCGTGGTGGACAGGCGCAGGCTGGGCGTGAGGTTGTAGAACAGGTCCAATCCCGGCTTGAGCCGCACGATATCGTTCCCGGTCGGTCCCGAGTGGAACCAGCGCTGCGCGACGAACGGCCGCACGTCCAGGCCGACGCCTTGGTGGATGCCCTCGAATCCGGTGATCTCGCCCGCCTCGGACACTTGGAAGAACTGCGTCTGGAAGCGCGCGCCGGTCCACCGCACCTCCTCGAGCTTGCGCTGGATCGTGCGGCTGATGTTGAATCCCCAGGCGGTTTCGCCCGCAGGAAAGCTGAGGCTCTTGAAGGGGATCGAGAATTCGGCGCTCCAACCTTGGTCCGTGCGGCGGGTCTTCACGATCCAGATGGCGTCCCAGTCTTCGTTGGTCTCTCCGTTCGCGAACACGAGACCGTCGATCAGCGCTCCGTTCGGATTGGTCGAAAAGTAGAACGCGTTGCTCTGATCGCGAAACGTGTCGAGGATGATTTCCAGACGGTCGTCCGGGTTCAGCTGAGCGTCCCGAGCCATTTGCGATGCGAGCACGCGGTCCGGCTCGGAGTCGTAGCACATCACGCCGATGTAGATGCTGTGCTCGTCATGCAGGAGCGTCACCTCGGTGCGCTCGGTGGGCTGCGCTCCAGCGCGGGGGATCCTCTGGACCAACGCGCCAATCTTGGGCGCCTGCCGCCACGGTGCCTCGTCAAGGGAGCCGTCGATGACGATATCGGCGGTGATCGGTGTGACGACAGCCGTGCGGATCGGCGCCTGCGCGCCCGGCTGCTGCGACTGGGCCGGGCTCGGCGCGGGAGACCACCCGAGATACGCGCAGCAGCATGCGGCGAAGAGAACCTTCGCGCGAGGCAGGTGTGAATGGAGCCGGAACACGCGAGGGATTCGAACTATGCCTCCGGCATGGAATCGCCGGGTCATGCGATGTTGCGTAACCCGCACGGGGCGCTTCCTTTTGGAGGCCGTGGGCGGACTTGTTCAATGGGGCCCATCGAGGAAGGGCAGTCGCAAGGAACGATTGCGGTTCGGTCGGAGGCCGGTTGCCCGTTCATTCTGCCACGCTGCGCGTACGGGGCGTTGCAGCGCGTTGCTCACGGGGAGTCTTGGGTGTGAGACCACGATCCGCGGACCGCTTGCAATGGGCCGCTGCGCTCCCGATCGAGATCGCTCCCGACCGAACTCGAGTCGATGAATCAAATCAGGGAGTGCGGACCGGGGCTGAATGCCGGGGAAACCCGTGCCTAGCGCAACGGCATCACCGGCACGTACTTCTGCAGGAGCCTGCGGAACGGTTCGCCGGCATAGAGATTGCCCGCGTCGTCGGCCGCGACGAATTCCGCGCCGCTACCCCGCGTCTCGCGCGGGTCGCCCCACGGGAAGCGCACGAAGTAGCGGACCCAGCCCGCCTTGGCATCCCCGATCCGCAGTCCCATCTCCCAGCCGGGGTTCTGGACATCGTCGGATTCCGAGTCGGCGACATAGATGTTGTCGTGCCCGTCGAAGTAGATTCCGCTGGGCCGCCCGAATTGGGTCCAAGTCGCGAGGTGCTGCCCTTCTTGGTCGAAGATCTGGACGCGGTTGTTCTCGCGGTCCGCCACGAAAAGCCGGCCCCGCTTGTCGATGGCCAGCGCGTGCAGCACGTGGAACTCTCCCGGACCGTAGCCGGTCTTGCCCCAGGTCTTGATGAACGTGCCGTCGCTCGCGAACTTGACAATGCGATTGTTGCCGTCCCTGTAGTGACCGTCGGCCACGAAGATCGAGCCGTCGTCGGCCACCACCACGTCAGCCGGGGAGCTGAAGTGTTTCGGGCTGCTGCCCGCGACGCCGGGCGTTCCGAGCGTCATCAAGACCTCTCCGGTCGGGCTGAACTTGATCACGCGATGGCCGCGCTCCCCCTTCGGGATGCGCGATGGATTCGCCGCGTCGGTAACCCAGACATTCCCGTCCCGATCCACGTCGATACCGTGCGGCCAGATGAACATGCCGCCGCCGAAGCTCTCGACCGCCTCGCCGGATTCCAGATTGAACTTCACCACGGCATCCAGGTCCGAGTCGAGGCACTCGTAGCCGAACTTGTCCGGACCGGCGTCGCAGCGGATGACCGCCCAGAGGTGCTTGCCGTCGGGGTCGATGACCACCCCGCCGATCGCGCCCGGATTGCGTCCTGCGGGCAGCTTGGCCCAGCCCTCCACCATCCGGTACGGATCCGGGTACGGTTGAGCCGCCAATCGCGAGCTGATCGTGGCAAGCAGGATCGATGCCAGCGCGAGCGGCAATCGGGATCGATTGAGATTTAGCATGGATGCACCTCGCTCCAATGATTATGACTGCATCGAGATGCAACTGAACGGGTTGGTTGGAGTGCCGGGATTTTTCGATGCTCGGACGCGCGGTCAAGGGCCAATTCGCCGTCGGCCGACTTGGACCCAACGGCCCCGTGCGTGGCAGGCAGAGCTTTCGGAAGCGCGCTTCGACAAGCATCGCGCAGGAACTGCAAGACCACACCCCCAATTCGGGCTTCTCGGCACAATCACGTTCCGCAGACTCAGCCCTTCGGGCAGCGGTCGAGGAGCCGATGACTATACTGAGCTTCTGGGTCGCGATGCGGCAGCGGCCGGCCCGGACGAGGTTGGCAATGGGAGTGATTTCGCGGGTGGCCCGGGGAGCCTTCGCGGTAGACGGGAACCACTGGATCGGCTTGGCGGCGGCTCTGGTGATGGCGTTGCTGTGGTTCACCGCCGGTCTCTGGAAGCTTTCCGATATATCGGGCTGGCAGCTCAAGCTCACGCAACTCCTCGTTCCGGTGAAGTGGAGCTTGGCCGGTACGTTGGCCGTGGCGACGGCCGAGGTGGGAGCGGGCGTCCTGCTGCTTTGCACCGTCTGGCGGCGTTGGGGCGGTTGGCTGTCGGCGGTTCTGCTGGTGTTCTTCATGGGCTACGTGGGCTGGAACTACGAGGCGTTGCAAGGCGAGGACTGTTCCTGCTTTCCGTGGTTGGAGCGCGCGGTGGGACCCGCGTTCTTCTGGAGCGATGCGGCGATGCTCGCGGTATCGCTGGTAGCCGTTCGGTTTTCCCCACCGTCCAAGGGCTTGAGAGGGGCGGGAGCGGCCGCCATGGCGGTCCTCGCGCTGACCGGCGGGATGCTCGCGATCGATCAACTTGGACCCTCGTCCGGGGCAGAGGCCGTGCTGGCGGGCGACAACGCGCCGCCCGTCTCCATTGACGGAGAGCCCTACGCCATCGGCAGCGGCAATGTGTTCCTGTTTTTCTTCAACCCGAGTTGCATGCACTGCCTGCACGCCGGTCAGACTATGTCCAAGTACACGTGGAAGGTCGACTTCCTCGGTGTTCCGACTCAAGATTTCGACTGGGGAGCGGGTTTCGTAGAGGATGCGGCTCTTCAAGATGTCAAGCTGTCGCCCGATGTCAAGCCGCTCCGGGAGATCTTCGAGTTCCAAGACGTGCCTCACGGCGTGATGCTCCAGAATGGCGCGGTGCTGGAACGGCTCATCTTCTGGGAGGAGCCCGAGTTGAGCCAGGTCCTGCGGTCCCACGGCTTCATCGAGTGATTGCCGGAGCGCCCCGCTTGGGGCGATGATCGTTGCGTCTTGCCGCTTCCCGAGTCCATCCACTGCAAGGTCAGTTCCGAATCCGTCGGCTCGATCACCATGGTGCCGGTCGCGGCCGTGACGATGACCTTGGACGACCTAGCTGGCAAGATTCTCGGTGTTTGCGGCAAGGACGTCGAGCGGGTCGCCGCCATCTTCTCGAGGGGCTCGCTCGTCAGCGGCGACTCCCGGTTCCGGTGGTCGCCGATCGACGCGTCGCCGGATGAAGTGTCCGCACTCTTGGACCGGTTCCCGGATTACGAACCCGACCGCTCGTTCGATCCGGAGCGTTGCGTGTTGATGGTATTTCGAGACGGGCGCGGCGAGTTCGAGATCCCCCGCGAAGTGGGATCGCAGAAGCGATTCTTGCGGCGGCGGAATTTCTGGGACGAAGCGATGGAACTGGCGGCAAACCGTAAGCCCTCTTGCGAGCGCTACTCGTACTCCTCCGAGGCGGATGTGTTTGCCTTGGCGCTCTCGGCCGAGCTACGTGACGCCCTCGGTGCTCTCGGCGGCCTGTTGCGATACAGTTCGCTCGAAGCGAGGATTCGTACATTGCGAGCCGATCGGATGTGGCTTTTCTCGCATCGACCGGACCGCGACAGGTAGCTTCGGGTCGCGTCGACTGGGTGTTCTCCCAAACGCATTGCTTCGACGTAGACAGCCAGGGGCTCGACATCTCGTGTCTGCAAAGTCAATCTCCCAGTTCATCCCGCGTCGGCCCTATGTCACATTCGCTGACCACTCAGCGATCGCGCTTCGCATGGCATCCAAGGTTGCGATCCCACTCACCAGTCAGTGCTCCCACATCAGTCTGCTCAACTCCCGTGTGGTGACTGAGGTGGGATTCGATGCCATCCACGGGTATCCGCAACCGCTCACACTCGAAGGTAGTCCAGAATCCCTATTGTCCGCGCGTCGTAGTTGCTGCCCATCGGTGTGGCCCAGCTTGCGGCTCGGGCTTATTTCACCACCGCGCGAGATTTCAGTGCATCGATATGGATGGAGTCGCAGGTCGTCGCGATGGTCTACCTGTGACCCTGAATCAAGGTCGGCTGGCCAAGATGACCTTGCGAGCCCGTTGCTGGATCTGGACCGAGCGACATCCTCGCTCAACGGTATGTGCGCAAGTGTGCTTCGATGCTTCAGAGTGCCGCATGCCACTCGGTATGTTCGTGTGGTAGGATAGATACTTCGTCCGGCGAGTCACGGACGAGATGGCTTCTGCTGTTGGCGGGGAGAGTGTACGTCGGATCCGGCACTGTGACTCAAGCCCAACTTGGGGATCTGTGCCATCAGCGTAGGCGACAGAGGTCAACCGGTCGATGTCGATCGTCCGCGTTGTCGTCGATACCGTCGGCAGGCCCCACTCGCCATCAGCCCCTGACTTGGACGCGCTTGATCGAAGGCGACGCTTCGCTTCCGTGGACGTGCGATCCTGCCCACGCTCATCTCGTCCATGTCCAGCCGAGACGGTATCGAATCGCGTTGCAGTACTGCTTGGCCCGGGCATTCGGGCTTGCCACATGGGTGCTGTTGCATGGCAGGAGAGAATCCAAGTCGCTCACACTCGTGACGTGCAGCACTGTGAGAATCCATCAGGGAGCTTGGTCCACTGGCAGATCGAGTAGACGCGACACTGGTCAGACCTGTCAATAACGTCGTCGAAGTTGTGATCAACACCTGTATCGAATAGAGGAAGACCCCATGAAGGACGCACAGAAGCCAGATCATGTCAGTCTGAATACGCTCATCAGTCGGTTGCGCGAGGGACGCTTTGTCATTCCGGACTTCCAGAGAGAGTTCGAATGGGAGCCGTGGGACATTCGTGACCTCATGCGGTCAGTGTTCCTCGACTACTATATAGGAAGTCTCCTACTCTGGTCTGGTAATAGAGAGAACTTCGACTTGTTGTCTTGCGAGGATGTCTATGGACACAAAGGAGAATCGAGGCGCGAATACATCGTGCTGGATGGCCAGCAACGCCTTACGGCACTGTATTACGCGTTTCTAGCTCCAGACATGCCTCTTCCAAGACGTAAGAATAGATACTTCTATTTCATTCGAGTTGACAAATTTATGGACGAGCAATATGATGTTGCATTTATGTACGACTGGTCAAAGAGTAGGGCAGAATATCTAGATGATTCTGGCCGACAGTACGCTGAACATATTTTCCCACTAGCTGTAGTTGGTGCGAAAGGTTTCGCACTACCTAACTGGCTGCAGGGATATGAGGAACACTGGAGAGCGATTGCAAAGAATGCAAGTGATGACGAAATGGCGACGAAGTATGCAGAAAATGCGTTGGAATTTGGCGAGTATGTAAAAACACTCACAGAACAGTACCAAGTTTCATACATCGAACTTGACAAGCAGCTTGGTATCGATAAGATCTGCGACATATTTACACAAGTTAACAGCAAAGGAGTCCAACTAGACACTTTCGATCTCATCAACGCACTTCTCAGGCCTCAGGAGATATTCTTGAAGCGAATGTGGCGCGATGCATCTCCTCGTATCACTGACTTTGTAGAGTCGAGCAAGATGAATATTTATATTCTGCAAGTAATGTCTATCCTCAGGCAGAACTACTGTTCCCCAAGGTACCTTTATTTTCTAGTTCCAGGGCGGGAAAAACCGGTTCGAGATTCAGATGGAACTCGTCGAAAGGAAGTGCTAGTCGGGAACAAAGAGGAATTCGTACGCCTCTGGAATAATGCCGTTGAGTCGATTGAGCATGCTGTTGAACTCTTGCGGCATCCGCAAGAGTTTGGTGCAATTTCGTCGAAGTATCTTCCCTATACTGCGATTATATCGGTGTTTTCAGCTATACATTTCTATGTGAGAAATCTACCGGCTGGCAAACAACTCTATGCACGGGACAAAGTTCGATATTGGTATTGGGCCTCGGTATTTCTCAATCGTTATTCGGGTTCTGTGGACTCTACTGCCGCACGTGATTTTCTGGATCTACAATCGTGGATTGATAATGAAGAAGGAGAAGAACCTAGTGCGATAGCAGAGTTCAAGATGCGTTTTCGAGACCTAGATCTCCATCGCGAGGTCAGGCGTGGTACAACGGTATATGATGGAATATTCAATCTATTGGTAATTCAAGGTGCCCGAGACTGGGTCACAGGTGATGCTCCTAGGCCAGATGATTTGGACGACCACCATATCGTCCCAGTGTCGAAGGGAAAGAATCTCGGGACAGGTGATCTGATTCACTCGATTCTGAATCGTTCACCGCTCACGGTTCAGACAAATCGGAATGTCATTCGTGACCGTTGGCCGAATGAATACTTGCCGAAATGGATCGAAGAATCTGGAAAAGATATTGTTTCTGATGTACTCCGAACCCATTTTGTTTCTCCAGCAGCTCTTGAAATTCTGCTGCGTGATCCTTTCGTGTTGGATGACTACAATGACTTTCTCAGTGAACGCAAGCGTACATTTCTTGACGCAATTGAGGAACTGCTGATTAAGAGACGGATACACTTGCCGCCGCTATTTCGTGAGCTAGATGGACGAATCGAGCGTATCGAACTTACTCTGCGATCCAAAATATTCCAATCATTGGCGGGCGAGTTCGATCGAATTCCTCCGCATGTCTTGCAGAAGTCGGAAGAAAGAATTCAAGTCAGTACGAAGAAACACTTGAGTATCGATATTAACCAAGACGATCGCATGAAGTATATTCTAGATCATTGTGACCTGCGAGAGTTGCAAGACACTATTCTTAACAAGGATCTTTGGCTTGGATTCCAGCAGCAGTTTGTCAATAAGAATACGCTCTCCATAAAGTTTAATCAATTGTCAGAACTCAGGAATAGCATACGCCACAGTCGAGCAATCAGTGAAATTGTACAAAAGGAAGGGGAGGCGGCTATCTTGTGGTTTGAGCATGTGTTACATCTCAGTATAGATCGTAAACGGTGATGTCGAATAGCGTGCATTAGCGATGCGCGGGTGGCGAATCGAATTTGGTTAGATCCAATTCGCAGCTTCATCGATTCAGGCAGTGCATGGATGCCAGACTAACGCATCTTGATGTGGGCAAACGGCTGTCAGAGGTGCTTGCGCAGTACCATACGCCGGAGCGACGCGCTTGCTCGACACGCATTTACGCATTTGCCACTGCACTCCTCGCGGATCTCCGGCCGGCCGTTGATGATCGAGTTCATTAACACGCTCACTGGCCGACTGCCCGCTTCCACCGGGCGTCCAAGGCGCCTCAAAGCCCCTGTTTCAACAGCCTATCGCGAATCGACCGTCTTCGCTCCCGCACGGGGGCCTGTCGCCTGAGTCTATAGCATCCGACTTTTGCCGGATCGGAACACTTGTGGTCGGGATAGGCACTTGGTGCTCGAATGGGGTTGGGCTGGATGATCTGAATTCGGACAAGTACTGAGTGTCAGCTCGTTGGGCTCAAGGAAGAGGCGGTTATTGCAGCAGAGCTCCATCCACGCGCGAACGCGGATCAGCCATAGTGAAACTGGGCACCGCCGTCGACACTTGACCACCTCTCGGAGCCCCTGAGCAGCCCGTTTTTTCGTGCCAGTCCCACCCCCGGGCTGCGTCCGGACCCTTCAAGAAGGAAACAAGGGGTGCCCGCCATGGTAAAGTCGAGGCGGCGGGGGTGTCCGGCAGCTAAGCCTCATCCGTTCATTGGTGCGCTCATGCCCCAATGCCAGTCTAGGTCCGAGAAGGCCACCCTTCACTAGCGAGGTGCCGACGCGAGTCGGTCCTCTCCTTCAAAGCAGAATCCGCTTTCTTCGCCGCCTCGGGCTGGACGCTTCCGCTGTTGGGCCCGGCTCGGCCTCGTCGTGAATCCCTAGGCCAGCCGCGACAGTCGGGTGGGTCGGGTAAGGCATATCCACAACTGTCCGAATCGCTCCCGAGAGCCGAGGTTTTGTGTCGTGCAGTAGCAGTCGTCAACACCGGACGGTTTGGCAAATGACACACTCTCGGAGCGATGACACAGAGAGGTCGTCGCCCACTTCACTCATCGGCACGAGCAATGCACCGTTCGGACTCTACGGTTCGTGCAAGTCCAGGCCCGTGGAACTGAGTCTAGGAGCTTGCCCTGCCGTGCGAGTTGCGGTAGGCTAGTGCAGGGGGTAACCATGGCTTCCAATACCGCTATCCGCAGAAGGACATTCGTCAAGGCCGCCGCGGCCGCGGCTCCCGCCACCGCGTTCGCCGCCGGTAGCAGCGTGCTCGGCGCCAACGACCGCATCCGCGCCGCCGTGCTCGGCGTCAACGGGCGCGGCCAGAGCCACATGTACGGGCTGCAGCCGATCGACAACGTGGATGTCACCACTTTCGTGGATCCCGATCTCGAGATCGCCCGCAAGCGGGCAGGCGAGTTCGAGAAGCAGCATGGCCACCGGCCGAAGGTCGTGCAGGACCTCCGCGAGGTCTTGGACGATGACAGCATCGATGTCATCACCATCGCCACGCCCAACCACTGGCACACGCTGGCCGCCATCTGGGCTTGCCAGGCGGGCAAGGACGTCTACGTCGAGAAGCCCGCGACCCACACCTTCAACGAGGGTTTGAGCCTGATCGCAGCCGCCCGCAAGTACAAGCGAATCGTCCAGAACGGCGTGCAACTCCGGAGTTCGGCGGCCATTCAAGAGGCCGTCCAGAAGCTGCGCGAAGGCGCGATCGGCGATGTCTACATGGGCCGGGCCACGATCTTCAAGTGGCGCCCCGCCTTGGAAGCGGCCCCCGACGAGAAGCCTCCGTCGACGCTCGACTACGACCTGTGGGTCGGCCCCGGCAAGTGGCGTCCGTATTCCCGGCGCCACGTCCACTACAACTGGCACTGGACCTGGGACTTCGGCAACGGGGAGATCGGCAACCAAGGCATCCACGAGACCGACATGCTGCAGTGGGGCTTGGGCGTCACGCTGCCCGACCAGATCGTGTCCTCGGGCGGCCGTTATCTCTGGGACGACCACCGCGAGACCCCCGAGATGCTGACCACGCTGATGCAGTTCAAGTCGGAGCGGAAGATGGCGGAAGTGGCCGTGCGCTTCTGGCATTCCAATCACGAGACGCGTTCCGCGAACGGCAACATCTTCTACGGGTCCGACGGCGTCTTGGTCGTGTCCGGCTACACCAAGTGGGAAATCCTGCGCGGTCGGAAGCCGGAAGTCGTCGACAGCGGCCAGGCGCCCACGAAGCACTACGAGAACTTCATCGACGCCGTGCGCAGCCGCAAGACCGAGGATCAGAACGGTCCGGTCGAGACGGCGCACAACTCCGCCGCTCTGGCGCACCTCGGCAACATCGCCTTCCAGCGGGGTACGATTCTCGAGTTCGACCGCAAGGCCAATCGCTTCAGCAACGACGAGGAAGCGAACGCCTTGCTGACGAAGTCCTACCGCAAGGGCTTCGCAGTGCCGGCCCCGGACAAGGTCTGAGCGCAGCGTCCGCTTCCTTCGCTGGCGTTGTGCGCGGAGCCATGCTCCGATTCGGAGCAGACCATTGCATTGCGCTGGCACGGGCGGTGCTCGAATTGCACGGTGGCGTGACGGATTCCGAAGCGTTCGGCCACTGTCTCGTTAATCGAATCCAGGATCGATTGGCTGGCCGAAGGCGGCTTGTCCGGGATCACCGCATGGCAGCACATCGCGTGGGAGTCGGCGGACAAGCTCCAGATGTGCAGGTCGTGAACCTCGAGGACGTCGTCAACCTCTAGCAAGGCCGAGCGCACGTCCTCGAGCGACATGCCCGCAGGCAATCCCTCGAGCAGGATGTTGAGCGCTTCGCTCACGATCCGCCCGCCGGTCCAGAGTATGAGGGCTCCGATCAGCGCCGAGAGCGCGGGGTCTACCCAAAGCCACCCGGTCCATGCGATGAGCGCGCCCCCGATGACGATGCCCACGGACGCCAGGGCGTCGCCCAGCATGTGAACGTACGCGCTCCGGATGTTCAGATCCCCCTTGCTGTGCGCATGCAGGGCGCGCATGACGAACACGTTCAGCGCGATGCCCGCGACTGCCACGTAGATCATCAGCCGCTCGTTCACGTCGCGCGGGGCGGCGAGACGTTCGTAACTCTCGAAGAGGATCCACAGCGCCATCGCGATTAGCGAGGCGGCGTTGAAGAGCGCGGCCACCACGCCTGCGCGGTGATAGCCGAAAGTCTTCGACTGGTCCGGGGGCTTCTGTTGCAGGTAAGCGGCGAACCACGCCAGCCCGAGCGCGAGGCAGTCCGCGAAGTTGTGGGCGGCGTCCGAGATCAGCGAGAGGCTTCCGGACACCACACCGGTCGCGATCTCGACGGCGATGAACGCAACGGTCGCCAGCAACGAGATTTGCAATTTCCAGAGGACTGGCGGGTGGCCGTGCGCGTGCATCCAAGTTCTGCCCAATCGTAGGGCGTTAGTGACAGCCCATGCAGGGGAAGTTCCGCCCGTGGCACGGCAGGCAAGTGAGCTTGTCGAAACCGAGCCTGCCGGTCGAGTGCAGTTCCGCGAACTCCCTCGTATGGTCGGCGGGCAGCAGCTCCGCGCCGTCAAGATGACATTCCTTGCAACTGAAGGGGTTGTCCACCTTCGTGTGGCAGACGATGCAGTCACCCATGCGCGGCATGTGCGCCACCTCGGTCACGGCAACGCTCTCTTCCAGTCCGCGGTGGCACGCGGCGCAGGCATTGCCGCTGTCGAGAAAGCGCCTCGCGTCGCCCGGCTTGCCGTGATAATCGCCGCTGTCGATCGCCGCCGCGATCAGCGGCCCCGCGTCACCCATCTCGAGGTGGAAGGCATGGTTGAAGCGGTAGCTGCGGATTTGCGGCTCGCGCCGGGCCAGCGGGGTTGCATCGATTTCAGGGGCGGTGCTGCCGTTATGGCAGACTCCGCAAATCGCGCCGTCGGGCAGCAGATGATCGGTAGACTCCTCGCTATCGTCCGCCGCGGTGTGGCAGGTCCGGCACTCCAGGCCGCGCTGGAGGTGGGGTTTGTGCGGGAACGTCCAGTCTTGGGCGACCAGCGGAATGGCCAGCGCCCACAGGGCGGCCAGTCTCACGCCAGCGCCTCGCGCAGGTACCGCGCCGTGTGGGAAGACGGATGCGAAGCAACCGTTTCGGGCTTGCCGCAGGCCACGATGCGACCGCCATTCTCGCCGCCCTCGGGACCGAGATCGATGACCCAGTCCGCGCACTTGATCACATCCAGGTTGTGCTCCACGATCACCACGGTCGCTCCGTTGTCGATCAGCCGGTCGAAGACTTTCAAGAGCCTCTTGATGTCGTCGAAATGCAGCCCCGTGGTCGGTTCGTCGAACAGGAACAAGGTCCGATCGATGAGGTGGTCGGCAATATGCAGTGCCAGTTTCAACCGTTGCGCCTCGCCGCCGGACATCTGCTGGGACGATTGCCCGAGGCGCAGGTAGCCCAAGCCGACCTCTTCCAAGACTTTCAAACGCTCCGTGATCGACGGCTGGTCGGCGAACAGCTCCAACGCCTCGCGAACCGACATTTGCAGCACGTCCCAGATATTCTTGCCCTTGAATCGAATCGCCAGCGTTTGCGGACGGAAGCGGCGGCCGTCGCAGTCCTCGCAAGGCAGATCGATGTCCGCCAGGAACTGCATGTCGATCCGTTGCTTGCCCGATCCTTGGCAAGTCGGGCAGCGCCCGTCACCCGTGTTGAACGAGAAATGCGTTGCGTACATGTCGCGATCGACAGCTTGCTTTGTCCTCGCGAACAGTATGCGGATGTCGTCGAAAATCCGCATGTACGTTACCGTCACCGAACGCGAAGTCCGGTCCATCGTGTCCTGATCGACAAGCACCGTGCGCAGGATCGATTCGTGCCCCGCATAGCTTCTGCACGCAAACGGGTGCCCCTGTTCCCGGTTCCATAACACCCCGGATCCCCCCAACTTGTGCTCCATCGCGAACAAGATCGTGTCGTGCAGCAATGTCGACTTCCCGGAACCCGAGACCCCCGTGATGACGGTCATCAGGCCGATCGGGATCTCCACGTCGATGTCCTTCAGGTTGTGCGCCGAGGCACCGAGGAACTCAATCGCCTGAGCGCCCCTCCGCGGTCGCCGCCGACTGGGCAAGTCGATGCTCTCCAAGCCTGCTAGGTATCGACCGGTAAGGGATCCGTTGCCGCCATGGATCGCCGCGTACGTACCGCTGTACACGACCTCTCCGCCGCGCTCGCCGGCGTCAGGCCCTAGATCGACCAAGTGGTCGGATGCCTTCATCATCTCGCGATCGTGTTCGACCACGAAGACGGTGTTGCCTAGGTCGCGCAAGTTCTTGATCGTGTCGATGAGACGGCCGGTGTCTCGCGGGTGCAGACCGATCGATGGCTCGTCGAGCACGTAGCTCACCCCGACGAGCCGCGAGCCGAGCGACCCCGCGAGTTGGATGCGCTGGGCCTCGCCCCCGGATAGCGTGCGCGCTTCGCGCTCCAGTTGCAGGTACTCCAGACCGACCTCGTACAGGAATCGGAGCCGGCTCCGAATTTCGGTCAGCGGATTGTCCGCGATCACGGCCTCCGCCCGTTCCAGTTCGAGATTCTCGAAGAAGTCACGGGCCTCGCCGATCGTGAGCTTGAGCACCGCTGCGATCGACTTGTCGCCCAGCCGGACATTCCGGATCGTGCGCGCGAGCTTGGTGCCTTGGCATTCGGGGCAGGTCACGGTCTCGTCCCAGAGGATGAACTGGGCCTTGTCGTTTCTCGATCCCTTCGTTCTCACCTCCTCGAGGGTGCCGCGGATACCCGCGTAGCCCTCGCCGCCTTCCTCGATAAAGCGCTTTTCCTCCGGCTTGAGTTGGTTGTAGGGAATCTCGAGCGGTACGCCCTGTCGCTTCGCGGCCCTGAGCATGCGGTCGGCATATTTCTTCGCCATGCCTTGCCACCCCGTGACCGCTCCCTTCAGCAGCGAGAGGTCCTGACGGCGGATGAACAAGTCCATGGAGAACGATTTCACCGTTCCCATGCCGCGACATCGCTCGCAAACCGGCATCTGACTTGGGCTAGTGCTGAACCAACTGGGCTCCGGCCGTCGGTATTCAATGGCGCAGTCGCTGCATCGGAACGCGCTACTGAACTGGTGCCGCACTGCGTCCGATTCGGAAGACGCGAAGATCACTTTGCCGCATTCCTTGTAGGCGACCTCGACGACATCGGCGATGCGCTCGCGGATCTCCGGAGAGATCGCGACACGGTCCGCGAGGACATGGATCGCAGCGTCCAAGTCCAGTTCGATCAACTCTTCCGGATTCGAGAACCGGTACACTTGGCCGCCCTGAAACAGGCGGTCGAACCCCCGCTCCCGCAGCTGAGCGAGTCGCGCCTTGAGGGCGGATGGGTACTCTTCGTACCGCTCGTCGTACAGGAGTGCGAAGCCCTCGCTTTCAGAAACAGGGAAGAGAACATACCAGCGCGATCCGGAAGGCTGTGCGAGCATTGCGTTGGCGACGGCGTCCACGCCATCGCTCATGACCCGCTTGCCGCATTTGTGGCAGTACGTCCGGGCCGCTCGCGCGAACAGCACCCGGAGGAAGTCTTGGATTTCCGTCGCCGTGGCCACTGTCGAGTGGGGATTGCGCGTGGTGTTCTTCTGGCGAATCGCGACTGTCGGCGAGATGCCCGCGATCTCGTCCACGTCGGGCTTCTCGATGCGCTCCAAGTACTGCCGGGCGTACGAGGAGAGCGACTCGACGTAGCGTCGGCGCCCCTCCGCGTAGATCAGGTCGAAGACCAGCGAGGACTTGCCGGAACCGGACACGCCGGTGACGACGATGAGCTGGTTGTGGGGCAGGCTCAGGTCAATGCACTTGAGGTTGTGGACCCGAGCGCCCCGGATTTCAAGGCGATCCTCTGGCACGTTCGGCCGACCCGGAACTGGCGCGCTGAGCCTCGCAGCCGGGCCGCGAGGCACTCCTCTAATTATACGGTCCCGACGGGTCCGCGGCTTGGCGGCGGGGCTCTCGCTTGGCAGGGTTCGCGGGCGGATTCCGGCATTGGATTCGGCGAAGCATCCCGTCCCGATTTCGCAGGGCCGCCCGTTTGCGACGGCGGATTCGGCTGCAGAGGCGCGCGGTCGGTTCTTGCGCCGCCGATGCGGTTCCGCGCCTCCAAGCGTTACACTGGGAACGGCGCGACGGCGTTCGCTCGCGGAACCGCTTGGAGGATACGATCCAATGAAACGATTTGCGACCTTGATACTGGTGGCCTTGCTGTGTGCGGTCGGGCTGTCCGGACAGGGCGGGTTCAAGTCCGAGGAGGAGTACAACGCCTTCATGGCGCTGCAGAACGCGATGTCTCCCGAAGACAAGGCTGCCGCTGGCGGGGCGTTCGTCGCGGCTTACCCCCAGAGCGAGTTCTTCGGAGTGGCTTGCTACATGACGATGCTCTCCTACCAGCAGCTGAACGACTTCGACAGCATGCTGCTCTACGGCGAGATGGTGCTCGATTCCGATCCCCAACCGGGAGTGCTGGCCGGCACGCTGCTGTCCCTCGCCGGGGCGATACCCACCCGCACGCGCGAGTTCGACCTCGACAAGGAAGAGAAGCTGGCGAAGGCCGACGACTACGCCAAGCGGGCGATGGCCCTGATCCCGACGCTGCCGAAAATGGATCCGAACATGTCGGACGACGATTGGCTGAACACGAAGATGGAGTTCATGTCTCAGTCGCATGAGGCGGTCGGCATCGTGGCGCTGAAGCGCGAGGACTACGATGCCTCCGAGGAATCTCTGCGCAAGGCTCTCGAGATGGCCCCGAATCCGGTGGCGTTCACGATGTACAATCTGGCGCAAGCCCTCACCAAGCAGGGCAAGTCCGTCGAGGCTACGGAAATGGCCCAGCGCTGCACCGCGGCGGGCGGCGTCCAATCCGCCGACGGCTCGGATCTGTGCGCGTCGCTGGGAGCCAAGTAGCGAATCGCTGGGAGTTTGGCCGGGTCGCTCTCTTGGCCATCTGCGTCGGCGGCCATGCCGAAGGTCGAGCCATTGCAGAAGCTCGCGGAGCACTTGCAATACCGCTTCCATGATTGGGGTCTGTTGGACCTAGCGTTGACTCATCGTTCCGCGGCAAATGATCCCGGGGCCTCCAACGAGCGCATGGAATTCCTCGGCGACGCGGTCTTGAGCGCCACGGTCTCGGCCGAGTTGTACCGCCAATTCCCCGAGGAACCGGAAGGCCGCCTTTCCAAACTGCGGTCGATGCTGGTCAGCAACCGCAACCTAGCGGAAGCCGCCCGTCGCGTCGAACTCGGCACCCTGCTCCGAATGAGCCCCAGCGAGGACCAAGCCGGCGGCCGCAACAAGCCCCGCTTGCTAGCGGACGCACTGGAGGCGGTTGTCGGAGCCGTTTATCTGGACGGTGGCATGGGGTCGGCCGCAAGCGTGGTCGGGCTGCTGCTGCTGAATGGCACGGCGGTCCCGGATGCCAGAGCGGAAATGGATCGCACACGGGGCAAGTCGGCCTTGCAGGAGTGGCTGCAGGAGCGCGGCCTCGAGCTTCCGCAATATGCCGTCCTGTCGCAGGCAGGCGCACCGAACGAACGCACGTTCCGGGTCGAGGTGCGTTGCGCTGGACGCACGGCCACGGCCACGGGTTCTCGCAAGCAAGCTGCCGAGGAAGCGGCTGCCAAGCGGGTCCTGCAGGCCCTAGTCGACTCGGATGGCGGGGAAGCGGAGCGCTAGCGATCGGCAGGCCACGAAGATGAACGCGCTGCTGGCATTACGGTTGAGTTGGTTGCTCGCACTCAGCGGAACCGTCCTCGCGGCCGCGATCAGCGAGGAAGCCTCGTTGTCGGCCGCCCGGAAGTTCCAGCGGCTGGCGGCTGGAGAGGTTCCGAGCGGCGCAACGGTGGAGCTGCCGCAGGACGAGATGAATGCGTTCCTGCGGTATCACGCCGCGCCGACCGTGCCGGATGCGATTCGCGGTCCCGAGATCGCGTTCCGCGAGGGCGGCGCGGTGATCCGCGCGGAAGTCGACCTCGAGAAGGCTGGCGAATCCGTGCAAGACCTCCCGGTTCTCATGCGCCTGCTCCTTAAAGGGACCCGTCGCATCGCTTTGGAAGTGGACTTTGACGGGGAGAGCGGATTCGCCACTACGGACGTGGTGCAAATTGAGATCGATGGAGTGGAATTGTCCGGAACGGTGCTCGAATGGTTCTTGGGATCGTTCGCTCCCCCGGAATTAGCTCCGTACTTGACGGGGGAGCCCACTCGACTGCCGCCCGGTGTCGCAGCAGTGCGCCTCCAACCCGGCCTTGCCCTGATTGTCGCGGACTAGGCATGCAGCCACTGGAGGGCACCGGATGACCGATGCGTCGCGGATTCTCGAATACATGCGCGGGCAGCAAGCCGCCATCGTGCAACTGATTCGCAGCCTCGTCGAAATCGAATCGCCTACGAGCGAGAAGGGGTGCGTTGATCGCGCGGCCAGCAGGGTCGAGGACGAGGTCCGGGACATCGCCTCGGTCACGCGGTATCCGCAGCCCGACCACGGGGATCACTTGAGAATCGAGTTCGACATTCCGACTCGCGGTGACGGCCAAGTCCTAGGCATCGGCCATCTCGATACGGTCTGGCCGGTAGGCACCATTCACCGGATGCCTTGGCGGGAGGAGAGCGGACGCCTCTGGGGACCGGGCGTCTTCGACATGAAGGCCGGCGTTGCCTACATGATCTATGCCGCGCGGGCCTTGCGCGACCTAGGCCTGACCTGCGACCGGCGCTTCGTCGTCCAGTTGAATTCGGACGAGGAAATCGGGAGTCCGACGTCCACGCCGTACACCGAATCCGAGGCGCGCGCGAGCCGTGCCGTGCTGGTCGCCGAGCCAAGCGCGGGCCTGGACGGGAAGCTGAAGACCGCGCGCAAGGGAGGCGCCACGTTCCAAGTGCAGGCTGGGGGCAAGGCCTCCCACGCCGGGCTTGACTTCGCGGCGGGAGCGAACGCGATCGTCGAACTTGCCGTCCAAGTCCGGCACCTCGCGTCGTGGACAGACTTGGAGCGCGGCCTCACCGTGAATCCCGGCATGATCCGTGGCGGGACGGCCACTAACGTGGTCGCCGAGCGTGCGAGCGTGGATGTCGATGTCCGATTCGCGACGCGCCAGCAGGCGGAGGAAATCGAGTCGAAGTTTCAGGCTCTGGAAGCGGAGGATGCCCGCTGCTCGATCAGCGTCTCGGGCGGCACCCGCAAGCTGCCGTTGGAGCGGACGCCCGAGGTCGCCGAGTTGTTCTCGCTAGCTCGGGCGATCTCGGCGGAGCACGGTGTCACCCTCGGGGAGGCTTCCGTCGGGGGATGTTCCGATGGCAACACTACCGCGGCGATCGGCGTTCCGACGCTGGACGGGCTCGGAGCGGTAGGCGAAGGAGCGCACGCCGCCCACGAGAGCATCTTGGTCAATCGCGTTGCGGACCGCGCGGCATTGATCGCCACGTTAGTCCATCGTCTGTAGCGCGACCCGCACACCGCCGAGCGTCACTTCCGCTTCCGAGTGGCTGCGAGCTTCACGCCGAGCGCCGCTAGCGCGACGAGAAAACCGAGCATTGTGATTGGCGGCATGCTTCCCGGCCAAGCGGATGGGTCTACCCAGCCCTTGTAGCCCATCGCAAGAGTGTGTCCGCACGCCAGGGCCAGAGTGAAGTAGCCCATGTGCTGGGCTTGGAGCCAGCGGTCCATGCCGAGCGCGTCGTACATGTAGGGCAGGGTCGTGATCGCGGGGAAGAGCAGGCATGCGTAAGCGAGCACGCCGAATAGGAACGTCAACTCGCCGCTCAGATTGAACTTTCCGGAAGCCTCGAAGAACTTCCCGTAGTTGGCAGGAGAGAGCAGCACCATCGACATCAGAACGTGGACCGTGATCATCGAGAAGCCAGCCAGGCCGAGGAACTTCGCCTTGGCACGCACCGGCTCGGAGCCGGCCGGCCCGCCGAACAGCTTCCCGACCGCGTACGCGAGCCCGATCAGGATGACCCCCGCCAGAGCCGCCGACTTATTGACGATGTACAGCGGCAAGTGCGTCCAAGCCACGCCGCTAAAGACGTTGTAGCGGATGATCGCGTACAGCAGGCAGGGCGCCCAGACACCCAGCACCCATGCAAGGCGCTCGCGTCGGGGTAACCGAACCGCGGATCCCGGGTTCCTCCGCAGGATCGATTCCTTGCCTCGGCTTGCAAACTGAGATTCCAACGAACGCCCTCCCCTATGGTGTGGTGCGGGGCCCGGTTCGCGCCTCCGCGCGGGAACTTCGCGGACGCGACTGGCGTGCCGGGCTGCCGTTACCGGTCGGTTTACGCCATGGTATCCCAACGGCGGAACCAGCGATGCTCAGGCTGTGACGGGCCGCGCTAGCCTCTCATTCCGCCACCGGTCGCTCGGTGGTGCTCGTTGCTCTGGGCTTGAAGATTTGGATTGGGAAGGGCAGCCCGCATGGTGTTAGCGAAATCGCCGCAGTCACGGTGAACCCGCCACGCAGCGAAACGGACAAGTTCTCGCGGTTGCGACTGGATCGCTGGACCGAAGTTGCGGCCCCCCGGGAGTAGCAATCAGCATCGAACGGTGGATCGCTCTCCGCGTCATCGATTCCAACATACGAACCTGTTGCAACAGTAGCAACAGCGGTGCTCGAGGCCCACTCAGGCTGTCGCGTAGCTGGAATGCCTCGGTCCGCAAGCACCGAATGCGAGGTGGTGGCGATTTACGGATTGCCCTTGGCGGCAGACGCCGGAACCAGCCGGTCGATTCCCAGCGCTTGCACGAGGCTCCGCTGGGTCTCCGACTGGCTCGAAGGCACCGAGACCACGCATGGCTTGGAGTGCTTGGTGGCGGGCGGATACTGCAAATCGAGTTGCCGCACATCCCGCAATTCCGCGCACAACCGCTCCGGGGTCAGATCCGGATACCCTGCAACGATCACCCGCCGGTGCAGGTAGTGCAGCAGGGACACGCCCAGCATGCAGCAGAACGTATGCACCTTCAGCTTGCGGTCCGTTATTGGATCGGCTGGGCTCCAGCCCGCTAAACCGCCCTCCAGCAGTTCTTGGAACGCGCCCTCCATGTCCTGTTGCCGACTGTACGCCGCAGCCACTTCCGCTGCGCCCCAACTGTCTCGGTTGGTGACCAGCACCGTCCGCCCGAGTAACTCCTGGTGCAGACGCACCAACGCGTCCGGATCGTCGTGGAAACTGAGTTCCCAGTGGTCGTCGCGAGCGGTCAGAGCGTATTGCACCAAGTCCGGCACGTGGTTGTGTCCCAACGCCTTCCGCACGCGCTGCTGCACACGCTCCTCGGTTGGCGGTTGCCGCTGTGGTTTGGCAAGGTCGCGCGCCAGCCGTTGCAGCTTCCGCAAGGCGCTTGCCAACGAGTCCGATACGCCGTCCAACTGCTCGGCGGCATCGGTCGCCGAGTGCCGCAGCACGCACAGCCGCTCGGTGCCATGCACCATGCAGCGCTCGGCCATGGCCTGCACGCCCGGATGTGTCGAACCGACCGGTGCCAGTTGCTGCAACGGCCGCTGGCGCAACTCGGTCGGCGCTTCATGCCAAGGCAACGCCATGATCCAGCCCAGCCCGGAGCGTTCCAAGGCCGGAATATCGTCCAGCGCGGCCGAGCCATTTTCTAGGGTCACGGTGACGTTGTTCCGCTGGATGCCTGCCCGGTCGAGCCGGCCCGCGATGCGCTCCAAGGACTCCGGCAGGTTGCTGCTGGCGCCGATGTTCTTGGGGTAAACGTGGTGCATCAGGATCAAGCCGTGCGTGGCATCGAGCGCGTAGCTGAGGCCGGTCTGCCGTATCTCGTGATGCGCCTGCTTGCCGTGGCTGCGCTCGCTGTCGGAGTCAATCCAAGTGTGGAAGTTGGTGGTGTCGTAGGCCACCACGCACTCGCTGACGAGATTGCGGTCTCGGAAGGCTAGGAGCAGCCGGTTCTGGGCGGCGAGCAACTCGTCGTCGGTCTCGGGCCGGCCAAGAGGCGGGATGGGGGAGACATTGATGGAGTCGAATCGATCCCGAATGGCTTGGGGCGAGAAGCTTTCAGAGGGGAAGTCCCAGAGGCGGCGCAGGATGGTGCGCTCATACCAGTCGGCGACATTGGTGTCGGAACCGCGGTTGCAGACATGGTGGAAGGCCGCAAGCAGTAGGAAGTGCGACAGGGCGGGGCCTTGGCGGGGCGGGTTCCACGCGGCGTCGAGGGCGGCGCAGACGCCAGAGTCTTGGGCGGCCTGCCAGAGGGCACCGGGGAGGCCGAGTTCGAGGGGCGTGGCGTGGACGGGTACGGGAGAAGTCTTCTGGCTGAAGATGGCGCGGATGCGATCAACGGATCCAAGGTAGGTCTGCTGGACGATGCGGGGCTTGCCGTCGACACGTTGGGAGACGGCGATGTAGTAGTAGGGCTTGCCGCCCTTGACTTTCTTGATGATGGATGCCATGGGGGATGATAGGGAAATACTATGGTCGCGGAAGAGAGCCGAAAATGTCAATCAGGAATTATGAAGCAAGGCGAATATCCAAGCCTTGCCATAGAGGGTAATACGATGCGAGAGGCAAGAGGTCACGACAAACCTATCGGAATCAACTGCATGCGCTAGTCACGGGCTTGCTGGTTGCTGTAAACCGAATAGAATCAATCGCTTAAGGCATGGTGTCAATGCTGGCGAGGCCAACTACAGTGTAGATGTGCTCGACTACCATCAGAACTCGGCGAGCTACCGACACGGGGAGGAAACAGCTATGCCCACAGACCTTGATCGAGAGGACCCGACTCGGATCCGCGCCCGGAGCTGTACACAGTCGACGGGTCCATGCCCCCCGATGTGCTCCAGTCAGCCGTCGAGTAGCTGCGCCGCAATCCCTCGCACCCCGGCGCGGACCTGACTGGCATCCTCGAGCGATTCAATCTCGGAGTGCCGGAGGCTGCCGCTAGGCTCGGTGTCAAGAGTGCGGACTTGGCCGATGTGCTCGAGGGCCGGGTGCCCATGACGGTCGATATTGCGTTACGTCTGGAGACGGCAGGCTGGGACACGGCCGAGGGGTGGATGAGTTGGCAGGTCGACCGCGACTCAATTCAGGTTCCGCGTCGGCAGGCGCACGAAGCCTGCGGGGGTGAGGGGCGCAAGGATGCGCTCGTGGGTGCCGTGCAGATGGGAGTCACCGCCGACAAGCGTTTACCGCAAGGTGCCAACGCTCTCGTAGACGAAGTCCCTTGAACTACCGCTAGGGATCCGGGAATCGGGGCGAGCCTCCAAGATACGGCTGCACATCGAATAGATCGCCGCGACCCGCCATTCGCGGGTCGTCAAGCCGGATCAAGCTCCGCGTCAAACGCACGGCGAGCTGCTTGCGGATCGGCACGTATTCCGCACCGTCGGCGACGTTGCTCACCTGGCCGGGATCCTTCCTCAAGTCGTAGAGTTCTTCGGCCGGGCGCTTCGCAAAGGCTAGGTCGTAGTAACGCTTGAGCGCAGGATCCATGCGATTCTGCCAAAGGAACCACTTCGTCGGGCTGTTGTCGCAGTCCGCCAGCCACGCGTTCGGTGAGGCGGAGTTCTTGTAATCCGGAGTGCCTGCGGGCCAGCGGTCCGGCCGGTAGTTGCGGATGTAGAGGAATTCGTCCGTGCGGATCCCGCGCGACGGATAGCCTCCCAAGTCGGGTGATTCCTGCGCGACGACATGTCGCTCGCGACCGATCAGCACATGGTCGCGCCCCGATTCGATCCGTCCGGCCTTGCCGGAGGCGAGCATGCTCACAAGCGAGCGCCCCGTCATTTCCGCTGGGACAGCAAGGCCCGCCGCGTCAAGAAACGTCGGCGCGATATCGGTCGTTGACACGAAGTCCGTTACCGTCCGCCCGCCGGGCACGCGCTCCTTCCACTGGATGGCCATGGGTACGCGCGCCCCGGAATCGTAAAGGTTGCCCTTGCCGCGAGGGAAGGGCATCCCATGGTCGCCGGTCATGACGATCAGGGTGTTGTCCAGTTCGCCCATGCGCTCGAGCAAGTCGACGAGTTTCCCCACATCGCTATCGAAGCGCTGCACCTCAAAGTAGTAGTCTGCGACATCGTTGCGGATGACTTCCGAATCCGGGTAGTGCTCGAATAGATGGACATCCTCCAGTTTCACGCCCGCCTTCACGCCCGTCCCCGGGGTGTAGGGGCGGTGCGGGTCGCTCGCTCCGAACCAGAAGCAGAACGGCATGTCGTCGGGACGGGCCTCGAAAAATGCCTCGACGGTCCTATAGACCTTGCCAGCCGGACTGACCGAACTTTCCGGGTAGGTGCCAGGGCCCCACCCTTTGCGGTAACTGCCTACGAAGTAGCCGTCAGCGGCGAGCAGCTTCGGATATTCAGCGAACGACGAGGGCCAGACGCTCCACAGATTTCCGGCTCCTCCCAGCCGCCAGAACTGTTGTCCGGTAATGATCGCGCCTCGGCTCGGCGTGCAGGATGGCGAGGAAATGTAGGCGTTCTCGAGCAGCACCCCGTCCTTCGCAAGCCGATCGAAAGTCGGGGTCTTGACCCCGCGGTCACCGTAGGCACTAGCATGTGGCCAGCCCCAGTCGTCCGCAATGGCGAGCACGACGTTCGGACGCTCGGCAGCCAAACTTGGCAAGCTGAACCAGATGCAGGCAAGGGCGATCAGGGCGAGGGGGCGTGGCGACATTGGCGAACACAATACCACGGCGTCCTACCGCCACGCGCATCGGAATCGGTTGATCAGCAGGGGGAGGTGCTCTGTAGTTGTCGAATCGCGCGAAACTACCTCAAGCGATACCTTATGGTCTCTGTGCGAGGGCTCGCAGTGACCGTCATGCACTCGGTCGTAGTATGAGAAAACTGTATGTAAACGATTGAGAAATAAAGACTTGCAAGTTAGGTTCACTCGCCTGTCCGGATGCCGGAATCGGCTGTTCTAGCGCATATCGCGCCCCATCGCATGCCGAAGTTAACCTTGCACACTATCAAGTAATCGTAAAGTGTTGAAAACAAATATGTTGTTCCGATTTTGATTGCATTGGAGACCGATCCAATGGATAGGGTCGTGTACAGCTCGGTGAAGCGATGCAGGCGCAGGCTCCCAGTCCGTACAACGCTACAGCGCGCCAGAACTGCTGGATGGCCCCGAGACCGTGTTCGCGCTCTTGGAAGGCGAAGCGGAGCCGATAGCCAGCCAAGGCGGAGGCCGGATTGCGACCACGAGCGTGGCGCGGCCCTAGTCCTAGCGATCGGCACTGTGCAGCGCGAAGCTGAGACGCTGTATCGCAACTCGGTGGTAGAGCAAAGCGGACGCTCTCCGCAAGAGCATCTCGTTTGCCCCGAGCATGCTCCGATTCCTGCGCGGTGGCGAGCCGCCAATTCGCTAGAAGCGACCTTCGCTTCGATTCCAGCAAGGCCACCGCAGGTACAGCGCCCTGGTTGCCGATCAGGGTATCAGCAGCAGCTTGCCGCTCGTCTTCCGCCCTGTCAGCATCGTCTGGGCCGTTGCGGCGTCTGACAGCGCGAACTCGCCACCGATGCTGATTTGGAGTTCCCCGTGTTCGATCCATCCGAATATATCTGCAGTGCGCCACCGCAGGTCTTCGATCGTCGCAACGTAATCGTTGAGTGTCGGACGGGTCACGAAAAGCGAACCCCGCTTGGACAGTTCAAGGGGCGCGAAGGGCGGCACCGCCCCGCTAGCATTGCCGAAAGTGACCATCATGCCTCGGGGCTTCAGGCAGTTGAGGCTGCCGACCCATGTCGTCTTTCCCACGGAGTCGTAAACCACATCGACTCCTTCTCCCGACGTGAGCCTCCGGCACGCGGCTTCGAAATCCTCTTGGGTGTAAAGGATGACCTCGTCCGCGCCTGCCTCGCGCGCTCTGGCAGCCTTTTCCTCAGTGGAACAAGTTCCGATGACCCGCGCTCCGAATCGCTTCGCCATCTGCACGATCAGCAGCCCGGTGCCGCCCGCGCAGGCATGGACAAGCGCGGTGTGTGTCGGGCCGACCGGGAATGTTGACCGCACGAGATAGTGCGCGGTTCCTCCCTGCAGCAGAGCCGCGGCGGCCACCTTCGTCGAAACGCCGTTCGGGATCTTGACCAGTCTCGCCGCAGTCGCCGCGGCGTACTCGGCGTACGAGCTGTGCGGTTGCAGGAATGCGACGCGATCTCCCACCGCTACATTCGTCACGTCAGGACCCACCGCGGAGACCGTGCCGGCACCCTCCTGTCCATTGGTGATCGGGAGCTGGGCGGGATACAGACCGGTGCGGAAGTAGGTGTCGATGAAGTTGACGCCGGATGCCTCGACCTTGACGACGGCCTGGCCGGCGCCGGGCACAGGCTCGGGCGTCTCTTCGAACCGCAGAACTTCGGGGCCGCCGGTTTGGTGAATGCGAATCGCTTTCATCCTGCGTAATATAGCAATTCGATGCGAATCCGAACCGTAGACGCGTACCACCTCATCGCTCCGTTGGATCGCCCGTTTGTCTTCTCCCAGTTCAGCTACTCGCATCGGGAGACGACGCTCGTCCGCTTGGTCGCGGACGACGGGCATGTCGGATGGGGCGAAGCGTACGGTCCGGCAGCCGTCACTGCTGGCATCCTGCGCGACTTTCTAGGTCCCTTGGTCCTAGGCCATGACCCTCGCGGAGTGGAATCCCTTTGGGAACTCCTCTACGCCCGCTCCATCGATTACGGACAGAAGGGCGTCATGCTCGCCGCGATCTCGGCTCTGGATATCGCCTGCTGGGATCTGAAGGCGCAGGACGCCGGCGTGCCTCTCTATCGACTGCTCGGGTCGGGTCCGGTCGAATCGATCGAATGCTACTGGACAGGATTCTATTTCGGCGGGGACGACCCGCTTGAAGGGCGGTGGCGGAGGGAGGCGGAGGAGGCCGTAGCGGCGGGATTCTCCACGGTCAAGATGAAGGTCGGCCTCGGCATCGAGCGCGACACCGCGAACGTGGCCGCCCTCCGCGAGTACATCGGTACGGAGCGCAGACTCTCCATCGATGCGAATCATGCGTACACTCCCCGCGAAGCGATTGATCTGGCTCGCCGGGTCGAGCGATACGGGATCCACTGGTTTGAGGAACCGGTTTCGCCCTTGGACCCTCAAGCGTACTTGGAAGTCAAACGCTCTGTGGGGGTTGCGCTCGCCGGAGGCGAATGCGAGTACACGCGGTTCGGATTCGAGAAGTGGTTCCGCATGCGAGCTCTTGACTACGCGCAACCGGATGTTTGCGCATGCGGGGGCATCTCGGAGGCCATGAAGATCGCCACGCTCGCATCGGTTGCAGGCATCCACGTCACGCCCCATGCCTGGGGCTCGACGATCGGTCAGGCCGCCGCGCTGCACTTCTACGCCGCGCGACCGCGGCAACCGTTCACTCTGACCCCGGAAGACAAGCTAATCGAGTGCGACCGCACGGAAAACCCCTTCCGGACAGAAATCGTCGAAGTGCCGATTCGGCTGGAACGCGGCCGCTGGTTCCTTCCTACCGCTCCAGGTCTCGGCGTCGCGGTGATTCCCGAGCAATTGGATCGGTACCGCGTGCGGAGCACCGCATGACGGGGTATGGCTAGAGGGCTCTCTGCACGGCTGCCTGCCAGCCCTCGTAAAGCGCGTCCCGCTTCACGTGATCCATGATCGGTTCAAACTCGCGGTCCACGCGCCAGAAGCTCTCCAGTTCTGCGGTCGCGCTCCAGAATCCGGTCGCGAGACCTGCGAGGAATGCCGCGCCTAGCGCGGTGGTCTCTGAGTAGGCCGGACGCACGACGGGGACTCCGAGGATGTCCGCTTGGAACTGCATCAGGAAGTCGTTGGCTGTGGCGCCGCCGTCGACTCGCAATTCGGTGATCCGTGAATCGCTGTCCAATTCCATCGCTTCGACCAAGGCCCGTGTCTGGTAGGCGATGGACTCGAGAGCGGCCCGCACGACGTGCTCCCGACGAGTTCCTCGGCTGAGGCCCGTCATCACGCCTCGCGCGTCGGCATTCCAATACGGGGCTCCGAGCCCCGTGAACGCCGGGACGAAGTAGACACCTCCGGTGTCATCCACGGCGTTTGCCGCTTGCTCCGACTCCGCCGCGTCGCCAATCAGGCCGAGTTCGTCGCGCAACCATTGCACGACCGCGCCCGCGACGAACACCGCGCCCTCCAATGCGAAATCGCTGCGACCGGGTGGGGAGGCCGCGGTGGTCGACAAGAGCTTGTGGCGAGAGGGCGCCGATTTCTCGCCTGTATGCATCAACGCGAAACAGCCCGTGCCGTACGTGTTCTTCACCAAGCCGGGGCTAAAGCACGCTTGTCCGAACAGCGCGGCTTGCTGGTCGCCTGCGATTCCTGCAATGGGAATCTCGCGGCCAAACGAATTTCCGTCGGTCACGGCCATTACGCCGCTGGACTGCACGATTCGGGGGAGCATCGGTCGCGGCACGCCGAATAGCGACAGCATTGAATCGTTCCACGTGCCTGTCTTCAGATCCATGAGGAGTGTGCGCGAAGCGTTGGTGCGGTCGATGACGTGAGCCTTGCCGCCGCTCAGCCGATTGACCAGCCAGCCATCAACCGTGCCGAAGGCCAATTCCCCGGCTTCCGCGCGCTTGCGCGCGCCTGGCACGTTTTCAAGGATCCAACCGATCTTGGTGCCGGAGAAGTACGGATCGAGCACCAATCCGGTGCATGCGGTGACTTCGGCGGCGTGCCCGGCCGCTGCCAGTCCGGCGCAAGCACCCGCTGTCCGACGGCATTGCCAGACGATCGCGGGCGCGATCGGCCTGCCCGTGGCGCGATCCCAGATGACTGTCGTTTCCCGCTGGTTGGTAATGCCGATGGAATCGATCGTCTCCCAGCCCCCGCACTGCATCGCCACTTCTTCGGCAACACCCCGCTGGATCTCCCAGATCTGCTCCGCTTCTTGTTCCACCCACCCGCTATGCGGAAACTGGGTCGGGACGGTGCGCTGGGCGGTCGCAACGGCCCGGGCCTCCTTATCGAACGCGATTGCGCGGGCGCTGCTAGTTCCCTCGTCGCAGGCGAGAACATACCGGGACATAGGACTCCATCTTCTGGCATTCGCGGCCATGTCCGCAAACGCTGCGGCTGGGTGAGAGGCTTGCGGTCTCCAGATCGCTTGGTGACGGGATACACGCCTATCGAGGCAACGGCATTTCCTCGCTGTCGACCATCCGTGCCCGTGCGAACGAAGGAACTGCCTCCGGTGTGCGTACCTGCTCGATCCAGTAAACGCCGTCGTATGGCAGGCTGTTGCCTCGAGTGCCGATGAAATCGATGTCCCCGTCGTCGTCAAGATCTCGAGGAACCGTCATGTCGAACATGCCGCGCTTCCGGCGCGAAATGTCGTGGCGCTCCCAGTCCTCCCCGTCGTTTCCGAGGTTGCGGAACCACGCGAGCCTGCCCAGCGGCATCGCTTCCGTCACGTCCGGTCCGTCCCTGTCGCGGGGGCCTTGGCTATAGCTGCCGCAGAAAATGTCCTGCTTGCCGTCGCCATCGATGTCCGTAATTGTCAGCCCGGTCGCGGAATCCGGAGCCATCGTGCCCACCCGATGCAACGGCCAAGGATCGCCCTGTTGCGCCGGCTGTTCCAGCCAGACGACGTTAGAGCGGCCCTCGGACAACAGCACGTCGAGCCGGGAATCCCCGTTGAAGTCGAGGAAGGCGAACATGAATCCCGTCACTCGAATCGGCCCGTAATCGTCGGGCACTGCGATCTCGATGCGGTGCTCGCGAAACTCGATCTCTGACCCTGCTAGGTTTTCGAACCAGAACAGCCGCGCTTCGGCACGCGAGGAGGCGAGGATGTCGATGTCACCGTCTTGGTCTAGATCTACCGGCCGGGAGTTGATGGGTACGGCAACCCTGGTGAGTTCGTGCTCCTTCCACGATTCGTCCTTGAGCGGGTCGCCGTCAATCTCGTACCAACTGATCGGCCGTAACGTAGTCTCGTTGCGGTCACCGGACTGACTGCCCTTGTTCGGCGCCACCACCTCAGGCCTGCCGTCCCCGTCGAAGTCCGCGAAGAACACCCTGATGAACGAACCGCGGCCGCTGGCGGCGGTGGGGATCAGCCGTTCCCATCGCTCGGCCTGTGCGTTCTTGCCCGGGTTCTGGAAGTAGATCAGGTGCTCGAATTCGCAGGCCGCGACAACGTCTGGGAATCCGTCGCCATTGACGTCTGCGATCGAGACGTCCTCGGCGGCTCCCGCTTCCCGCCCTTCGGCCAGCGTTGCGAGTGTCCACCGATCGGGGTCCGCGGTGCCGAAGGCGATACGGATGTGGCCGTCGGGCACACCGTCGTATTCGGTGTCGGACTCGTGTACCGAGACGATGTCCTCGTGACCGTCAAGATCGAGATCGGCAACCGCGAGGCCATCGCTTCCCGCGATTGGCACGCCTCCGGATTCCAAGTCGTCAATGATGTGCTCCCGCCAGGAGATGAAGCTTCCGTCGGCGGCACGTGCGCGGCTGAGCGTCTCTCCGACTGGCAGCCTGTCTTGGCCGCCGTCCGAACCGCAGCCTGTCGCGAGCAACGCCGAGGCGATCCATGGAAGGAGGGATGGCGGATTGCGATACATGCGAGGGCCACTGCTATTGGAGCATAGACCAACCCGCGGGGGGCCTCGCGGTGGCCGTCCAAATTCCCGCACGGACGCCCCACAGCGGGTATAATGATCAGTCGGTTCCGGGCATCGGATCGCGATTGCCTCCAGCTATGAATCCGCCCGAGACCGTCCTAGTACATGCAATTCCGGAGCGGGACAAGTGCGAGATCACGTTCCCCCGGGCAGTAGGCTACCGACACGAACTTCCTGACGAACGCCTTTCAGCTACCTTCGATGCCGATTCGACGTTGCCTCTCACGCCAGAGCTGGTCGGCCTCTCGATCACACGCAGTGAGGGCATAATTGGACAGGGCGTCGATCTTGATCTCAAGCACTTGAAGAGCATGCGCCAGACGACCGTGCTGGACCACCTCACGCAACGACTGCTGGAAAGGAACTGGTGCGATGGTGACGGCCAGCCCAAGCACTACCTGTTTGGACAGCTCAGATCAATCGCCCAGCAGTGGATGGACAAACACCTTGTCTGCGAGAGCGGAACCTTCCCCGCGCAAGTCTTACATGGGGAGCCATTGAAATTGGCCTGCCAACGCATCCAGCACGGAATCGATGCCAACTACGCAGACGAGCGTCGCGTACGGGTCGTTCTAGACCCCCACAACTCTAGCGGTACCACCCGGGATGTTCGTTTCCGCTCCACAAGAATAATCGATCACACTGCCACATTCGTTGGCAAGTCGCTCTGGAAGACTTCTGACCGCATGTGTCACGTGAACTACGCGGCATGCGATAGATCATGGGAAGCTGAGTTCTGTCGTTTCGTCGAAAATGACTTCTTGGTTCGAGCCTACGTTAAGAACGAAGGCCTAGGGTTTGAGGTTCCCTATCTGTTGGGCTCGGAGCCGCGAGTCTACCGTCCTGACTTCATCTTGCTGCTTCACGATGGCAAGGGCGAGGACGACCTGCTTCGTGTCCTCGTCGAAGTCAATGGGTTCCGACGAGAGAACGCAAAGGACAAGGCGGCGGCGATGAAGAATTATTGGATTCCGGGCGTCAACGCTCTAGGATCGTTCGGACGGTGGGCGTTCCTTGAGTTAGGTGGTGCCCACGAAATGGGCGACGGGCCGGACGCCAGAGTCTCGCTCCAGATCCAGTACTTGGACGCAATGCGGATCCTATTGCAGGACATCCATAATGCTGCAGCGACGCGGCTGGCTTTGGCCGGCGGGAGCCAACCGGACCTCGAGTACATTCCTCGACGTAGATCGGTGTTCTTCGAGTGATACTCGTCGATACGTCGGTCTGGATTGACCACCTACATGTCCGCGGGCCTGCACTTCAGAAACGTCCTGATGCAAGCAGTGGTCATTGGAGAACTGTCCTGCGGCCATATTCAAGGCCGCTCCCAACAGCTCGCGGAATGGCAGCAGACGCCTACGGCCGATAGGTCGAGTGACAGAGAGGTTCGTGCGAAGGTCGAGTCGTCGCGACTCATGGGGCGTGGCATCTAGTCGCAAACAAAGGCGTAATACGCCGCAACTGCGAGCTAGGGCCTAATCGCGACCGACCGCCGCTGCGTCAGGACGCGGACCGGATGCCGGGTACGGATCGCCGATGACCGTCCCCTTGTCCCCTTGATCATCCATCCAGTGCTCGAGCTTCGCTCTCAGCTCGTGGGCCCTGGCACGATGTTCAGGTCGATCGGCGAGATTCACTTGCTCGAGGGGATCTGCATCGAGGTCGAAGAGTTCCTCGGCCGGGCGCTGGAAATAGCGCCGCATGATCGCCGCCGCGCCCAGATCGGTCTCCGCCGTGCGATCCCACGAATCCCAGAACGCCCCCGCGCCGTCCTTGCGCAGTATGTCCGAGTGGTTCGTGTGCAGGTGGTCGGGCAGTAGATTGAGGATGTACTTGAATCGCTTGGTGCGGATGCTGCGGATCGGATACACATTGAACACGGTGTCGGCGCTATGCGTGGTGTAAATCTCGCTCCGGTGCTCCGTGGTCTTGTCCTCCAAGACCGCACGGAACGATTTCCCGTCAATGTCCGCAGGTGTCTTGCCTCCCGCTAGATCGATCAGTGTGGGGAACAGGTCGATCCAGCTGACCATCGCTCCCGTTCGAGTTCCCGGTGAGACGCGGCCGGTCCAAGCCACGATCAGTGGCACCCGTGTTCCCGCGTCGTACAGATTCCACTTGCCGAACGGCCATTGCCCGCCGTGGTCGCTCGTGAAGACGAAGATGACGTCATCCCCCAAATGTTCCTTGGCGAGGTCCACTACGCGCCCGAATTCCGCATCGAGCCCGGTGATGTCGGAGTAGTACCGAGCGCGATGCGCCCTCGTCTCGGGCGTGTCGATGAAGTATGGCGGGAGACTGACCGTCCCCGCATCGTAGATGTTGTCGGCCGTCCAGGGAACATGCGGCCGCCGATCCCCCACCAGCAGGCACAGCGGCCCGTCGCCGGTCCGCTCTTCAAGGTATTCCTGGACATTGGCTGCCATGTTGACGCGCGGGTGGGAGTAGAAGTCGAAGCCGTATTCCGGCTTGTCCTGTCCGTGCGCCACTTTGCCGAATACCGCGATCTCGTAGTTCAGGTCATGCAAGTTCGCGGTCAAGTACTTGGTGCCTGGCTTGGGATACGTGTGGTTAGCCTCGGCTCCGTTCCGTGCAGGCATGAGGCCCGTGAGCAGGGCGGCCCGGCTCGGGGCGCAAGCCGGCGAAGCCACGAAGGCCCGGTCGAATGTCATTCCGGCAGCTGCCAGCCGTTCGACGTTTGGGGTCTGAACATCCTTGGACCCGTAAACGGTCGTGTCCAGCACGCCGAGGTCATCCGTGAAGAAGACGACGATATGCGGTCGAGCCTGCGCCCAGGCGCACAAGGCAAGGCCTGCCGTCACGGTGAAGAGCAGTCTCATGATTCGACTCCGGTACCTTGGCGCCTGTTGCCGCAGGTGATTCGACAGTGTATCCGAGGCAGGGCCGTCGCGCACAGAATGAGACGCGCTTCGCTCATGCCCTCGAATGGGCTCGGCCCCGCGGCCGCTACTACTGCGCAGCCTTCCTGTATCGATTCAATCGGTCCGCGATGCGATCCGCGATCCGGTCGATCACTGCGGGCATCGCGGCCGCCACGGCATCGGCAACTTGCTTCCGAATGTCCTCTCGTGTCGGTCCGGCACCCGGCACTACAAGAGCCTCGTGGACTAACGTTTCCACCAATTCAAACTTAGGTTCCTCGTCGGCCTCGCCCGAGGCCTCGTCTTGACTCGACATGCCTTCGACCAAGGTGCTCAGGTCATTCGCGGCCAACGGCTTCTGCAGCACCTTGAAGACACCCGCTTGCGCTGCCTCCGCTTCGTCGACCGGTTCCAAGGGACCCGACAGCAGGACGATCCGAGTTCTCCCGAGTTCGTCGTGCTGCAGGATCGAGCGGCAGACATCGTTGGCTTTGACACCGGGCAGGGTGGCGTCGAGCAGCACTAGATCGGGCTTTTCCTCGGCCAAGCGGTCCACTAGGCCCGAGCCCTCGTGCACGCCCGTCACGGTGTGACCCTCCGTGCCGAGCACGTCCTCGGCCATCCGCTGCACGTGCGGATTGTCGTCGGCGACGAAAACTCCTGCCACGGGCGTTATTCCGGTTCCTCGGACTGTTCGGTCTCTGACTCGGGGCGATTGCGCCGAGCGTCGGGTTCGGTGTCCAGCGCGCTCGGGCCCGTCACCGTCTCCACCGTCACGTCCGCAGTGGGCGTCACGCCGGTCGCCGCGGCTGCTGCGGCTTGGAGCCCGGGCGGCGTTCGCGGCATCAAGGTGGTCATGGCCGGGTCGCCTGCCTTCGCTGCCATCCCGAGCGCCGGCTTGCCCCGGAACAGGCCCCAGAACTTGCCCATCCTGCCCGGCTCGACGCGGTTCTCGACATTGAACTTGTTGACCTCGAACCGCTCGGGATCGACTTCCGGCGCCTCGGCTTCCATGCTGGCAAGCCTGTCCTTCGCGCGGTCGAAGTACGGGCTGTGCGGGTAGTCGGACACGATCTTGCGGTAGGCCGAGATCTCTTGCTCCTCGAAGTTGTCGCCCAGCTTCTCGTAGTTCTCCCCGAGCGTCCACAGGGCTAGGTCGGCCTTGCTGAACAGCGGGTAGTGGTCCGTCACCGCTTGGAGCCGGTTCGCACCCGCCCGGAAGCTGCCCTTCTTGGCGTAGAAGAGACCCACGCGATACTCGCCTTCGGCGATCACTTCCTGCACGTTCCGGAGCAGTTGCTCCGTTTCGTCGCGGAAGACCGTGTTCGGGTATCGCAGCAGCAACTGGCGGCATTCTTGGTCGGCCCGCACGGCATGCACGTTGTCGCGGTCCGGCTTCTGGAGCTGGTTGTAATGGATCTGGCAGATCTTCAACTGGGACTCGGCGGCCTCTTCCATGTTGGGGAAGAAGGTGATGAAGTCCTTGTACTCGGCTTCGGCCTGCGCCAGCCCGCTCGAGGTTCCCTCTCGATACCAGCTATCCGCGATGGCCAGCTTCGCCTTCGCGATGTACTCGCTGTCGGGATAGGTGTTGATCAGCGTCTGGAGCGTGATCCGGGCGAGTTCGTAGCGATGCCGCTCGATATTCTCCACGGCCTTGTCGAACAGGATCTTGTCCGGCTGCTGGGAGTTGTTGGCGATCGGATTGTCGTAGGGGCTGCGTCCGCACCCGAAGGCGGCGACCAGCAAGATGGCGCAGGCCACGAAGGGCAGGGATCGTCGATCCAGCATGAATTCCATGATACGACTGCTCGGCAAGTTCATTCTCGCAGATATAGCCTAATTCCCGCTACGCACGCACCAAGACGGGGAGGTTCGCCTGATCGCTCAGCTCTCGCAATGCCGCGCCCGCATCGGCGGCTCCGAACACGCTGGAGCCCGCCACCAAGATGTCGCATCCAGCGGCAGCGAGATCCGCGGCGTTCGCGGCCGTCACGCCGCCATCGACTTGGATCTTGAACGACAGACCCCGCTCGCGACGCTCGCGATCCAGCCTCGCGATCTTGGGCAGACTCGCTGCCAGAAAGGGCTGCCCTCCGAATCCGGGATTGACGCTCATCACGAGCACGAGGTCCACGTCCGGCAGGATTTCCTCGAGGGTCGACAGCGGCGTGGCCGGATTCAGGGCCACGCCGGCAGTGGCGCCGAGAGACTTGATCTGATCGACCGCCCTGCCTAGGTGCGGACAGGCTTCTTGGTGGACAGTGACCATCCCCGCACCCGCCGCCACGAACGGCTCGAGGAACGGTTCCGGACTTGAAACCATGAGGTGGCAGTCGAGGATCAAGTCTGTCGACCGGCGGAGCGACTGTACGACCGGGATGCCGATCGAGATGTTGGGCACGAAGTGACCGTCCATCACGTCGACGTGCAACATCCGGGCGCCGCCGCGCGCAACTGCTTCGACCTGCTCGCCCAGTCGCGTGAAATCCGCCGCTAGGATCGAAGGGGAAATCTCCGGCATCGCCCGCGAGTTCCTAAACCTAACTTTAGCAGTCACTACGTTGTCCAAAGCCTGGACTCCGCTTGATGCGTCGAGGCTCCCCGAAGCCGCCGAGAAGGCCGCACCTAGCGGTAGTTCCGTGAGATTCCATTTTCTAGAGTGCAAAGAGACCGACCTATGTAATTGATTCTAATATGTTTGTCCCCGACCACTCACCCCTCGACTTGAATCGACCTGTACGGGAATGGCCGGACATTCGTGATTCGTCCAAATCCTCACCTAACTGCTTCAGTGCCCTTTCTCGCCAGAGAATTTGCTGCGACTGGATTGGGCCGCCAAGGGGGCTGGACGATACGCCCGCAGCAAGCCCTTGCTGCGAAACGGAATCCAGCCTCGCGCCTGGCCGTTCCCAATAGAACAGTAGGGCGAGGTCAATGCTCATGAGCCCTGCATCGCTCCGGCGAGTTCCGGCCGCGGCGGGCTACACTGAATCGTTGCGGCTCACGAAGCCTGCGGAATTCCATGCCAGTCAAGCTACCCCAGCAAAGCGTCCCCGGATCGACGGCCGCGGATGTCCAGCCCTCCGTGCCGGTCGTGCAACCGCCGCTGCTGCCCTCGCCACGCCCCTTGAGCAGAGTGCCACCCGCGTTTCCTATGCGAGACGCGGTCGAATACCCATGCGAGGACGGCCTCCCGATGGCGTCCAGCCCCGAGCAGGAGGCGGTGATGGCGTACGCCCGCCATGGCCTGAAGACCCATTTCGCGAGTCGGCCCAGCGTGTATATCGGCGTGGACATGCTGGTCTTCGACAAGGAGGGGGACAACACGAGCTGCCTGGCGCCGGACGCGTTCGTGACCTTCGACGTGCGCAGGCCGGTGGAGAAGTCGTACCGCATCTGGCTGGTGGGCAAGCCGCCGGACGTGGTGTGGGAGTTCGGCTCGGACAGCACGTGGAAAGGGGACGCCAAGGAGAAGAAAGAGCGGTACCGGCGGTGGGGCGTGTCGGAGTACTGGTTGTACGACCCCAAAGGCGGGCTGCACAACCCGCGCCTGCAGGGCTTCCAGTTGGTGAAGGGGCGGTACCGGCGTCTGCCCTCGGAACGACGCGGCGAGGGCTTGCTCGTGGTGAAAAGCCCGCTGCTGGGCTTGGAACAGCATTTTGACGGGCAGCGGTTGCGGTTTTGGGACCCGGCGGCCAAGGAGTACTTGAGGTCTGGTCTCGAGTCCGAAAGGGAGCGTCGGAGAGAGCGCAAGGGACGGCTGAGAGAGCGCGAAGGGCGGCTGCGGGCAGAAGCCGGCGAGGAGCGCGAGCGTGAACGAAGGCTGGAATCGGATAGCCGGGCAGAAGTAGAAGCTCAAGCCCGGCGCGAATCAGAAGCCCGGGAGGCAGCGTTGAGGGCCCGGATTGCCGAGCTAGAGGCGTCTGGTGCCATCCCTCGCAAATAGGCACAGCCGTTTCCCGGTACCTTGGAGGTTGGCAACCTCCTACCTTGGCTTGGATATGCATGGAACGCCTCGGACAGTCCGCATGGCACACCGATCAAGAGTCGAACGCCTCTGCACTTACCGAACTCTGGCAGTAGATTACAGAGACCGGACTGGCGCGAGGCTGTAATCCGTTTCGCAGCAAGGGTTTGCTGCGGGTTGCGGGCGTACTGCCCAGCACCCTTGGCGCCCCAACCGTTTAGCAGCCAACACTCTGACGAGAAAGGGTACTGGAGCAGTAAGGTGGGGATGTTGGACAAATCGCGAATATCCGGCCCTTCCCAAACAAGGCAATACAAATCGAGGGGTGAGCGGTCGGGGACAAACCCATTAGAATCCATCACATAGGTTGGTTTCCTTGCACTCTAGAGGAAGGAATCCCAGTAAACTACCGCTAGCGCAGACAGCCAAGCGAATGCCCCGCCTCCGCGAGCGGATCCTTGTTTCTAGCTCCCGAGCGTCCGCAGAGCCTAGGCTCGGCCCGGGAACTGCACTCGATTCCATCGCCCACGGGCTCGAGTGCATTGGGAGCGGCGCGATGTGAACTTGGCTCCCGCCTATCACTTGCAACTGGAATCAGCGCCAAAGTCGACCATGCGCACATGGCTGCTCCGAGTTCGAGTCGCTATACTCAATCGACCCCGCCCCCCGACCCGGACATGCAGCATTCGAAGTACGACAGCCCCTTGGGTGCAATCCACATGCTCGCGAGCCAGAGCGGATTGAGTGCCATCTACTTTCCTCCGCAGACCCGGCGGATCGAGGCTTCGCTCGCCCCGGCAGGGCGCCGGCGCGGCCATGGCAACATCTTTCTGTTGCGGGCCGAGGCCTACTTGGCCTGCTACTTCGACGGCGACCTCGGATACCGGCCCGATATTCCGTTGGACCTTCGCGGAACTCCGTTCCAGATCGAGGTTTGGCAGGCCCTACGGACCATTCCGCCCGGGGAGCGCATCACTTACCGCGAACTGGCGATTCGGCTGGGTCGGCCCGAGGCTGTCCGCGCCATCGCCAGCGCGATCGCCCGCAACCCCGTGTCGATCTTGCTGCCCTGTCACCGGGTGGTCGGCTCGGACGGATCCTTGCGGGGGTACGCCGGCGGCCTGCACGCCAAGCGCTACTTGCTGGACCACGAGGCCCGGCACGTGCGCGAGTCCCTTGAAACTGGAGGGCCGCACGCTGTCGCCGCGTGACCTTCCGTAGCTGTTTCGTCGGCATTTCCGCTCGCCTTTATATTGGTAAGCGCAATGCGCCTCGCGGCCTTCGTCCTATGCGCGGTGCCCGCGCTCGCTGCGCTGCCTTCACCCGAGGCGCACTTCGGGCATCCGATGGGTGCCGACCGCAAGCTCGTCTCTTGGGACGGCGTAGTCAGCTACTTCCGGGCCTTGGACCAAGCCAGCGAGGCGGTCTCGGTCCGCGATCTGGGCCCGAGTACCGAAGGACGGTCGCTGATTGTCGCGGTGATCGCCGATCCGGCGACCGTTGCGGGGGTGAATCGCTACCGGGACATCGTCCGGAGCCTTGCCGACCCGCGCAGCACCGACCCGGAAGCGGCGGCGGACCTCGCCCTCCAAGGCAAGCCCGTAGTCATGATCACGTGCTCGATTCACTCGACCGAGGCTGCCTCGACCATGACCGCGGTGCAGTTCGCCTACAACCTTCTGGCACGCGACACTCCGCGCCATCGAGCCATTCTCGAGAACACGATCCTGCTCCTAGTTCCGTCGCTCAATCCCGACGGCGTCGACAAGGTCAAGGACTGGTACGAGCGCTGGCTCGGCGGTCCCCACGAAGGGGCCCCGATGGTCGAGCTGTATCACAAGTACGCCGGGCACGATAACAATCGGGATTGGTACATCTTCAGCCAGCGCGAGACCCGCATAGTCGTTGAGAAACTGCACAACTCGTGGCGTCCGCAAATCGTCTACGACGTGCATGAGATGCGAGCCAACGGAGCGCGCATCTTCGTGCCCCCGTGGGTCGACCCGATCGATCCCAACATTGACCCGCTCATCGTGCAGCAAGTGAATGCGTTCGGCACCGCCATCGCGGTGGACTTGACCGCCCAGGGCAGGAAGGGTGTGCTGATCAACGGCATCTACGATTACTTCTCGCCCGCGCGCCACTACCAGAGCTACCACGGCGCGTTGCGCCTGCTGAGCGAATCGGCAACCGTGCGCATCGCCACCCCCGTCACGGTGATGCCGGGCAAACTCCAACAGCAGGGGCGCAACTACAGTGCTCGTGATCGGAGCTGGAATTTCCTCGACCCTTGGCCGGGCGGGGAATGGCGCCTAAGCGACATCGTTCGAGACCAATTGATCGCGTTCGAGTCCGTGCTCTATTCCGCCGCCTTGCGGCGTAGCGACCTGCTGCGGAATTTCTACACGATCGGCGAGCGCGTCATCGAGCGCGGCCGCGGGCGATCCTATGTCGTGCCTCGCGAGCAGCACGATCCCAGCGCCGCGATCCGCATGCTCCAGACGTTGCAGTTCGGTGACGTCGAAATCGAACGCGCGCTGCCCGGCGACGACTCCTCGTCGGGACCGGTCAAGGAGGGGGACTACATCATCCCGCTCGGTCAGCCCTACGGAGCGTTCGCGAACACCCTGCTCGAGACGCAGGACTATCCCGACCTGCGGGTCTACCCCGGCGGTCCGCCGCAACGCCCTTATGACGCAACGGCTCACACCCTCCCGCTGCTGATGGGCGTGAGCGCGTACGAGTTGCGTGGCGAAATCGGCGTGCGGACCGAGACCGTGTCTCGGGTCACCATGCCGCCGGGGAGTGTGGCCGATAGCGCCGAACTGATGCTCTCGCCCAGTTCCGGGTCGACATGGGTCGCGGTCAACCGCTTGCTGGCGCAGGGGTTCCCGGTCCATCGCAGGGAATCCGACGGAGCGTTCCTGATGCGCGCAACCGAGGACTCGAATGCGGTTTTCTGGCCCATCAGCTTTGATTTGGGCGTCCGCTTCGAGGCGAGCCAGACCGTCGCCGCGGATCACCCGGCCGTCCAAGTCCCCCGTATCGGGGTGTACCGGGGCCACGTGCCGAGCATGGACGAGGGGTGGACGCGGTGGCTCCTTGATCGCTACGAGTTCCCGTACGCGTCCGTCGGGAACGAGTCGGTCCTGACGGGCCTGAGCGAGAATTTCGACGTATTGATCGTGCCGGACATTCGCGAAGAGGTCCTGGAGCAGGGCTACCAGCACGAATATGGCGGCGGCGATTCGGTCGTGCCCGCCGAGTATCGCAGCGGACTGGGGGAGGAAGGCGCCGCGGCCCTCAGGGCGTTCGTCGAATCGGGAGGCACGCTCTTGGCGTTCAACCGCGCGGCTTCGTACGCGATCAGTCGGTTGGCCCTGCCGGTCGAGGACGCCGTGGAGGGCCTTGACCACGGGCGATTCTACGGTCCGGGAACCTTGGTCAATGTCGAGGCGGATCTGTCGCACCCGCTCTGCTACGGCATGCAAGCGTGGTCGGCGGCTTGGTTCGAGTCGGGACCCGTGTTTCGCGTCCAGCGCCGGGACCGCGTACGGGTTCGGCAGCCGCTGCTTTATCCGGAAAGCGACGTGCTGGCGTCCGGCTGGCTGCTGGGCCAGGGCCATATGGCGAATCGAGCGGCAGTCGTGGATGTCTCGGTCGGGTCCGGGCGGGTCCTGCTCTTCGGCATCCGCCCGCAATACCGAGCGCAGTCCAACGCGACGTTCAAAATGGTCTTTAACGGACTCTTCCTCTAGCTAGTCCGGGAGTCGCGCCGTGAACTACTACAACTACTTCACGGAGATCGAGGAGCACTTCCGACAGGCTCGCGACAGCGGCATGTTCATGATGTCGCCGCTCGACTGGGTTTTGGTCGAGGCATGGAAGGACGCCGGGATCCCGCTGGCAGCCGTTCTCAAGGGCATCGACCGCGCGTTCGAGAAATACCATTCGCGATCCAAGCGGACTTCGACGGTGAACTCGATTGCCTACTGTACGCAACAAGTGCTGTCCGCCGCGCGGGAGACCGCCCATACCGGCGCGGTGGTGGCGCAGTCCGTTCCGGATGGCTTCGATCCTGACCAGCTCGCCGACTTTCTCGGCGGGCGTGCCGAGGAATTGGACAGTGCCGCGCGTCGGGCTGGCACCGGCAGTCCAGTGCTAGCAGAAGCTGCTCGCACGCTGTCAGACTTGGCCGATCGAGCCGCCAAGGGCGAACTCACGGACTTGGAAGAGCTGGAACAGCGCTTGACCGTGTTGCAGGATCGAGTGCTCGCGGTTGCGACGAGCAGCCTTACCGACGAGCAGATGATTGCCTTGCGACGCGAATTGCAGGACCAGCTCCGGCCTTACCGGCGGAAGATGGGCGCAGCGCAGATCGCGATGCTCGAGCAGCGGTTCCTGCGTCGCAAGAGCTTGGATCACCTGGGTCTGTCGCCGCTGAGCTTGTTCTGCGTCTCGTGACGGCTCGGGCCGGGCGCTGGTTGCAAGGCCTGCTGCATCGCCAGTCAGGCGAATCCGGCCCGTATCGGCTGCCTGCGCGGGAATCTACTCGGCATGGACGCGGTTGGACCCGATCAGTCGAGGGCACCCCTGCGACACCATCCACCAGCCGGGTTGGCGGAGCGCAGCCATGGGGTGAAATCGAGCGCGGATCCCTGCCTACGGGCGCATAATGAAATCGTGATTCACGATTGGATCCTGTTCAACGACCGGATCGTGCCGAGCGATGCGGCATCCCTGCGTCCCGGCCAAGTCGGACTGTTCACCGGATGGGGCGTGTTCACTACTTTGCGGATCTACTCCGGCGTGCCCTTCGCGTTCGAGTGGCACTGGGAGCGGCTGGTGCGCGACGCGGCCCTGTTGCATGTGGCGATGCCCCCTAGCCGGGACGAGCTGGCCGAGCGGATAGGGCAGCTCGTCGAGCGCAACGGCCGCCTCGATTGCAAGATGCGCGTCAACATCATGCGTAGCCAGGGCGGATTATTCGAAGGCCCCGGAACGGGCCGCGCCACCGACGTGATCGTTTTCACTGCGGATCTGACCGAACCGAGGCCGTCAGCCGCCTTGGCCCTTCGTGGGAGCGGAAGGCACGCGGAGTCTCCCTTCGCCGGCACCAAGACACTCTCCTGGGCGCACAATCTCGCGCTATTCGAGACCGCTCGCAAAGCGGGATTCGACGACGCCCTGCTGCTGAACGAGCGCGATGAAGTCGCCGAATGCACCTCCGCCAACGTTTTCGCTGTCTTGGACGGGACGACCTACACGCCGCCCCTGACTAGCGGTTCGTTGCCGGGCATCACACGCCGAGTGATGCTCGAGCAGTTCGACGACTCCGTGCGGGAGCGGGTGCTGTATCTCGACGACCTTTATCGGGCCGGAGAGGTCTTCATCACCTCGTCGACCCGCGAGTTAGTCCCAGTCAGCCGCATCTCGGATCGAAACCTGCAAGCGACCGCATGGCCGGTCATGGAACGCCTGCGCGGCAAGCTTCGCGCGTATGTCGACGCCTACGTGAAATCGGCCTCCCGCGACTAGCCGGGCATCAGTCCGTGCTTGCCGAGGAACGCGCGGATCGTCTTGTTGATCAGGGTCACTTCGTCGCGCGAGAACCCGCCGTGCCCGCCCCCCGGAATCGTCAGCAGCTCGTGCTTCGCACCAGCCGCCTCGAGGCGCTTGTGGAGTTCGACAGCGTGTTCGTACGGCACGATCTTGTCCGCGTCGCCGTGAATCGTCAGGATCGGGGGCAGGTTGCCCTTGACGTAGTGGATTGGCGAAACGGAATCCGCGATTTCCTTCCGGTCTCGCTGGCTCCCCAGCCACGAGACCGTGTACGACTTCTCGTTCGGCTGGCCCGCCATGAGATCGGCCACGTCGGTGATGCCGAAATAGTTGATGATCGCGGCGACGCGCGGAACCACGCGTGAGATGCACTCGGCGTCGAATCCGGCGTCGGCGGGCAGGATGCCCGTCGTCAGCGACAGGTGCCCGCCGGCCGAGGCTCCGGTGACGATCAGCCGCTCGGTATCGAAGCCGTACTCCTTGGCGTTCCGGATGACCCACCGCAGGGCGCAGCGGCAGTCCTCGACGGCCGCCGGGGCGCGGGCGACGCGTCCCAGCCGGTACTCGACATTGACCACGTTGAAGCCCATTTCCAAGTAGGGCACGATGGCAAGCAGGCTGGCTTCCTTCGAGCCGCCGACCCAGCCCCCGCCATGGATGTAGATCACCGTCGGGCGGGCCTCGGAGGTATTGCGCCGGGCGTAGACATCCAGCTTCTGCTCGGCGTTGCTGGCGGTCTTGTAGGTTTCGTTGGGCCGCACTCGGTATTGGCTCGCAACCCAAGCGGCGAAGTCGCCCGAATCGCCGCCGAAGGCAGGAATGGCGAGCAACAGGGGGATGACGATTGTCAGGATCTTGCGCATGACTGTGCTCCTCGGGGCGCCCTAGCTAAGAAGTGTTACGGTGTGGGCTTGAAGCCGGTCGACCTCATCAAGACACTCCGGAAAGGCGGCAAGCCCGCTTCCGGGTACCTGTTCCTAGGGGCCGAGCCATTCTATCGCAGCCGCTGCAAGCAAGCGATTCGCGACGCGGTGCTGGGATCCGATCCGGACGAGACCGCGGCGGTCGAAGTCGATCTGAGCGAACGGGATCTCGCCGATCTCATCGACGAGGCGCGCACGCAATCGCTATTCGTGTCCGAGCGGTTGATCGTGGGCCGGAGCGCGGAGCATGCCGTGCCACGGACGACCGGCAAGGCAGCGAAGGCGGAACAGCAGATGGTTCAGGACTACTTCAAGGATCCTGAAGCCGGGACAGTGGTGGTGATCGAAGCCACTCGCTACGACTCGCGCGATCGCGACGAGAAGCGAAAGATCGAGCGCGTTGAGAAATTCTTCGACAGCGTTCCGGTTCATGTCGAATTGCATCCGCTAACTGCTAGCGAAGCGCAGTTCGTCGGCAAGCATCTGGCCAGGCAGTTGGGGGTCGGGATCGACCCGAACGTGCTCGCGTCATTAGTCGACATGCTGGGCTCGGATGCCTTTCGAATCGAGAACGAGTTGCAGAAGCTCTCGCTGTATGCGGGGAAGGATGCCGCCGTGACCGCCGCTGACTTGGATGCGTTGGTTCCCGAGGCCCGCCAGAGCGGCGTCTTCGAGTTTTCGCAGGCGCTTGCAGCGCGGGACCGGGCGCGCGCCTTGCTGCTCCTTGACACGATGTCGAGGGCGGGCATGTACTGGCCGTTGCAGTTGAACCTGATTGCGGGACTTTTTCGGCAGGCCTTGGCCGCGAAGCAGCTCGGGCTTCGCAATTCCCGGCAGATCGCGTCGCAGCTCCAGACTTTCGGTCTTGGTGTATGGCCCGAGAGGTCCCGCCAGATCGAGGGGATCGTGTCTCGATTCCGCTTGAACGAACTGCGCGAAGCACTGATCGCGATTTACGAGGCGGACAAGCGGCTACGGAGCGCGGTGCCCGACGACAGGGTCGCCGTCGAAATGCTGGTCATGCAGTTGACCCGATAAGGGGCTGGCCGGCCTTGGCTGATCGCGCCTAGCCGCGGTGTCGGACTTTGAATGCGCTTTCGAATCGGTCGGCCGGGAAGTGCCTCGCATGAGTTGACTGTCCGCGCACCCGTCGGTAGGCGATCGGTGCCCGACGGGTCGGTGGAGCCGGATCCTCGCTAGGCCTCGACTCGCACGGGTGTCGCGAGCCGCGGTCTGGCACTGCCGATCGAGTCCGGAGACGAGGCCGGTCGTCTCTCCCGGCATGGATCAAGCGATTGATGGCATGTCGTGGCTCGCGGTGCGCTACACGTAGGTGAGAAGGAACCCCGAGAGGGATCGAGGCACCGTTTGGGCGGTGCAAGAGCGAGTGCCGGACGGACGGTGCCGCATGTAGTGGTGACGCGACCTGCCAAACGTTCGTTGAGGTTGGGTCAATACGCCGGATGGGCTGTCAGTGGGGCGCCGGCGGAGTACCGGAGTGAGATCGTAGAACCGGTACATTGATCCGCATGGTGAGAAAATTTTGCGAATGTGTTGACATGTTCGATGGAATCGAGTAAGCTGATTGTAGGAGGAATCGCCTGACTGGATTTGATGTTGGTCGAGATCACGTTACGAAGGAAGTGGAGCGAAGCAGTCATCGACTACGCAACCACTGAATCCACAGGAGGTGGAATCAAGATGAACAACAACTATACTAGTGAGAACGGAGGCAGGAAAGAAGTGTCGGGAACGACGGAGTCTCGCTGGCACATCAGCACTGACGTCAGGAACACGCTGGCGTTGTTCGTGGGTGCCGTGACGCTGCTTGCTGCCGTCTGGGGTGTCTGCGAATTCAGCATCTCGGGGCTCTCTGACCGGTTCGATCAGATCGACGCCCGGCTCGACCTGCAGGACGCCGAACTGGCCCGGATCAAATCCGACACGGCGGAGGGTTTTCGCCAAACCAATGACCGCATTGATCGGCTGGAAGCGAAGGTCGACAGAATCGAGTCGCTGCTGCTCGATTACCTCTTGCGAATCGACGTGCCAGGCGACGAGTCCACTCCGGACCCTGCCGCAAAACCAGCTGGTCTTGGTGAAGGTGCGAGTCAGCCCCTTCCGGCGAAGCCAGTGGTCCCCCAGAAGGGGGTGCCGCACTGAGCCAAGCGGTCGATGGCCACTCGCGCTCCGGTGCGCCCCCGAGCACGGCGATGAAGCCAACCCATCCCCCAAACGAGTGGTGGCTTGCAGGCTTGGAACCGAATCAGTAGGTGGCCAGCGGGCTGCTCCCCGACGCAGGGCCGAGCAGCCCGCTGGCTAGGGAAGCCGGCGATTAGTGCGCGAGTTGCGCTTATCGTCCACACCTGCTTGTGGCGGCGGGCTGACGAATCGAGTCCGAGGCTGTTGCGCACGTTGCCACCCGTAGTGGTTGACCGCTGCCATTTCCGGCTCGGGGACGAATGGTACTTGGGGGATTGCTCCAACAGGATCTTCCGCAGTACCCGGAGTAATCGAGCGTCCTCGGGGGCGATGCGGAATCGGGGACCGATTCGAGAGTCGACGCACGGTTCTCGCCAGGCATGATTCGACTGATTCCGGCCAGCGCGACAGGTGGGCGCACTGCCTGCTCGGGAAACAACCAGGCGGTGAGTCCCGATCCGGCGGAGCGTCGCACGGGTCAGCTCGGGTCGCGGGGAATCTCTGGAAGTCTGGATCGGATCCTGTCTGAGGACACTCAGCGCGCCATCATCGCCCAGTCGGGTGAGCAGAGGACGGGAGGCTGCCACACTGGAAGTCGTCGAGAAACTCTAGTTCTCTGAGCTCAGAAGCGAAAATTTAACGAACATGTTGACATGTCCAGTAGAATCGAGTAAGCTAAATATGAAAGGAATCGACTGACTGGACTTGTTGTTGGTCGAAAGCACGTTACGAGGAAAGTGGAGCGTACGAGCATAGACTGCGCGACCACGAAATCCACAGGAGGTGGAATCAAGATGAAGAACTGCTATGCTGATGAGAACGGAGGCACGAAAGAAGTGTCCGGAACGACGAAGTCTCGCTGGCACATCAGCACGGATGTGAGGAATGCACTGGTGTTGTTCGTGGGTGCCTTGACGCTCCTTGCTGCTGTCTGGGGCGTCTGCGAATCGAGCATCTCGAGGCTTTCTGACCGGTTCGACCAGATCGACGCACGGCTTGATCGGCAGGACAGGAAACTGGATCGTACCGACACACGTATCGATCGGCTGGAAGCGAAGGTCGGCAGAATCGAGACGCTGCTGCTCGATTACCTGTTGCGAATCGACATGCCACGCGACGATTCCACTCCGGATCCTGCCGGGCAACCCGCTGGTCTCGATGAAGGCGCGAGTCAGATCCTTCCCGCGAAGCCGTTACTACCACGTACGGGGGCTGCGAATGGAGTCGGTAGTCCCACCAACGGGTCGCGTCCGATTGGCTCTCGGGGCACCGCGCCGCATCCCCGGCGTGGCAACACGTTTGTCGAACATGGGGTGCCTCGCCGCGGGCCTTGACCGGAACGAGGATGCAAACCGCCAGATAGTGCTCCACGCGGAGCCGAGCAGCCCGACGCCAAGGGAAGCCGTTGATAAGTGTGCGAGTTGCGCTTATCGTCCAAACCTGTTTGTGGCGGCGGGCTGCCGAATCGCTTCCGGGGCTGTCGCGCACGTTGCCACTCGGAGGGGTTGACCAATGTCGTTGTCGGCTCGGGGACGAATGGTACTTGGTGCATTGCCCAAACCGGGGCCTCCGTAGCACTTGGATCTATCGTCCGTCCTCGGGCGCAATGCGGAATCGGTGACCGGGTTCAAATTGGACGGGCGGTGCCGTTAGGCTAGTATCGGCTGATCGCTGGAATTGTCATTCGCCGAAAGCACGCGACGAGGAAAGTGGAGCGAGCCAGGATCGACTGCGCGACCACGAAATCCACAGGACGTGGAATCATGATGAACAACTGCTAGACTGACGGGAACGGAGGCACGAAGGAAGTGCCCGGAGTGACGAAGTCGCGCTGGCACATCAGCACAGACGTCAGGAACGCACAGGCGTTGTTCGTGGGTGCCGTGACGCTGCTTGCTGCCGTCTAGGGTGTCTGCGAATTCAGCATCTCGGGGCTCTCTGACCGGTTCGATCAGATCGACGCCCGGCTCGACCTGCAGGACGCCGAACTGGCCCGGATCCAATCCGACACGGCGGAGGGTTTTCGCCAAACCAATGACCGCATTGATCGGCTGGAAGCGAAGGTCGACAGAATCGAGTCGCTGCTGCTCGATTACCTCTTGCGAATCGACGTGCCAGACGACGAGTCCACTCTGGACACTGCCGTGCAACCCGCCGGTCGCGGTGAAGGCGCGAGACAGCCCCTTCCGGCGAAGCCAGTGGTACCACAGAAGGGGGTGCGGCGCTGAGCCGAGGGGTCTGTGGAGAACCGCGCTCCGGTGCGCTCCCCTGCAGGGCGATCAAGCCAACCCATCCCTCAAGCGAGCGGTCGACAGGAGGCTTGGAACCGAGTCAGAGAGTAGCTGGCGGGCTGCTCCCGGACGCAGAGCCGGGCAGCCCGCCGTGGGGGCGAACGAGTCCTTACGAAGACTTGCTCAGCCTGTTTGCCGCCATCGTGACCGATGACTTGAGGCGGTTGCCCTTGTTCCTGTGCAGGATGCCCTTCTGCACCGACTTGTCCACCAAGCTGATCGTGGGTACAAGGAGCGAGTCGACCGCTTCCTTGCTGCCCTCGTCAGCCGCTTGGTGGAATGCCTTGAGCTGGGTCCGCAGGCGACTCTTGTTCGCCTTGTTGCGCTCGTAGCGACGTTCCGTCTGGCGGATGCGCTTGATTGCCGACTTGTGGTTTGCCATGTCGCCTAGCCCTTAGGATATCCCACCGCCGAGGCATGTGTCAACGCTGATCGAAACGCCGCTTGGTTCGTGCCGGCTATGGCATCGATGCCTTCGCCAGCGCGCGAGGGACCGGTGGGTCGCTAGCGAAGCGGACGGGCGACGCAACTCCTGTTGCTGAAGCCTCGGCAGCGCATGTACGGTGAAGTACGGATCTTCGATGCCCGTCCTCTCGAACCGACGCAAGCAGCAGCTCTGGGATTTGCTCCTCGCCAACCTGACGCTGGTAGCGACGCTAGTCGCCATGGTGCTCGCGAGCGGGCTACTGAGCGCGATAACTGACAATCGCATCGCCCTCAACGCGATTCCACTCTTGGTAGCGACGCTAGCAGTCACGTCTATCGGTGTCGCCCTCCATCCCGGGCTGACCTGGACCTCGTTGGGACTGTTGCCTCGAAATCTATGGGGCGTTGGTTGGGGCGTGGTGGTCGGGGGTTCGGGGTGCGTCATCGCGGTTGCAATCGCGGTGATGTTCCAGTGGGCCGAGTGGACGGCAATCGATCCTTCCGGCGTACGCTTCGACTGGCGTGACTTCAAGGTGGCGGGGCTGGCTCTATTGGTGATCGGGGCCTGTGCCGAGGAACTGTTCATGCGAGGCATGCTGTTGCAGCTTCTTGGCCGTTCGATTGGTGCAGCGGGTGGGATTGCGGCCACTTCGGCGGCGTTCGCGCTGATGCACGGCGGAAACCCCGGGGTGACTTGGATCGCCCAGTTGAACACCGCGCTGTTCGGTGCTGTATTCGGCTTGTCGGTGCTGCGCAGCCGCGCCATCTGGCTGGCCTGCGGCCTGCACGTGGGCTGGAACGTCGCGCAGGTCGCGCTCGGAGTGAACGTTTCAGGGATTACAATAAGGCTGACCGATCTTCAATGGGAGCCTCGAGGGGTCGACTGGCTGTCTGGAGGAGACTATGGCTTGGAGGGTGGAATTCTGGCGACGGGCGCGGCGCTCGCGCTCGCCGCAGTCGTCTGGGCATGGCCCGGTCCGCGCGGCACTAGGCCCCTATACTGGCACCGTGCCGCCCCCGCTCCAGCTCCGGCCCGGCCTGCTGGCGGGAGTTTGTTTCGCGATTTGCCTCCTGACGGTAGTGCCTCACGACGCGACAGGGAAAACTCTGACAGCGAGCCAACGAGCTGAGTTGGTTCGCAATCTCAATGCCGAATACGGCACCGCGAAGGTTCAGATCCCCCGTTCCAAGAAGCCGCTGTCGCTGATGCCGAACGGCCAGTACGACCGGTCGCAATGGACCGAAGCGATGCAGAAGTTCGGACCGGCCGCCCGGGTCGGTGACTTGGTGCAAATCACGGCGATCCAGTTTGAGGGCAAGAAGCTCGTCATGGTCATCAACTACGGCCTGAGCGGAGGGCGCAAGTGGTGGCATCGAATCCAAGTTGCCGGCGCCGGCAGCCGTGGCACCACGCTGGGGGCGAATCAGAACACTCACGCGCCGGGAGGAACCAAGCTAGCCTTGGTGTTCCCCGATGCGATTCCGCACAAGACCGCGGCGGAGTTCAAGTCCATGCTCAAGCCGGTCCTTGATTTCGAGCAGCGTACCGCCACGGAACTCTTTCTCGACACGATCGATCCCGAGTATCGCGAAGCGATCGAGAACCACGCCGTCATCGAGGGCATGGACAAGGAGATGGTGCTGCTCTCCAAGGGCAAGCCAACCAAGAAGGTGCGCGACTTCAAGGGCGGTGTCGAAACCGAAGATTGGATCTATGGCGAACCCCCTGGCGAGATCATTTTCGTGACCTTCCTAGACGGGGATGTCATTCGTGTCAAGGAAAGCCACGCGGCGATCGGCGGCTGGGTCAAGGAGACGCCCCAAATCGAGCGCTGAGCCGGGGCGTCGGTCCGTGAATCGATCACCTTCAGGTAGCGGTGCCGCGCTGCCGCTGCCGCTGCCGTCCGAGTTCGTCGGCTGCCAGAATCGCGTCGTACACCATTCTCGGTTGCACAGTGAACGGCTCGTTGTGCATCGTCTCGCCCTTCGCCGTGGAGCGCTCGGCAATGGCGTTCAAGACCCTGCTGTCGGCGTCCGCCAAGCCGACTTGCGACAACGTCGTCGGTAGCCCGACCGACTCGCAGAACGCCATCGTCTCGTCGATCGTTGCGCTCGATTTGCCCTCCAATACGAGTTGCACGAGCGTGCCGAACGCCACTTTCTCGCCGTGGTAGTAGGCATGCGTGCCTGCGGCGATCGTCAGTCCGTTATGCACCGAATGCGCCGCCGCTAGGCCGGACGACTCGAATCCAAGGCCCGAGAGCAGCGTGTTGGCCTCGACCAAGCGCTCCAGCGCCGGGGTCACCGCTTGATTGCGGGCCGCTGCCAATGCGGCCGGGCCGTCCTCGAGAAGCGTCCGATGGCAGAGTTCGGCCAGTGCCAGCGCACTCCGAGTCGATGCGCCGCCGCGCATGTTCTTGACATGGCCCTCCACGCAGGTACGCGCCTCGAACGCAGTCGCCAGCGCGTCCCCCATGCCAGCGACGAGCAACCGGGGCGGGGCGGCCGCGATGACTGTCGTATCGACCAGCACGAGATCGGGATTGCGCCGGTAGACCCGATAGTCGACGACTTGCCCCTTGTCGTTGTACAGAACCGACAAAGCGGAACAGGGCGCGTCGCTCGAAGCCACGGTGGGGCAGCTGACTACCGGCACCTCGAGATCGGCGGCCACCGCCCGCGCGGTGTCCAGCACCTTTCCGCCGCCCGCGCCGACGATCACCTTCGCCGCGGCTTGGCGGGCGACCTCCTTGACGCCCTCGATCTCCTGATGGCTGCATTCGCCGCCGAAGGGCTGGACCTGATACGAGATGTCGGCCTCTATCAAGACATGGCGCCAGGTGTCGGCCAGCTTCTTGGCAGCACTTCGCCCGGCTAGGATCGTGGCCGGTCCGCGGAGTCCGATGCGGCGCATTTCCGATCCGAGCGACCGCGTGGCCTCGGGACCTTGCGTGTAGCGAGCGGGTGACGAGAAGACAGAGAGCATGGCGAGAATTGTAGCGACGCGCCGGGGCAGCGCGCCTTGCGGGCTTGATCCGAGCCTTGGTTTTGGAAGCGGGGCAGCGGACTCCGGCAATACGGATTGCTGACGGGAATTCGTAAGGTTGCGAGCGAAATCCCCTCGTCTGGACTTGCAAAGCGTCGGACAGGTGCTACTATAGGGGCGAAGCGGGAGTAGTTCAGTGGTAGAACGTCAGCTTCCCAAGCTGAATGTCGCGGGTTCGATCCCCGTCTCCCGCTCCAACTCCAAGTAGGTCAGCGCTCGGAGCGGGCAGTCGGTAATCCGCGCCGCTCGGCTTGGCGTCGATGCGCGTTCGTGCTAGGCGATGACAGTCTGGTAGAGTAGCAGCGCAATGACGCAGAGCAGGCGCGCCTTCGTCTCCAACGGGATCGCGCTAGCCGCCGCCGTGCGCCCGGGGGCCGCAGCGCGGCGCAAGTTCAGTATCGCGTTCATACCGGGCAGCATCGGTATCAAGGCAGATCAGGGCCGTGCCATCGAACTGGCCTCCAAGCACGGCTTCGAGTCGGTCCAGCCTTTCGGTCCGCAGCTGACCCGGGAGGGCCCTGCTCGGTACGTCGATGCGTTGCGAGCCGCCAATCTGCAATGGGCCGCGGCCGCGCTCACCGTTAGCCTGCGTGCCGACCAGCGGACCTTCGAGAGCGGGCTCGCCAACCTCCCCCTCGAAGCGAAGGCACTCCGCGCAGCCGGCGTGACCCGGGTGACCACCGCAATTTCTTCGTATAGCGACGACCGGAACTACCTGGACAACTTCAAGCATCACGTAGGCCGGTTGCGGAAGGTGGCTTCCGTCTTGGAGGACCAAGGCTTGCGGCTCGGCTTGGAGTACCTCGGCACCAAGCGCCTCTGGACCATGCGTCGCCACGCCTTCGTGCATTCCATGGCGGAGTGCCGGCAGCTCATCGCCGAGACGGGGAAGTCCAACATCGGTGTCGTAATTGACAGCTGGCATTGGTGGACGGCGCACGAAACGGTCGACGACATCGCGCAACTCTCGAACAACGATGTCGTGTCTGCCGATCTAAACGACGCCCCACGGGGTATCGAACGCGAGGATCAGTACGATAATCGCCGGGAATTGCCCGCGACCACGGGGATGATCGATGCCAAGGCCTTCTTGGGTGCGTTGCTCCAGATCGGCTATGACGGCCCGATCCGCGCCGAACCGTTCAACCAGCGCTTGGACGAGATGGACGATGACGACGCGAGTCGTGTCACCGTTGCCGCCATGCGCAAGGCCTTCGCGCTGGTAGGTTAGAGGTCTTGGACACGCGAGCGGTCTCCTCTCCCGCGCGGGTGCCCACCCGGATTGGCGTGCAATTCTCCCAAGGAGCGAACGGTTGACGGAAGCTGCATCGACCTTGCCAGCCGGCGCCAAGCCAAGCCTCGTCCCGCGAGGAATCGTTTGGCCGTTCATCCTGCTGACCAGTTGCTTCGCATGGTGGGGCCTGGCGAACAACATGACCGACACGCTCTTGGCCGCGTTCAAGCGGATCCAGAGCATGTCCGACTTTCAGACCTCGTTGATCCAGATCGCGTTTTACGGCTCGTACTTCTGTTTCGCCCTGCCGGCGGCCATCTTCATCAAGCGACGCTCTTACAAGGAAGGGGTCTTGCTGGGACTGGCTTTGTTCATTGCGGGCGGCCTGTTGTTCTTCCCGTCGAGCAAGACGATGGAGTACTGGCACTTCCTCGTTTCGCTGTACATCCTGGCTGGAGGGCTCTCGATCCTCGAGACCGCGGCGAACCCGTACGTCGTCCAGCTCGGTCCCGAAGAGACCGCCACGCAGCGACTCAACCTAGCCCAGTCGTTCAACCCGATCGGCTCCATCCTCGGGGTCGTGATCAGCAAGTTCTTCATCCTCTCGGAACTCCGGCAGCTGACCGCCGAAGAACGCGCCGCCCTCCCGCAACAGGAACTGGAATCGATCCAGTCCAGCGAACTGGCTGCCGTGATGGGTCCTTACGTAGCGGTCTCGGCGGTGCTGATCCTGATCTGGGTCCTGATCGCCGTGGCGAAGATGCCTCGAGCTTCGGAAGGCGCTCGGGGCGAAGCGCTGGATCTCCGCGCTGTCGGCGGTCGCTTGCTGCGCAAGAACCAATACGTCTGGGGCGTTGTTGCGCAGTTCTTTTATGTCGGTGCCCAGATCGGCGTTTGGTCGTTCACGATCCGGTACGTCATGGGCGAGCTTGGGCTGAACGAGGAGCAGTCGTCGAGCTACTACATCGCGGCGCTCGTACTCTTCGGAGGGTCCCGGTTCGCATGCACGGGCCTGATGCACTTCTTCGCTCCGCGCATGATCCTGTCCGGCCTCGCGCTCGCAGCCATCGTCTGCTGCTTGCTGGTTTCCTTGGTCGGGGGAATCGTAGGTGTCATCGCATTGGTCCTGACCTCGGCATGCATGTCACTGATGTTCCCGACGATTTACGGCCTCGCAGTGCGCGGCCTCGGCGACGATACGAAGGTGGGCGGCTCCGGGCTGATCATGGCGATCCTCGGGGGAGCGGTCCTGACGGCCCTGCAAGGACGGGTCTCCGACATTACCGGGAGCATCGGATACTCTTACTTCGTTCCGCTCGCGTGTTTCGCTGTGATCTTCTACTACGCCTCTTGTGTCGTGAGGCGGCCGACCGCGGGAGCGGCTTGATCCGCACAGCCCTGCGGGCCGGAATTTGACGCGGGGGAGAGCTGGCGGCAGGGCTTCTCAGGGTCCATCAACGATGTTGAGATTCCGTAAGTCGGCTAGTGCCGTTGGCCGTGTTCCGACACTGAGTGCCGAGCGCTGGGCGCGAGGGCTTTCCCGCTGGTTCCCAATTCTCCTGCTGACCGCCGCCTTGGCTGGACCGGTCGGCGCGGCGCGGCCCAACATCGTCCTCGTCTTGGCAGACGACCAAGGATGGGGTGAGACCGGTTACAACGGCCATCCGTACTTGCAAACGCCGGTACTGGACGAGATGGCTGCGACGGGTCTGCGCTTCGACCGTTTCTATGCCGCCGCGCCCAACTGCTCGCCGACTCGCGCTTCGATCCTTACCGGACGTCATCCGAATCGTTCCGGCGTGTTCGCGCCGAACCACACGATCCGCCCGGAGGAGATTTCCATTGCGCGGATTCTGCGGAACGCCGGTTATCGAACCGGGCATTTCGGGAAGTGGCACGTGGGTGCCGTCAAAGCTGCGTCTCCGACCAATCCAGCCCGGATGGGATACGAAGAATACCTCGCGCACGACAATTTCTTCGAGCTGGATCCGCCATTGAGTCGAAACGGTGCCGATCCGGAGATCGTGCGGGGCGAAAGCTCGGCCATCTGCGTCGAAGCTGCGCTCGGATTCTTGCAGAGGATTCGTGCCGAGGGTGACGCGCCATTCTTCGTGACCCTCTGGTTCGGCTCGCCGCACAGCCCATATCGGGCGCTGCCCGCGGATGCCGCCCTCTACGCTGCCATGGAGGGTCGCGACCTCGCGAACCGCTTTGCCGAGATCACGGCGATGGATCGCGCTCTGGGTCGATTTCGCCAAGCCCTTCGAGATTCCGGCGAAGCCGAAAACACGCTGCTTTGGTACATGTCCGATAACGGCGTGACGGTCGAGGGAATTCCAAAGGACCAGCGCGCGGGTCTATTCAACGGAGGCTGGCGCGGTCACAAGGGTTCGCTCTACGAGGGCGGGTTGCGCGTGCCCGGCATCATTGAGTGGCCGGCAGTCGTGCCGCGTCCGTTCTCGACGGATGTCCGGGCCGTAACCACGGATGTCCTTGCCACGATCCTAGATCTATTGGATCTGGAACATCCCGATCCGGGCCGCCCGTCGGATAGTGTCAGCCTCGCCGCGCTCATTCAGGGAAATCCAGAGGCCGTGCGACGCGGAGCGATCGGGTTCTGGAAGTACGACAGGCGGACGGAGACCGACAACGAACGCTGGCTGGATCCCGCGCTCACTCGCGGGACGACTCCGACGACGCGGAATCCGGGAATCGATTTTGTCAATTTCAAGCATCCTGTTGCGAAGACGAAGGACTTCGGCGGGACTGCGGCATGGATGGAGACCCGCTTCAAGCTAGTGCGCCAAGGATCCGAACAGCCGGAGCTGTACGATCTACTCAGCGACCCGTCGGAACAGCGCGACCTCGCTGCCGAGCAACGGGATCGCGTTGCCTCGATGCAAGCTGCGATGGAGGATTGGCAGCGCTCCGTCGAGCGGAGTCTCGCCGGTCTCGATTACTAGGGCCAGCTTGCAACGAAGATCGGGCACTTGCACAATGATCCAGGATTCGAGTCCCCGCCGGGGCGTGCCCGGAACGGAGGCGGCTCGGAGGCAACCCGTGCAAGCAAGCGCTGCTGTCCGGCGATGCTACCGCTGGCTCGCGAGCCAGACGGCAAGCACGATTCAGAAGGGTAGGGAACTGCACTCCAGATCGCTGCCACCCGGTTGCCCGTTCGGATCGCGAGGCGTCCGGTTGATGGTTCTCGCAGTGCTCTGCGCACATTTGACGCTCGCCCAAGAAGGCCTTCCCAACCCATACGGGCCGGGCGTGCAGTGGGGCGAACTCCCTCCGAATCGAGTTTGGGGTTCCACGAGCGCGGTATTTCCGCACCGGGACCGGAATGGTGTGTTCACCGGAAGGATCTGGGTCGCCGAACGTTGCGCTCGGAGCAACTGCAGGGACAGCGATTTGGACCCGATCCTGCTGTTCGATACGGACGGGGCATTGATCCGCAGCTTCGGCTCGGGGATGTTCATTTGGCCGCACGGAATCCATGCCGACCGCGAGGGCAACCTCTGGGTCACCGACGCCGTGCATACCGATTGCAAGCCCGGTGCGGGAGCGGGCAAGGGACATCAGGTCCACAAGTTCAGCGCGGAAGGGGAATTGCTCATGAGCTTGGGTCGCGTCGGGGTGGAAGGCGAGGGCCCGGACACGTTCCGCTGTCCGTCAGACGTGCTCGTTTCTCCGGCGGGAGAGATCTTCGTCGCTGACGGCCACAATCACGGCCACGGAGGAAACAACCGAATCGTCAGGTTCACCGCCGAGGGAAAGTTCATTGACGCATGGGGATCGCCGGGGTCGGGTCCGGGTGAATTCCGAGGGATCCACGCATTGGCGATGGACTCGCAAGGCCGATTGTTCGTCGGGGATCGAGCGAATTCCCGCATTCAGATTCTGGATTCCGCCGGGCGTCATGTCGGGACTTGGAAACAGTTCGGTTCCCCCAGCGGGATTTATATCGACGGGAACGACAGGCTTTTCGTCGCGGATTCCGACTCGGGATACGACCCGAACGCGGAAGGACGGCCGCGCAATCCCGGGTTCCCTCGGGGGATCTACATCGGGGACGCGCGGACGGGTCGCGTGGAAGCATTCATTCCGGACCCGCGGCCGAACTTGACGAGCGTGACAAGCGGCGCGGAAGGAGTCGCAGTCTCTGGCGGCGCGGTGTTCGCGGCCCAGGTCGGAGGCTCCCGCGGCATCCTGCGCTATCCGCTGGCCAAGGAACCGTAGAAAGAAGCTTGGCGGATCGATCCGATCGGATCTGACAATAGGGCTGCGCGGGTTCGGTAGTGCAGTCCGCGGCTGATCGCTGGGGGCCGGGGATGACAAGCGGGTGCGACTCCCCGTCATTGTGCTCAATCTTCGTGCGTTGGCAGTCGCCCCACTGCACCGTCGGTCAGATTCTCGGCTCCCGTTGCAAGGAAGAAGCTCCGATCCATCGCAGAGGGGAAGAAGCTCCTCTTGGCTGAGGTCCGCTCTTCCGAGGATTCTTCGGGGAGCCCCGAGGATTCGCCGACCTGATCGATTCCTTCTTCCTCGTCGGGGCCACTGCGGTGCTTGATGGGCAACTCGGAGGGCACTAGAATGCTTGTTACGTACCATGCCGACTGGTGCGCCCGGATTCTCGGCCGCGGAGGTCATCGACAAGGATTTTGTGGCGGTTCCAGCAGCAGCTCGCAGACATCGCGCCAGAGCTTGTCGAATGACGGAGCACGCCTCGCGGCCTTGAAGTCCATTGCGTTGACGAACGCCGCTTGGTCGCGGGCTGGCTTGTAGGGATCTGATGCGGGCATCCTCGCAGTTAGCCATCCCTTCGCGTCGCGGATGGCTTCGGGGTCGTTGGGAACATCCACAGCTGCATTGATCCGAAGTTGCCCTCGCAGTCGTTCAGCTGAGGCAAGAACCCAGCTCTCAAATTCCGATTTGGGCATCACCACCCGAATGTGGCGGTCACCCCGTGCGGCTCTTGCACGGCGCAGCAATTCCGGCCCAAGCTTTGCCGGGCAATCCTTGTCTGCATCCAGCAGGATCAGAATCCGGCCGTCAGGCCCTGATCTTCGCGCAGCGAACCTTACGTTCCGTTCAAGTTCGTTCGGGCCTGTCACCTTGTTTCGATCGACGCGAATCGGAGCCAGCACGTTGACATGCGCTAGTGGACTCACCTCGGCCGCGATCCTCCGAAGGAGCACGGGGACCGCGGCGAGTTCGCCTCGGCCCTCGACTATGGCGATGATGTTTCGCATGTGCCCGGTACGAAGTCGAACAGGTTGGGACGAGGTGGACGCTGCCTCGCTTCCACTTGCTGCAACTGCAACTGGTCGATCCGCAGGAGTTCTCCAGCCGTGAATTCGCCATCACGGAGGATTGCCCGATCAACCTCGCCGAGCGGGCCGATCCGAGTCTCCCCGCTCTCCGCTTCCGCGACGAGAATCGAGTCGTGCGGGATGTCGGTTCCGTGGAGCAGTTCGTGCTGGTGGCTGGTAACAATCACTTGGGAAGAACAAGCCGCGTCCAGCATGCAGTCCACCAAGGCTTCCGCGATAGAGGGGTGGATCGTAGACTCGGGCTCTTCCACGCCGATCAGCCGTGGCCTCAGCGAGGCGTCCCCTCCGTTCTGGAAGAGCGCAATCAGAAGTCCAAGCGCCCGGATAGCACCGTCAGACATGTCTTGTGCCAGGAATCGTTGGGGTTCCTCGATGCCAGAAACCTTCTGAGAGATTTCGATCGTGTGCTTGGGACCGATCGATCGATGCGCGATTCCGACCAGACCAGGTATGACATGACCCAGGTACGCTTCGATTCGCCGTTTCCCTCCGTCGGGGCCATCCTCCAGCCGTCGCAAGAGTGTCGCAGCGTTACCCCCGTCACCTCTCAGCAGCCCGCATGGGTCGGGAGACTGCAGCCCCCGAATCGCCGCAGGGTCCAGATTGTAGATTCCCATTTCCGAGAGCGCATCGAAGACTGGCCTGAACTCCTCCGTGGAAGATGCCCGGACCAAGTACAGGTTGTCAGCAGCGACCGCGGGTGGAGCAGGGATGCTTGACTCCGCTACGCGGCCCGATCGAATCGAATAGAAGCTCTCTCGACGAAGGTGGTCCCGCGGCTTCACGAGGCAATCCTCGCGTACCACGCGAAACGCGCCGTTGGCGCCGCTCGCCACTGAAACGGCCCAGCGCACCGTTGAATCTTCCAATTCGAAGTCGAGCCGTAACGAGAATTGCCGCGGCCCGTGAGCCTTGAGCCTCACGACTTCACCAAGCCCACCGCGGATGTAGAGTGCCTGGCGTAGCGTCGTACGCACCGAATCTGCGACCAAGCGCAGTCCATCGAGAAAGTTGCTCTTGCCTGCGCCGTTGCCCCCGACCAGAATCGTGAACTGCCGAGGCTCGACGTCGCACTCGCCGATACTCCGGTAGTCCTGGATCGCAACGCGTGTCAGGAACTTCGGATCGCGCACTTTGGAGTACCTCGACGCCTACAGACCAGTGTAGCCAAGCATCGATACCCACCTGTGCGACCGATCATCTGTCCTTGGTCGGGCCACACTGCGGAGCCTGCACCGCGCTTCGACTAGACCGCCAAGGTTCGATCCAACCGAAGTTTCCTGAAGGCGCACTGCCTAGCTGTACTTGGAGGCTCGATTTGTTTTGTGCTTCCACAGGCCTTGGACTTGAAAGGGCGACTCCGTACGAGCCTAGTCAGGGCTAAGTGCTGAAGTGTTTACCGCTTCATCACTCTTCACCTCCGCTTTGTCGGCGGATTGGAGTGCATTGGCCATTCGCTTCCGTTGGTTCATCCAGCCTGCGAATTCGTCCGTAGATACAGTGGATGATTTCGCCAAGACTGCGGATTTCACTGCTTCTTCGGTTGCCCTCTTGCACACCTGCAAAGTGCAAGCGGGAATAGACCAGACGACGTGTGCGCAGTCAGTCTCCGGGAGCGTTGTTTCGTGGTTGTCGGTCAGCCTGGATACGCTGCCATGCGTAACGCGTAGCAATTGGCGGGGAGGTCCCCGACCGCACCAATGCTAGGGTCTCGACGAGGCCTGTCCCCGGAGCTTTGCGATTGTTTGCAATGACTGCACCACCTCGGGGTCTTCGGGGCGGATTTCCGCCGCGCGCCTCAGTTCGGGTTCGGCGCTGGCCAGATCTCCGGAGCGTGCGTAAATCAAACCGAGATTCTTGTGCAGCAGGAATTCTGTGCGGCAGCCTTGGCAGATTTCGATCGCTTCCTTGAGTTGCCCGATCGCTTTCGCGACGTCACCGGACTGCAGGGCCGCTAGGGCGAAGTTGCCGAGCGTGTCGGCGCGATCCCCGGCCTGTTGCAGCGAGCGAGAGGCTTGAAAGCGTTCTTGGTAGCGTCGCGCGGCGGCCGGATCCTCTTTCCGCAGTTCGCGGAACAGGTTGTACAAGGCTTCACGATGGCCGGGATCGACTTCCACCGCTTGTTTCCAATATTCGATTGCAACCGAACGATTGCCCAGCGCGAATTCCGCCTGCCCCAACTCGTAGTGCCCCCGAGCGTCTTCGGGCTCGAGGCGGATGTACCGTCGCCAATGCCATGCTGCCCCGGTCGGATTGTCCAACCGCTGCTCGGCGAGGGCAAGGAAATACAGCGCCTGCGTGTGGTCGGGATCCAGTTCGACGGATCGCTCCAGATCCGCCTTCGCTTCCTTGGCTCGGCCGAGTTGGAACAACAGGCGGCCGCGATTGAATCGGGTAGCCGCCTCCTCGGGAGCCATGCGCGCGGCTTCGGTGAACACCGCGAGTGCCTCGTCGGTCTTGTGCGCGTCAGCCAGCGCGATGCCTAAGTTTAGTCGCGCCTCCGGCGAGTGCGCATCGAGTTCGACCACCTTGCGGAGCGTCACTACGGACTCGTCTGCGCGACCGAGGCGCGCTTGGATCATGCCGAGCGCCGTGAGGGCCTTGACGCCGCGAGGATTCAGGCCGACAGCGCGCCGGACGTGTCCCTCAGCCTCTTGGAATTTCTCTTGCCCAGCGAGGAGCAAGCCGAGGTTCACGTAGGCCTGCCCGTACTCCCGATCATCTTCGATCGCCCTTTGGAACTCGCGCTCAGCCTCGTCATTGCGGCCGAGCCGACCGTACAGGACGCCGAGATTGTTGTGCGCCTCGGCGTACTCGGGACTGAGGCGAATCGCCTCCCGCAGGGCGCTCTCGGCTTGTTCGTGCCATGCGATTCCCAAGTACAAGACGCCGAGGTCGTTGTGCGCCCGTTCCATCGCCGGGTCGAGTTCGATGGCTTTCTTCAGCGCGTCCAGTTGGTCTCCCTTGTTGCCGAGTTCGGCGTGTGCGAGCGAGAGGTCGTAACGATAGCGAGCGTCCTCGGGATTCTGGCGGATGGCCTCTGTGTATTCCCGCAAGGCGGTCGCGGCGTCGCCGGCGTCGAGAGCGGCGTTTCCGCGTGCCGCCGCGCTCTCGGCATCGCTTGCGCTCTGTTCCCCCTGCTTGCGATCCTGAAACGCGCCCAATTCGGCTTGCGCCTCGTCCTGCTCGCCGAGTGCTCGCAACGCCTGCCAAAGCTGAAACCGGATGTCAGCGGAATTCGGATCGAGTTCCTTGGCTTTTTCCAAGTGGGTCTTGGCGGCAGCGAATTTGCGCTGCCGCGACAGGACGAAGCCGAGGTTATAGCGCGTGTCCGAGTGGTCCGAGCGAAGCTCGGCCGCCCGGGCAAGTTCCGCCTCGGCTTCGGCATAACGCCCGACGCCTCGCAACGCGACTCCCCGGAGATGTCGATACTCGAATTCATCGACTGCGGGCGGCCGCGCGGTCTCGTATTCTTCGAGGGATCGCAATACTTCCCCGTGCTGATGGAAGTTGGCGAGTGCCTTCGCGCCGGACATCCGGGCCACATCGTTGCCGGGGTCCAGTTGGAGCACTCTCTGGTAGTGGCGCGCCGCGGCCGGGAAATTCTCGGTCCGCGTGTAGGCTGTCGCGAGATTGAAGTGTGCGCTTGACGAGGTCGGGTGCGACTCGACGGCCTCGGACAAGACCTTGATCGCTTCGTCGAAGCGCCCGCCCTCCGCGAGCGCCGCTCCCATCAGCATCGGTATCTCGAGACTGTCCGGATCGATTTCGCGGGCTTGATTCAGGAATTCGAGGGCCGAGGAAGGACGGCGCTGCAACATGCGAGCGCGGGCCATGCCGTAGAGCGCTTGCGCCGATTCCGGACGCAATCGCAACGCGGACTCTAGCGGTGCCTCGGCCGCAGCCGCGTCACCTGCCTCAAGCAGCGTGAAGGCCAAGGCTTGGTGCGCTTCGAAGGATTCCGGGTTGAGCCGGACCGATGCTCTCAGGTGCTCGGCCGCTTGGTCGGACTTGCCGAGCTTGGCGAGCGCCAAGCCGAGATTGAAGCGCGGCTCCCAGTTCGTGGCATCCAGTTCGATCGCGTTCTCGAACGCTTCGATCGCGCAGCTTGTCAGACCCCGTTCCGCGTAGGAACCTCCCAAGGCGTTGTGGAGGCCGGAAGAAGGCGCTGTCCGCAACGCGTGACGCAGATTCGCGGGCGGCTCGCAATCAGCCTGCGCCAAGGCCGTGCAGCACCACAGCAATGCAATGCTGACAGCTTGGACGGCCGCCCAACCAAGGTTCGGCAAGCGGGACACTGTCTTCCGTCCAGTGTACGCAAGCGAGCCAAATCTGGAGCGGTCAAGGACGCGCTCCGGTCAGAAGTGGATCTTCAGGCCTAGCTGGATCTGTCGCTCCGTACTTCGCGTCTGGAAAATCTTCCCGAAGTTCGGATTGTCGATCTGCGCGTTCGGCCGGTTCCACGTGGCGTGGTTCGTGGCGTTGAACATCTCGACCCGCAATTCGATGATCTTGTCTTCCAAGAACCGGAATTTTCGGAATATCGAGAGATCCAGATTCGCGAAGCTGTCCCCGTTGAACACATTGCGACCCAGATTGCCGTAGGTGAACGGCGCCGGCACCTCGAACGCGCTGCGATTCAGCCACTCGCCGGTGTTCTGGTCGGAAGGCTGCGGGTCGCCGACCAGGTTCGCCCGCAAGTAGCCTCCGTTGATGTTGTTGGACCCCGCGTTGCCCGTGTTCGCGAGGTCGCCCGAAACGCCCACGTGGTAGTTCTGCCCGGATGCGAACTGGATGATTCCGTTGACCTGCCACGGGCCGAGGATGTGATCGATCAGCCAAGATCCAGTGCTGAAGCGGCTACCGACCCCGGTGGGCAATTCGTAAACCCAGCTGGTCGTGAAGACATGGGGGATGTCGAACGCCGAACGGCCCCAGTTATCGTTGAACTTGTATGGATCCTGCGGATTGCACCCGTCTTCGTTGAAATACCCGGAGCAGTGATCCAGCGACTTGCTCAGCGTGTAGGAAACCAGATACGAGAATCCGGCCGTGTGGCGCCGCTTGAGCTGGAATTGGAACGCGTTGTAACTGCTGCGGCCCCAACTGCGGTCGAAGAACGATGGCGCGATATGCGGGAATTGACGTCGCGACGCGGCATCCCCGGGGCCCGGCTCGAGAGAGGTGTTGTACATCCCTCCCATGCGGATGTTCGCCCCGCGTGACCCCACGTAGGCGAGATCCACGAGCGTACTCTCGTCGATCTCGTACTGCACGCTGAAGTTGTACTGCTGCGCGTAGGGCATCTCGACATTGGGATCGTAGAACCAAGTCACGTGCGCGAAGGGCGTCGGAGCGGGGAAGATCGGATTGTCGCCGAGGTCCAAGGGATCCTGCGCGGTGACTTTCGGCTTGGGCTGCTCCGATGTCGGCAGGTTCAGATTGGGTTGCTGCAGCAGGCCGACATCGGGCCACGCGCCGACCACGCCCATGTTCGCTTGGATGTTGCCGGCCCAGCTATCGAAGGTCACGCCGTAGTACGCGCGGACGGCCAGCTTGTCGGTCACGCGATACGCCAGGCCGAACCGCGGGCCGAGATTCCACGGGCGGTCGCGGCTCGGCTTGCCGTTCGGGGAAACGACGACGCCTTCGGGCAGCGATCCGCCCGGGATACACGGAGCGACCCCGGCTTCTTCGCACGAGGGGGTATCGATCTGCAACTCGTAGAGTCCGCGAATCAGATCCAGGTTTCCGACATGGTTGTTGTTGTACCTGTCGCTCCCGAAATGACCGAAGATCGTGCTGTCGTTGCGCAGGCCCAGGTTGATATTCAGCCGCGGCGTGACCTTCCACGAGTCTTGGAAGTAGAACCCGTGGACCCACGCCCCGCGCACCTCTTCGATGTTCCCCCTGCGTCGCGCGAGATTGGGCACGCTCAGCAGGAACGAAGCCAGGCCGCTGCCGGTCTCGCCGGGATTCCGCGGGTCAGCGGTTTGCAGCGCGCTGAAGGTCGAGTCCCCGGAGAAGCCGGGCCCCAGATAGCCATTCGTGTTGAACGAGACGCCTGCCTTGAAGGTGTGGTTGCCGACGATCTTCGTGAAGTTGCCCCGGAATTGATAGATGTCGGTCATGTCGCGCAGGCTGTAGCTCGTGCCGCTGGCCGCGAAGCCTGGGACGACCACGGACGGCGCGTAGCATCCGCCTTCGAGGATCTCCTCGGGCCATCGGCAGGCGAAGCTCTGCGCGAAGCCGCCGGTCGCGGCCAAGTCCGCGGCGGACTGGCCGTCGTAGTAACTCAGGAATCCTTGGCTCATCTTCACCCGCCCGAACGAAAGCTGGACCACCGAGGTCGCGTCCGGCGTCCAGGTGTAATTGGCCCCCAGGTTCCACGAGTCCAGAATCCCTTCGCTCGTCCGTCCTTCCACGCCCCCACTGTTGATCGTGGGCTGGTCGCCCGTCCCGTAGCGGAACCAAACCGACTGGTTGTCGGTGATGCGATGGTCCACCTTGAAGGACCATTCGTTTACATCGGTCCGGGCCGGACGGTTGTCGATCGCGTTCTGGCCGGGGACGCCGATGTCGCGAGCCGAAGGCCAGATGGCCCGGGCGTAGTTCACCATGCCCGAGTCGAGGAGGCTCGCCGGGATCCGATTGTTGGTGAAGCGATCCCGGAGAAACGTACCGGGGTTGTCGGGATCCTCGACCGTCGTAAACGGATCGAAAATCGGCGGTTCCCCGCTCAGGTCCCCGCCGAGCTGGGCGTCGGTCGGCACCAAGGCCCGGCTCTCGGCGGGAGTCCGTCGGCGGTACCACTGGCCCGAAGCGAAGAAGAACGTGCGGTTCTTGAGGATCGGCCCGCCGCCCGCGCCGCCCCATTGGTTCTGGCGGAGCGGAGTGACTTTCTCGAGGAACGGATTGCGGGCATCCAAGGCGTCGTTGCGCAGGAACCAGAACGCGGTGCCGTGGTATTCGTTCGTGCCCGACTTGCTCACGACGTTGACGATCCCGCCACGCACTCCTCCGAATTCCGCGAGGTCGTTGTGGGACTGGACCTTGAATTCTTGGATGGCGTCGATGATCGGAGGAACAGCGTACGTGCTGGTGAAGGCACCTTGATTAGTGAGCCCGTCAAGCATGAAGAAGTTGCTGCGATTGCCCTGGCCGTTGATGGCCGGGAAGGAAAACGCCCCGGCGTTGGTCCGGGCTCCGAACCCTCCCGAGTTCTGGGCGGTGCTCACGGGCGCGACGCCGGGCGTGAGCGTCAGCAATTGAGTGAAGTTCCTTCCGTTCAGGGGTAGGTCGAGCACGGCCTGTTCCTGAACCACCGCACCCATTTCGGCCGTCGACGCTTGCAGCAACTGCGCTGTCGCCGAGACCTCCACCGTTTCCGTCACGGAGCCCACGGCGAGGGAGAAGTCTTGCACGACCGATTGATTCACCTCGAGTTGCACGATTGGAATGGAGGTTTGCTGGAAACCCTCCCGGACGACGGTGATCTGGTACGACGCCGGCGGGAGATTGAGTAGCGAGTAAGCCCCGACGCTGTTGCTGACGTTGGAGTAGGCTACGCCCGTAGCGAGATTGGTGATCGTGACCTCGGCACCCGGTATGACCGAGCCGCTCGGATCCGTGACGTGCCCGGAAACGGCGGCGGTGGCGCCGCCTTGGGCAAAGCCCTGACTTGCGAGAAGGGTGAGTCCGCAAAACAGTGCGATCACCAGAGGGAATTGGTGTCTCATGGTTCCTCCGCTCGCTAGGTGGCCATCTTCTGCTAGACCTATGCCTGCCAGCTTGGATATAGTCTCACTCTTACTTCGTGCTGTCAATAACTCGCGAGACCAATTCGGGAGCATTCCGAAAAGGTCCACGCACCAACTGGATTCCTTTCGCATGCTCGTCAGTCGACTCGGTGGGACCGTCGGCAATGTACCTCGCCGTCACTGAACCTGAAATGCGGGAGCCTCCTCATCCGCGTCTGCCTTACGATCGTTTTTCAGTCGGGACTCGATCATCGAGAGTGCCTGGTCGGCCTTGGGATCTTCGGAGTCCAGACCCTTGGCTGTCTGCAGGGCGGCACGGGCTGCTTCGAAGCGACCGAGCGAGGCCAACGCCAAGCCCAAATTGACATGCACGTGAGCGGCCGACGGATCGTCCTCAATGGCTCTCCGAAACAGGGCTTCGGCCTCGGCCAACCGGCCCAGCTTTACGTACAGCACTCCAAGGTTATTGCTGGGCGAGGGATTCCCCGGGCTTGCTTCAGCAGCCGCTCGCAATTCGGCTTCGGCCTCGGCATACCGCTGTGCCTCGGTATACGCCGCGCCTAGTTCGTTGCGAGCTTTGCCAGATGCGGGGTCCAAGCGGAGCGCCTTGCGGAGCGATTCGATCCTTTCCGCCTGACGGCCAAGCGCTGCGAGCGCAAGTGCCATCCCGTAGTGAAGTGCCGCGCTCTCGGGATCCCTCGTGACGGCTTGCCTGTATTCGGAAAGCGCGGCCGTCGGATCCCCGTCCCGCAGGTAGGTAGCACCTCGCTCCGCCGATCTTCGGGCCAAGGCCTGCGCCTGGGCGAGCCGCTTGCGCTCCTCAAATTTGACCAATTCTCGTTGTAGGGCGGTCTCGTCGCCCAACTCGCGGAGGACTCCGATTAGGTCGAAGTGGACTTCTGGAGAGTTGGGCAGCAATCCCTTCGCCGTTTCCAATTGCTCGCGTGCCAATTCGTACGCGTGTCGCCCGGCCAAGGCAAGCCCGAATTCGTGCCGGGCGTTTCCGTCGTTCGGACGAAGCGCCACCGCTTGGCGCAGGTTCCCTTCGGCCGCGGCGAACTCACCCAATCCACGTTGAGCCACTCCCCGCAAGAGCAGCAGCTCGGCGGGCTCCAGCGCGGGCGGAAGGGTCTGCCGCCAGCCTTGGACGAGGTCAAGCGCCTGCCTGAAGTTGCCGAGATTGATCTCGGCCTTGGCGGCCGCGAGTCGAGTCGCGACGTGTTCGGGATCGATGCGCAGAGCTTCGCGGAAGTGCTCGCCAGCGAGGCTGAACCGCTCGGCCTGAGCGTAGGCCGTCGCGAGATTGAAGCGCGCCGCGAAGTCGCTTGGGTCTAGTTGGACCAAACGCTCCAGCGGCCCGGCTGCCCGCTCTGGATGTCCGTCTTGCGAGTGCGCCAGACCAAGCAGCAGTAGCGATTCCGCCTCGTCCGGCATGGCCTCCAAGGCCATTTCCATCTGCGCGATGGCCGCGCTGTAGCGACCCCCCGCAAGGAGGACGCTTGCCAACCGGCGGCGGGCGGGCGTTGAGTTCGGCGCGATCTCAAGAGCTGTACGAAGTTCCGCTAGGGCTCGGTCGGTCTGGCCGAGATCGGCCAGCAGGGACCCCAGTGCGAAACGAGTGTCGAATAGCCCGGGTCGCGCCTTGGCCGCCGCTTCGAGATGCGGCAATGCAATCCGGGGGCTGCTAGCTCGGGAATAGGCGAGTCCAAGTCTCAGGCGAGGTTCCCAAGCCTCCGGGTCGAGTTCGACCGCTTGCAAGTACAGCGGAATCGCGCAGTCGTCTCGGCCTAGCCGCTCGAAGTGCTCCCCCTCCGCAATGTATGCGGCGGCATCCGCCTGCAATCGAGGGGCCTGATCATTCTTCGCCAGCGCGTCGCAGTCGGCCGCCGCGAATTGGCAGGGCAGCGGCATCGCTGCGAGCATAAGGGTGAGCAGGAGTCGCAAAGGGCGGTACAGGGACTGCCTGGAACGGTCCCGACATCCGAGTCCGCACCGCCGGTTCATGGCGCGAATATACAATACCTAGCGCGGAAGAGAGCCGTTTCCAGCGAGGGATTTCATTGATGTGCCGACTTCCGTGCGGAGTTCCCGTGGCCGTGCTGCTGTGCGCGGCAGTGGTGCCGCGGGCTTTTCCCCAGTTGGGTGAATCGGGGCGGCCTGACCGTGACGGCCACGAGCGGATGGTGGCCGAACTGGAGCGGGTGGCCGCGCGGGGTGCGACTGAAAACATTTACACCGGGACGGACCTGCTTACCAGCGAACGGGCGGAGTTCGAGGCTTTGCCCGCTGACTCCGAACCAGCGATCAGGGTGCGGCTGGGCCTGCAGATCGGTCGCGACGACCTTCGAATGGGACGGAACCAGCAGGCCATCGATCGATTGAAGGCGGCTGATACTCTCGCTGGCCGTGACTCTGTCGAGACGGCCTTCGCCCTTGCGGTGGCATATTTGCGGCTCGCCGAATCGCAGAATTGCGTGGATCATCGCGGTCCCAGCAGTTGCATTCTCCCGATAGAGGGCGGGGGCGTGCATGGGAATCAGGCGAGCGCGCGGAGCGCCGTCCAACACTTGAACAGGGTACTCGAACGTCAACCGAACCACCTCACCGCGCGCTGGCTGCTGAACCTAGCCGTTATGGCACTCGGCGAATATCCCGACGGGGTCAGCAAGGCGTTTCGGATTCCTCCGAGCCGCTTCGAATCCGAAGCCGATTTCCCGCGCTTTCGCAACATCGCGGCGAAGCTGGGCCTCGACACGATGAGTCTCAGCGGCGGCGTAATCGCCGACGATTTCAACGATGACGGGTGGCTGGACATCGTAGTGTCTGATTGGAGTCCAGACGGACAACTCCTTTATTTTCAGAATGAAGGAAATGGAAAGTTCTCAGACCGCACGAACGATTCAGGGCTGACCGGTATGCTCGGTGGACTCAACCTCGTCCAAGCCGACTACGACAATGACGGAGATCCGGACATCCTCGTGCTCCGAGGGGCGTGGCTGGAAGAAGTCGGGCGGGGTTACCCCAATTCCTTGCTCCGGAACGACGGCCGGGGACGCTTTCGAGATGTCACTTGGGAAGCAGGGCTGGGCGGCGAGCATTTCCCCACCCAGACCGCGGCATGGGCGGACTACGACAGTGACGGGGACTTGGACCTGTACATCGGCAACGAGTACTTCCCCAGCCAATTGTTCCGCAACGACGGTGCAGGGCACTTCGAGGATGTGGCCCGAGAGGCTGGGGTGACGAACGACGACTTCGCGAAAGCGGTCGTCTGGGGCGACCACGATGCCGATGGAGATCCAGACCTGTATGTCTCCAATTTCGGAGGTCCCAACAGGCTCTACGTCAACCGCGGCGACGGCACGTTCGCCGACGCCGCGTCCGATCTTGACGTGGAACTCCCGCTGAAGAGCTTTCCAGCATGGTTCTGGGACTACAACAACGACGGGGAATTGGACCTCTTCGTTTCCGGGTACGAATGGAACGTCACGGATGTCGCTGCCCAGTACTTCGGGCTGCCCGCCCGAAGCACCGAGCCTGATCGACTCTATCGCGGTGTCGGAAGGGGCAGCTTCGACGAAGCCGGTTCCTCCACCGGCACGGACCGAATCACCCAGCCGATGGGCTCCAACTTCGGCGATATCGACAACGACGGGTACTTGGACTACTATCTCGGCACAGGATATCCAGCCTACGAGGGGCTGATGCCGAACCGGCTCTTTCGCAACCAGGCAGGCGAGCGGTTTCTCGACGTGACGACAGCAGCCGGCGTCGGTCACTTGCAGAAGGGGCATGGTGTCGCCTTTGCGGACTTCGACCATGACGGCGACCTTGATCTCTTCGTCGAACTTGGCGGTGCTTACTTGGGGGATGCGTATGCCAATGCTGTCTTTGAGAATCCGGGCTTTGAGAATCGCTGGCTCGCGGTCAGTCTCGAGGGAGTGGAGTCCAACCGGTCTGGTATCGGCGCACGGATTCGGGCCGACTTCTCGGATCGCGGCGAACGGCGGTCAATCTACCGCTGGGTGAACAGCGGTGGCACATTCGGTGCCAATCCGCTGCGCCAGCACTTAGGGCTGGGGCAGGCGGAACGGGTGGAGACGCTAGAAGTCCATTGGCCCGCGTGGGGCCGGACGCAACGGTTCCGCGACGTGCCGGTCGACCGCTACATAGCTATCGCCGAAGATGCTGAGCATTACCGCACTCTGCCCTATCGACCGTGGACAAGACCCTGATTTCGCCGTGTCGCACGACGCGGTTCTCGATCCATCCGCGCGCATATCCACGACCCTGGCTCGGCGCTAGCCTAGATTCGCTTCCGCGTACGCAATTGACTCGTCAATACATGCTGAATCGAGTCTCCAGTCGCGGACGCAGCCTGCCGTTGGCACTGATCAGCTGGCCCACGGAGTGGGCGTGGGCAACGTGTGTCCGTAGATCGGGCTGTGGAACCCAACTGAACACTCGGTGTTATGGCAGAGGCCTGAGTGCTTGCCGCGACGAATCCACCAGGACGCTTGGTGATCCTCAAAAGCGAAGTCCGCGAAGTCCACCCAGAAAATTCGTATTGGCGTCTGGTCGGCGGTGTCTGTTAGAATCCGCCAAGGGAAGTTGTCAGCGTTTCCAGACGTGTTCTGGCCTGGTCGGCGTTTCGACCCGTGCGATGTGCGAGTTCGATGCTTCTGAGCGAATGACGAATCACTTGGCAGGCACTGACTTTGCGGCATCACTCGGGAACCTCTCCCGTGGTCGATACCCCGGCGGGCATTACCTCCCAGCCGTGGTTCCAGTGCCCAACAAATGCTTATTCGTGCTATGCGCTCGCAACCGCTCGCGTTCAAGAGTGTCGGGTTGCGCCTCTCTCGACCAGCAGCTCAATCGACACGACGACACCTCGACCTCGGTTCCAACCGAGGGACTCCTCCACTGGAGTCTAGCATGGCTTCGCTTCAGGCCGAAAAGTTTGGGTCAGCGGGACGAGTGTGGGTTCGGCTCTACGGTCTTACTACCACGCACCACCTGCGGTTGTACGTCGACTCCTGCTAGTCGGAGCACCAGTGCGGCAGTGCCTAAACTTAATTCACACTTAACGCTTCGCGGCAGACTAGGAGTCCGAGTGCCGCCGAGTCGGATCGTGGCGCTGATGGCGGCTTCTCGGCACTCCAGCAAGTACGTCGCACCTGCGCCAAAGTTCCAACCGCAAGGGCACCCCTCTATCCTGCACTTCCACGTTCTGGTGAACAGTCCCACCGGAGGCAACATCTCGCGAGAGATAATCAATTCCTTGAAGACTTCAATGGGGTTGGAAGAGTCTCTGCCCGAAACTTGGAGTGCGCGATGAAGAACGTCGGCAAGGCACAGCACGCGAGTCTGCGGCAGCTCGCGAGCGAGTCCCTAGAAAAGTTCGAACAGATCGCGCGTGAAGCCAAGCGCATGCTGTACGCAGGCCCATCACATGGCAATGGGGTTGCCGCTGACCCTAGTGGACGCGCTGATGTGGAAGTAACTCGAATCCGGGCCGAACAGCGGGATGCGTTGATTGCTTTACTGCGAGAGCCTGCAATCGGACGAGTCAAGGTCTGCTACGACGACGGACGCGAACAAGTGTTCTACATATGTCGCCTGGCAGCAGCTGTGAATATCCCCGACCTTGCAAGCAATCGTTCTTCTATAGGGCGGCTCCTCGTTCCTCCACTTGACCGGTCGGTGCAAACTCCCCGAGGCAACGATGTCTCGGCGGATGAACGAATGACGTATAGCCCGATACTTCAGGAAGAGGGCTGGGACTCACGCAATTCAGCGGTAGAGTCGCTGGATATGGGACCGTACTTGATTAAGTCGCTACGTTCGCTGATTCGTGATGTACCGATTGAAGAAGATGACTTGTTGGCTGCACTCCTAGGCGAGGAAAGAGATGAAGCTGTGGTCGACGCACATCCAACTCGCGAAATCATCAGCGTTATGGGACTCCGAGACCAGCCAATCTTAGATCGATACCAAGACCGCATATTCAGACTTTCGATTGATTATCGTTTACTAATTACCGGGCCCCCGGGAACTGGCAAAACGACAACCTTGATCCGAAGACTAGGCCAGAAACTGGATCCTCGCTCAATGGATGCTGAAGATGAAGACCGCGACCTCATCAGTTCAGTTCAAGACATCAACTCAAGAAAGTACGAGCACAATTGGTTAATGTTTACGCCGAACGAGTTGTTGCGAATATATCTAAAGGAAGCATTTGCGAGAGAGGGAGTCGCTGCATCAACTGAACGAGTGCAGACTTGGCTAACATTCCGCCGAAAGTTAGCAAGAGAGGATCTCGAATTACTCAGCACCAAGCCAAGTGATGGCAAGTTGATTCTCAGGGACACGACAAGTTTCCTGCTGGAATCGACCCGAGAGCAGCAGATTGATTTTTTCGAGGACTTTTATGAATGGCAGTTCAGTTTCTTTCAGAGCGACCTAGTAATGAGCGGCGAGCGTCTTGCATCAAGGATGCTGGGACTGAATCAATACAGGAACATGGACATATTCGCTCAGGACGGTTTGTCAATTCCAGAAGTGCAAGAATCCGTGAATTCTGTACTTCGTGAGATTCAATCCTGTCTCAATGCAGATTCCAACGAATCCGCGAGTGCGATCATTCGAAATCTCGTATTATTGTCCGAGAAAGTACGTGATATTGACGGCCGTATTTCATCTTGCATAAATTCGCGGATTGACAAGCCGCTGAATCGAAAGTTAAGTGTTGATCGCGGCTTCTTGGATACACTGGGTCAATATATTCGGTCTCTTCAAGTTCAGGAAGAAAGCGACGATCCAACAATGGATGATGACACTCGAGGTGAAAGCGTCACTGGCGTGGGGGCGCGGCAAATGGGTGCTCGCGGTTACCGAAATGCGCTTAGGGCATACGCCCGTCAGGACGCTGGCGGTAGACGCGTACGGAAGGGTTCAAGAAGTGCGATTGTAATGACATGGATTCGTGAACACGGTGTAGAGGATATCGAAGAAGAGGAATTCAGACTTATAGGATACTACTCATTGATTCGTTCAGATCTATCGACCTTTAGGAGTCCAGGGGAGAGATATATTAGGCAGATGTCAAATCGTTATTTGGAATTCCGTAAAACCCGTTGGAACAAAGGTATATGGTATCGTAATCCCGAGCAGGTGCATCACGAAGTTTCTGTGATGTCAGCGCACGAAGAAGGGGTCAATACTGATCACAAGCAATCTCGTATTTTGGATATCAGTTCGCCTGAATTAGACGTCCTTGTCCTTGCAGCATTGCGATCTCTCACTGGGCTGATTGGCTTACTCAGTCGTGATCGTTCGGTGTCTTCTAGATTCGATTCATACAGAAATAGAATCGCAGGATTCACATTCGCTCAAGTTTATGTAGACGAGGCTACTGACTTCTCGCCCGTGCAATTGGCTTGTATGTTTGAACTATCCAGCCCTAAGTTGCGGTCATTTTTCGCTTGCGGAGATTTCAATCAACGCTTGACTGAGTCGGGCACGAGGTCGGCTGAGGAGTTCACTTGGGCCGTGCCGAAAATACAAATCGATTCGATCAAATCCCTATACCGACAGAGTCAACGCTTGGTAGATGTTTCTTCCGCATTGCTTTCGTTAATGGAAAATGCTGACTCTGGGGCAATGCTTTCGGGAGATGCCCAGCATAAGGGGGTGCCTCCCGTCATGATCGATCATGCGTACGACGCATCGATTACTTCCCAGTGGGTAGCAGAGCGCATTATCGAGATTCAAGCTTTGGTCACCAACATCCCCTCGATTGCGGTGTTTGTGGCTAGTGAGGACGACGTTCGGTCAGTCTCGTCTGCTTTAGACACAGCACTACAGCCTTACAATATTCGAGCTATTGGTTGCTATGAAGGCCAAGCTTTAGGTGACGACATTGATGTACGTTGCTTTGATGTGCAGCACATTAAAGGATTAGAGTTCGAGGCAGTATTCTTCCTTGATGTCGATAGACTGTTCATGTATCATCCCTCGCTTGCGCTACGATACTTGTATGTTGGCATCACACGTGCCGCTACCTTTCTGGGTTTAACGTTCTGCGGTTCCGTACCTGAACAGTTGGAGTCGCTTCGGCCTAAGTTTGAATCGAAGTGGGTGGATTCGTCATTGAATGAGATGTCTTCGATGTGAAATAGCGTATAGTTTATGTCGGGCTCCGACAAATCAGTAGGTCTGCGAGGCTTGCCACCGTCGCCTGTTCCCAAGGTTGGGTGCCTCAGGTCCGGCTCCGAACCGGTTTGGAGCCGGGGCGAATTCAGAAGACGACCTTCAATCCCATTTGGGTATTCCGCCCAGGCAATGCCGTGCTGCTGACGACACCGCAGTTGGGTCGACTGAACAGGCGCCCCGGAGCGCCGAACATCGGAGTGTTGAAGGTATTGAATATTTTCAGTTCGATCGACACTCACTAGTGCAACACCCGCTGGTACGAATGCCATCCGAGGTTCGCCAACACGCGCAGACTCGTCTGTCCCGCAAGTCAATTCTGCCAAGCGGGTCGCCGCGTCAATGATGACCGCGTGTCGTCGAAGCTGTCGCGACAATCCGTTGCGCGCGGCTCGGACGAGGGGCCGGTTTACGGCGCGGTGCGGGTCGGATTCGGGAAACGGAGCGCAGTGGAGTGCATCATGGAAGCGGAGCTAGCGCATGCCCGGGTATCCGCGTCTTGTGCGGGACTGATTCTAGCGGGGAGTCGGCAGCCCGCGCACTTGCCGGAGTAGGCCTCGCATGAAGTCATCCTCGGGGAATCGGCGCACGAATTCCTCAATCGTCGACCGCGCTTCCTGAAATCGCTCGAGTTTGATGTAGCGCAATGCCAGCATCTTTCGCAGACGAGGGTTGTACGGCAATTGGTCTACGCCCTGCAGCAGGATGTCGGCCGATTCTCCGACGCGGGCGGATTCCATCAGTAGCTCGGCAAGATCCTCGTAGGTCGATGCCGGCTGCGACCCCGCCTCCACCGCCATTGTCAGGTACTCGATAGCCTCTGGCGCACGGTTCTCCACCTTGGCATTGCGCCCCAGTGCCGCGAGGACCAGTGGATCATCGCCGTGGTGCTCGGCCGCCTCAGTGAGCAGGTCAAGATACCTTTCCGAGAAATCGGACTGTTTGCTCAGCAACTCCCCGAACGCTTGGAATCGAACCAGCAGAGGAAGTGCCTCGCCCCCCGCATCTGGAGGACGGTTGACATGCACCAGTTCAGGCAAGTCGATCGTCGTCTGGGCAAACGCCGCGTCGGGCAGTGGCTGGTCGGGCGTCCGGACGATCCGGTGATTCGTAAGCGAGGAATGGGAGATCTCGGCCACGTCCCGCTTGGGCATATGGCAAGTCGCGCAATCGTTCGCGGGTCGCTGGCTCGGTGGTAGTTCGCAGGGTGCATTCTCATGGCATTCCAAGCACTTCGAGCGGAAGTACTCGACGCGTGCATCGGCTCGCGGCTGGTTGTGAATCTCATGGCACGAGAAGCAGCTCAGATTCCCGGCGCTGCCAACGAAGCACTGACTAAGCTCCATCGAGGCGTTGTGTTCCAGCAAGTCGGATTCGCGGGGATTCTCGGGGTCAAGTGGCAGCTTCAAGATGGCGATGGTGTCGTTCAACCACGTGCCGGGGCGGAAATCGAAATGGCCGCGACCCTTCTGCAGGATCCGGGCGTCTCCGCCTTGGTGGCAGTTCATGCAAATGTTCTCCGCGAGGCGCGGCGGCAGCTTGAGGGGATTGACGATCGCGTCGTCGGATGCCCCTATGTCGGCCAGGCGCGAGTCCACGTGCAACTTCCCGGCTCCATGGCAGTTTTCGCATCCGATCGCCACTTCTGCGAACGGCGGATCCTCATACAGTCCGCCGTGCCCCGCGACCGGACGTGGACGCCCGGCATGGCACTGCAGGCAGGCAGCATGGATCGTGCGATTGAAGCCGTAATCCTCTCCGGGCTTGGCGAACTCGTATCCCGGCGACAACCCCCACGCCTCGGTCCGCCGGTAGTACGACAGAGGAGCTTGAACCAAGTAATTGCCCCGGCGCACCAAGTAGCTGAAGCCGTTGACACCGGAACCGATGACGTAGGCCAGCTTGTGGGCGCTGTCGAAGGACGGGGAGCCCGAGGATCTGGCTTCGGTCTCGCGCTGGAAGATTCCGTCCGGTCTCCGTTCGTTGATGAATCGTCGATTGAGCCGTTCGCTCACTACGGGTGCTTCGCCAGCTGCAAACGGCCCGACGGCTGGATCGACAGGCGCCATGGACCGGCCCATTGCCGATGTCGCGTAGGAGTCGTAAATCTCCCGGTGGCAGCCGGCGCAGACCTGACTACCGACGTAAGCGATATCGGGGTCGGTGTTGCGAGGCAGTGCAAAGTCTTGCGCGAAGATCGCGGCTCCTGTGCCTAGCCCGGCGGTCAGTACCAGCAGGCGCGCCACGCTCGCTCGCGAATTGACGCTCCGGATTGCAGATCTGCTCTTCCCCTGCATCTAGAAGGCTGCTCCGAATCCCTCAACTGTGAACTGGCCATAGCCAAGTTCGCATGCGCCCATTATGCGGGTCTGCGGCTAGCGTCGCGCACCCCTCTGCGATTCACCGCCCGGCGGTTTCCAAGCGCAATTCGATAATCGTGTCGATAGGGTCGCGAAATCGTTCCGGCACGGTGATTTGCAACTGCCCGTCGTCCCGCGACAAGTGGACGGTCCCCTCTCCCGAGACGAGACGCGAGTCTGCAATGCCTAGGCCAAGGTCTGGCAGCCGCACTGCATCACCGGGCCATCGGAGGACATGGACGAAAACGCTGTCGCCGCTTCGCGTGGTGCCGCCCCACTCACCCGGCTTCCATGGTCCGCCCCGCGTTCCGTAAATGGTGTGACCGAACCGCTCGAGCCACTCCCCGACCTCCAGCAAGCGCGCAACATGCTCCGGATCGAACGTGCCATCGGGTCGCGCCCCGACGCTGATCAACAGGTTCCCGTCACCTGCCGCTGTTCCGACCAATAACCGGATCAACTCTCGCTTGGACTTCACCGCTCCGGGGGACCAAGCCCAGTGCGGGCCAAGTGAAATGCAGCTTTCCCACGGTCGATCGTCTTGGAACATGCCGAGCCTCTGCTCTGGTGTATCGAAATCCCCCCGCAAGCTGGCGCGATTGTTGATCAGGATTTCCGGCTGCAACCTCCGCACTTCATCTTCGATCTCGGCTGACCGCCACATCGGCGCACGATACATTCCTCCCCACCAAAGGGCATCCCACCACAGGATGTCGATCTTGCCGTAGCCCGTCATCAATTCGCGAACGGTCGCGTGCATGTACCCGATATAGCGTTCGTGACGGGGCGCGTACCGCCACGTGGAGTCGCGGATCGATTTCCAGAAGGGTGCGTTCGGGAGTGGCTCGACAGTTGCCGGATCGAGCGGCGAATAATCCGGGTGATGCCAGTCCCGTTGCGAATAGTAAACGCCCAACGCCAGCCCCTCCTCGCGGAAGGCTTCCGAGAGTTCCCGGATGTAGTCTCGCGCGAACGGAGAATTCGTGATCTTGAAGTCGGAATGGGCGGTGTCCCACATGTGAAACCCATCGTGGTGCTTCGCCACCGCCACGACATACTTCATGCCGGCTCGCCGCGCCATGCGGGCCCACTCGACCGCGTCGAATTTCTCCATGCTCAACTCGGCCGCGAAGCCTTCGTATTCCTCGTCCGGGATCGTGCCCTTGCCGGGATCCGGGAAAGCGTGACTCTCGCGACTCCAACTCAGGTCCGCGCCGCGAAAGCTTGATAGTCCGTAGTGGATGAACAAGCCGTACCGCGCTGAGCGGAACTTGTCGATGGTTGAGGTGGGAGCACCCTGATAGCTATCCCACTCGGCGCCGGTGAACTCCTGGAACAGGTGGGGCGGCTCGCGCGGTCTCTCGTCCGATGCGCGCACGGACCACTGCGCCGGTGCCACGGATGGGAACCATGCGACGAGGACCGCCGTTAGAACGATGGAAGAAATCCTTGCAGCCATTTTGGGGGCTCGATTGGATGGTTTGGTCGGGGTGATTCGGATTCCTTGCGCGGATGCACAGCACAAGGATCTCCACCGAGGGTGAGTGCGACCTTGCTCAAAGCTACAAGTAGCGCATGGAGTCGTGGGTCCGGCCGACTGGCCGCCGGGAGACAACCCTAACGGTACCCGCTAGCACGCACTTGGCGCAGTATGTCGGCACTGCGCGCTGGCTTGGAAGCGAGCCACCACGGTGCTCCTCGCGAGACCTCGTCCCGCCCGCACCGCTAGGTTCATTTGCGCCTTCTCCGGCCACCTACCACTCTCCGCCGAGCGTTCAATTCGCCCCAAACTCCTATGCCCGCGTGCAGAGTCGGCTTAGATCACCATGGACGACCGGCAGTCAGACCAGCGCGGCCCTAGCTCCAAGCCAAGGCAGAAAGTTGCCAATCTCCAAGGTACCGGGAAACGGCTACGCCTATCTGCGTGGGATGGAGCCAGACTCCTCTAACTCGGCAATCCGGACCCTCAACGCTGCCTCCCGGGCTTCTGCTTCGCGCCGAGCTTGTGCTTCTGCTTCTGCCCGGCTATCCGCTTCCAGCCTTCGTTCACGCTCCCGCTTCTGTTCAGCTTCTGCCTTCAGCCGCCCCTCGCGCTCCCGCTCCTCGCCAGTCTCTGCCTTCAGCCTGCCAGCTCGTTCCTTCCGGCGCTCCCTTGCGTCCTCGCGACCCGTTCTCAAGTATTCCTTGTCCACCGGGTTCCAAAGCCGCAGTCGTTGCCCGTCAAAATGCTGTTCCAAGCCCAGTAGCGGGCTCTTCACCGCAAGCAAGCCATCGCTCCGTCGTTCCGCCGGCAGACGCCGATACCGCCCCTTCACCAACTGGAAGCCTTGCAGGCGCGGATTGTGCAACCCGCTGTGGGGGGCGTACAACCAATACTCCGCCACGCCCCACTGCCGGTACCGCTCTTTCTTCTCCTTGGCATCCTCTTTCCACGTGCTGTCCGAGCCGAACTCCCACGCCACGTCCGGCGGCTTGCCCACCAGCCAGATGCGGTACGACTTGCCCACCGGCCCGGGCACGTCAAAGGTCACGAACACGTCCGGTGCCAAGCAGCTCGTGTTGTCCCCCTCCCTGTCGTAGACCAGCAAGTCCATGGCGAGAAACACGCGCGGCTGACTCGCGAAATAGTCGTCCAAGGCGTGGTGAGTGTCCACTATCCCCCTCATCTGCTCGGGGCTGGACGCCATCGCGATGCCGTCCTCGTAGGGATATTCGACCGCGACGCGCCCGGGAGGCGCGGGTGGTCCTCCGGTCAAGGGGCGTGTCGGGGGCAGCAGCGACGGTTGCACGACCGGCGCGGGAGGCTGCACGTCCGAGGTTGTCGCTCGGGGGACGCTCTGCTGGCTTAGCTTGACCGGCATGGAATTCCGCAGGCTGCGTGAGCCGCAGCAGTTCAGTATAGCCCGCTGGGGTCGGAATTCGACGGAGCGATGCAGGACTCATGACCATTGACCGCGCCCTCCAGTTCTAGCGGTAATTTACTGAAAACGGACTGGCCGAGGCTGTAATCCGTTTCGCAGCAAGAGTTTGCTGCGGGCGAATTACCCAGCACCCTCAGCGGCCCAATCCTGTCGCAGCCAATACTATGCGAGGGGTGAGAAGTCGGAGACAAACCTATTGGAATCAATCGCATAGGTTGCTTTCCTTGCACCCTAGAGCAAGGAATCCCAGTAAACTACCGCTAGTCCCGCACGCGCCCGGCGGTGACAGCCGAATCCATTACCGCGGTCGCTGGTCGGCTCCTACCCCCCGCCGAGCGTCCAACTCACTCCAAAGACCTTGTTGCACGAAGTCCTAGCGTGAAGCGACTGGCTGGCCTCCCCTCCGGTCGGGTCGTCTGAGGCTAGATGCACCGAGGGGAACCATGCGGCGAGGACCGCCGTTAGGATGCCGGAGGAAATCCTTGCATCCATGCTCGATTCTCGCTACCGGAATATCCTCGGTTGCAAACGCTGCACCTCTCGGCAGCGTTATGAACGGGGCGGCTGCCTCGGCCGCCCCGCCACCGGCATGAGTTCCGGCGCCCTACCAAATCACCTTCAAGGCAAGTTGGATGATCCGCTCCTTGTTCTGGGTTCCGCCGACCGCTCCGAAGTTCGGATTCGAGAAGTTGTTCCCCGGCTGCGCGAAAACCGGGGTGTTGAAGGCATTGAATGCTTCGGCTCGCAAGTCGATGCGCATACCCTCTCGCAAGGCGTTGAGCGAGAACTGGCGGAAGACCGATATGTCAAAGTTCGACGTGCCGTCCCGGCGCAGGATGTTGCGCCCTGTGTTGCCGAACGTGAACGGATCCGGCGGGGCGAACGACGACGTGTCGAACCACCGCTCGGGCGTGGGATTGGCGAGCACTCCGTTGCCGCTCACAAGGTTCAACCGCTGGTAGAATCCGCTACAGCAATTGAAATTCCCCGTATTGGCGATGTCCCCCGAGACCCCCACCGTGTAGGGCGCCCCGGAGAAGAACGAGGCGATTCCGTTGAGCTGCCAGCCGCCGAAGATCTGGCCCAAGAGCGCGCTGTCCGGGTCGAACCGCTTGCCGGGTCCGAACGGCAGCTCGTAGACCCAGTTCATGGTGAGGATTTGAGGCACGTCGATGGCTGCCACGCTGCGGTCACCGGATAGGTCGTACGGATTCGGAGTCGAGCATCCCTCGACACCGAACCAGCCGTCGCAAGCGGTCGAGATGGTCTTCGAATAGGTGTACGAAACCAGATACGCCAAGCCGTTCGAGAACTTGCGGTTCAGCGAGAACTGAAACGCGTTGTAGTTCGAATTCCCAATGCTGCGGTCATAGAAGGTCGGGCTGGCGAACGGCCACGGCTGCCGGTCTTCGATCGGCCCCGCCCCGGGCGACACGGCCGTGTTGAAGTAGCCGCCAACACCGAGCCTCGTCCCGCTGGAACCGACATAGTTGGCCTCGACGACGGTGTCGCGCCGGAGCTGGTGCTGGATGCCGAGGTTCCACTGCGCCGAATACCCGTTCTGGTAATGCGGGTCCATGAACCACTGCACCTGGTCGAAGGGCGTCGGAGCGGGGAAGCCAACCCCGGCGATGGGGTCCTTGCCGGAGGTTGTCGGGGTGAGCTGGTCGGAAGTCGGGTTGTTCAGGTTGTTGGCGAGCGTCTCGCCCACGCCCGGCCAGGTAGCGGAGTAGTTCTGCGCGAGCTGGACCACCGCCGACCAGCTGTCGAAGAACATGCCGAACGAACTCCGCAGAGCCGTTTTCTCGCTCAGACGGTAGGCGAGCCCGAAGCGCGGCTGCCAGTTGTCGGTGTAATCGTGGTAGATCTTCCCGCGGGACTCGACCTTGACGTGCTCGGGCAGGGTTCCGTCGGGTGTCGGGATGCACGGTGCCGCTCCCAACTGGTCGCAAGAACCGGGCACCTTCTGCACCATGTAGGCGTTTTCCCGCTCGAAGTTGTAGGAACCGGCGTAGATATTGCCGCCCGCGTCGTCCTCGCGACCTAGCGGCGGGACGAAGGTCCGGTCGTAGCGCAGCCCCAAGTTGATGGTCAGCTTCGGCGTCGCCTTCCAACTGTCCTGCGCGTAGAAGCCGGCCACGCCGCCCCAGCGGTGCGTCGTCGCGCGGTTGCGGAATCCGGCACCGTCAGGCACGTCCAGCAGGAACGAAGCGAGCGCGTTGCCCGTTCCGGAGACTTGCGGATTGCCGGTCTGGAATGCGCGGTAGGTGGAACTCGCGTTCTGCGGTGCCCCGAGGAAGTTCGGCACGCTGTTGAGCTCGGCGCCGAACTTGAACGTGTGGTTGCCGACGATCTTCGAGTAACTGCCCTTGTACTGCCACACCTGCGTCAAATCGTTGAACGAGGCACCTTCGTTGCCGCTGAACCAACCGTCCACGTTCAGTCCGGGCACGAACACGGTCCCTTCCCCCAACTCCCGGAAGCTGCAGCAGAAGCGGCTGGCGAATCCGACTTGATTCGCGAAGGCGGCGTTATCGCTGACGAATTCTTCTCGGTACAGCGTCGAGGAGGGCGACGTTCCGAAGATCCGCCCGAACTGCAACTGCATCACGCTCGTGGGCCCGAACGTGTGGACCCAGCTCGCACCGATGTTCTTGGAGTAGACCTCGGCGAGCCCCGCGAGGGAGGGCAGGGCGGCCGCGGAGTCGGAATTCAGCTTTGCCACGCTCCACCGGAACCAGAAGACGTCCTGTTCGCTCATGTGGTAGTCGCCGCGCAAGCTGTACTCGAACTGGTCCCGCTTGGTGGGATCCGTGTTGAGAGCGTTCCGTCCCACGGGACAGGCCACGCAGTTCAAGTCGGCGTCAGGCAGCAGGGTTTCCGCGTAGGTGACATTGCCTTGATCGATTCGCGATTGCGGGATTCGGGCGTTCTGGAACGGAGTCCGCAGGAACGTGCCGGGATTGGCGGGATCCTCGACGGTCGTGAACGGATCGAAGATCTGGGATCCCGTGTCGGACAGGTCTCCCATCAGATTGAGACCCGTCGGCACCGTCAGGTACGCCTCTCCCGAGCGCCTGTACTTGAATCCTTGGTAGGCGCCGTAGAAGAAGACCTTGTTCTTGACGACCGGCCCGCCTCCGCCTACTCCGTACTGGTTCTGCGTGAACGGCGTCACATTCGCTTGGAAGAAGTTACGGGCATCGAGGTTGTCGTTGCGCAGATACCACCATGCAGTGCCGTGGATCTCGTTCGTTCCCGACTTGGTGACTACGTTCACGATGCCGCCCGTGCCTTGGCCGAATTCCGCGGAATCGTTGTGCGACTGAACCTTGAACTCGAGGATGGTGTCGATGATCGGCTCGACTTGCGGCGTGTTCAGGATCACGCCGGTGTTATAGATGCCATCCAAGGTGAAGAAGTTGGAACGGTTGGTCTGGCCGTTGATCGACGGATACGTGAACTCGCCGACCGCCGCCGTGGTGAACCCGCCCCGGCTCTGGGACACATTGACCGGTGCCACGCCGGCGCTGAGCGAAAGCAGCTGCGTGAAGTTGCGACCGTTCAGAGGCAGGTCGACGACCTGCCTTTCGGCGACCACGTTGCCGATCTCGGAAGTCTGGCTCTGGATCTGGGCGCCCAAGGCCTGCACCGTGATGGTCTCGGTGACCGCTCCGATTTCGAGTGCCAGATCGAACGTGGCGGTCTGGTTCACTTGCAGCGTGAACGGCTCGACCGCCGCGGCGCTGAAGCCTTCCTTGGCGGCTCCGAGCGTGTAGGTGCCCGGCAAGAGGTTCAGGAAATTGTAGTTCCCCACCGAGTTTGAGACCGAGTGGTGCGACGTTCCGGTCTCCACGTTGGTCAGCTCGAGTTCTGCATCGGCCACCACGGCGCCCGTGGTGTCGCGGATGGTTCCGGTGATCGTCGCAGTCGATGTCTGTCCATCCAGCCGCGGCAGCGGGGCGATCACTAGCAGCGCGAGAACGGCCCACCCCAATCCGGTAGCCAGCTTGCGGCAGATAGTCGAAGAGTTCATTGGATCTCCCTCTCGATGTAAGCTCTGCCGAATCAAGAGCGGCCTCACCGCCTTCGATTCGACTGAGTCGTGAACAGGTTTCGTCTAATCCCTCCGCAATCGTCCGCCCGATGCGTCGAGCAGAATCCCAAACCGCGCCTACGATACCATAGCCACTAACTGGATTGACAAGGCCCCGGCAGCCGTGCTCTGCCTAGATGGGAATTGCTCGCAAGCGCGTAATCATCCGATCGAGACTCAATGCCCTACCAGTTGCCAAGCGGGCCGAGAGAGTGCGGGAAGCCCTTTTCGCTGCACGCGTTATGGGCCGCCGGCATAACGGCTTTGCCGGTCACGCTCTTCGCCCAACTGCCGCCGGACTGCCAGCCGCCCGCCCAAGCGCGCGAGGCACTCGAACGCCAGGCATCCGCCGAAGTCTTCAATGCAGTGGGCGCTTACTTCGCCCAACGCGACGAGGCGCAGTGCTCGGTCGCAGCGTTCCGCGAGGCGGTTCGGTTAGAGCCGGGGAGAGTCGATTCGCAGTTCAATCTCGGCTTGGCTCTGATCCAGCAGGGCAACGTTGCGGCGGCCGTGGCGCACCTCCGGAACCTGAGCCGCGGCGCACCGGATTTTTTCCCGGGCCGCATGGCGTACGGGACGGCGCTGGCAGAATCGGGCGCCCACGAATCCGCCGCCGCCGAATTCCTAGCCGCGCGAGAACTCGATCCCCGCTCCGTGGAAGCGGCCCAGGCCCTCGCGAGCGCCTGGACCGCCGCCGGCAAGCCGGAAGCGGCCATACCCCATCTCCGGAAAGTCGCCGAACTGCTCCCGTACGATCTCGATGTCCAGCTCAGTCTCGGCGTGGCATACGGCGAAGCGGGTCTCGTCGAGAAGGCCACGGAGGCCTTGGAGAAAGCGGCGGCGATGCACTCGGGGGCGTCCATCGCTCACTTCAACTTGGGCACGCTCTACGCCCGGCAGGAGCGGTACGCAGATGCCGAGGCCGCACTACGTCGGGCGCTCGAGATCGATGCCGAGCATCCCGATGCCAGCATGGCCCTAGCGAAGGTCTTGGTGCGCCAGCACGAGTACGTAGAGGCCTTGGCGGCTGCGCAATCGTACCTGGCCCGCCGCCCCGAGCCTTTTCGGGAATTTGACGCTCGCCATGTCGAGGGCGTCTCGCTACGCCAGTTGGGCAGGATTGAGGAAGCTGAGCGTGCGTTGCGTCGCGCGAATCAACTGAATCCGGATCACGGCGACGTGCGCTACAACCTCGGCTTCGTCCTGATGCGCCGGGGGGCCTTGGAAGAGGCGCGTCAGCATTTGGAAGAGGCGAAGCGCCTGAATCCGGACAATGCGGATGTCCGCTTCCAACTGGGCAACGTATTGCGTCGCTTGCGCGAAACCGAAGCCGCGGAGCGGGAGTTCGCGGAATTCCGGAAGAGCAAGGCCGGCGTCCAGCGCGAGAACGAGGCCGCGATCATCGCCAATCGTGCCAATCAGGAGTTGACTCAAGGGAATCCCTCGGGCGCGGTGGAGCTGTACAGAGAAGCGCTTCGCCTGGACGGAGACAGCGCTGAAGCGCATTACAATCTGGCTCTTGCGCTCGGCAAGCTGGGAGAATCCGAACCGCAGCGGGAAGCCTTGGAGCGGGCAGTCGCGATCAAGCCCGCGTTCCACCAAGCACACAACGACCTCGGCCTCGCGTACCTTTCGGCAGGCCGCTTCGAGGAAGCCGCGGCAGCCTTGGGGCAGGCCCTCAAATTGAATCCGGATTTCGCCGAGGCCGCCAACAATCTCGGGTTTCTGCTTGCCCAGCAAGGACGTTTCGACCGGGCCGCAGAATTATTCAGAAGTGCGATCGAATTAGAGCCTGAGTATGCCCGGGCGCACCTGAATCTGGGCTTGGTGCTGGCGGACCAAGGACGCCTCTCCGACGCGGAGGCCCGGATCCGGCAGGCGCTCGCGTTGGCCCCGGACGACGAGCAGATTCAAACGTCATTGGGTATCGCCTTAGCGAAGCAAGGGCGCGCGGACGAGGCCATCGAAGTCCTGCGCGGGATCGTCGCTGCTCGGCCCGGTTCGGCTGAAGCCCACCTCAATCTCGGAATCGCGCTCGCTGACCGATTCGATCTGGAGGCCGCTCTCGAGTCGTTCTCTGCAGCGGTTCGGCTGGCTCCGGAATCCGCGACCGCCCGATACAACAAAGGGCGCGTCCTATACGATCTTGGCCGTCATGACGAGGCTCGGCCGGAGTTGGGAAAGGCGTCCGGCCTGCCGGGGGCTCTCTATCTCACCGCCCTGATCGAGACTCGGCTGGGCAATCTCGAGAATGCACGGGACTTGCTGGTCAGAGCCGTGGAAGTGGACCCGCGGAACGCGGACGCGCACTATCAGCTTGGGTTGATTTACTCGCGCACCGGCGATTCAAGCAAAGCGGCCGATCACTGGAAGCAAGCGGTCTCGATAGATGCCGGTCACGCCCAAGCGCTGTACAACTTGGCCCGGCTACTGCGAGCAAGCGCCCCCGGGGAAGCGCAACGGTACCAAGATCGTTTCGAGGAAGGCCAGAGAGAGCGGCGAATCACGGATCGGGCCGAGACCCTAGGCAATTTCGCGCTCGCCTCGGCTGACGCTAGGGACTGGCCGCAAGCGACCGCTCAGCTCCGGGAGGCGATTCAGATCTGTGTCGATTGCCCGGCCAAGCCGCTGCTGCACAAGAACCTTGGCCTGATCTACGCACGGTCGGGCGACTTGGCGAATGCCGAAGCCTTCCTGAGGGATGCCACCACGATGCTGCCGAACGACGAAGACCTCCTGCGGTCATTGGATTTGATCTCGGGCTACAGGGAGCGGGTTTCGCACGCAACGGTGCCCTCTCGGAACTGACCGATTGCTCTGGGCACCTGAGTTGCGATGCTCTGCTTCCTCTAGATCGCGGCGAGCATCGGTCACCCGATTCCGTCTCTTTTGGGAAATCAAGAAAGTAGTTGACACAGCGCGTGTCGCTGCGGTATATCACTAGCGCGGGTAAAGTGCCCGCTCGGCAGGACTGGAGGCGGATCATGCGCAAGTTGCTTGTTTTGTTGGCGTTCGCGGTGTGGGTGCCGTGCAGCATGGGGCAAACGACCCAAGGCCAGCTCAATGGCAGGGTCACCGATGCCTCTGGAGCCATCATTCCAGGTGCCGAGGTACAGATCGCGAATCCTGCCACGGGTGTGACCCAAGTGGTCTCGACCAACGAGGTGGGCCAGTACCTAGCGTTCCTGCCGTTCGGAACCTACGATCTCACCGTGACTGCGGAGGGGTTTGGCGAAAACGTTACCACCGGTGTCCTGGTAACGACCGCGTCAGAGACCACCCTGGACATCGAATTGCGGTTGGAGGCGGTCGCCGAACAGGTGAGCGTCTCGGCATCGGTTGCGCAGCTCGAGACGACCGACACCACTGTGGGCGCGGCCATCGAGGAGAACTTGATGCGCCACGCACCGATTCCGGTGCAAGGACGCAAGCGCCGACCTTACCAGTACATCGCCCTCTCCCCGGGGGTCAACAACACGAACGGCCGTGGCAACGTCGCCGGTTCCCGCACGAACAACACCCTGATCCTGCTCGACGGACTCTCGACCGAAACCACGAACAACGGGGTCGGCGAACCCGCAGTCAACACCGAGCCCAGCGTCGAAGCGATCGGCGAGTACAAGATGTTGCTCAGCAACACGGCCGCCGAATACGGGCGCACGAGCGGCGGCTTGATCACCTACGCGACGAAGTCCGGAACGAACGATCTTCACGGTTCGGTTTGGAACTTCCACAACAACTCGTTCCTGAACGCCCGGCCGTGGCAGGCGCAGGAGCGAGCGAACAGCCGCAACAACGAGTTCGGCGTCGCCGGAGGCGGGCCGGTCTTCATTCCCAAGGTCTACGACGGGCGGAACCGGACATTCTTCTGGTCAACGCTCTCGTTCTACCGGCAAAGCGCCACGGGAAGCGCGACCAACTTTTTGACGCTGCCCACCCGTGCCATGCGCGAAGGGGATTTTTCGCACCCGGACCTGAACCCGCTGTTCGACAGGAAGGATCGTTTTCGCGACGCGGACAACCAAGTCCGCTTCCGGCCGTTTCCAGGGAACCGGATTCCCATGAGCAGGCAGAGCCGCGTGACCGCCAACGTGATGCAGCTACTGCCGCTTCCCAACTCGCGCGACACGCCCGAGTTGAACCACATCGGCAGCATTTCGAGCACTTTCAAGCCGTGGGACCTCACGACCAAGGTTGACCATCACTTCACCGACAACCACAGGTTGGCCGCCTTTTACATGTACGGCACGGCACCTCGCGTGGAGAGCGATCCGGGCGGAATCTTGGATGACAGCTTCGGGAGAACCAACTTCAACACGTTCCAGCGCATTCGCGTGGACTACTCTTGGGTGCAGAGCCCCACAGTCGTGCATCAGTTCCTCGTGGGCTTAAACTTTCAGGAGGACGGCCGCGAGCAGAACAACTTCGGCCAAGGCCTGTCCAACCAGCTGGGTCTTGCCGGGATGCCTAGCAACGAGTGCCCGTGGATCCAACTCGCGCGGGCTTCGAGTTTCGGAGTCTCGATTTGCGCGAACTCGCCCTCGAACAGGGAGTCGAAGCTGATTCCGAATTGGTCGTATAGCACGATTTGGAACAAGGGCCTGCACACCATCAAGTTCGGCTACCAAGGCCAGTTCTGGCGCGTCAATCGGCGCGACCTCGGCGGCGCCGCCGGCGGATTGACGGTCGGAGGCGCGGGAACCTACCTGTTCGGCGTGTCCGAAGGCAATCTAGGTAGCGAGACGAAGAACACCGACGGTAGTGGAGGGTTCCATCTCGCGGACTTCTTCCTCGGTCTCCCGAACTTCGTCGGCACGGCGTCGGGCCTCGCGCTCGAGGAACGCGAGGCGTACCATGCCCTGTTCCTGCAGGATGACTGGAAGGTCTTGCCGAAGCTGACGTTGAACCTCGGGCTGCGCTGGGACGTGCAGATGCCATTCCGGGAGACGCGAGGCCAGTTCTCCGGCTTCGACGAGACATTGACCAATCCCGGGATTAGCGGGTCGCAGTATCGAGGCGCGGTCGAGTTCTACGGGCCTTCCGAGGGCGCGAACGGCCGAACCCGGGTCGGCCCGGCGACTTGGGGGAACCTCGGCCCTCGCGCCGGCTTGGCGTACCAGATCGATGACAAGCTCGTATTCCGGGCCGGAGCGGGCATCCAGTACATGGCGATCCAGAACACGAACGTGCGGTTCGTCAATCGCACCGGCCACGAGGCTCGCGGCAATCCGCCGCCCCGGGCCGACCCGTTCGACACCTACTACGAATGGGACGCCGGATTCCCGTCCACGCAGCTCGGAACGCCGCCGTTCATCGATCCAGCCTTTCTGAACAACCAGAGCATCACCAACTGGATGAATCCCGCCACTATCGGAACCCCGCCGGTGCTTTACTTCCTTTCCGGCGGCTTCCAGCGGCAGTTCGGGAACTGGATCATGGAAACGACATTCTATTCGAACATGGGTCGCAACAATCATGACCACGAGCGGATCAACGACCTCCACCCGGACTACTGGAGCTTGGGTCCGCTCCTGAACCTGCCGATTTCGGATCCGGAAGTCGCGAAGGCCGGCTATGGCAAGCCGTATCCGGAATTCCCGGATGGCCTCGCGCTGCATCGGGCGTTACGGCGCTTCCCGCAGTTCGGCAACATTTCCAACGATGCCGGCATCAACACCGGAATGAACTACAACGCCTTCATGCTCAAGGCGACCAAGCGCTACTCAAATGGTCTCTCATTCCTCGGCCACTGGACGGTCGCCAAGCAATTGGGGGATGTCGATTGGGCGCCGGGAGCGTTCGGCAGCAACACGCGCAATTCTTACAACCGGAAGCTGGACAAGCGGATCAACCGTTACGACACCACGCATCGGGTGGTCCTCAACTACTCCTATGACTTGCCGTTCGGCCCCGGCCAGAGGTACGGCGGAAACAGTCTCTTCAGCAAGTACGTCCTCGGCGGCTGGACGGTATCCGGCGTCCAAGAGTACGTGAACGGCTTTCCGATCTCGACCAGCGGCGGACTCTCGGTGCCCATTCCCGGAGGCATCACGAATCTGGCTGACCGCGTACCGGACGTGCCGTGGCGGAGTTCCATCTCCTGCGGAGCCATGGTGTTCGGCGACTCGAGCCGCAACTTCATCATGAACGCCGGGAACCCTTCCCAAGTCACATCGAACAGGCCGCTCGCTTGGCAGCCACCGGGCGATTTCGTCGAAGGCAACGCGCCGGAGGTCGATCAGGAAACGCGCCAGTGCCCGAACTTCAACGAGGATCTCTCCGTGCTCAAGCGGATTCCGATCAAGAGCGAGCGGGTGCGGCTCCAACTTGGAGCCGATTGTTTCAACTGCCTGAACCGGCATCGCTGGATCGCCGGTCGATTCGGCAACAACATCAACAGCTCAGGGTTCGGGCGCATCGTGCCGGAGCAGCCCAAGGGGCCGAGGACGATCCAGCTCCGCATGCGGGTGGAATGGTAACGGCCCAAGCTAATCCGAGTTGACCGCCAGCGGGCCTCCCGAGTCCCACCAACCGGGAGGCCCGCTACTCCAAGTGCCAGCTCTTCCAAGCAGGCACAGAGATCAGTTCAAACCGTATACAGGGCAGCCCGTCAGACAGCTTGCGCCGGGGATCGCTGCCCCGCCATACCCCTTCGCCGTGCCGTCGATGGCTTCGCTGCAGAATCGCTTGTAGAGCTTTCGGTACAGGGCCGCATTTCCGCCAAAACGGCGAATCGAAGGGAGACATGGTGACATGACAAAGAGACTGAAGTACCTGACGATGCAGTGGATTTTGATCGTGATCGCAGGGCTGGTGACGGCCACACTGGGCAACTGCCCGCGGGCCTGGGCGGCGGAACTCGAGTTTCCCAACTTCGACCCGAGTATCCCGCAGCTGGATTCGGCATCCTGTCAGGATCTGGTCCCCAAGGAGATCGCGGGGGCCAAGATAATGCCGTGCCACAACAACGTGGTGCTGTTTCGGGGCGATCTTCCGGGAACGCTAATGGCAAGCTGTCCGGAATGTGTGGAAGATCGCAGATTGTGGAAGCAGGTAGGGGCAGACATACTACTTCCGTTGAAAACTCACAAGACCGCCCTAAGGCTCCTAGAGCAAGACAGGGACGGTGTGGTTTCCCTAGAGAAAGTGACCAGGGAGGCCGGTATGGACTGTTCCGAGCCATGCATGTGGTGCGATCTCTAGAAGGAACGAAGGCAGAAGGTCTCGCTTTGGGCGAGAGTCGTGGTCTTGGCGGCGTCTTTGTACGTTGACTGGTGAGAACTCAATCCGCAGTCTGTTCGAACGCCTCGGTTTTCACGATTCCCCGGCCTTCGTCAATGTGAACGAGCTGATCCGCTCGGACCGTTCCGACCCGCTCGAACGAACCATTGGGCCACCTGACGCGGATGCTATCCACGCTACGGGCGCTGCCCAACCCGAAATGCAGGCGGAAGTCGTTCACGGACAGGTAGCTCGTCTGGCTGTGGATTTCTTGCACTTGGATCGATCTCCCGACGCGCACGGACACACGGGCGCCGATGGCGGAGCGATTCGAGCGCGTCCCGCGGAGCTTGACTTTCAGCCAGTGACCGCTACCGCCCCGATCAGCGCGCAGCAAGGAGGGCGGTTCGTTCATGTTCATGATCAGGATGTCCATGTCACCGTCGTTATCGAAGTCGCCGAACGCGCATCCGCGGCTCGAGTGCGCCTCCTGCAGGCCCGGTCCGCACTGCTTCGACACGTTTGCGAATCTCCCGTCGCGGAGGTTTCGGAATAGCAGCCGCGGCCCGCGGTACGGGTAATCCGGATTCACCGCTTCGACCTCCGGGTATACGCTGCCGGTCACGTAGAAGAGCTCGGGTCGGCCGTCGTTGTCGAAGTCGACGAATCCCGCTCCCCATTCGAGATGCCTGGTGCTCGCGCGCAGCCCCGCTCGTGACGATTCGTCAGCGAAGTAGCCGCGGCCGTCGTTGCGATACAAGCCCGGAACGTCGTCGGCGAAGTGCGTCTTGACGACATCCAGCTTCCCATCTTGCGTATAGTCCCCGATCGCCAATCCCATCCCCGCTTGGGCCACGCCGTCGGGGCTGTAAGCTAGCCCCCGCTCGGTCGCGATATCGCTGAAGGTCCCGTCTCGGTTGTTGCGAAACAGGAGGCTGGGGCTGGAGTCGCACGCGACATAGATGTCGGGCCATCCGTCTTCGTTGAAGTCCGTGGCCATCGCCGTGAGACCGAAGCCGCGAGCGTCGCGGAGTTGGGCATCGTCCGACACCTCCGTGAACGTGCCGTCGCCGTTATTGCGGTAGAGGAGTTGCGACCCCATGGACAAGCCCTGAGGTCCGTAGGCTACGGGCACGCCCTTCCATGTGGTGCGGCCCTTGGGAGGGAGGCTCTCGAGGCTCTTCGGATCGATATAGTTCGTGACGAACAGGTCCAAGTAACCGTCGCGGTCGTAATCCAAGAACGTGCAGCCGGTGCTCCAGAAGCGAGGGTCTCCACCGACCCCGGCGGCCTCCGTGACGTCCTCGAACGTGCCGTCGCCGTTGTTGCGATACAAGACGTTTCGACCCCGGTAGGTCACGAATAAGTCGTCGAAGCCATCATTGTCGAAGTCGCCGATGCAGACTCCGTTTGCCCAGCCGCTCTTGACAAGTCCGGCGGATGCGGTCACGTCGGTGAACGTGCCGTCACGATTGTTCTTGTAGAGGCGGTTCGTTGGTTCCTCGCCAGCGGGAAACCCGCTGCGTCGAGACCCGTTGAGCAGAAAAATGTCGAGCCAACCATCGTGGTCAAAGTCATAGAACGCGACGCCGCAGCCGTTGGCCTCGGTGATGTAGTCCGAGCGATTCTCCTCGCCGTAATGGATCGTATGCGTCAATCCAGCCTGTCTGGCCACATCCACGAAGCGGACCGGGAAGCTGTCTGACGCTGTGGCCGGACCAGCCGGTAGAGGCCTCGCTTGCGCGTACGCCATGGGCCGGGCGAGCGCGCCGCCGCAGAGCACATCGAGGAGACTGCGCCGCGTCACGATTCCAGACCGCCCGCGCTACGGCTTGCCAGCGGATACCGTGCCAAGCGAGAATTCTGACATACCTTGATCGAGACAGTTCCCAGTTCGGCAACCGTTCTTCGCGGCGTGCGGCTATTCGCGGTGTTTGTTGCACTCGGGTCCGCGGACATTGCAATCGCGCAGATTCGAGCCGTGGACGCCGAGTTGTTGACAGCCGCTCAGGTCGGTGACTTGGATCGGGTGAGCACACTGATTGATCAGGGTGCCGAAATAGGAGCCCGCAACGACGCGGGGACTACGGCGCTGATGCTTGCCGCCTTCGCGGACCGCCAAGAAACCGTTCAGTTCCTGCTTGAGCGAGGAGCCGATGTTCTCGGTGCCGATGATCGCGGGACGACGGCTCTGATGGCGGCAGCCACGCACGGCCGCCCGGAGATCGCCCGGATCTTGCTTGCAGGCGGCGCCGCGCCTGATGCGCAGGACGATCACGGCCGAACCGCCCTGATGGCAGCTGTTGCCGAGGCCCGCCCGGATGCGATCCCCGTCCTGCTTGAAGCCGCCCGCGCGGACATTCGGAACGATGCTGGGCAAACGGCGCTGCTCATCGCCGCTGCGAGCGGACACGTCCCGATCACGCAGCTTCTGCTGGAGCGCGGCGCCGACCCAGACCTCCCGGACAATTCCGGGCAGACGCCACTGATGGCCGCAGCTTTTCGGGGGTACAGCGCCATCGTCGAAATCCTGCTGGCGGCGGGTGCCGACATCGATGCCCGGGGTGCCGAGGGTGCCACGGTCAGGGCGGGGGATGTCGAACTCCAAGTCGGCGGGGTCACCGCGTTGATGCTCGCTGCGGCGAAGGGTGCGGGAGCTACCGTCAAGGCCCTGCTGGCCGCGGATGCCGATCCTTCGGCGCACGCGATCGACGGGCGCACGCCGCTGATGTTCGCGGCCTCCAACGGTGACCCGGAGATCGCTAGGTCGCTGCTTGCGAGTGGAGCGGAAATCGACGCTGTCGACGGTCTCGGAGAGACGGCATTGCTGCAAGCCGGCCTGATGGGCCGCGCTGATTTCGTGGAGCTGCTACGAAACGCCGGAGCGAAGTCGACACCCAGCTGGGACTTGCTCTTCGCGGCACGTGTTGGCCGACCCGATGAGGCAGAGGCTGCCTTGGGAAGTGGAGCGAACGTCAATGCCAGCGACAGCCGCGGCGTGACGGCGTTGATGACCGCTTCGCTATACGGCCACCTCGAAACCGTCCGAGCCCTTGTAACCGCCGGTGCCGACGTGAATCTGTCGAGCAAGGCGGGGGCGCCAATCGCTGTCCAAAGCGGCACGGTCGAAGGCGGCGGCGTCACGGCCTTGATGCTCGCGGCTGTCGAGGGCCATGTCGCCATCGTGGAAGACCTGCTTCGCGCTGGCGCCGACCCGGCGCGAGCCAGTCCCGATGGATGGACCCCGCTACTGATGGCCGCATGGGAGGGCCAGACCGCGGTCGTGCAGACGCTCCTAGCGGTAGGGGCGGACCCCGAAGCTCGCGGAGAGGGCGGCCGGACAGCCCTCCACCTCGCGGTCTCGAAAGGGCTTCCGACGATGGTCGGGATCCTGATCGAAGCCGAAGCCGAAATAGACGCCCGAGCGGCGGATGGCAGCACGGCTGCTATGGTCGCGGTCTCGCTTGGAGATGTTGAGATGCTCCGCGCGCTCGTCGATGCGGGTGCGAGCCTCCAGTTGCAGGCGGCAGATGGCAGTACCGCAATGACGTTGGCCGCGGGGCGGGGAGACCTCGCTGCGCTCAAGGCCCTGTCCGCTTCCGGCTGCGACGCGGAGGCGAAGATGCGGGACGGGCGTACGCCCTTGATGCTCGCAGCGGCGCAAGGTCATATCAGTGCTATCCAGTACCTCGTGGAGATTGGTGCAGACGTCGGAGTCATCGACTCTCATGGCCGCACGGCGCTCGCGCATGCCGCATTGGCGGGTCATGACGAGGCAGCTCTCATTCTCGAGCAAGCGGGAGCTACTGAAGACCTAGACCAACTGCTCCGCATCGTCGCCAGCACGGGGCGCGCGGAACGCATTCCTCGCCTGATCGAAGATGGTGCGCAGGTAGACGCCCTTGATTCAAGCGGCAACACGCCCCTCGCGCTCGCGTCTGCCGAGGGCCATGCCGCAGCTGTCGCGGCATTGGTCGACAATGGTGCCGATGTCAACGCCGCGACACCAGATGGAGGCACGGCACTTATGCTAGCGGCTGGGGAGAATCGCCGGGCGGCGGTCGAGGTGCTCTTGGAGGCGGGAGCGGTGCCGAACGCGCAAACCCCCGACGGGCGGACGGCCCTGATGATGGCTTGCTTCAAGGGCTTCTCCTCAGTTGCGGAAACGCTCTTGGAGCATGGCGCAAAGCCCGATCTCGCTGATGGGGAAGGAGGTACAGCACTGATGTTCGCGGCGGCGGAAGGACACGCGGACACGATCACCACACTGCTTGCAGCGAAGGCCAATCCAAACCGGGGAAGACCGGACGGGGTGACACCTCTCATGCTGGCATCGGCGGCCGGCACTCTCTTCGGCGTCCAGAGACTGGTCGACACCGGAGCGAGACTCGAGGCGCGCGACGGGCGTGGATTTACACCGTTACTCGTCGCGGTGGCACGTGGCCAGACGTTAGTGGTCGAGGAACTGCTCGAGCGCGGTGCGGACCCGACTGCACGGACGGCAGACGGCTCTACCGGGCTCTCCATCGCACGAGCGAACGGCTACCAGAGGATCGCCGCGCTGCTCTCCGCTCCTCGCTGAGGCCATCTGTTTCCCGGCATCGACGGATCAACCCTCATTTCCTGAATGTTTCCGTCCGAACCACACCGCGCCCCTCCTCGATAACCACCAGCCGGTTGCCGGGCAGATCCTTCAGACTCTCCCTCCTGCCGCTGGGCCAGCGAATGTTCACCTCGTCGGCTTTGGCCTGCTGGCCGAGACCGAAATGAAGACGGAAGTCGTTGACGGAGTAGTAGCTGGATTGGCTTTGGACTTCTTGGGACTGGCTTCGCGATCCGTGAAGCACGTCTACTCGCGCTCCGATCGCGGTGCGATTCGACTTGGTGCCAACGAGCTTCACCTTCAGCCAGTGGTGGCCAGTCGAAACGTCCGCGCGGATTAGGGAAGGCGGTTCGTTCATGTTCATCACGAGGATGTCCATGTCCCCGTCATTGTCGAAATCGCCAAAGGCGCACCCGCGGCTGGAGTGCGCGGAATTCAGGCCCGGACCGCAGTCGGCGGTGATGTTCGCGAAGGTGCCATCGCGCAAGTTCCGGAACAGGAAGCGCGGGCCGCGATAGGGGTAGCGCGCATTGAATTGCTCGACGCGAGGAAACAGATTGCCCACGGCATAGAACAGATCTGGCCAGCCATCGTTGTCGAAGTCGACCAAGCCCGTGCCCCACTGGATGTGCTGCGTGACCTCGTGGAGTCCGGCCGCGACGGACATGTCCGAGAAGATCCCGTTCCCGTTGTTGCGGTACAAAGCCGGCATCTCGTCGGCGAAGAGTGTCTTGACGATATCGAGCCTGCCGTCGCGGTTGTAGTCCCCGGTCGCGAGCCCCATGCCGGCCTGCTCGCGTCCGTCCTCGCTGTACGCGACCCCGCTCTCGACCGCGATGTCTGTGAAGGTTCCGTCACGGTTGTTCCGGTAAAGGATGCTCGGCGTCGAATCGCACGCTACGTAGATGTCCGGCCAGCCGTCCTCGTCCACATCGGTGACCACCGACGTCATTCCGTAGTAGCCGTTGGGCGTGTGCATGCCGGCTTCTTCGCTGACTTCCGTGAAGGTTCCGTCGCCATTGTTGCGATACAGATAGTTTTTCGTGCCGCGCATGCCGCGCGGACCGCAGAAGACGGGAACCCCCTTCCATTCGCAATTGTTGCCTTGGCCAGGCAGCGGCAGTCGCTCCAAGTCGGCTTCCACGTAGTTGGCGACGAAGAGGTCGAGATGCCCGTCCCGGTCGTAGTCGATGAAGGTCGCGCCCGCATTCCAGCGGTCGGGGAATCCGCCGAGGCCGGCGTCTTCGGTAACGTCGGTAAAGGTGCCATTCCCGTTGTTGCGATACAAGACGTTTTGGCCCCAGTAGGTGACGAAGAGATCATCGTTTCCGTCGTTGTCGAAGTCGCCGATACAAACGCTGTTTGCCCATCCTGACCGCACCAATCCAGCTTCTCGGGTGACGTCCGTGAACGTCCCGTCACGGTTATTCCGATAGAGGCGATTCGAGGGTTCTTGCCCGGTCGGGAAACCCCCGAGGCGCGATCCGTTCAGCACGAACACGTCGAGCCAGCCGTCGTTGTCGTAGTCATAGAAGGCGACCCCGCATCCGTTCGCCTCGACGATGTACTTGACCTGTTCGACACCGCCGTAGAACACGGTGTGGGTCAGTCCCGCCGAGTCTGCGACATCGCGGAACTGCACGCCGTACGGACCGGCGGGTTCGCTGCTGGACTCAGGCGTGGAACCCTGGGGCCTGGCCAATGGCGCGAGCGCCCCGCAGGCCCAAGCCGATGCGCCAAGGCCTAGGAACTGGCGCCGTGACCGGAACGCGCTCATCGGACCGGACTGTCCGCGCTGCGGGTGGCAGTGACGCCTTCGCCCTCGGTGATCTCGAGGAATTGATTCGCCGCTATCCCTGCCAAGACCTCGCGAGGTCGCGACGACGGCCAGTCGATCTCGATTTTGCGCGCTTCGGCATTCCGGCCGAGACCGAAATGCAGCCGGAAGTCGTGGCTTGACATGAAACTCGATCCGGAGCGGACTTCCTGAACCATTGTTCGCGATCCCGCAATCACGCTTACGCGAGCTCCGATCGCGCTGCGATTCGAACTCGTGCCGACAAGTCGCAGGGAGAGGAACCCGCCCGCGGCGGGAGAGTCGTTGCGTAGCAGGCTGGGGCGCTCGTTCATGTTGTTAACGAAAATGTCGACATCGCCGTCGTTATCGTAGTCCCCAAGGGCCAGCCCGCGACTTGTGTGTCGCGCCGACACTCCCGAACCCGTATAGTGCCCTACCGTTTTCAGAAGCGTGCCGCCGACATTCCTGTACAGGAGGCGCGGCTGGCGGTAAGGATTCTTGGGAACCAACGGCTCGATCTCCGGGTGGATGTGACCGTTCACGACGAAAATGTCCGGCCACGTGTCGTGATCGAAATCCAGCGCGCCGATGCCCCATCCCATGTGTTCGACGCTGACCCCGGCGCCCATTGCGTGAACCCGGTCATCAAAGCCCATGGAGGCGTTATGCAAGTAGACGTTCGACGTCTCCTCGATGAAGTTCGTCTTCAACAGGTCAAGGCTGCCGTCTCCGTCGATGTCGGCAGCGGCCGACCCCATTCCCGCTTGCACCCCTCCGTGCTCGTCTAGCGCGACGCCCGCGAGCAGGCCAACATCCACGAACGTGCCGTCCCCGTTGTTCTCGAACAGGATGCTGGCTTGCGAGTCGACCGCCACGTAGATGTCAGGCCAGCCGTCGACGTTGTAGTCCAAGGTGGTGACCGACAGAGAATACCGGTTGCTGACATTCGCGATGCCGGCCTTTTCCGAGATGTCCTCAAATCGCCCGCTACCCAAGTTGCGCAGGAGCTGATTGGTCTCGCCGGGTAGACCGCGCGGACCGCACAGCACCGGTTGTCCCTTCCAGCGGCAGGTCGGCGCGCTCCCCTTGCCCGGAACCCGCTCTTGATCGAAGACTACGTAATTCGCGACGAACAGATCCAGCAGCCCGTCCCTGTCAAAGTCCACGAAACTGCAACCCGTCGACCACCGATCATCCTTGGGAATGCCCGCCGCGTCCGAGACCTCCGCGAAGCTCTTGCCCTGTTCGTTCCGGTAGAGCCGGTTCCGCCCGAAGTAAGTCACGAACAAGTCGTCATAGCTGTCGTTGTCGATATCCCCAACGCACGCGCCTTGGCCCCACCCGTCGCTCCGCAGCCCCGCTTCCTCGGTGACGTTCGAGAACGTGCCATCGCGATTGTTCCGGTACAGCTGATTGCTGGGATGCCCGCCTTCCGGGAAGCCTTCCAACGTGCTGCCCGTCACGAAGAAGGCGTCGATGAACCCGTCTCGGTCGTAGTCCAGCAACGCGGCACCGCCGCCGAGGGCTTCGATGATGTAGTCCTTTCGGTCGTCACGCCCGCAATGGAAGATGTCGGTCAAGCCTGCTTCCGTTGCAACGTCTGGGAAGACGGCCGGATCGTCCAGCGGCGCGGCGGGAGCCAATGCCGCTACGGCCCCGGCCAGCAGTCCGTAAAGCAGCTTGAATCTCGGCATCCGGTGATCGCGGGTTGCTGCTACACGTGCCGAAAGAGAGCGCTACGGCGCGTCCGCTTCAGCGTCCTTGGCCCGCAATCGCTGGATGCGAGCGACCTGCGCCTGCCGGGCCCGGTCCTCGTTCTCCTTGAACTGGCGAAACTGGTCCTGCGCCAGATCTTGGCGTCCGAGCTGCCGGTAAATCCTCGCCAGGACGTAGTGGACCCTGTTCAGCGAAGGATCGAGTTCCAGAGCCAGCTCGTACTCGGTCACGGCGTCCTCCCACCGCTCCAAGAGTTCGTAAGCGCGACCGAGATCCCGTCGCACGTCCGCATCTTCGGGATCCGCTCGCATCGCGTCCTGCAAGTAGGGAAGCGCTTCGTCAGCCTCGCGCAATTGAACATGGATGCGGCCCAACCGTTTCCGGGCGGCACTCGAGAAGGGGTGGATTTCGAGTTCGTCAAGGCATGCCTGGCGGGCTTCGGCATACTGCGAATTCCAGAGGTAGTAGTCCGCAAGTTCGATCCTGATCTCGGTGTCGAGCGGACAAGCGTCGATGGCTGCCAGGAATTCGGCTTCGGCTTCCGCTTTCTCCTGGGCGGCGAAATTCATCGCCTTGACGAGGCGAGCGCGACAGGACTCGGGGTAGTCCCTGACCAGCCGGTCGAAGTACTCGATCGACATCTGACGGAAGATCTCCGCACGGAGCATTTGGACGGACTCCGACGGTTCGTCCGCTAGTTCGGACCCCGCCGCGACCTCCGTAGCCTGCCCGTAATCGTCTAGCCAGATGTACGTGCTCGCACGGAGATACTCGCGCAACCACGCGACATCCGTATCCGGGATGGCGTCAAGTGACACCAAGGCGTCCTTGAACCGACCGGAAGCCAGTGCTCCCATGACAGGCTTCCAAGCCGCGGCTTGCGGGCCCCGCAGGCGGTGCTTGATGGAGTCGTTGATATCGCCCGGAACGACCGGCAATGGCGGCAGTCCGCCTTTCGCGACTGGAGGCAGGCTGCGCAGGATCCCTTCGAAATCCACCTTCGTGCCGATTTCCGCCACTTGTTCCTTGGGCAGCATGCTTGCGTCAATCGGGATTCTCGGAACCGAGGGCAAGAGCGCCCAGTATCTTTCAAGTGCGAGATCGGAAGGGACGTCCAAGCCGAGGATCGCGAGCATCCGGGCCAGAGGGAAGAAGATGGAAGCGTTCAGAGGATCCAGTTCGGCCGCTTCCAGGTACTTGATGGCGGCGATCTGGTACACCTGCTGGCTCTCGAACAGCTTGGCGGTCGCCAGATACGTGTCCTTGGATTCCGGATTTCGCTCGGCCTGCTCGTTCACCAACCGCTCGGCTTGCCGGAGGTGCGCTTGTCCGAGGGAGTGCAGCACGTTGGGCACCTCGTCGCCTGCCAAGGGCAAGGCTTCTTGAAGGGCGTCAATGGCCTTCCCGTAGAGCAAGTTGCCGAGATACGCCTGCCCTAGGGACGATGCGCTCTCGAACGAAGGCTGCGAGGCATGCGCCGCCTCGAGCAGCGGTAGCGCCTTGTCCGGCTTCTCGACGTTCAGGTAGCAGATCCCCAGGAACAGGCGGCTGCCGACCATGGCCGGTTCAAGTTCGAGTCCACGCTTGAAGGCATCGATCGCCTCCGAGTACTGCCGTTGGTAGTAGCGGACCACGCCGAGGTTCTGATAGACCCTCGGGACGGCGGACGGATAGCGGTCCAGGATCGACCTGTATTCGTCCGCCGCCTTCGCGAAGTCCTGGCTCGCTTCGAATCGCTTCGCGGACCGGAAGCTCGATTCGATGGCTGCATAGTCCTCGGGAAGCAACGGGCTGCGCTGGCCCGACATGACTGCAAGTCCGAGCGACGCGACGAGGATCGCCGCGAGGCCGGTCGTTCGCGCTGCTGCGGTTGAGTGCATATGGCCCGTGTCCGATTCGGGTTTCCGTTAGTCCGAGCGCCCGACGCGTATCCAGTGGTCGCTGAACATAGAATGCCGCATCACGCGCTCCTTGGGCATATGGCAGCTCCCGCAGTCCTGTGACGCAGTCGGGCAAACCGAGGCCCGCTCGCGCTTGTCCGTGTCGTGACAGCTCAGGCAGGTGGAGTCGAATGCCGGGGCTTCATCCATCACGTCGCCGTGCGGGTCGTGGCATGTAGTGCAGGCCAACTCTCCGAAAGTCTCGTTGAAGCACCGGCTCAGGACAATGCGCTGGCTAGGGAAACGGACGCTGTGGGGCGTCTGCTCGAGAAGACGTAGCGCATCGAAGTCATTGTCTTGCGGGGGCCTGCCGTGGCAAGTCCCGCACATTTGCGCTTGGGCGAAGCCATCAAGCCGGATCGGATTGAAAATCGTGCCGTTGACCGAGTCTCCACGAGTCGCGGCGCGAACATGCGCCAGGCCTGGCCCGTGACACCGCTCGCAGAGAATCCCCATTTCATTCCGCGTCGGAGTCCCGCTGCTTGGGTCGAAGCCCGTGGTGTGGCAACCGAAGCACTCGGCGACCTCGGATGGGGTGAGTTCGCGGCCGAGGCTCTCCTCGGCGTTGGCCGGATCGTACTGGGAAGACCCCGTAGTGAAGTCGATTCCTTGTAGGTTCGCGTACCAAGTCAGCCGGCTCTCGATCCACTTACCAGCGGCGGTCCGGCCCAGCGGCGTGATCCCCTTGAGACCGCTGCCGAAAGCCCACTCAAGCGTGGCCATGCTGCGTGCGGCACCCTTCGCGGCCGTTAGACGAAGGCCGGAATCATCCGGCCGAGACAGAGTCAACGCCGAGTCGGATGTCCGATCAGTCACAGACTTTGGCAGGCCCTCGGTGAGTTCCGTCACTTCGTGCGCCGGTCGCAGCGAAGCGGCATGATTGCTGGATTGCTGGCGAGAGTAGATTTCCGAGTGGCAGGAGCCGCAAGCCGCAGAGCCGGCGTATACCGAATCGTGAGTCCAGAATCGGAGCGGATCGGCCAAGTACGACTGGCCCGCCACGCCCGTGGTGCAGCAGAGCGCGAGGATCGCGGGGAATCCGTTACGCCAATTCAACGGGCACAGCATAAGTCATGTTGCCGCTACGGTTCCGTCCCTTGCAGCCAGTGCCGGTTCACCGTTCTAAGCACGTCGCCCGGACTTTCCGAACCGTTCGCATCGGGGCGCGTTTGGACGACCCAAGCCAAGTGTCGAAGTTCCCGAGCCGCATGCGGTCCCGGCCTTCGGCAGGCCTCGGGCGCGAGCGGCCGTGAGGTCTGGCTGGATCAGGCACCCTCTTGAAGGATGAAGGGAAGGTGCGGTGCCTCGTTTCTTCCCGCGCCCTCCGGGTTCACGCCGGCGAGCTTCAGCGCAGTCGAATAGATGTGCCCGTGGTTCGGCATGATGAACCCGGGCGAAGCTTCTTGGTGTCCGTCCCGGAAGTTGCCGTCCCGGTCGTACCGGGGATCCAGCGCGCCGGTCTCGGGATGGACGGGGACCGGCTGCATCGTCTTTTGCCCGACCCATCCGAATTGCGCCCCGCCGCGGACTCGCGGTCCGAGGAACGCGCACGAGTTGACGGGGTTGTGCGCGCTGATGTCCTGCGACAGGATCTGCTCGCGTTTCTCTTCCTCAGTCAAGTCGCTCTTCTCTAGAATGCTGGAAATGTTGCCACCGACCGTGCGGCCGAATTCGCTGCTCAGGACGATCGTCGCGTGGTCGTAGTAGGAAGACCCGGTTCCGTTGTACTCGGTCTCCTTGAGTCGACGGACGAAGGTCTTGAGCGGATTCCACAACTCGCGCCGGATCATCTCGCGCTGATCGAACGGGTAGCCCGCGAGGATCTTCTTGCGCGACCAGTGGTGATCGAAGCCCCTGACCAGCCGGTTCTCGAGCCAACCCGCGCAACTCAAGCCTTGGGTCAGCATTTCGTACATCATCATTGCTTGCACGTTGATGTTCGGCGTGTACTTGCTGCGCGGCAGGGTCTGGTTGATCAGTTCGAAATGGATTTCCTCGTCTGCCAGCGACACCTCGAATTCGTCGCGAAGCATCGGATCCGAGAACAGCTTCTTCGCGTCGACAGGTAACGAGGCCCCTTCGGTGAGTCGCTTGTAGACGTTCAGCGCGGAGGCGAAGCTCTTGAGCTCCGGGCTGTTACGATCGGCAAGCATTTGCTGACGAGGCTGCTCCAGGAATCGCTGCACGGCGTGATTGCGCTCGTCGTTGCGCATCGCCAGCGTCTGGCGGATCAGGTTCCGGGTGTACTTCGGCGTTTGCGGGTAGATGATATGGGCCCAGCTCGGCCCCAGCGCGTGGTAGATGCCGGTGCCCTCGGGATAAGCCGCGATATCGAGTTCGCCGTCGGAGAGCCAGCGGTGCCAGTTCAGGTTCGGGAGCAGGTAGTCGCGCCCCTTCGCTTCGCAGAATGCCTGCAGGACCGTGCGCTCGTCCGGTTCGCGGCGCGCCTTCATGTCCACCGCGTACTGACCGTAGTGAGCCTTGAATCTGTCGCGGGTGTGCCCGCTGCCGGTCATCGCGCTCGAAAGCACCGCCATCTCCCCGAACAGATCCTTGCCGTCTTCAGCTAGCGGCCCGTGGAAGATTTCGCCATGCCGTTGGAATTCTTCCGGGCTCAGGTCCTTGGTGCGGTAGATGTGCTCGGAAATCAGGCCCCAGTCGTCCGGGTCCCGCGGCAGGTCCCCAAACTCGGAGTCGTTTCGGATGGGTACGACTGGCCCGAACATGTCGTAGCTCATCCACGCCCCTTCCATGAACCAGTACACGAGGAAGCGTGGTTCGGCGGCCTCCCGAGCGTGGTCTTGAACCGCACCCGCGAGGGAGGGGCTGAGCGAGTTGTGGCCTTGGCTCAGTAGGTAGCCGAAGAAGTCGGTCGCAGCCAGCGCACCCGCCGTGCTCGCGGAGCGACGAAGGAACTCTCTGCGCTTCATGGCCTCACTCGAGACAGCCGATATCCTCGAAACTTCGAGAAGCTGCCAAATGGATTATAGAGAGTCGATGCCGGAAGATTCAATCCCTTCGCATCCGATTCGCACGGGCGATCAGCCTGTTCCCCTGGCTGGCTCCCGATTCGGCTGCCCCGCGCGACCCGCTTCGCCCGAACCACTTGGGTTACGATTTGTGTTGCGCATGGCGAGACGCGGTGAGCGCACTGGATCCTGGCCCGGTAGCTTCCGAAGTGCCGCCCAACTTGCTCGAGGCGTTCGTGCGAGCGGAGTCTAGACGGGATGCGCGAAGCACTTGACCAGACGAGGACCACTGAGGGAACGCAGATGAAGCCTGAATGCACTACGACGGAACTGGAAGCCCAATCGATCATCGGCATCCGGATGTCCGTTGAAGTCGAGAAGATCGCGGAGGTCATGGGACAGCTCTTCCCGGAAGTGTTCGGGTACCTGCAGAAGCATGGCCATTCTCCGGTCGGCATGCCCCTCACGCGCTACCACTGCATGGACGGCGGTACAGCCGAACTCGAGTGCGCCCTTCCTGTCAACGCGCCGATCGCCGGCACCGATCGCATCCGCTGTGGCGAGCTACCCTCCGGGACGATGGCGACCGTCACCCACATGGGGCCTTACCATAACCTTCCGGTGACATGGGCCGCGCTGACGGCGTGGATGAATTCGGAGGGCCTCGAACCAGCCGGGGTTCCATGGGAGGTATATGTCACCGACCCCGGTGCCGAGCCGGATCAGTCCAAATGGCGGACTGACATATTCTTCCCGGTTCGATCCCGCGGCAAAGAGTCTTGATGGCCCGCGAGTGGGTCCGGCGATGGGCGAGTCTCGCTCGGCTTCAAGTCTCGGTCCGCTCGCTTGGATGAGAGCGTTTCCCGAGTAGCCCCGACGGCCGGTTCCCATCGACGCGGTTCGCTGCGGCTGGCGTTACCCGGTGATCCCTATCTGCGCCAATTCAGGCGTCGTCATGGCGGGCCAAGACTCGAGAACCGCAATCACCACTCGTCGGGAAGTGCTCTCCGCCGGCACCGTCATGTTGGGCTCGCTCGTTGTCGGTCCAGCCTTCTCTCGCGCCGCCGAATGCGTCCTGACCTCGAGACAGATCGACGGCCCTTATTACGTCGGCGGAGCGTCGAGCAGGCGGGATCTCCGGGCTGGCAGGCCGGGCACGGACCTCGTGCTGCGTGTGAAGGTCGTGGACGCCGACCGCTGCACGCCGATCCCAAGCGTGAGAACCGAGATCTGGTCGTGCGATGCGCTCGGCAACTACAGCGGTTACCCCGATGTCGACCCCAACGTCCCGCCGCGCCTTGGCGGACGAGGGAGGCGCGAGGGCGGTGGACCCCAAGGCGGCACAGAAGGCCGCCGTCCCGGACCGCCAACCGGTGGCCGCGGGTCCGGCGGATTGGGCATGTCGCGGGAACCGACTGGTCCGATGCGATTTCTGCGCGGCTCACAGACAGCTAACGATCAAGGGGATGTCGAGTTCCTCACGATTTATCCCGGTTGGTATGCCCCGCGCGCCGTTCATGTTCACCTGAAGGTTCACTTGGGCGGCAACGAACTGCTGACGACTCAGCTTTATTTCCCGGATGATCTAACTGACGCGATTCATCAGCGCGAGGCCTACGCGGCGCGCTACCCGACTCCGTATCCGAACGCTACGGATCGGGTCAAATACTGGGGACTCGACGGCGACGAGCCTGCGGGCGTGTATCCCACGATGACCGTTGATGGCGAGACGCAAGTCGGCACGATCACGATCGGCGTCAAAAGGACATAGCCTCCCCTCAAAAGCGCAGGCCCCCGTCGAGCGCTCATCGGTGCTTTCAGCCCGCGACAAATACGGCGCCGCCCGAATGGGGAACGTCACGACCCGAATCACCCAAGACGCTCAATGCGCTTCGGGTGATTCGCCGTACTTGGCGAGGATCATCTTCTTCAGCAACGGCCGAATTCTCAGATCGGTCGCCATGGCGAAATCGTAGAGTTCCCTGTACTCCTCGCGCTGGTCCTCGAATACGCGTAGCTGCCGGTGGAAGAGCATGTCGTGGTGTTGGTTAACGAAAGCCCGGACGAACCGCTCCTTCTTGACGACCTGCGTCGCGAACGCGCTCAAGCCCGCTCCTTTGAACGGATAGTCCGGCACGACACCGCGATCGCTGTCGTCAATCAGGTTGTGCTCCTCATCGACGGTGCGATAGTGCCCGTGAGTGTCCCACCGCTCTCGCTGGAACGCCAAGGGCGTGAGCAACTTGTGGCAGGAGTAGCACATGCTCGCGGGGTCGGTGGTGCTGACGACCTCGTCTCGAGCCTGCTCGACCGCGTCGGAGACTTCGAATTGCATCCCTAGCGCGAACGTCAGCACTTGCGCCGGGTACGTGTATTTCGGGAGCCCCGGCTTGCCGACCAAGTAGCCCTTCATGGTTAGAATCCCGGTGGGTCCGTGCTCGCTCCGTCGCGGTGCCCTCGTCCAATCCGGACCCACCGTGTAGTCAGCGGTGAAGAGGTCCCGGTAAGACAGGTCGTTCGTGGCGATGTATGTCCAGAGGCGAGCTGGCTCGTCACTCTCCTCCGTGCCTCGGGACCGGAGCGCGATGCGAGCGCGATGGAAGAAGAAATCCCGGAAGTCGTCGGACTCGAGATAGTCGTCAAGCAGGGGTCCGAGGCGCCCGAGCCCGTCGAATCGGCGCACTTCCGCCCGTGTGGGAAGGCGTCCCACCAAGTCCAGCGCCACGCGCGCGAGCCGTGTCCGAGAACCGGTCTCCGGGGCGTCGGATGGCATCAGGAATTCCGGACTCTGCAACAGGGCTTCGATTAATCCTGCCCAGCCCGGCCGCGGGGATCGAATCGGCGGCACCACGAATCGCGGTGTCGCTGTATCGGGCTCTCGGATGCGTAGTCCAAGGTCATGCCCGTCATGGGACCAGCGGTAGGTGAGTCGCTCCCCGGCCGGATGATAGGTCCCGGTGGCGTTCAGGGCCGCTAATTCGCCCGCGTAGAAAGTCGGAGCCGGTTCAATGGCGGCGACCGGCGCGAACTCGCTGCCATGGATGGCCCAAGCGACCCAATCGGCATGCGTGTGCCCGCCCGGAGTCCAGACCGAAACGCTGTACCAGCCGGATCGATACTGCCCGTCCTGAATCGGCCTGTAGCGCGCCCAAACCTGCTCGGCGGGATCGACCTCCAAGTCCTTGATGGGAGCGCCGCTCTTGGAAGGCGGATAGTGCAGCAGGTCCTCGCCGAACATCTTGCCCCGGCCCGGTAGGTTGCGCACGAGTTGGTCGGTCGCCCAGCCGTCCGATGCCTCGAAGCCCACGCGCGAGGAGTTGTCGATGATGATTTCCTCCCCTCCATCGATGGGCGTGAACTTGACAGCGTCGGCGGCGATGACATGCTCGGCGGAGTCCACGCCGCGATTGCCGACTTGGACGTAGTCGGTTTCGTCCGATAGGAACACCCGCTCGTGGATCAACTCCCACTGGGTCAGTCCGTCGGCAGAGAGCGTGCTCTCCGTCTGATTCAGAAAAACCGTTGCGAATCCCGTTGCCGGAGTCCTTTCGGATGTCGCCGGCGGAACGCCCGCAGGAGGCGTCGCGGAATGGACTTCGACGATGGCGGCCGGCGCGGCGCGAGGCACAGCGGGCCAACTCAGATAGACGTCGTACTCGCCATCGGCGGGAATCCGCAACGCCATCGTCGCAGCCGCCAACTCGCTGTCAGAACTACGTGTCTCGAGGTGATTGCTGCCGATGACATGCAACTCCCGCTCGTACTTCTTCTTCGGATCGCCCGCGCGGCTTCGCTCGCCTTCCTTGGCGATGGGCTCCCATTCGCCGGTCAGGACGCATTCCGGGTCGAGGTTGTCGAGAACGATCGGCTCCCCGATCTCGGTGCCCTCTTTGACGGGCACGAATTTCACGGCGTCGAACGCCGTGACGTGATTGCCGGGCCGCGCCACCAAGCGCACGAAGTGATCCGCGTTGGCCGATTCGAAGCGGAACGGCGATCCGCCGATCCGCACCCAGGGATCCATCCCCTCGGTAGCGCGAGTTTGGTCGAGGGCAATCCTCGTGACCCTCGCCTCGGATGCACGCAATTCGATATCGATTTCCTCCCGGTCGCGTCGTCCCTGTTCGTCTGCGACCTCCAACGAGAAACGAACCGTCCGCTCGGCGACTGGCAGTTGCTGCAAGTTGCGAACGAGATCCAAAGACAGCTTCGTTTCGGCGGCCGTCGGTTGCCGAAACAGGATTCGCTCGTAAAGCGCGTTTACGTTGCGGGCGGCCCGCTTGCGCGAAGCACTCGCGTCGACATCGGGGTCGAACCCATCGAAGAGCGATTCTTTGGGAGCGGACACGTAACGGCGGGCGACCTCGCGGGACACTTGCTGGATCGCAGCCAAGTAATTTGCCGAGACCGCCCGCGAGGCCTCGAAGCTGGATTGGAAGTCCGCTCCGCCGAAGGCCGCCGCCTTGTGCCGGAAAGGATCCGGGCCGGAAGCCTCCAGCCAGCGCGCACCGAACAGCGTCTTGAAGGAGCGGCGCAGCTGGTAGTAGCTCATCCGCCGCCGGACGCGCTCCTCCTGCCCCCGACCGTCATAGGAGAGCAGCAAGCTGATCGGGAAGCGCTCGTCCGGTAGAGCAGGGGAGTCTTCGTTCGCCTGTTCCAGAGCCCCTGCCAGCTCTCGAGAGAATCGACCGATTCGTCCCACCTCGCTCCGGTCGAGATGCCCCGCCTTCGGCATCCGAAATTCTTCGTCCAAAGTGGACACCCGGCCCGGGATCGACATCGGATCGCCGACCGCCAGCAAGTCCCGTTCCAGCAAGAGACTGAACGTGGCGACAGGAGATTCCAAGACCTGAAATGCCTGTGCGGACTCCGCGTTGTGACAGGTGCGGCAGCCGTTGACACTCCGCTCCAGCAGCGGATAGATCTCGCTCTCGAATCGAGTCGCGAATCGCTTGAGGATTCCCTCTGCACCCCCAATCTCAACGGCAGGCGAGGGAACCGGCGCAAGGATGGCGGCCCCGATAGCCACCCCGAAGAGGGCGCGCAAGGGTTGGCGAGTCATGGCAGATGACAAGCTCCGCTCACCGGATCCGCCTCGCGGCACCTACAACGAGCACACCGATTCACTGTGGCTAGCTTAACGCAAGTGCGGGTTCACCAGACGATGTTTCGGTTCTCGAGTCCGGGCCGCGGGAACCTTCCCTGAAACCCGCTGGCCAGTCGACGCGCCGGCCATCCAACGACGCCGATGGCGCAGCCGAATGTCTCGGCTTGGCACCGACAGCCCATGTGTCGAGGTTGACCCTCCGTATTCGGAGTTGCTAGAATTCGGCCAAGCGAGGTCAGTGCCTTTGGAATCGCGAACCGCAAAGTGAGTTGCGGTTGCTGGCAGGTGCGGCCCCCGAGGAGATCTTCATGAAGCATTCGATTGGCGCGTTGAGCGTCGCTGCCTTGGCGGTAGCCTTCCTCTTCGCGCAGACCGCGCCAGCCCAGACGTCATTCGGCACGATCGTCGGAAACGTGACCGACGAAACCGGCGCGGTGATTCCCGGCGTGACGGTGACCGTCACCAACGAAGGCACTGGCAGCGTCCGCGTCGTCTCCTCGAACGAAACGGGCGGGTACACGGTCGTTTCGCTTCCGCCCGCGGTCTATTCCGTCGAAAGCGAACTGACAGGTTTCAGCAAGACGCTGCAGGCGGGCATCCGCTTGGAGGTCAACCAGACCCTCCGCGTCGACCTGGCGATGAGCGTCGGGCAGGTCACCGAGGTGATCGATGTCACCGCGGCCTTGCCGCAGCTCCAGACCGACAGTTCGACGGTCGCCGCGACGGTAGACAACCAGAAGGTCGTGGAACTGCCACTCAACGGCCGTAGCTTCACCCAGCTCACGATGTTGATTCCAGGGGCTGTTGCGGGCACGGGCGCGATGACCGGATTCCAGACCAGCGGGACCGCGGTCTCGGTCAGCGGACTGCGCAGCGAAGCCAACAACTACACGCTGGACGGCGTCAACAACAACGAGTCCTTCTTCAAGACCTTCGGCGTGCAGCCTTCGATCGATGCGATTCAGGAGTTCCGGATCCAGACCAACATCACGTCGGCCGAATTCGGCACGGCCGCCGGAGCCAACGTGAACGTCGTCACCAAGTCCGGCACCAACGAGATTCACGGCTCGGTCTTCGAGTTTGTGAGAAACGACAACCTGGACGCGTCGGGCTTTTTCGCCAACCGCTCCGAGACGAAGAAACCGGAGTTCCGGCAGAACCAATTCGGTGCGACCGTCGGGGGCCCGATCGTCCGGAACCGGACGTTCTTCTTCTTCATGTACGAAGGCCAGCGGCGCAGCCGGGACTCGACGCTCTTGAACGTCGTGCCCACGAACGAAATGTTCGGCGGCGATCTCTCGAGAGACGTGGTGGGCAACCCAGGGCCCGAGTTCTTCGACCCGCTGACGACGCGCGCACTCCCCGATGGCGGACTGGCGCGGGATCCCTTTCCAGACAAGCGCGTGCCCTCGAGTCGCATGAACGCTGCCACGAGCCAACTGCGGCAGATCCTCTGGTCCGAGCCCAACCTGCCCGGCCAGGCGCTGAACCTGCTCAACACGAAGGCTGCCAGAATCGACAACAACCAGTGGATGGGGAAGGTCGATCACCGCTTCAGTGACAAGAACATCCTGACCGGACGTTACAACATCAATGACTCGGTGAGCCCGCGTCCCACTCCGCATCTGATCATCGACAACAATCTGGTGAACACGTTCACGAACATCATGGTCAGCGACACGCATACGCTTAGCCCGACCACGGTACTGGACGTCAAACTCGGATACCACCGCAACAACCTGCAGATCGCCGATAGCGCTCCGGGCGGTGCCGAGGGGATCGCGAACTTCATTAATGGCAACGGCATTCAAGGCATTCCAATCCTGAAGAGCGAGGCCGTTCCGCTGTATCCGGCTTGGTCCATTCAGGGCTTCGCCAGCCCCAGCCAGACCGGCTTCCCATTCCCGGACGACACCTACAGCGCGATTGCCGCTCTGACCAAGGTCGTCGGCAACCACAGCATCAAGGCGGGCTTCGAGTTCCGTCACAACCGCAACTTGGACGACGGATTCTTCACTGGCAACATGACCTTCAACAAGTCCCCCACAGTGGATCCTCAGAACGCTGGTCCCACCGGCTCTGCCGTCGCGGCGTATCTGCTTGGCATGCCCAACAACGCGGCACGCAATATTGGTCGCGGCACGACGGCGATCATGCGCAAGGAAGACTACAGCGCCTATGTGCAGGACGACTGGAAGATCACGCCGAACCTGACGCTGAACCTCGGGGTTCGATACGACCTGATCGAGTACCCCAAGCACCGCGACGACCTGCTGGCGTCAATCGACATCGACACGGGCGAATTCCTGTGGGACGGCGTCAATCCCGTCACCGGCGAGCCGCCCAACGCCCGGCGCGGCATCGTGGAACCTGACTTCAACAACATCGCGCCGCGATTCGGTGTCGCCTATCGCCTTGGCGAGAGTTCGACGATTCGCGGGGGATACGGCGTGTTCTACATGTCGAACTACCTTTGGGAAGCTCAGGGCATCCGCGGCAACTGGCCGTTCGCAATCAGCGAGACCCTGTCGAACTTGAACGAAGGCATGGAGCATTCTTTCGCGGAAACCACGTTCAGTCCACAGCTCGATATCGAGATGGGCAGCACGGTCGCGCCGCGAGCCCAGCACATCGTGAATCGCAACAACCGCATCAGCTACACCCAGCAGTGGAACCTGCACGTGCAGCGGCAGCTCACCGATTCGCTCATGGTCGAAATCGGCTACGTCGGCACGAAGGGGTCGAAAATGTCGTCGTTCATCAATAGGAACACCGCGCCCCCCGGCCCCGGCCTCGTCGATCCGCGGCGCCCGTATCCCCAATACGGCGCGATTAGCGAGATGACCAACGAGGCCGATTCGATCTACCACGGATTGCAGTTCAAAGCGGAGAAGAGATTCTCGAAGGGGCTCTCGTTCCGCACGAACTACGCTTGGGGCAAGACCATCGACACGCTGGGCGCGGGGTTCTCCGCGAGCAGGAGCCCGCAGAACCCGCTGGACCCCCAAGGAGACCGGTCGCTGTCCGACTTGCACCGTGCGCACACCTTCTCGGCGGACTATGTCTGGATGCTGCCGTTCGGCAGGGGCAGGGCGCTCGGTGCGGGGATGGGGACGGTGCCGAACGTGCTCTTCGGGGGCTGGCAGATCACTGGCGTCATGACCGCGAACAGTGGGGCGCCGATCAATGTGACGATTCCAAGGGACATTGCCAACATCGGTCCTCGCTCCCAAGCGCAACGCCCGGACTTGGTGGGCAACCCGCTATCCGGTGTCAGTGGCGCCCCCGAGCAGTTCCTCAATGCGGACGCTTTCTCCGAACCCGCTCCGTTCACCTTCGGGAACGCCGGCCGGAACTTGGTCACGGGTCCCGGGCTGTTCCAGTTGGATTTCGGGCTGTACAAGAACTTCCCGATCAACGAACGCATGGGCTTCCAGTTCCGCACCGAGTACTTCAACGCCTTCAACAACGTCAATTTCGGCAATCCGAACGCCAATATCGACTCTCCGGCCTTCGGCGCGATCGGCGGCCTCGCGGCCGGTCAGTCCGCGCGCCAGATCCAAATCGGGTTGAAGTTCCTGTTCTAGGCAGGGGCGTTCCGGGGAGTGCGGAAGGCGACATCGAGCGAATCACCTCCGCGAATCGCTCGGCTGCGCGGGTGCCGCGACGCGACTCCGGGCCGTGCCCGGAGGCGGAACGGCGTCCGCGCAAGGCGGATGCCCCAGACCGGGCGTCTCGCTTGGCGGATTGCGCCGCTACTCGCGCTAGCTGCGTTCTCGCATCCGGCGCGGCCGGCCGAATTCCGCTTTGTCGACGTGACCGCCGATTCAGGGATCGAAACCTTTGACGGTCTCCAAGGAAGCGTTGGCAAGGAACACATCATCGAGGTCATGGGCGGCGGAGTCGCGTTCGTGGACTATGACTCGGATGGACTTCTCGACATCCTGCTCGTGCGTGGGTCGACAATCGACCGGTTCGAGCAGGGCGGCAGTGCCATGTGCGCCCTGTACCGAGGACATGGCGACGGCACGTTTGAGGACGTGACCGCCGAGGCGGGTCTGACGCGTCGCGGCTGGGGCCAAGGTGTCGCCGTTGGGGACTACGACAGCGACGGCGCCCTTGATTTTTTCCTAACCGGTTACGCCAGCAACGCCCTCTACCGGAACCAAGGCGACGGCACGTTCGAAGAGGCCAGCTCCGACGCGGGCATCGAGCCCTCGCTGTGGAGTCTGGGGGCCTCGTTCGCCGACATCGACAAGGACGGAGATCTCGACCTCTATGTCAGCAACTATCTCGCATACCCGCTCGATCGCTTGCCGAAACGGGACGCGAATTGCAACTACCGGGGCTTCGGAGTCTTCTGCGGCCCGCGTGGCCTGACGGGCCTTCGCGATTCCCTGTATTTGAACGACGGCAGCGGACGGTTCCGGGATGTTGCCGCCGAGCGTTTCATCGACGACGACCGCCTGTACGGTCTCGGTGTGCTCGTGGCGGACTACAACAACGACTCGTGGCCCGACATTTTCGTGGCGAACGATCTGACCGCGAACCTGTACTACCAGAACAACGGCGACGGAACTTTCGAGGAACTCTCGGTACTGATGGGCGCGGCGTTCTCCCCTGACGGTGTCGAAGAGGGATCGATGGGCGTGGACGTCGCGGATGTCGACCACGACGGGTGGCTGGATCTCTACTACACGAATTCGTCCTACGAGAGCAACTCGCTGCTGGTCAACAACGGCGATGGCAGCTTCACCAACCTCACCGATTCCGGCGGGCACGGACGGAGCACGCATCTGTACGTCGGGTGGGGTGTCTCGTTCGGGGACTTGGACAATGACACGCGCGAGGACCTGTTCGTCGTAAACGGTCACCTGTATCCGGAGGCCGACGAATTCGAGATGGGTCTCAAGTACGAGCAGCGCTGGTTGGTGTTCATGAATCGAGACGGGCGGCAGTTCGTGGAACAGGGCGAGCAGTTGGGGTTGATGGAGCGTTACAAGAGCCGGGGTCTAGCGCTTGGCGACTACGACAACGATGGCGACCTTGATGCCGTGATCAACAATCTGGACGGGCCGCCCACGCTACTGCGAAACGAGGGCGGCAACGCCAGCTCATGGCTGCTGGTCGATGTCCGCGGCGCGAGAGATCGGTCCGCGATAGGGGCGCGGGTCTCGGTGACTGTCGCTGACCTGACGCAGTTGCGCGAGGTGCGGTCCTCGGCGAGCTACTTGTCAGCGAACGATCTACGAGTGCATTTCGGGCTCGGGAACCGCGAGCGCGTGGATTCGGTCACTGTGCGCTGGCCCTCTGGAGCGGAGCGCACGATTCGTGATGTAGCGACTGGCCAAGTGATCGTTGTGGAGGAACCTGAAGCGAACTGACGATCTGGCAAGGACGGCGGCGGGAATCGTTCCGCACGCATCCTGCCTTCGGGAGGTTTTGGCTCGGCGGAATCAACGTGCGCTGGCGAAGCCTTCGCCCGCGCTCGCTCTCGCCTCCGCTGTGGCCCGCTTTTCTTGAAACTCCTCCAAGTATGCCCGTGCCTGATCCGGCTGGCCGGCCCGCAGGTGGACCTGTCCGATGGCGTAGTAGGCGCTGTCGAATTCCGGTTCGGTTTCGATTGCCTCGCGAAGGACTTGCAGGGCCTCGTCGTAACGGCCAGCCACTGAGAGCAACTTGCCTAGTTCGTAGCGTGCGATCACGTTCCGGGAATCGAGCTTCGCCGCCTTGGTTAACGTCTCGATCGCTGCCGATTGGTATTCCGCGCCCCGTGCGGAGGCAAGCGCTCGGCCAAGGTCGGTAAGGGTTTCCGCGTCGTTCGGAGCCAGTTCCGCTGCGCGTCGGAGCGAGTTCAGCGACTCGTCGATCGCCCCCTGTCTAAGTAAGGCCCGGCCCAGCAAATGATGCGCCGGAGCGCGGTCGGGATCCAAATCGAGCAATTCCTGGAGCAACTGGATCGGCGCGGCGCTGTTGGGGTCGATGCTCAGGCAACTGTACGCGAGTACCTCCAGCGTGCGCGGCGAATTCCCCTCGTGATCCCGAACCAGGCGCAGTACCTCGACCGCCGTGCCGTGATGATGCCGGGACGCTAGATCGCGGGCCAGTTTGTAGTAGGCCTGCGCCTTCCAAGGAATAACCGAGGGGCTCGTGACACTCCCCGATGCGCGTTCTTCGACGACTGTCTGGCACGAATTGCGTTGTACCGAGTAGAACACCTTGGGGTTCTCGTTGATCTCGGCGTTGTTGGCCCGTTCCAGTAATTCATCTGCCTCTTGCCTGCGATCCTGCTCGAGTAGGACGAACGCCAGATTCACGTACGCGTGCGGGCTCTCCGGCCTGCGCTTGATCGTGGCGCGCAGCAGTGCTTCGGATTCGGATGCGCGGCTCTCCCGCGCCAAAGCCGAGCCGAGCAGAGACGATGTTTCCGCTGTACTCGAATCCTCGTCCAGTGCTTCCAGCAACTGGATCGCATCCTGATGCCGATTCAACAAGAAGTGGTCGAGGGCTAGGAACACCCGCGCTTCGAAAGAGTTGGGATCCAAGTCGAAGGCTGCTTGGAACGCATCCAAGGCATCGGCGTAAAAGAAGTGGTCGAAGAGTTGCTGCCCGATCTGCAGTAGAGCGTCCGGCGATTGCAGACGCATGCCTAGGAGCTCACGGCTGCGCCGAAGGCCCGCGCTGTACCGACCGGCATTGAAGTTCGCACCCGCCAAGTGCAACAAAGCGCTGCTCGTTCGGAATCCGAGTGTGACCGCTTTCTCGAGTCGATCTGCTGCGAGTCGGTCGTTTCCCGCCATTCTGTAGGCGAGGCCGGTCTGGTACTGGGTCACTCCGCTGCCCGGGTCTAGCGCTAGCGCCACCTCAAATTGATGCACGGCGTCGTCGGCGCGCCGCTGCTGCAAGCGAAGGTCACCGAATTCCCTGTGCAAGGAGGCTCGTGCGCCGGGAGCTTCGATCCCGCTCAGGCTGTCGATGGCTCCGCTCAAGGTGACTGCCGCCGCTCCTAGGTCGCCCGCCCGACGCTGGTTGCGCGCCGTGTCCAACGCCAGGTCCGGATTGGTGATTTGCGCCCAGACGGATCCCGCGAACGCTGTGATCAACAACGGAGCGAACGACAGTCTACCCATAGGAGATGGCCCTTGGTCACCATTATGGGGCTTGCCGACCGCGGGGGCTTGCGATTCCCTATGGAATTACCATGACTGCAAGCGATGGGGGCGCGCCGGCCATTACCAGCTCTATCCGCGGCAATGCTCGTCTCGGCCCTGTGGCCGCTGCTAGGGGCCGACATGGGATTCGTGGACGTCTCCGCCCGCAGCGGTCTGGATTTCCGCCTCGTGTCCGGGTCCCCGAAAAAGCCCTACATCTTGGAGTCCATGTCTGGAGGCGTTGGCTTCATCGACTACGACAACGACAGCTGGCTCGACATCTACCTCGTCAACGGCGGCACTCTTGACTCGTTCGAGGGCGGGGACGACAGGCCACGGAATCGCCTCTTTCGAAACCAACAGGACGGCTCGTTCGCGGATGTCACGGAGTCGACTGGAGTCGGGGATCGCAGCTGGGGCATGGGGGTTGCTGTGGCTGACGTGGACAACAACGGCTATGACGACCTGTATGTGACGAACTACGGTCCGAATCGGCTGTACCTCAACTTCGGAGGCAACAAGTTCCGCGAGACCGCCGAAGCGTCTGGCATAGCGGGAGACGCGTGGAGTTCGTCCGCCGCGTTCGGCGATTACGACTCAGACGGCGACGTGGATCTGTACGTCACGAACTATCTCGAATTCGACCGGGACGCCCTTCCGGACGACAGCCAGCTCTGCCGGTACAGAGGCATTCGCGTGCAATGCGGCCCGCGCGGCATGGTCGCCACAGGTGACAGGTTCTTCGAGAATCTTGGAAACGGTCGATTCGCCGATGCCTCGGCCGCCTCCGGTATCGGAGCGGTACCAGACGCTTACGGTCTAGGGGTGGTATGGACCGACTACGACAACGATGGAGATCAGGACATCTACGTAGCCAACGATTCCACTGCCAACTACCTATTCCAGAACAACGGCGACAAGACGTTCTCCGAGATCGCCCTGCTCGTGGGCGTCGCGCTCAGCGCCAACGGTTCCGAGCAGGCTGGCATGGGGGTCGACTTTGGCGATTACGACAATAACGGCTGGCTGGATCTTGCGGTCACGAACTTCTCTGACGACTACAACGCCATGTACCGCAACGAAGGCGACGGGATCTTCCTCGACGTCTCGTACAGGGCGGGTCTCGCCGAGCCCACGTGGGGGAAGCTGAGTTGGGGAATTCAGTTTGCCGACTTGGACCTCGACGGAGATCTAGACATAGTCATTGCCGACGGGCACGTCTATCCGGAAGTCGACCGCCACGACTTCGGTCTCCGCTATCGCCAGCCGAATTCGGCGTTTCTCAACGACGGAGACGGATCGTTCCGAGCTGCGGAGCTTCGGCCCGGTGCCTCAAGCGCTGAATCCAGCAGGGGCCTTGCCGTCGGTGACGTCAACAACGACGGCGCTCTTGACATCTTGATCGCGAACCTGGATAACACCCCTACGCTGCTTGAAGGCAGCTCGTCCGGAAAGCATTGGCTGATCGTCGATCTGGTCGGAACGACATCGAATCGGGCGGCGATCGGAGCGCGGGTGACTGTCGAGACATCGGCCGGGTCGCAGATCCGCGAGGTACGCAGCGGCGGCAGCTACCAGTCGCAGAGCGATCTGAGGGCGCATTTCGGACTCGGCGGTGTTGCGGAAGTGGATGTCTTGCGGGTCCGGTGGCCGAACGGGACGGAGCAGAGGATGGAGAGTGTCAAGAGCGATCGCATCGTGCGGGTCAAGGAACCGCGCAACTGATTCGCGGTCCCGCCGTGCCGCGTGAATTGTCGTTGGAGATTCCCGCTATTGCGTTGCCCGCTTCAGGTCATCCGCCACGCTGCCCACGTCGGTTTGTACTTGCTTGAGCCGCCGCTGCCTAGCTTCTTGGTAGAGCGTTAGCTCTCGTCGAGCCTCATCCATTCGCCCCAGCCCGCGGTACGCGTTCGCCAGCAGGTAATGCACGCGGTCATTGCCGGGGTCTTGGTCGGCGGACGCTCTCAACTCCCGAACGGCCTCGGAATGCTGGCCATTGGCCAGATAGGCACGGCCGAGGTCGAAGCGGGCGGCAGCCGAGTTCGGCGTGAGCTCGACCGCTTGCTTCAACTGAAGGAGCGCTTCGTCCGCCGCCCCGCGCTCCAAGAGCAGGCTCCCGAGCCGGTGCCGGGCCAGCGCATGGTGCGGGTTGCGCTCCAATTCCTGCCTGAGCCAGTCCTCGGCCTCCTCAAGGCGGCGCATCGTCCAGTACACGTCGCCGATGGCGTAGCGCAGTCCCGGCAGGTCGGGGCGCTTCGAGAGAGCTCGCTGGTAGGCTGCCAGAGCCTTTTCGTATTCGGTCTCATCGCGGTGAAATTCCGCTGCGAGTTGATCGACGCGATATGAGTCGGGTGCGACTTCGGTCAACCTCTGTACGGTCGCGGACGCGAGGCTCTTGTACGAACGGCCCTGCCAATACCGCGCTTCGACACTCGTTGCATCGGACGCGAGCGTCTTGCGAGTCCGCGCCGCAACCTCGAGGTGCCGTCCGGCATCGAACAACCCTTGGATCTCCCCGACACTGCCAACTGCGGCTTGCGGCGGCCTGTCATCGCTGGCCGCCTCGGAAAGGGCTGGAAGGGTCCCAGCCAAGTCGGATCGGACTCGAATAGCGCGGATGTACTCGGCCCGTGCGCGGTCAAAATCGTTCTCCGCGAGGAACCGCTCGGCCTGCAGCAGCGATACGAACGGTGAATCGGGCTCCGCTTGGCCGATCTCCTCGAAGAGTTGCGACGCACGGCCATCGTAGGCCCGGGCAAGGTGGAACAACGCCTCCGCATCGTCATTGCGAGGTCCGGTCGATTGCACGAGGTGTTGGATCGACTCTTCGTATCTCTGGACGGCGCTATAGCTCAGGCCCAGCCAGCGCCGCGTGTCCGCCACGTCCGAATTCAATTCCAAGCTCTCCTCTAAGGCGTCAACGGCATCGTTAAACTTGCCGATCTGGTAGTAGTCGATACCCAAGAACAGGAAGGCGCCCCAGAGCCGGCTGTCGAGGCGGACCGCGTCGCGAAGGTGCTCGATGGATTGCGGGAAGCGCTTCGCCAAGTGAAGCGTCACGCCCAGGCTCTGGTGGATGAGCGCCCAGTCCGGGCGCAATTTGAGGATCGCCTCGTACTGCTCGGCCGCCGCCAGGTAATCCTGCTCGGACTCGGCCGACTTGGCAGCCTCAAGGCGGGCCTGCACTTCCGTATCGATGGATTCTGGACTTGAGAGTTGCGCCAGCGCAGTTCCGAGGGCGGCCGCCAGGCCCGCGCCCGCGAGGACACCTGCCCGGAGCTTGGTGCGGGCCCACGCGAGAGTCTGTCGGGGATTCACGGAGCAATTGGAGCGAACCGAAATCGGGCGCGGCGAGGGGCTCGCTACGTCCCGGTTCCGATTCGCCGCTGCCATGCCTATGTTTCGCATCGCCGACGCCTGACGTCAACTCCCCGCCGAAAGTTGGGGTGCGCTGTGTTAGCGCAAACCTTAAATGTCCGGTTCCTGCAAACCTTAAATGTCCGCTTTTTCGAAGTAGCGGAGCAGCAGGCCGGACCCCGTGCCACAAGGGCTGGGGCCAAGCCCACCGGCTGCAAGCAGCCGGTGGGCAGCGTTACGGCGAGCGCGCCGAGGTGCCTGGCGGGGCCGGGTACGCGTTGAGCGGCCGAGACCTGCTGTTGAATGTCTGTATGTCTTGTAGAACACTGGCTGGTGCGGCCGCAGCCAGCTTGAAGGCCGCTACTGCAGAAAGGAATACGGGGGTGCCTCTGGTCTCCGCGCCGCGAGGCTTCCCTTGGGCCTGACGCGACCCCGCAGGAAGAAGCGGCCGCAACGGTAGGGACAGCCCGGAGCCCGCCCGGCGAACCGGACATTTAAGGTTTGCAGGAACCGGACATTTAAGGATTGCTCCGACAAGTTGGGGTGCGCTGTTGACACCCTGATCAGAAGTGTCTACGATCATTGCGGCTCATTGTTCGGAGCATCATGCCGGATCCAACTCGCACGGCCATGCATGCGCGATTCCCAAACTGGAATCGCTGCCTCGAGTTTCGGCGTTCGCTCCGTAGTTTTCCCGATTCTGCCGCTGTCAAGGTGATCGGGTGCTGGGATCCTTCGGGCCGGGCGATTCCGCCGGATTGCGATTCGGATGGTTCCGTCCGCAGCGCGTGTGCGCAGTCGCTGGCCCGAGGTTCGTGTCTCTGGTCCTAGACCAGGAAAGGATGGAATCAACGTGAATTCGAGATCGAGCTTGCTACCCGGATGCATCGCAGCGGTCGTGGCGATGGCTGCCCTACTTTGCGGGCTTGCGCCCGCGCTACATGGCCAGAACACCTACGGGACGATCGTGGGGCGCGTCACGGATGCTCAGGACGCGGTCATCCCCGCCGCGATGGTGACGGCGACGAATCAGAGCACGAACATCGCCCGCGCCGTCCAGAGCGGATCCACCGGCGACTACAGCATCATCAACCTGCTTCCGGGCACCTACGACCTGACCGTGGAAATGGACGGGTTCAAGACCGCGCTAGTCGACGGCATCAACCTCAGGGTGAACGAATCCGTCCGCGTGGACGTGGCCTTGCAGATCGGCGAGGTGGTCGAAACCATCGAGGTTTCTTCCACGGTGGCACCGTTGCTCGAGACCACGCGATCCACCCTCGGCACGGTCGTCGCCAACGAGAAGGTGGTTGAACTACCGCTCAACGGCCGCGACATGACGCAACTCACCATGCTCCTGCCGGGAGCGGCGCCCGGGTCCAGCGCCGGCGGCTTCTTCATCATCGGCGGGCAGACCGTCGCCGTGACGGGGAATCGCAGCGACCAGAACAACTACACGCTGGACGGCGTGAACAACAACGAGACCTTCTTCAAGCACTACGGCATTCGCCCGTCCCTCGACGCCATCCAGGAGTTCACGGTTCAGACGAACATCACGAGCGCCGAGTTCGGCGACGCCGCCGGCGCCAACGTGAACGTGGCGATCAAGTCCGGAACCAATGAAATCCACGGGAGCGTCTTCGAGTTCTTCCGGAACGACAATCTCGATGCCCGCACGTTTTTCGCGCCCGCCCGGAAGTCGGAGTTCCGGTGGAATCAGTTCGGCGCGGCGGTTGGCGGCCCGGTGGTCAAGAATCGCACCTTCTGGTTCGCCAACTGGGAATCGTTTCGATTCCGCCGCGAGAGCACGAACCTGAACACCGTGCCGACCGAGGAGATGCGACAGGGTACGTTCCTGACGAATACCGACGGCTCGCCGATCGGCCAAATCTTCGATCCGTTCACTACGATGCAGATGCCCGACGGCTCCTACTCCCGGCAGCCGTTCGCGAACAATCAAGTGCCGCGGAACCTGTTCCATCCGTCTACCGCCACGTGGCAGGAGGGTATCTACGGTCCGTTTCTGCCGAACCGACCGGGGCAGGCCAACAACTACCTCAACGCGACACCGAACAAGCGCGACGAGGACCAGGTGAACCTCCGGCTGGATCACCAGGTCAGCTCCAAGAACAACCTGTTCGTCCGCTGGTCTTGGGCGGACAACGAGAATATTCAGCCGCAGGCGTTCCCGGGCCGCGAGGTGTTCTTCTTCAACAAGTTCCGCAACATGGCTGTGAGCGACACCCACATGTTCAGCCCGACCTCGATCTTCGACTTCAAGTTCGGCTATAACTCCGACAATATCCAGAGGCGGACGGATCCGCTGAATCTGGGTGTACTGGTGCAAGGCCTGCCGTCAACCTTCCGAGACGACTTCGATTTCCCCATCGCATTGAACGTCACGGGCTTTGCCGGGGCGGGTCTGACCGCATTCGTGTCCGGTCCGCAGCGCACCTATCAGTTCATTCCGTCGTTCTCCAAGATCGCGGGCAAGCACACCTTGAAGATCGGGGCGGACATGAAAGTCCGCCATGTCCTGCACGATGGGGTCTTCGCCAACGTAAGTCACGACCGCTTCCCGACATCGGACCCGCAGGACGCCGCGGGCACGACCGGTTTCGCTTACGCGAGCTTCCTGCTAGGGCTGCCGTCATCCGGCGGCAGGATCCAGCCGCTGGAGGCACCCGGCTGCACGTCCTGCACCGAAGCGAACATGGCGCAGAACATGACGCATATCTACGTGCAGGATGATTACAAGATCACCCGGAACCTGACGCTCAATCTAGGCCTCCGGTACGAGTGGACCTCTTGGTACAGCAGCCGCAACAACCCGCCGAACTCCTCGTGGTTCGACGCGATCGGTGACCAGTTCGTATGGGCGGGGCCGAATCCGATCACGGGCGACGCCGCGAACACGACCGCGATGTTCATCAAACCGGACCGTAACAACTGGGCTCCCCGGTTCGGTTTCGCGTACCTGCTTGGCCAGAGGACGACCCTCAGGGGTGGCTACGCGGTCTTCTACGGGTCCAACATCGCTTGGGAAGGCAATCACATGCGTGGCAACTATCCGTTCGCGCTGGGTCAGAACTTCAGTAGCGCCAACGAGACCGTCGTCGAGATCAGGACCGACAACCCTTATCCGGGCTTGGACACCGCCACGCCGAGCGCGCAGCATACGGCGCGACGGGACAACGCGATGCCTTACGTGCAGCAGTGGAATCTCGGGATTCAGCGTCAGCTCGCCGAGGACTTGATGTGGGAGGTCAATTACGTGGGATCGAAGGGCACGCGGCTGAGTGCGTTTATCGACGGCAACAACGCCATACCCGGGCCGACGGCCGATCAGGACACGATCCAAGCGCGACGACCGCATCCGCAGCACTTCGGGGCGTTTAGTGAGAACCAGTCCGATGCCGTCTCGAGCTACCACGGACTCACGACCAAGCTGGAGAAGCGTTTCAGCAAGGGCCTCAGCTATCGCATGAATTACTCGTGGTCCAAGTCCATCGACTTGAATTCGCAGTGGGGAGGCACCTCTGCGCAGAACTCTCTGGACAAGCGCGGATCGATCGGCGTGTCCGACTTCCACCGCTCCCACATATTCAGCGCGGATATGGTCTGGCGCCTTCCCAGCATTCCGGGCGCGACCGGGGCTCTCGACGCGATTCTGAACAATTGGCAGATCAACACGATCGTGCAGTTGCGTAGCGGCCGTTTCCTGACGCCCACCCTTAGCGGGGACCACAACAACGTCGCCGGCAGAGGCACGCAGCAGCGGCCGGATCTCGCCGGCTCGGGGATCCAGTATCCGAGAACACCGGAACGGTGGGTGGATCCGGCTTCGTTCTCACTGCCGAATTTCCCGCAATTCGTCGGGGACGACAGCGGCTACGGGACAGCGGGACGCAACGTCATCGAAGGGCCCGGGCACGCGGGAGTGGACTTCTCGCTGTACAAGAACATTCCCTTCACGGAACATCTCGGCGCCCAGTTGCGGTTCGAGTTCTTCAATATCTTCAACCGCGTGAACTTCAACAATCCCGGCACTGGAGGATGGGATCCCTCTAATCAAGCCAGATGGGGCGTCATCACCGGCACCGGAGATGCCCGCCAGATCCAGCTGGCCATGAAATTCTACTTCTAGGGCCGCTCCCGGCGGCTCAGAGCCGCGCCGGAATGCAAGCGGGGCGCGACGACAATCGTCGTTCGCGCCCCGCGTCTTGGTGCCTACCGCTCCACTCGCCGACCTGGGATGGATGGATCGGGTTCGCCGAAGGGCCTTGGAGTGTCTTGTCAGTGACGTGCGTCTTCGTGGGGCGCTCGTCCCATCGAAAACGGTCGCTCAAGGCGTCATGGGTCAGGGACGGCATGCACGCGCGCCAATAGCGACACGAGCGACGTCACTGAGGTGCGAATCCTCTCCGGAACCGCGGTGCAGGGCCGTGCCCGCCGGATCATGCGTCGTCCGCCGAGAGACACAGTCCGAGGAGCAACAGTTGCGCCTTCTCTCGCAATCGCCTCTGCATCGAAGACTGTGGGTGCCATCCGAGGACAGCCTGGTGCCTGAGGTCTATATGACTGGCATGGCCAAGAATGACATCTCAGGGCTCATGCTGAGACTCTTGGGAAGACCGCCCGGGAATACCCCTGAGCGCGGCGTGTAGTCGGCAGAACGAAGTGCTGCCAACCCGAGCGGGGCAACTCAGGCCGAGGAGTCAGTGCTATCCGCTGACTGCCCGCTGTCGAGACCTCCGCCTCTCGGTGGCTCTGAGTGCGTGCGGTTGGCAATTCGCGGATCGCCCCCACCCCGGACGACCGACTCGCTCTCGAACCCCCTGAACGGGAATCCTCAATGCCGTCGCAGGGAGAAGTAGAACAGAATCAATGGCTTGCAGTGTGCAATGATGAAGTTGCCCGTGGCTCGCTCCATCAGTCGCAAATCGGCCGTGGGTCGTGTCGCCCGAACCTTATACCCTAAAGTTATGTTCGATAGTCCTTGGAATGCGATGCAGCGGGTTCGGTGGTCGCCACCAATCGCGAATCACGTGCCCGTTGGCACTCACTTCGGGGGCCGGTCAAGGGAGTAGCTGGTTGGAACTGCAGAGCGAAGAACTGTTTGACCTGCGCGCGGCGGCCCTGCAGGGGGATGCCGATTCGCAGGTGGACATGGGCAGCAGGTACTGCGAGGGCGATGGCGTTCCTGAAGATTTCGCCGAAGCAATGCGCTGGTTCCGGTTGGCGGCGGACCAAGGTGATGCGCGGGCACAGTACAACATCGGCGTGCTGCACAATCGGGGCTTGGGCGTACCGCAAGACCAGGTCGAAGCAGAGCGGTGGTTCCAGCTCGCCGCTGAGCAAGGCTTCACTCCGGCCGCGTTCGACCTTGGTGTGTTGCACAAAGCCGGTGAGGGTGGATCGCAGGATTTCGCCAAATCGGCACACTGGTACCGGGCGGCGGCCGAGCAGGGCGACTCGGAGGCGCAATCGATCTTGGGCGATATGTATCGAACCGGCCAAGGCGTGCAGCAGGATGCAGTTGAGGCCGTGCGCTGGTACGAGCTGGCGGCCGAGCAAGGTGAAGAGGCAGCGCAGGTCCACCTCGGTCGGATGCATTGCAACGGCGAGGGTGTGCCCCAGGATTCCGTTGAAGGGGCACGCTGGTACCGTCTCGCGGCTGAGCAAGGCAACGTGGACGCCAAATACCGCCTCGGCACGATGTACTTCCTCGGCCAAGGCATACCGCAGGATCCCGCCCAAGGCGTGCTCTGGTTGTTGATTGCGGCTGAGCAGGGCAGTGCCGAAGCCCAAGCGAGAGTGGGGAAGATGTATCTCGATGGTAATTGTCTCCCGCGAGATACCAACAAGGCGTTGATTATGTTGAGGCAGGCAGCCGACCAAGGCGAAGCGAGCGCGCAGGCCTCTATCGGCATGATGCACTATACCGGCGAGGGCGTACCGCAGGATTACGCCGAGGCGATGCGCTGGTCTAGTCTTGCAGCCAAACAGGGCGACATGGACGCCCAATTCGGCATCGGCCTGATGCATTATCACGGTCGCGGGGTACCCCAGGACAGTGCCGAGGCGGCGCGGTGGTTCCGCCTTGCCGCTGAGCAAGACGATGAGAGGGCGCAATTCAACCTCGGCGCGATGTGCGACCGAGGCATGGGTGTGCCGCTGGATCACAGCGAGGCAGCGCACTGGTTCGGGCGTGCAGCCGAGCAAGGCTTCGCCATTGCGCAGTATCATCTCGCCCTGTTGCATTACGACGGTAAGGGCGTGCCGAAGAATCACGGCGAGGCGTTGCGCTTGCTACTTCGCGCAGCCGAAGGGGGTGCTTGCTTGGCCCACAACATGCTTGGTGAGATGCATTACCACGGCGAGTCCGTCGTCCAAGATCACTCGGCGGCGGCGCGCCATTTTCGGATCGCGGCGGAGCAGGGTGTCGTGCCAGCGCAGCACAGGCTCGGAATGTTGCATGCCCGCGGCGAGGGCGTGCCCCAAGATTACGCAGCGGCGCACTTCTGGTTGAGTCTTGCCGCTGCCCAGGTCCCGCAGACCAGCGACGAGGTCGAGGCTATGCTCGACTCGGTAGAGGCGAAGATGTCGGATGCGCAAATCACGGATGCCCAGAAGCGCGCTCGTGAATGGCGTCGCAAGACTTGGAACGAAATTCGGGACCGGTTTGAGTGAACCGTCACCGGGCGCATGGTTGCACGTTCCCCCAGGGCTCGCCTTTGGCCCAGACTCCTGCAGGGGTGCAGATGGAATTCGTCAGACGCAATTCTTGATGCACTTCCCGAGCCGCCAGAGGGGCTTCGCGATATCGGCCAATCGATGGTGTTGGCGAAGGAGTGCTGGTGGCGGCTGACTGGCACCACCCAGTTGTCTGCGTACACAAATCACTTGTTCGCCCAACAGACTTCCTGTCCAACAGTGGTCGATCTCTTTTGTGGTTGCGCTGGACTGACTCTACTGTCCTGTACCCTAATTTCGTTTCGAGCTGGACTCGCTGTCGTGCTACACTCTGAACCGGCGTGGCCCTGCATTGAGAACCCTAGGATGCACACTGTAGGGAGGGTGGCAACACCGCTCACCGCTCCGATGGGGATTCCCGAGCGGATCGTCTTGTATATCGACTCGGGAACGATCTCCGCCGTTAGCTCGGGCGAGACGATGACGTTACGCGCCAAAGCGATCAAGCTTGGACACTATCGCATCGTCCGTACGGATGAAGACACAGGGGTATCGTCGATCATTAGCCGTTCGGATATGGCATCTTCACTGCCAATCTAGAGTTCATCAACTTGATCAAATTCTGGATAAGACCATGTTCCCGTCGATTTATCGTATCGTGCATCCAGCGCACGAAGCGTACTTCTTAAGCTCTCAATCATGATCGAACGATCTAATCGCTCTTCAACGGCAGACAAGAACTCTCTAATAGCCATAGGTTGTTTGCTCTTGAGTACACTTTCCACCGCCTCTTGTAGAGATTGACGCCGTGGTTCTCCCCAAGATACAAGGTAAACATATCGCCCAATTGCAGTGTTGAATCGATCATCAAGCATCGCTAAGGAAAATAGTCCCTCGGCTGGAAACCCTCTTGAATCTACCGCGGCTGTGACTTCCGAAATATGCAAGCCCGATTGCTTCTTTTCCAACGCTTGGGCAAGTTGGTTCAATAGGTCTCGTTGCTCGGACAATGGAACGGGAACATCGCGATCATTAAGCCCCCACATGCTACGACCAACTTGAATCAAATTGTGAGTTGGCAAAATCTGGAAGTATTCATTGACTCCAGATGTCTCCCGAAGTTTGGCCTTGATGTCTATTGTAGCAAGTGGGCAACCTGACTCGCGAAGAATGGCGATTATTCGGTTCTCGTCACTTACGGATTTGGAGTCAATTCTTTCGGAATCTGACAACCTCCAGTACATTCTTTTGACGTGCTTTAGAGACGAGCACGAACGCAGCGCAATGTTCAGCAAGTACTTGTTGATGTTGAAGGATTCAAAGCCATCAATTTCGAGTAATTCTTCGAGAATCTCGATTGTATGCCATCGAGTTTTCGAGGGGGAGTCTGCGACTATGTCTTCGGCAAGTTCACATATCCTCTCCACTTGGACATTCGATAAAGGGAAATGGTGATTTGCTCCATAAGTTCCCCGCTCAAAGAGAAGTCCGCATTGATTGGCGATGTTGTGAATGGTCGCGACGTTTGCTTTACGCCCGGAGAGTTCAGTCACCCTTCTAGCGATTTCTCGAATGTGAATAGGCTGCTCTGACGACTGCAAGACTGTTCGGACATAAGTCTCTGCGTTGTCTCCAAATCGGTGAAGAATCCGATCATTGTTGTCGCGATTCGGACCTTCTGTGAAATGACACAAATCACTTATACCAGCCCAGAGAAGTGCATTAAATTCGCGTCCAGCATCCGGTAATATCGTAGAGATACGGGTTTGACACACTTCCTTGGTGGCATTGTGATTTGTTGCTAGAGAGTGCATCATTCTATGTGATTTCTTCACTGCATTGTCCCAATCATCTTGTGATATGTTCGCGAAGTAGGCCATTTTATCAATTTGGATCAATCGAATTGATGGGTTTTTCATTTGGTTGATAATTCCGCTAATCATAGCCGAGTTTTCAGAGCAACGATCAAACCACGGATCGAGCGATTCTGTGAGTGCTAGATCTAGAGGTCGTATTGTATCGACTTTCATCTCGGATATCTTTGTACAGAGTCGATTATACCAGTCACTCTCGTGCGTGATCTTGTCGATTGCCTTGACACAAATTTGACGGATGCGTTCTCTGGTTACTTGAAACGTTTGACCTAATTGCGCTAGAGTTTGGATTTCAGCCATGAATCCGATTCGTCTCGCGAGAATTGTTGCCTCCTGTACTGGCAGTTGTTGAAGGCAAGACCAGACTTCTGACACGAGCGTTGGGCGAGTTTCGTTTGGTAACGTATGCATATCATCATCTTGAACATCGTCGATTGATGGTCTTGATTTTGCCTTGGAATTACGAGGAGGTCCGTCCTTGATTGCTATCCTCAACGCTTGTGTAACAACCTTGCACGTGGTAATTCCAAAATTCCGCTGATTAAACAAATCGTCTCTGGTAAGTCCAGCCAAATCGCGGACAGTGTTGAGATTCATATAAGAGAATATGTTCCGTGCCCGAACAGAAAAACTAAGGGCATCTAGGGGCATCTCAATGAGCCATGGTGGTGCAGCCTTGGCCAATTTACACGGATCCGCAACGACGGAAGACCCCAGTGCTTCGGCACGGAACTGACCGAGCAGGATGCGAGCGTTGTGGTCGAGCGTGGATTCACGCGAGTAGTACGACAGATCGTCATAGATGGAGGCGTCCACGAGTGTTTGTCTGATTGTCGGGTGTGCTCGAATGGCATCGTCCAGCCACTGACGGTCGAAAGCTACGGGAGGTCGAGTCTCGGCAGTAGCTACCGGCAGCTGATCGTGACTAGGCCTTGCCGATGCTGCGTGCCAACCTCCTACGATTCGATGAAGCGACAGGTTCCCGACTTTGCCAACCACGCCAGTTGTAGACGCAAGGCTCTCAGGGAGACCGTGTTTTGCCGATTCCGTGAGAAGCAGGTCGCCGGGGAAGCGGGCTGCAGTGGATTCGATGTCATCTGTGGCGGGACACTCGAAACCGAAGTGTAGGATTCCAGTAGTGGTATCCGTGTTTGGCCGGGATCCCCAAGCGGTGAGCACCGCATCAAGGTCTTGGCACAGCCAAGTGTTCCACGAGCCAGCCTGGTGGCGAAGCAGGAAGAATGCTCTCAGCAGCAAATCGCGACCCCGTCTAGTGTTGCTCCCCAAGCTTGAGCGTTAGGGTTAGTTCGATCATAACATGTTCGATGGCGTAGGGAACCAGATCGAGTCTCCTCCAACTGGGGATTGGCACCTAGCTGGCTTCGGTCGCGACGCTGTGCCGCACACCCCTGCGAATGGACGGTCATCGCACCCCGCGACAAGGCCACTACAAGGCCCATCCGTGACCGTCTCGGCTGGTATCCGGTAGTGCCGCTAGGCAGTAGCACTACGGTCGCCCCTGAACCCGGAGACGATCGCAGGAACGGGCTTCCGCTCGGCGCGGCACCGTTTAGCTGACATCGCATGGGCACCGATCCATGATGTTCCTAGCGGTAGGACCCCTCAACTGCAGCCATCCCATAGCCGCGCTCTAACGGCTGCTCCGTGATGTCGGCAAGCAGGTAGCGAGACTTCGCGTTAGGCCCACAAGCTTGGGTCAGTGCAGCGAGCGCCAGTTCTAGCCGTTGCGCTACGATACATCTACGTGAGTGATCGGATCGCGGAGTTGGGCCCCAATCGGAGGGCGGGTCCAACGGTGTTCGAACTTGACTCAAGTGTCACGCTTAGGGGCAGACAAGGACCCTAGTAATCGACCACTGGCCCACGACCATGGAGACGTTCCAGCGGAACATTAGAGACCATGGCGACGAGTCCGACATGGCAGTCGCTCCTCCTCTGCCTGAATGCGACCTGATTGTGGGATGTCCGCCACGCCAAGGGCTCTCTTCAGCCGGTCTCCGTCAGCGAAGCGATACACGCAATTCACATGTGTGCGAACTTGCCGAAATCATAGCCGAGTGCAGGCCCAAGGCTTTCATTTTCGACAATGTGGAAGGATTCCTGACAGCCGGAAACGGCACGTATGTACGTGACCTCCTCGTGCCGTCGATTGGGGCCGGGTACACGATCCACCTTCGCAAGGTCAACGCAGCGAACTTTGGCGTGCCCCAGCACCGCGAGCGCGGAATCGCACTGGGCAGCCTCGGATTCGATCCGGGATTTCCGGCATTCACCCATCGAGCGTTCGGCGCTCCCGGGGCAGGCCTCGCCCGAGTTGGATGCGAGCCGGTACGCACCGTGGGAGAGTCCATTCTGGATCTCCCCCACGGCTTCGACGGAGGCTCCGGGCCTCCCGACTGGTCATTGGTTCCGCCCCTGGACGGTGCTTGCTGGGTCGAGTTCCTGAGCGAAGAAAGCGACCGACGGGCCGCGGTGAATCGATTACTCTCGTACCGACTCTGTCTACGGGCATGAGCCCGGCTCTCGAAGCCGCATCCCGATTGGTCATGAGAGAGTTCGGCGCGACATTCCGCGAGGTGCCCACGTTGCATGGTGCTGAGTCAGTTGCAGAAGTTACATGTGCTTGAGAGCCTGTTGAAAGAGTGTCAACGGTGCCATCAAGTGTCTACTCTGGATGTAAGTACGGCCCCAACACGGAGGTGTCGCCCTCGGTGGATGCCAGATTCCCTTTGTTTCAACGGATTTCGACGCCCCTACGGCGGGGCTCCTAGGAGCCTGTTGCAAAAGTGCCAGCCTCGGTGTCGAGAGTCGATTCTGGACGTTTCTGGACGTTGAGGGAGCCCCAAAGGGGTCTATTGCGCCTTTCAGGGGGCGGTTTTCCGTCATTTTGAGGTATTTGAGCGTTGGCACGGCGGGCCCTCGCGACGGATCGGACTTTTGCAACAGGCTCCTAGGCCATCCACGTCGCCTTCCATGAAACGCTGCACACACGTGTCCCCCGTCCGACGACTGACGCCGTACATGCGGCTCCATCCCGCCAGCCTCCCACCACCCAGTCCTCAATGAATTTCTCGCGCTCGTCCACCTGTCCGATGTCTTTCCAAGGGGTCTTGGAAGCGTAAACCATCAGCCCCGATCATACACACGGCGCATCCATGTCCTCGGTCTTCGGCCCGGCCGCCCGGGTAGCACCGGACATGTTAGCGCAAAGCTGAAAAGCTGAGATTTCAGCTTTGCTCCGACACGGATAGCCCCGGACGGAGTAATGGTGCCCCGACTCGCTCCGCGGCCGGTTATTGAGGCACTCTTGCACACGCTGGCACTCTGACCCTCGCTTGCGGCATTCTCTGCCTTGGGTGTATTCCCTAGATCGACCCCTTGCATTCGACCAGCGAGTCAACTGCTCATCGAGACAGAATCGGTCTCGCTGCTCCGCGATCCAGCAGCTATAGTGGAGAAGCGGATCGAAGATGCCTGATGCACGACCACTTTCCGAGGAGACCTACCAACGATTGAAGAATCTGGCACTTGATGTGTGGCGCGCTGGCGGGAGGCCCAGACACTTGATCCCCTTGCTAGGACTATCGGAAGACCAGTGGCGGAGCTTTATGGATGCCGTTCATGAGCGTTCACGTCCAAGGAGGCGAGTGGAGGGCCATCCGATCCTGATTCCACCAACCAGTCCGACCTCGTATATTTCGTTTCGGCGAGCACTCAACCTTAAGGTTCCGGGAGAGCACACCGGCGACCGGCACTTCCAAGACTACTTTTTCGGGTTCGTCGAGCCCACAGTCACCCCTCTTGCCGGCCCCGGGGGGATTGTCGACAGTACCCCGAGCCTTGGCACCAAGGGGGTACGCGACATGGGTAGGATCATTGCCGACCGCAAGATACAGCCATACAATGGGCCCGTCTATGTTGCGAATCACTACCGAGCCCTCGCGGACATCGCACTGGATTCGTTGATGCGCTGTCCGTTGCTGGCTCTGCGAGAGGTCGAGCCGCGAGATATCCTGTCGGCTTGGGAGGTGAACGACATGCTCAATAGTGAGGACTCTGAGATACAGCACCTGATCGAAGAGTACTTGAAACCGTTACGCGGCCAGTTGAATGGTCTCCGTAGAGAGACGTATGACCGATGGCTACCCATGATCGTTTGCACCTAACCGATCAGCAAGCCACCCTCGAGCGTGTGATGAAGGCGGTCGGTGGTTGGGCACGTTCAGGATACTGGATACGTCCTGATGTCGATCTACTGAGTGCATTCCCCGAATTCGGCGGATGATTGCCCCGGGGGCTTTTCGGATCGACCCCTCGAAAGCCTTCGTGCAGAGGGAACGGACTCTGACACTGTTGTCGCCCGGTCGCTCGACCTTGACAGCGATGCTGACTCCGTTGGCACCCTTTCCGTCCTCGCCGGGACGGATGTCCGGTTGTGGTCCGAACGAGGCCACCACGAATCGAAACCGCTACCGGCGATCTGCAGGAATTACAGGTCAACGTGGGCCAAGCCAGCTGAGGGACGCACGAAGCCCCGTGTGACAGGCTCGGTGTCGGTACGCGGAATATCCTGCTCGGAGCCGATCAGCTCTTGAGGATCTCTCTGACGACGCGCGCCGGGAATTCGTCCGTGAGCCGCTCGTCGCGGCCGTCGTGCGAGTACACAAGCTCGCGATGGTTCATGCCGAGTTGGTGCAGGATCGTCGCGTGTAGATCATGCACGCTGACGCGGTCCTCGACTGCCCGGTAGCCGATTTCGTCAGTAGCCCCGTGAATCGTTCCGCCCTTGACCCCGGCCCCGGCCAGCCACGCCGTGAATCCAGTGGGGCCATGGTCGCGACCGGCGACCCCCGACTCGCGGCTCTGGGCTAGAGGAAGACGTCCGAATTCGCCTCCCCACATGAGCAGGGTCTGCTCGAACAGACCGGTTCGCTTTAGATCTCGGATCAGCGCGGAGATGGGTTGGTCTGTCTTGCCGCATGCATAGCGGAGCGACTTGTCCAGATCGGAGTGGTTGTCCCAGATCTGTCCCTCGATGTAGATCTGCACGAGCCGCACGCCGCGTTCGACCAGTCGCCGCGCCATCAAGCAGCGCTTCCCGTACGAGGCAGTCCTCTCGTCGTTCAGTCCGTACATGTCGCGCGTCGCTTCGCTCTCTTGACCCACGTCCAAGGCGTCGCTCGCTTCCATCTGCATCCTCGCGGCCAGCTCGTAGTTCATCAGGCGCGCCTCAAGCTCGGGCTGGGCGGGGCGAGCGTCGCGATGGCTCCGATCCATACGGGCAAGCAGCGACCGGGCGAGATCGAGTACGGGAGCGGGGTATTCCTCGGCCGGATTCAAGTTGAGCAGGGGAGCGCCTTCGGAGCGCACGCGCGTCCCTTGGTAGACGGGCGGCAGCCAGCCCGCCTGCCAGTTCTGCAGGTGGTTGACCGGCAATCCCTTCGGATCGTCGAGCACGACGTAGGCGGGTAGGTTCTGGTTCTCCGAGCCCAGCCCGTAGACGATCCACGACCCGATCGTCGGGCGGTTCGAGAACTGCCGCCCGCCCTGCATGATGAAGATCGCCGGCTCGTGGTTGAAGTGAGTCGTGTACATCGAGCGGATGAACGCGATGTCATCAACCTGCTCGGAAAGGTGCGGCAGGATCTCGGAAACCTCCATCCCGGACTGGCCGTGCTTCGCGAAGCGGTAGGGCGAAGGCATGAAGCCGCCCGCCTCGTTGATGAACTCGATGTCGTTGGCGAGGTCGCGCCCGGGAGGCTGGCCCTCGTACTTGGCGAGAGCTGGCTTCGGGTCGAACAGGTCCACTTGGCTGGGACCGCCGTTCATGAAGAACTGGATGACCGCCTTCGCCTTGGGCTCGAAATGGGGTTCGCGCACCGTCAGGTCGTACACGCGGCGCGTGCCTGTCGCAGCGGTCGCCGCCTGGGGTGACACCAATTCCTGCCCGAACAGCGTCGCTAAGGCGGCTCCGTGTAACCCGTCACTGACGCGCCCGAAAAAATCGCGCCGCGACGAACCTGTCCTGTGCCCCTGCCGGGCTGTTCGCATCGCGCTAGGGGATTGCGTATTCATTCTCGTCCCTCAGTCGACGTACAGGAACTCTGCGGAGTTGAGCACCGTGTGGCAGAAAGTTGCCAGTGCTAGCCAGTCGGCCTTCATGCGCTTCGGTTCCATGGAGGTTCGTTCGTCCAGATCCCTGCGCCAAGCGTCCCTCATCTTGGCAAGTGTAGACGCTCCGCTCGTCTGCTCTCGTACGGTGGGTGGGCGGCTGAGCGCCGCTAGGTAGACCCTCTCGACCTGCGAGGCCGGATCGTCCCCGACCGCGTCGATGACGCGCCCCGCCAAGTAACGCGAGTTCGCGCGGAGCATCTCGCTGTTCATCATCTGGAGCGCTTGGGACGCCACGGTCGACTTCGTCCGTTGCAGGCAATTGGGCTTCAGCTGCGGCGCGTCGAACGATTCGAGGAGCGTGACCGGCTTGGAACGCCGTTGCTGGACGAAGATGCTGCGCCGTTGACCGCGCTCCGTGTCCTTCACCACGACCTCTCCGTCGGGCATGACTTCGATCTCGTCGGCTGGACCGAACGGCTTGAGGTCGAGGCGTTGCGACACCTTGAGCACCGAATCGCGAATCGCGTCGGCATCAAGCCGCCGCATCGGGAACCGAGACAGCAGAACATTGTCGAGGTCCCGTTGCTGGCTGGCTCCGTCGGATCGTGAGCTCTGGCGGTAGGCCGTCGAGGTCAGGATCAGTCGATGGAGCGACTTGAGGCTCCAGCCGCGCTCGACGAACTCGACAGCCAGCCAGTCCAGCAATTCCGGGTGGGAGGGCGGCGACCCAGTGCGACCGAAGTTTCCAACAGTCTGCACGATGCCGCGACCGAAATAGTGCTGCCAGACACGATTGACCATCACGCGCGCCGTGAGCGGGTGATTTGGCTGTACGAGCCACTTCGCTAGTGCCAGCCGCCGCCCGCTTGACCAAGGGAGAGGCTGTAGGTCGTACGGCTTGAGTCCGTCGCTGAGTACCGACAGCACGCCGGGAGCAACCGGCGGACCGGGGCTGCGATGCTCGCCGCGATAGAGGACATGAACCGGGGTGGGCTCCCCGCCCATATCGAATAGCGCTCGCACCAGAGGCTTGGCGCGCAGACGTTGCTTCGTCTTGACGAACGAGTCCAGTAGCGCATTGGCCTTCGAAACTTCGGCGGGATCTAGCTCGCTGTCCTCCACAGGCGCATCGGCGAGCTGCTCGACCGCCGCGTCCGTAAGCACCTTGCCAGCTGGTACCAGCACCTCGTTTGGCAAGCCGGGCACCTTCTCGTCGAGCAGCTTCCTGCGCAGGGCGGCGGGCAGCGCGGCAAGTTCGGCGGCGATGCGGTCCGCTTCCGCCTCGATAGGCTCGTTGTATTTCGCCGCCTCGTCAACATCCGACTGGGGAGCCCCGGGCAGCAGGCGGCTGTTACTCTCGTTCCAGTCCGCGTCGGGCCCGATATCCGCTTCGTTGGGCGACAACCAGTCGTAAGGGTCGTAAGAACTCCTCAAGATGGCGCTCATCCGGTAGTAGTCACGTGTCGGGATCGGATCGTACTTGTGATCGTGGCAACGGGCGCAAGCGACAGTCAGCCCCATCACCGTGGAAGTCAGGATCTGGAGCTGATCGGCTACGACGGTCATCCGCTCGGCGACGAAGCCCTGCGAAACGCTGTAGGTTCCGTCCGGACCCATCCGCAGGAAGCCGGTCGCGACGAGTCTGTCGCTATCCTCGGCGTCGAGCGGTTGCGACTCGGCTTTGTAATTGGCCAGTTCGTCGCCGGCAATCTGTTCCATGAGGAACTCGTCGTAAGGCTTGTCCGCGTTGAGGGCTCGAATGACCCAGTCGCGGTAGCGCCAAGCGTGCGGGCGCACCGCATCGAAGTCGACCTGGCCTTCCGAGTCCGCGTAGCCCGCCGCATCGAGCCAGCGTCGGCCCCAGTGTTCGCCGTAGCGATCCGACTCCAGCAGTCGGTCCACGAGCCGTTCGTAGGCATCCGGACGGTTGTCCGCCAGGTAGGATTCGACTTCTTCGGGCGAGGGCGGCAATCCCGTCACATCGAAATAGGCCCGGCGCATCAGGGCTAACCGCTCCGCATCCGGGGAGAACGTCAGATCTCGATCCTGCAGCCTGGCAAGCAGGAACTGATCGATAGGTTGCCGAACGCGACCGCGGTCATTCACCGAGGGAAGCGTCGGGCGAGTCGGAGACTGGAAGGCCCAGAACTCGCGGTCCTTGCTGCCTACCTTCGGATCGGCCGCCGGATCCACAGCCGCCGGCGTTTCGTCATCCCAATGCGCACCTTGGCTGATCCAGCGGCGCAGGCTGTCAAGCTCGTCCGAAGTAACCGGACGATACGAAAGGCGAGCTTGATGCTCTTCGGGAGGCATTTCCTCGGCGACGATGCGTCGAACCAGCAAGCTCTGGTCCGGTTCGCCAGGCACGATTGCCGGGCCCGACACGCCGCCCTTGAGCGCCGCTTCGCGCGTGCGCAAGTCCAAGCCCCCTTCCTGTCTGCGTCGACCGTGACAGAGCAGGCACTTCACATAAAGGGTGGTGACCAGCACTTCGCGAGGGCTCACTTGGTCGGCCCGGCCTGCGACCGCGCTGACCTCGTCATCGCTCCTTGATGGGGCACCGCTTTCGATCCAGTGCCGGATGAGATCGATCTCGCCCGGTGTCAGCTTCTGGCCGCCCATCGGCATCGCGCCCGAAGCGGTCTTTTGCAGCACCAAGCTCTCCAGCGGCGCACTCGGAATCAGCGCAGGACCGGAGACTCCGCCTGCCAGCAGGGACTGCTTGGAACTTATGTCCAGTCCCGCTTGAGGTGAATCCTCGCCATGGCACGCCACGCACCGTTCTTGCAAGATCGGCGCGATCTCGGTCTCGAAGAGGGGCGCGGATGCCTCTTGGGCGGCAAGGCTGCCGGAAACAAGGGATAGCACCGCCGCGACAACGCTGCGGATTGGCACATATCGGCCGGTCAGAAAGTGCGAGTCGGCATGCATGACCCAAATCGTGGGCAATCCTGCATGAGCAACCGAAGTCTATCACAGAATGAATTTCGAGAGATCGTCATTCTTCCACCGGCACGGTCCGCGAGAGTGTCGCTCTGTCGGGTAGTCGCTCCTAGATTCGCGATGCCTGCCAACTATGGCGCGGCGTGCTCGATGGCTCCTAAGCCAGTGCCCGGGGATGCACTCAGGTCGAGGCCTTCCTCGCGACGAACGTCATTAGGCTCGGGATGCCGGAGAAGTACCGGTCAACGAGGTTTCCGCCGGGCGACCAGATGTAGCCGAGGTTGTGGAGTCTCTTGAGCAAATTCATGATGTCGTCTGGACTTGACGGCTGGTTCGAGCCAACCAAGACCGCCTTCAAGGCTCCAACAACCTCTGATTCATAGAGTTCTTCGCGGGTTCCAAAGGCCTCTGCCAAAGCCGCCGCCGGGGTGACAAGATGCTGTTCGCGAAGCTCCTCGTACCGGAGTCCGTAGAACAAGTCCTTCGACTCTTCGAATTTGGGCCGCGTGCGGTTTACATCGTCCATCCCGATGGTTCGCTCCTCGATCCCAACCTCCGACCACAGGACTTCGCCCCAGTGTTGCAGGAAGAACGGATATCCATGGCTTTCTCGAACGACCTGCTCGAGCGCCTCCCCGGTGATGGGCCGGTTCGCTGCCTCCAGAGGTACTCGAACTGCGTCAGCCGCGGCAGTCGCCCCGAGACGCGTTATCGGAAATACGCGACACCGTTCCCAAAATGTTGAATGCATCTTTCTCAAGTTTCCAGGTAGGCCGGGCGTACCGGCGAACATCAACAGCATTGCGGCCCCTTCACCGTATACTTGTTGCGCGACGTGTAGTAGTCTCCGTCCAACGCGGGGATCGAGAGTATGAGCTTCGTCTATTGAGATGAGCAGAGGACGTCTCCGGAGTCGTCTTGCAAGAGCCTCCTCAACTCGTGTCGCTTGACGCTTGGCGAGTCGAAGATGTAATCCGAACCCTGAGACTGCCTCGACGATGCCGTTCCACCACCGTCTTTCCGAGAGATTGCCTAGCAAGGCGTCCTCGGTATCGATCATGTCCGATGCCACGCTGATCGCGTCGACGCCTTTCTCGAGTGCTAGGCACAGGGCCCATTCCAGAAGTGCAGTCTTGCCATTACCGAAAGGGCCAAAAATGACCGCCATAAGTGGCGCCCGCTGGCCATGCTGCAGTTGATGGATGTATCGTGCGATGGAGCGTTGCTCTTGTTCCCGCCCTGCAAGGTATGGAGGCAGTCGTCCGGGGGTAGGGTCGAACGGACAGGAACTCGTTGCAGCTTTCTGTTGACCGTGCATCGCGCTACGCCTCTCTAGACTTCAGCATAGAAGATTGTGCCTCGAGGATCGGACCTTGGCCCCGTCAACCCGCGCAGGCTCAGTCAGCCGTTACGGTCAATCCCACCCATGGATCCGTCCCACGTTTCGCTGCCGACCCGGAATGCTAGGGACACCGCGGCACCCGACCCTCAAGTTCGGTCGTTGGCAGGTCGTGATGCCATGACTGAGTCTCTGACAGGTGGACCCTGCGCTCGTTGCGATTCCGATCATGCTGATCGGCTGCACCGGGAGCATGAAGCCAAACCTACCGAGAGGGCGTTAGGCATGCGGGCCAAGCGATCCCGGCCCTTGGATCACGACGCGCAAAACGAATCCACGGGAGGCACGTTCGGCCGTGTTTATCGCCCAGATGCCGGATTGGCACGGGCCAGCGTAGAATTACTGCTGTCGGCTTGCGTTTCGCTGGGCCCTTGCTGTCGATGAGTTTCCGACGCTTCCGCTCCATCCGTGGCAGGGCATTGGTGCTGTCAGTGCTCGCCGCGTCCGCTCTCCGCGGTGCGCCCAGCGATAGCTCGAGCGAAACGCGGCTCGACGCCCTTTTCGCGGAAGTCAAGGAGGCCGAACAGGCACAGGACCTCGTGCGCTTGCGCATGGCCTACCGGCAGCTGGCGGAACTCTTGCCGGAGGACGCCGCAATTCAGCGCGGATTTGGATTGGCATGTTATCTAGGCGGGGACTACGAGGCGGCGATTGAACCACTCGCGCTTGCGTCCCGCTTGCAGGCCAATCTGCCCGGTGCCCGACTCTATCTGGGCATCAGCTACTACCGCACCAATCGATTCGCAGCAGCACTGGATTCACTTGAGCAGTCGCCGGAACTTACCGGCGGCGATCCGACCGCTCGCTACTGGCAGGGTGCGACCTACCGAGCCCTGGGACGGTTGCCCGAAGCGATCGAGTTTCTCGGATTGGCTCGCGATGGCGCGCCGCGGAACCTTGACACCCTCCGGATGCTGACGCGTGCGTACTCCGAATACTCAGCGCAGCTGCTGAGACACCTGCTTGAAGCCGCCCCGGGATCGGCACCCGCCAAGCTCCTGCGGGCGGAAGAACTCGCGATGGATGGCGTCTACGAAGCGGCTTCGCGAGAAGTCGACGCGGTGCTGCAGGACGAGCCTGACCTGATTGGCGCGCACCTCGTCAAGGGTCAAATCCTGTGGTCGCAACAGCGGTATCGAGAGGGTGCGATGGAGTTCCGGCGCGAGTTGGAGTACGATCCCTTCAGCGGTGCGGCCCATTTCCAACTAGGCGCGTATCTCTTGGACAGCGGACAAGACGGCCGGGCCCAGTGGCACCTGCGTAAAGCGGAGCGATACGGGGTCGAATCCGATCAGCTCGAGCCGTTGATGCGACAGGCCGCTAGCGCAGGGGTCTCTCCGGAACCGCCGCCGGTGATCGACGAGCAGCGGGATCCGTCGGACGGTGATTCGATACCGGACGCGCTTTCGGCGTTCCGCCAGGGTCAGTGGGAAGCGTCCTCCCGCATATTGGAACGCATCTTGTCCGCGCAGCCGGACTCCGTTCAGGCCAAACTGCTGCTCGCACGATCCCTGTTCGTCGATGGACGAACGGACTCTGCCGTTGAGCACCTTAGCGACATCTTGGCCGCTCGACCTGACGAACCAGAGGCCTTGTACCTGCTCGGCAAGACCTACGAGACGCTTGCCTCCCAATCCGCCGCGCGGCTGTTCGAGTTCAATCCGGAAGGCGCGGGGGTTCGGCTCTTGCGAGGCGAGTCATTCGAGAGGGGCCCGAAGAACGATTTCGAGAGCGCGCTAGCCGAATTCCGCATGGCCGAGACCCTGAACTCGAACGAGCCTGGCGTGCAGCACGCGATCGCGCGCGTGCTTTACAAGATGAATCGTTACGACGAGGCGGTTCCCCACCTCCAAGCGGTGCTCTCGCAAAACCGCAGCCACGGCACGGCCAACTTCCTCCTTGGCAGGATTCAGCTTCGGCAGGGGGATCGCGAAGCTGCGATCAAGTCCTTGCAGGCAGCGGTCGAGGCGCGGCCGGGCCTGTCAACCGCGAAGCGCGACTTGGCCCAAGCCCTCGTCCTCGCGGGGCGGACGGACGAGGGTATCGCCCTCTACGAGCAGCTCGTGACGCAGGGAGTGTCCGACTCGAGCTTGCATGCCCTCATGGCTGTCGCCTATCGCAAGGCAGGCAAGTTGGACAAAGCCAAGGAGCACGCCGCGCTAGCGCGTCGGCTCGCCAGTGCAATGCACCAGGCGAAACAGCCAAACTAGTAGTGCTTATGCCGGCGCGTCGCCGACCTTGCTTGCGTCACCTCCGAATGGGGCGTCTCAGACTCGTCGCCCTGTGCGTTTGGGCTTGTATCCCTCTCCTCGCTGATGACACGCGAGCCGCCCTGAACCGACATCTGGAACAGGCTCAGATCCATCTCGACAACGAGCGGTACGCTTCGGTAGTCGAGGAACTGGAGCAAGCCCTCCGGATCCATGCCCGCATTCCGGGAGCCCACTACCAGCTCGGCTTCGCGTATTGGAAACTCGGCGATCTCTCCAAAGCGAAGGCGGCCTTCCAGACCGAACTCGGTTTCGAGCCTCCGGACGCGCACTCGCTGTATTTCTTGGGACGAATCGCCTTGAGCGAAGGGGAGACGCAGGAGGCCGTCGGTCGCTTCGAGAGCGCGTTGAGAGCCGGAAACGTGCTCGACGTACGCAGCCGCCTCGCCAGCGGTTACCTGAGCCTGGGGCGGGTGGAGGACGCAGTGAGGCTCCTCGAGGAGACTGTGAGCCGCTGGCCGGAGCGAGGGGACAGCCACTACTTGCTGGCGAGAGGCTATCAGAGGCTCGGAAGGACGGAGGAAGCGCGTCGGGAGTTCGACCTCGCCGAGCGCTGGAAGAACAAACTGCAGGACGAGATGCGTGGCTTGGTCGAGTTGCGGATGCTGCTGCAGGACAAGCAACTGTTCGAAGCGTCGTCCAAGGCAAAGGCACTCGCGGCGTCGGGTGACCCGGATGTCATGCTAGCGGCCGCTATTGCGCTCGGGAGCAACGGCTTTCACAGCGAGGCGCTTCCGATCCTGCGCCGAGTAGTCGAGGAGCGCCCGCGATTCCCAGAGGCCCTGTACAATCTCGCGCTGGCGCGCGTTTCGCTGGAGCAACCCGAGCAAGCGATGCCACTCTTGAACGAGGCTATCGACCTACGGCCCGAGTTCTACGAAGCGCGGATGCTCCTTGGCAACCTGCTCGTGCAGGGCGGTGCGAACGAAAATGCGATTGCCCACCTGCGCGCCGCGTTGCAGATGCGGCCCGACAACTCCAAGCTAGCCGCGTTCCTCGGCCTGCAGTACATGCAGGGACGCTATTACCAAGACGCGGTGAGCACGTTGCGGAAGGCAGTGGAATTGGATCCCGCCAGTTCTGACTTGCGGTTCCTCCTCGTCGACGCCCATTACAAGAACCACGACTTCGAGGAGGCGCTAGCGCAGGCCCGCGACGCGGCCGAAGCGTTCCCGAATCTCGCCAACAGCCACTACCAAGTCGCGCGGCAACTCGAGAACATGGGGCAGTTCGTGGAGGCGCGACAGTACTTGGACCGAGCGCTCGAGATTGATCCCGCCTTCGTCGAGGCCCGTCGCATGCTCGGCGAAGTGACTCTCAGACTTGGCGAAACGGAAGCGGCCATCGACCACTTTCGGCAAGCTCTGGCGCAGGACGCAACTTCGGCTGACGCTTACGCAGGACTGGGCAAGGCGCTGATTCAGCTCAAGCGCTACGAGGAGGCGGCCCGGGAGATGGAGCACGCCATCGGCGTCGATTCCGAATTGGCGTCCCTGCACCTCTATCTGTCGCAGGCTTATCGCGCGCTGGGCCGGATGGACGAGGCGAAGCGGGAGGCGACGGTCTTCACGCGACTGAATCGCATCCGCGCTCAGAAGAGGGATCAGGACGTGGAACGGGTATACCAGCCAGAGGCAGACCGGCATGCACCGTAGATCGGAGTCCACGCCGCCATGTCAGGTCGGGTCTGCCTTCGGCTTGACGAACCCCCGTATTGGCCACTCCATTCGTTGTGAGCCGCAATGAATCGCCTCGCGACGCTCGCATGCGCTATCGTGATCGCCCTGTTGCCGTCCTTGCGCGCCGCGGACGAAGGTTCGTGGGTCGCTCAATTGGAGCGGATGGTCGCCGAGGGACGGCTTGAAGCGGCCGAGCGACTAGCGAGTGCCGCCATTAGCGACCCGGAGCGGACGGCCGGTGCCTACGAGTGGCTCGGCCGCATCGCGATCGCCGGAGCTCAGCCCGGACGTGCAGACTCTCGGTTTCAGGAGGCCGTGAACCATGGCGCGGACCTTGCGAACTTCGCGGATCTTTGGGCCAGTGCCCTGATCAAGCTAGACCAGCGCCCGAAGGCGTGTTCGATCCTTGGGGAGGCCGCGCTAGCCAAGGCCGAGGACGCGGGCCTCCGGCATCGCGCCGGGGGCTGTTACCGGCGGTTGGGGGCATTCCGACAATCCATTCCGCACCTGCAGGGGGCCTACGATCTCGGGCTGCGGGGTGCGAGCGCCACGTTGGACTTGGCTTGGGCGCGGTTCGAGGAGGGGAGGGAAGACTTAGCCGTGGCACTGCTCGACGGACTCGTGGAATCGAGTGCCCTGGCTCCTGGGACGTTGCTTGAAGTCGGCAAGATGCAGTTCCAAAGAATCTTGTACCGACAGGCGATCGGACCGCTGCAGATGGCGTTGGGTGCTAGGCCCGGATGGTACGAGGCGGGCATGTACTTGGCGCTCGCTCACTACCAATTGGAAGAATACGACGCGTCAGCAGAAGTCCTCGCCGCACTCGGAATTGATTCTCCGCCCGCCGAGTATCGGTATCTGCTTGGCTCGGTGCGGGCGCGCCTCGGGGATCCGGAAGGAGCCCGCCGGGAATTGGAACTCGGCATCCGCGCGGCACCGGAGCGAGCGGCGGGCTATTTGAATCTGACCTTGCTCTTTCTGGACCAAGAGCGTCCCGCGGACGCGATCAGAGCGTTCCGGGAGGCCTCCTCAAGGACGGCTCGCGGAGCGAAGATCCTCTATCGCGTGGCCTCTCGAACCAACTGCCGCGGCTTGGTGCCGCCCGCGGAGGAATCGAATGGGGATCCAGCCTTGGCGCGGCTTCTTGTCGAATTCGGAGACTCGCTCCTAGCCGGGCAACAGTGGGGCTCGGCTCTCGCGGTCTATCGGGCCGCGCTCTCGAGCAATCCCGGACTGGCGCGGCCTTACGGCGGAATCGGCTTGATCTGCCAAGAGCTTGGTACCGCCGAGGTCGGACTGGAATTCGTCGAGAGAGGACTGGTGCTGCATCCCCGCGACCCGGAACTGCATTACTACCGTGGATCGCTTTGCGAGTACATGTCCCGTCTCGACGAGTCGATTCTGAGTTACCAGACAGCCTTGAAATCCGGCGACGGGACGCCGTCGGCGAGATACTGGCTGCGGCTGGGGGTCGCTCAGTTCACGGCAGGTCGCGCCGAAGATGCCGAGCGGTCGTTCAACACGGCTAGAGAGATGGATCCGGATTCGGCCGAGGTGCATTACAGGCTTGGCAAGCTGCGCCTCGCCATGCGTCGCTATCCCGAGGCGGAATCGCTGCTGGAATCAGCCGTGCGACTCGATCCATCGTTGGCGGAGGCCTACTACTCCTGGGGGCTCGCCTGCGTGCGCAACGGGAATGCTGACAAGGGCAGGGAGATCCTTGAGAGCCACCGCGAGAAGGCAGCCCTGCGACAGGCGCAGTCGCGCGGCATGCAGTGAGTGGCCGGCGGCGACATGCCGACAGTCGTCTTGACCTGCCGACACCTCAATGGCAGTCAAGATGCTTCTAGCATCAGAGGGGTCTCCGCCGAGATCTTGCTCGGCTCGGAACACCTAGGCAACAAGCACCGTCCCTAGGTACCCAAGGGCGAACAAGTACCAAGCTCAGTGTCGGCTGAGCCTAGGGCTTCCTTGGCGGCGGTGGCTTTGGACGCGGCGGAGGCGGACCTGGGATTTCAAGCTTCATTTCAGTTTCTCCGTGGAATTGGCAGGTCGACGGGGGAGAGGCGGCGACGCACATCCTCCATGGAAACCTGCATGTGCCTATTGTGCCACCTCTCGCTGTGATCGAGCGAGGTGTGACGTCGTTCGAGTTCAGCCCTCCTGTCCTCCAAGTCTAGCAGGGCACCCTCGGCATTCGGATCATGCACTGAGGTCCAGAGCGATCAGCATCGGATCGCCAGGCGATCCCAAACCAGTTGCAGGAGACTCAGCTCTCACGCTTCTCGGGGATTCGCCAAAGGATGCCCCACATCGTGACTGTCCTACGAACCGACAATAAGCTCGGTGACGGCGGAGCCTAGGGCTTCCTTGGCCGCGGTGGCTTCGGACGCGGCGGCGGCAGGATCGGGATTTTAAGCTCCATTGCTTTCCTCCGTGAGAGTAGTCGCTTGATGGCGAGAGAGACGGTGAAGTACATCCTTTGCGGAAACCTGCGACTGCTTCGTGGGCCACCCAATGCTGTGTATGAGATTAGTCTCACTTTGGTTGAGTGCAGCCCTTCTCTCTCCTGAGTCTAGCAGAGCACGCTCCGCATCGCAATCAAGCACTGAATTCGAAATGGACCGGCTTTGGACCGTCCAGCCTCCCACGCCTCCTGCAGAACCATCGCCTCCATTGCTCGTCAGGATATCCTCCATTGGACATCGCACATGGTGCCAGCCGCCTGCCGCTGCTGTCGAAGCCCGTCGCCAGCCGGGCCCTAGCGGAGGCATCTCGCCGCAATTGGAACGAGGGCTGCGATTTGCTCACTTGCCTCGAGTCCCCCCGAAGGCCTTCCCTGTGCTGTCTACCCGAGCGTGTACGGTCTCCGTTCGGCAGGTCCGAACTGAGGCTGTTGTCGCACCGTCCGACCTGCGTACGGTGCCCTCGTGCGCCGCCTCGGCCCGTGGCTCGCCTGCGGTTGGCCAACAAGGGCAGATTGCCGGTTAGGGCGCATAAGCCGGACAAACTCAAGTTGGGGATCACTCGTGCCTGACCGTACGGACCTGTCCTGAACCGCACTTGCAAGGCGGCTCTACCGGTTGCCGGGCAGGCCAAAGCGGCGGCGGGAGTGCAATTGGTACACTGCTTGCCGCCAAGTGCCTAACGCTTCGAATTTCGGGCGCAGCACATCCATGCAGGCTTGGAGATTCTACGGCTTCGGAGACATGCGCCTCGACGAGGTCGAGACTCCGACCCTGCGTGAAGGGCATGTCTTGGTGGAAGTGCTGTGCGTCCAGCCCAGCGTCACCGAGGCCCAGCTCGCGTTCGGGATCCCGACCCTGGCCTACGACCGCATCAAGCAGCGGCTTGAGACCGAGGCACCCGTGCAGCTGTTCGGCCACGAATTTTGCGCCCGCGTGGTGCAAGCCGGACAGCACTCTCGGTTCCAGCCCGGCGACCGCGTGGCGGCTCGAGCCAAGCTGCCGTGCGGGCTGTGCTCGTTCTGCAGCGAGGGCGAAACGCGTCTATGCCGTAGTGGCCCGATCATCGGCTTCCAGCTTCCGGGCTGTTTCGCGGAATTGGCGTTGCTGCCCGAGACCGCCCTCGTGCGCGTGGACGACTGCCTGTCCGACAGCGAGGCAGCCTGTCTGCAGTCTCTCAGCGACAGCTTGGCGGCAGTCGAGACCGCGGACATCCAGATCGGCGAGACTGTGGCGATATTCGGGCAGGGAAGCATGGGTCTCGAATGCCTGCAAGCGGCCCGCTGCTCCGGTGCCGGCTTGACCATTACGGTGGATGTTCGGGCCGAGGCCTGCCGACTGTCGGCAGAGCTTGGCGCGCATGTGACGATCGATGCCCGCGAGGCCGATCCCGTCGAAGCGATCCGAGACCTAACTTCCGGGAACGGCGCCGATGTGGTCTTCGAGTGCGCCGGCGGGAGTCCCCGGCAGGGTTTGGCCGGTTCGAAGTGCCTCCTCCAAGCCATCCAGTCCGTCCGGGATGGAGGGAAGCTGGTGGGCGTGTCTTGGTTCGGCCAACCGTTGGAAATCGACATCGACGGTCTCCGGGAGCGCAGCCTGCGGCTGCTGTTCCCCGACATCAGCACCTACGTGCATCTAGAGCAGACCGTTCGTCTCGCAGCCGCCGGTCAAGTGCAGCTCAAACCGATGATCACCCATGTCCTGTCCGGAATCGATGCCGTGCCGGAGGCCTTCGAGATCACCGCGAACAAGGGCAAGTACGGTGCCATCAATCCGGCTCAGGTGGTCATGCAAGCGAATCGGGAGCCGACCGCAGTCATCTGAGTGCCTGCGAGCCAGCCGTACAGGGACCGACACTCGTGCCAAACTCCGCTGCAACCATGCCTGATTCGAGAACCATCCGGGCGCGCCTGCTCGCCCTGTCCACAGGACTCCTATCGGACGCTCTCGGCAAGACCAGCGCCATGGATCACGGCATCCAGTGCCGCTCGGCGAATTGCTCGATGGCCGGGCCTGCGTTCACTGTCCGCGTTCACACCGCGGACATCCTGATGGTCGGCAAAGCCGTTTCGGATTGCCCCGCAGGCAGGGTGCTCGTGATCGACGGTCACGGGGAGTGCGACACCGCCTTGTGGGGCGGCATCATCACGCAAGCCGCTCGGCTCAAGGGCTTGGCAGGAGTGGTGATCGACGGAGCGATCCGGGACAGTGCCGAGATTCGCGAAGACCCTTTGCCCGTTTTCGCGCGGGCGATCGTCCCGAACGCGGGAGGGGCGGAATATCCCGGGGAAATCGCCATTTCAGTGCAATGTGGCGGATTGGCGGTGGATCCCGGGGACTGGGTCGTCGGCGATGACGACGGCGTCACCGTCGTGCCCGCCACTACGCTCGACGAGACCTTGTCTGCTGCGGAAGCCTTGCGAGGAGTCGAAACGAAGATCGCGGCTCAGGTCGCGCGAGGCAGGGATCTTTGTGAACTGCTGCGCTACGACGAGATCCTCGAGGCGAAGCGGAAGGCGGGAGCGGTGCCTCAGCTTCGCTTCCGGGACGGCGACTGAGCCAAGGACGCAACTGGATTCGGCGGTCCCAAACCCTCCGTGCCGGAGAACCGATGAAGTCTCTACCCGCTTGGCAGGTACGGGAACTGCCCGAGCCGCTGCCATACTCCCCGCGGAATCTCTTCCGCGTGATTGGCCCGGGTGCCATACTCCTCGCGACTTCGATCGGCGGCGGCGAATGGCTGGTAGGGCCGGCGATCGCCGTGCAGTACGGCGTCGGCCTGCTCTGGATTGCCACCGCCGCCATCGTCCTGCAACTGCTATTCAACTTGGAGGCCATCCGCTACACCCTCTACACGGGCGAGCCGATCATCACGGGCTTCATGAGGCTCAAGCCCGGAGCGGCGTTTTGGGCGACGGCGTACGGATTGCTGTGCGTAGCGCAACTCGGGTTACCCGCCCTCGCTGCCGGCAGCGCCACGGCGGCGTTCTCGACCGTTGCTGGCAGGATGCCCGTCGATGCCGACGGGGGAGTGCTCACTGTCGCGACCCATGGCGTCCTGCTCGTCACGCTCGCAGTGCTCCTGTTCGGAGAAACCGTGGAGCGGACCCTCGAGAAAATCTCCTGGGTCATGGTCGCGTACGTATTCGGATTCTTGATCTTCGTGAATCTGTTCTTCGTGCCCGCCGCGAACTGGCTGTCGACGCTGGCTGGATTCGGCTCCTTCGGCACGTTCCCGACCGGCGTGGACATGGTGCTGGTCGGGGCGCTGGCCGCATCGGCGGGATCGGGCGGAATCGGCAACCTTGCGATTTCGAACTGGATCCGGGACAAGGGCTTCGGTATGGCCGCCCACGCGGGCGCTATCGCCAGCGCCACGAGTTCCCATGCGGTTCCACTGGCGTCTACTGGCAGCGTGTTTCGGGTCGATGCGGAGTCGTTGCAACGCTGGAAGCAGTGGTGGAAATACGTCAGAGCCGACCAGGCATGGCTGTGGGCGGGCGGGTGCTTGGTGGGCATGTACTTGAACGTCAATCTCGCCACCAGCGTGATACCGGACGGGACGGATCTCTCGCAGATCGGAGCGGGCGCGTACCAAGCCGAATACATGGCTCGCAAACTGTGGTCCGGATTCTGGTTTCTGATGCTGCTGAACGGATTCTGGGTGTTGTTCTCGACCCATCTCGGCAATACGGAAATTCTCGTTCGCACCATGACAGACATCGTTTGGGCGGCAAGCCCGAGGGCACGCGCTTGGGCAGGGAAGAACGCCCGGCCCGTCTATTACGCGCTATTCGCCGGGTTCACGCTGTGGGGCATCGGTGCCGCTAGCTCCGGTACCGCGATGGAACTCATGAAACTGATGGGAAACATCGCCGGATTTATCTCGGCGGTGGCGAGCATCCAACTCCTGGTCGTGAACACCCGCCTCCTGCCCAAAGAAATCCAGCCGCCGCTGTGGCGGAAAATCGCTTTGCTGGTGTGCTCCGGCTTCTACGGAAGCCTGTTCGTCGCAGTTCTCTGGAGCCAGGTGAACTGAGTCGAGCCTTCGGAGAACGAACCAACTCTTCGCTCGGTTCGGTGCGCTGGCAACTCGCTGGCCGATGCCTTGCGACTTCCGGCGGTGCCTGTCCCGGCATCTTCGCGAAGCCGTCGAGAGCGGTTACGTTGGCGATTCGGTGCAGGCCGACCGCTGGCTTGTGATCCGAGTGCCGACGGGGAAGATGGTCGGGGTTCGCGCGCGATCTCTCGCGGGTCTAGCGGGTGAAGCGTGCGATCCGATCCACCGAATGCGACTTGGTCGACAGCAAGCTGGTCCATGTCGGATTCAAGTTTGCCGAGCCCAACGGTGCCTTGCGGGATTCGAAGTCTCCGTTCAACCGAGGACAAGGACCACACCCCGGGGCGTGTCGCAGGGGCCTGTGCAAGGGGCCCGACCCACGACTCCGCGACAGACAGCCGCCCGTCCTCTTCTGTTGCTCCTACCAGTGGCGCCGATGTCTCGGTTTCGGCCAATCAAGGGCCCGCAGACGAATCGGGCATCCATGTCGATAGGATCCGGCGCAGCAGGTGTCACGGAGAAGGAGGGCGCCGCGATTCGGCACCGGAGGCACGAGTTCGCTGCGCCCGCTTCGATCCCGAACATGATGACCAACTGACGTATAGTTTAGATGCGGTTGTGAATCTGTTGGTTGCAGCGGATGGTGAGGATTGAGGGACTGCGCCTACGACATGATAGATTGTGACAAATTTTTATTTGTATTCTCTTGACACCGATGCTTCAACTGGTATATGCTGTGTATAGATGGATTTTGCATCGCACGCATTCGAACGCCCTAGTGCCTCAATCCGCACCCCTTGGGTCGCGCGAGCATGGATTGCAGGTTCCCTTGGTGCTTGCTGTCCGCTGTCCGGACAGCGGTTGGCCCGGGGAGGGGCGGGCAGGCGGCCGCAAGGTCCGCGCAAGTCTTGGTTCGGCCGAGGGGTCCTCGGCTTGGGAGGTGAAAGATGAATCGATTCCCGCACGACGCCAGCTATAAGCTGCTGCTTGCCCACAGGGAGTTGATGACCGATCTCGGACAGGGGTATCTCCACATGGCCCTGACCGGCGAGATCGACTGGGATTCGCTAGAACTCGTGTCGACCGAGCACGTGACGAGCGAGTTGCGCCTGCGCACCAATGACCTCGTCTGGCGCCTGCGACGGCGCAGCGCTGACGGCGAGGGTGTGGAGTGGGTCTACATTTTCGCGGTACTGGAGTTCCAGTCCAGTCCGGACCCATTCATGGCCGTGCGCATGATGACGTACATGGGGGCCCTCTACGAGGACTACATCGCCCACGAGGGCCTGCCCCAAGGGGAGAAGCTGCCTGTGATCTTCCCGATGGTCATTTATAATGGCCGTGAGAGGTGGAACAGCGGATGCGAACTGGAGGGCGTGATTCAGCCATCCCCACCGGGCTTGGAGGAATACCGTCCGACGTTGCGGTTCAAGCTCTTGGATGCGTGGCGTTGCGGGAATGCCCGCACGCGGCGGAACTTGGCGGAGGCGATCTTTCGGATCGAGCGGTCGCAGTCTGCGGATGCCGCGGGTCAGGTGATGGACGAGCTGATCGACAAGTTCGCGGAGGGAGGGTACGATACGGTCGACCGGAGTTTCGCGACATGGTTGACAGCGTTCATGCGAAACCGGTATCCGAACAGGAGAATCCCAACATTTACCAGCGTGAAGGAGGCACGGATGCAAGTGCTCAATGACTTGATCCCTTGGGGAGAGCACCAAGTCGAGCGGCAGGCTCGGGAGGCGGCAGCGAAGGCCGCAGCGGAGGCCGCAGCGAAGGCCACAGCGGAGGCCACAGCGGAGGGCCTAGCGAAGGGCTTGGCGAAGGGTCTAGCGGAAGGCCGAGAGCAGGGCTTAGCGGAAGGCCTAGCCGAGGCGCAAGCGAAGGCGCGCAAGGAAATGCTGCCAACGTTGCGCAGATCGTTGGCGTGTCGCGCCCGCGACCGTTTTGGCGAGCGGATCGCGCACCTCTTTAGTGCCGAGATCGAGTCACTGGAAGACCCTGCTGACTTCGACCGGATCTGCGATTGGTTGGACACATGCGAATCAGGGGAGTCCTTGCTCGCTCTCGTCCAAGCCGGGTAAACCGTCAGATCGGTAGTAGGCTCGCCCCCGTGATCGCCGGGTACGGTTCGCCGCCCTGCTTCGGCCTGAGTTCGCGATCAAGGTGAATCAGCACTCGCCTTGGATCCGTTCCGGCGGGTCCCTGGCCGATCTGCATAGAGCCAATCACCCTTGCGGCGTCAAGCCGTTTCGCGAGTTGCGGAGATTGCGCGATTCGAATCAGTTCCCCGTCCGGGCAGTGATCGGCAAGCAAACCATCGACGGTCTCGGAAAGTCATTCTGGCTGGATCAGGAAATCGGACTTGTCGTATGCACATCGTCTTGGCGGCTGTCGGGACATCATCGATCATGCCTTGCGCGTGGACGGTCAACGGTTCGGCATCCACACCCCACTAGCGCGTGGTTCGAGAACCGAGGGGGAGAGCGCGCAACACAGAACTGGGTTGCCCCTCGATAGTACCCCCATAGTACCCCTATAATCCCCCTATAGTACCCCTATAGTACCCCTATAGTACCCCTATAGTACCCCCCAAGTGTGAACAGAATACCTGTCCAGCGCATTCAGGGGGGATTGCACCACCTGGCAAGATTCCGCGGCGGATCCACGACGGACCAACTTCGCTAGCCCCTCGAATCCGGCTCTGACATACGAATCCATTTGCCTAGGAGACCTCTACCCGTGCTGGCAATGAGGCCCCCGGTTTTGAGCATGTCCAAGGCCCTCCGCAACTGGCGGTCGCTGAAGTCCGGGGACCGGCCCCGGAGGTCTCGGAACGCCTGTACCTCCGTTCTGGGGGCAGTGCTGCAAGCACCTCCTGCTTGCGTGGATCTGAATCGCATCGTGACGCAGCTTTCAGAATCTTCAATCTGGGGTCGCGGCAGGTCGGCGGCAGACGCTTCCTCTGCCATCGTGATCGTTCCGCCTCCCTAGGTCTCGATAATCCCCTTCAGATGAAAGGCGTTCGCAAAAATCATAGGGTTCCAAGGTGGATACTCAAGTTGCATGCACAACGCTGTAGGAATCGTGCTACCGACCGGAACGGTTGATAGGTCGTCGAGAGGATCAAACTGAAGGCCGATGCCCCCAGATTCGTCCCCTAACCTAGATCGTGTAAATTGGAAGGTCGCGGGTGACAGTGCTCCCGACTCGCCCTGAGGAGGTTAGCGCAGCCCCTTCAGCCTTGGCAGTTGGTGCATGCGCTGGTCTCGCCCCAAGCTGCGTGGAGACCAGCGACGGGACTCGAGCGATTCCTGAATCGACTTACGGAGGAACCTTGGAATGGCAGAATACGACGCGATCGCTGAGGCGTACCGGGATTCAAAACAGCTCCCGTTCCGAGGGGTGATCGAACGCTACACGCTGTTCGACACGCTCGGGGGCATTCGCGGTAGCCGAGTCTTGGACGTGGCGTGCGGGGAGGGATTCTACACGCGCATGCTGAAACAGGCCGGTGCCGCGGAAGTTACAGGCGTGGACCTCTCCGCCGAGATGATTCGCCTCGCGGAACTCGCAGAGCAACAGAGTCCGCTCGGATGCAAGTATGTGTGTCGGGACGTTGCGGAGTACACCCCGACCGAGCCGGTTGACATCGTGGTGGCGATGTTCCTCTTGAACTACGCGAAGACAGCCGAGCAGCTGCGTCGGTTCTGCCACGTCTGTCACGACGCGTTGCGGCCGGGCGGACGGTTCGTTGGCGTCAACGACAACATCTTGAATCCACCCAAGCGTGACGGCATGTGGACGCAGTACGGATTTGAGAGGGCCTGTTCGCGATGCCCCAAGGAGGGCGACGCGATTCTCTACAGGGTCACCAACGAAGATGGACGGCAGTTCCAGTTCGAGAACTTCTATCTCGAGCCGCGGACGTACCGGAACGCGTTTCGCGCGACCGGGTTCCGGGAGTTCCGATGGGTCGACCTGTCGATTGATCCGGACCAGCGGGACAATCCCTACTGGGACGGATTCATCAAGAATCCGCCGATCTTGGCCTTCTCGGCAACCAAGTGATCCTTGGCGCATTCAATCCAAGCGGGGATCGGGGTGGCTGGATGGAGCCTGATGCTGTATCCGCAGACGCGCCTACTTCGTGACGCCCGCTCATTGGCTGGGGACGGTGCCATGGGTCGGTGGCCCGCCGTTCCAAGACGGATTCTTGAGTTGGGTCAGCCTGGGCCGCAGAAGATCTGGAATCCCATGACCTACTTGAAGGTGGGCGGTGTCCCTGCCACTCACGCGCTCACAATGGGATGGCACCTACACTACCGGCTCTATGGGGAGCCGTGTGACACCGCTCAGGGAGAATCTGAGAGACACTGTGGCGTTCTTCCTAGTGGTAGAACGGGCTGCTAGGAGCCTGTTGCAAAAGTGCCAGCCTCGGTGTCGAGAGTCGATTCTGGACGTTTCTGGACGTTGAGCGAGCCCCAAAGGGGTCTATTGCGCCTTTCAGGGGGCGGTTTTTCCGTCATTTTGAGGTATTTGAGCGTTGACACGGCGGGCCCTCGCGACGGATCGGACTTTTGCAACAGGCTCCTAGGGCCACTCGCGACGCTGGGTCGCCGGGTGTCGATTCTCGCAATGCGTGGTTTCGGTTATAATCAGTTCTTCCGCCCCACTCGTGCGCGGCCCCGATTGGACGCGCTAGCGATGGGCTGAGGCCGAGAGTCTGGATCGAAGACCCTCGCTTGACCTGCGTCTAAGGACTCCATGCCACTCGAATCCACGCTCGACGACATCGTCACCAAGCTCAAGGAGGGCCGCTACCGGAGCGAAGCCGCAATCTCGACGGGGATCGTACTTCGCGTGCTACGCGCACTCAATTGGCAAGATCATGACACCGAGGTTGTGTGGCCAGAGTACACCACGATGAACGGACGTGTCGATTTCGCACTCTGCGACCCTCCTTCCAAGCCGAAGGCCTTCGTCGAGGTGAAACATCCAGGGGCGGCTCGGTCCGAAGATTCGATCGATCAGGCCCTGCTCTACGCCTTCCGCCAAGGTGTGCCTATGGTCAGACAACACGACCTCTGGCCAGTTGAGAATGATAAGGATTTCCAGTTCATGAGCCCGGGTGCGAAAGCTGTCAGACTCCTCGATCAGCCTTGATCGGATCGTTTCTTCGGGGCAGATCGGACTGCTTGCGCGGGTTGGGAGCCCCGAGATCGGGATCGTGCGCCAGTGCGCCCTCGCCGAACGCTACGCCTTGCCAATGCAAATCGTGATCCCAGCTAGCTGTCCGCCGCGAAAGAGTCCCTTCGACAAAGACTCGCGCAACCGGCACGGTAGTCCGCCACTGCGCTCCTCGCGGGGTCCGCATCCTTCCGCTGTGGGGCCGAAATCATTATCACGGGCGCGGGCCGGCTACGACTCCCCGGCGAGCGTCCAGCTCACCCCAAAGGCCTTGTTTCACTTGGTCTTTTCGCGAAGCGACCGTCGCGATCGACCGTAGGCGTCATGTCGTCTGATGGTCGTCCTCACCGACGGACAAACTTGGAGTTTCTATCTTCCTACGGAACGGGGAAGCTATGAGGATGGACGCGTACTCAAACTCGATTTGTATGAATCGACCCCGCGGGTCTCAAGAGACGCCTTGGTCCATTACCTAGAGTATGGACGCGTTGCTTCTGGAGAAGCGCTTGAAGCGGCTAGAAGTGAGTATAAGAGTCGAACCAATCGGGATACAGCACGTAGGCAGCTTCCAGAGGCATGGTCGAACCTTGTGCGTGAGAGAAATGAAATGCTTATACGCCTACTTGCTGACGCTGTTGAGTCGCAGACCAAAGTTCGACCCACCGATGCGGATGTCCTTGATTTTCTTCGCTCACGGCCCATACGGGTAGATAGCGGGCATCCTCTAGTCCCTGATCGTGAGGTTGCTCCAGCGGAAAGCCCAAGCGTTTCCCCTGCATACGAGGCTAATCAGAAGGCAAGTAAGACAGGAACACGGTACCGAGGTGCGGTTATTGTTGCAAGAAAACGACTCGAATACAAGAGCTTGATAGGAGCCATGATCACCGTATTAACTGAGCTTGAACACGCAAACCATGGTTTTCTGAGCAAATTTTCCGAGTGGCCCGGAATAAAGCGGCCGAAAGGAAAGACAGTAGCCAAGAATGCTGCAGAAATATTCCCAAGAGCACTCCATCTCCGCAAATTGGTCGGCCAGCTCCCGAATGGTTGGCTCGTAAGTAAAGTTTTCGGTGCCACTGAGATCATGAGAATCATCAGAATAGCGGAGGATGTGAGTGGTACGCCGGTGACGTGGGATCCACCTATTGAAGCTTGGAAATCGAATCCTCGATTTGAACGGTATTCAACTACTGTGGAAACTGTTAAGTCCAAGCAGTCTACAGGTGGTACTCGCGCCATCAAACGCTCTGGAACCGTTATCATTGGAAGTAATCGTCACGGTTACACGAGCCGATCAGAAGCAATAGAGATCGTCTTGACGGAACTCCATAATGCAGACCACTGCTTCCTCGATAAGTTGGCAAAACATCCCAACATACGTGGTCGAAAACGACGATTTATTGCGAGGCATGTCGAAGAAATATCCCTGACTCACCCCATCTACGCCATAGAGTTGGGCACCTTCCGGATGGTTGGCTGTTCTGCAAAGATACGCTTGACTACAAGGTGGTTTTGAAAGTCGCTGATGCAGCGGTGGAGGTTAGCGGAGCAAGTCTGGTCTGGGATCCACCAATTACATGCGACTGATTAGTCCATAGGATCTATATGAGTGGAAGTGGGAAACTAGTCTCAATCTGCTGAGGGCTCATGCCTCAATTGAGCATGGCCCCGCCCGTTAGATGGCAAGTTGTTCTTGTATGATCGTAAATGCGTCCTCCGCGTATGTCCTCTTGAGGCCCGCGTCTACTCTGTGCGTGCCGTCACGTTGTCTGGGCTGAGACTAGTGCATGCGGGATCGTTCCAAGTCGTGTCAGGCTGCGAAAGCAGTTGCCAAATACCGCGACTATCCAATTCGGCCCTCGCGGAGGGCCGCACGGATCTGCGAGTGATGGACAGATGTCCAGCAGGTCGGCCCTCGCTTCGCACATGCACTTCTGCGCGTTCACCAAAGACCTTCGCGCATCACGACGCGCAACGCGCGCCGTGCCGATAGCGCGAGCGTTCGCTATCGACCGCTCATCGACCTGCAGCCGAACTGCTCCACGTGCCCTCTGGGGAACCGCCGGGTCAGTCAGTATCATCCGGGTGCCGTCAGCGGAGCAGCCCGGTCATGTCGATAGCGGTTCACCCCTCTCACGGTGAACTCACGCTTCCCGACCATGGACCGTAGCGAGATCGAACGCGCTCTCGAATTCGTCCTCAAGACACTCCCGAATCCACTTGACATTGGATTCTCCTTAAGCCGGAGCGTAGAATACTGGTGGAATGCGTCGAAGCATCAAGGGGCGAGCGACACGACCGTCTCCACATGGGGAATCCGGGATCAACCGGCGCGATCTGCTCCGCGCGGCAACACTCGCCACCGTCACCCTTCCATTCAATGACCGAAGTTCAGGGGCCGCGGGAGACGCAGCTGACGGGTTCGACCGTTTCGGCGGCTGGACTGGCAGGAAATTCGAAGCCACCGGTTTCTTCCGCGTGGAAAAGGACGATCGATGGTGGCTGGTGACGCCCGCAGGGAACGCTTTCCTCAGCTTTGGCATCAACCACTTGTATCCGGACCTGTTTTCTCAGGACTACAACACGGATGCATGGAAGGCGCGGCTAGGCATTGGCGAATTAGCAGGTCCCCAGTTCCGCGCCGCCCTGAAGGCGTGGTTCCTGCGGACGTGTCGCGAGTATGGCTTCAACAGCATTGGAGTCCACAACTCGCTGGCCGTGTCGAACACCCCGAAGCCATCCATGCCATATCTCCAACCGATACGTTTCGTGGATATCCCGCACTGGAAGACCGAAATCCCAGACGAGAACTTTCTCGATGTCTTCGACGGTGAGTTCGTGCGCCGTTGTGATCGGCTCGCGCGGGAGTTCGCCGCCCCCGCGAGGGACGATCCGTTCCTGCTGGGCTATGCCATGACGGACTGTCCGCTGCTGACGGAGGAGGATTGCCGCGAGCGGCCCGACGTGATTGGCGGGGCTCGCCGGAAGTCTCGTATCGGCTGGCCGCGTCGCTTGCGGAACTTAGGCACCCAAGCACCGGGGAAGATGGCCTATGTCGAGACTATGCGGGACATCTACCGAGGAGAGATTCACGACTTCAACGTGACATACGGGACTCGGTTCGACTCGTTCGGAGCACTCGCCGCCGCTGTGGACTGGAGGCCGAGTACCGACCTTTCGAACGCCAACGAAACCCGCGATAACCTCGCCTTCCTGCAGCGTGTCGTGACGCAGTACTACCGGACCGCACTGGAAGCGATTCGGAGGCACGATCCGAACCACCTCTTCATCGGCGACAAGCTCAATGCGAACACCGATGCGCTTGACACCGTGCTGCCAGTCACGAGCCGGTTCACGGACATCGTCTTCTACCAAATGTACGCTCGATACGAAGTGCAGAAGCCCGGGCTGGATCGCTGGTCGAAGCTCGTCGACAGGCCGCTGATGAATGGCGACTCCGCATTCACCATGATCACTCCGACCATGCCCCGGCCTTACGGGCCTGTGGCCGACAGCCTTGATCAGCGCGTAGATTGGACGGTCGAGTTCTTCCGCAATGCGTTCGCTCGTCCGGAATTCGTGGGTTGGCATTATTGTGGCTTGATCGACGCCTCCAACCGTGTGCCGCGCAAGCAGGATCGCCAGCACTCCGGCTTGCTCGACGGGTACGGCAAGCCCTATCCGTTGCTCAAAGAGGCACTAGCGGAGTGTGTGGGCAGCATGTACCAGTGCGCAACGAACCGTCGCTGAGTAGCCGCCGGACATGGGCAAAGCCATTGAGCCATCGGTGTTGGCGTGGCAGAAGTTTCTTCTCGCCGGGCAGCGACTCAAGCCTATCGGCCACGCCGGCGTGCGCTTGATGAACGGCGGGCGCACGTAGTGGCTTGCCGAGGCGTGAGGTATCCGCAGCCTCGCCGGCAACTGCGGCCGGATGTGACGAGACCGCGCAGCTACTGGTGCTCCGGCGTCGTCACCCATGAGACCCCGGGCCACCTGTTTCCGCCGTCGTTGGGAACCGGTGGACCGGGCGTGCTACGCCCGGTATCGACGATCTCGGTAATCGTGGATCGCAGTCGATCCACCACATCTGGTCGTTCCGTCGCAAGGTCGCGGGTCTCCGCGAGATCCGTGTCGAGGTCGTATAACTCGAACCGAGGCTCGCCGGGCTTGGGCTCGACGAAGCGCGGCTGCAAGCTTCCTCCTGAGCCACGAATCATGTTTAGCTTCCACCCACCGTCCCGGATCGCGAAGTGCCCGGAAGCGGAATGATGGATCACAGGTGGACGGGGCGGGGGATTGTCGCCGCGCAGTACAGGCAAGAAGCTGACACTATCCTCGCCCTCGTCCGGTTCCAGTTCATCACCTAGAATCTCGGCCAACGTAGCCAAGAGGTCCGTCTGGCAGACCAAATGGGAAGAGGCGCTCCCCGATTCGACAACGCTTGGCCATCGCACGATGAAGGGCACGCGATGACCTCCCTCGTACAAGTCGCGCTTGCCTCCGCGCAGTCCGCCCGCACTCGCATGGCCAAAGCGTTTCAGCCTCTCTCGATAGGTCGTTTCCGGACCGTTATCGCTAGTCACCAGCACGAGGGTGTTACGCGCTAGACCCGTCTGATCCAGAGTGCCGAGCAGCGTGCCAATGTGTGCATCTGTCTCGATGACGAAGTCGCCGTAGGCTCCCGCATCAGATCGTCCTCGGAATTCTTCGAGAGGGATTACCGGCTTGTGCGGCGAGGTGTACGCCACGTAGAGGAAGAAGCGATCATCCTCTCCGGCCTCGCTTGCGAATCCTTCCAGCCAAGCGACAGCACGCTGCGTGAACTCGGTCAGAACAGCTTGGTCGTCGAAGCTCGGAGCTACTTCGAGTTCGCCATCTGCGCGCGAGTCCGAGTATGGCGGCGTGATGCGGTAGTCGGCGATTGCGATCGCATTCGGCTTCTTGCGCGTCCAGAGCACGGGCGGATCGAGAATCCGTCGATTCTCGATGTACGTCAGCACTCCGTAGTTCATGGACGCCGGGATGCCGAAGAAGTAATCGAAGCCCCGATCAGCCGGTCCTCCCGCGACTGGCTGCGACCAGTCACGGTTGCCCTTCGTCCCGTGGAATCGCATTCCGAGGTGCCATTTCCCGACCATCGCGGTCGAGTAGCCGGCCCTCTTGAGGAACGAGGCGACGGTTGTCCTGTCAGATGCGATCAGACTGTCGCCTTCGGCACCCATGACGCCCTTCTTGAGCCGAGTCCGCCAGGCGTAGCGGCCGGTCAGCAGGCCGTATCGAGACGGCGTGCAAACCGTGTCCGGGGAATGTGCGTCCGTGAAGGCCATTCCTTCGCGGACAAGCCGATCAAGGTTCTGGGTCTTGATCTTGGAATCGGGATTCAGTGCGCTGACGTCGCCGTAGCCTTGGTCGTCGGTGTAGATCACCAGCACGTGAGGTGCCGAGGTCTGCGCAGCCGCTGGGTGTTGCGCGGCAGTGAAGAGTGTCGCAGCGATGAGCGAGAGCAGGACGATCCTGGCGTTTGTCGCGGGGGTCCGAGTTCTGCCGATCGTTCCAAGCAACATCCGATTCCTCGTAAGCTACAGACCATTCTCCCGTATCTGCGTTGTGCTGGAGATTCGTGACCTCGGCCGAGGTCAACTCGCCGGGTTCGACCCGGTGTCCTGCTGCCGGGAAACGATGCCGCAGGGCCGGAACGCGTGCCCAGGCCCTGCGGTGGCGATACCCGCTCAGTTAACCGGGATCAGCCGGGACGTGTCGACGGGCTCGCGCTTCGGCAAGGTCAGCTCGAGCACCCCGCCCTCGTAGGACGCCTTGACGTTCTCGTCGTCGACGGTGTCGCCCAACCGGAAGCTCCGCCGGAACTTCCCGTGGGGCCGCTCGCGTCGGCTGAAGCGCACCTCGGCCGCGGGCTGCGGGCGCTCGCCGCTGACGCTGAGGACGCCGTCCTCGACGCGGACCTCGAGATCCTTCTGCGTCAGCCCGGGGATGTCCCCCTGCAGCACGAAGGCGTCGTCGGTCTCGCGGATGTCGAACTCGGGCACCCAGCCGTTGTCCTCGCGGGGCGGCTCGAAGAACCGGACCGGATCCGCCCAGGGGATGAAGGGGTTGTGTTGAAGCAGTCGCATGATGTTTCCTCCTTTCATGGAATCTGCTGATGTCCTTAGTATAGCCCTTCCGAGGAACATGTCAAGTGAATGTGTAAAAAAACCTGAGTCTGATCATATCAACTTATATGCGCGAGGATGCGAGGTGCTCGGCGTCGCTGCTTCTGGGCCGGGAGATCAGTCCGGTAAACCGCCAATGTACGGGGGGCCGAGGAGTTGCAGGCCACGTGGATTCTTACGGGCCCCCGGTTGCTGGATCGCAACGCCCTACGTGACTTGCGGGGAGACGACTAAGGCTGTCGGCGAATCCGTTTCCTGAAGGCTGCAAATTCAGATTCGAGGTCTCGGGCCCGTTGTTCAGCTGCGATCCGCTTGACCCGTTCCTCGAGGCGTCCGGTGTGTGCCTCTTCGTACTGAGCGCGTGCCTCTTCGTACTGAGCGCGTGCCTCTTCGCACCGAGCGCGTGCCTCGAGGTGTCTGGCACGCTCTTCGAGTGGTTCCAGCAGGTATTCGCGAGCCTTGGGATCCCAGAAGCGCATGCGGTCATCCTTGAATTGCAATTCCAAGGCCAGCGTCTCGCTGGGCACCGCCAGCGGACCGTCCGGATCCCCCCACCAGTTCACGCGCTTGTAGACTCTTCGCTCAAGGCGGAACAGCTGCAGGCGAGGCCGGTGCATATCCCCCCTTGGGTCGAACACGCAGTACTCCCGCACCCCCATCCTCTCGAATGTGTCCTTCTTGATCCCCAAGTCCTTCTGGTAAGTCCCCTCCGAGGCCACTTCAAGCACAAAGTCCGGCACTCGCCCCTCCTCCCAGACCTTGTAACTGGGGCGACCCTTGTCCGGGACCCCAAAGACCACCATTAGGTCCGGCACTACCAAATACCTACGCTTGTTGTCCCTGTAGGACAGCAGCAGGTTGGTGCCTACGAAGGTGTTCGGATCGTGCTCGTAGTGCGTCAACAGCGCACCGTACTGCCCGAAGACCGTGTACGCTTGCCAAGAGTTATCTGGCATTGGCTTGCAATCCGACCTCGGGTGACTGAACTCAGTGGGCTCTGTTGCCAGTGCTGGATAGGGCGGGTAGCCAAGTGCCGCGGCCGGACTTGCACCGCTGGGGTGAACGCGGGGCACGGGGCGAGACGGTCGTGTGTGCTCTTCGGGCCATCGCCTCAGCTAGACGCCTCAAATCCGTCCGACCGCGATTCTTGGCCGAATGTGGCGGGTCATCGAATTTCCTCGGCAACGCGGTTGGAAGGGCCTTCGCCGACCGGAGCACTAGCGGTGTCCCTGAACCCGTTCCTTGAGGTCTGCCAATTTGAGTTCCAGCTCGCGCACCCGTTGCTCGGCCGCGACCCGCGCGGCGCGCTCCTCCATGTGCCCGTCGCGTTCCTTCCGCAACCGGTCCTCTTCCTTCCGCAACCGGTCCTCTTCCTTCCGCAACCGGTCCTCTTCCTTGAGCCGTGCGGCGCGCTCCTCGGCCCATTCCAGCAGGTACTCTTGGGCCGCCGGATCCCACAAGCGCAAGCGGTCATCCTCAAACCGCAATTCCAATCCCAGCGACTCGCACGGCACTGCTAGCGAACCGTCTGAACCCTCGCTCAACTTCACGCGCTCGTAGACCCCCGTCCCCCCTGCCGACAGCCGGAACATCTGCAGGCGCGGAAAGTGCAACCCGCCCGTCGGATCGTACACGCAGTACTCGGATATGCCAATCCGCGCGTAGGTCTCCATGTTGCGTCCCAGATTGTCCTCGGCGGTTTGTTCCGAGGACACCTCGAGCGCGAAGTCCGGTGCCTTCCCTTCCTCCCAGACCTTGTACCAATCGCGGTGCTGGTTCGGGACCCCGCGCGCGACGAACACGTCCGGGGCCGCCACGTCCGCGGGCTCGCCCTCGGTGTAGTACAGCAGCAGGGCCATGGCCACGAAGGTGTCCGGGTCGTTCACGTAGCGCGTGTGCAGCATGCCGTACTGCGCGTGAATCCTGTCCGCTTGCCAAGAGTTATCCGCCATCGGCTTGCCGTCCGAACTGGGATAGTAGACCTCCTTGGGAGCCAGTGCCGGTTCCGGATCCGGATCCGGAAAGGGCGGCGGGGGCAGAGGTCGCGGCTGGGGACGGACTTGCGCGGCCGGGGGCGGGGCTTGAAACGCTTTCTTGTTCGCCATGGGCCGCAAGCAGACGCGCCGGGGGCTGCTGGGAGTAGTCTAGCGCAGTAGGGTCGTACCAAGGGCGGAGATTCCGCGCGGCTCGAGGTCAAGCTGAAACCGTAGCGAGACCCTCATGGGTGCTCGTTTGCCAATCGCCACAGCGCCACTCCTCAAGCCCGTCCGATATGGATTCCGAATTCGAAACGCGGTTCTCAGCTGAAGGATGCAGGCCATCCAATTTCGTCCTATCCAACGCGGATGGAGAGACATTGGCGCAATAAATCGCTAAGGTTCTTCCCGAAGCCGTCCCTTGAGATCTGCAAGTTCGGCTTCGAGGTCGCTGGCCCGTTGCTCGGCTGCGATGCGCCCGGCGCGTTCCTTCAAGCACTTGTCGCGTTCCTTCAAGCGCCCGGCGCGTTCCCTTTCGTACCGGGCCTGCTCTTCGCGTTGATCCAACAGGTATTCCCGGGCCTCTGGGTCCCACAGGCGCATGCGGTCATCCACGAACCGAAACTCCAAGCCCAGCGTCTCGCTCGTTGCTGTCAGCAGACCGTCCGGACCACTCCGCCCGCTCACGCGCTCGTAGACACCGCCCTCAAGCCGGAATAACTGCAGGCGCGGCCGGTGCATGTCCCCTTTCGGGTCAAACACGCAGTATTCCCGCACTCCCATCCTCTCGTATGTGTTCTTCTTGCTCCCCAAGTCATTTTCGTAAGTCCCCTTCGAGGCCACTTCAAGTACAAAGTCCGGCGTCTTGCCCTCCTCCCAGACCTTGTAACTCGGACGATTCTTGTCCGAGACCCCGAACACCACGAATAGGTCCGGCACCGACAGGTACCTAACCCCGTCCTCCCGGTAGCACAGCAGCAGGTTGGTGGCTACGAATATGTTCGGGCAATGCTCATAGCGCGCAAATAGTGCGCCGTACGGCACGTTGAGCGCGTGCGATTGCCAACTGTTCTCTGGCATCGACTTGCAATCCGAACTGGAGCTAAGGGCCTCGGTGGGCTCCGGTGTCGGTTCCAGGTAGGGCAGGGCGTCGCGGGCCGCGGCCGGAACCGAACCTGCACTGCCGGGGTCGGCTCTGAAACGACTACTTGTTCGCCGTGCGGCGCAATCAAGCGCACCGCACACGCTGGGAGTAGTTTAGCGCAGTCAATTCGCAGGGAGGGCGGAGACTCCGCACGGCTCGAGAGTGAGTGGGAACTGCGGCGAGACCCTCGGGGCAACCTTCGGCCAATCGCCACGGCGAGACGCTTCGATCCCGCGCGGTGGAGGTGCCGACCTCAAGTACGGGCCATGGCCGCATCTAACGGGTCATACAGCTTCGTCCAAGCCAACTCGGTCGGTTAGATCCTCGCGAGACAGAGCACTAAGGTTTCCCCCGAAGCCGCTTCCTGAGAGCCTCCACTTCAAGTTCCAGCTTGGCCGCTCTTTGCTCGGCCGCAATCCGCCCGGCGCGCTCCCCCACGCGCCTCTCGCGTTCCTTGAGCCGCGCATCCCGTTCCTTGAGCCGTCGGTCTCGCTCTTCGGCGTATTCCAGCAGGTACGCCCGGGCCGCCGGGTCCCACAAGCGCAAGCGGTCATCCTCAAACCGCAATTCCAATCCGAGCGACTCGCTCGGCACCGCTAGCGAACCGTGCGTGTCCTCGCTCCCTTTCACGTGCTCGTAGACCCGATCCTCTTCTCCCGCCAGCCGAAACAGCTGCAGGCGCGGTAAGTGCAACCCTCCCATCGGATCGTACACGCAGTATTCGGGAATGCCAATCCGCGCGTAGGTCTCCATGTTGCGCCCCAGATTGTCCTCGGCGGTCTCTTCCGAGGACACCTCGAGCACGAAGTCCGGCACCTTGCCCTCCTCCCAGACCTTGTACCAATCGCGGTGCCGGTTCGCGACCCCGCACGCGACGAATAGGTCGGGGGCCACCACGTCCGCGGGCTCGCCCTCGGTGTAGTACAGCAGCAGGGAGATGGCCACGTAGGTGCTCGGATCGTCCATGTAGTGCGTGTACAGCATGTCGTACTTCGCGATCATCGTGCGCGACTGCCAAGTGTTATCCGTCAGCAGCTTGCCGTCCGAACTGGGGTAGTAAATCTCCTTGGGTGCCGGTGCCGGCGCTGGCGCCGGAAAGGGAGGCGGGGGCAGGGGGCGCGGCTGGGGACGGACTTGCGCTGCCGGGGGCGGGGCTTGAAACGCTTTCTTGTTCGCCATGGGCCGCAAGCAGCCGCGCCGGGGGCTGCTGGGAGTAGTCTAGCGCAGTAGGGTCGTAACAAGGGCGGAGATTCCGCGCGGCTCGGTGTCAAGCTGACCCCGGAGCGAGACATTCGTGCGGGGGCTCCTCGGGAGATCTCCTCAACGAGGCTCCTCAAGCCTGTTCGACATGGATTCCGAACTCAAAGCGCGGTTCTCGGCCGAAGGATGCGGGCCATCCAATTTCGTACCATCCAACTCGGATGGAGAGACTTTGGTGGAGCAGAGTGCTAATGTTCTCCCAAACGTCGTTCCTTGAATTCTGCGAGTTCGGCTTCGATGTCACGCACCCGTTGCTCGGTTGCGACGCGCATATCGCGTTCCTCCAAGCGTCCGGCGTGTTCTTCTTGGTGGTCCAGCAGGTATTCGTGAGCCTCTGGATCCCACAGGCGCAAGCGGTCATCCTCAAACCGCAGTTCCAAGCCCAGCGTCTCACTTGTCACTGCCAGCGAACCGTCTGGATCACTCCGCCCGCTCACCCGCTCGTAGACGCCTCCCTCCAAGCGGAACAACTGCAGGCGCGGACGGTGCATGCCGCCCTTCGGGTCGAATACACAGTACTCGCGCACCCCCATCCACTCGTACTTGTCCTTCTTGCTCCCCAAGTCATTCCGGTAAGTCCCCTTCGAGGCCACCTCCAGCACGAAGTCCGGCACCTTCCCTTCCTTCCGGATATCGTAGCTGTCGCGGTCCTTGGCTGGAATCCCAAATGCCACCATTAGATCCGGTGCCACCACCTCTCTGCGCTGAGCGTACTCGTAGGACAGCAGCAGGTCGGTGCCCACGAAGGTGTCTGGGTCGCCCACGTAGCGTGTCGCCAGCATGTCGCGCTGCACATGGACGGTGTCCGCTTGCCGACTGTTCTCTGGCATTGGCTTGCAATCCGCCTCGGAGCAATAGACCCGAGCTAGCGGGCCATCCATCTTCTCCCGAGCCAACTCGGCTGGAGAGGCGTTTGAGGAAGAGAACGCTAAGGGTGTTTGCGACGCCGTTTCTCGATGTCTGCCAATTCGATTTCAAGTTCGCGCACCCTTTGCTCGGCCGCGACGCGCCCGGCGCGTTCCTGCAAGCGTCCAGCATGCTCCTCCGCGTATTCCAGCAGGTACTCTTGGGCCGCCGGGTCCCACAAGCGCAAGCGGTCATCCTCAAACCGCAATTCCAATCCCAGCGACTCGCACGGCACCGCTAGCGAACCGTTCGTGTCCTCGTTCCACTTCACGCGTTCGTAAACCCCCGCCTCCCCTCCCGGCAGCCGGAACAGCTGCAGGCGCGGAAAGTGCAACCCTCCCATCGGATCGTACACGCAGTACTCGGATATGCCAATCCGCGCGTAGGTCTCCATGTTGCGCCCCAGATTGTCCTCGGCAGTCTGTTCCGAGGACACCTCGAGCGCGAAGTCCGGTGCCTTCCCTTCCTCCCAGACTTTGTACCAATCGCGGTGCTGGTTCGGGACCCCGCGCGAGACGAACACGTCCGGGGCCGCCACGTCTGCGGGCTCGCCCTCGGTGTAGTACAGCAGCAGGGCCATGGCCACGAAGGTGTTCGGGTCCTTTGCGTAGCGCGTGCGCAGCATGCCGTACTGCGCGTGGATCCTGTCTGCTTGCCAAGAGTTATCCGCCATCGGCTTGCCGTCCGAACTGGGATAGTAGGCCTCCTTGGGAGCCCGTGCCGGTTCGGGAAAGGGCGGCGGGGGCAGAGGTCGCGGCTGGGGACGGACTTGCGCTGCCGGGGGTGGGGCTTGAAACGCTTTCTTGTTCGCCATGGGCCGCAAGCAGACGCGCCGGGACTGCTGAGAGTAGTCTAGCGCGGTCAATTCGCAACGAGGGCGGAGATTCCGCGCGGCTCGAGAGTGAGTGGGAACTGCCGCGAGCCCCCCGGGGCACCCTTCGGCCAATCGCCACGGCGAGACGCTTCGATCCCGCGTGGACGAGGTGCCGACCTCAAGTACGGGTCATGGCCGCATCTAGCTGGCCATGCAGTTTCGTCCAATCCAACTCGGTTGGTTAGGTCCTCGCGGGACAGAGCACTAAGGTTTCCCCCGAAGCCGCTCCTTGAGAGCCTCCACTTCAAGTTCCAGTTTGGCCGCTCTTTGCTCGGCCGCGATCCGCCCGGCGCGCTCTCCCACGCGCCCCTCGCGTTCCTTGAGCCGTCGGTCTCGCTCTTCGGCGTATTCCAGCAGGTACGCCTGGGCCGCCGGATCCCACAGGCGCAAGCGGTCATCCTCAAACCGCAATTCCAATCCCAGCGACTCGCTCGGCACCGCTAGCGAACCGTGCGGGTCCGCGCTCCCTTTCACGTGCTCGTAGACCCGATCCTCTTCTCCCGCCAGCCGAAACAGCTGCAGGCGCGGTAAGTGCAACCCTCCCATCGGATCGTACACGCAGTATTCGGGAATGCCAATCCGCGCGTAGGTCTCCATGTTGCGCCCCAGATTGTCCTCGGCGGTCTCTTCCGAGGACACCTCGAGCACAAAGTCCGGCACCTTGCCCTCCTCCCAGACCTTGTACCAATCGCGATGCCGGTTCGCGACCCCGCACGCGACGAATAGGTCGGGGGCCACCATGTCCGCGGGCTCGCCCTCGGTGTAGTACAGCAGCAGGGAGATGGCCACGTAGGTGCTCGGATCGTCCATGTAGTGCGTGTACAGCATGTCGTACTTCGCGATCATCGTGCGCGACTGCCAAGTGTTATCCGCCAGTGGCTTACCGTCCGAACTGGGGTAGTAAATTTCCTTGGGTGCCGGTGCCGGCACTGGTGCTGGAAAGGGAGGCGGGGGCAGGGGGCGCGTCTGGGGACGGACTTGCGCGGCGGGGGGCGGGGCTTGAAACGCTTTCTTGTTCGCCATGGGCCGCAAGCAGGTGCGCCGGGGCTGCTGGGAGTAGTCTAGCGCAGTAGAGTCGCAGGAAGGGCGGAGATTCCGCACGGCTCGGTGTCAAGCTGACCCCGGAGCGAGACATTCGTGCGGGGGCTCCTCGGGAGATCTCCTCAACGAGGCTCCTCAAGCCTGTTCGACATGGATTCCGAACTCGAAGCGCGGTTCTCGGCCGAAGGATGCGGGCCATCCAATTTCGTCCTATCCAACTCGGATGGAGAGACTTTGGTGGAGCAGAGTGCTAATGTTCTCCCAAACTTCGTTCCTTGAATTCTGCTAGTTCGGCTTCGATGTCACGCACCCGTTGCTCGCTTGCTAGGCGTCCGGCGTGCTCTTCTTGGTGTTCCAGCAGGTATTCCTGAGTCTCTGGATCCCACAGGCGCAAGCGCTCGTCCTCGAACCGCAGTTCCAAGCCCAGCGTCTCACTCGTCACCATTAGAGGAGCGTCCGGATCCCCCCGCCGGTTCACGCACTTGTAGACCTCTCCCTCCAGCCGGAACAACTGAAGGCGAGGCCGGTGCATATCCCCCTTCGGGTCGAACACGCAGTACTCCCGCACCCCCATCCTCTGGTACTTGTCCTTCTTGCTTCCCAAGTCCTTCCGATAAGTCCCCTTCGAGGCCACCTCGAGCACGAAGTCCGGCACCTTCCCCTCCTTGCGGACCTCGTAGCTGTCGCGGTCCTTGTCTGGAACCCCAAACACCACGAATACGTCCGGTGCCACTGCATCCCTGTCCTCATCCTCCTTGTCGTACAGCAGCAGCAGGTCGCTGCCTACGAAGGTGTTCGGATCGTCCGCGTAGCGCGTCAACAGCATGCCGCACTGCCCTTGCACCGTGTTCGATTGCCTAGTGTTATCTGGCATCGGCTTGCAATCGGAAGGGCAATAGACCCCTGTCGGCTCCGGTACCAGTTCCCGAAAGGGCCGAGGTCACGGGCCGCAGCTGCGGATCGAGTTGCACTGCTAGGGCGGTCTCAGCGGCGACCGCCTGCGCGGCCCGCGCCGCAATCAAGCGCGCTAGGCCTGCCGGGCGTGGTCTAGTGCATCTGGTTTGCGAGGAGGGCGGAGATTCCATGCGGCTCGAGATCGACTGGGAACCGGGGCGGGACCGTGTCGGATTCTCTTCACCGAGCGGTCTCATCGAGACTCCTCGGTCCCGTACTACAGCGGTTCCGAGTTCAAGAGTGTGATTCCTTGACGAATCCGTTGGACCATTCATCATTGCCTAAGCAAACTTCGGTCGCGAAGGCTTTCGCGAACTGAAAGCGCTAGCGGTGTCGCTAGGTGCGCTCCTTGAGGCCTGCCAATTTGAGTTCCAGTTCGCGCACCCTTTGCTCCGCAGCAATCCGCCCGGCGCGTTCCTCGGCGTGTTCCAGCAAGTACTGCTGGGTCGCCGGATCCCACAAGCGCAAGCGGTCATCCTCAAACCGCAAGTCCAAGCCCAGCGATTCGCTCGGTACCGTCAGCGAACCGTCCTCATCCGCGCTCCCCTCCACGCGCTCGTAGGCCCCCGCCCGCCCGCCCACTAGCCGAAACAGCCGCAGGCGCGGGAAGTGCAATCCCCCCATCGGATCGTACACGCAGTATTCGGGTATGCCGATCCGCGCGTAGGCCTCCATATTGCGCCCCAGATTGTCCTTGGCCGACTTGTCCGAGGACACCTCGAGCACGAAATCCGGCACTTTCCCCTCTTCCCAGACCTTGTACCAGTCGCGGTGCCGCTTCGGAACCCCCAACGAGACGAACAGGTCCGGTGCCACCATGTCCTCGGGCTCGCCCTCGGTGTAATACAGCATCAGGCCCATCGCGACGAAAGCGTTCGGATCGTCCACGTAGCGCGTGGACAGCATGTCGAACTGCCCGCGCATCGTGCGCGACTGCCGCGTGTTATCCGCCAGCGGCTTGCCGTCCGAACTGGGGTAGTAGATCTCCGCGGGTGCCGGTGCAGATTCCGGAAAGGGCGGAGGCGGCAGTGGGCTTGGCCGAGGGCCGACTTGCACGGCTGGGGGCGGGGCCTGAAACGCTTTCTTGTTCGCCATGGCCGCAAGCAGACGCGCCGGCGACTGCTGGGAGTAGTCTAGCGCAGTCGCTTCGCAGGGAGGGCGGAGATTCCGCGCGGCACGACGGCAATTGGGAATGCGGGCGAGACACTCACGGTGGGTCCTCGGAGAATCTCCTCAGCGGGACTCCTCAATTCCGGCTGACGGGGGACCAACCCCAGATTGCGGTTCGTGGCTGCAGCTGGCGATCCATCCAGTCTCGCCCGCACCGACTCGGATGGAGAGACCGTCGCGGAGCAGAGTGCTAACCCGGGTTTGCCGTTTTCGTGGAATGGACAGCTAGAAGTTGCTTATTTGGAGTCAGATACGAGATTCAAGCAAGGCGTAGTGTTACCGCTGTATTTCAGACATGACCGCGTGATCCTCACCTAGCAGCTACCGTTGTCCCAAGCAAGGCATTCGAACGCCGTGCAGCGATCAGGGCCAGCTCGGGGACGAACATGAGCATTTCGTTTGGCGAACAGACATGTTCATGTCTATACGACGACTCAGAATTGTTCAGCCATTGATAGTGCTTGATTTACATAGATGTGCCGTGTGGTCGGGATATCGCAACCCTCCCCGATAGCCGATCAGCAGTGCTAATGAGCCCGACTGTATCAAAGTTCGACTAAGGTTCTCCCTGAAGACGTTCCTTGATGTCTGCAACTTCGGCTTCGAGGTCACGCACCCGTCGCTCGGCTGCGACGAGTTTGGCGCTTTCCTCGATGAACCTGGCAATCACCTCCATGCGATGGGCGTGCTCTTCATGGTGATCCAGCAGGTATTCCTGAGTCTGGGGATCCCAGAAGTGCATGCGGTCGTCTGTGAATCGCAATTCCAAGGCCAGCGTCTCGCTGGTCATCGCCAGCGGGCCATCCGGATCACCCCACCATCTCACGCGCTTGTAGATCCCTTCCTCAAGCCGGAACAGTTGCAGGCGCGGCCGGTGCATACCCCCCTGCGGGTCAAATACGCAGTACTCCCGCACGCCCATCCTCTCGTACGTATTCTTCTTGCTACCCAAGTCCTTCTTGTGAGTCCCCTTTGAGGCTACTTCAAGCACGAAGTCCGGTACCCTCCCCTCCTCGCCGACCTCGAAACTCCGACGGTCCTTGTCAGGGGTCCCGAACACAACGAATAAGTCCGGTGCCACCGCTTCCCCACGCTTATCCTCCCTGTCGTACAGCAACAGGTCAATGCCGATGAAGGTACTCGGATCGCCTTCGTAGCGAATCGACAGCGCACCGTACTGCCTGTACACCGTGCGCAATTGCCAAGTGCTATCTGGCATCGGCTTGCAATTCAAACTGGGGTAACAGACCCTTGTGTGCTCCGGTGCCAGTTTCGGATGGGCTGAAGGTTCCGGGCTGCGGCCCAAGGCGCGATCTGAAACGACTTCTTGTTTACCGCGCGCCCCAATCAATCGCGCTGGGCTACTGGGAGCAGTCTAGCGCAGGCGAGTTGCAGAGAACGCGTGGACTCGATTCCTATCGGAGTCCAGTTGGTAGCCGCTGCGGGACCATCGCGAGTGCTCTCTGGCCAGTCGTCCCAATCCCATCCGAAAGGGGCCAGCCTCAAGATGCGACGCCTAGCCGACCTGAGCAATCCATCCATAGTCGTCCGATCCGATTTCGCAGGAGCGTCCTTGCCAAACTGAGTGCTAGGGGTGCCTTCCAAGCCGCTTCTTGAGGCCTGCCAATTCAAGTTCCAGCTCGCGCTCCCTCTGCTCGGCGGCAATCCGCTTGGCGCACACCTCTCGGTATCTGGCACGTTCCTTCAGCCATTCGGCGTGCTCCTCGGCGCATTCCAGCAGGTACTCCCGGGACACCGGGTCCCACAAGCGCAAGCGGTCATCCTCAAACCGCAATTCCAATCCCAGCGACTCGCTTGGTATCGCCAGCGACCTGTCCGTATCGCCGCTCCACTTCACGCGCTCGTAGACTCCCGCCTCCCCTCCCGACAGCCGAAACAGCTGCAGGCGGGGAAAGTGCAACCCTCCCATCGGATCGTACACGCAGTACTCGGGAATACCGATCCGTGCGTATGTCTCCATGTTGCGCCCCAGATTGTCCTCGGCGGACTCTACCGAGGACACCTCGAGCGCGAAGTCCGGCACCTTCCCTTCCTCCCAGACCTTGTACCAATCGCGGTCCCGGTTCGGAACCCCGTACGAGACGAACAGGTCCGGCGCGACCACGTCCGCGGGATCGCCCTCGGTGTAGTAAAGCAGCAGGGCCATGGCCACGAAGGTGTTCGGATCATTCACGTAGCGCGTGTGCAGCATGCCGTACTGCGCGAGCATCGTGCGCACCTGCCAAGTGTTGTCCGCCATCGGCTTGCCGTCCGAACTGGGATAGTAGGTCTCCCTGGGCACCGGGGCCGGTACCAATGCCGGTTCCGGAAAGGGCGGTGGGGGCACTGGCCGCGGCTGGGGACGGACTTGCGCGGCCGGGGGCGGGGCTTGAAACACTTTCTTGTTCGCCATGGGTCGCAAGCAGACGCGCCGGGGGCTGCTGGGAGTAGTCTAGCGCAGTAGAGTCGGAGGAAGGGCGGAGAGTCCGCACGGCTCGAAGGCAATAGGGGATGGGGGCGAGAACCTCACGGGGGATCCACGGAGAATCTCCTCAGCGGGATTCCTCAATTCCGTCCGATGGAAGTTCCGACCTCCAGCGTCCAAGAGACTCGCAGAACGGGCGACGAGCGAGTCACAAGCGAGTTCAAAGCACTCATCCATACAACGGCTGAGAGTCGGTCGCGCACCCGACTTGGGTGGCATGGATCGGGCCCCCCTAGATGGTGCCGGCGGGTCCAAGGAATCGTTGGACGCGGATTCGGTATAATCGCATAGTTCTTGGACTCATTCCAGCGAGTGAGTCAGCGACCATTCGCAGCAGTCTCGATATTCGGCGGGTGGTCGGCTGTACGGGTTGATCCGTCAACGACCGAGGGGACGATAGAGCATCGCGGCGGGCGGTTCGCTGCTATCTAGGCACCGCCAAGGCTTGGGAAGCAACACCGCTGGGACATTGAAGAGGACGAATGGACAGAGAGCCAGAGAAGCAAGCATGAACGACGAGCAGCTACCGACGATCTTCGACACATGCCGTCTGCGCGAAGACGTGCGCCGAGGAGCCATCACCGAGGCCGACTTCGCCGCTGACCTCGCGCAAGTCATCTCCCGCGAGGCGAGCAAGGAGTACTCCGATCCGGCCCTCTTCTTCGCGAACACCTACCCCACGCGCGGGCTCAAGAACCTTCTTGACAACGTGTGTCGCCGCCTGAGCGGGGCAGGAGGAGAGGTCGCGTCGATCTTTCGGCTCGACACGTCGTACGGCGGCGGCAAGACCCATGGCTTGATTGCGTTGGCTCATGCCGCGACCGGCATGAAGGGCGTAACGAACGTAGACGAGTTTCTCGACCCGGACTTGGTGCCGAAGGGAAAGGTGCGGCTAGCCTCCTTCGATGGGGAAAACGCCGATCCCGCGAACGGCCGTGCGATGGGTGATGGCGTCCTCGCCAAGACGCCATGGGGAGAAATCGCGTATCTCCTCGCGGGACCTGGCGGGTACGCGAGCGTCCGTGCGAGCGACGAAGGGCATGTCGCACCGGGAGCTGAGACGCTACGCGAACTCTTCGGTAGTCAGCCCACGCTCATCCTCTTGGACGAGTTGTCGGTGTATCTGCGCAAGGTTCACGCATTGGGAGTTAGCAGAAATCAACTCTCGGCGTTCCTGACGTCCCTGTTCAAGGCCGTGGAGGGCACGCAGAACGCCGCTGTCGTCTATACGCTGGCGATCGGCAAGGAGGGACGAGCGACCGACGCGTACAGCGAGGAGAATCAGTTCATTGCCGCCCAGATGGAGGAAATCGAGAAGGTTTCCGCGCGTAAAGCGACACTCCTGAACCCCACCGAGGAAGACGAGACTGTCAAAGTCTTGCGCAGGCGCCTGTTCGAGTCGATCGACGAGACAAAGGTTCCCTCGATCGTGGATGCCTATCGGCAACGGTGGTTGGCTGGACAGGAGTCGCTGTCCGAAGACGCCGCGCACCCCCGGACCGCCGAAATCTTCCGGGCAAGCTACCCCCTGCATCCGGAAGTTATCGAAACGCTCACCGGAAAGACGGCGACGCTGAACAACTTCCAGAGAGTGCGCGGCATGCTGCGGCTGCTGGCGCGTACCGTTGCTCAACTGTGGAAGGACCGCCCCGACGACACTACCGCGATCCACGTGCATCATATCGATCCGGGCCTAGAACGCATCCAGAGCGAAATCGTCACGCGGCTCGGGCAATCGGCATACTTGCCGGCGATCACGAACGATGTCTCGGCTGGCAGCGTCCAAAAGCCGGCACTCGCCGAGTCGATTGACGAGCAGGAACATGTCGGCATAGCACCCTACGCAGCCTATGTCGCACGCACGATCTTCATGCACACGCTGGCGTTCAACGATCAGTTGAAGGGAGTCTCGTTCGAGCAACTGCGTTACTCGATCCTCAGCCCGTCACTGGACTCCAGCTTCATCGAGGACGCCCGCAAGAAGTTCGGGGCCCAGTCCGCATACCTGGACGACAGGCCCGGTGCCCCGTTGCGCTTCAATGTCGAGGCAAATCTGCAGCAAATGATCCGCAACGAAGAACGGCTCGTCGAGGACGAGGAAGTACGGTCCGAACTCAACGACCGCATCAGGCAGATCTTCGATGGTCCGACGTTTGCCGCGGTGCATTATCCCGGCGGGGCCCATGACGTGCCGGACGAGGTCGGTGACGAGCGTCCGAAACTCGCGGTGATGTCCTATGACGGCGTGGAAGTCGGGCCAGTGGTCAAAGCAGTCCCGACGTTGATCGATCGCATTTACTCGAAGAAGGGAATCGACGATGCGGGCGTCAGGACGTATCGCAACCATGTGGTGCTGGTCGTGGCGGACGAGTCTCTCAGGGAAGAGATGCGAGCCAAGATGCGGCGTCGGCTGGCACTGCAACGGTTGATCGAGCCCGAGCGATTGGCCGACTTGGCGGAACACCAGAAGGCCAAGGTCTTGGAGCTGGAGAGCAAGTCGGAGCACGGGGTCGCAGTCTCGATCCAGCAGTGCTACAGGCATGTCTTCTATCCGTCCCGCAACAGAGTGAGCGAGACAGGGCCCTATTTGGGGCACACGGCGATCGAGGTCCAATCGGCCTCCGACAAGCCCGGATCCGGACAGAAGCAGATCAGTCGGACGCTGCAAGAACTCAACAAGCTACGGCTGAAGGATGCCGAGCCGGACTCTCCGAAGTACATTCGCGACAGCACACCGCTCAAGAACGGAGAAATCACGACGCTAGCGCTTCGTGAGGAGTATCGACGCGACCCCGGTCTCCCCATGCTGATCGGCGACGAGATGTTCGTTCGAGGCATTCGGCAAGGCGTGGAGATGGGAGCTTTTGTCTACAAGCGTGGTGACTTGCTGTACGGACCGGGCGACCCGTCGGCCAAGATCGAGATCGATGAGCAGTCCACGGTCTTGACCATGGACTACGCGACGCGCAAGTCGATCTGGCCGCGGAAGAAGAAGGAACCGCCAAAACCCCCGCCGGGGCCACCCCCGGGCCCGCCCGGGCCGCCTCCGCCCGGGCCACCTAAGGAGACTCACTTCACAGCCGAGGATGTCATCAAGGCCGCACTCAAGCAGTTGTGGGAGAAAGTGCGCGCAGCCAAGGCCGAAAAGGTGTTCGTCGTGAAGGTCCGTATGTTCGAGACTGACGAGGCCTTCCTGCAACTAGGCGTCGTCCGCACTGTTCCCGGGGCAAAGACCTCTGTCTCCATCAGGGGCAGTTATACGACCCGAGGGGGTGCGGAGTGCGAGGTCGAATTCCGCGGACCGCCGGCAGAGGCCCAGCCAGTGAGGGAATTCCTTGATCCTCAGTTTGGAGGTGCCGCCGAGCAGAGCTTGGAGGCAGAGTACGAGCTGAGGTTTGACGACGGGTTGCCGGCTACTGGTGACGAGTTCGAGAAGCTGACAGCAAAGCTAACTCGATACGTGAGCGGTAGCGCTCGCGTGGAAGCGTGGACGAAGGCGCAGTCGTAGATGTCGAGCGCTGTGCCGATCTCGTCGGAATCGTCGCGGGGGTCGAAGCCCGAGTACGAGTTGCGGGTCCGTCGTCACGGCGCGGCGGACACGGAGTACGAGATTTGGCAGGTGCCTTCGCGGGCGACTCCGCAGATCACTTCGAGCGTTCGGGTTGCGGGCCTGCGCGGCCGCAATCTGGACCTAGTCGAGCACCGGGTGCTGAGACGTCTGAAATGGGCTGGCTTCAGTCTCCGCAAACTCGAGGCAAAGAGCACGGAGCGCGATTTTCCGCTGAGCGAGGATCTGGCACTGACGTTGGGATTGCTGTTCCGTAGCTTGGCTCCGATGCGTGACCGCGACAGGATTCGTGCTGTCGCGGAAGGCATCGAAGCGATGGAGCGGGAAGAGGCGGCCTACTGGCTTGGGATGGCGATGCACCGCAAGCGACCTAGAAGAATCCTGATGGCCCTGAGGATTCTGCTGACGGATCCGAAGCGGAAATAAGGGTCGGCTGCGGGCGGATGGTGGCATGCGCGCTCAGCGTGCTTGCCAGCCACCGTCTCGGTCAAGTGCTGGTTGTGCCGAGAAGCTGCTTGCGGTTGGTCGAAGTCGCCCAGACTCAACGAACCGACACTGAGGTCTAACGCGCTGCCGCCTGGGGCGGGCTGGCCTGAAGGACCCGGCTGAGTCCAATGGTCGAGCACCTCGCGTTTGCTGCGGGCGCGCAGGCTGAAGTGCCTCCGGCCGTGGATCGCATTCGATCCACCATCCAAGTCCATGCGCTCCGATGGCGGTAATCGCCAGCGATCCTCCATGTCTACTAGACCGGGTGGGTTGACTCAGCGCGTGCCCCCATGGTGCTCGCTTCGCATGGATCAGGGCAGCGATTCCAATCCGTGACAGAGCACTCGCTCGACGGCACGACCTGAAGCGGCGGATGCAAATCTATGGCGTACGCGACAAGCTCGAATCGACCTACCCGCAAGTGACGCTACGGCGAAGGCTAGGAACGGGGGCCATCGGAATGCGGCCCATGCTTGTCACCTATGTTTCGCGGATCTCGGCTGATCTCAAGTCCTTGGTTCGGGCGCCATGCCTTCGCGCGTCGCCGAGCCTCGGCGATTTGGGGGCGGGGCATCAACTGTTCGATCAGGCGCAGGGCTTCAACACAGTCTTCGTAGCCCTTCTTGTTGTCCTCCGGGGTGTACTTCCCGGCAAGGTTCATGCACTTGTGGGCCTCGATGAAGTCCACTCCACACAGCCTGCCATCGAGGTACATGTTCGACAGATGAAGGAAGCCCGTGGCATTGCCTTTGTCGGCAGCAAGCCGAGCCCAATGCGCCCCTTCAACGACGTCCTTTTCCACGCCTTCGCCGCGATGGTACTTGGACGCCATGCCCGCTAGGGCGACTGCCTGACCTTGATCCGCAGCCATGCGAGTCCACCTGACTGATTCGGCGACGTTCACCGGCACGCCCGTTCCGGTGTCATACATCCAGCCCAGCTCGCACTGGGCTTCTGCGTATCCTTGGCAGGCGGATCGACGCATCAAGTCGGCGGCGAGGGGTTCGTCTTTCGGTACGCCGAACCCTTGGCAGTACATGCACGAGAGACCCCATTGGCCCCCGGCGTGTCCTTGATCGGCAGAGCGTCGGTACCACTCGACGGCCTGCGAGTAGTCGCGGTCGAGCACTTTCCCTTTGTCGTACCAGAGGCCCAGCAGGAACTGGGCCTCGGCGGAGCCTTGCTCGGCGGCGCGTCGGCACCAGGATTCGGCCTCGGTCTTGTCGGCAGCCTCGCCTTTTGGGTCGGCGAGGAGCCTCGCGAGCTTGATCTGGGCGTCGACGTCGCCGTTTTCGGCGAGGGGCTTCAAGCGTTCGTACTCGGCAGAGGACTGCTTGGACATGGGCTGGTCGGCGAGTCCCTCCGATCGGCTGGCCGTCGCAGTGGACGCCCCGGATTGGGCGACGGGTCGACCGCTTCTGGGAGCGTGCGAGACGCGACGAGGCCTCTGCTTGTGCACAGATCGCTTGCGCTTGCGCATAGTTTGAATTTTGGCACGTCCCGAGGGCATGGTCGGAGCCGGTGTCAATCGGGCGGATCGGGCGGGACGCAACTCCGTGGAACGCGGCGCGGATCGGGGCCTTAGGTGGACTGCGAGAGGCTCGCCTGCGGCGGGAGCGGTTTGGTGTGTCCTGGTGAGGTGGAATCAAGCACTTCGTGTCGATGAGTGGTGATCTTGGTGACTCGGTGATTGAGGCAGATCGCGGGGAAGGGGAGACCTGCCGACGGGGCTTACCGTGGTGGTGCAGGTGCGGTCTCGTCGGTGCTTCCGTGTGTGCCATTGCTCAAGGACTGCTGAATCCACTCCAATGACCTGCTGCCGGCGCGAGCGTGCAGTTTCTGTGGACTGGCTTGCAACTGCGCTGAGATCGGGGTCGCTGAACAGATGGGGACTCTTGTAGATGCGGCAGAGCTTCGGTCCAGGGTGACCGGGGAGCCGGAACTGGGGTGGATTGCACAACGGATCGTGGTTCCCGGAATACCGGTGCGATGGGAGGTTCACGGACGAGACTTGGACATCGACAGACGCGCCGCGACGCATCGCGATGCGGATTTGAATCCCTGCCGGGGGGAGGTGACGGTACATCAATGAGGAGATTTGACTTCGATCAGGTCATCGGCTGCGTGGTAGGCTGGGCAGTTCGGGGTCACTGTCAGTTCCTTGCGGCAGCCTCCAAGCCGGTTAGTCTGGCCCACCCTGTCGCGTGCTCGGACGCCACGCGTGGTCTGATCTGTTTCAGATCGCACTGCCTGTCCGGCTGCCACAAGCGAACCGACATCCGTTGAGGCCGAACCATGAATGACCGACGCCTGATCGAGCGGTGGCTGCCAATTGACAAGCTAGGGGTAGAGAGTCTTCGGGAGCGTACGCCCATGACTCCGTTCCCCGCTCCGAATCGACTCCATGTCTGGTGGGCCCGCAGGCCCTTAGTTGCAGCGCGAGCAGCCGTGCTCGCCTCGATGCTTCCGGAGGACGCGGACAGGGAGAGGTTCTTGCATGCCATCGGGATACATGGTGATCCGGTCGCCGCGCGCCGGAGAATCGAAACGGCTCGCAAGTCAGGGATTCGTTTCGAGGGTCAAGCGTACAGCTATCCCCGGGCGTTCAACTATTCACCGAGTCCCCTCGATCGGGAGCGATTGACAGATGCGCTGGGCAGACCCTGTAGCGAGTACTTAGTTCTGGACCCAACAGCCGGCGGCGGCAGCATTCCGCTTGAAGCCATGCGATTGGGCGTAAGGGCTATCGCAAACGACCTGAATCCGGTCGCAACTTTCGTCATGTGGGCAACAATCGAATGGCCCTCCAAATTCGGGCGCGACCTGAGTGCCGAATTCTGCCAATTGTCTCGGCGCTTCGTCGAACGCCGCGACAAACGAGTCGCGGCGTACTTTCCCAAGGAACCCACCCCGGACTGTGTGCCGACGAATTATCTCTGGGCACGAACCATAACTTGTCCGTATTGCGCGGGCATCGTACCGCTGTCGCCGAATTGGCGCCTCGCACCCGGCGGCATCGGCGTCCGGCTGGTGCCGCATCAAGGCTCGGGCCTAGGCACGGACGGACGAATCTGCTCGTTCAAGATCGTAGACTCAGCCACAGAGCAATCTGCTGGAACGGTGGCACGGGGCGATGGCGTTTGCCCTTACGGCGACTGTGGGCGCGTGATCGACGGTGACGAGATCAAGCGTCAGGCCCGCGAGGGTCGAGCGTTCGACCAACTGTACACCGTGGTCTACAAGAGACGTTTTCGGACGATGCTGAAGTCGGGCAAGCCGGGCCGTGACCGATGGGTGCGGGAATACCGTGCCCCGCGGCCAGTTGACGACAACGGCGGCGAGATCCGAGTGCTGCTGGACGAGAAACTGCCAGATTGGGAGGCGTTCGAAATATTGCCGAGCGAGAGACTCCCCAATGGCTACAGCACAGCGCATCCAAGGCTTTACGGAATGCCCTTTTGGCGCGATCTATTCTCGCCGCGCCAGTTGCTCGGCCACGGAACGAGCGTCGAGCTATTCCGCGAATTGCTTGAAGCAGACCGCTCTAATGGCGAGCTTAGCGAGATCCGCAAGGCTGCTTATGGATATCTTGCAATTACGCTGGACAAGTTTCTCAATTACAACTCGAGAATGTCAGTTTGGCACCCCGCTAGAGCACTTATAGCGAACACATTTAACCGCCATGACTTTGCATTCTGTTGGTCCTATGTGGAGATTCCACCACTCATTACTGAAGTGGGATACGACTGGGCTGTTCGCCAGACATCCAAATGCATCGACGAACTGGTTGAACTGACTTGTCCCGACACTGAAGCATCGGGTGAACTTCCTTGGCACATAAATGCCGAATCCGAATTTCAGGCACTGCCCCCGGTGACCATCACCTGCGGGCCCGGCGATGACCTCGACCACGTGGCGGACAACAGCGTCGATGCCATCGTCATGGATCCTCCGTACTACGACAACGTCATGTACGCCGAACTTTCCGACTTTTTCTATGTTTGGCTCAAGCGCACCGCCGGAACAGTCTACCCCGAACTCTTCCGTCGTCACCTTACTGACAAGGACAGCGAAGCTGTCGCCAACCCGATACGATTCCACGGAAAGACAGGGGCGAAGGCGTTGGCAGGGATGGAATACCAAGACCGAATGTCGGCGATCTTCGCCGAGTGTCACCGGACGCTCAAGCCCAACGGTATTTTGACACTGATGTTCACCCACAAGGCCTCGGGAGCCTGGGACGCGCTGACCAAGGGCTTGATCGAGGCCGGATTCGTAATCACCGCGTCGTGGCCGATCAACACCGAAGCCACCGGGAGCATGCACATCAAGAACAAGGCTGCAGCCAACAGCACCGTATTCTTGGTCTGCCGCCCCCGCGAGAAGCGTTCGGACGACGAGACGGTGTACTGGGAGGACATTGAACCCCAAGTCGCCAAGTCCGTTCGCATGCGGGTCGCGGAATTTGAATCTGCGGGAATCAGTGGAGTCGACCTCTATCTCGCGTGCTTTGGCCCGGCCCTTGAAGAGTTCTCCCGAAACTGGCCTTTGGAGCGCGGTACGCCCCGGCGGCGACCCGTCTCCAAGGGCAAGTCGCGCAAGCCCATGGTTCCCGAGGAGGAGTGGGATCCGTACAGAGTTACACCCGAAGACGCGCTCGACGTAGCGAGTCGAGAGGTCAAACGTTGGCGCTTGGAGCAACTGACACGCCTCAAGGCCCACGCCGACCTTGACGCCCCGACCGCGTTCTTCGTGCTGGCTTGGGATACATTCAAGGCCCCGGTGTTCTCATATGACGAAGCTCTCCGGCTGGCTCGCGCCGTGGGAACTGACCTCGACAAGCAGGTCGTCAAGCGCCTAGCGGAGAAGAAGGGCAGCAACCTGCGATTGTGGGACAGCCTGCATCGTAAGTCGAAGGGCTCTCTGGGACCCGTCGACGGGTCGCGGGGCATGATCGATGCCATCCACCACGCGGCCCGGCTCGCTCGGAACAAGTCGCTGGACGCCGCACGGGAGTTGCTGGCCAAGGAACGCGTTGACAAGGATCCCCGTTTCTTCGCGGCACTTGAAGCAGTGCTCGAGGTGCTCCCCCCTTCCACTAACCAAACCGGCGTTCCACTCGAAGGAGACCTGGCCGCCTCGAGCAGCGATTTTGAAGCACTCTATATGCTCTATCGCCTCGCCTACACTGACAAGCTCGACGAGCCCGAGCAACTCAAGATCTGGCGAGACAACGCGGACTGACAATGCTGCGAGACCACGCTTGGAAACGAAAGTACACCTCTGAGGCTGGCGAGCTCTACGAACTCTTCTATGTCCCCGCCCTTCTATCAGCTAGGCGTTACGACAGACTGACCGGATTCTTCAGTGCTGGTGCGCTGTCGCTCGCGGCTCGGGGCGTAGAGGCTCTCATTCGCAACGAGGGTCGGATGCGCTTGGTGACCGGCTGCACGTTGGAGCCGCCGGAGATCGAGGCAATCCTCAAGGGGGTGCAACTGCGCGATCAGGTCGAGCGCCACTACGAGAGCGTCCCTTTGAAGCCTCCCAACACCGCGTCAGCTGATGCACTGGAACTACTGGCCTGGATGGTTGCACGGAAATTCTTGGATGTGCGGATAGCTGTTCCCTGCGACGTCAACAGGGTGCCGATACCGGACGACAGCATCTTCCACGAGAAGTCGGGCATCATCGAGGATCTGGAAGACGACCGGATCGCTTGGAACGGAAGCCTGAACGAGACCGGTGCGGGCTGGAAGAAAAACTGGGAGAGCATCAACGTTTTCACGAGCTGGGGTATCGAACGGGACCGAGTGAACGACGAAGCAATGAACTTCGACATGCTCTGGGCTGACCGTTCCAGCCGCGTAGTCGTGCTTGATCTTCCAGAGTCGGCACGTCGCGACTTGCTTCGCTACATGCCCGAGGAGGGCTTGCCGAAGTTGCTGAGACCTGATCAGCCGGAGATTGTTGAACCTCAGCTCCCAGACCTTCGGAGCAAGGTCTGGGCGTTCATCCGCAAGGCGCCCACTCTGAAGCAGACCGGCGAGCGCGTGGGCGAGTCCACGGCCCCGGTCACTCCATGGCCGCACCAAGTCCGCGCCTTCCAGCGTCTCCATGATCGCTGGCCTCCGAAACTGCTGATCGCCGACGAAGTCGGCCTCGGTAAGACAATCCAGGCGGGCCTCCTGCTCCGCCAAGCTTGGCTGGCAGGGAAGGCGAAACGGATCCTGATCCTCGCGCCGAGAGCGGTCATACAGCAGTGGCAAATCGAATTGCGCGAGAAGTTCAACCTCAATTGGCCGATTTACGACGGCACGAAGCTCGTCCGGTACCCGTCGCAGGCTTTGCGCGGCAAGAACGAGCAAAAGGTGGATCCACGGGATTGGCATCGAGAGCCGATCGTCATTGCGTCGAGTCACCTCATGCGCCGGAAGGATCGGGCGGCCGAGTTGCTCCAAGCGAAGCCGTGGGATTTGATTGTTCTGGACGAGGCCCACCACGCCCGCAGGCGGGGAGCGGGTTCAGCCCAAGAGAAAGGCCCCAATATGCTGCTTCGCCTCATGCAGCAGCTGAAGGAACGAACCAAGGGGCTGGTGTTGCTCACAGCCACACCGATGCAAGTCCATCCCGCTGAAGTTTGGGATCTGCTGGACCTTCTCGGACTGCCGAAGGAGTGGACCCGTAAGGTATTCATCGACTTCTTCGAAGAGATCGCGGAGCCAGACCCGTCAACCATTGCCTTCGACCGCATGGCACGACTCTTCCAAGCCTGCGAACGCCATTTCGACGAAATCGAACTTGCGGATGCTGAACGCTGTTCCGGGCTGTCAAGACTCAAGGTCAAAAGGGTTCTCCGCGCTCTGAGAGATGAGGCGGACACGCCTCGTCGACGCCTCACTGAACACGAGTGCCGGGCTGCAATCAACATCATGCGTGCCAGCACGCCCATTCGCATGCTGGTCTCGCGACACACTCGTGCATTGCTGCGCGAGTACTTCAAAGCCGGCAAGCTGACCACACCGATTGCCGACCGCGAGGTGATGGATCGCTTCATCAAGATGTCATCCGAGGAGCGTGCGCTCTACGAAGCGGTCGAAGAGTACATCGCCACCACCTACAACCAAGCAAGCGACAAGGAACGCAACGCCGTCGGCTTCGTCATGACGATCTACCGCCGTCGCTTGGCCAGCAGCTTCCTAGGAGCCTGTTGAAAAAGTGCTCATTTCAGCGGGTGCCTGAAAGTGGCATGAGCGGGCGTTAGGCCTCGCTCAACCCGGCCCCCCACTCCCGTCGCAGCCGAAATCGCGCCGACAGGCCGCCACAGGCCCTCAGAAGCCGTTCCAAGGCCCCCAGAAGGGCGTTTTGGACGCTTTTTCGCGCCAAAACGCTCGCCGTGCGCTGACCTTGCAGGCTGCGAGGCGTACCAACCCCCGTCCGCGCCCTCATCAGCACCCCCAGGTTGAACCCGCAGGCATGCACCAGCAGTCGCTTCAGAATGTTGTTGTGCCCCCGCAGGTACACCCGCCGCAGCCCGCCCGTCTCGTACATGTGGGCCATCGACCGCTCCACCTTCTCCGCCCGCTGCCGCAGCAGGTCCCGGCCGGCCTCGCTGGCCACGCGCTCGCGCGTGCTCTCCACCGCCGCCCGCTCCGCTTCCTGCCCGTCCTTCCACTTCCGTTCCGCCCGCTTCGGCTCCGGAATCACGGCCTCCTGACCGTTCTCCTCCAGCCGCTGCACCGTCGCCCCGCTGTGGTAGCCCTTGTCCGCCACCACCGTCTCCGGCGCCTTGCCCAGCGCCTGCTCGGTCGCTTCCAGCGTCTCGACGACCGTCGTCGTGTCGCCCTGATCCGCCGCTTGCACGGTGACTCCCACCAACGCCCCGCTCTCCAAATCGACCGCGTGCTCCGCTTTGTGGCACATGTCCGTCCCGCCGTTCTTCATCTTGCCGACCCGCGCGTCCGGGTCCACCGAGTGCTCCCACTCCTCGTTCGACAGCTTCTTCGGCTTGCGCTTGCGGTCGAAGTCGATCAATTCCTCGCGCGTCGGCGACTTCAGCCCCGAGGCCTCCGCCAAGCGCAGCACGAACGCTTCGTAGTCCTCTCCGCTGTCCTTGCGCTGCAAGGTGCTCAAGGACGCGTTCGCTTGCAGCGTGGTGGCGTCCACGCCCACCGTGGAGCCCTTCGCTAGCCCGGCTTCCTGCAACCGCTCCAGCACCCACCCGAAGACGTCGCTGTGCGCTTCCAGCGCGATGCGCTGGCGGGTGCGCGAGATCGTGGAGTGGTCGGGCGCGCTGTCCGTGAGCCCTAATCCGAGGAAGGCGCGAATGGAGAGGCTGTCGGAGATGCTCAGCGCGATCCCGCGCTCGGAGGTGAGGCCGAGCAGGTAGCCGAGCAGCAGGATGCGGAAGTAGGTGCCCGGGGGCAGCGAGGGGCGCCCGAGCCGCTCGTGGTAGTACTCGCTGCACGTGTCCTCGACGAACCGGTCGAAGCCGGCCTCGTCGAGCACCTCGTTGAGCTGCTCGTAGAAGGGCACGGTCGGCGCCTCTGGCAGGTCAACGACCGCGACAAAGGTGAAAGCCTGCACCGGTTTGCGCGTACCCATCGCCATATGAGCGATTCTAACACATATTCGTCGTGAATGGTGCTTATTTCTTGGCTAGCGCGGAAGGGCGGACTTTTGCAACAGGCTCCTAGCCCTCCGGAACACCTTGGAGAGGCACCTTGAAGCGATCACTACCAAGCAAGCTGGAATCCTCAAGGGCTTGGAAGAAGACGCCCCGGACGACGAGTCCGCTGACGAGATTCTCGATGCAGAGGATGTCGCGAAGCTCGAGGCCCAGGCGCTTGCGGCGGAAGAAGCGGCCGATATCAAAAGCCTCCTTGCACGCATCAAGCTGCTACCCGTGGACAGCAAGCTGGACCGCCTTCGATCTGTACTCAAGGAGCTGCGCCAAGCTGGCTACCAGCAGGCGATGGTCTTCACCCAGTACTCCGATACGATGGACTTTCTCCGGGACGCGCTAGGCAAGAAGTCAGACTTGCGATTGATGTGCTTTTCCGGGCGTGGCGGCGAGGTGCCGTCTGCCGAGGGAAGCTGGAATCGAATCGGACGAGACGACGCCAAACGTCGGTTTCGAGAGAACCAAGCTGATGTGCTGCTCTGCACGGATGCGGCGGCGGAGGGCCTCAACTTCCAGTTCTGCGGAGCACTGATCAACTACGACATGCCGTGGAACCCGATGCGCGTTGAGCAGCGCATCGGACGGATCGACCGCCTCGGGCAAGAGAACCCGATCATCAAGATCGTCAACTTGCATTACGACGACACAGTCGAAACCGATGTCTACGTTGCGCTAAAGGGCCGCATCGGATTGTTTGAGTCCGTCGTGGGCCGCCTCCAGCCGATTCTGTCCAGCCTGCCACAGGAAATCTCGAAAGCGGTGCTGATGGACAAGAGCGATGGTCGCAAGCAGGTCGTTGAGAGAATCGAGCGGCAGGTCGGGGAAGCCGAGGATCACGGTTTCGATATCGACGCGGTAACGGAGGCTGATCTGGAGATGCCGGACAGACCCGCCTCGCCGATCACGATGACCGCCCTGAGCAGGGTTGTCGGAATGCCTGAGCTCATGCCACCGGACACCAAGATCCGCACGCTGCAAGAGGGTCGCGAGTACGCGCTGGAAGCCCCGGGCATGCCCGAGTTGCGGGTGACGACGGATCCAACCTACTTCCAAGAAAACTCGGAAAGTCTTGAGTTCTGGTCGCCGGGCAACCCGGTATTCCGGGCACCCGAGGAATTGCCTGCCGTGAAGCTCGATCCGAAGGTGCGTTCTCTCGACGACCTGTTGGACAGTTGAGGCTCAGACAGCAGGAATGCTGGTCAACTGAGAACGTAAGCGACTCCTCTGCTCTTGAACGCGAGTTTGGATACAATCCGTATCCACGCTCAGTCTGGATTGGATCGCTTGGTCGGGGCAAATCAGACTGCTTGCGCGGATGTGGGGCGATAGGACATCGACCGAGGGCGAGTACGCCCTCGCCGAACGTCAAGCGCCAGGTAAGGAAGAGTGATCTTGGACGCCTGACCGCCCCGCGACAAGCCGCCCGGAATCTGCTTTCGCCCGTACGGTGCGACCGTCCCGCGCTGTGCGCTCGCCCGGAACAGTTCTGTCACTGCACTCCCCGCTGTGCCCGGTACCAGCCGCGCTCGACCTGAGCCGCTGAAATCATACGCGGCTGCTGGCCGACTACCCTACGTGAGACAGCGGCATTCCACCCAGTTCGGTATCATTCCAAGTAGTGGTGCGACGAAACTTCAGGAAGACGCGTCGACATTCGAATCAACCCTTGGGAGTTGGCGCGCGGAAGGCTACCCTCGTGGTCAGTGCCAAAGCGCGCTCGACCGACGCGAGGAGGAAAAACCAGCTGTACAGGCTGATGGAGATCCGCTCGCGCACCTTGGTGCGACGGTCGCAGATCGCGGTACGGCAGATCGCGGACGACGTACGGCGACAGGTGGAGGAGATAGAGTCGACGCTGTTCATGCACGCCCCGGAGCAGCGCGAGCGGTATTCGGAACACCTGCGGCAACTGCTGCTAGACGAGTTGGAACTGCGGCTGGCGCGTAGCGACGGGACATCGCTGGAGGCGGAACACGCGAACCGGACGGAGTCGGGTGCGGATCTGTTCTCCAGCGCAGCTCCCAGCAATATGTCCACGGGAGCATGGCCTCGAAAGCAGCCATTTGTCCCCACCCAGTTGATCCACAAGATCTTCGAGACATGGAATCTTGAGCTGAGAGATAAGGCCACACTTCTTGGGCTTGAAGAATCCGATCAGCGGCTGGCTAGCGAGTTCTTGGCTGGAAGGGCCAAAATCGAGGGACGTGATATTAAAGATCGGATTGCATATCTAATTCTGATCAAGAGTACTCTGTACTCGTTGTTTCGCAACGAAGATGTGGAGAACGAGTGGCTACGCGAAACGCATGGACTGCTAGGAGATCGTACGCCATTGGGCCTGCTTCTAGAGGGTTCGTTGGAGAATATGCTACTCGTAAAGGAATTCTGCGATGATGCCGGAGGTGTATAGACAGGCGAGAAAGCCTTCCGAACATAGCACTCCCGGCCAGTTTTTCGGCGTGGCAGGTGAACGGAGAATCAGTCAACTAATTGAAGCACTAGGCATTGCCCCGAAGAGTCTTCTGCGAACTCTAGGGTACCTTTGTCCGTACCACGTAGGCCATTCCCTAAACAAGTTGTGCGACAGTCAATTCCATCCATGACCAAGCATGCAAGAGCTTGGCTGCCCAAGAAGCCGATTTTCATTGGATCAATTCCAGTCTGTTGCACGGCTCGTGAGTCTCATGCCGTCGCTGCGGAGATCAAGCACTGGGTGCCACGAATCGTAGGCTTGCCGTGACGGGGAGCTAGGAATGCTTGCGACCCACGAAGAGCCCTCCGCCTCGATGCATCGTGCGGCCGATCAGTAACGGCCCGGCCTGTGCCGTCGGGAACACCAGCCGCAGGCGCCCGGCCAGCCCACCGCGCTGTCCACATCGGATTGCGGAGATTTCTACATCTGCTGGATCGATTCGCGGCCAACCGACACGCTGGAGTTCCGAAATGACGTCGAGCCTCAATGCTTCCTCGTTATCTGAATGCCGACGATGCCTAGTGATGTCGTACGGAGTCACGCTCTCCCAAATCCGCGCGGGGGCAAACAAGGGATCGTCCTGCTCATCAATGATGGTCGGAGACAGAACGAGCCGCCCGGCCTTGCCCGCCCGAAGGATGTCCATTCCCTCCAGAGATCTCTCGGTCTTCCTGTGATCCCGGGCTACCTTCTTCCAATCGCCGTCGCGCTGCAACTTGTGCGGTGAAATGTACAGGATGCGATTGTTCGCAAGGTCAGCCACCACCGCCAGGTGACAGTGCTGCCGAGACCTGACAGGCCCGCCATCCGCCTCATGCCCGCTCACGTACGCTGGAAGCGGCTCACGCGGTGAATCCGCTTGGACCCGAGCCATCATCGCTCTACGTGCTGCCTGAGTCACGAGGGATGCCGTAGCTTCTCTCTCAAGACCAGACTCAATCGAAAACGCGATGACTCCTTGCGGTGCCTCAGCCGGACGCAAGAGACCCAGTCCAAGATACCGACCGTTACCCAGCAGCAACGGTCCCATCACCTTTTGCTTGAATGTGATCTCGACGTGCCAAAGGAAGTCTCTCGAGAAACGAGTGTCGATGCCGAATAGTTCCGCGCGGGCGCCACGGCGGTCGAAAGCCTCCCTCTGTACGCGAACCGAAGCTACTTCGGCAGCGATGTCCGCATGTCGCAGGGCCTTGTACACCGCAGGAATCGCCTGATCCTCCTCGGCTAGACGGTAAGAACCACTTAGCTGACCGCTTCGCGGCCAACCTTGTGTGCGACGGAATCCGGCTTTGATTGGTAGCGCAAGGGGAGTCACGCTCCTCCATCGCAACGCCCCGCGCAAGTAGTGCTTGAATACTTGATCTTCGCTTGACGCGGGCTGGAGTTCCTTCATCACGCTCCCGTCATCGTCGACCCACGTGACTTGAGAAAATGCCCACCTCAGGTCATTCGCCGGAATCCTACAGGACTGAGGCACCTGTACTGCGATTCTTCTCACTGCCATGTCAGCTTCCGTGTGGCCGATCGATGGAATCGGCACGATCTGTACGCGTGCTGACTTGTCCCCGTCTGTCGCGCCCCGGCCAATGACGTAGCGTTCGACGAGATCCTCCATGTCGGGAACTGCGTCGCGCAGGCATTTCGCAGCCTTGTCTCGAACCTCTTCGATCAACTGAGCGACCCGATCTAGCCTCCATCGGAAATAGCTATAGTGTCCAGGTCTCTCACTCTCCTCTTCTCGTAGTTCAAACACGATCCGCTCTGGAGGGGCGGCATAGCTGTGTTTGGCCAAATACGGTTTCGGGGGCTGCACGAAAACCCGAACAGGCTTGCGCTTGGTCCCGGCTAAACGGAATCGATCCCGCATTGCTTCGAAGCGAGACCGTAGACTGTCTCCCGAGCCCGGTCGCGGACACAGCATGTCCGTACCGCCTGCTGTCAGTCCCCCGGAGGGCACATAGACCGTGCCGCCGTGCTCTTGGAAACGTTCTTGCGCCTCGTCTGAATTGACGACGTTCGCCTCGGCCCAAGCCATGTCCACGCCCCAGCCGAGTTGGTACAGCTCGTTGAAGCCCGACTTGAGTGTCGACACGTGCTCGGCGTCTTCGCCGATTTGCCAGCAGTAGAGTAGTGGAATGTCGGGACTGAACAAGACAGGCTGAATCTGCTTGCCCACCCGGGTCGCCGCCACGCTGCCGTCATAGTCTGCCTTGGGGCCCCCGGATAGCTTGGCGTCAAGGTCGTTGTTGGGAACAAAGTTCGTGTAGGCCCTGCCGCGTTTCCCCGCTGGTGCAGCGATGGTCGGAGGGGGCAAGCGCTCAAGCCACTCGAGCGATCGGCGAACTTCGTCCGGCACATGAGCACCCCGAGCCGATCCGGCCAGCAACGCTTGGAAGAGTCGAGCGGGGGACGGCGGCCAGTCCCCTCTGCCGTGATACCGCCCGTCGTGGAAACGGACCGTGACCAATAGCGACTGTTCCATGGCTCTACTACTTCTTCTTCGCGTCGTCTTGGGCCAGCTTCTTGTCGAACTTGACGGCGCGCGCCGCACCGACACCGAAGGCGAGGGCCGCTTTTCTTGCCATGTCAAGAACCGCATCGGGGGCTAGATTCACGGATTCCCGGGTGCCGTCTCGCTCAACGGTCTCCCACTTCGCCGGCACGTCGGGATCGGGCGTGATTAGGCAACCCTGACGAAGGAATCCATCGATCGGTGCAGTTGCCGCTACCAGTGCCAGCCCCAGAATGTACCGGCGCAAACTCTCTGTCGAGGCGGACTCCAACCGGCGCAGTGCAATCAGATTGACGGTGAGGTCCCGGCGAATCTCTCCATGCACCACAACCCCGCCGTGTTCACCGGTTGCGGGCACATGCACGAAGCCACGCTGAGCCAGCGGACTCTTCGCGTTTCCTTCCTGCTTTTCCTTCTCCTTCTCGCTGAACACCTCCAGTTCGGCATAGTCCACTGGCGGGTTGTACTGTGCCGATCGCTTGAGCGTGTCGACGTTCCATGCCCGAACCACCGACTGAACGATGCGAGGGAGCTTTGCTTGCGTGTCGCGGGAGTCCCAGACACCGAAGACCAACGAAGTCGGTGCCAACTTGGCGATCTGCTCGCAGTCGTGTGTTTCCAAGAAGGTGGTGAAGGCCCGCTGGACTTCAACCTTCATCTCGGTCGACCGAACCAGCGCATCTCCCAACCGGTGCCCGGCCTCTAGGATCGACAGCGACTTCCCGTTCCCGTAAGTGATGCTGACATCTGGAACGAGGTCGGAGTAACGCTCCTCTCTGAAGACGGGTTCTAGCCGGTTGGCTTGGGAACCCACGCTGTCAACTGTCGCGACTCGGGTTCCGTCAGACAGCACATCGATGTTGTAGCCGATACCGGCGTACGTCGGCGGAAAGATGACTGCATCCGATCCCTCAACGGGCAGCAGCTTCTGTCGAAGCGTTAGCGCTACAGGTCCCTCAGGATCGTTGGCGCACCGCTCCATGAGATTGGTGTCGAAGTTGATCATGTTGTTTGCGTCTCCTCAATGACGTTCGTGATGCAACGGGCTTGGTTTTCCTGACCAGGCCAATCGAGGTCCATTCTGAACAGCCGGAATCGAATTCCGGGAATTAGTGCTCTCCGGGCACCCAGAGCGGCCCGCAGGAAGATTGTGGGATGAAGTTCCGACCCGTCCGAGCCGAGCACGCCATAGCTGTAGTGAAGCTTCTTGTACCGCAACGGTCGGGCATGGGAAAGACCGATGGCAGCCAGCAGTTCGACCAGCGGGTAGCCTTGCATCACAACGTTCACATGCATGTTGGGTGAAAAGCCGGCGTCGATCGGGACGTAGTCCCTCCTCCAGTCGAATCGGAAGCTACTACTCTGCTTTGCGGCAAGGGCGAACGGATTGTCGGCGTGGTCTAGGATTTGTCCTTCGACCAAGTTGAGGGCGTCGCAAACGATTGCTGCACCAGGATAGCCACCTGCGCCAGCCCAGAACTTGACGTTGTCCCGCTGAGTGGTATCACCCCAATAGTCAATCACCAGACGTTGCCCAGTGCCATTCTCAAGGCAGGCGGGTAACGTTGCCGGGCTAGAGGGGGCCGCGAACGGAAACTCCTCATCGCCCTGACGGTCGGTTGCAACCTTCCATTTCTCCGTGGTCAGGTCCGAGTCGCGAGGAGCGATCGATCTGACGCTTGCCTCGTCAAGGAATTTCAGCACCGTCATGACGGGCGCTTGGTCACCCGCTGCCCTGATTCGAAAGCGGACGTCTTCGGGATCCTCCCAGTCGAACGCCCCGTACGCTTCCCCGCAGAGTACTTCCGCAGCCTCGACGAAGCCGAGGCATGCAAACACTTGACCCGGGTTCAGCAGGTCGACGGGAATTGAATTCGCGACCGTCATTTCACGTCCTGCTTGCCTTCATCGGTGTCCACGCCGGTGGTGGTCTTCGAATGTCGATCCGATTCTTGACCCTGATCGCGTGGTGGCCGTGAACCTTCTTCGTGCTCCGCGGACGCCCGACGGTCTGCCCCGCGCAGGAGCGATTCCCACCAAGCCAGGCCCCAAGGGCCCAAGCTGCGCTGCAATCGGGAGAACCGAACTGCAATCTCGCGAGCACGGTCTGCGGCCGCTGTCGGAGGCAACGTGTCGCAGCCTTCGATACTGATCGCTGGTCGCGCGTTACCGTGGTGTGCCGCAATCAAGTGAAGTGCCAAGTCATACCGCCAACTGGAACGGTCAATACCGTTCAGTCCCTTTTCGTCTGCGATTAGGACAGACTGGAACTCGTGGCGGTAGCCGTTCAGGATAGCGAGGTTCAAGGGGCCAGACGTCTTGGCGTAAGGACCGCCCGCGGGGAGAGCGTTGAATGCGCGTTGCCAGCGCGGCACGTCCTTGCCGGCGTCGTGGAATGCGGCGGCAGCAATCAACATCTCCCGGTCAGCGCCATCTAGGTTGAGCCCATCGGCTATCCTCGCCACCTCGGCGACGACCATGCTCTGATGCTCTCCAAGCTCTTGGGGGCGAGACGATACCGCCCGCGAGTCCTCGCTGGTAGTGCCCTTGACTCGCTTCTCTACAACAAGCCAAACGCGCTCTTCTCCTTGCGCGGCGAGGTCGTAAGGCAAAGCCAGCACTTCCCTCCAAGCGTCCTCTTCGGTTCTACCGCTGCCCCTGCTCGCATCGCTCACGAGGCGGACGCGAACTGTTCGCGTGCCCCAGCCTTCGTCGACATCCTTGTCCTCGCGGTCGTCCGCAGCGGTGGCCGGTTTGTCGTAGGCTGCATCAAGCAATCCATCATCTTGGATCCCACCCAGCCGAGCATCGACAATCAGAGTGCGACCAGCCAAGTATTGGGTGATGAGCTTCGCGGGGTCCTCGGCGATACGCTTCAGGCTTAAGCTCCTCTCGAACTTTCCAGCGGTGTCCAGCAGCATGGCCACGATCGAGTTGTCACCCAGAGGGATAGGAGCAACGCTGTCTTCGGGAGCACCTGATTCCGAATCAGCGGTGGGATTCTCTGAATCAGTCTTCGGTTGTGCCTTGGCGAGCGACCTAAGCACCTTGCGAACCCGCTTCTTCAACCACTCCGCCACGCGCCAAGTCTCGGTTTCGAGTCCTTCACTGGCTTGCAGAGGCGCCGCCTCGAAGAACTCCTCGACTGCGCGTTGCTGAACGTTGCCTTCAGGGGTGCGCAATCGAAATCGGAGTGGCAAGAATCGACGCCACGCGACAGTCGTTTGCGGATCGTCATCGACCCAGCCTCGAAGCCACGGACCGACTTCGGGTCTGCCAGTGTGCTCGGCTAGCGATGTCAGGGACCAAGCCTCAACGACACTCCTTGTAAGCGCGGGGTACAGCGGCGTCGGAGTCGATGCCTCCTCGATCAGGCTGTCCCGAACCGCCAGCTGACCCAAGTTGGCGATAGCCCCTGGTCCCGCTTGGTGCCCGTCTCCATTCACCTGTGGCAACATCGAGACGAGTTTCCGTACGGCTTGGCGAGTCGATGCCGGATCGTTGGGCTTGTCTCCTCCTCCGTCGATCACGTGGACTGTCGCTGCCTTCGTTCCTCGTCTATTCACGCGTCCCAGCCGTTGCACCATGCGCTCCCAAGGAACCAAGTCGCAAACCATGTGATCTGCATCCAGATCCACTCCCACCTCACCAGCCGATGTTGCAACGAGGAAGACCGATTGAGTTGGAGCAGTACCCTTGGTAGCAATCAATCCGCATTCTTGAAGTTCAGCAGCGGCCCGCTGTCTCTCGCGGACTCGTCGTCCGCCGGTGAAGAGAATGATCTTGGCGCCCGACGCTACCTCTTCCGCTTTCAACTTCAGCTTCAAGTTGCTAGCCACTTTCTCTGCGACATCGCGACTGTTGCAATACACCAGTAGGCGGACTGGAACCTGGGCTGAGGCGGTTTCCGCCGAGTACAGGTCCCAAGCGGACCGAGCCAGTGCGTCATCGAGGCTCGTTCCCTTCACCAAGTCCGTCACGCGCAAGGTCTTTTGCGCATTCAGCCGTCTGGAGACAGTAGCATGTGACCAGTCCTCGTCTTTGAGTTGAATCGATGCGCCGTTCTCCAGACCGCGATGGGTGGCTGAGAGCGGCAGCAGGCGGAAGGGAGGTGGCACTCCATGTTCAGGTACAGCCTCCGCGCCTTCCTCAATCGAACATCCAGTCGCTGGCTTGCTGCCGATGCGTCCTTGTCTTTCGATCGCCAAGAGCAAGCGCTCAAACGGACGCGACAAATGTGCTTCATCCAGAACCACGAGGGAATCGCAGCCCAGCAGCCCAGCGGCGTTTGGTCGCATCTTCCTCGACACTCCGTAGCCGGAAAACAGTATCCGAGAGCCAATCATGTCTACCGTTCCAACAATGATTGACGTCGCAACGGGATCTTCCAGCCACTCCTTGTTGTCTAGGTGCTGGCCGCGTAGCGTGGAGATCGGCAACCTGCGGCTGCCTAAGCCGAGCCTCTCCCGGAGATCCGGGAGGTCGTCGAGGCGATCCCGGATGTTCTCAGCGACCTCCGTCGCCTGATCCACTACTACGCGACGGTCAACCACGTAAATCAGTCGCCGTGGCAGCGGGGCACCATTGGCACGGGCCAGAAGCCAGCATGCCATCACCGCAGTCTTCCCTAAGCCTGTCGGAATGTCTACTGCACGAGGTACGGGTCCCTCGCACAGCCGGCGAAACAGACTGCGTTGCCACGGGAACGGCCCGTGGCCGGACAGATCCGTGAAAGCGCGATCGAAGGCGAGAGCTGCGGGCTCTACTTTGGTCGGTGTGTTCATCGTCCCTCTCTCAACTTCAAGCGAGGCTCTGAGGTCCGCGCCCGGACCACCTGAGTATGACCGGCCACGTTCGGCGCTGACCCACGCCTGATGATTCCCAACAAGACATCGAGTCGGATTGTTGCAACCGGTCCCGCAGTGCGAACCCTAGAATCTGAATGGTCTCCGTATTTGCTCGTTGTACTTCCCACCGCGTCTGTGCGCGGCGTGGGTCTGACCGGTACAAGCGCGCCCTCACGAGAACCGTGTCGTCCCGAATCGCGCTCTGACTCAATCCACATCCGAGGCTGCATCTGCTGCGCTTGGTGCGAATCTCCGCGTGTGGTCACCGGGTGCCTTGCCAAGTCTGTAGTCGGCATGTCTTGTATACTCCTTGGATGGTCTGGACAGACAGGCGACTGCCTGACGCGCTCAATGAGGCCGCGACCCAGAGGCTGCGGAATCGAAGGATAGTCGACCTCTCCTCTACGAGAACAGATGCCAGCCTTCAATGAGGGCGAGTCCGCCATGGCCCTGAGTCTAGCGAACCCGGGCGGTGGTGTCAAGGGCCTTCGGAAAAAAAGTTCGATCCCTCTACTAGTACTGAAGCCAGAAAATGGTTACGACCTCGAGTAAACATGTCCAGCGTCGGACTGAGATCGGAATGGGCCGCCCTTAGAACTCAGCTCACGCCACCTCAGAGGCCGGAGGCTCAACTGGGCGCGTAGCTGCCACCTGCAGCGGACGGATCTTGGTTGGACCGATGTCCAGTTGACTTCAAGCTCCGTGATCGTCCCCGGAGCCCTGAACTCTAACGCTCCGGCTCAGTGCCCGCGTGCATACAATGCACGCGCTGGGAAGGACCTTCGTGAGAGCCGCATCTACCGGATTCCGTTAAGCACGTAACATCCTTGGCATCCTGCGCTGTCGTGGGTTGGGATGTGCCTGCGCTACGCACAGGTCATTGATTATTCTGAGTCGTCGCAGCAGCACCAAGTTGCAGAATCACTCAACTCCCGCACGATCCGGCCGCCCGTTCTCATTGTGATAACGTGGCAGATCGGATGGACGACCGCTGCACCGTCCGCTACCGCAAGATCCTTGACGAGGCGAAGATCCCGACTAATGCCCACGGCGCGGCAGAGGATGTCGGCATGGATCTCTTCGCTGCCGTAGAGGTCGAGGTGCCCTCGCAGGGGTGGGAGACGGTCAGGACCGGGATCTGCGTCGAGATCCCATCCGGCTACGAGGGGCAGGTCCGGCCGCGTAGCGGCCTCGCCCGTCGACACGGCCTCACCCTGCTGAACAGTCCCGGCACAGTCGACCCCGGTTACCGCGGCGAGCTACAAGTCACGCTGGTCAACTTCGGCAAGAAGCCCTACACCGTACGCGTCGGCGACAGGATCGCCCAGTTGATCGTGGCCAGCTATGCCCCGGTGAAGTGGCAACTCGCCGAATCCCTGTCCGAGACCTCCCGCGGCGAGGACGGATTCGGCTCTACCGGACGCTGAGCGCAGCGCGCCAGCGCGGCGTCGACTAGTTGCGGTACAGGAACTCGTTCAGGTTGAAGAGGGTCTGGCACAGATCCACCGGACCCGTCGGGGTGGTCCCGACAAACTCCACCGCCTTCGCTCTCTCGGCCGCCGTAGGCTCGCGCCCGAGCGCCAGCTCGAACGCCCGATCAACCTGATCACCCGCGTCGGGACCCGCTTCACGCACGACCCGCTGCGCGAAGTGCTTGGCTTGCAACAGGACCTCGGCGTTGTTCATCAGTAGCAACGACTGCGGCGCGACCGTCGACCGCGTCCGCTGACTGCACGACGTCACCATGTCCGGCTGGTCAAACGCCTCGAACATCGGATACCGGATCGAGCGCTTGGAGAACACATACAAGCTGCGCCGCCAGCTGTCGGGATCCCCGATCGACATTCCCGGCCATGTCCGGTCCGTGCTCGATTGGAACAGATCAGGATTGATGAACGGGCGCACCGCCGGACCTCCCACCGTCCGGTTGAGCGTACCTGCCACGGCCATGATGCGATCTCGGATCACCTCGATCTCGTGCCGGTTCCGGGTTTGGCGCCACAGGTAAGTGTTTGCCCGGTCCTTCTCGAGGTTCTCGGGAATGTCTCGACTGGCCATGCGGTACGCATCGGACGTCAGCAGAAGCCGGTGCATGTGCTTGACAGACCAACCGGACTCGACGAATTCCACCGACAGCCAATCCAGCAGCTCGGGGTGCGAAGGTCGCATGCCCGTCTTGCCGAAGTTGCTCGGTGTCCGCACGATGCCCTCGCCGAAGTGGTGCTGCCAGATCCGGTTCACCATCACCCGCGCCGTCAGGGGATTGTCCCCGGAAGCGATCCAATTGGCGAAGTGGCTGCGCCGCCAGCTCGTCTTGGCAGTCGCGGGAGCCTCGCCGAATTGCGGCTCCGTGCGGGCCGCCACGGCTAGCACGCCCGGCTCCATCTTGGATCCCTTCGTGCCGGGGTCGCCCCGATGCAAGAAATACGACGGCAGCGGGTCGCGGCTGTCTTCCGTGATCGTCCGAGCGGTTGGGAACTCTTCAGGCCGTGTCCCGTCTAAGTCCTTGATCTTGAGTTTAGTGGCATCGTATTCGTCGAGTTCTTGTTTAGACATTCTAGCCAGAATGTCATTGGGATCGATCTGGTTGTATAGGGCCTCGACTTGCCGTGCGTTCAGGCGTTGCGCCGTGGTGCGTTTTTCCCCGGGAGTCTCCCATGCCTCGCGGTAATACGGAGGCAGCGTGTCCAGTTTGGCTTGGAAGAGCACCTCGCGGTGCGGCTTCTCGATCTCCTTGAGCTGATCCTTCAGCGGTTTCTGCTGCTCGTCGACCGCCTTGTTCGCAGCCTTGTGCTCGTCGACCTCCTCGTCGCTGACCAGCGGGTAATCGATTTCCTTGGTCGAGAAGAACACCGCCTGCATCCGGTAGTAGTCCTTCTGCGGGATCGGATCGAACTTGTGGTTGTGGCAGCGCGCGCATTGCGCGGTCACGGCTAGGAAGGTCTGCGCGGTGGTGGCGACGTTGTCGTCAAGTTCGTCCATGCGCGTGCGCTCGTCCTTGATGTTGTTGTCCAGCACCATGCGCAGGTAGCCCGTGGCGATGTTCGATTCAGCCGAGTCCGGCGCGATCTCGTCTCCCGCGATCTGTTCGCGGATGAAGAGATCGTACGGCTTGTCCTTGTTGAACGCGTCGACCACGTAATCGCGATAGCGCCACATCGTCGGCCAGTCGAAGTCGCGCTCGTAACCCCCGGAGTCCGCGTAATGCACGAGGTCAAGCCAATGCCTGCCCCAGCGCTCTCCGTAGTGCGGCGACTCGAGGAGGCGGTCGACAAGGGTTTCCCAAGCGTCTTCCGATTCGTCGTCTAGGAACGACTTCACCTCGTCCGGTGTCGGGGGTAGACCCGTAACGTCCAAGTACACGCGCTGGACGAGCGTGCGCTTGTCGGCCGGCCCGCTCGGCGTCAATCCCTGCTCGTTGAGCTCGGCCTCGAGGAAGGCATCCACCGGATGGGAGTCCGCGTCGCCAGGAACTGTCGGCCGCTTCGGGTTGACGAATGCCCACCACTCCCGCTCCTCTTCGGTGATCGGACGATCCTCCAGCTTCTTGAGTGCCGCGAGGCGCTCGGCCTCTTCGTCGGAGACCGCAGTCTCCGGCATCGGCGCCCCGGCGAGGATCCACTTCCGCAGGACTTCGATGTCCTCGTCGCCCAGCTTGCCGCCTATCGGCATGAATGGCTTGGTCGAGTGAGTGACGAGCCGCCACAGCCAGCTACCGCTCAGGCTCGCGCCGGTCACTGCCGCGCCGCGCTCGCCTCCCAGCAGGATCTTGTCCCGCGTGCGCAGGTCAAGGCCGGACTGCTGAATGGCAGCGCCGTGACAGGCTTGGCAGTTCTCTTTGAGAATCGCGTTCGCCTGTTCTGCTAGGTCCGCGGCGGATGCCAGCAGGGGAAGGGTAATCGCCAGCGCGAGGATTCTGAATCCCATGTCTGCTTCTATTGTCCTAGCAAGCCGCCCCGCGTGCAACCCACGGGCAATCCCGGATAAAGTGCGGCGGAGGGCTGAAGGGAAGACCCGACGTCACTGCCCCCAAGCCCGCTCCCGCCCTATAAACGCAGACCGGTATTGATGATCGAGGCCCTGAACCCCTGCCTATACTTGAAGTCAGTCCCGCTGCCGTGCAACGGATCTACTTTGACCACAACGCGACGACGCCGGTAGATCCGTGCGTCTTGGACGCGATGCTGCCGCACTTCCGCGAGGCATACGGCAATGCATCGAGTCTGCACGGCTTTGGCCAGATTGCCCGCCAGGGAGTCGAGACTGCGCGACGGCAGGTGGCGAATCAGCTGGAGTGCGAGCCTCGCGATCTGGTCTTCACGAGCGGCGGCACGGAAGCCGACAACTTGGCCATCTTCGGAATCGTGCGCGAGTCTCGCGACGGAGCGAGACACGTCATCACGAGCCAGATCGAGCATCCAGCCGTGCTGAACGCCTGCCAGCAGCTGGAACGCGAAGGAGTCGACGTCACGTACATTCCCGTTGGACTTGACGGCGTAGTCTCGCCAGACGACGTGCGGGCCGCGATTCGGCCTAGCACGGTGCTGGTGTCTGTCATGCATGCCAGCAACGAGGTCGGCACGTTGCAGCCAGTGGCCGAGATCGGACGCATCGCCAAGGAAACTGGCGTACTCTTCCATGTCGACGGAGTACAGAGCTTCGGGAAGGTGCCTACTCCCGTTGGCGAGCTCGGCGTGGATCTGTTCAGCCTGAGCGCTCACAAGATTTACGGCCCCAAGGGAGTCGGTGCCCTCTACGTGAGGCGAGGCCTGCAACTGACCAAGGTCCAGTACGGAGGGAAGCACGAGCGAGACCGGCGGCCGGGCACCGAGAACGTGCCCGGGATCACCGGCCTTGGGACCGCCGCGGAACTGGCAGGAAATCGCTGGCAATCCGACGGAAGGCGCATCGAGGCCTTACGGGATCGGCTGGAGAGCGGAATCTTGGAACGGATCCCGGACACTCATGTTCATTGCGCGACCTCGCCGCGCCTGCCTAACACGGCTAGCGTGCGGTTCGATGGAGCCGAGTCAGAGCCGATGCTGATTTCGCTCGATCTGCACGGATTCGCGGTGTCCAGCGGCTCGGCTTGTTCGAGCGGTTCGAGCGAGCCCTCGCACGTCCTCTCCGCGATCGGCTTGAGACGCAACCAAGCCAAGTCGACGCTACGGTTCTCGCTCGGCAGGACAAGTTCTGGGGATGATGTGGACCGGTTACTAGAGGCCCTGCCGGCAATCGTCCAGCGTCTGCGAGTGCTCTCGCCCGCGCAGGCTTGATTGCGCCGTCGCCGAGGGTCTTGGTGTTGTCACGTAGTACCAATGCGTACTGGAATCTTCCGGGAGTGATCGTGCCGAGCGAGCCCGCCGCCGGTTGGGGGAGCACCCGCCTGACCGCTGGGGTCGTCTAGCCAAGGCGGTTCGAATCAGCAGGCCCGAGACATTCGATGTCGCGAGCCTTGGGGCTGCCCGAGTCCCATTTCGCAGGTCCTCTGTGAGTACCCCCGAGAGCGGTGTACCAGCCGCCCCGAGAGATGGTATGATCGCCCTGTGGAACTCGACAAGAACTTCGAGGACAGCATGGCGGGGCTCCTAGTCGCGGCCTTGCGGAACGACATTGAAGATGTCCACGAATGCGCTGCATATGTTGCGAAACGACTGGAAGGCCATGGAGTGCAAGGTTGTGCCGACAGATTGCGAATGATACTGGGCGGCTGCGATTTCATAGATGGTGTGTGGACACCCGAGCGCTGGGCGGAAGATTCGTGCTACCTCGATGACGATGATCGACTCTATTCTGTCTACGAAACCAGGCGGCTAGTCGAATCTCGGGACCTGCGCGAACCGCCGTCGATCCTCACTCCCGAACAGCGCGCGACGGTCAAGGAGATCTTGAACGTAGCCGAATCTCGTCTGCAGCAAGGGGAGCCCCTTCCAACTTGCATTCTTACCCATGGCACTGCTGTCCAAGAGCCCTTCAGCTTGGCACTCTACATTGCGCGAAGGCTCTCGATCGAGTGTTTCATGGTCAAGTTCAGAGATCCGTATGAATCCCGCAGTGGCCGCTGGTCGGGGCAGTTGCACGGCCTTTGCGAGTTTGCTGCCGCCAAGCCGCGTGTCTTGGTTCTCCGGGACATCGAGAAGATCTGCAACTCGGTTCTCGTCGAAGACAGTTGGCGGAAGGAGGCACTGAAGTGCATTCGCGACAGGTTCTTGAAGAAGCTGTCGAAGCTCGGAAATCCAACCGTGGTAGTGGCTTGCACCAATATGGAGATGAAACTTGACGCGGGGGATTGGGATCTATTCGGCTACCGCATGGAACTGAACGCAACTGAGCCGGATCCGGCGTTGATGGCATACCGTAGCGTCGCGCTCGGGGATCCAGCAGGATTCCGGAAAGCGATTGCGTCTCTTCCTAGCAAGGACTAGAAACACTCCCTAACCTCTACGGATTCGGGAGAGACCGTGCCGTGCGACCGAGTCTCGTGACCCGCATTGCGGACAGCACCCAGTTGGAACGACTGTTGCGGGGCTGCGCCTCTCGTCGCGCCCGCTCCTCCTGGCAACCCAAGCTCGAGGCAAGAAGCCTGCCGTGCCGGTCACTCGCAGGGCGATTCTTGGGCTGACACGGTGGTCCGTGCGCCAAGCTATCGGCCGTGCCGGTGAGCGAGGGGAGCGACCCAAGATGCGGTCTCGACGGTCAGAGCGCGTAGTCGAAGCCAGAATCCCTCAGGGACTCAGGCACCCCCGGGATTGGGCGTCTCGGCTGTTGCGTGCTCCGAGTCCGCCAGTTCGGGATCCGAGGCAGTCTTCTCGGGGGCAGCAGGGGGTTTGCGTCGGATATCCATAGTAGGCCCCCGGAACCCTCGCGGGATAAGGTGCGAATGCACGTAGATAGCCTCCGATGTAGAGCAGGAATCCAATGATTAGGGGATACAATACAATCACCAATATGATGAGAATGACCAACATCCGGCGCAGGGTGGCGAGTGATTTCTCAATGGAGTCGCACTTCGCGTTAAACCTCTCGAGCCACGGGTCCACGGGCTTCTCAACAGCGTCGCGCTTCGCGATCACGTCCCGGTGCGCTTTCCCATTCATCTTGACGCCTGCGGCAGCCGGTGCCGATTCGGCCCGCCCGCAGCCAAACAACGAACGGGCGAGAAGCGGAGCGACCCAATTGCCCAGTATACAAAGTGTCATCGCCACTCCAATACCGAGGGCGCGGGAATTCACGGGAACTACGCGCATTCTTGCCCGAACTTCGCTTTACTGGGCTTGGAGCGCGGACCATGCCGCAGACCGGCCCTAACGGAGTTCATCGCAAGGGCGTCACACTGGTCGAGCTGGCGCGCTTGTTCCCTGACGAGGACAGTGCCGAACGCTGGTTCGCGAATATCTTCTGGCCCGATGGCGTCCGTTGCCCGGCCTGCGGCTCCGACAACGTCCAGCCCCGGCCCACCCGCAAGCCCCAGCCCTACCGCTGCCGCAAGTGTCGCACGGACTTTTCGACCAAGACCGGCACCTTGATGCAGGGCTCCAAACTCAGCTACCGCACTTGGGCCTTCGCCATTTTCCTGCTCACGACAAGCCTCAAGGGCGTATCGAGCATGCAACTCCATCGCGACCTCGGCATCCGCCAAGCCTCCGCTTGGCACTTGGCCCATCGCCTTCGCGAGGCCTGGGCCGAGCGTAGGAATCCACGCGCAGGTACAGTCGCAACCGACGAGACTGATCTCGACGGCTAGGAGCGCACCCAGCGCACCGCTAGGCACCGGCGGACCGGGCGCGGGTGCCTCGGTACGACCGCCGAGGTCGGAGCGCTCAACCGCCAGGCGACCCATGCACGAGTTCATTTCGACGCATGGTGCGCTTGGTTTCGTCGCGCACAAAGACAAACGTCCGTCCTACGAGGGCGTGGAAGGGTGCCGGCGCGAGACGGCGCGGCACAGGGAGGGCGAATACCTGCGGGCCGCCGTGCATACGAACGGAATGGATCCTTCCGGGACTTGCTCGGGCGCGGCTTTCGCGCCACTTTCTAACGGATCTCGGCGAGTTCACGGGCCGCGTGAACCAGCGGGATTTGGACACGCGACCAAATGGAAGCGATTGGAGATGGGCTGGTCGGCAACCGGCAGGTGTATCCTGAATGCAGGGGAGCCACTTAGACAGCATGAAACCACCCAGACAGGATCGCGCCGAGCGGGAGCAGCCCGCATCGACAGCGGATACAGACTCTCGCGGGCAGCGCCCGAAACGCTATCGCAGTCGGGATTTGCGCATTGACGCGACTCCGGAACAGGTCGCGGCGGCACTCGGGGCGGGGCCGCCCAAGGCCCCGCACGAGTGGAACTATCTCAAGCGCAAGCCGGTTCAATCGGATAGCGAGGCACCGCCTCGGCCACGCTCCAAGAGCAAAGCCAAGCGGTCCATGTAAGAATTCGCGTCAGTCGCGACGACAGCTCCAGCACGCACCGATCCACGCTGCCGGGCCCGCGGTTACACCGTGCCTTCGCAACCTTCCGAGAATTGGTCGAGGCCCTGCGAATGGGTCGAGAGACGGCTATGGCGGCTCGTACACGGCAAACTTCGCACCGAGGAGTTGAGAATGTGTTACCCTCTATGCAGGCGGAAGCGGGGGCGCGTTCCCGGCACGGTGCAACCGCCACGGAGTAGGGCTCGCCTATCGGCGCGCCCAAGCTACCAGGGTGGCGAACCAGTGTTGTTCGGGGCTCGACTCGGGAGCGCGTGGGTCAGTTTGGGTTCTGCGGAATCGTCCACTGCGGAATAATCCGACCATGCCCCGCTTCCGCTCCCGGGCATTGCGGCACATCTGTCGCGGTCGGTCGTTCCGAACACCGCTTGGCCCGGTGCTCTAGCTCTTGAGCACCGGTGTGGATGCTATCGCTATTCCTGATCTTTCTTGTTTGGGTCACTTGCCTGGGGCAGACCGGGGCGCTTGCGGCAGATTCGGGGCGTCAAGACCTCGGCTGCGAGCGAGTGCGACCTCGCGGAACGCTCAGCGTTACCAATGCGAATAGCGCTACCAGCCGGCTGACCGACGCACGTTCAGCCGGCGCAAGCGTACGGTGCCACGCGCTGGATTGAAACTAAGCCGCCGCGGCCATCCTCGCTGGGCCCGCACCCGCTGATGGAAGGCGAAATTACTAACCCGGCCGCTCTCCGCCGAGCGTCCAACTCACCCCAGAAAACCTTGTTTCACCAAGCCTCATTGCAGTGCGACGGTCTTGCCCGCGCGGGGTCAGGTCGTCTGGATGCGTCTACGACGATAACCTAGCGACACACTTCCTCCTGCGCCGAAAGAATCTCTTCTGTCGAAAGCCCCCGGCGCGACGCCTAGTGCGCCGCGCGCCCAGCGATATCGTACTCTGAGAGTGCTGAGGGCAACGCCTGCCATGCATCGCAATTTGATCCTGACGATGACCCTCCTGTCCCTTGCCGCACCGCGCGGACTCGTTGCTGCCGAGCCACCGGTTCAGCGGCTCAAGGACTTCGCCTTCGCCGGCCAGTCGGCCCAGGCGAAGGCACTGTTCGACTCAACCCGACCGTCCGGGAACCTCGACGCCGAGTGGCTGGCAGCGATGTCATGGGTCGGCCGGGCCGGGGTGTTCGCCAAAGACTGGGACCTGGCTGCGGACTACGCCGAGGAGACCCTCAAGTCGGCTGAAGGACTGCTCGGGGGCGAATCGCTCGGGTCAGACCCCGAGGCGCCGCTTTCCATCGCGGTCGGAGCGGCTGTCGAGACGCTCGGGAAGTTCTACGTTGCGAAGGATGATCGCGGCCAAGCCATCGCCTTCCTCCGCGACAAGGCGCGCGAGTATGCCAGAACGGGAGTGGAGACTAGAATCAACAAGAATCTGCTGCTGTTGGATCTCGAGGGGAAGCAGATGCCCCCTGTGGCAGCCAAGGAACTTCTCAGCGGGAGCCCCATGAGCGTGGATGACCTGCGCGGCAACGTGGCGTTGTTCTTTTTCTGGGCGCATTGGTGCTCTGACTGCCGCGCCCAGAAGCCCGTGCTCGCGGAATTGGAGCGTCGCTACGCATCGAGGGGTTTCAGGGTGGTGGCCCCGACTCGCCTGTACGGCTACATCCAGCGAGGCCGGGATGTCCCGCCCGAAGAGGAGCGCGCCTACATCGAGAGTCGGCATGTCCAGGGCAAGCCGTTGCTCGGGAAGGTTCCCGTGCCGCTCAGCGCCGACAACTTCGTGAATTTCGGGGTGAGCACGACTCCTACGCTGGTGCTCGTGGATCGCGAGGGCACGGTCCGGCTGTATCATCCGGGCGAGATGACGGAATCCGACCTCGCGGAGCGAATCGAGGCACTCCTGTAGCAGCGACCTGAACCGCCGTGCAGGGAGTCAAGTCCGCGGGCGGTGGTGGGAACAAGTCAGGCCGTAACCGTGTGCAGCAGAGCATGCCCCACTAGGCCCTGAGCCAGATTCTCGATCGAAATGCGAGCCATCTCGCGCCGGGTCTGGACCGTAGCGCTGCCCAAGTGCGGGAGGATCGTCACATTGTCGAGGCCCAGCAGCGGGTGGTCTCTGGGCAGCGGTTCAGGATCCGTGACATCCAATCCAGCGCTGCTGATGACGCCATCGCGCAGCGCCTCGTAGAGCGCATCGGTATCCACGACAGGTCCCCGAGAGACATTGATCAGCGTCGCGGTCCGCTTCATCTTTCGCAGTGCGGCAGCGTTAATCAAGTGCCGCGTCTCGGCGGTCAAGGGACAGGTCAGCATCACGTAGTCCGACTCGTCAAACAACTCGTCAAGCGAAACGTAACGAGCGTCGAGTTCCGTTTCGCTCTCCGTGTTCCGGCGCCGGCTTCTGTACAGCACCTGCATGTCGAATCCTCGCGCCCGCCGAGCGATCTGGCGACCGATATTGCCCAAGCCGACGATCCCGAGCGTGCTCGAATGCACTTCTCGCCCCAGCATGAATCCGGGATCGTAGCGCAGGAATTCCGGTGATCGGGCATAGCGGTCGCCCTCCGTCACGCGCCGGGCCGCCGCCAGTAGCAATGCGAATCCCGTGTCCGCAGTCGCGCCGTCCAAGATGTACGGCGTATTCCCGACAGGGATGCCCCGGGCGACAGCGTCCGCAACATTGATGTGATCCACGCCGACGCCGTAGTTGCTGATCACCCGAACTCCCGAAAGCCTGTCGAGCATCGCGCCGTCAAGGTGCGGGTGACCGTAAGTGTAGATGCCATCCACGGGATCGGTCGATCCATCCACCGCAAGTTGCCAAGGGAGGAATTCGAATCTCTCGTTGGCGAATTCCAGCACCGTGGAATCCAAAGGGCCGTCGGCGATTACGTTGTATTTCGGCATGGGGACTCGGGTACCTGCTTACGACCGGCTCCAACGCGTGATCTCACCGTCTTGAATTCGGGACACGCGACCCTGCAGGGCCATGTAGGCGAGGTGCGACAGCGACTCGGACATGGCGAATCGCCGATCCATCAAACTGCGCTCCTCGCCCCAGACGCTGCCCGCGATCTGGTAAGCGTCTAGCGGCCGACCGTTGAGGACTCCGCTAATCACCTCGCATCGGCGCACGTGATGCTCTTTGGTCCGATCGATCCATTCCCGGTGCCCTTGGAACGGGCGCCCGTGCGAAGGCACGACCAAGTCGACGTCGACGGCCCGGAGCCTCTCCAAAGTGCCGAAGTAGTCACCGAGCGGATCGTCGTCGTAGAACCAATGCACGCCGATGTTCGGCGTGATCTTGGGCAGAATCGCGTCGGTCGAGAAGAGCACCCGCTGCTCCGGGCAGTGGAAGCAAAGCAGGGCGGGCGAGTGCCCGGGAGCCGGAATCGCCTCGAGCGTCCCGCCTTGGAAGCGAATGCGCTCGCCGACTTCCAGAAACCCGTCTACATCCAAGCGCTCGCTGACGGACGAACCGGCCTCGGCTCGCTCCCGCAGGGCGTCCACTTGCTCGCCCGGCATGCCATGCCGCTGCAGGAATTCTGTCGTCTCTGCGAAGAACTTGCGGTGTGGCCCGAGCGGCCGCACGTACGAGGCCTCGCCTTGGGGCATTCTCACGGGAGCGCCGGTGCGCCGCCGGATCTCCGCGGCGGCTCCGATGTGGTCCGGATGCAGGTGGCTGATCAGGATCTCTCGAATCGAGCCCCATCCGCAGCCCGCAGTCTCCATGGCGGCCTCAAGAAGTTGCAGGGACTCGTCCGTGCGAATCCCTGTGTCTAGCAACACGAAACCGTCGCTCTGGCGGAACAGGAATGCGTTGACGCTGACGAGTTCCCAAGGCAGCGGGAGCCGGACCTGCCAGGCCCCGTCCGCAACCGGCCAGACTTTCGGCATTGGTGCTTGCGCGGACAAGATGCGGGGAACTCCTCGACAGACGCCGGAAAGGCCATTTTAGCGACAGGGCGGGGTATTGGCACGATGGGCGGCCCGGTGCGCCCATCGACATCTCGCGTGGTGCTTGTGCAAGCGGCTCCCGAGTATTGGGGTCATCGCGGATGGCAAGTGGCCGCGTACTCATCCCGCAGTTGCAGGCACGTGCTGCGGCGCACCTCGAAAAGAATCTTGGGACAAATCGGCCGCTCGGTTCGTTGTACTAGACAGAGCAGCGTCCAATGCAACACTCCCCTCGCTCGATCCGGTTCTTCACACTCGTCCCGCTTGTCGCGTCGCTACTGGTCGGTGTCGCCGTTGTCCCCCGTCTGCATGCCAAGAAGACGACGGTGCATGTGAGCTGGGACGAAGCCAAATCCATTCACGCGAGCGGCGATTTTCGATCAGGAGTCCAGGTTTTCCTGCGGTCGTCCGAACGCTTGCAGGGAAAGCTCGCAGGGATGACCCCGTCCGGCCTGCGATTGCAACGCAATCGGTCCGAGACCGTGTTAGCACGGAACCAGATTCGCGCGATTCGGTTTGTCTCTCGCAAGACGGCCGGCCGGAGAAATCGACTCCTTGCTCTCGCAGCGGGTGTCCCGGCTGGACTCTTCACCGGAGCTGCAGTTGCCGCTGGGGTCAGCAACGTCTGCTGCGACTTTGGCAAGCTGGGGCCAACGGAATTGATCATGTACGGCACCTGGGCAGGTGTCCAGTACGCGCTATACAAGATCGGCGCTCTCGCTGACCGCGGAGTATTGCTTGTTGTGCTCCGCGAAACCGGGGCCGAAACATCCGAGTCGGATCAAGCCCCGGAGAACTCCTTGCGTCGCTCAGACCGAGACGGCGCGGGAGTCAAGTAGAGCCAGAGTCGCCAAGCGTCCTGCGCAGCACCCGGTCCATGCCCCAACTCGCGCCGTGCGCTAGGCGGACGCCTCCTTCATGTCGCAGCCCCATGGCGAAATGTAGCGGGCGTGGTCGACCAGCTTCTCGATGAGCAGCGCGACCAGCAGTTTGCCGTAGAGCCAGGCCTTGGCGCTCTCGTCGGCCTGCTTGGGCACGTGCCCGAGCTGCGCCAGCGACTTGAAGCGCTTGAAGACCAGCTCGACCTGCCAGTAGGTCCGGTACCATTCCAGCACGTCCGCAGCAGGGAACTCTTTCCTTGGAAACGTCGTGAACAGGATCACGTACCGGGACAGCTCCAGCGTCCGCGATTGCAAGGGGTCGCTTCGTTGCGATGCCCGAGGGAAGCGCTGGCGCGCCAGACGGATGGCCTCGGTGGACTTGCGCACGGCGCACACCCTTCCGACCACCGCCGTGCCACCCCGGTCGAGCACGGCGGCCGGCCAGCAGCCGACCTCCCTCGCCCGGAGTCCATCCAAGGCTGCAAGCAGGTCGAACGGTCCGCCTTCCAGTGTGCCGAGCTTGATCGATTTGGTCTTGACGGGCACGGTCGCGAAGGCGTCGATGCCCGCCACATGACGCAGACCAGCCACGGTCGAGTAGCGTTGGCCTGCCAGTAGGTAGTCGCCCGCGTTGATCGGAAACCGTTTGAACGACTGGCCTGTCCCCGCGCCTGCTGCGGCCGTCAGCCCGAAGAAGTCGCACAGCAGCGAGGGTAGGCGCACGCTGTGGTGGATGCGCCATTGCGAGCCATACGGGCCAAGCTCCTTGACGGTGGTCACGTCCAAGGCGCGGACTTGAATCCCTCCGGCGCCCGCCTGTTCCAAGCCGCGTTCCCGAAACAGTGCCGCGCACAGGCCACGGAGCCACACCGCAGACTTCTGCAATCGGTTCCACAACGCGGCGGCCGTGAGTTCGGCGAGCTGCGCCTGCCGCGCCCGCACGACGGTCTCCTGCAACGAGTGGCCGCAGCCGAGATGCATCAGCAGAACCCGCAGCAGGTTGTCGGCGGACTTGTCCTTGCGCAATCCCTTCAACGCACCCGTCGACACGGCCATTTCCCGCCAATTCGGAGGCAGGAACGATTCGAGCACGGTCCAATCCTCCGCCAAGCCCGGGTGGTGGTCCGGCTGTTCCATCGCTTGATCGTACGCGATCCACGGAAAATGACCGTGCTCGCGCCATCTCCCCACGCCGGCGACTCGTGTGCCGACAGCGGCCAGCCAAGGTCGAGCCATCCCCTGAGGCTGGGGCAGGCCCGCAATCCATGGGGAGTCGCTGGCATCTACGGTGCGGCGCACCCCCACAGGAGTCGCTTTCCAAGCACGGGCTGCGAATCCACGCATGTTGATACGCTTATGTCTGTCCTTCGGGAAATGCGCACTCCCGCGAAACTGCTGGTGGCCGCGTGCCTCACGGTCGTTGGTGCCCATCCCGCACAGCCGAACGCGGACATCGCTGCGAAACTCAAATGCACCGCGCGCTTCGTCAAGCCCTTCGTCGACTTCGAGTTCAAATTCGTCACCGGCGTAGTGTTCGCTATCAAGAGCAAGCAGTTCTGGGATCGGAAGGTCTCCTCGAAATTCGAGATGATCGTCGAGCCCATCGCTGGCACTCCCGGCTCTCCGGCGAGGCTCGCGGATCGCATGGAGACATCCGAAATCGTTCCGCAGGGCTTCAAGGGGGAACTCACCGCTTCGGCCGCATTCGCCCTCGGTCCCGGGAAGTATCGCGTGACTTGGCGGCTGACGGACGACATCGGGCGGACTTGCTCAGGGAGCCGGGAGATGAAGGCGGCTCTGTCCCGCGGGCAGCGAAACGTGGAACTCGCCCTCGCCCCGGGGAAGATCGAGGACCCGTCCATCTACGCATTTCGAAACGAGCCGCCCGTGGACCGTCCCTACTTGCGAATGACCCGGAGGCTGAAGGTGCTGGTCAGCTTGGATGTCATTGGCCGGAGGCGTCGTCCCGTCCGACCGAGCATGGCGCGCTTGCTGCCGCATTTCGCCGCCTTGCGCCAGCTCGTGCGCACCCCGCATTACAACGAATTCTCCCTGACCGTGTTCAGCTTCGAAGACCAGGGCGTGGTGCTTCGCCAGGATTTTGAACCGACCATCGATTTCCAGCGGCTCTCGAGTGTCGCTGACATGCTCCAGCCGGATACCGTGGACATCGAACAGCTCGCTCGCGGTAGCGAGAAGCGGTTCTTCGAGCGCATGCTGATCGACGAGTTGCTCGGTGGAGAGCGTCCGGACGGGGTGGTCTTCGTCGGTGAGGATCACCACTTCGGCCAGCGAGTCTCGGACCACGCTGTGATTCGCCTGCGGACATTGGGCGTCCCGTTCGTATTCCTGGACACCTCGCGATACGAATGGCACGGAGTGCTCGGGAATGTGGTGCGAGCGATGAGCGGCAAGGAGTTCAAGCTTCGTCAACCCGCCGACCTAGCCAAGGCCTTGGATCAGTTCGAGAGCTTGTCGCTTTACTCTCGGGCGCAGTAGCGATCAGCCCTTGCGCCCGGTGGCTCACTGCCCACGTCACGCACTCAGGGAGAGCTTGCTGATCGGTCAAGTGCGCACGATTGTAGGTAGCCATTGATCGTAGGTCTCCAAGCGAATACCGTCTAGTTGACGCCGCAAAGGTTTTAGGTATTCTTCGACCAAGTGATTGATTTCAGAATCTTCACCATTGAGCATATCATTTACATCCCAAGCCGACAAGATAGATGATGGCTCAATTTCTCGCAGTTCCACCAGCGATGAATTCATCAACGCACTCAGGGCGATATCAGCAAGTGCTCGATAGTGATTCGCAACATAGACAGGGCCATTGTAGGGCTGTATCTTGTGGTCGGAAATGATCCTGCCCATGTCGCGTACACCCTTGGTGCCAAGGCTCGGAGTACTGTCCACCCTCCCACCAGGGCCTGCCAGAGGAGTAACGGTCGGCTCGACGAATCCGAAGAAATACTCTTCGAAATGCAGATCGCCTGTCCACTCATCAGGCAGGCAGAGATTTAGTGCCCGTCGAAAGGAAATATACGAAGTCGGGCTGGTCGGAGGAATCAGGATCGGGTGACCCTCCACCGGTCTCCGCGGCTTCGCATGCTCGCGGACGGCATCCATGAAGTCCTGCCACTGGTTCTCCGAGAGACCCAGCAAGGAGATCATATCCCGCGGCTCTCCTCCGACGCGACAGAGGTCCAGCGCCAGCTGCTCCATTCGCAGGTAGGTCTCCTCCGAGAATTGCGTGGCAACGGACATGGTTGGTCTGTGATTCGATCATGGCTGCTGGGCCGCGAATATGCAAGCCAGTCTCGCACCACGCAGAATAAGATCGCTTGTGAAGTGTCGTCCACGGAACGGTCGACTCAGCAAGCCTCAGCTTCATACGACCTGACCCACCCAGTGCGGGCGAGACGGTCGCGTCGCGATAAGGGTCAGTCGCCCGGCATCGCTATTCGTAGGGGCAGCGCTTAGCGTTCGTCGAGGGCGCACTCGCCCGCGATCGCGGTCTTACGCCCCGCATCCGCCGCAAGCACTCCGATCTGCCCCGACCAAGCGATCCAAGGGAGACTGATCCGGGGTTCCGATAGCATCCACGCCTGCGCTCAAGAGCTAGCAAGCCTTAGCGTTCTCAACAGCCAGTAGTCCTCTCCTCTGAGTCCCGCCGCCGTGTCTCAGGCTACCGCCGCCCGCGGATCTCGGCCAGCGCTACCGTCGCGAGATGTCCACATGCCAGGCTCCTTGGATCTGTGTCCCCGTCTCCAAACTCGCCTCGAACGCCCCGGGACCCGTTTCGAGCGACACGTCCTCGAAACGCGCTTGTTGGGTGCCTTGCCTCACTTCCGTACACATCTCCGTGCTGCCGAAGGCGATCCGTACAGTGCCTATGCTCGAAGCCGGTTCAGCGAACGTCACGGTGATGTCATACGGCCCTTCGGAAACGGAGTCCACTTCCCAGCGGCCCACCACGCTCTCTCCGCGGCCCCAGCCATCGACAGTCATCATGCGCCAGTCCTGCCGCGTCAGCGTCACCTGCGGCTGCTGGTCGCTACCGATCGCGAATCGCACCGGATCGAAGCCTCGGGTCGAAGTCACGTCCTCGAACCACTGGTCGTACCCGTCTTTCAGCCTCCGCACCTCTTTGGGTAACTCGGCGGCCAGGTCTCGGGTCTCGCCAGGATCCTCCAACAGGTCGTAGAGTTCCAGCGGGGCTCCCGCCGGGGGCGGTTCGCGGAAGCTGAGTGCCTGCACGAGCTTGTAACGTTGCTCGACCGCGGCGAACGCGCGGTAGGCCTGTGGCTCGTTTCCGCGATGGGCTTGCACGAAATACGTCCGCGCGGGCAATGTCTCCGTCTCGCCCTGCCAGAGGGGAAGCAGATTGCCGCCGTCGATCTGGAGACCGGGAGGAGCCTTTACGTTGGCGGCTGCCAGCAACGTAGGCGTGATGTCGACATGCGCTCCGAGTTGGTCGGTCTTGAGCGGCTCGAGGCGGTCCGGCCAGCGTGCGAAGAACGGCGCCCGGATTCCGTTCTCGTACACGCTCCCCTTCTGGTCGCGGAGCCCCGCGTGGTAGAGCCGGGTGGTTGGCCCGTTGTCGGTCATGAAGATGACAAGAGTGTTGTCGGCGATGCCTTGTGCCTCCAAATGGTCTAGGAGCCGACCCATGTTGTCATCGATGTTCGTGATCATTCCGTAGATGCGGGCGTCCTTGTCGCTCAGGCCCTGCGCCGCGTACGGCTCGCGATACGAATCCGGCACCAGGTAGGGCGAGTGCGGTGCGTTCGTTGGAATGTACGCGAAGAACGGCGCGTTCGTCCCCTCGCCGATCCAGCGGATCGCCTCGTCGAAGTACACGTCGGTGCAATACCCGGAGTAGCTCCGCTGCTCTCCGTTATGGAAGAGGATCGGATCGAAGTAGTCCGAGCCGGGCGGATCGGATGGCTGCCCGATGCCGCCTCCGTTGTGCAGCACGGATTCTTGAAAGCCTTGGTCCATCGCCCGCTGGGGGAAGTTGTCCCCGAGGTGCCATTTGCCGAAGATCCCGGTCCGGTAGCCGGCGGACTGCAGCATTTCCGCGATCGTGGTTTCGTCGGGGTGCATCATGGCCCTGCCGAGGTACGTGTCCACGACTCCGGTGCGATAGTTGTACCGGCCCGTCATGAGCGCGGCGCGTGTCGGGGCGCAGACCGGCGACACGTAGAATCGCGTCATTTCGACGCTCTCCGCCGCCATGGCGTCCAAGCGCGGTGTCTGCAGCACGGGGTCCCCGCGCATCCCGAGCTGCGACCAGCCCTGATCGTCGGTCATCACCACGACGATGTTGGGAGCGGTCCGGGGCCCTTGGAGGAAGGCGCATCCCGCGCTCAGGAATACAAGCGGGAGGGTGCTGAGGATCCGCTTCGCCACTTAGCTACAGGCTGACCGATTGTCCGCGCTTCCGTCAAGGATGATGTTCTAAGCGCATGGCTGGCAATGACTTGGGCGTTACTTCCAAGTCACTTCCATCGCGAAGAAGTGATCGAACACCTCGCGATTTGGATGGTTGGCGTCGTTTTTCTCGGGGCTGCGGATATAGAAGTCCAACTGCTGCAGCGCGGGGTTGACCGCGCCCGCTTCCGATTGCTTGCCATCGAGCGGGTAGTTGGCGACGAGATCGCGGCCCCGCATGCCTTGGGTGACCATGAAGTGGATCTCGTAGTTCTCGTACAGCGGCTCGTCGTTCAATGTCGCCGAGCCGAGCCCCCAGCCCGCGACGTACAGCAGACTCTTGGGCCAGTTCGCGTCGCCGCAGCCGGAATCGCCGTGCTCGAACAGGTAAGCGGCGATGCCGCCGTCCTGGCACGGAGAGAACTCCTTGATTTCCTCTAGATCGATGACGTACTTGCCTTCCGGAAGCTCGAGTTCGGCACGGAACGAGCCCGTGTTCTCGATCTCGTTGACATCGATCTCCGCCGTCCCGCCGACCGGCCGGAGATTGGAACCGTCATTGCCCATGTGGTCCCAAGGGCTCTCGTCCTCGAGCGTGCCCGCTTGGTAGATCCGGTCGCCGGAAATGATGAACTTTCCGTCGTAGAGATCGTGTTGGGACGGAGCGTACAGGCCCATTCCCGTCCCCGGCTGTGTGCGCGGGCCGCGCTCGGTTCCCGTCGCTGACGACTCGGGTCCGCCGCTTGGCGAACCGCAGGAGGCTAGGAGTGAAATGATCCACAGCAATGCCACCAAGTGTCCAAGGCGCTCCCTCGAGGTCCCGTTTCTGCGCATGCAACGGAGACTAGCACAGTTTTCGCGGTGAGATCTGTCCTAGTGGGGTTTGTCTCCCCATGTGTCGCAGCGTGTGTTTGTCCTCCTTGAGTGCGGTGCTGGTCGCCTCGGAGGCGGTTAGGGACGGCGTTTCCGCGAAACGCCGGAGTGCGTGCCGTCCGAAGGGGGATTGCGACCTATGAACAGCAGGGCGAGGTCAATGTTCATGAGCCCTGCATCGCTCCGTCGAGTTGCGGCCTCAGCGGGCTATACTGAGTTGCTGCGGCTCACGCAGCCTGCCGAATTCCATGCCGGTCAAGCGCATCCAGCAGAGCGTCCCCGGAGCGACAGCCTCGGTCGTACAGCCCCCCGTGCCGGTCGTGCAACCGCCGCTGCTGCCCACCCCACGCCCCTTGGCCCGAGTGCCCCCTGCGCCTCCGCAACGGGACGCGGTCGAATACCCCTGCGAGAACGGCATTGCGCTGATATCCAGCCCCGAGCAGGGGCAGGTGATGCTGGAGACCCAGCACGCCTTGGACGACCGCTTCGCGAGTCGGCCGGACGTGTATGTCGGCTTCGACATCCTGGTCTACGACAAGGAGGGGGACAACACGAGCTGCTTGGCGCCGGACGTGTTCGTGACCTTCGACATACGCGGGCCGGTGGAGAAGACGTACCGCATCTGGCTGGTGGGCAAGCCGCCGGACGTGATTTGGGAGTTCGGCTCGGACAGCACGTGGCAAGAGGATGCCACGGAGAAGAAAGAGCGGTACCGGCGGTGGGGCGTGGCGGAGTATTGGTTGTACGCCCCCCACGGCGGGATGCACGACCCGCGCCTGCAGGGCTTCCAGTTGGTGAAGGGGCGGTACCGGCGTCTGCCGGCGGAACGCCGGAGCGATGGCTTGCTCGTGGTGAAAAGCCCGCTGCTGGGCTTGGAACAGCATTTTGACGGGCAGCGGTTGCGGCTGTGGGACCCGGTGGCCAAGGAGTACTTGAGAACAGGTCGCGAGGACGCAAGGGAGCGCCGGAAGGAACGAGCTGGCAGGTTGAAGGAACGGACTGGCAGGCTGGAGGCAGAAGCCGAAAACGTGGAGTTGCGCACCGAGAACGCGGAGTTGCGCACCGAGAATGCAGAACTTCGAGCCAGGATTGCCGAGTCAGAGGTGTCTGGGGCCATCCCTCGCAAATAGGCATAGCCGTTTCCCGGCACCCTGGAGGTTGACCACCTCCTACCCTCCCTTAGAGGTGAATTGAGAACGTCGCACAGTCCGCAAGGTTCACCGACCAGCGATCCAATGCCTTTGAACTGACCGGACTCGAGGCCAAGGAACGTAGCAGGTCCGCTATGGGCCGAGTCGGCGTCAACAGCGGGTACTCGACACTGTTGCTGACACTCTTGCACCTGACCTCCAATACTTCGACGACCACCTTCCGAATCCAGCGCTGCCATCCTGAGTTGTACGCTCGGGATCGAATTCCTCACGGTCACGGGCGGGTCACGCATGGACGCCGGTGGGACCGAATCCGGCGGAACCAAGAGCGGTGGTGAACTGCCGGACGCAGTTTCCGTCAAGTGGTGTATGCTGAAAGTACACGGGTGAACCATGTCGATGTCTGTAAACGATGTCCAGCAGCGCGGGCCGGGGTCGAAATCGTCGGTTGCGAGCGCGTCTCTGTCTGGGCCCGCCGACAGCCTCCCGCCCGTAGCGACGGAGTTGGGCGAGGTCGAATACCCCTACGAGGACGACATAGCGATGGCGTGCGGCCCGGCTCATCTGAAGGCGACGCTGGATACTCAATTTGCCTTGGAGACCTATTGCGAGAGTCATCCGAATGCGTATCTCGGCATGAACATGGCGGTGTACTACGAGCGGTACGACATCACGAAGCGCGTGGCGCCGGACCTTTTCGTGGCCTTCGACGCGCGCCGCCCCATAGGCCGCAGCTATCGGATCTGGGACGCGGGCAAGCCGCCGGACATCGTGTGGGAACTCGCCCCTGACAGCCATATGAAGGGGGATCCCAAGGAGAAGAAGGAGTTATACCGCCAGTTGGGCGTGCCAGAGTATTGGTTGTTCGACTGCCATGGCGCTCTGGACGGTCCGCGCTTGCAGGGCTTCCAACTGGTGAATGGGCAGTACCGGCGTCTGCCGGCGGCCCGGCGCGGCAGGAACTCGCGGTGGGTGAAGAGTCCGCTGCTCGGCTTGGAACACCGTTTTGACGGGCAACGGCTGCGGCTTTGGGACCCGGTGGCGAAGGAATACTTCAGTACTGCTCGCGAGTCCGCAGAAGGGCGGCGGAAGGAAGAAGCCGCACACGAGATGGCGATCAAGCGACGGCAGAGGGCGCGAGAGGGACGGTTCAGGGCGATCAAGCGACGGCAGCGGTTGCGTACGAGACTCCTGCAATTGGAGCGTCGACTAGCAGCCGCCGAATCCAATGCCGCTGAGTCGCAAGCTCAGATCGGCGAACTCGAGGCGTCCAGATCCAACCCACACAGCTAGGGCGCAACCAATCCCGATGCGGAGTTTGGCCGACGAATCGATGGTCCGCTCCTTGATGGAGTTCCTTGGCGAGCGCGTTAGGGGCACGGGTCGCCTCTACATGGTGGGCGGAACTTCAGCTGTCCTGCTCGGATGGCGAGAACACACCATCGACGTGGACTTGGCACTGCATCCCGAACCACCCGGGATCTACGAGGCGATCGAGCTGGCGAAAGAGGCACTGGGCGTGAACGTAGAAGTGGCTGCCCCTGACCACTTCATCCCTGCGCTTCCGGATTGGGAGCTGCGGAGCCCCTTCATTGGCCGTTACGGGAAGATTGACTACTTTCACTACGACTTCTACGGCCAAGCACTGTCCAAACTGTGCCGGGCCCACGGCTGTGATCAGGACGACGTTCGAGCAATGCATCGTCAAGGACTCGTCACTCCCGCCGAACTCCTCCGATTCTTCGAACGGATCGAGCCGCGATTGAAGCGATACCCTCAAGTCCATAAAGAGAACTTCAAGATGAGAGTCCACGAGATGGTTCGAGAGCTCGGGCAATGACAATCAATCCGCGCCTGCCGGGAGCCGACCTGGTCATTGCTGGGGTCCGTGACTTGACCGACGAGCGCGTGACTGTCGAAGGCCTGCTTGTGTTGATCGCCACCCCGCGCCTGACTGCGGCGGGGATTGACGTGCCCCGGTCGATCATCGACCCAGCGGTCGCGGGGCTTGAACTATATCGCCTGCTTGCCAAGGAACACGGCGACGAGGCGCATTTCAAGTACAACGTCCTCATTCAACGGTTGGTCAGTTTCGAGTGTGCGCTTGAAGTCGAGCAAGCGTTCTTGAAGGCAAGAGCATCTGCAGACCAAGCGGAGCCTGGTTGAGAACCGAGTGATTCAGCCCATGCGATTCCAGGCTGCGTTCCCGAACCGGTCGGAGACCGGTCTCGCAGACCTGTTCCACCACCATCGGTGGCGGGATCGGGTCAAGCGACGGGTGCTTCCAAGGTGTGCCGCTGAACGGCGACAAGCCGCGTAAGTGGCCTGTCTGCTGGCCCCGTCCAATACCTGTCGCGGCACCATCCAGATCGAGACCTCGCACGAGCGCGCGAGCGTCGTGCCTACTGGCTGCGACGGTGGCTCGCGGGAAAACCCACGCGCTCGATCCTGTGCCCGATACTGAGGGAAACGGTCAGGAGTAGAGGGCGAGCCATGGACCTCCATGGATGCTGGCCTGCAAGGGGACGGGAATGCGAGTCCATAGCCTCAGCAGCAGTGTTTGGCTGCCGCAACCGCTGGAGCATGTCTTCGATTTCTTCTCGGAAGCGCGCAACCTTGAGGAACTGACGCCGCCATGGTTGCGCTTCCAAGTGTTGACGCCGGAACCGATCGAGATGCGCGAAGGCCAGAAGATCGACTATAAGTTGCGTTTGCGCGGCATTCCTCTGCGATGGCAGAGCGAGATCACGACATGGGATCCACCCCGACTCTTCGTCGACGAACAAGTGCGGGGACCCTATCGATTGTGGGTCCACGAGCATCGCTTCGACGAACGAGACGGCGGGACGCTCGCCGAGGACTACGTGCGCTACGCGGTACTGGGTGGTTGGATTGCCGACCGCATTGCTGTCCGGCGGGACATTCGGAAAATCTTCCAATACCGCCGCGACCGACTCGGGCAGATCTTCGGGAATGATCGTTCCAGCCGGGGGCCCGCCGAATCCTAGGTCTGCACCGGAAACAGCCGTCCCGCGCTCCGGGGATCCGCGACCCTATTGCGCGCGCAACGACTTGCGCGCACGCTCGCTAACGTCGTCCACGATCCACTCGAGCCAATCAGCCATTTCGCTCGCGCCCCCGTGCGAATTCCGGATCGCTTGGATATGGCCCATCCCCGCGTTCCGCGCTGCGCTGAATGCGCCGATGAACTCGGCAGGGGGTGCCGGAGCCTCAACTGGTGCCTTTAGGGCGTCGGACATAGCGGGCCACCGCTCGATCAGATCCCTGTGCTGCCGGATCGCAGGGGAGTCGTCGGAGGCGGATCCCGCTAGGGAGAGCGAGATCGACTCGGGCAACTTCCCAACGATGCCTCCAAGCCGCTTGATCCGTTCGGCGATCTGTATCTCGATTTGCTCGCGTGCTGCGTCGTAAAAGGGTCGCTCATCGGCCGTGGCGCTGGGCAAGCGCACGACAGCGTACCAGCGGTCGAGCGCTCGCAACGTTCCGATCAGCTTGGCGGTTAGCAGGAAGCGGCTCGTCAGGCTTCCGTAGATCCGGCGGTCGAAATCGCGGATCTGAACGTTCTTGCTGCCCGTGGCGATCACCACGTTCGCGCCGACGTCCCTCCGGATTACCGCACCCGCCGCAGTGACGGAACCGAAACCGATCTCGACGGGTCCGACGATGCCGCAGTTTCCGCCGACGAACACAGGCGCGGAGCGCAGCAACACGCCCCGTATGCCGCCAATCAAGCTCCCCCACTTATCGCCCCGAGGGTCGAAGTTGAAGTGGATCGCGCCTGATCCGATTTCGGTATGGTCACGCCTCGAAGTGCCGCCGCTCAGGAACAGGTCGCAAAAGTTGATCAGCGACCCGGCCACGCAGCACGATGTGAAGGTCGTGTTCTTCAAGGCCACGGAGTGAGCCGCTTCCGCCTCTTCCTCCAGCAGGGTTCCCGGTCGGATCTCGGCGAAGCCGCGCACCTTCGCGCCGTGCAGGAAGGTAGCCCCTTGGTAGAGGCCCGCGCCGAGTTCGACATCGGTCGCAATCTGGCAGTCGTCCACCTCGGCGTGTCCCGACACGCCGATCTTCGCGCCCTTGGCGATGCGCAGTCCGGCACCCGACAGCGTCGCTTGACGAATGACCGCTCCGGCCTCGATCGCGTCCAGCCTCACGTCTGCGCTGACGTAGACCCGCTCCGGCCCCCAGACGTCTACCCCCCGCCTTTGCAGCGCCTCCACCCGGCTGCGGTTGCCCGCATCGTCAAACGGCATCTTCCGTCTAGTGTGCCATTACGCTCGGCCCAATCCGCGAATCGAAGTTCAGAACTCATAGTCCTCCAAGGGAGTCGTTCACGAGCCCTACTCGCGACGTTCGACAGATCTGTCGCCGGAGTGTGAGAATTGAGTTGGGCTCGGGTCGGTTCGCGACAGTCCCGCTGCAGGTCAGGTGCGCCTGCGAAACCCATGTCGCTCGTTCATTCATCGGCTCGAATCGCCGCGACGGCCCGCATCGCTCCGACTGCGCGGATCGGGTCCGAAACGATCATCGGCGAGTACGTGGTTGTTGAGGACGATGTCGAGATCGGCTCTCGCTGCAGTATCGACGCCCACGCTGTGGTGAAGCGCTGGACATCCCTCGGCGACGAAAACGATGTCTCCTCGGGAGCCGTGCTAGGAAGCGCGCCCTTGGACAAGGCGTTCGATGGCGGGCGATCCTACCTCCGCATCGGCAATCGCAACAAGATTCGCGAGCACTTCACGATTTCGCGGGGGACTGCACCGGAATCCGAAACCGTCATCGGTGACGAAAACTTCATCATGACCGCCGGGCACATCGCCCATAACTGTCGCATCGGCAACGGCACGGTGATTGCCAGCGGAGCACTGATCTCTGGATATGTTGGAATTGAAGACCGGGCCTTCGTGTCCGGGAATATCGCTGTCCAGCAGCATCTCCGCATCGGGGAGCTAGCCATGGTGGGCGGCATGACGCGAGTGAACCAGGACGTGACGCCGTACTTGACGCACGTAGGTTCCGCGATGGCCGTGCACGGACTGAACTTGGTCGGCCTGCGGCGCGCCGGGCTGGACGCTGGCGAGATCGACCGCATTCGGTGTGCCTACCGCCTGCTGTTTCGCTCGGACCTGTCGCTGGCCGATGCCCTCGCCAAGGTCGACGCCGAGCTAGAGGGACCCCATGTGCGTCACATGGTGGAATTCATTCGCGCCTCCGAGCGCGGTGTCTGCCGACGCAAGGGTCGAGAAAGGGAAGAAGACTGATGTACAACGGAATCGAACATACCGCGATCGCCACCCCGGATCCCGAGGCACTGGCCACTTGGTACGAGCGAAACCTCGAGATGCCGATCGTTCACCGCTACGGCGGGAACGTGTTCGTACGCGCGAATGACGGCTCGATGCTGGAACTCATCCCCTCCGAAGGGGGTGCCGTCGAGGCCGCGATGAAGACGCCCGGGATTCGCCACCTCGCGATCAAGGTCGACGACTTCGACGAGGGGGTCAAGGATCTCGAGTCGAAAGGCATCAAGATCGTCCAGTTCGTCAAGGCCGGCCCGAACCGCCTAGCGTTCTTCCTGGACCCCGAAGGCAACATCCTGCATCTCATCCATCGTGGCGAGCCAATCTAGCCACATAGGCGTTGGTCGCGTTCGCGCGACGCACGCCCGCGACAGTTCGTGCGATATGCTTGCAGCCGTGAAGCTGCGTTGCTTGGTCTGGGCCCTCGCGGTTCTGGTCACGGGGTGCGGCGGCGTCTCGCCGTCGCCCAACTACTCGGTTGATTCTGCCCTCAGCGTCGACGCTAGCCAAGTGACGCTGCTCGTCTTGCGTGACGAGAGCGGTGGACTTGAAGCGGCAATCGCACCCAGCAAGGGCGGGGAACTCAGCGGCCTGCGGGTAAGGCACCGCGGCGAATGGCTCGAGACGCTCCAACTCGCTCGGGACTACGCACCGCGAGAGGGGTTCATGGGCAAGGGACCGTTCCTGTGGCCTGCGACGGGTCGCAACTTCCCGTCCGATCTGCAAGAGCGCCGACGCGCTGGAGAGGCGTTCGACGGCGGTGCTTACGAGCATGGCGGCGTCCGTCGCCCGATGCCCATTCACGGGTTTGCGCGGGACTTGCCGTGGAAGGTCGAGGAAGTCCGCGCCGATGCCGGTGGGGCGTTCGCTCGGCTGACGTTGCGCGACAATCGCGAAACTCGCGAGATGTATCCGTTCGGATTCCTCTGCTCGGTCGTCTACGCGGTGAATTCCGGGGCGCTGGAACTGCGCTACACGGTTCGGGCGGCGGGCGCAAACGAGGAATCGATGTTCTTCTCGATCGGGAATCACATCACGTTCCTGGCACCGCTGGTCAGCGGTAGCGACCCCGCTGCCATGATCCTCTCCAGCCCATCGAGCGTGGAATTGCTCAAGACCGACTACGGCATCCCGACCGGCGAAACCCGACCGCTGTCTTACGCCGATGGCATTTCGCTTGGAGACTACCCGCCGCTGACGGCCACTTCGCTAACCGGATATCCGGAGGGCGAGGACCCCTACATCGAGTATCGGGACCCGGCCGGATTAACGATGCGGATCGACCATCGAGCCAGCGATATCCCCCCGCAGCCAGTGATTCTGTTCAACGTCTGGGGGGATGTGCGGAACGGATTCTTCAGTCCCGAGCCATGGGTCGGTCTCCAGAATTCCCTCGTCCAGCGGCAGGGTCTGATCTTTCTCGAGCCGGGCACTGAATTCGAATGGACCGTGCGAGTGAGCTACGTCTCCGAGGCCCCGTAGAGGGCTGCGGCCACCCCAAGTCCTAGCGGCCGGTCTCGGCCTGAGACCAATAGCCACCGGCGTACCCACGGCTTGCTACGATCAAAGTTTCGCCGGTCGATAGTGGGCGTTGAAACGGCGGCATCTGTGCGTACACTAGCTATCGACATCGGGGGTTCCGGGCTGAAGATGATGACCTTGGGGCCGGATGGCGAGCCGCTGGATGGTCGCGACCGGTGTCCCACGCCCAGACCGGCGACGCCGGAGGCAGTGCTCGCAGTGTTGGGCGAAATGCTCCCTCGGCAACCTGCATTCGATCGGGTGGCGGCCGGCTTCCCGGGCGTCGTGGATGCCGGCCGCACGCTGACCGCGCCGAACCTCGACAGGGCATGGGAAGGTTTCGATTTCTGCTCGGCGCTGACCGGATTGACGGGGAAACCGGCCCGGGTCGCGAATGACGCGGACGTGCAGGGCGCGGCGGTGATCCAAGGCAGTGGCGTCGAGTTCGTGCTGACGCTCGGAACCGGTTTGGGCTCGGCGCTGTACGTGGATCGCAGGCTCGTGCCCAACTTGGAAATCGCCCACCACGTGTTCCGCAAGAACCGGACCTACGAGGAGTGGCTTGGCGACGCCGCCTTGGAGCGATACGGGAAGACCCGATGGAACAAGTTGCTCCTGAAGGCTCTGGAACAACTAAGGCACACCTTCAACTACCGGTACTTGTACGTCGGCGGCGGCAACGCTCGAAAGGTGAAGGCGCGGTTGCCGGACAATGTGCGGATCGTGCCGAATGTCGCCGGCCTCTTGGGGTGCATGTGGCTCTGGGAAGCGCCCAGCAGTCAATTCGCATTGCTCGTCGAGGAGGGCGAAGGCCCTCGCGCCGAGGCGCCGCCAGCCCAGTAAACCTTGACATCGGGCCGCTTCGACAGGACGGCCTCGCTTCTCTCGCGGCCCATCGACACCAGCGCCGTTGCCAAGCCGTCGGCCTCCGCGGCGGTCCGCGCCACGACACTCACCGCGATGTCGGGGTCGGTGCAAGATCCTTCCGCAGGCGAGAGGATGTGCGAACAGCGGCGATCGCCGACCTTGTACGACCGTGCGCGGCTGCCCGAGGTCGACACCCCCTGATTGGCCACGACCAGCACCTGATCGACACCGCCGCGCGTTCCCACCGCGTCCAGTCCCACTGTCCAGCCGCGCTCGCTCGGCGGAGGGCCACCGACCGCGATGTCCCCGGCGATCGAAACCATGGCACTCTCGATGCCGCGATTCGCGAGTTCGCGCAACGCTTCGTCGGCGATGAATCCCTTCGCGATCCCGCCCAGATCGAATCGCACGCCCCGCGCTTTCAAGAAGATCGTGTCCCGCTCGGAATCCAGAGCCACGCGCCGCCATCCGGTGAGCCGCGTTGCTTGGACGAAGGCTTGATCTCGGTGCGGCGATAGCGACAGGCCCCGTTCGCGTGCCAGCCTCGTCAGGGCACCGATAGTAGGGTCGAATGCTCCCCCTGTTTCCCTAGCGATGCTGAGCGCCAACTGCAACAAAGTCGATAGGTCGTCCGATACGGGCACTGGTCGTTTCCATGCGAGGTCTTCGACTCCCCGGATTTCGGAGTCGTCCCGATAGCTCGAGAATTTTCGCTCCAGATCCGCGATGCGGTCGAAGGCCGCCCGGAAAGCTCGCGCCGGATTCACTGTGTGCGGAACGTATGCATCGATGCGCGCTACTACGCCGAGATGGGGTTCCTCCGCGAAGAGTTTCCGCGATGGGGCGTCCTGCGACGGTCCGGCCACAGGACTCGCCAGCGCGGTCGCGCCGACGAGGGCGGCGACAGCGGCGTACCTACCTCTTCCCGGTCGCGGAATTCCAGTACGCATACATCATCTCCGCCGACGGAAGCTCGGCGGGTCGGACCAACCGAAAGCCTAGCCAAGGGGCGTCGGTGTGATACCAAATGCTCTTGGGCAGCTGCGGGTCTTGTATCTTCCATGCCTCGTTCGAGGCCCGCCGCGCTCCGCAACGCGCACGGAGCGCGCCATCCATCCACGAGCCGCCCCTCGCAACGCGCGGGTAGAGCCGGTCGGCCCGCTCCCAAGGAGCGGTCACGGGCGCTCCGGAGTCCGGATACGAATCTTCGTATCGATCCAGTGTCCATTCCCACACGTTGCCGTGCATGTCGTGCAGGCCCCATGCGTTCGGCCTCTTCGTGCCTAGCGGCCGGTACTGTCCCCCGCTGTTTTCAGCGAACCAGCCGTAGTCTTTCAAGGTCGCTGGATCGTCGCCGAAACCGTATGCCGTTCGGGATCCGGACCGGCAGGCGTACTCCCATTCCGCTTCGGTGGGCAGCCGGTAGAATCGCCCCGTCTTCGCGCTGAGCCATTGCGCGTACTTGCTCGCCGCGTGCTGGGTCATGCTGATCGCCGGATAGCCGCTGATGCCCATGCCGAAACTCATTTCGACATACGGGGGAGTCGGGCTGGAAACCGCGGCAGCGACCTTGTCCGTGTCCACGTGGACATCCGCAACGCGGAGCATGAAGTGCCGGAAGGCGTCCCAGCTCACTTCGTGCGCGCCCATCCAGAACGCTTCGACACTCACGGTTCGGACCGGGCCTTCGTCGGCACCCCGTCCCGCTTCGTCATGCGGTGTCCCCATCGAGAACTCGCCGGCAGGGATCGGCACCATGCGCAACGACGTGTCGCTTTCTGGAACCGCTTGGTCGTAGGCCTCGAAGGCGTGCCGTTCGTCCGCGGACGAGTCCGCGACGATGCGCGCGCGGATCTGACGCACGAGTTCCATCTCGCCTTCATCCAAGGGACTCGCCGGGGCCGGGGTCTCTCGGTTCAGGGAAGCATCCCAGCGCGCCCCGTCCAGAATCCACTCGCGCACCGCGGACAGCTCAAGCTCGCTCGGCCGCGGGCCAGCCGGCGGCATGGCTCCCGTCGCTCCGGCGGGCAATCTCATGCGGGCGAGGAGCGGACTGCGATCAGGTGCGCCCGGAACGATCGACGGACCTCCGGCACCGCCCTGGATGGCGGATGCGGAGTTCTCGAGGCTCAGCCCTCCCAGCTTGTTCGCCGCGCTATGACAGGCTAGGCACTTGCCTTCCAGCAACGGCCGGATGTCCGCGTCGAAGTCGGCGGCTGCCAGTGTTGCCGCGCCGAGGACGACCAGTGCCGGGATTAACCGCACGGCTAGACGAATTTCGTTCGCCCCGGGCGTGCCAGCGGCGGAACGTCGAACGCCATATTCCAGCGCAACTCGTCCGGAAACCGCTTCTCTCGGGACTGCGTAGCTTGCTCCCAAGTCAGCTCTTGGCCTGTATAGGCCGACATCCGGCCCAGGATCGCGAGCAAGGTGCTTCCCGCCATGCGCTCGCCGTCGTTGACCGGCTCGTCGCGCCGGATCGCCCGGAAGAGCACGTCATGCTCCTCTTGGTACATGTTGTTGTTCGGTCCTTGGAACACCCACGGGTTCTCGCCTTCGATGCGCGGCATCAGGCCCCGGCCGATCGTCAGTCTCCCCTTGGTGCCGAGGATGTAATCCGAGTTCTCGCGATGACAGCCCGTAATCTGGCGACAGCCAAGGAAGGCGCGCACGCCGTCGGGGTACAGGTAATTCACCTCGAAGTGATCGAAGATGTTGCCGTCATGGGCCGGAATCTGGCGGCCGCCGACCGCTACGCAACTCTCGGGCGGCTTGTCCCCCATGGCCCAAGCGATCTTGTCTGCGCTGTGGACAGCTTGTTCGACCAAGCTGTCACCGCACAGCCAGACGAAGTTGTACCAGTTGCGGATCTGCCACTCCACGTCGCTCATGCCCAGCGGGCGCTCGAAAGCGGGAGGCATCGGCTTGACTGGATTCGTGTAGAACGTCGCGTAGTACACGACGATGTCGCCGATCGCTCCGGAGAGCACCTGTTCCATCGCCGCGACTACCGCGCTGTTGTACCGCCAGCAGAATCCCGCGACCAGCGACAAGCGTTTCGCTTCTGCTTGGCGAACTGCTTCCGTGACCGTGCGCACTCCCGGCACGTCCACCGCCATGGGCTTCTCGCAGAACACGTGCTTGCCCGCGTCGATGGATGCCTTCAAGTGCATCGGACGGAAGCCCGGCGGCGTCGCCAGCAGCACCACGTCGACCCCGCTGTCGATGACCTCCTGATAGGCGTCGAGACCAAGGAATTGACGCCCCTTGTCGACGCGAACCTTCTGCTTGCCTTGGTGGCGCTCTTCGACCGCAACCAGGCATTGGTCGATACGCTCTTGGTCAATGTCGGCTACCGCCGTCAGCACGGCGTAGTCGTCGGCCTGCAGCGCTTGGGCCGCCGCGCCCGTGCCCCGGCCTCCGCATCCGACCAGCCCGACCTTGATCTCTTGGCCGCCTTCCGCCGCGCGCAGTCCGCCGGCAGCGGTCGCCGCCGCAGCTGCCGCCCCTTGCAAGAATCCTCGTCTCGATGGCGCTCCCTTGCGCTGCTGGGCTTGACTTGACACTAGGCGGCCCTCCCGTGCTTGCATTGTCGCCCATGGCCGAACGACTTGGCAGGGACCTCGCTGACGGTCGCTACCCGGGGTCTCGATTCCAAACTCGCCCTTCGGACAGGGAACCCTTGATTGTTGGTGGTCGAGACGTTGCGGACTTACGATGGAGCTAGGTCGTCGCCACTGTGAACTGGGCCGTTTCCGCAACTGGATCGAGCTGGCTTCTCGGGCTCCCCGTCTTCGGTCACTCGGTCGCGCTGATCGCACTCACCTGCCTGTTGGGAACGGCCGCTCCGCTCGGCGGGCAAGAACCCGCTCCCCCGGTCGAATCGCTGGAGGACGCCCCGGAAGCGAATGTCTTGAACTTCCACAGCTTGGAATTGCTGGACAGCTTGAACGGGTATGCGATTCCCCTGGACAGCACGTTCCTGCCGGGCGAGACCGTCCACGTGCTCTTCCAGATCGGCGGCTATAGCGTAGGCGCGGACGACCGCGTCTTGCTGCGGTACCGCATGGATGCGCTCGATCCCGCCGGACGCCGGTTCTACATGGCCGAGGGCGGGGAATTCGATACCGAGCTCGCGCCGCAGGACGAGAACTGGAAACCCACCGTGCAGTACTCGCCGACGCTCCCCCAGCATGCGGGAGGGGGCAGCTATACCGTCCGCGTCACCGTCACAGACGAACTTGCGGAGAAGACCATTAGCGACGAACTCTCGCTAAACGTCGACGGTGACCGCGTGCTACCGAGCGACGAGCTCCTCGTCCGCGACTTTCGCTTCTCCAAGTCCGACGGCGGCGCGGGTATGGAGGATCCGATCTTCAACTCCGGAGAGCAGATCTGGGCCACCTTCTACATCACCGGCTACACCATGCGGGAAGACAATACGTACGACGTCGAGTCCTCCGCTTGGGTCCTAGATGCCGACGGCGAGGAGTTGTACGCATTCGAGTCACAGGGCGACGCGGGCAGCCCCTACTACGCGCGCTTGTGGCTGCCGGCGAAGTTCCGCTTGGATCTGGAAGAGTCGATACCGCCCGGCCTGTATACCGTCGTGCTGGCCCTGACGGACCGCGTGGGCGACGCGCGGGCTACCGAGCGCTTCGCGTTCCGCGTGCAGTGAAGCGCGACGGGGTATAATTCCCGCGTGTCCCTGACCAATTCCACCATGCTGCCGCTGGGCACGCCAGCCCCGCCCTTCGAGCTTCCCGATACGGTCTCGGGGAGCCGGATGAGCTTGCAAGATGTCGCGGAAGGCAAGCGCGGCTTGCTGGTGATGTTCATCTGCGCGCACTGCCCCTTCGTCATTCACGTGGAGGAGGAGCTAGCCCGGTTGGGCCGCGACTACGCTTCGAGCGGTCTCGCCATGGCGGCGATCTCGTCGAACAGCGTCGTTTCGCATCCGCAGGACGCACCGGACAAGCTCAAGGCCATGGCCGGGCGCCTCGGCTTCCGCTTCCCGTATCTCTACGACGAGTCTCAGGCGGTAGCCAAGGCGTACACCGCCGCCTGCACGCCGGACTTCTTCCTGTTCGATAGCGAGCAGCGTCTGGCGTACCGGGGCCGTCTCGACGAAAGCCGCCCCGGTAACGGAATCCCGGTGGACGGTCGCGACTTGCGGGCGGCGATCGATGCCGTGCTCGCGGGGCGCCCCGCGCCGACCGAGCAGCTGCCGAGCGCCGGCTGCAACATCAAGTGGGCCCCGGGCAACGCTCCGGACTACTTCGGGTAGAGTCCGGTCGGGCGTTCCGCGCCCCGGCTCGCGCCCCGTGCGCTTCTGCGACCGGCCCCGGCGGGCCGGATGCAGGCGCACCCCTACCGCAATGCTGGCGAAACCGGCATCGATTGGAGCCGCTTCGCGGCAGGGGTGCGACTGCGTTGGGGAGGACGCTTAGGCCGCGCGACGGTAGCTGGGCTGGCTAGCCGCGACGCCCGAGCAGTCGTACTCGTCCTGGCAGTAGACGCACAGAGTCGTCCACGGAATCGCCTCGAGGCGCTTCGGGTTGATCTCGGCGCCGCAGTCCTGGCAGATGCCGTACTCGCCGTTGTCGAGCAGCTCGATGGCGGTCTCCACAGCCTTGCGAGTCTCGAAGTCGTTGTTGATCACGCTGATGGTGAGATCCATCTCGAAGCGGTTCTGCATCTGATCCATCGGATCGTTGCAGCGCTCGCGGATCAACTCGTCCCGGTTGTCGCGCCGAGTGAGATCGTCCAGCTTGCCGAGCAGCTGGTTGCGGATGACGTCCTTGTTCTCGTGTAGCATTCTCGTACCTCCTTGTGGTTGATGTTGGATCTTGGTTGCTGACACCTGCCGCCTGCCAATTCCCGACGGCAATTCTCCCGCTTTCAAGTTCCTATCCAAGATAGTATAGACTACAACCACCGTCAAGTGGTTGCACCCTCGGAAGAAAAATTTTTTTGCGGATCGCAAGTCTGACCGCCGCAGAGGGGGGTCAGGGCCTCGCTATTGCGGCTGCGGCGCGACGCAACACGCTGAGCATCATGGGTTTGGTGAGCCGTCCGGTTTGCGTGTTCTGCCGGCTCGGGTGATAACTGCACAGAAGCGCTACGGAAGTCCCGGGCAACTCGTATTGCGCGCCGTGGGCAAACGGGTAGTTTCGTTTCCGCAATGCGACGCCCCGGAGGCGCAGCACGGCGAGATACGCGTCGAGTGCCAGTTGGCCCAGCGCGAGCACGGCGCGCACGCGCGGCAAGAGCTGGACTTCGCGCGCGAGGTAATCGCTGCAGGCCCTGAACTCGGCTGGCGACGGCCGATTCCCCGGCGGTGCGCAACGCACGGCCGAAGCGATGTAGCAATTCCGCAGCTCCAAGCCGTCGCCTCGGGACGATGCCGCTCGTTGCGAAGCGAAGCCCGCTTCGAATAGAGCGTCGTATAGAAAGTCGCCGGAACTGTCTCCGGTGAACACTCGACCGGTGCGATTGGCGCCGTGGGTGCCGGGTGCCAGTCCGACCAGCAGGAGCCTCGCGTCGGGATCGCCGAACGAGGGCACGGGCTTGCCCCAGTACTCCCAATCGAGGTACGCCCGACGCTTGGTCGCGGCCACCTGTCGACAGTGTTCCAACAGGCGCGGGCATCGCTCGCACGCCATGATCTCGCTCTGCAACGCGGCGAGCGCGGTCAATCGCGCCGGGCTGGCCATGATGCCCCGAAGTCTACCATCGGCCCATGCCGGACCTCCGCTAGAACTGGACTCCGCGCGGGCGTGTTTCGGCCTCACTTGCCTATGGCTCTTCGATCTGGTATAAGTTTGCCGCACCTGCCCGCGCTCGGCGGAACCGTTGCGCGGCGCTGTTGCGGGAGACGAACCACCATGCCCACCAAGGCAACCCGCGCGAAGCGGATCGCGACAGCCAGTGCGTCCGGTCGCCGCGATGCGGGTCGAGCCAAGGATGCGGTAGCAGCCGAGAGGGACGCCGAGGCGTTGCAAATGGAGCGCTTCAGCAGCGCCTTGGCACTGTTCCAGGAGGGCAAGTACGGACTGGCGGCGCGCGCCCTCAAACACGCGGAAGCGGGGCCCGACGCCGCTCTCGCCCACCGAGCGCGCATCTACATCGACATCTGCAGCCAGAAGCGCACTTCCAAGCGGCTCAAACTGGAGTCAGCGGACGACCATTACAACTACGCCGTGGAACTGGTGAACGACCGCAAGCTGGACGAAGCCTTCCGAGCAATTAGGAAAGGGCTGACCAAGGACCCGGACCTCGCTCATTTGCACTACCTGAAGGCTGTGGTCAAGGTGCTCTTGAACGAGCCGAGGAGTGCGCTTCCACCCCTCAGGAAAGCGATAGCGTTGGATCCTGAGATTCGCATCCAAGCGCAGCGCGATCCCGACTTGCGCACGGTCATTCGCACCAAGCAGTTCCACGCCCTCGTGTACAAGGACGGTTAGCGCGTCGCTCCCGGACGTGGAGGGTGTCCGCTATTCGCTCGGCCGGGCGAACACGACGATGTGCTGCGAGGGCAGGAATCCCAGCAATTCCACGAATTCGAACCCAGTCGGTTCGATCTCCTGACGTACCTCGGCCACCGTCATCTTGTGCAGCGGATGGATCGGGATCCACGGTTCTTCCTTCCGGTATTCGACCACTACCAAGCGTCCTCCGGGCTTCAAGGCGCGCCGCACATGGCCCATTGTCGCTATCGGGTCGGCCAGTTCGTGATACACATCCACGAGTAACGCGAGTTGGGCGACGCCTTCGGGCAATCGCGGGTCGCTCTCGGTTCCCAAGACCACATCGACATTGCTGATGCCCCGCTTGCTCAGGTTTTCCTCGAGCATCTCGAGCATTTCGGGCTGGATGTCGACAGCGATCACCTTGCCCTGCGGGCCGACTCGCTTGGCGAGTCGCCAAGTGAAGTACCCGACGCCCGCGCCGAGGTCGATGACGGTCGATCCTCGCGGGATCCGCAAGGAGTCGATCACGCGGTCCGGTTGCTCCTCGCGTTCGCGCTCCGGCCGCGTGAGCCAGTCGGCGTAGACATAGCTCATGGGGGGCGCGATCCGGCGCTGAATCGATGCGCCCGGTGGGTCGGCGGGCGCGTCCGGCTGGGCCGCCAGCCGCTGAATCGGGCTGCCAGCGAGCAAGACGATGGCGAGTGCCATCAAGGTCGGTCGTCGATTCATGCCGCGGAGTTCCCCGTCTTCAGCGTGGCCGCATCCATTTCGTTTTCCGCGAATTGGCATTAGTCTGGCAGACGTCGTCCACCCGGTCCGATTCGCACTGAGGAAGCGCACCGGATCGGCGCGAACTCGATTGATCCACACCAGTGCCAATCGCTAGCGAGCCGCGTGCATGCATCGTGACGACCGACGCGGTGCTGGCACCGCTCCGCTCCCTCCAAGGCGTAGAGAGCCGCCTGCGCCCCGCTAGGTCCACACCTCGATGGCGAACGGCGCGAATCGATGTCCGCGCGCGAACGATTCGGCCTCCGGCGATGTGGTAGCTTGAAAGTCTCGAGGCTTCGCTGCATCGCCCGCCGCCGGTCTCGCGAGTTCTCCCTCCCTCCGCTTCGATCTTCCGAAGACGCCGACAGGGTCCTTGAGCGGAACTCATGACTCGAGCAGTTGCCAATCGCTATGTCACTGCCCTAGCCGATGTTGTGCTGGAGCCCGAGTCCGGACTGACGCCTGAAGACACGCTGGACCATCTGCATGGCTTTGCAGACCTGTTGCGCGAGTCACCTGACCTGGCCGGTGTCTTGCGCTCACCGGCGGTAACGCCGGAGGACAAGCAAGCGCTGCTCGAAGCTGTTTTCGACCGCGGCGGCGTGCCGACGCTGATTCGCAATTTTCTCTACATCGTGGTCGAGCACCGGCGCACGGTGCATTTCGACCTGATCCTGGCAGGATTCCGGGCGTGGCTGGACGAGCATCGGAATCGAGTCGAGGTTGAAGTCCGTGTCGCAGCCGAGATCGGATCCGACCAAGAGGCTGCCATCGAGGAGCGGTTTCGAGAGATCACCGGCAAACAGGTTCGTGCGTCCTTCACGGTCGACCCCGCGTTGCTTGGCGGGAGCGTGGTGCGGATCGGCTCGACCCTCTATGACGGGTCCTTGCGCTCGACACTGGGCGCGCTAACGAGAGACATGGCGGGTCGCAACCCCTGATGCAACAGCCGGAAAGGAAAGCAGTCGCATAGCGATGATGAACGCCGCAGAGATTTCGCAGCTGATCCGGGACCGGATCAAGAATTACGATTCCGCCTTGGAGGTCTCGGAGGTCGGATCCGTGATCTCCCTCGGCGACGGCATCGCTCGCCTCCACGGCTTGGAGCGCGTGATGGCAGGGGAACTGGTCGAGTTTCCCGGAGACATCGCCGGCATCGCCATGAACCTCGAGGAGGATCAGGTCGGGGCCGTCCTGCTAGGGGACTACACGACGCTCAAGGAAGGCGACCAAGTCCGTCGCACGGGACGCATCATCTCCATTCCCGTCGGTGACGAGATGCTCGGCCGCGTCGTGGACGCGCTCGGGCGTCCGATCGATGGGAAGGGCCCGATCGAGACATCGCAGTTCAACCCGGTCGAGCGCATCGCTCCGGGCGTGATCGACCGCGAGCCGGTCAAGGAGCCGATGCAGACCGGGCTGAAAGCGATCGACGCCATGATTCCGATCGGGCGCGGACAGCGCGAGCTGATCATCGGCGACCGTCAGACCGGCAAGACCGCGATCGCCTTGGATACGATCCTGAACCAGAAGGGCGGGGACGTGACTTGCATCTACGTCGCCATCGGCCAGAAGCGGTCCACCGTGGCCCAGGTCGTCAAGACGCTGGAGCAAAGCGGCGCGCTGGAATACTCCATCGTGGTCGTGGCCTCGGCATCGGACCCGGCTCCGATGCAGTATCTGGCCCCTTTCGCCGGCGCGGCCATCGGAGAGTATTTCCGCGACAGCGAACGCCACGCGCTTTGCATCTACGACGACCTCTCCAAGCACGCGGCCGCCTATCGCGAGATTTCGCTGCTGCTGCGGCGCCCGCCCGGGCGGGAAGCCTATCCCGGCGACGTCTTCTACCTGCACTCCCGCTTGTTGGAGCGCGCGGCCAAGCTCAACCAGCAGCTCGGCGGCGGGTCCATGACCGCGCTGCCCTTCATCGAGACCCAGGCAGGAGACGTGTCTGCCTACATCCCGACCAACGTGATCTCGATCACCGACGGCCAGATCTACTTGCAGTCGGACCTGTTCAACGCGAACGTCCGGCCCGCGGTCGATGTCGGCATCTCCGTCAGCCGCGTCGGCGGCAACGCGCAGATCAAGGCGATGAAGTCGGTCGCCGGCACGTTGCGTCTCGATCTCGCCCAGTACCGGGCGCTGTCGGCCTTCGCGCAATTCGGCTCGGACTTGGACAAGGCCTCCCAGCAGCAGCTCCACCGCGGGGATCGATTGGTGGAGGTGCTCAAGCAGAAGCAATACGCGCCCCTCACTGTCGAGAAGCAGATCGCGATCATCTTCGCCGGAACCAAGGGTTACCTGGACGACTTGGAACTCTCGCAGATCGCGGACTTCGAGGCCGGTCTCCATGACTATCTGGACCGCGAAGGCGAAGACGGTGCGTTGGCACTGATTCGAGAGCGGCGGGCACTTGACGACGACGTGACTGCAGCCCTGCAGGGAGCGATCCAGCAATTCAAGGAGCAGTTCGTGGCCCTCCACGCGACGGCGATGGCCAGCTAGAGATGCCGTCGCTGATCGATCTTCGCCGGCGCATCCGCTCCGTCCAGAACACGGAGCAGATCACCAAGGCCATGAAGATGGTCTCGGCGGCCAAGTTGCGTCGCGCGCAGCAGGCCGTGCTGAACGCCCGTCCGTACGCAGACCTGCTCGAGGAGATGATCGGCAGCGTGCTCGAGCACGCCGGGGAAGAGGAGCCCGCCTTCGCGCACCCGTTGCTGGAGCGTCGCCCTTGCCGCAATCTGCGGTTGCTCGTGCTCTCGGGCGAGAAGGGGCTGTGCGGTTCGTTCAACAGCAATCTGTTCAAGGCGTCGCGCCACTTCTTGGAAGAGCGTTCCGAGCACGGCGTCGAATTGGAACTGCTAGGCAAGAAGGCCGTGGACTTCTACAGTCGCCGCGCATCCCCGATCAGCGGTTCTTGGCCCGGCGTGCTGGGAAGCGTCGAACACGCCACCGCCGCGCGCATCGCGGAGAGCGCGATGCAGAGTTTCCAAGAAGGCGCGCTTGACGAGGTTTGGATCTCGTACAACCGATTCAAGAACGTGCTGGTGCAAGAGACGACCTTGGCGCAACTGCTGCCCATACTGCCGCCCGCGACCGAGGGCGGTGGCGGTGGCAGCGGGTATGACTACGAGCAACCGCCCGAGCAGTTGCTCGGTGCGTTGCTGCCGAGGCGCGTGGTGACGCAGGTGCATCTAGCGATGCTGGATTCGGCCGCCGCCGAGCACGCGGCCCGCATGACCGCGATGGACGCGGCGACGCGCAACGCCGGCGAGGTCTTGGAGAAGCTGAGGCTGCACCTCAACCGCGTGCGCCAGGCGAGTATTACGACCGAGATCATCGAGATCGTATCGGGGGCCGCGGCTCTCGAGTAGGGTCGCGCTCGGAATTCGAGGAAGCAGGAAGATGCCAATCGTAGGGAAAGTGATTCAGGTCGCCGGACCGGCCGTCGACGTTCAATTCGCGTCCGGCCAACTCCCCAGGATTTTCAGCGCCGTCCGCGTGACCAGCGAGGGCTTTGACGTGCCCGATCCGCTCGACGTGACCTGCGAGGTCCAGCAGTACCTGGGCGAAGGACGCGTGCGGACGATCGCCATGCAGCCTACCGACGGCATGGTGCGCGGGATGCGGGTCGAGGACACCGGACATCCGATTTCCGTGCCCGTGGGCCCGCAGGTCCTCGGCCGGGTGCTGAACGTGCTGGGCGAGCCGGTCGACGAGCGGGGTTCCGTTGAAACCGCCGAGCGCTTCCCGATCCATCGGAACGCGCCGGCGCTTGAGGACCAGTCCACGGAATCCGAGATTCTGGAGACCGGGATCAAGGTCATCGACCTCGTCGAGCCCTATCTGAAAGGCGGCAAGATCGGCCTGTTCGGCGGGGCGGGGGTCGGCAAGACCGTGATCATCATGGAGCTGATCAACAACATCGCCCTGCAACACGGCGGCGTCTCGGTCTTCGCCGGGGTCGGCGAGCGCACCCGGGAAGGGAACGATCTCTGGCTGGAGATGCAAGACTCGGGCGTCGTGGACCCGGACGACTACACCAAGTCGAAGGTCGCCCTGATCTACGGACAGATGACCGAGCCGCCGGGAGCGCGCTTGCGAGTCGGCCTGACCGGCCTGACGGTCGCCGAGTACTTCCGTGACGTCGAAAGCCAGGACACGCTGCTCTTCATCGACAACATTTTCCGGTTCACGCAGGCTGGTTCCGAGGTTTCGGCATTGCTCGCGCGGATGCCTTCCGCGGTCGGGTACCAGCCGAATCTAGCGACCGAAATGGGCCAGCTGGAGGAACGGATCACCTCGACGAAGAAGGGCTCGATCACCTCCGTGCAGGCGATTTACGTGCCGGCGGACGACTACACCGATCCGGCGCCGGCAACCACGTTCACGCACTTGGACGCGACGACGAACCTGTCGCGCGAAATCGCGTCGCTCGGTATCTATCCGGCCGTTGATCCGCTGACCTCGACATCCCGCATCCTCGATCCCAACGTAGTCGGCTCGGATCATTACGAAGTCGCCCAATCCGTGAAGCGCGTGTTGCAGCGGAACAAGGAACTGCAGGACATCATCGCGATCCTAGGCGTCGAAGAACTGTCCGAGGAGGACAAGCTGATCGTGGCTCGGGCGCGGAAGATCCAGCGGTTCCTGTCCCAGCCGTTCCACGTGGCCGAGCAGTTCACGGGCACGCCCGGTCGCTATGTCAAGCTCTCCGAGACCATTCGCGGATTCCGGGAAATCGTCGACGGCAAGCATGACGACCTGCCGGAACAGGCCTTCTACATGGTCGGAACCTTGGAAGAGGCGCAGGAGCGAGCCAAGGAACTCGCCCAATAGCGGCGCGCAACGCAACCGAGATCATGCCCGCCCCGACCATCCGCCTTGAAGTCGCCGTGCCGGACCGGCTCGTCTTGGATACCGAGGCCGTCTCGGTCCAACTGCCTCTCTCGACCGGTTATCTGGGCGTCTTGCCTGGACACGCTCCGCTGCTCGGGGAATTGGGCACGGGGGTGCTGACCTTCGCGCTAGGGGCCGGTCAGGACGAGTACATGTCTCTGGATGGCGGAGCGGTCGAAGTCTTGCCGGACCGGGTGCGCGTACTCGCGACTAGCGCCGAGCGCGCTCCCGAAATCGACAGGCAGCGCGCGGAGCAGGCGTTGGAGAGAGCCAATTCACGCTTGCAGTTGGAATCGCTCGAAATCGATGTCTATCGAGCGCAACGAGCCTTGGCGCGGGCCCGAGCAAGGCTGGCCGCTACGCACGGAACCGAGAGCTAGCGCTCGCATCGCCGAGCCGAATCGCTTGCCTGCGTGAACTAGCCTAGTCGCTTTCTGCGACGCAGGGGTTCGTAAGCGCACCGATTCCTTCGACCTCCACGGTGCAGACATCGCCGTCTCGCAGGTAGATCGGAGGCTTGCGCGCCATGCCGACTCCGGGGGGCGTGCCCGTCGATACGATGTCGCCGGGCTCCAGCGTCATGACGGCCGACAGGTACTCAAGCAGCGCAGGCACGTCGAACACCAACTGATTCGTGTTGGAGTCCTGCAAGGTCTGACCGTTCAATTCCAACCGAATGCGGAGGTTGTTCGGGTCGGGGATCTCGTCCTTGGAGACAAGTTCGGGGCCGATCGGGCCGAACGTGTCGAAGGTCTTGCCGATCGTCCACTGCGTGGTCGCCAGCTGGTAGTCGCGGGCGCTCACGTCGTGGACGCAGGTGTAGCCGAAGACGTAGTCCTCCCAGTCGGCCGCTCGGACCGCCTTGGCGCGCTTGCCGATCACGAAAGCGAATTCCGCTTCGTAGTCGACTTGCTTCGAAACCTTGGGCAGGACGATCGGATCCCCGGGACCGCAAACCGCGTTGTCGTACTTGGTGAACACGGTTGGGATTTCGGGAATCTCCATGCCTGACTCGATGGCGTGGTCTCGGTAGTTCAGTCCGATGCAGATGAACTTTCTCGGCCGTAGCGGAGCGTGCTGCCGGACTTCGCTCAGCGGCACGCCCTGCTCGCCGCTAGCGGCGAGCTCGACGGCTTCGGCGATGGCTTGCTCGCCGCCTCGGAGGAACAGCACGGTGTCGGTAAAGCCGCATGGAGCGAGGCGTAGGACGCGTCCGTCTACGACCAAGCCGGCCTCTGGCCAGCCTTCATCTCGACTGAATGTGGTCAAGCGCATGAATACCCATCTTACGACGACAGGTCTCGGCCCATCGATCGGGGGCCGTGGCGCGGGACGCCCCGAGCGGCTCGCGGTTTAGAAGCTATTGATCGCCCAGACGAGAATCGCCGTCAGGGCAGCAACCGCCAAGAGGATGCCTCCGGCCACGATCTGCCAGCGGTAAGGGACAAACCAGCGCCGCTTCGGCTTCTGCCGCGCTTGTCCGATGCTGGATCGTCGCGGGGCGGCCAAGGTTCGGCTCTGGATCGCTTCTAACGCTTCGCGGTTCGTGATGACAATGGTGGCGGCGTTCGGACCGGGGAGCGTCTCTCGTAGCTGACGACGGACCTCCTCGGGACATTCCGCCAGCGAGCGGAACACGGACTTACCATGTTCGTTGCCGACGATGATGTTCGAGGTCTTGAGTACCCACTTCATGATGCTGCGATTAATTTCGATGACCCTGCTGAGTCTGCGCTGCGAATTCACTGACCAACTGGATGAATCCCAAAGCGGCACGCGAGAGAGCCTTTTCCTTCCGGTAGATCAATCCGATCGTGCGAATCATGGGTAGCGGACGCAGGCGAACCGCCTTGAGGCGCCCAGCGGACAGTTCCTCGCGGGCGTTGGTGACCGCCATGAATGTGACGCCGAGGCCGGCCTCGGCGAAACGCTTCTGCATCTCGCTGGATTCGAGTTCCATGGAAACGCGCATTTCGTCCTCGTACGCGTCGAGGAATTCGTTGACCCGCTTCCGCGTGCGCCCGGTCTTGGGCAGCAGCAACGGTTCCTTGACGATTTCCTCGGCACCGACCGTCTTGCGCTTCGCGAACCGGTGCTTGGGCGAGACGACCAGCTGGATCTCGTCGGAGTAGATTTGCACGACTTCGAGCTTCTTGTCCTGCAGGGGGAGCTGCGTGATTCCGAAGTCGACCGAGTTGTCAAGCACGGATTCGATCGTGGTGGGTCCGTAGGATCGCACGACCTGCATCTGGACCTTGGGAAACTTTTCGCGATACCGCGCGAACACGACCGGCAGGACATGCACGCATGTGGCCTCGTTGGCAGCGATGCTCATCTCGCCTCGCGGCACGGTGTCGAGCTCGCGCACCGCGTCGAAGCCCTGCCGCCGCAGGTCTAGAATCTTCCGGGCGTATTCGGCGAATGTCTTGCCGGCGATCGTGAGGGTGATGCGACTGCCGAACCGGTCGAAGAGTTGGGTCTCGAGTTCCAGTTCCATCTGCCGGATCTGGGCACTGATCGCCGGCTGGGTGCGATAGCAGGTCTTGGCCGCCTTGGAGAAGCTGTTGAGGCGAACGATCTCCAGGAACGTATGTAGTTGGTCGAAGTCCACAACCATCGAAGCGGAATGGATCGGTGCCGGCACACATGTCGACTCGCCGCGCCGCCCGCTCACCTCAATTCTACAGCAACACGCCGAAACCTCCGTGAGTCGCACCAGGAGGCGATGCATGGCCGCGCCGTGCCGTTTCCAACTGGGCCTCGCCGAAGTCCGACGATCAAGGCTGGAATCTTCAGGCCGGAATTCACAGACACCGAGCTGACTGGATTCCCCCAGAGCATGGAGTCGCACGCCGCTGAACGAAAGCGGGGTCGAGCCGATCGGACAGCCATTCGAAGGCGGATCTGTGCATTCGAAAACGATCTCGCTGGGAGTCGAAGCTCCGGCGTCATCTTTGTCGGAGTCGAACATGATGGTCCGTGCGCGGGCATGCGAGCCGACCGCAAGTGCCTGCGCATCCCTCTCCCGATGTCCACTTCGTTACCAAGAACGGTTCTGGGTGAGGGGCGGTCCAACTGTCACGTATGCCACGTCCGACGAGGAGCGTCGACTTAGTGCGCGAAACCGAACGTCTGACCGGACGTTTGGTCTGCCTCCATCAAGTGCGCAAATCAGCGAACTGGACATTCATTTTGTCGCGACCTTGTACATTCCCGCGGCTACTTGTACCGATGATCCGAATCCCCCGCAATTCGCTTGTTACGCGAAGTGTCACGTGTTGCCGACCTAGCAATCTCCAAGCAATACCAACATTGCGATTCGGTAACCCCCCTCGCGGAAATCGTAGACGATTCTGGCCTAGCAATCTCCAAGCAATACCAACATTGCGATTCGGGCTGAGCCGACCAAGGCGTCTTGCTGCCGATGCAATCCTTGGAAGACTTAGCCAAGACGGACGTCGAGTTGCTTGAACCGAGATCGGGCATTGCAGATCAGTGCGTCCCGCGTGACGCTGGCAAGGGGCAGCGCGCTGGGCTGGCCTGCGACAGCCACGTTTCGACGCGGTCGACGGCGCCCGCGGCCCTAGCCGTGGAGTTGTGACTGCACATGATTGCGACGAAATATCGCACTTGGTGTGGGCAGATCTGAATCGCATGTCTGCCGCGGTTACTCTCCAAATGCCTACAAGCGTGGCCGCTACTGCTGCACGAATGCACTGAAACCAAGCCCCACTGGCAGATCCGCTAGCGGTCTGCAACACGTATGCGCTTCATGACTCTTCGAACCATTGGTCCGGAGGCGTGGATAGGAAGTCCCCAAGCGGCACCCCGCCCTCCCCTACGAGTAGTGTTCGGCAACCGTTGAATCGTGCCTTGAACGCTTCCATGCCAAGCGTCGGCCGGGTCTCGGTCCCGCACCTGACGTCGATAGCGAGGACCTCCGGGCCTCGCCTGAGAACGAAATCCACCTCCTGTTCTCCGTCGCGCCAGTAGAACACCCGAGTTGCGTTACTTCCTGAGTTCACCAAGTGAGCGCCGACCGCGGTTTCGACCAATCGACTCCAAAACCTCCGATCAGCCCTAGCTTCCTCAAAGCTGCATCTCCGCGCTGACGTCAAGAGTGCGGTATTGAGTACACTCAATTTGTGAGTCCCTGGATTGGCGAATGTCCAGCGAGGCGAGTACTGGCCTAGACTGCGTACGAGGCCCGCATCCGACAGCACTTCCAAGTAGTAACGGAGCGTAAGCGTGTCACATGCCTCGTGTAAACGGGTGATCATCCTGTCGCAGGAGAGTATCTGCCCAGAGTACTTGATACACAAGTCGAATAGCGTGGACATCACTGCTGGTTTTTCCACTTGACCTAGCGAGAGCAAGTCTCGAGTGATCGCAGTCTTGACAACGTCGACAGTGACGTATGAACGCCAGAGTTTCTCGTCCTCGATGCGGCTGGCACTATCCGGGTACCCACCGTAAAATATATACTGGTCCAAGTCGAACCCGAAAGCATCGGCCATTTCGGCAAACGACCAATGAGGAACTCGAAGTGGTTCGAATCTACCCGTTAGGCCGCGAAAGTCAGCTTGGAGCGAAATCGGGACTGAACTGAGTACGACTACCTGCAAGGGGCACTTCGTGATTCGGTCCCAGTCCCAGAGCCCCTTCACGATGTTGGGCCAGCGGGGAATCTCTTGAATTTCATCCAAAACGAGAACCGCTCTGCCGCTTGTACGGTGCGCGAGGTCTCTCGCCGAGCCCCAGCAATCGATCAACGAGTTCGCACCGGTCTGGCCCTCACGCGGTACCTTCGTGCCAACGCCCTGAGATTCGAGATCTCGCGAGGGAATCCGCTGTTGGCTCGGAGAGTAGTAGCAATGATCGACGCCAAGGCGCTTCAGCGCTTGGTGGATCATCGTGGTCTTGCCTGTTTGGCATGGACCGTACAGAGAAATCAGGTGACGGGGAGTCTCCTTCAGTCGTTTACAGAGTTCGTCCAGCGTGGATCGGTGAAAGGCGGCCATTGCATCTAGCGTAGCATGCTCGAGACTTGGATGCTCGGCATGTACGTCTGCGCCGACTCATGGCTCAGCACAGTGATGGCTTCACGTCGCGTCAACGCCGGTGCTCTCGTTTGTCCGCCTCTCGCAAGTGGCACGCAGTCGCGCAACTCGCTTCGTCCGCGCTCCCGTTCTGGTGAGACTGATCGACGGGTCCCGCTTGCGTCCGATCCAGATTGCAGCGACTCAACGCCATGTCAGGGCTTAACGTGGTTCACTCCTTGCTGAGTGTGCAGTCGGGGAGGGACATGTTGGCGGGATTGATGTCCCGTCCCGCTGCCTATCGGGGGGTGTCCACAGCACCTGCCTACGAAAAGGGGGCTAGGACCGCCCCGAGCGTCCAAGTCGACGTGCCTCCGCGCGAGCCGACGATAGAATGAGGAAGTCCCCCGACCCCCCATGAAGCCACGGATTTTCTCGGGCATGCAGCCCTCTGGCGAACTGCACATCGGCAACTACTTAGGGGCGTTGCGCAACTGGGCCACCATCCAGTACGACTACGAGCCGGTATTCTGCATCGTCGACCAGCACGCCATCACGGCGCGTCACGACCCGAAACTGCTGCCCGAGCGATGCGAGCAGGTGGCCGCGCTGTATCTGGCCGCCGGGCTCGATCCCGAGCATTCCGCGGTCTACGTCCAATCCCAAGTGCCGAGCCATGTCGAGTTGGCTTGGATCTTCACCTGCGCCGTGCCGTTCGGCTGGCTCGGCCGCATGACGCAATTCAAGTCCAAGATGGAGCAGGCCAAGGGCAGCGACGACAGTGTGGGAACGGGCCTCTTCCTGTATCCCGTGCTGATGGCGGCGGATATCCTGCTCTATCAGGCGGCTGCCGTTCCCGTCGGTGACGATCAGTCGCAGCACATGGAACTCACGCGCAACATCGCCCAGCGCTTCAACAATCTCTACGGCAAGACCTTCGTCGTGCCGGACACGAAGCTGCCCACCGTCGGAGCGCGGATCATGGGCTTGGACGATCCCACCAAGAAGATGAGCAAGTCCACGTCCTCGCCGAATCACTCGGTCAGCTTGCTCGATCCTCCGAATCGGGTGCGCAAGCTCATCGGGCGTGCTGTGACGGATTCGCAGCCGGGCGTCAATTGGGAGGCTCCAGGGCACGGCGTCGCGAACTTGCTCACGATATTCCAAGCGTTCAGCGAATGGACAGACGACCAGATGCAGGGGCACTTCGAGGCCATGCGCTACGGCGACCTGAAGAAGACTGTGTCCGAAATGGTCTCCTCGAAGCTGGAGCCGATCCAACAGCGTTATCGAGATCTGATGGACAACCGCGACTATTTGCGCGGGGTGCTCCGCACGAGCGCTGAACGCGTCGCGCCCATCGCCGAGAAGACCGTCCGCCTCGCCAAGGAACGTACCGGGTTGTACCCGGAGTAAGTGGCTGGGGTGCCCTCGCCGGTCACACTGCGCGGCTATCGCGACCTGCTGCGCCGGTACCCGAATTTTCGGCTGGTCTGGATTGCTCAGGTCGTCAGCGGTTCGGGCGATTGGTTCTATTCCGTCGCCATCTACACGCTGCTCTTGGAACTGACCGGTCGGGCCGAGTCGGTGGCTTGGGCGGCGATCCTGCAGATTCTGCCCATGCTGCTGCTGGGCCCGACCGCTGGCGCGGTCAATGATCGAGTCAGCCGACGCAAAGTCATGCTTGTCAGCGACTTGGTACGCGCTGTACTCGCCCCTTGCATGCTGTTCATCACCACGCCGGGTTGGATCTGGTTGTTGTACCTGCTGTTGGCGCTTGAAATCGGCACGGCTGCGTTCTTTGAGGCCGGCCGGAACGCGATCTTACCGAGCTTGATGAAGAGAGACGATCTGACCGCCGCGAACGCACTGGGATCGACGACCTGGTCATTGACGGCAACGCTCGGTTCCGCGCTGGGCGGGGTCGCGGTTGCATACCTCGGGCGTCCGACGGTGTTCGTGGCGAATGGTCTCTCGTTCTTGGTGTCGGCTTGGTTCGTCTTCCGCTTGAACGTGTTCGAGCGCCACTTAGCCGGACGCAGGAAGCAAGCGTGGAGCGATGCCCTGAGCTTCCGGCCGATCATCGAGGGTTTCCGTTACATGGTTCGCGACTGGCGACTTGCGCTGCTCCTCACCCTCAAGTTCGGTCTCGGGATCATGGGCGCTCGCGTAGTGCTGGTGACAATCCTCGGTAGCCGCGAGTTCATCGTCAACGACAGTGATGCGCTCGGCATCGCGATGTTGCTCAGCTTCCAAGGACTGGGTTCGATCCTCGGACCGTTGACCTTGGGCCCCAGAGTGATCCGGACGCAATCCAGCATGCGAGCGGCTGTCCTAATCGGCTATGTCGCTTCGGGTTGCGGTTACATGCTGTTCAGCCAAGCGACCTGGGTGCCCTTGGCCGGTCTCTTCCTAGTGCTCGCACACGCTGGATCGTCGCTGGTGTGGGTGTGCTCCACGACGATGCTCCACCTGAACACGGATCACCGGTTCCTCGGGCGCGTGTTCGCCGCCGACATGGGGCTGTTCATGGCCACGGCCTCGATCTCTACGTATTGCATGGGATACATCCTCGACCTCGGCGTGCCCGGTCGCACCGGTGCGCTCTGGCTGGGTATCGCGCTGCTCGGACCGGCGATCGTCTGGGCATTGTCGCTGCGACGATTTCGGAGAACCGATGCCTGATCAGGGTAGGTACGCTCGAACCGCCTGCGTGTCGATTCCGTCTACCGGGAAGCGCCCTGCTTCCGCTGGGATCAAGAACGCATCTCCGGACACGAACGGAATGGCGTTCAGCGCACCGTGGCCTCGAATGCAGATCAGGATTTCGGCCTTCTGCCGGTCTGGCGTGTAAAGGAAAGGGCCGTTCCAAGTCAGCAGCTCGGCCGCGAAATAAGGGCAGCGACCGAGCGATTCGACACGGCACGGGGACTTGGAGAGCAGCTTGGGCCGGCGCGGCTGGGGTTGAGATGCTACCCGTGCGACCTTGACCGCCCGATCCACATGCACCGATCGCAACTGCCCGTCCAGTCCCTCGCGCCGGTAGTCGTACAGCCTGTAGGTGAGGTCCGAATTCTGTTGGATCTCGCACAGGATCACGCCCCCGCCCGCGGAATGCACGGTTCCGGCAGGGACGAGGACGCAATCCCCTTGGCGAGCGGGGATCCATCGCATGAAGCGTTCGATCGTGCCGTTGGTCGACTCTTCGAAAAGCTGCTCCGGCGTGAGAGCGGTGTCGAGCCCGAGGCCGAGCAGCGATTCCGGTCCGGCTGCTATCACGTACCAAAGCTCGGTCTTGCCTGCTTGGCCTCCGTCCGTTTTCGCCGCGCGGTCGTCGGGATGCACTTGGATGGAGAGGTTCCCGGTGCCGAATAGCAGCTTGGCAGCGATTGGGAAGGTCGGCTTCGTAACGTCCGCGACGGCGTCACTTCCGCTTGGAATCGTGCGTTGCGAACCCCGCCAAGACGGCCCCATGATGCGCGAGCCGTATTCCTGAAGCAGCGAGTTAACGGGCCGCCCGGCCAGTGACCCGGAAGCGACCACGCTCCCGTCGTGCAGGCACCACGCCTCCCCGATCCGGCTCGATGCCGGTTCGAGCACCGGCCGTAGGTCGTGCGTGCCCCAGACCTTTTGGTGCAGCGAGGGCCGGAACTTCAGCGGTTCCAGCCGAGTCACGTCAGTCCCGCGATGAACTCCCGGATCCGCCGGATCCCCTCTTCCAGGTCTTCCATCGACGCGGCGTACGACAAGCGGATGTGCTCGGAGGTGCCGAACGCCTCGCCGGGTACCGTCGCGACATGGGCTTCGCGGAGGAGCTTGCCGGCAAAGTCCATGGACGATTCCACCCCGCCCCTTCCGAACGTGCTGCTCACGTTGGGATAGCCGTAGAACGCGCCGTTGGGCTGCGGGCACTGGACGCCGGGAATGTCGTTCAGGGCCGCGACGACGTACTCCCGCCGTGTCCGGTACTGCTCCAGCATCTCGTAGACCTCGTCCATCGAGCCTGCAAGCGCCTCGATCGCGGCTTTCTGCACGATCGACGAAGGATTGGATGTCGCGTGGCTCTGGAGCTTGTTGACGTTCGAAATCAGTGCCGCGGGCCCGAGCAAATAGCCGAGGCGCCATCCGGTCATGGCGAACGTCTTGGAGAGCGATCCCGATACGGCCACGTGTTCTTTCTCCGTAGCGGAAGCGGCGATTGAAAACGGTTCGGCGTTGTAGACGAAGTGGCTGTAGCACTCATCGCTGAGCAGCACGATTCCGCGGCTCGAGGTCAACTCCAAGATTCGCTCGAACTCGTCACAGGGGACCACCGCGCCCGAGGGATTGTTGGGCGAGTTGACCACGACGATCTTGGTGCGATCCGTGATGGCACTCTCCAGATCTTCAGCGGTCAGCGAGAAGGCGTTCGATTCGCGCGTGCGCACCTTGACCGGCTTGCCGCCGTAGTAGTTGATCACGTCGAAGAAGGTCACCCAGTACGGAACTGGCAAGACGACTTCGTCGCCCTCGCTGACGAGCGCCGCCATGCAATTGAAGATGGCGTGCTTGCCGCCGACGGTCGCGATGCACTCGTTCGGCTGGTAGCTCGTACCGAACTCGCGCGCGTGCCACGCGACGATGGCTTCCTTGAGTTCGGGGATGCCGCCCGCCGCGGTGTAGCGGGTGAAGTTGCCCTCGATCGCCCGGATGCCGGCCTGCTTGATCCGTTCCGGCGTCGGGAAATCCGGTTCTCCCGCGCCGAGCGCGACAACGTCCACGCCCTCCCGTTTGAGGCGGGCGGCTTCGGCAGTAACGGCCATCGTCGCGGATTCGCTGATGCGGCCGACGCGATCCGAGAAGGTCATATCTACAGCCTAGCCATTTTCGTCCGATTGTCCCAGCAGAGCTCGCAGGCGAGTCGCGACATGCGGCGGCACGAACTCGTCGATCTGCCCGCCATGGCGGCAAACCTCCTTGACGAGTCGCGAACTCAGATAGCTATACGCTTCCGAGGGCAGCATGAAGACGGTTTCGATCTCGGGTGCCAGCTTCCGGTTCATCAAAGCCATCTGCAATTCGTACTCGTAGTCCGAAACTGCCCGGATGCCGCGTACGATCAGGCTGGCGCCCTGCTGGCGCGCGCAATCCACCAGCAAGCCGTCGAAGCTCGCGACGCGAACGTTCTCAAGGTGCTTGACGGACTCTTCCAGCATGGCGAGACGATCCGAGATCGTGAATTCGCCGGGCTTGGTGTCGTGGCGCAGGACAGCCACGACGAGTTCCTCGAACTGCCCGGCCGCACGCTGGATCAGGTCCAAGTGGCCGTTGGTGACGGGATCGAACGAACCCGGATAGATCGCGACACGGGACGCAGGCACGAATGCCCATTGTACGTATCGAGCCCAATCCCTCGGCAACCGCGCCAGACCGGGATCAGTGTTCCGTCCGTTCAGGACTCTTGGATATGCGCGGCGGTCCGCCTGTGCGGTATCCCTCAGACCGGCCAACGCGATGTGTCCGGTCGTCAGGATCCGAGTGCGGAAGCAGAACGCCACCACTCAGCCGCGAGAGCGTTCGGCGAGTAGGTGGGCAAGTTCGCCAAAGCCTATGGCATCGATGCCATCACCAAGCGGGTAACGCTCCGTACCGGAGTAAGCGATGAACGTCTTGTCCGGGCGAAGGTCCCCTATAGCCACGTGCAAGCCCTTGCTCGCCTTGGGCGCGACTCCACGCTTGATTTCGATAGCCCAGAGCTGGTCTCCGGGCAACTCGAGAATCAGATCGACCTCGACGCCCGTAGCTGTCCGATAGAAACTGGCCTGCGAGCGGTCGGGGGCCGCCCGAATCAGGGTCTCCAAGACGAAGCCCTCCCAACTCTTCCCGGCGACTGGATGGCCCAGCACTGCCTCGAGATTGTCCAGTCCCAACAGCGTGTGGGCCAAACCGCTATCTCTCACGTATAGCCTCGGTGACTTCACGAGTCGCTTGCGAATGTTCGGGAGATACGGTGTCAACCGTCTCACCAAGAGCGCGTCAACGAGCAGATCGACATATCTTGCGACGGTCTTGCCGTCCACTGCCAAGGCGGTCGCGAGGCTCGAGGCGTTGAGCAGGTCACCCTGCCCGTCGGCGAGCATGGTCCAGAGCCTCCGCAATGTTTGGGCGGGAATCCGGGGACCCAACTGGGGAAGGTCGCGTTCAAGGTAGGTTCGAATGAACTGCTCTCTCCAGACGGAGCTGTGATGGTTGTTCGCCGCCAAGAAGCTGGAAGGGAACCCACCGCGGATCCAAAGGCGCTCGGAGTCCCCGATGCCGGTCTCCCGAACATCGAGCGGAGCCAGTTCCTGGACAGCCATCCGCCCAGCCAAGGTCTCGCTGGATTGCCTGAGCAGATTGATCGAAGCCGGACCGAGGATCAAGAACTGGCCCGCTGGCCTGCCGGATCGGATGCCCTCGTCAATCAGAACGCGTAGGAGCGGAAAGATCTCTGGCTTCCGCTGAACCTCGTCGAGCACGACCAAACGTCCACGCTGTTGCCGAAGGTAGCTACTTGCATCGGTCAACTTCGCGAGATCAGCGGGGTCTTCCAGATCAAGGTAGGCCGTGTCGCGAGTGGCTGCGATCTGTCGGGCTAGGGTGGTCTTGCCCACCTTCCTCGGGCCCACGAGGGTGACTGCTGGGAATTGGGTCAAACACGAATCGACCCTTGCGTGTAGAGTGCGAGGGAGCATGCCACTACCATTGTAAATCTGGCACACAATTCCAGAATTGCAAGGAACGTGAGCTTGGCATCCGACGAGCCGTGCATAGCAAGAGAGCGTGAGGACCTACCTGATGCCCATCCTGCGCTACTAATCGCCGGCACCGCGAGACCAGTGTGCGTATACCAGCGCCGCCGCACCCGTGATTGGTTACTCGCAGTCGGGAACGGGGTAGAGTGCCGTCGGGGAACCGACCGTCCGCCGGAACTTCATGACTCTATAGGTGCGATTCACTCAGCTGGAATCTCCGAACGCATTGTCGAAGTGCTCCTTGAACGGTCCGAGGACGCTATCTGCAACGCGGCTGCGGTGACGTCGCGGGACCCCTGTGCAATCGACGATCCTGAATCTTCGCTGCTTGGACCACAAGTCATATCTCGAAAGATATGCCTTCGCGCCGCCGTCGATGATCTTGTAGCGGACCGCGCTATCTGGTGCGCTTCTGCTACGGATGCGGATGTCGACTTGGGGCTCCCTCTCCAGCTCCTGCTGGAATGCCAAGCGACCGTCGCAGTTGAAGAGGCACTGCAGCTTAAATGCGGGGTAGGCTTGCAACTTGCCACGTACCGCATCGATCGCTCTACGGTCGTTGAACAAGGAACCCGCGATGTTGTCCCCGTCGTCATAAACGATCATCGACTCCTGCGCTTCATCAAGCATCGCTACGAAACTCGTGACTGCCGAGTCATCGTCGCTGATCCCCGGCGGTGTAGCTCCGACGTATAGGAACTGGAAGCCCCGGTTTAGGAGCCAAACGACGTAGCATACGGTCGCCGCAGCGAAAATGACGACTGCCCATGAAAAGAAGTCCAACATCCGATTACCTCCGTCGCGTCGCCAAGTCGGTATTCGTGCGCTGCCCGCATCCAGTCGGCATGCTGGACATCCTCGTTCCCAGAGGGTTGACGGTCAACTTGCAGTTCCTCCTGCCTACCACGAGATGGCTCTAGACCAAATTGAGTATCGCAAAACGAGGGCACACCGCGCGGTGGGCTCGTGATCAAGTTCGAGTGCTCTCCCCTGCTGGACCGGCCTAGGAAACGTGCAAAGCGAGACGCCGCTTGGGCGACGGACACTCACGGCCGATGATTCGACCTAGACTGGCGGGTGAAGACTAGGGCACTGGCTGCAAAGTCGGGTTCATCCACCCACAATGCACGCTACGACTCAATACTACAGGTGCTCGTTGAACCAGTTGATCGCGAGCTGTTGCGCGCGCTCGCGCGCCTCCCGGTAAATCCCGTAGTGCTTGATGCCCGGAATCACGACCAACTTCTTGATGCCGGTTGCCGCCGCATGAGCCTTGATCCCGTGGTCGCGATTGTCGAAGAGTTCTTCGTCTTCCGCGATGACGAACATCAACGCGGCGTGCGAGGCCTGCTTCGCGAGCTCCACCGGGGCGTAATGCATCAGCTTGTCCCGGATCGGAGCGCCGCGCAATGCCCCGACTTCGACCGCGCCGGGCTCGGGGTAGGGCAGTTCGCCGCGAGTCCGTCGGGTCGCTTCGTCGAGAGTGCGTCGAGTCTCTGCGGCGTTTCGTACGACGAATCGCGAGTCCATGCCGCCGACTTGGCTGAACACCGCTTTGACACGTTTGTCATGGGCCGCGGCGTAGAGCACATGCCCGCCGGAGTAGCTGCTGCCCCAGATCCCGATGCGCTGTGCGTCGCATCCCGGTTCGGCCTGCAGCCAGTGCAGCGCGTTCAGCCAGTCGCGCCCTTGCTCGACAGGGTCGATCACCTCGCGGACCGCGATTACTTCAGCTTGAAACTTGCCCGGCTTACCCTTCGGCCCCGGCGCGGCTAGGATGACGCGGGGATCGCTGTTGCCCCACCCGCGGTAATCGAAGGCGACGACGAGATAGCCCGCTCGGGCGAAGGCCACCGCGTCCCGGCGCAGCCCCCGCACGGTCCCGCCCCAGCCGTGCGCCATCAAGATGCACGGCAACTTCTCGTCGGCATTGGATTGCTGGATGAACACTTCGGCGGCCAGCCGAGTGCCCTCGCTGTGAATCGTCGCGGATCGCCACGTAATCCCTTCAGGGGCATTCCACCGATCCTGACCGTAACCGGTCGCAACCGCGAACAGTAGAAGCGAGATAGCCAAGCGCATGGCGTCTATCGTATCCGCTACTCCGAGCGGAATGCCTCGTACAGGTGCTCGGCGAGCGCGATGTCCTCCAAAGCCAGTCCTTGGGACTCGAAGAGGGTGATTTGATCTTCCGAGGAGCGACCAGCCGACTCGCCCGCTAGGATCGAGTGCAGTTCGCAGGCTCCGCTCCAGTCGAATTCCCCCTCATCGGCGGCTTGAGTCAGGTCACCGGCTTCCATACGGGCCTGTTCTAGGGAGTCCACGGCGACGAGGCTGGCCTTGCTCACCGTCAGCGCGTCCAGCTCACGACGCTTGATGTGATTGCTGCCGGCGGCGTTGATGTGAGCTCCGGGCTCCAAGAGTTCGCCCGGAAAGACCGGATGGCGCGAGTTGGTGACGGTAGTCACGATGTCTGCACCCTCCATCGCGATTTCAGGAGTCTGCACGGCTTCGACAGCGAGGCCGAGTTTGGCACTCATCTTGCTGGCGAACTCTTCGCGCCTTTCCGGCTTGCGACTGAATACGCGGACGCTCGCGAGTTTACGGGCGCAGGCGACCGCTTCGAGCTGCGTTTCCGCTTGGAAGCCACTGCCGAAGAGGGCAAGGCGGCAAGCGTCCCCGCGTGCGAGCCAGCGCGTCGCGACCCCGCTGGCCGCGCCCGTGCGGATCTGTCCGAGGATGTTGGCGTCGATCGAGGCGAGGAGTTGGGCGGTGTTGGAGTCGAAGAGCAGCACGACGAAGTTCGGCGCCCCGACAGCCGGATTCGAGGCATAGACCTTGATGCCGACCAAGCCGCTCTCGTTGTCACCCGCGGCCATGTAGTGGAGCAACGTCCGGCTCTCCATCGCGACCCGGCGGCGCGGGTGATTCACGGCGCGACCCTTCGCCAGGCGGAGAAGGTTCCTCTCGACCAGCTCCATGGCGCGGGGCATGCTGACGGATTCGCGGACTTGCTGTTCGGTGATGTGGATCATCGCGGCCTTCTCCATTGAGTATGCCAATGCTTGCTCGGGGCCGGCCCTGCTAGGCCCGACTCCAAGGCCAAGAAAATCGATTCACCCGCTTCGGTGTATGATGGGATTTGGGCGCGGGTTCCCACGGGGACCCGTGGCCCGCGGCGAATCCATCCCGGAAGGGAGGTGTTGTTCGTACATGGCAGAAGTTCATATCACCGAAGGCGAGCCTCTGGATTCCGCGTTGCGACGCTTCAAGCGCAAGGTGCAGCAAGAGGACATCATCAAGGATGTCAAGCGGCATTCGTACTACGTGAAGCCCGGCGAGAAGAAGCGTCTCAAGCAGGCGCTGGCCCGCAAGCGCCTGCGCAAGCGTTCGCGGATGCATCGCGACTAGCGTTCATGCTGGCGAGGGCGAATCCTCGACCTCAACCCACGGCACGCTGTGGTCGCCGTCCACGGCTAGCGTCTCGCGAGGCGAGTCGATGTGGAAGATCGACCACGGCCCGGGAATGAAGGGGTATGTCTCCACCACCGACTCGTCGATTTCGACACCGATGCCGGGGCGGTCGGGCATGACCAAGTAGCCGTCCTCCAAGTGCAGCGGTTCGGTGAGGATTTCGTCCGCGACGGGGAAGGGGTACATCCCGGGCTTGCCACCGTTCGAATGCAGCGGGTATTCCAGCCACTCGACGACGCTCTCGTCCCGGCAGGTGCCGAGTTGCGCGGCGGCGATCACCTCCAGCAACGTGCCCCAGCTATGGAACGCGAAGCGGATTCCCTGCCGCTCGGCGGCGTCGAACACCCTTTGCCCCATGGCGAATCCCCCTTGGCAGCACACGTCCATCTGGACGAAGTCGACCGCTTCCGATTCGATCAAGTCGCGGAAGGACGCCTCGTCCGGCTCGTGCTCTCCGGACGCCAGCGTGACCGTCCCGCTGGCGCGCAGGGCGCGATAGGCAGCGTGATCGTCCGGCGGCAGAGGCTCTTCGACCCAGTACGGTCGCAGCGGAGACAGGTCGCGGCAGAGTTGGTGGATCGTGTCGGGCGAGTAGCTGCGGTCTCCCATCCTCCACCACCCGTGGCAGTCCAGCATGATCCCGAAGTCTTGCCCGGTGGCCTCCCGGATCGACAGGACCGTTCGCCGGTCCCCCTCCGGTCCGGCGGCGGGGCGCAACTTGTACGCCGGAAAGCCCAATTCCCGGACCGCGAATGCCTCGGCGGCGTAGCCTTCCGGCGACATGTACATGCCCGCCGATCCGTAGCACTTGATCCGATCGCGATTGCGGCCGCCCAGCAACTCCGACATCGTTGCTCCGTCGGCTTTGGCAGCCGCGTCGATCACCGCCACTTCGACCGCATGGTAGGTCTTCTGCGTGTCCAGCGGGGCGCGAAACCCGAAGTCCTGCCAGTCCACCGGGTCACGCCCTTCCAAGAACGGACCGATCAAGTCATCGATCTCTCTCGCGGCTCGTACGTGGGCCGGGCCGGGCGCGAAGCCCGTGATCCCGCAATCCGTGGACACGCGGATCAGCATCGCGTCACGCTTGAGGATCGTGCGCAATCCGCCGTAGAAGGGCAGCTTGATCGGCTCCTCGAACGGGCACGACATCAACAGCCCTTCGACTTTGGTGATTTTCATAGCGGGTTAGATTCTGCTCTCGGCTTGGCGGGTGTCTCGCTGGGCGATTCGCGGGATCGGCAGCCAAGCGACGAATGTGTGCCTGCGGCACCGTTGCGCCGGCCCAGCACCTCCCGATCCGAGGCTAGGTCAGCGGCGCGTGCGGTCTCGCCGCACCTGCCATCGTCGCACAGCGTCTTCCGGAATCGGCCACTCTATGTCACCGCGGAGAATCATCGTCTGGCTTCAGGCAACGCAACGGTAGCGGATCATGCCGATACCGAGTAGGATAGAGGGGAACGAGAAGATCGGCAGCCGAGGAATGGCTCGCCGTGTGGGCCTCGCGTGCCTTGGGCGGGCAGTGCGCAAGGTTGGCGGGTCTTGGTGCTGCGGAGCTGTGAGGGGAAAGCGCAGTGGATCTAGCGCAACGCGTCAAGACTTTGGTTCGCGCCCTTGCCCTCGGCTCGTTCGTGCCGTTGGTCGCGCTGTCGGCCGCGTCTGCGGACGACCTCTTTCGGAGTACGATTCAGCCCACGCTGAAGCAGCAGTGCCTAGGCTGCCATGGCGAGGGGAATACCTTCGCCCAGCTTGACCTATCCACGCGCGAAGGAGCCTTGCGCGGCGGCCAGCGCGGCCCCGCATTGATCCCCGGGGATCCCGCCTCCAGTTTGTTGATGGCGGTGATCGACCACCAAGGCCAGTTGACGATGCCGCCCGGCGGCGCGGAGAAGCAGTTGCCGGAGACCGTCCGGAACGCCATTCGCGAATGGATCGGGCAGGGAGCGCCGTATGTTGAGTCGCGCTCGGCCGCTCGCTGGGATTTCGACGAGGCAGACCTGTGGGCATTCCAGCCTGTGCGAGCGGTTCCGGTTCCGAGCGAAGGGTTCGATCCCGGATTGGTACGGACGCCCGTAGATGCGTTCATCCTGTCCGCGCTTGGCGAGCGCGGTTTAGAGCCTGCGCCGCGAGCCGCGAAAGAAACGCTCATCCGCCGCGTCACCTTCGACCTCACGGGGCTTCCCCCGACCCCTGCGGAAGTGGAAGCGTTCGCCTCGGACGACAGCGAGTCGGCTTACAAGGACTTGGTGGAGCACCTGCTCGATTCGCCGCGCTATGGCGAGCGGTGGGGACGGCATTGGCTTGACGTGACGCGCTACGCGGACACCGGGGGTTATTCCAACGACTTCGAGCGGCCTAACGCGTGGCGGTACCGGGACTACGTGATTCGCAGCTTCAACGAGGACAAGCCGTTTGACCGCTTCGTGCTCGAGCAGATCGCGGGAGACGAATTGTTCCCTGACGATCCGGAGGCAATCATCGCGACCGGTTTCTTGCGGAGCGGCCCTTGGGAGCACACGGGCATGGCTGTCGCGGCCGTGTCTCGTCAATTGTTCCTCGACGACGTCACGCACCATGTCGGTCAATCGTTCCTCGGACTCACGCTCGGCTGCGCGCGGTGCCACGACCACAAGTTCGACCCGATCCCCACCAAGGACTATTACCGGATGCAGGCGGTCTTCGCGAAGACCGCGTTCGCGCGCCGCCCGCTACCTTTCCTGCCTGCCGAGTCTACCGAGGGATTCGCACAAGGACTCGAGCCGTTCGAAGGACGGATCGAAGTCCTCCAGCGCCGCATGCACGACCTCCACGAGGCGGCTCGCGACCGGCTGGCCGAGGAGAAGGGTGCCGATGTCGCCGCCAAGGCGGCCAGCAGTATTCTCCAGCGGTACATGGACAAGGAGCAGGCTGAATTACTCAAGCTGCTCCGCAAGCGCGTCACGATGCACAAGCTATCGGCGCTCCGGTTCGAGCCGCTGGCCATGACCGTCAGCAACGGCTTGGTGCCGCAGTGGGACACCGTGGCGTCCCGGTCCAGCTACATGAAGCCGGAGGAGTACGCCGCGGCGAAGACGCACGTGCTGGTCGGCGGGGATATCCAAGCGCCCGAGGAGGAAGTGACGCCCGGAGTCTTGGAGGCCGTCGAACGCTACTCGGGGATGCCAGCCCCGACGATTCCGGACTCCCTGTCGGGACGCCGGTCAGCCTTGGCGAATTGGATCGCGGACCCGCGCAATCCGCTGACGGCTCGCGTGCTGGTGAATCGCGTCTGGCAGTACCACTTCGGCCGCGGCTTGGCGGAGAATCCGAACAATTTCGGGAAGATGGGCAAGAAGCCCACGCATCCGGAACTGCTGGACTGGCTGGCGAAGTTCTTCGTCGACCACGGCTGGAGCGTCAAGGCCGTGCATCGGGTGATTCTGTATTCCGAGGCCTACCGGCAGTCGAGCGAGCACCCCGACAGCAACGCCGTGGAAGCCGCGGATCCCGAGAACAAGTACCTCGCTAGGTTCGCGTCGCGGCGACTCGAAGCCGAGGAGGTACGCGACGCGATGCTCTCCGTGTCCGGCGAGCTGAGCGACTCCGTCGGCGGGCCCGGTACGTACCCGCAAATCAACTCCGACGTGGCTCGTCAGCCGCGTCACGCGATGGGGACGTTGCGGCCCCTCTACGAATCCGAGCCGACCCGGCGCAGGCGCAACCGCCGCTCGGTTTACAGCTTCCAGCAGCGCAGCCTGCTCGATCCGATGATCGAGGTCTTCAACGGGCCGAACCCGGACTTGACCTGCGAGCGGCGCGAAGCCTCCACCGTCCCGACGCAGGCATTCGCCCTGCTCAACGGCGAGCAGTCGCGCGACCTCGCGCTGATCATGGCGCAGAGCCTTGCGGCCCAGCCGCTTGGCGAACGCGTCGAGGCCGCGTTCCGACGGGCCTTCGGGCGCGCTCCCACGCCCGAGGAGCGGGAGTGGACCGCGCGCTTCCTGGGGGAGATGACGAACCACTACGAGGGTCATCCCGCCAGCCCCCGCGAGCCGCCCGACGATGTCGTTCACGACATCACCAGCGAACTGACCGGGGAGCGGTTCGAATTCGTGCAGCCGGCCTACACCGGCCCGTACGAGCACAACCCGCATCCCAGCGACGCGAAGCCCACCACCCGCGCTCTGGCGGATCTCGCGCTCGCTCTCTTCAACTCCAACGAATTCGTGTACGTGTACTGACCATGAAACGCTCTGTCGTCACCGCGACTCCGTCTCGCCGAGAGTTCCTGTACCACTCGTCCATGGGCTTGGGGTCGATCGCGCTCTCCGCTCTCTTGCACCGGGAGTCCGCGCGGGCCGGCGTCCTCGCGCCCCGACCAGTCCATCACCAAGTCAAGGCCAAGAATTGCATCTTCCTGTTGATGGAGGGCGGCCCGAGCCACATCGACACCTTCGACCCCAAGGCCAAACTCGCCGAACTGCACATGACCGAGTTCGTCAAGGAGCGCAACAAGTTCGAGGCGAGCATGAACACCGGCAAGCGGTACTTCGTCCGGAGTCCGTTCGAGTTTCGCCGGGCGGGCAACCTTGGCATCGAGATCAACGCCAAACTCCGCGATTTCGCCGACTGCGTGGACGATGTCTGCTTCTACCGCGGTCTCCAAGCGGAATCCGTCAACCACCCGACGGCGCTGTACCACATCAACACCGGCAATCGCTTCGGCGGGGACCCGGCGGTCGGGTCGTGGGTGACCTACGGGCTGGGCACCGAGAACGAGAACTTGCCGGGATTCGTCGTGCTCCCGGATCATGCCTACCCGCAAGGGGGAGCGGCGAACTGGTCCAACGGATTCCTGCCGGCCCACTACCAAGGCACTCCGCTGCGCTCGCAAGGAGCACCCGTCTTGGACATGCGGCCTCCCGATTACGTCACGGACTTCCAGCAGCGCAAGACGCTCGAGTTCCTCGGCCAGTTGAATCGCGCTCACGCGCAACGGCACCCCCGGCATGACGAGCTGTCAGCGCGCATCGAGAGCTACGAACTGGCCTTCCGGATGCAAGCGGAAATGCCCGAGGCCATCGACATCGAATCCGAGACCGAAGCGACCCGGGGGCTATACGGAGTCGGTGCGGGGGATCCCGAAGTGGATTCGATCGGCCGCCGCTGCCTGCTGGCTCGGCGCTTGGTCGAGCGCGGTGTCCGCTTCGTGCAAGTCATCGTCTCCGGCTGGGATTCCCACGATTACATCGAGAAGGCGCACGGCTCGCGCCTCGATGCCATCGACCGCCCCGTTGCAGGCTTGCTCAAGGATCTCAAGCGGACGGGCCTGCTCGAGGAAACGTTGGTGGTCTGGGCTGGCGAGTTCGGTCGTTCCCCGGACAACGGCATCCGCGGCGGCGGGACCGCTTGGGGCAGAGATCACAACGCTCCCGCGATGGCGTTCTGGATGGCAGGCGGGGATGCCCCGCGCGGGGAAATCGTAGGTGCTACGGACGAGACTGGCCGCACGGCTGTGGAAGTGGTGCATCCCATCAAGAACATGCACACGACGCTGCTGCACCTGCTCGGCTTGGATGACGCCAAACTGACCTACTTCGCTCAGGGTCGCGACAAGCAGCTTAGCCAGACCGGAGGCGAATTGATCAAGGAGTTGGTTGCATAGGAGGGACCTGCGTTCGGACCGCCCGTGATTCCATCGACTGCGAGAGACAGTGGTTCTCGCCTTGCGATTGCGAACTTCGCGTCTGGCACGGCGGAAAGGCTTGTACCTACGAAGGGGACTCGGTTCGTCGTACAAATTGAGAAGGACGACAGTCGGGAGGATCCCCTCGTTTCGACCCAATGGGACAAACACCCCTCCTCTGACGTTATTACCAAATGATGCGGCAATTACTTGAGTGGCGAGGGTTCGGATCTCGGCGTGGGTTCCCCGGCTTCACGCGCTGGGTCGGAGTGTGTCTCTTTACGTTCTGGGGCGTGTGCCTAGCGGCGTCGCCAGCGGCGGCTCAGGACGCGGGTCATTCGATCATCGGTCAGGCCTACGTCCAGGGGCAGCAGGGCGAGCACTTCGGGGTGGCCGGAGCAGTCATCGAACTGCAATCGCTCGCCGCCGATGTGGTCGATTCGACCGACACGGATGCGCCCGGACCGCAAACAGCGGAAACCGACGCACTTGGACTGTTCCGCTTCGACAGTCTGGCCGAGGGTTGCTACATCGTCGTCGGCACCTCTCCGGGCTTGAGCGGCCAGAGCGATTTCGTCTGCGCGCCCGGCGAGGAGGATCCGTTGCGTGTCGACATCGAACTCGAAGTCGAGACGGTTGTCGAGTCCGTCGAGGTGTCGGCCTCCGTGATCGCGATCGATCCCACGGAGACCACTTCGTCCGGCTCGGTCGGTGTGTCCACGCTGGACAACGCCCCGAAGGCGAATCGCAGCGTGGAAGATGTCATGCCCCTGATTCCGGGCGTGCTGCGGGGGCGCGCCGGCGAGATCAACATGAACGGTCTCCGCGCCACGCAGAGCGGTTCGCAGTTGAACAGCGTCGATGTCACGGACCCAGTGGCCCGTACCTCCGTGATGACCTTGCCCCTGAGCGTGGTCTCCAGCGTGGAGGTCCTGTCGAGTCCCTACGACGCCCAGTACGGAGGATTCGCCGGGGCCATGTCCACGGTCGAAACCAAGGCGGCCGACCCCTCCGAGTTCCGGTTCGACCTGCAGAATTTCACGCCGCGGATTCGGCGGCGTGCCGGCCGGGTCATGGGCATCGAGTCCAGCACGCCGCGCCTAACCGTCAACACACCGCTCATCGCGAATCGCGTCGCATGGCTCCACGCCACAGAATACCAGTACGTCCGGGCGGATCAGGAGGACGCTAACCAGCCCCTCCTCGAGCGCGATGTCGAGCGCGAGATGCTCACGGTCTTCAATCAATTCGATGTGTTGGTGTCGGAGAAGAATCGCGCGTCGGTCACGGCTCTGGTGTATCCGGAGAAATTCAGCTACTTCGGCTTGGACGCTTTCACGCCCCAGCCGTCGACCGCCGACCTGCGCCGTCGCGCGTTCCTGTACACCATCAAGGACTCTCACGAGTTCGCGTCCGGCGGCGTGCTCCTTTCGCATTTCTCCATCCAAGACCTAGCCAACGACGTGAAGCCGCTGGGCTACGACCCCTCCATGATCGGCATCGACCGCGTTTCCGGGTCGTTCTTCAATCGCCAGAACCGATCGACGATGCGTCGCAAGATTTCGGAGCTGTATCACTTCAGACCGCTCGGCAATCACCAGCTCAAGACCGGATTCGAGGTGGGCTGGGAGTCCTATCGCGGGGAGCAGACGTTCAATCCCGTCACGTGGCTGGGCGTCGGCGACCGCCCTGTCATGCACCTGCGGTTCACCGACCCCGCCACGGTGCGCGGCCGCAAGGCCGACATGTCCGCCTTCTTCCAAGACAAATGGCACGTCAGCAACCGACTCACGCTGGACATCGGTGGGCGCTTCGAGCGGGATTCGCTGTCGGCGCAGTGGAACCCTTCGTACCGGGCCGGATTCGCGTACGCGATCGGCAGCGGATCGCGCACGGTCTTGCGCGGGGGCTCGGGCCTCTTCGTGGATCGCATCAGCCTGCTCGTGCCGACATTCGAGCAACTTCCTTTACGGATCGAGACCCGCTACGACCCGCTGGGCCGCATCGCTTGGGAGCGCCGTCTGGAATCGAGGTTCGACGGACCGTTGCAGAATCCGAAGAGCTTGGGCTGGAACGTCCAGCTCGATCACGAGTTGGTGGAGAACCTGTTTCTCCGATCGGGCTTCCAGTACCGCCGCACCGATCGGAATTTCTTGATCGACCCGATTTACGCGGGTCGGTCCGGTGCCGACCGCAACGAGCTTGTCATGAGCAACGGCGGAAGGGACTACTACCGTGAGTTTCAGTTCTCGGTGCGCTACCGCCTGAAGGGAACGGGTCACATCACGGCCTCGTACGTGAGGTCCAGTTCCTCGGGTGACCTCAACGACCTCGGTTCGATTTACGGCCCGACCCCGTCGGCCTTGATCTGGCCCAACGAACGGGCGCCGCTCCGCTTCGACGTGCCGCACCGCATGCTCGCCTGGTCCGAGTTCAACCTGCCGTTCGGCCTGAAGACGATTCCAGTTTGGGAGGTGCGAACGGGCTTCCCGCATTCCACCGTGGACGAGTATCGCGACCTCGTCGGCCCCCGCAACCGCGCCGGGCGGTTCCCGCTCTTCAATTCCGTTGATCTGCAGATTACCAAGAAGGTCAATATCCCGTGGAAGGGCAAGAACCGTCGCTTCCGCGCAGGCATCCGACTCTTCAACCTGTTCAACAACTTCAATCCGCAGGACATGCAGCAAAACCTGGCCAGTCCGTACCACGGCGTCTTTTACCGGGGCGTCAAGCGCAAGATTCGCGCTGTCTTCGAAATCGGGTACTAACGTGCGCGACCGGCGGGCTGGTACGCCGCAAGGCTGTACCGAGCCGCGATTCGCATCCTCCCGGACGGTCTCGCCAAGCCGGGATTCCGGTATACTCGAATCGTCATGATTCCGCTGGATGAACGCCCATGGAGTCGACGGCGTTTCGTCGAGTCCTTGTGCGGCGGGCTCGGATCGATCGGGCTCGCAGGGATGTTGGGGGAGGACCTGCTCGCCGCGGACAGCGGCGGTGCGGTGGGGCCGCATTTCGCGCCTTCCGCCAAGCACGTGATCTTCCTGTTCATGACCGGCGGGCCGTCGCATATGGATCTGCTGGATCCCAAGCCGGCCTTGCGCAAGTATGCCGGCCAGCGGCCGGAATCGGCCGACCTGCGCACGGAGCGCATGACGGGCGGACTGCTGCCCTCGCCGTTCGAATTCCGCCCCGCCGGGGAGTCCGGCATCGAAGTCAGCGAATTGCTGCCCAAGACCGGCGAAATCATCGACGACCTCTGCATCATCCGGTCGATGTACACCTTCAACCCGACGCACACGCCGGCCCGCAATCTCATTCATTCCGGCAACATAGCCGCCACGAGGCCTTCGCTGGGCGCGTGGATTTCGTACGGATTGGGCACCGAGAATCGGAATCTACCCGGCTTCGTGGTGCTCAGCCCGGGGGCGCGCGGCGGCGATCTCTGGCGGTCCGGATTCTTGCCTGCGGAACATCAGGGCACGCACTTCAACCATGCCGAGATCGATCCCGAGAAGATGATCCGCTACCTGCGGAACGACACTCTCGACGCCTCTGCGCAGCGTCGGCAGCTCGACTTGATCCAGGCGCTCAACGCGAGTCATCGCGAGCGCGTGGGCGGGGATGCCTTCCTAGATGCCCGCATCCGCGCGATGGAGACTGCGTATCGGATGCAGTTCGAGGCTCTCGACGTGTTCGACGTGCGCAAGGAGCCCGAGCACGTGCGCAACGCCTATGGCGAGACTCCCTTCGCCAACGGCTGCTTGCTGGCGCGTCGGCTCGTCGAGCAGGGCGTGCGCTACGTGCATGTCTACTACGGACCCGGCCAGCCGTGGGACGACCACAAGGAAATCAACAAGAACCTCCGGGAGCGCTGTCCGGACATGGATCAAGGCGCAGCCGCGCTGATCACCGACCTCAAGCAACGCGGGCTGCTTGACGAGACCTTGGTGGTTTGGGGCGGGGAATTCGGCCGGACGCCGGTATCCGAAGCCGGGGACGGCCGCGACCACAATCCCTATGGCTTCACGATGTGGATGGCAGGGGGCGGCATGCGCGGAGGAGTCGCATACGGCGCGACGGACGAGTTCGGATTCCAAGCGGTCGAGAATCGCGTCAGCATTCACGACCTCCACGCCACGATCCTGAATCAACTGGGGTTCGATCACGAGCGCCTGACCTATCGCTACGCGGGTCGTGACTTCCGTCTGACCGACGTGCATGGAACCGTGCTGCGGGAATTGCTCGCATGAGGCTGATCGGTGGACTTTTCGGTTTTGCGGTACTCGCCGCGGGCCAGAGCCCGGAAATTGAGTTCTTTGAGCGCCGGATCCGGCCGGTCTTGGTGGAGCAGTGCGAGACCTGTCACTCCTCGCGACTGGCCGAGCCCATGGGCGGTTTGCGGCTGGACAGCCGCGCGGGAGTGCTGGAAGGCGGTGCCTCGGGACCAGCGCTCATTGCGCACGATCCCGAGGGAAGTCTGGTGGTCCGGGCGTTGCGCTATCTCGATCCCGTCCTCAAGATGCCGCCCACCGGCAAACTGCCGGACCGCGTCATAGCGGACTTTGAGGCTTGGATCGCGAGCGGTGCTGTTGACCCGCGCGAAGCATCGACAGAGCTTGTTGCGGAGTCTGCGGAGGGCGAAGACGGTCCGGGCACTCCGATCGAGGACGGTCGTCGCTGGTGGTCGTTCCAGCCGCTAGCCGAGCGCGTCGCGCCCCTTGTTTCGGACACGGAGTGGACGCGCCGCAAGATCGATGCCTTCGTCCTCGCGCGGCTCGAGCAGAACGGTCTGAGCCCCTCTCCGGAGGCGGATCGCAGGACGTTGGTGCGCCGCGCGTACCTCGATCTGACGGGACTCCCGCCGACCTATGCCGAGATCGAGTCGTTCGCCGCAGACGATGCGCCGGAGGCGTACGGCGCCCTGATCGACCGACTGCTGAAGTCCCCGCGTTACGGCGAGCGCTGGGGCAGGTACTGGCTGGACGTTGCAAGGTGGGCGGAGGACCATCCGACGAGCGAAGCCACGAACAGGCCGTTCGCCAACGCATGGCGCTACCGCGACTGGGTGATTGAAGCGGTCAACAAGGACATCCCCTACGACCGATTCGTCCGCATGCAGTTCGCCGCCGACCTGCTGCCCGGCTTCGACCCTCGCGACATGCGCGCTCTCGGGTACCTCGGCAACGCGCCGATCTATCACAAGGATCGCAGGCTCTCCAAGGACGTCATCGAAACGATCGCAACCGATGACTGGGACGAGCGCGTTGACGCTGTCTCGCGAGGATTGCTGGGATTGACGGTCGCTTGCGCCCGCTGCCACGACCACAAGTTCGATCCGATCACCGCGAAGGATTACTACGGGTTGGCTGGAGTGTTCGCCAGCACTTGGCAGGTCGGGCGGCCCATGGTCGAGCTTCCGGACGCGGAGGCGGAACGTCTGACGTGGGAGCACGAACGGCTATACCGAATCAAGGGCGTGTACGGCAATTTGCAGGACCTTGACACGGTGGCGGAGGAACTGCACGACGAAATCAAGGCAATGAAACCGGCGTACGAGGCATTGGAGCGGGAGTTGGGCGGTTCCAGCGTGCCGATGACGCCGGCCGTCGTCGATTGCGGCGTGTGGGTGGACGGGTCGACTCCAACGGTGACGCGGATGGATCTGCGCCCCGGCGAGCCGCGCGACCTGCCGGTCTTCATACGGGGCAACGTCTCCAATCCCGGCGAGATCGTGCCGCGGAGGTTCCTGAGCGTGTTCGAGCCGGGCGAACCCGAGCCGTTCCGGGAGGGCTCGGGTCGTTTGGAATTGGCGGACAAGATCGTTGGCGAGGCAGGCCCGCTGGCGGCGCGAGTCTGGGTCAATCGGGTCTGGGGCTGGCACTTCGACCGGCACTTGGTGCGGACGCCGTCCGACTTCGGCACCCAGGGACAGAAGCCGACACATCCCGACCTGTTGGAGGACCTGACGGCACGGTTCGTGGAAAACGGCTCGTCTCTGAAGTGGCTGCACAAGGAAATCATGCTTTCGGCCACGTATCGGCAGAGCAGTCGCATGAACGAACACGCGAATGTCGCCGATCCGACGAATCGCTGGATCTGGCGCGTCGCACCCCGCCGCCTGGACATCGAGGCATGGCGTGACTCGATCCTGCAGGCATCCGGTGAACTCAACCTCGCCATGGGCGGTCCGTCGGCGGAGGTCGACTCCAGCGAAGTGGCCCGGCGGTCGGTGTATTCGCGCATCAGTCGCGGGCGCTTGCATCCGGTTCTGCAGCTTTACGACTTCCCCGTGGCGACTCAACACAGTCCGCACCGGCAGGTCACCACGACGCCCTTGCAGCAGCTCTTCGTGCTCAACAGCGGCTGGATGCAGGCCCGCGGAAGGAGCTTGGCGGACGCTGTCGCCTCGGCCGAGGACCGTCGCGAGCGCGTGACAGAGTTGTACCGCCGAACTTTGGGGCGCGACCCGACCGAGGACGAGCAGGTAGTCGCGGCGGAATACTTGGACAGGCGTCGCGATCAGCTGGGCCGCGAGCCGTGGGAAGAGTATGCTCACGGACTGCTCGGGACGAGCGAGTTGAGCTTCTTGAATTAGTCGCGGTGTCTGCGGCCGCCAACGCATGCAGCCACCACCGGCCGGGAATGCGAGCGGCACGGCCGACCGGGTCTCCGAAGGGTGCTATTTTGAGGCGTCCGGACGCGTGCGCCTGATCTTCGCGACGCCACTGGAATTCCGATCGTCATGAAAGACCTCATGAAGTCCCTTTCGAAGCTGACCGGGACGCAGATACTGATTTGCATCGTCGCGGCGCTCGGCTTCCTGTTCGATATCTACGAGCTGCTGATGCTCCCGCTCATCGTCCGCCCGGCATTGCTGGTGCTGGCCGATGTCCGTCCGGGCACCGCTGAATTCAATCAGTGGGTCGGGTTCCTGTTCTTCGCGCCCGCTGTTTTCGGAGGCATCTTCGGGTTGCTCGGCGGCTGGTTGACGGATCGGTTCGGGCGCCGGGCTGTCCTTGTCTGGAGCATCATGCTGTATGGCTTCTCGGCGGCTGCGGCGTCGTTCTCGACCAGCCCCGAAATGCTGCTGTTCTTCCGATGCACGACCTTCATCGGGGTCTCCGTAGAATTCGTCGCGGCCGTCACGTGGCTGGCCGAGCTCTTCCCCGAGCCGAAGGTCCGGGAGGCCGTGCTGGGATTCACGCAGTTCTTCAGTTCCTTAGGAGGATTGCTGGTCGGCATTGCCTATACCTTGTGCGTGGCCTACGCGGACAGCCTGCCGGCGATCATGGGCGGGCACGATCCGTGGCGGTACACGCTGATGTCTGGACTGCTCCCCGCAATCCCGCTCATGGTCATACGTCCGTTCTTGCCCGAGTCGCCGATGTGGAAAGAGAAGAAGGCGGCCGGAGCGCTCCAGCGGCCGAGCATCCGCGAACTCTTCACGCCGCAACTCGCTCGCACCACGATCGTCACCACGATCTTGGTCGCCTGCAGCTACGGCGCGGCGTTCGGCGCGATTCAGCACGTGCAGCGCATCCTGCCCGGCCTGATCCAAGAGATGGGTACGTCCGCGCAGGAAATGGCTGTCGGCTACATCACGCAGGTAAGCGAGGTTGGCGGGATCTTGGGGCGCGTGCTGATGGCCGTGCTGGTAGTCGCGTTCCTGAGCCGGCGGCGTTTGCTGAGGATCTTCCAAGCCTGCGGTCTAGTGATTTTCCCGCTTGTGTTCTTCTTCGCGGCAACTGCTAACGTCACGATGCTGGGCATCGGGATCTTCTTGGCCGGGATGGTGACAATCGCCCAGTTCAGCTTTTGGGGCAATTACCTGCCTCGCGTCTTTCCGACGCGCCTGAGGGGTACTGGCCAAGGATTCGCGGCCAATATCGGCGGCCGCATGCTCGGCACCTTCGCCGCGCTTGTCACTACCACTCTGTCGACTTACGCGCCCGGCGAGACGCACTTCGTCCAGCTTGCCTACGCGTGCGGAGTCGTCAGCACCGCCGTCTACTTGATCGGGATCGTTGTGAGCCGTTGGCTGCCCGAGCCGAGCAGCCAAGCCCTGCCCGAGTGACGCCGCGTCGGTGCCCGCGGGTGGATCCCAAGCCCGCGGTTCACTTCGGTGACGCCGGTCCCGGACTCAATTGGTTGCGGTCAGCGCAGCTCCGAGTCTCCCTTCGCTGCGGGAGGATGTCGATGCGGACGAAAACTGCGGTCGCGTAGCATTCCCTCGCGACAGGGAAGGCATGTCCGTCCTCGGCAATAGCAAGGTCCTTGCGTGGTCGGATTCTCACTTGTACTTCCTCAAGATGCCAAGAACATCCATGTGAGACGGGAGTTCGTTCCTACGAGGCGGGGCTTCGACGTCTCTGACGTCTACCTTGGTTGGCATTCCTTTCGAGTCATAGTGAACGATTCCGCGTACCGTGACACGTCTGCGCCAGAGGTCCTTGCACTTGTCGACGAGGTCTACCCCGATGAAACACTTGATCGGCCGGTTCCGAATGTACTCACGAACTTCCATGTAGATGTCCCCGCGGTCGTGAAGGGCTGACAGGCGGCCCGCGACCGTGCCTGGCAGGCCAACCCGCTTGCGCGGAGCAGCTTGCAGAGACTGCACTAACGACAAGTTAATTTCGTGGGGGCTGGAACCAATCCAAAGCCGGACGCGAGTCTCGGGCTCGCCGCCGAGTTTGGCAAGTTTGCGCACGTACTCCCTTGCTGCAACGGGACACCACAAGTCGCCCGCCGTGCCTTCCTTGATGCGTGGTTGGAGGCAGCGGGCCGCCAACTCACGAATCGCGGGAACTTGGGACTGATCCGATCCACGCAAGGCAGATGCACCGATCAGATTACCGCCGGGTCTGACCTGCAGCTGCCATCGGACTGGAGGGGATTCTCCGCAGACGGATCTGGTCATCTCCTGCAGCAGACCCACGAAGGCGTTGACGCTGTCCTTGAAGACGGAAGGAGCGACGCCCTCGCCAAGCAGTTCGAGAGTGAGATCGGCATCAATGTCGGTCGGTGCGGCCACGACAGTTGTGCAACTCTCAGCATACGAACCTCCTGCGTGGCGAGGCTGAAACTCCCGCTGATCGCGGACTTGTCACGATCGGGCCTGCGATTGGCTGGCGCGTCGCCCGGATCCATTGCTGCGGGTATGCCATTGGGGAACGCCATCGTCGGGCTCGCGCGTGATGGGTCGATCCGATTGAGCTGTGTGTCGCTAGACCCGTGTCGGCTTCGACCAAGGCCGATCGCGCGACTGGACCGGTGTTCGCGGAATTGCGGAAAGGCGCCGATTGCAACCCATCCGCGCCTTGGCCCGATCAATGTCAGGCATGCATGCCGCACCGGCCCGAGCGACCGTCTGGAGATCGTGACTCGCTGCCCCGGTGAATCCGACTCCGCGCCAATCCTTGCCTGGCGGAGGGAGCGAGCAGCCACTTGCCGCGAGGCCGATTAGACACAACGCAACGGTGTGCTGGAAGGAGGCAGCGAGCGGCCCGATGCGCCCCTCGACACGACCGGTTGCCCGGACACCTCGCTGAAGTGCTACACTCTACGGCTATGCCTAGGGCACCGCAGAGTGCAATGCTTCGACTTCGAAACTCGATCCGTTTTCTCCGAGTTCATTCTGTGAACAAAGCATGGGAACTAGCCCGTGCTTTGCACGCCTAGACTCGGTCAGCGAACTCCATCGGAGAACGAGTCAGTGTACGATATTGCCCGCTTGAGGATCGGTTTGGCGGATATGCCGCGCCCCGTGCTTCGGCGAATCGAAGTTCGCTTGTCCACGCAGCTGGACGACCTCCACTCGATCATCCAAGCCGCCATGGGCTGGGAGAATCTCCACCCCTATCGGTTCAGCGTCGGCGGTCCGGTGGCCTACGGGGAAATCGACCCTGCGCGGCCGGTGGATGGCCTCCGCTCGTCGGCCAAGGCGACCTTGGCGGACCTGTGTCGGGGGTTGAACAAGAACCGCACCTTCGAGTATGTCTACGACTTTGAAGATCGCTGGATCCACCGCGTCAAGCTGCTGGCTGTCGGCGAGTCCGATCCGAGCTTCGCCTACCCCAGGCTGCTCTATGTGAAACGTCGGTGCCCGCCCGAGGACTGCGGCGGTCCTTGGGGCTATGCCCGGTTCCTCGAGTCCGCTGACGGCCCTCCGCCAGGAATCGCGGAAATGGCGCTGCCTTGGGATGACGATTTTAATCCGGACGCGGTCGACGAAGACGCATTGCAGTCGCGCGTGCAGCAGATCGCCCGCAATCTTGAAGAGAAACGGGAACGGGCGAGCCGCCGCACGTAGCGTGGCTCCGCAACGGGAAGTCGACCGTCGCAGCCAGCAGGGGACCGATTCGCTAGTCGCCGCCTTGGGGCCCCTCGTCGCCCTTCGACGAGTACTGCCCCTTCCACTCGTCGATGTGCATGCGATCCCATAGCTTGACGTTCATCCGGTAGGCGGCTCTGGCGATCGCGTGCGCGGCCACCGGAGCGGTGACGAGCAGGAACACGATCGTCAGCAGCGACATCGAAATCTCGGCAGTCCTGCCAAAGTACACCGCGAGTCCGGTGAAGACCAACCCCACGCCGAGAGTGCCCGCCTTGGTGGATGCGTGCATGCGAATGAGCACGTCCGGAAGCCGCAGTATGCCTAGTCCGGCGACGAACAGGAAGAAGCCTCCGGTGGTCAGCAGGATTGCGACCACGATGTCCGATATCGGCGTGTCGCCTAGCATCAGGATTCCTTCTGGCGCCGGCGCCGGCGCCTGTTCGCTTCGAACTGCTCGGTTCTGCGATCCGCGTACCACGCGAAGGCGATGGTGGCGAGAAAGGCGACGAGTGCGAGAGCCACCGCGACATCGAGGAAGTCCGGGTCATGGTGCGAGATCGCCAGGATCCCGGCAACGGCCACCGCGAGCACCGTGATGAGGTCGACCGAGACCACGCGGTCCGGCAGGGTCGGGCCCTTGATGAGCCGCACGAAGGAGAACAACAGGCCCAGCACGATCAGTCCCGTGGTGACCTTGATCGCCCAGGCGAGAACCGGCGAATGCTCGACGACTTCCATTACCCCTCCATGGCCTCCTGCACGCGTCGCTCGAATCCCGTCTTGATTCGCTTGCGCGTCTCGTCCGGGTCGTCGACGAACATGTCATGCACGTAGAGCGTGCTGCGATCCGGGCTGACGTCGAGGCTGAGCGAGCCCGGCGTGAGCGAGATCAGGTTCGCTAGGACTGTGATCTCTTTTGGATCTTCGATGTCCAAGGGCACGGCAATGATGGCTGGGTTCGATCTATGCACGGGCGTGATGACATCCCAAGCCACCTGAAAGCTCGAAGCTAGGAGTTCCCACAGGAAGTAAATGCCGAGTTGTGCCATCCGCAAGCCCCTCGAGAAGTATGTCGTTTGCCCGAACATCGGGCTCGAGATGCTCAGGGCGGCGAAGGAAACGACGAAGCCCGCCGCTAGGTGCGGCAGGTCGAACGTGTCGAACAGAGCGCACCATCCGAAGGCCAGCAGCAGGTTGAGACGAAACAGGTTCATTCCTCGGTGCCTCCAAGTCCTTCCGCGTGCAAGGCTCGCTCGGTAGAGCTGTCGGAACCGAGCACCGCCTCGACGTAACTCGCGGGGTTCATCAACTCATCAGCCGCCCGTTCTGCCAGCGCGTAGAAGGGTCGCACGTATAGTCCGATCGTAAGCGTGATCGTCGCGAGCGCCGCGATCGGACCTAGGAGCAGCCATTTGCGGGTTGCCGGGAGCGGCGGTGGCGGCGGGCCGGACTCCTCGGGGCGAGCCTTCCAGAATGCGTTCAGCCAGATCTTGGTCATCGAGTAGACCGTGAGCAAGCCGACTGCCAGCGCGACGCCGGCCATGACGAACTCCTGCTTTTCGATGGCCGCTTGGATGAGCAGGAGCTTTGCCCAGAATCCGGACAGGGGAGGGAACCCGGCGAGCGAGAACGCCGGAATGAAGAACAAGACCGCGAGCAAAGGGGCGCTGCGATAGAAGCCCCCGAGACTGTTCAGTTCGGTCGATCCGCCGAGCCGGTTTGCCGCGCCTGCCACGAAGAACAGGTTGGCCTTGACGACGATGTGGTGGATCACGTAGAAGATGCCGCCGAGCAGGCCGAACATCGTGAACAATGCCAAGCCCAGGATCATGTAACCGATCTGGCTGATGATGTGGAACGAGAGGATACGTCTCAGCTCGTTCTGCGAAGCCGCCCCGAGAACTCCCGTGACCATGGTCAAGCCTGCCACCCACAGGAGGATCTGGTGCGTGTAGCCCACGTCCTGGGTGAAGATCAAGGTGAACATGCGCATGAGCGCGTATACGCCGACTTTGGTGAGCAGGCCGGAAAACACGGCCGAGACAGCTGTCCGCGGCGTGTGGTAGCTCGCTGGCAGCCAGAAGAATAGCGGAAACACAGCGGCCTTCAGGCCGAAGGCGATGATGAAGACGATCGCCACTGCTGTGAGCAGCCCCTGGTTCTCGACATCCTGGACCCGCAGGTGCAGGTCCGCCATGTTGAGCGTTCCGGTCAGACCGTACAGGAGTCCGATTCCGCTGAGGAGCAACGTGGTTGCGATCAGGCTCAAGGCCGCGTAGCGGACGGCGCCGTCCAATTGCGAGGGTTTTCCGCCAAGGATCAGCAGCGCGAACGAAGCGATCAGCATGACCTCGAACCATACGTACAGATTGAAGATATCTCCCGCTAGGAACGCTCCGCACACTCCTGCCAGCAACGCGTGGAGGAGTGGATGGAGGGCGTACGAGATCTCTCCCCGCCGGATGTCGCCGAAGGCGTAGATTACCGTGGCCAAGCCGATCAGGGCCGTGACCGCGACCATCGCCGCGCTCAAGTGGTCGGCGACCAAGGTAATCCCGAACGGAGCCGGCCAGCCTCCCATTTGCGCGACTACGATGCCGTTATTCCAGACGGTCGCAAGCAGCGCGGCAGCCATGGCGGCCAGCCCCAGGGCCGCGACCAAGCTCACAGCCCGTTGCGTCCTGTCGCTGCCGCGAGCCGCGAATCCGATGACCGCCGCGCTCAGGGGCACGATGATCGGGCCGACAATCAGCCAGCTCATCCGACCACCCCCGGCCCTTCGCTGCCGGACCCGCCGAACGCCGCCGGTTCCGCGGCGCGCATCTCGTCGGTGTCGACCGTCTCGAGTTCTTGATAGGTGCGGAAGGCCAGCACGAGCGCAAAGGCCAGCAAGCTGAACGAAATCACGATCGCCGTGAGCATCAGCGCCTGAGGCACCGCGTTGGCGATTCCCGGTGGAGGCGCGACTTCGCCGGGAGCGATCAAGGGGGAGTGGCCGCGTGTCAGCCCGCCGCTCAAGAAAATCAACAGGTTCGCGGCATGAGAGAGCAGCGTCAAGCCGAACACGAAGCGCACGAAGTTGCGGCTCAGCATCAAGTAGACGCTCGCTGACATCAAGACGCCGACGAGCACGGAAAGGATCGTTTCCATCAGCGGTCCCCCCTTCGCGCCGTCATCGACTGGCTCCTACTGCTCCTTGATGCCGAGCACGAATGTCAGCACCACTCCGATGACCACTAGATAGACGCCGACGTCGAAGATCAACGGCGTGCCGATCTTGTAGCCCCAGATCTCCGCCCATTGGCTGGTGAGGAATTCGGAGCCGTCGACCGCCCACCCGACGAGGCCGGATAGGATGGCAGTCGCGAGTCCCGCCGCGCCGATATTGCGAGGGTCGGTACGCAGGGCCCGCCGTACCGACCGGGGCCCGGACACGAAAGCGTAGAGGCAGAACGCGATTGACGCCACCAACCCGCCGATGAAGCCGCCGCCCGAGTGATCGTGACCTCGCATCAGCACGAAGACGGAGAACAGGAGGATGACAGCTACCAACCTGCGCGTGGTCTCCCGCAGAATCAACGTATTCATGGGGACCCCTCGCGCGAACGCCGCTGCCGCTTCGGACGCATCGCTCCGATGAGACCGGAAGCCGCGAGGCGGCGGCGCGGGCCGGGCAGGAGGAGGGCGAACACGGCCGCGCCGGCAATGGCGAGCACGGAGATCTCGCCCATCGTGTCGAGCGCTCGGAAGTCGACGAGGATCACGTTCACGATATTCCGGCCATGCGCGCCGGGCACGGCGGTCTGTTCGAAGTACTCCTGAAGGGTCGGCTGCGGCGGATGGGCCGTGACGGCCAGCAGCAGGAGCGTGATGCAAGTTCCGACCAGCCCGGCGACCGCTGCGTCTCGCACCTGGATGCGGCGGCGAGGCCAGATCTCGTTCCTGAAGCTCGGCAGCTTCAGGAGCACGATCGCGACGATTACCGTCACGAGCGTTTCGACAATCAGCTGGGTCATCGCCACGTCCGGAGCGCCGAACACGAGGAAGATGAGCGCCGTGCTTGTACCGACCACGCCGAGGGCGCAAATCGCCAGCAAGCGGGACTTGGTGCGGATGGTAGTGATCGCTGACGCGGCGACGAGCGCGGCAAGCGACCAATCCAACAACGTCGCGTCCGGCAGGCTCGTCGGCAGGGCCCCGATACCCTTGATCCAAAGCGTCGTCGCAAGGCTCAACCCGAGCGTCGCGAACACGATCAGCAGGTATCGGCGCTGAATGCCTGACTGGAGCCGGCGGGTTTGCCAAGCTGACAGCGTCGCGATGCCGTTCATCGCTGCGTCGTACGCTCGGTCGCCGGTCAGAGGCACGAGCGATCCGATCCGCTTAAGCGCCGCGATGACCGATGAGCGCTTCCAGTAGACGAGCGATGCGGAGGCGAGCGTCACGAGGGTCAGCGCAAGGGCGCTGACCGTGCTCTGCCACGGCTCGTCGCCGAATTCTGCGCCGTGGCCCATGACTGCTGTCGCGGCGGGCACGATGAGGTTATGGAATGCGAGCCCCGGCTGCAAGCCCCACAGGATTCCAGTGGCTCCCAACGCCACCGGTCCGGCCCACAGCGACCAATGGCCTTCGCGAACGGTCTTCGAGAAGTCCGGCTGCGAGCCGAAGAATGGCTTGGAGAAGACAATCAGAGCTACCGCGGCGATCGGCACCGCTCCGAGGAACATTGCCCAGACCAGGTACGGAATCGCTGTAGGCAGGAATCCGGCTGTGTACAGCAGTTCCTTGCCCACGAACCCGATGGATGGAGGGACTCCGGCCATCGAAATGCAAGCGAGCGCGGCCGCGGCAAACGTGATCGGCATCGCCTTCCTGAGGCCCCCGAGTTGCCCCAGATCTCGTGTTCCGGTCGACTTCTCGATCGTCCCGGCCACCATGAACAGGGCCGCTTTGTAGAGTGCGTGTGCCACGATGAAGGACATCGCAGCAAGCAATCCCAGCGACGGCTCGCCACCCTCCGCCCCGGACGGGGAGCCCAAGAACATCACGCACGACCCCAGCGCCATGACCGTGGTGTAGGCGAGCACTTGCTTCAAATCCGTCTTCCCCAGGGCGACGAACGCCGAGTACACCGCGGTCACCGCTCCGACGACCGTGAGCGTTTCCATCCACAAGTCGGTGTCGCCAAGTAGCGGGGTGAGCCTGGCTATCAAGAACACGCCGGCTTTGACCATCGTCGCGGAGTGCAGGTACGCGGATACCGGCGTGGGCGCGGACATGGCATTGGGGAGCCAGAAGTGGAACGGGAACTGGGCCGATTTGGTGAATGCCCCGAGCAAGATCAAGATGACGACCGCCGTGTAGTGCGGGTGCTCGGCGAATCCCGCTGGGTTGGCGATCATCTCTCGCAGGCTGAAGGTTCCGAACGTTTGGCCAAGGACCACGAATCCGGCCAGCATGGCTAGGGCTCCTGCGCCGGTGACTAGCAGTCCTTGCAGGGCCGAGCGCCGGGCGGTGGGGTCTTCGTGCGTGTACCCGATCAGCAGGAAGGAAGTGATCGTAGTCAGTTCCCAGAACACGAACAGGGCGATCAGGTTGTCGGACAGCACCAGCCCGAGCATCGCCAGCATGAATCCCACGAGGAATGCCGTGAAGCGGCCTCGCTGGGGATACCCGCTCATGTACTTGCTGGCAAAGAGCAAGATAAAGGAGCCGATCCCGGTGATCAGCAAGGCGAACAGCAAACTCAGGCCGTCTACGAAGAATCCTAGACTGATGCCTTGCTGGGGTAGCCACCCGATTTCCCAAGCGACGCTGCCCCCGCCTGAGACGGTCGGAATCATGGTGCAGAACCATGCGAAGAGAGCGACGGGCAGGGCTATGACGAGGCGCACGTAGACCGGATCGGTCACGTCTGCTCTGCTGTCGGAGGCCATCAACTGGTACCTGTCTTCAATGTATTGAACTACTTTCGGCGATCAGGTACGGCCCCGCGCTTCGCGGCTGCTACGGCAATCTAGTCCCCCAGTATACAGTCTTGAGCGTCCGCGCTCGCGACGGGTCGAAAGCCGTTTGTCGCTATCGTATGGAGGTTGGGGCGGAACGCCCTGAGTTCATGCCGGCAGTCGAATCCTTCCTAGCAGCCATCCCGAGGGCAAGGCATTGCAGTTCGGCGATGGCGCTACTGCTGCGTGCCACCGCGGTCACGCTCCTTGTCGGCTCGCTCGCGGGGTGCGGCGCGGGGCCGGCTGCCCCAGACCGACCGCCGAACATTGTTCTGATCCTCGCTGACGACCTGGGCTACGGAGACCTTTCGATCCACGGCCACCCCTTGATTCGGACTCCGCACATCGACCGCCTGGCCCGAGATGGCCAGCGCTGGACATCGTTCTACGCATCCGCTCCGATGTGCAATCCAAGCAGGGTCGCGCTGCTGACCGGCCGGATGCCTATCCGCATCCATGGCACGGGCAAGAACTCGTGGGCCGATGTCCCGGACAGCGAAATCACGATCGCGGAAATGTTGAAGGCCCAGGGCTACGCCACGGGCTATGTCGGCAAATGGGGATTGAGCGCCCGTTTCGACTATCAAGGCTCGCATCCGAACGATCAGGGCTTCGACGACTTCTTCGGCTTGGTCGGTAGCAACGATGCTCCGTTGCGGGAGGGTTTTGAGCGGACTTACGAGAACGTGAAGAATTCGACCAGCGACGACTACCCGATTTCCCTGTACCGGCAGCGGGAGGCCGTGGAGACGCCCGCGTACCAACCCGCGTTGACCAAGCGGTATACCGAGGAGTCCGTGAATTGGATTCAGGAGCACAGCGGGGAGCCGTTTTTCCTGTTCCTCGGCCACAGCATGCCGCACGTGCCGATATTCGCTTCCCCCGAGTTCGAGGGTCGGAGTGCCGCCGGGCTCTACGGCGACGTGATCGAGGAACTCGATTCATCGGTCGGCGCAGTCATGCGCGTGTTGGAAGAATTGGACATTGCCGACAACACCCTTGTCTGGTTCAGCAGCGACAACGGGCCGTGGCGCACCTATTTCGACCTCGGGGGGTCGGCTGGCCCGTTGCGGGACGGAAAGCTGACTGCGTGGGACGGTGGTCTGCGCGTGCCGGGCATCTTCTGGTGGCCGGGGACGATCAAGCCGAAGGTGATCGATGGGATTGGGTCCAACGTCGACCTGCCGGCGACTATCGCTTCGTTGACGGGCACGGCCCTGCCGGATGACCGTGATTTCGATTCGCTGGATCTCTCCGAGACACTGCTGCAGGGAACGCCCAGCCCGCGCCGGGAATGGTTCTACTACGGGCAGCCTGGCAATCTCTGGGCGACGAGGGTCGGGGATCACAAGCTGGTGTACGAGTCCTGGGAATCCCTTGGCACGGAGAAGCAAATCGGATGGCGGGGATACGCGAACCACCGGAAGCACGATCCGCCGTTGCTCTTCGATCTCACGACCGATGTTGGCGAGCGTTTCGACGTGGCCGGGGGCAAATCGCAGATCGTCGAGCATATTCAGTCCGTGACGAGAAATCACCTCGAATCGGTCAACCAGTGAGGCGGGACAGGGCGGCGGTGCGGCTTGAAAGGATTGCTCTGAAGAGCACCCAGCGGAGGTGCGTAGCCGTCAGTTCGAAGGGTGTCTGGAGGGAGTGCCATGTCGAAACGAGATTCACATGACGGGGAGCCCGGGCGGCGAGAGCTGCTGGCCTACTCGGCGTACTTCGGCTCGGCGTTTCTGGCCCGCCAAGGGCTTGTCGGGGCCCAAGCCACGGCGACGGACATCCCCCGTCGGAGCGCCGTGGACCGCATGAAGAAATCCATCAACCTGTGGGCTTTCCCGTACCCGGACAAGTGGTCTCTGCGCGAGTGCTTGCAAGTCGCGAAGGATGCCGGCTTCGACGCGGTCGAGCCGAATTTCAACTTGGAAGGCGAGTTCTCCGCGGAATCATCGGACGCCGAGATTCGCGCCATCCGCGCGATGGCAGACGAGATCGGGATCGCCGTCAGCGGCGTGTGCTCGTTCCTGTTCTGGCCGTACTCCATGACCCATCCCGACGAGCAACGGCGCTCGAAGGGCATTGAGCTGGCGGGACGCATGGCCGAAGCGGCCGCCCTGCTTGGCACGGACAACCTGCTCGTCGTGCCGGGTGCCGTCTACGCTCCTTGGCTCGAGGACCCCGTGCCCGTGCCGAACGACGTGTGCGAACGATTGGCTCGGGAAGCCGTGCAGGAGTTGATCCCGCGGGCGGAACGGGCCGGAGTCACGATCAACATCGAGAACATCTTCGCGAACGGGTTCCTGTTCAGTCCGCAGGAGGTGGCGGCGTTCGTGGACAGTTTCGAGAGCGAGACCGTCAAGGTGCATTTCGACACTGGCAACATCATGCAGTACCAGTTTCCCGAGCACTGGGTGCCGATCCTCGGCAACCGGATCAAGAACGTGCATCTCAAGGAATGGGACAAGCGCACCCACGAGTTCAACTTGAACACCTTCCGGACGCTTCTGGATGGCACGACGAACTGGCCGGCGGTGATTAGCGCATTGGAACGGGTCGGCTACGACGGGTACTTGACATTCGAGTACTTCCATCCGTTCGAGCACTACCCCGAGGCCTTGGCGTATCAAACCTCCGACGCTCTCGACCGGATGCTCGGGCGCAAGGGCTGACTACAGGGCAGGCCCTTGGGTTCGTCTGGCTCGGCGGGGCCTCCTCGCCCGGTGCAGGGCAGGGCTAGAGCACTAGGTTATCGGGCTTCATGCCGCCGCAACCGCCCTCTTTGAACGGTCGCGGGCAGCCGCCCGTGTAGCAGGCATCGCCCCGGTACCCGTTGGGCGCGACGAACGCGATCCATTCCGTGACCTTGGCGCGCACTTGCGCCGCCGAAGCTCCCTGCTTCGCGATCATGAACTGGCTGAGACCCCAGATGGTGCGCGAGACGTTGCACGGGCAGCAGCACGTGTAGGCGCTGTTATCCGAGCAGCACGGTGCCGGAATCGATCCCAGGGCTTCCTTCTTGATCCGTTCCTGCGCGGCGGTGAGTTTGATCTCCTCGTGCCACTGCATGAACTGCCGGGATTGACGCTCGACGTCGCCGAACTTGATCTCGGCCGGACTCGGTCGCCGGGCAACCAACATGCCGACCGCACCGGCGGCTCCGAGACCTAGGAAGTGGCGTCTGGCGTATCGCATAGCTTCAGCATAACCCCCAAACGCCTCTTGGCAAGCGGGGCGTCGGGCAACGGCGCGCCGCGCCGCCCCTTGCCACTGCATCGCACTGGAGTGCGCGCGGTCGCGTGCGGGCGGATTCCGCCGCCCGCACGCGAAGGAATCAGAATCCGTAGCGCAGGCCTAACTGGATGATCCGGCCCGAGGCTCCCGGCGTCAATCCGGTGATATTGCCGAACGCCCGGTTCTGGACGTTCCCGACCGGCAGGCCGAAGTTGGCCCGGTTCGGGAGGTTGATGACCTCGGTGCGGAACTGCAACTCGTGTCCTTCCCAAGGCATGGTGAAGTGCTTGATCAAGGAGAGATCCGCTCTGAGCGCGCCCGGCGCGATGAACGCGTTCCGCCCCACGTTGCCGAACGTGAAACGAGCGGGCCGTTGGAAGGTCCCGGTATTGAAGAACTTCTCGCCGCGCACGTTTTCTCGCCATGCGGTATTGCGCGCATAGTCCCCGGTGGCGTCAGCGCGCACTCTCGCCGCGGTCGGATAGACTTGGCTCGCGTTGCCCCAGTACGCCGAGAAGGGCGGCCCGGTCCGGGCTTCAATGATCGTGCCCACCGACCATCCGCCTAGGATCTGATTCATGGCCCCGCTGCTGAACGCGACGGTTCGGCCCTGCCCCAGCGGAATGTCGTAAACGAAGCTGAAGATCGCGCGGTGCGCGATATGGCTCCCGCCCACCGACCAAGCGATCCTCCGGTTGTATTGGTCCGCGAACGGGATGCGTCCGTCCTCGCCGCCAAGTTCGTTGCGACCTTCGACGTTGTCCATCGCCTTGGCCCAGGTGTAGTTCGTCTGAAACTGCAGTCCGTTCGAGTAGCGCTTCTCGAGCTTGAAGTTCACCCCGTGGTATTCGGAATCGCCGAAAGTCGGCGAGATCATGACTACGTTGGAGAACTGCGGGAACGGCCGGAGCACCTGCGGCGCGATGCCCTGACTGTCGACGAGGTCGATTTGCGACGGGTGGATCTGGTTCTGGGTCGCCGAACCCGGGATGGTCAGCTTCTTGCCGATCGTCGACAGGTAGCCGACCTCGAAGAGCATGTCGCCCGGCAGCCGCCTCTGGATGTTGAAGTTGTAGGTCAGCAAGTAGGGATTGGGCCGGTCTTCCGGCTGGAAGTACTGCGGGGCGAAGGTGGGCCGGTCGCCGATGGGAACCGACCCGAAGCCGGGCACCAAATCCGCCTCGGTCGGCTCGACGATCGGCGGCAGGCCGTCTCTCAGCAGGAACGCGGCGTCCTCGGGACGGAGCGTGCCGAACTGGCTCGAGATCGAGAAGCCCGCGTTCGTCACGACCGGGGTCGCTTGATCGTACTGGCCGATATACACGATCGACGCGCCGGCGCGAATCACCCAATTGTCCGAAGCACGGTAGGAGAGGCCGACCCGCGGTCCGATGTTCCCGTAGACGAAGTTGTGCGCGTACTTGCTGCCGTTCCGGGCGTCGCGTCCGGACCACGTGATCACTCCGGGGCAGTCGCAAACCGGATTGTGCCCTGCCGCGTCGAACGAGTTCTGCCGGTTGTCGATGGCCTCGAATCGCGGCGTGTCGAAGTCCCAACGCAATCCCAGATTGATCGAGAGGTTGGGCGATACCTTCCAGTCGTCTTGCACGTACATGCCCATTGAATTGGCGCGACTGCGGATCAAGAAGGTCTCGGTCCGGTTGCCACCGGCCACCCAGCCGTAGAGCAGTGCGGCGACCGAGTCGCCCGTGGCGTTCTGGTTGAAGTTCATCGAGCCGCCCGCCGAGGACAGGAAGACGTCGTCATTGATCGACCAGCGGAACTCGCCGCCCCACTTCACCGTGTGCTGCCCGCTGATGTAAGTCCAGTTGGACACGATGTGGTTGTCGCGGATCGGGAACTGGCGTCGCTCTTGGCCGCCGCCGCGCCCGATGCGCTGGATGCCTCCTGCCAGACCGAAGCCCGGGAAGAACTCGGGATTGTTGCCGGTGAATCCGATATCTTGCGACAGCCCTAATCCCTTGGCGGCGATGACCGGATGCCACTTGCGCTTGTTCCACGTGAAGCGGTTCTCGGTGACCAGCCTGTTCGAGACGTTCGCGATCTCCGTAATCGACCAGTTGTAGTAATGGAAGTTGTTGATGCGCTGGTTGGTGTGAACGGGTTGCGGCCAGAAGCCCTTGAACAGTTCGGATTGGCCGACGTTATGCACGTACCGCCCGTAGATCCGGTTCCGCTCGTTCAGCGTGTGGTCCACGCGTACGGACAGGGTGTTGCTGTCGTTCACATTGCGGGCGTTGTTCTGGAAGTTGCGGCTTCGCGACGCGCGTCCCGACACGTTCGGCGTCGGCCAGAACCTCGCCACAGCGGCCCCGACAGGATCCAGCTCGGATGCCGGAATGACGTTGTTTGGGAGGTTGTTTCCCGTCACCGGATTGCGGATGGTCGTGCCCAAGCCGGAGAAATCGCCCGTCGTCTCCGCAGGATCCGGGATGTTCTCGATGCGGGGATTCGCGGTGCGTTGGGTGGTGAATTCCTGACTGCCGAAGAAGAACGTCCGATCCTTGGCGATCGGGCCGCCCAGAGCCCAGCCGTACTGGTGCCTGCGCAGCGTCTGCTTGCGCGCCGAGAAGAAATGCCTGGAGTCCAGGGCGTCGTTGCGCATGAAGTTGTAGAGCGCACCGTGGAAGGCATTCGTGCCCGATTTGGTCGTCATCTGGATGAAGCCGCCGCCCGAGCGCCCCATCTCCGCCTTGTAGTTCGAGACCTCTACGTTCATTTCCTCCAACGCTTCGATCGGAGGGTCGTAGTTCAGCGACGCCACGCCCAGCAGGATGTTCTGGGTCGAGCCGCCGTCCAGCGTCCACATCGCGTTGTTGCTGCGGCCGCCGGCGATCTGGAACTGGGAGCCGTTGCCGCGCTGGACGACGAATCCGCTGAGCCGAACGAGCTGCGCGGCGCGCCTGCCGAGGAGCGGCATGTTGGCGATGGAACGGTTCTTGATGACCCCGCCCACTGACGAATTCTCGGTCTTCAAGAGCGGCACGTCGGCTTCGACGGTCACCGATTCGGTGACTTCGCCGAGTTCGAGTTCCGCGTCAGCTCGAACCGCCGATGCCGTGTCCAGCCGGATCCCGGCCCGACTGTACTGCTTGAAGCCCGGAGTGGCGACTCTGAGCTCGAACGTACCGGGTTTGATGAACGGGATCGTGTACGTGCCCGCCTCGTTGGAGGAGGTCGAGTAGGTCTCCCCGGTGTCCATGTTGACGATTTCGACCTCGGCGGCGGGGATGACCGCGCCGGTCGAGTCGCTGATGGTGCCGGTGAGCGTTGCGTTCGTCTGTGCGAGGCAGAGGCCCGTCGAGAGCAGACCCAGTGTCACTACAGCGATGAAGCGTCCGAATTTCATGGAATTAATCCTCCGAATCCCTATGGCTCAGGGCCATCCGTGTATGACCGAAAGCAGGGCAGACCGCGAGGCGGCGCACCTCTGTTCCGATGTAAGCCTATACGGACGCGCTCGGTCTCGTCAACCTGTCCGCTGACGAAACCCGATCGTTCGATCCGGGCGTCGGAATCCTCCGTTTGCCTGCAGAGCGGTCACGAACGCGACACAACTTGCGACTGCCACCGCCGGCGTAATAGCCTGATGTCCGTATGCGCTGCTTCGCACTGGTCCTCGTCCTCATGGCGTCGCTCTCCGCGGTCGCGGCCGAACCGGTCAAGGTCCTCGTGTGGGACGAGCGGCAGCCGCGCCAAGCGGAAGCGTATGACAATTTCCTCGGCAACGAGATCGCGGAGCGCCTGCGTGCCCAGCCAGGCCTCGAGGTCGCGTCGGTCGGCCAGGACGATCCCGAATTCGGTCTCGAATCACTGGACGAACAAGACGTGCTGGTGTGGTGGGGACACGTGCGCCAAGGGGAAGTTCCCGACGAGGTGGGCTTGCGCGTCGTGGAGCGCGTTCGATCCGGAAGTCTGGGCCTGATCACCTTGCACTCGGCCCACTGGTCGGTGCCGTTCATGGAAGCGATGTTCGCTCGCACGCGGATCGACGCTCGCAGGAGGTTCCCGAATCCGGAGACAAAGATCGAGTTCGTGCGCCCTCCCGGGCGCATGCCGCCGACCTACGACTCGATCGTGACGCCCGCCTATTACGCATTCAAGCGGCGCGGAGCCGTGTCGCAGGTACGTGTCGACCTGCCGAACTGCGTGTTTCCCGGAGTGGATGCGCATGGCCGGCCGAGCAGCGTCACGGTGACGATGCCGGGGCACCCGATCATGGCGGGGTTGCCCAAGCAATTCGAGATCCCGGCCAGCGAGATGTACGACGAACCGTTTCACGTGCCGGAACCCGATGCCGTGCTCTTTCGCGAGGACTGGCGCAACGGCGGGCGCTTTCGAGGCGGCATGCTCTGGAATCTCGGCAAGGGCAAGGTGTTCTACTTCCGTCCGGGGCACGAGACGTTTCCCGTGTTCAAGGATCCGAACGTCTTGCAGATTCTCGAGAACGCTGTTCGCTGGATGGGTGCGCAGATCAATCGCTGAGCGGAGACCTAGGGAGTCTCGCCGCCGCGCGGCTGGAATGGCATCGGACGCCCTGAAGGCACCTGTCGTGGCGACGGGTTGAAATCGGAGATTCGGGGTCCAAGACCCTGCGAGGCCAAGCGTCAGTCGCGGCTTCGCACCGTCTGCTCCGTGCGTCCGAGCTCGCGGATCCTGATGTCTCTGAACCAGACCGCGCTGGCGTGGTCCTGCAGCACGATCCGGCCTGTCCGGGCGTCGGCGAATCCTTTTTCGTTCGGGAACTTCGCTGTCGCCCGGCGGTTGAAGTCATCGCTGCCGATCCGAAACTCGGCCACCTTGCAGCCGTTGAGCCAATGGCTCGCGTCTACTCCCCGGACGACGATCCTGAGCGCATTCCATTCCCCGGGCGGCCTGTCGCACTCCCGGGTCGGAGGGTAGAGCCCATAAGCCGCTCCGGCTCGCCGGTCGGGATGGGCATGCGAGGCCTCGCGCGCATTGTCCGCGAGTTGGTATTCGATGGCTCCCCGAAAGGCGGAGCCTCCGGCGGCCACGCGGTAGAAGACTCCGCTATTGCCGAGTGCCCGGACCTTCCAGTCGAGCCGCAACTCGAAGTCGCCGTAGTCCCTATCGGTTGCCAAGTTGCCGGGGCGACCCTCGACGTACAGAATTGACTCCGCAACCTTCCACGCGCCGGTGGGCTCCTTTCGAGGCAGTGTGTTCCAGCCATCAAGCGTTCGTCCGTCGAAGAGCGGCTTGAAGCCCGGTTCGGCAGCTTGGCAGACTCCGCAGATGGCCAGCAGGGCGGCAGCCAGTCTCACAGTTCCCGGACCTCTTCGGAGTCGAGGTCGAACGCCATTGCCTTGTTCCGCCGATGAGCCTCCACGCCGAGGCTGACGGCCACTTGCGAGCGATAGCCGAGTTCGCCATCCAAAGGCGCCGGCTTGCGAGTGCGGATCGACTCGAGGAAGCGCTGGCGGAATGAGGGCGTGGGGGGCGCCTGAATCAGTAACGAGGCTCTTATGGACCGTCCGCGCGCGCGTTCTTCGAAGATGCCTTGGAGATAGCTGTCCCGTGCCGAACCGGGAGTCGCAAGCTCCGGTTTCGCCCGAACGTCCTCTTCGTAGCGCTCACGCCAGCGGGGCTCTGCAAGCAGCATCGAAACCATCTGGCGCTTCCGTCGTGCGGGAAGACCGACGAAATTGGTCCGTGGCACCGGGAGCTTCTCTTCGACCCACGTACCGATCGCGTCCAGACCGGAAGCGACAACGCGCTCCTTGAATCCTTCGATGTAAGGATCCTCAGGTTCCAACCGGAGTCGATTCGGCCTCCGGTGGCCGTCCTCGAAATGGATATTCGCTTCGTTGCCGCGGACTACGATCGGCAGTTCCACGCTGTTTTGCAGTGACCCCGAGCACACGATCGTGTGCTTGCTCGGGAAGTCCAGAGCGATGACGAAAACGTCAGGGATCTCCATGACTGCTTGCGGAGTCAGCCAGTTACCGCCTGCCGAGACGCCGCGAACCGGGAATTCCCGGCCGAGGACATGGATCAACGGCGTTACGTGGTGGTAGTAGAGATCGGTGGCGATCCCGCCCGAATAGTCCCGGTAGCGCCGCCAGCGAAAGAAGCGTTCCTTCGAGAATGGCCGCTTCGGAGCGCTGCCAAGGAACGCCTCCCAGTCGAGGTTGTCGGGGCTGGCATCCTCGTCGATTACGTAATTGAAGGGCGGCTCGCGGGTGTTCCGGCTGCGGCTCGTCTGGCTCCACAGGAGTTTGCCCAGCAGTCCCGCTGCGACGAGGCTGCGCGCGGGCTCCCAGATGCCGTGCGCCATATGCTCGCTGTCCACGGCTAGGATTCGTTGCGTGGCACGAGCGGTCCGCACCATCTCCTTCGCTTCGGCGATGGTCAGGCTCATCGGCTTCTCGACATCTACATCCTTGCCTGCCTGCATCGCGGCAATCGCCATCGGTGCGTGCCAGTGATCCGGCGTGCAGATGATGACCGCGTCCACGCTCTCGTCGGCCAAGAGGTCCTCGTACCGGCGATAGCCCTTCGCCCCGGTTGCCGACACGCCCCCGTCCAGTCGGGGCGCGTAGATGTCGCAGACAGCGGTGATATTGGAATCGTTGCGCTCGGTGAACTCCTGGATATGGCCGCGAGAAATGTTCCCCAGGCCGATAATCCCCAAGCCGATGGCATCGTTCGCTCCGAGGATCCGGTCGTACGATGCCGCGGCTGCGGCGATTGCCGCTCCGGTTCCGAATCGCCTGCGACTAAGGCTGCTCACGATGTGCATTCTAGAACAACTCCCGCGTCACTGCGGGATCGACGCGTGCGCTTGGCACGGTGTCCTCCGTAACACTGGGCAGGGAATGGAAATCAGGGAACCATCGGGTGGCCGCCCGGGCCGATGGACTTTCTCTCTGGCACCCCTCCGGGATTACCCCGAACACGAACTCCAGCGGCTAGCGTAGGGTCGGTTCGAGCCTGCCTCGACTTGGCCCGATCGGACGCTCCCGGAACACACCGGAAGGCTCGGTTCTCCGTTTAGGTATAGTGCATCTAATTCCACAATTCCATGACCACTTATGCACGAACTCGCTCCTTTCTTCCTCAATCCTAGCCAGCCCAGGCACCGCCACTACGAAATCTTGCGCGCCATCTGCGTCGATGGCCTCACCACTGCACAAGCCGCCCACCGCTTCGGCTACGCTCCCGGCACTGTCCGCAATCTCTACGCCAGCTTCCGCAACAACCCCGACCGCAAGTTCTTCGATTCCGTTGCGCCCGGTCCACGCCGACCCGACCCCGCCGCGCCGAGTGACCGCGACCGCCGCATCCTAGACCTGCGCCGCGAACAGCAGCTCTCAGTGCTCGAGATTGCCGACCGGCTGGCCGCCGAGGGCCGCCCCGTCAGCAAGTCGCTCGTCGCCAAGGTCCTCCAGCGCCACGGGATACCCAAGCTCGCCCGGCGCGCGGCCCGCTCTGCCCAACCCCTGAGTGCGCCGCTCGCCGACCGCCGCCAACTGGACCTCAGCCCCCGCTCCTTCCGTACCTCCTTCGGAGGCCTCTTCCTATTCGCCCCGTTCCTCGCCCGCCTGCGCCTCGACAGCCTGCTCGACCAAGCCGAATTCCCCGGCAGCTCGTCGATTCCGGCCGCGTGCGCCGTGCGCTCCCTGCTCGGCCTCAAACTCTACAGCCGGCCCCGCGAATCCCACGTCGAAACCGAAGTCTGCGACCCCGGCCTAGCCCTCTTCGCCGGCCTCAACGCCGTTCCCAATCGCTCCATCCTGGCCGAATACGCCGACCGCCTCGGCACCCGCAACCTTGAGCGGCTCACCCCGCTCTGGCTCGCCGCTGTCCACAACCAAGGCCTGCCGCGCGGCGACGATTTCGACCTCGACTTCCATGCCATCCCTTCCCACGGCACCGAAAGCGCACCGGGGAAACGTCAGGTTTCCAAGCGCAGCCGCCGTCCGCGCGGTGTGCTCGCCTTCCTCGCCCGCGACGCCGCGGCCAGTGCCTTCACCTACGTCAACGCCACCGTGCCCCAGCAGGAGCAAGCCGCTGAGATACTCGCCTTCGCCGCCGCTTGCCAGCAGCGCAACGGGGCCTACCCCAGCCTGCTGGTCTTCGACTCCACGCTGACCACCTACGCCAACCTCGCCGCCCTGCACGCGCTCGGCATCGGCTTCCTGACCCTGCGCCGTCGCACCAAGCGCGTCGTGGCAGCGGTGCGCGCAGCCCCGAACCGCATCTGGCAGAGCGTGCGCCTAACCAACGCCGGGCGGGAGTTCCGGCTTCCGCGCACGCTCGACCAGGGCCTTGACCTGCCCGGCTACCCGCAGCCGATCCGCCAGATCGCGGTCGACAACATCGGGGCTCGCGGCCCGATCCTAATGCTCACTAACCGCTTGCAGGATCCCGTCGCCGAACTGGTCGATCGCTACGCACGGCGCGTGCGGATTGAGAACGCGATCGCCGATACGATCGACTTCTTCCATCTCGACGCCCTCTCGTCCGGCGTGCCGCTGAAGGTGGATGTCGACCTGCAGTTGACCCTGCTCGCGGGCACTCTGTACCGGCTGTTGGCCGAGCGGGTCGGGCAGAGCCACGAGCGCGAGCGCACGCTATTCCGGAAATCCGTGCGCGCCAGCGCGGAGGTGGTCGTCGCCAGCGACGGCCTCACGGTGCGATTCGGGCGGCGGGCGCACAACCCCGTGCTGGAAGGGGCGGGACTTGCCGACGAGATCGTTCCGCTGCCGTGGCTTGGCAACCTGCCGCTCCGCTTCGCCTTCGCCTAGCGGTAGTTTACCGGGATTCCTTCCTCTAGGGTGCAAGGAAACCAACTTATGCGGTTGATTCTAATAGGTTTATCCCAACCTCTCACCCCTCGATTTGCATTGCCCTGTATGGGAAGGGCCGGATATTCGAGCTGCGTTCAAATCCACGCCTAACTGCTTCAGTGCCCTTTCTCGTCAGAGGATTGGCTGCTACAGGGTTGGGCCGCCAAAGGTGCAGGGTAGTACGCCCGCAGCAAACCCTTGCTGCGAAACGGATTACAGACTCGTGCCGGTCCGTTCTCGGTAAACTACCGCTAGAGGTTGGAGAGTGCAAGGGCGTTCGACTGCTGTTCGGTGTGCCATGCGGCCTGTCCAGAGAACTCCGAGCACCTCCAAGCCAAGGTAGGAGGTTGCCGAATTCCAAGGTACTAGCAAACGGCTGTGCCTATTTTCGAGAGATGGCACCAGACGCCTCTAGCGCGGCAATCCGGGCCTTCAACGCTGCCTCCCGGGCTTCTGATTCGCGCCGGGCTTGAGCTTCTACTTCTGCCCGGCTATCCGCTTCCAGCCTTCGTTCACGCTCCCGCTTCTGTGCGGCTTCTGCCTTCAGCCGTTTCTTGCGCTCTCTCAGCCGACCCTCTCGTTCCCGCTCCTCGCCGGCTTCCGCCTTCAGCCGTTTCTTGTGCTCTCTCCGCCGCTCCCTTGAGTCCTCGGCACCAGTCCTCAAGTACTCCTTGTTCACCGGGTCCCAAAACCGCAGCCGCTGCCCGTCAAAATGCTGTTCCAAGCCCAGCAGCGGGCTTTTCACCGCGAGCAATCCGTCGCTCCGGCATTCCGCCAGCAGACGCCGGTACCGCCCCTTCACCAACTGGAAGCCCTGCAGGCGCGGGTTGTGCAGCCCGCTTCGGGGGTCGTACAACCAGTACTCCGACACGCCCCACTGCCGATAGCGTTCTTTCTTCTCCTTGGCGTCCCCTTTCCACGTGCTGTCCGAGCCGAACTCCCACACCACGTCCGGCGGCTTGCCCACTTCCCAGATGCGGTACGACTTGTCCACCGGCCCGCGCCTGTCGAAGGTCACGAACACGTCCGGCGCCAGGCAGCTCGTGTTGTCCCCCTGCCGGTCGAAGACCAGCATGTCCATGCCGACATACACGCGTGGCCGACTCGCGAAATGGGTCTTCATGGCATGGCGGGTGTCCACCATCACCTCCTCCTGCTCGGGGCTGGACGCCATCGGATTGCCGTCCGCGTAGGGATATACGACCTCGTCGCGCTTGGGACGGGCGGGTGGCACTCTGCTCAAGGGGCGTGGCAGGGGCAGCAGCGGCGGTTGCACGACCGGCACGGAGGGCTGGACATCCGCGGCCGTCGATCCGGGGACGCTTTGCTGGGGTAGCTTGACTGGCATGGAATTCCGCAGGTTGCGTGAGCCGCAGCAGTTCAGTATAGCCCGCTGGGTCCGGAACTCGATGGAGCGATGCAAGGCTCATGACCATCGATCCCGCCCTCCGGTCCTACGGTGGTCTACCGAGAGAGGAATGGCGCGAGGCTGCAATCCGTTTCGCAGCAAGGGATTGCTGCGGGCTACGGGCGTATCACCTAACACCCTTGTCGGCCCAACCCTGTCGCAGCCAATATTCTGGCGAGAAAGGGTCCTGAAGCAATTAGGCGGGGATTAGGGCGAATCGCGAAAATCCCGCGCTTCCCATACAGGGCAATACGATTCGAGGGGGCGAGAGGTCGGGGTCAAACCTATTGCAATCAATTACATAGGTTGGTTTCCTTGCACTCTGGAAGAAGGAATCCCAGTGAACTACCGCTAGATTCTGCACACAGTGTATTGCGGATTTTCTTCTTGGCAATTGGGGCTAGCGGAGAGGCTTGATCGAAATGACGGGCGAGGGCTACTCGTTTGGGGGCAGGCCTGGGCAAGTAGGACCTTCTGACCCCGTTAAATGGTTGGCGCAATCGGGCTTGGGCCGTGGATCGGTTGGAACAACGCATTCCTGCCAGCGGTGTCGGTGCTCCTAGGGTGGGGGCTGCGGTTCGGACTGTTGCGCCCAGGCTGGAAGGAGTCGCGACGGCACATGCTGGGCTTCCTGGAAACCGACACAGCGCGGGTGGCACTGACAGTGCTTGTTGTGACCGTGACCACGACCGTGGCAGTCTTGGCCCTTCCGACCCCGAGATACGGATTCAGGCTAGCGAACCAGCTGGCGTTACCGCTTCTCGTGGTTCCGGGGTCGAGCCTGCTACTCGCGGTCGCTTGTGAATGGCTAGCACGGGTTAGACCGGGGAGTCATCATTGAGTCGTTTTCCCTCCGGATCGATGTCGCGACCGGATTCATGCTTTGCCTAGCGGCACGGTATCCTCAGTTCTACGGGGCAGGGAGATGGAATCAGGGAACCATCGCGTGGCTATCGTCTCCGGTGCCGGGACTGGTGTTGGCCGCGCCGCAGCAGTGGCGCTTGCCCGCGACGGGTTCTCCGTCGCATTGCTCGGCCGTCGGCCCGCGCCTCTCGCTGAGACCGCCAGTGCGGCGGGCGAAGGTAGTCGCACCGCGGTCATCCCAACCGACGTAGCCGACGAATCGGCGGTCATCGCGGCATTCGCCGAGGTCGAGAAGTCCTTCGGGCGGTTGGACTTCCTTTTCAACAATGCGGGCGGCGGCGCTCCGCCGAAACCCATTGACGAGCTAACGCTCGCCGATTGGCAGGGCGTGGTGGACGTGAACCTCACCGGGATGTTCCTGTGCGCACGCGAGGCCGTGCGGATCATGAAGCGGCAGCGTCCCCGAGGCGGTCGAATCCTCAACAACGGATCGGTCTCGGCACAGGTCACCCGTCCGCATGCCGCTCCCTACACGGCGACGAAGCACGGGGTCACGGGGCTGACGAAGGCCATCGCCTTGGATGGCAGGCCGCACGATATCGCTTGCGGCCAGATCGACATCGGCAACGCCGCCACTCCAATGACCGAGCGCATGGCGGAGGGCGTACTCCAAGCCGACTTGAGCGTGAAATCGGAGGCTAGGATGGACGCCGAACAAGTTGCCCGAGCGGTGCTGTACATCGCGAACTTGCCGCTTGATGCCAACGTCTTGAACCTGACCGTGATGGCGACGCAGATGCCCTTGGTCGGGCGCGGGTGATCGGGCCCGCGCGAGGCGTCGCGAGGCAAACCCCGCTAGATGCAACGTAGCGGGTCAAGCTGTCGACGCACTCGTGCGACAATCGCGGCTTGTACCGGGCGGTTTCACTCTGCATCGCGTTCGTTGCGCTCGCGCTCGCCGCCCCGCGCTTCGAGGATCCGAAGCCTCCTCGGCTGGCGGCCCATGAGGACGCTCCCCCCGTCGAGCCGAGTCCGCATCCTGACGTCACGTTCCATCGGCAACCCCGGCCTCTAGCGGAGAGTGCCAAGACGGAGGACTGGCCGGCCTTCCTCGGGCTCCGGGGAGAGCCGATCTCGAACGAAACGCGCATCCTCAAGGAGTACGGAGCGGACGGCCCGAAGCTCCTATGGGAACTCGCCAAGGGCACTGGATACAGTTCGCCGTCGGTCGCCGGTGACTACTTGGTCTATCTCCACCGGCGAGGCGGAAATGAAATCGTCGAGTGCTTGCATCCTGAGACCGGGGAGAGCTACTGGCGCCACACGTACGCGACGAGCTTCGAGGATCGTTTCGGGTATAACAACGGTCCGCGCGCCAGTCCAGTCATTGATGGCGATCTCGTTTACACCTACGGAGCCCAAGGCAAGCTGCACTGCCTACGCTTGCGGACTGGGCAGCTCGTCTGGAAGCGGGACATCGCCGCCGAGTTCGACGTGCCCCAGGATTTCTTCGGCACGGCGACGACCCCGCTAATCGATGGAGACCGGCTGATCGTTAACGTCGGGGCGCCCGGCGGGCCGGAAGTCGTGGCGCTCGACAAGCTCGACGGGCGCATGCTCTGGGGTGTCGGGGACCAATGGGGGCCGAGTTACGCGACGCCTGTCGCGGCCCGGATCCACGGCAAGCGCCGCCTGTTCGTGCTCGCTGGAGGCGAGAGCCGCCCACCGACTGGTGGACTACTTGTCATCGATCCCGCCCGGGGGGCGTTGGACTTCCGCTTTCCCTGGCGGAGCCGGAGCTACGAGTCGGTCAATGCATCCTGCCCGGTTGTGACCGGCGATCGGGTGCTGATTTCTGCGACGTATCGGACCGGCGCAGCCCTCCTCGAGATAGAGCGTGACGGCAGCCACTCCAAGGTCTGGGAGAACCGGGACTTCGACCTCCATTGGACGACGGCGGCATACGACGACGGTCACTACTACGCGTTTTCCGGACGCAACGAGCCGGACGCCGCACTGACCTGCGTGCGTGCGTCGGACGGAGAAACTGTCTGGAGCGAGGAATTGGAGTGGCAGGAGGCCGTGAGCGTCCAAGGGGAGTCGCGCACCATCTATGCAAGTCCCTACCGGGGCAACTTGCTCAAGATCGAAGGTTCCTATTTGGCGCTCGGGGAGCACGGGCATCTGCTGTGGCTGGACCTGACTCCCGGAGGCCCGAAAATCCTCGGGCGCTGGCGCCTGTTCCTAGCGCGCGAGACTTGGAGCCCCCCAGTGCTGAGTCGTGGTCTCCTCTACATCAATCAGAATTCGCGAGCCTTCGATCCAGCAGTAGGCCCGCGCCTGCTCTGTTACGACCTCCGGGCACCCTAGTGCGCTTCGCGTTCAGTGGCACGACGATCAAGACGCCGTTTCGCTCTCGCGGGCATGTCGTGGCACTCTACCCAGTTGGTTTGACGGAAGCTTGCCGAGCGACCCACTCACGACCGGGATGGATGGCGATGTAGTGGTAGACTGGATTCGTGATCAATTCGCCGGACCCAAACCGCATCTTCTTGCATCTCCGCATTGCGGCAGCGGGGGTTGAATACTTCTTCTCATCCGTATGGTTGGGTATCGAAATCTTCTACCACTACACCTTGCTGTCAGCGGAGGGGAGGATGCTGGCGCAGGACATGCGCGCCTCGATGTATGGAGAGCTTCGCGACCAGATCACTGACGAGACGGTCCACCGGATCAACAGAATGTGCGCGAGCTGGCGCAGGGGCACGCGGGTGTGCGACAAGGCGAATTCGGTTATCCGGTTCATCGTTGAACCGGTGCGACGGAACTTGGTCGAGAATTGCGAGATGCTCGAGGACGTGGCCGCTAGGTTGAATCAGGCTGCCGACGCGGAATCGAGCGGCCCGGAGCAAGACCCGCCCGCGGAGCGAGAATCCGACTCCTAGCTCGCTGGCGGCCCCCGATGGGTTCGCGCTTGGTCCGCAACGGGCGAAGCGATGCCGTCTGTGTTCGGCAGAGGTGGCGAGGATGTCCTAGCACGGGCGGCCGCTGGCGTGCCGTCCGAGGTCGTTCCGGTGGGAGGTCGGCTCTCGGAGCCGCGGCAATAGCGCGAAGATCAACACCCGACTTCGCTCTCGCAGGCGTCTCGCGGCACTCTACCCAGCGGTATTGGCGGAAGTGCCAAGCGGTCCACTTGCGACACGGATCGATCGCGATGTACCATAAGCCAAGACCCGTGTTCAATTTGCCGGACCCAGAGCGTTTCGTTTTGCATCTCCGCCTTGCGGCGGCGAAGGTCGAATTCTTCTGCTCAAACATGCGGTTGAGGGTCTCATGCATGTACAGATTCGCGCGGCAAGCAGCGGCGGGGAGAAAGCTCGCGCTGAACCTGCGCGCCTCAATGCATGGAGAGCTTCGCGAACAGTTCACTGAAGAGTTGATCTCCGGGATTGACGGACTGCTCGCGGACATGCGCAGTGGCGCGGAGATGTGGGCCGGGTCGAGTCCGGTCACTCGGTTCATCGTTGAACCGGCGCGACGGAACTTCCTCGAGAATTGCGAGATGCTCGAGGACGTGGTCCTTAGGTTAAAGCAGCCCGCCGACGCGGAAGCAGGCAGCCCGGAGCAAGACCCACCTACGGCGCGTGAATCCGACGCCTAGCTTGCCTGCGGCCGGTCCCGAAACGCTGAACCCTTGATCCCGTGGCTCCACGTGCGTTGGCCCCCGATGGGTTCGTGCGCGGCCCGCGACGGGTGAAGCTCTTCGGCAAAGGCGGTGAAGAGGCTCAGGCGCTGGCGGCCGCTGGCGTGCCGTTCGAAGTCGTCCCGGGGAACCTCGGTTCTCGGGGCCGCGGCATTCCCGGGCATGCCGCTCACGCACTCCGGCCTCGCGTAGGCGGTGACTCCGCGCCTGCACCGTTAGGACCGCCGAACTCCTCGGCGCGCTTCGCGTTCAGTGGCGCGACGGTCAACACCCGGTTGCGCCTCGCGGGCATGTCGCGGCACTCTACCCCGTGGGTTTGGCGGAAGCTCGCCAAGCGGTCCACTTGCGACCGGGATGGATCGCGATGTGCTGCTAAAGTGGACTCGTGAACAATGCGCCGGACCCGATCCGCATCATCTTGCATCTCCGCATTGCGGTACTGAAGGTCGAATACTTCTTCTCATCCGTCTGGTTGGGTGTCCTTAGTTTCTACAAATTCGCGGCGCATGCCGCGGAGGGGAGGAGGCTCGCGCAGGATCTGTGCGCCATGATGCACGGAGAGCTTCGCGACGAGGTCACTGAAGAGACTGTCCGCCGGCTTGACCAACTGCACGCGTCGATGCGCAGTGGTGCGCAGACATGGGACGAGGCGAATCCGGTTATCCGGTTCATCGTCGAACCGGTGCGACGGAGCTTGGTCGAGAATTGCGAGATCCTCGAGGATGCGGCCGCTAGGTTGAATCAGCTTGCCGATGCGGAAGCGAGCGGCCCGGAGCAAGAACGGACTACGGCGCGAGAATCCGACACCTAGCTCGCCTGTGCGTTGGCCCGGTTGGGTTGGTGCGCGGCTCGCAACGGGCGAAGCGAGGCCGACTGCCTTTCGTGTGCCACAGACCATCGCGACCAGCGCGTGGGCGGTTTGTTCCTGTGGGCTAGGCTAGGTGCTTGCCGGACGCTGCTTTGATGAGCCGGGCTAACGCGGGCACTGTCTATCTGGTGGGCGCCGGACCCGGCGACCCCGGTCTGCTTACCCTCCGCGCGCACGATCTCGTGCGCTCGGCGGACCTGATCCTGTACGACAATCTCACCTCCGCCGAGGTTCTCGCGTTCGCCCGGAAAGGCGCGGAACGTCGCTATGTCGGCAAGAAGCGGGCGAAGCACGCCTGCACGCAGGGCGAGATCAACGCGGCGTTGGTGAAAGCGGCGCAGCAAGGTCTCTCAGTAGTGAGGCTCAAGGGAGGGGATCCGTACGTCTTCGGCAGGGGCGGCGAAGAGGCCCAGACGCTGGCGGCCGCTGGCGTGCCGTTCGAGGTCGTGCCCGGGGTGACCTCGGCTCTCGGGGCCGCGGCGTACGCAGGCATGCCGCTCACGCACCGCAGCCACACGCAGGCGGTGACGATGCTGACCGGCCACGATGTCGATGGCGTCGACTGGGGAGCGATGGCCTCGCGGCAAACCCTCGTGATCTTCATGGGCCTGATGTCGCTGGCGGCTATCGCGAAGCGACTCGTGGCGGCCGGACTCGATCCAGCGACGCCGAGCGCGGCCGTGCGGTGGGTGACGCACGGAAAGCAAGCCGTCGTGACAGGCGGGCTCGCGGACCTACCGGCTCGAATCGCCGCCGCCCGGCTCAAGCCGCCCGCGCTGGTGATCATCGGCGAAATCGTGGCGTTGAGGCAGGACCTCAACTGGTTCGACAAGCTGCCGCTGAGAGGCCAGTCGGTCGTCGTCACCCGAGCGGAGGCGCAGGCCCAGGCATTCGCCGGGTGCTTGCGCGCGCTAGGAGCGCACGTGATCGCTCTCCCCGTGATCGCGCTCGAGCCGCCATCGAACTGGGCCGCTGCGGACGACGCCATCCGCGATCTATCCGCTTACGACTGGTTGATCTTCACCAGTGTGAACGGAGTGGAGCGTTTCGTCGAACGCTTGGACGAGAGTGCGCGAGACCTCCGGGACCTTCCGAGCAGGATTTGCGCCATCGGACCGGCAACTGCGCGTAGCCTCGAAGCCCTCCATTTGCGGGTTGACCTGTTGCCCGAGTCATACGTGGCTGAATCGCTAGCCGAAGCCTTCGAGCGCCTGGGCATGCGCGGCCGCAGGGTACTGATCCCGAGAGCGCAAGAAGCGCGCGAGGTGCTGCCGCTGAAACTGGCGGAATTCGGTGCCGATGTCAATGTGGTGCCGGTCTATCGGACCGTCCTTCCGCAAGGGTCGAAAGATCTGGCGGACCAAATCTGGGCGTCCGAGGCGGTGCCGGATTGGGTCACGGTCACCAGTTCCTCGACCGTCCGACACCTAGCGCAGCTTGTGCCAGTGACCACCTTGGCTCGATCCAAGTTGGCGTCGATCGGCCCGGTGACCTCGGCAACCGCGCGTGAACATGGACTGCCCGTCACCGTGGAGGCAATGCCCTACACTACTGAAGGACTCGCGGAGGCACTCTGCGCCAACGTCACTGCGAGTCGAATCAGCGATTAACAGCGCGGGTCAATCGAACGTAATGAGATACGTCCAAGCAGGTGAGCAGCAATTGGTGGCCTTGGAGCCCGACCACGAGACATTGCGATCGCTGGTCGAGCAAGCTGGATTTGAGTGCGAGATCAGGGACGAGCGCCGTCGCGTCACGATCGTCGTCCGGGCCCTCGATTCGTCGGGTCCGCTGCTCTTGTTCGACGCCAAGGATTCAGCGAATCTCGGTTGGTTCTCGCGCTGCCAGTTCTACGTCGACTCCCAGTCCGGTGTCGTGCTCCAGACTCCCTTGCTCCTGTCGAACTGTTACGACGGAAAACAACTCGTGCGAGACCGCCTCAGGATTTCGATGGCTACGGAACTGCCTGCGGCGTTCCGGCTCCCGGGTCGGCGCAATCTATCCGAGCAAGTGGTTTATGCCTTGCTGTTCAGCTTTCTCAGCGCGCTCAAGGAAACCGGCGTAGCCCTGTGCGGTTCGGGCGGAATCCTCCCCTTGACCGGTAGCAAGCGCACCCGCTGACTAGCTCTACGAACGCCCGATAGCGATCGAACTGTCACGTTCGCGGCCGGGCAGATCTGAACGGGTCTTCGGCGATGACCGGCGCTTGGGTTGCACAAACTGCCGACCGAGTGCCCGCTACCACCGCCACCAAGGCTCCAACTTTCGCTCCAACGCGCGGCGCACGCGGGCGTGCTCGGCCGAGTCCGCCAGATTCTCGCGCTCCCTCGGCCCGGCTCCGGCGATTCGGTAGAGTTCCGGGGGCTCCGATTCATTGAGGACGAGTTTCCACTCACGGGAGCGCACCATCTTGGTGCGGTGCATTGGCCGCATCGTGGGATCTAGCACTTTGGTGTGCCTGGGCCTCTCGTCCTCGTCGTCGGGAGCGAGGTCTGGCGGGAGCGCTCCCGCGGCCAAGTCCCCGTAAGCAGCGGATGTGAAGATTTCCGACCGCGTCGACCGCGCCTCGGATTGCGTGAGGGTATCCGCTACCGAAATGCCCGATGCCTCGGGCGGGCGCTTCCCGCCAGTCAACTCCGCGAGGGTGGGAAACAGGTCGCATGATTGCAAGAACGCATCGGTCCGCAGCCCGGAAGCGACCCGGCCGGGCGACCACCAGATCATGGGCACGTGAAGGAGCGAATCGTAGAGGAACATGCCTTTGCGGACCATGCCGTAGTCGCCCATGAAATCCCCGTGGTCGGCGGTCAGGACCACGACGGTGCGATCCGCCAAGCCGCGGCTTTCCAGCCCGCGGAGCAATCGGCCCAGCGGCTCGTCCACGCCCCACTCGATCTGGGCGTAGTAGTAGCGCATCGTCTCGGTGAGGTCTTCCCGCCCGAGGTCCTCGAAGCCCATCGCTCGAGCGAAGCGCGCCAAGCGCGCGCTGAGCGCTGCGGGTTCCGTCCGGTTCGCCAGGACGATGCGACTCGACTCGTAGCGGGCGACGTATTTCGCCGGTGCCATGTACGGGGGATGCGGGTCGAAGTAGCTCACGTGCAGGAAGAACGGATCGCGCCTGGATTCGTCCATGAACTTGAGCGCCGACTCCGTGTTGACGTGAGGGAAGCAGTCCTCCTCCGGCCAGTACACGCTGGAGTGCCAGTGCGGCGGGACGTACCCGTTGTAGGCTCGAAACGGCTCGCGGCTGCGAATGTCCGCGCAGTCGATTTGGCCGATTGCGTCGCTGGTGAAGGTGTGGTTCTTGCCGACCCACGCCGTGCGATAACCGCGCTCGGCGAAATGCTCGAGCATCGAGCCCCGCCACGTCAATTTGTCGCCGTCCTTGTTGGTGAGCGATCCGTGCTCGTGAGGATGCAGGCCGGAGAAGCAAGACTTGCGGGTGGGGACGCAGACAGGGCCGCTCGCGAAGCCGTTCGGGAACAGCGTACCCTCTTGGATCATCCGATCCAGATTCGGCGTGCGCACGTTCGGGTGGCCGACCGCCCCGATGCAGTCTCCCCGCATCTGGTCGACTGTGATAAAGAGCACGTTGGGCGGTGCGTCGGCCGCCCGGCCCGGGTGGAGCGCCGCCGAAAGCGACGACGCCAGAACCGAACTGGCGAACGCGCGTCGGCTGCATTGCATGGCGGACGATAGTATCGCAGAAGGACGGCGATCCACTTGGCCCGCTTGGTGATGCAATTGGCAGTCTTCGCGATCGTCGCGGGCGCGGGCCTCGCCTCGGACGCCGCGACGGATCCGGTGGCCGCGCTCAACCAGCGTCTGCAGAACGGCCAAGCGACGCTGGTGTTCGACGAAAAGTGGGGCTACCTGCCCGCGCTGCTGGACGCATTGGAGATTCCCCGGTCGTCGCAATTGCTGGTTTTCTCGAAGACGAGCGCCCAGTTCCGGTCCATCAACCCGCGCAACCCGCGCGCGATCTACTTCAACGACGAGGTCTACGTGGGCTGGGTGCCGGGGGCTCCGCTCCTAGAGCTTTCTGTCGCCACGGCCGAAGGAGGAGCGGCCTTCTACACCATCCACCAAGTGCCTGATTCGCGCCCGCGGTTCACGCGCGATTCCGGGTCCTGCCTCCAGTGCCACGAATCGCATCGCACCTTGGGCGTGCCCGGTCACCTGACGCGATCCGTGTTCCCGTCATTCGACGGGTTGCCGCACTTCCGGCACGGCACCGTGAACGTCACGCCAGCGACGCCGATCAGCCAGCGGTGGGGCGGCTGGTTCGTCACGGGCCGCATCGATGCGTCGCATCGCGGCAACGCGGTGGGTCCCGACCACGGCTACGACGAGTTCGCGGCGGGGAAGCTGGCGAGGAATCCGCGGTCGTTCTTCGATCCCGCCAAGTACCTCGCTCCGTCCAGCGACGTGGTGGCTCACTTGGTCCTGGCTCACCAGACGAGTGTCCACAACGCGATTGCCAAGGCCGGCCACGAGGCTCGGTCCGCGATTGCCTATCGTCGCGAGATGGAGCGGCTGTTCGGGGAGCCGAGCGAGGAATTGCTCGCGTCCGTGCGGAGGAGAATCGAGGGACCGGCGGAGCGGCTGGTAATGGAGTTGCTGGGAGTGGGGGCTGCTCGGTTTCCGAATCGGATTTCCGGGGATTCCGGATTCGCGCAGAAGTTTCAGGAGCGCGGGCATCGGGACTCGCAGGGGCGTTCGCTACGAGACTTGGACCTGCGGACCCGGCTATTTCGCCACGCCTGCAGCTTCTTGATCCGCTCTCCCGCATACGAAGGCCTGCCCGCCAAGACCCGAGAGTACGTCGAGAGCAGGCTCGCAGAGATCGTTGCCGGACGCGACGCAACTCCAGAATTCGCGCACTTGGATGCCGAGGATCAGCGGGTCATACGAGCCGTTCTGGATTGGCTGCGGTAGACCGGTGGACGGGCTTGGACCGGGGCTTGCGAGCAAGTCTTCGATCAGCGTCCGAGGCGCCTTTCGGATAATGGGATTGCGGGCCCGCCTAGGAGCGCCTGCACCTCCGGCGTGAGCAGCGTCCAGGATCGTCTAGATCGGATCCGACTTCTGCGCGAAGTCTTGGCCGAGCGCATCGTCGTGCTCGACGGCGCGATGGGAACGCAGTTCCAGGACGCCGATCTGTCCGCCGCCGATTTCGGCGGAACGTCGCTTGAGGGCTGCAACGAGAACTTGGTGCTGACGCGCCCCGACATCGTCAGCCGGGTCCACGCCGATTATTGCCGGGCCGGAGCGGACATCATCGAGACCAATACCTTCGGAGCGACCGACATCGTGCTTGCCGAGTACGGACTGCAGGATCGCGTGGCCGAAATCAACTCCGAGGCTGGCCGTCTGGCACGCGAGACCGCTGACGCGTTCTCCACTCCGGATCGTCCGCGATTCGTGGCCGGGTCGATGGGGCCCTCGACCAAGTCGATCACCGTTACCGGCGGGATCACCTTCGCCGAGATCGTGGCGGCCTACCGGGCGCAGTCCTTGGCGCTCGCCCAACACTGCGACTTGCTAATCCTCGAGACGTGCCAGGACACCCGCAACATCAAGGCCGCGCTGATCGGTATCGGGCAGGCGCTCCGCGAGTTCGGACTGCGCGTGCCGGTCATCGTGTCCGGCACGATCGAACCTACCGGAACCATGCTGGCCGGCCAGATGGCGGAGGCCCTCGTCGTCTCGCTAGAGTACGCCGAACCACTTGGAATCGGCCTCAATTGCGCCACCGGCCCGGAGTACATGACCGACCACATCCGCACGATTCACGAGACCGCCACGCCGTTCGTCTCGTGCTATCCCAACGCCGGCTTGCCCGACGAGGACGGACTCTATTCCGAGACACCGGACCGCCTCGCAACGGTCTTGGAGCGCTTCGCGCGCAACGGCTGGCTGAACATCGTCGGAGGCTGCTGCGGAACCACGCCCGACCACATCAGGACGCTCGCCCAGATGGCCGCGTCCCATGCGCCGCGCCGCCAAGCGCCGCCGCGAACGACCCGGTACAGCGGCATCGACGTGATCGAGGCTAGCGCCGCTAACCGGCCCCTGTTGGTAGGGGAGCGCACCAACGTGGTCGGGTCCCGGCGCTTCAAGCGCCTGATCGCCGAAGAGAAGTTCGAGCAAGCAGCGGAGATCGCCCGGGCGCAAGTCAAGAACGGGGCCCAGATCGTTGATGTCAACCTCGAGAATCCCGACCGTGACGAGCTCGCGGACATTGATGCGTTCTACTCGCTGCTGATCCGCAAAGTGAAGGCGCCATTGATGATCGATTCGACCGATCCGGCCGCGGTCGAGCGAGCCCTGACCTACTCGCAGGGCAAGGCGATCGTGAACTCGATCAATTTCGAGGACGGCGAGGACCGCTTCGAGCAAGTCGTGCCGCTGCTGCGCAAGTACGGCGCCGCCGTAATCGTCGGCGCCATCGACGAGGATCCGGTACAGGCCCAGGCGATCACCCGCGAGCGGAAGCTGGCCATCGCCCAGCGGGCATTCGACTTGCTCACCACGAAATGGGAAATCCCTGCGGAAGACATCGTGTTCGACCCGCTGGTGTTCCCGTGCGGCACGGGAGATGCCAACTATATCGGCAGCGCCGTTGAAACCATCGAGGCCCTGCGCCTGATCGAGCGGAGCATGCCGGGCGTCAAGACCTTGCTGGGCGTCAGCAACGTCAGTTTCGGGCTGCCCGCCGCCGCTCGGGAAGTCGTGAACGCGGTGTTCCTATACCACGCCACGCGAGCCGGACTCGACCTAGCCATTGTCAACACCGAACGGCTGCGTCGATATGCAACGCTCGCGGACGAAGAGAGACGGCTTGCCGACGCCCTCCTCTTCAACTCCCCGACGGCGGACATCGCGGCGCCGCTCGACTATCGCGAACAAGGCGAGGACGTGCGGGCGGTGCTCAACCAGCACCACATCGCGAAGGTGACCGAGCACTTTCGAGGGGCGGTCGAGCGTCGCAAAGCCGACGCCGCGAGCATCACCGTCGACGAGCGTCTGGCGAACTGCATCTGCGAGGGCACCAAGGAGGGGCTCATCGAAGGCTTGGACAGCAAACTCGCCGACGGGGTGGCACCGCTCGACATCGTGAACGGGCCGCTGATGGACGGCATGAAGGAGGTCGGGCGCCTGTTCAACAACAACGAACTCATCGTGGCCGAAGTGCTGCAGTCGGCCGAGTCGATGAAGGCGGCGGTGGACTATCTCGAGCCGCACATGGAGAGGACCGAGGACGCGAACAAGGGCACGATCTTGCTCGCGACAGTCAAGGGGGACGTTCACGACATAGGGAAGAATCTCGTCGATATCATCCTGTCCAACAACGGATATACCGTGCGGAACCTAGGGATCAAGGTGCCGCCCGAAGAGTTGATCCGAGCGAGCCGGGAGCACAATCCCGACGCCATCGGCTTGTCCGGACTGCTAGTGAAGAGCGCCCAGCAGATGGTTGTCACGGCGCATGACCTGCGAGCTGCCGGCGTGCGGGTCCCCCTGCTCGTAGGGGGCGCGGCGTTGAGTGCCAATTTCACGCGCAAGAGGATCGCCCCGGCTTACGGCGAACTCACGTGCTACGCCCGCGACGCCATGAGCGGACTGGCGTTGCTAGACAGCGTCATGGACCCGGATCGTCGTGCTGGCCTTGAAGCGGAGCACGCTCCCCTGACCGACGCTCCTCGCCGGGATCCCAAGTCAGTTGCAGCCTCCGGGCAGCGGAGCACGCGGGCGCGATCCGATGTGAGCCCGCGGCGATGTCCGTACGTGGTCCGCCAGTGCGTGGACATCCCGCAATTGCGAGAGATCTGGCGGTACGTGAACCCCAAGATGCTCTTCTCGCGACACCTCGGGTTCCAGGGCGACTTCGAGAAGGCGTTGACCGCCCGCGACGAGAAAGCACTCGCCTTGCGGGTTGCGATGGACGAACTCCAGGGAGAGGCGGAAGCGTTCATGAAGGTTCGCGCTGTATGGCGATTCCTCGAGGCGGAAGGTGCCGGCAACTCGATCCGGCTGTACGAACCGACAGAAGGCAAGCTCCTCCACAAGTTCGACTTTCCTCGGCAGCGACGAGAGAATGGCCTGAGCTTGGCTGACTTCGTGATTTCGCCCAATGGCCACAGGGACTCCTTGGCACTGATGTGCGTGACGGCCGGCGATGGCATCCTAGAAAGGGCTGAGGCCTACAAGCACGCCGGCGAATTCCTGAAATCTCATGCGATCCAAGCGCTGGCGGTCGAGACAGCGGAAGCGTGCGCCGAGTGGTTGCATCGACGCATTCGCGAGGACTGGGGCTTCGCCGACCCGGAGGGCCTGACGATGGCTGATCGCTGGCGATCGAAATACCGCGGGAGGAGGTACAGCTTCGGTTACGCCGCGTGCCCGAGCCTTGATGATCAGCTCGGCCTCTTCAAACTGCTGGAGCCGGAAGAGATCGGGGTGACCTTGACCGAGGGCGCGATGATGGATCCCGAAGCGAGTGTCAGCGCCTTGGTGTTTCACCATCCGGATTGCATCTACTTCGACGTCAACTCGTAGCAGGCTCGCACTTGACAAATCGCGAGGTGCGGTGGGATCATTGGGGCGTGACCACAGGGATGGGGATCGGAGGTCGCGAGGGTTCTCTCGCGGCGCGGATCCCCCGTGCCCTTCAGTAACCTGATGTGTGTTGATTGGAGAAGCAGGGAGAGACGCAACGATGACGCGTATTCGCACTAAATTCTTCCAGATCCGGTCGGGGGGGGGGGCGATTTCTCCCTCTAGGGCTGTGCGCGCTGCTGCTGGTCAGCGGCATGGCATGGGCCCAGTCCGAAGCGGTGGTGGTGACCTCCGCCACCGACAGTGAGATCGTAGTCGCCACCCTGACGCCCGCCGAGGGCGGCGGCTTCACGCTGGACGGCGAGCCTTTCAGCGGCGGCGCGGTGACCCTTGACAGTGGGGCCACCTACCTCCTCGCGCTGTCCGAGGACGGCATGTGGATGGCGACGTTCCAGCCCGCGACGATGACGGTGTCGCTCGGCGACAGCAAGCTGACGGTCGAGATCGCGAGCGCCGAGGACGGCACGTGGTGGATCGGCGAGGCGGCCGTGGCCTCGGGCGGCACGCACATGGCGGGCACGAACGCCAGCGGTCGTGCCAACCGCTACCGGCTGACGCTGCAGGACGGGGAGTGGTCGGCGCGCTACCTGCCCGACTCGATTCCCGTGGCGGGCACGGATCTCGTCGCCACGCCGCACGAGGACGGCAGCGGCTACGCGATCGGCGCAGAGATGCTCGGCATCGACGGCATCGGCGACGTGACCGTCGACGGTGCCATGTACCACGTGCATCGGGAAGCCGGCGGGGGCTTGGTCGGAGCGCGCTTCGCGCAGGACATGGCCACCCGACCGGACTACAAGGACGCCGTCGGGCGCGGCGGGCGGCCGCGGCTGAGCCTCGACGACCGCGCCACGGCGGCCAACGAGGCCGCCACGGCGCTGGAAGCGGTGAGCGTGCAATTCCCGGTCGGCGACCTGCTCGGCTCCGGTCGCGCGACAGTGGAGGGCGACAACATCGTCGCCGCGGCGCGGGAGGAGATCGCCAAGCTCCGCGACCAAGTGGTCCAGCTGGTGGCGCTGCACAAGGACGACGGGATCGACGCCGCCACGTTCGCGGACCAGCTCTACGACCCCGACGGGGACGGCGACACGGCCACGGGCAAGTGGCCCCAAGCCGAGGCGCAGATCAGGAAGATTTTCGGGAGCGCGCACGGGGACTTGGAGGAAGTGCTCCACGAGGACCGCGTGGTGGACGCCTTCGACGAACTCGTGGCGGCCCTCAGCAGCGTGGAAGCGTTCACCGCGGCCACCGACGCGGACGGCCCCGACTTCATCGCCGGGTTCCGCGGCCGCACGGCCGCGCAGGCGGCGGCCGCGTTCGGGCGCACCGCGTCGACAGCGACCGCCGCGCTGAGCGTGCTGGGCGACGTGCGCTACGGCGCGGCGACGTTCAACGAGACGGCCGTGGCGACGGACGGACTGGGCCCGGCCGAGCTGGCGCAAGCCTTCGCCTACGCGACGATTCCCGCCGTGCGGCGGTCCTCGGACGTGCAGGTGGCGGGCAGCGCGTTCTACAGCGGCGGCACGCACGCGGTCGACGCGGAGGGCAACCTGTACGCGGGCGACATCGATGTGGAGGTGCGCTTCTCGGCGCTGGAAGTCGGGGCGCTGGTGTCGGGCCTGACGGACGTGGCGACCGGGGAGCCGTGGCGGCACGGTTTCGGCGGCGCGGTGGCGCACGTCTGGCTGCCGGACGTGCCGCTGAGCCGGGCCGGCACGTGGAACGGCTGGAGCGGCGACGCGCGGCTGGGCTACGAGCTGCGCCCGGGCGGGTCGCTGGACGAGGTGTTGAGCGGGCGGGCCGAGTTCAGCGGGCGCTTGCTGGGCCGGGGCGAGGACGCCGGGGAGCAAGCGGTGGGGGTCTGGCGGCTCAACGACCCGGACAACGACCCCCTGCTGGCGGGCTCCTTCGGGGTCCAGCGCGGCCCGGACCGCATGCGGCCGACGCAGAAGCTGGCGGACGACCTGCTGAGGGTCGGCGCGGTGATGACGCTGGACAGCCTCGACGCGGCCGACAAGACGAGGAACGAGGCCAATCCGACGGAGGACCCGGTGAACCGCATCGCGCAGGCGCTGGGCAGCGGCAACAACAACCTCAAGCTCACATTCGAACGCGGCGTGGAGTACACGCTGAACCGGGGCACGCTGCTGGAGGGCGGCTTCGCGCCGACCTCGCTGGACGACGCGGCGCAAGCGGCGCGGCACGAGCTGCGCAAGGACACGCACCGCGAGGGGGTGCGCGAGGAGTTCGGCAAGGCGGCGCGGCAGCTGGCCAGCGTGGTGGCTCTGGACACCGATGACGCGGGCAGCTTGCGCCCGACCTTGCGGGCGCAGCGGCAGCGGCTGTTCAACGCGCTGCAGACGGAGCTGGAGAAGCTGTTCGGCGCGGACGTACCCGGAGACGACCCGGACAACGACCCGGCGATCTGGACGAATCCCGGGGTGCTGCAGACGACGGCGACGCCGGACCCGGCGCCGGCCTGGGCGACGGACGCGGCGGGCTGGAACGGCGCGCACGAGGACTACCCGGTCAACGGTGCCGGCGTGCCGCAGGACGGCTCGCTGGCGGGGCGCATTGAGGACGTGCGGGCCGCGCTGGAGGACCGCGAGTCGTTCCTGGCCGCCTTCGGCGAGGACGGGGTCTTCGACGCGTACGACAACGCGGGCACGCAGCGCCCGGACGCGGCGGGCGGCTTCGTGGGCGCGAGCGCGATGTGGGACCTGCCGACGAGCCGCCTGCTGCTATGGACCGAGCGCACGGACTTCACGCGCTTCGGCGCGTGGAGCCTGCAGGCCTCGGCGGACGGCTCGGCGGCGCTGGCCGAGCGCGCGACCGATCCGCAGCGGGGCGTGTTCGCCTACAGCCCGCTGGCGCAGACGGACGGGTACGCGTCGGCCGAGGCGGTCGGCTACCCGGGCCGGGAGCTGCCGAACGCCCAGGCGGGCAAGGTGCTGGCGACGTACCTCGGGCGCACGGCGGCCGTGGGTGGCGGGATCTTCTACGAGGGCGACGTGGAAGCGCTCGTGGAATGGGACACCGCGGCGGTGTCCGGCAACGTGGCGCTGACCATATCTGACCTCGTGCCGACGGATCCGCGCTACGGAGCCATGCGGGTCGGCCTGCCCGACACGGTGGACGCGGAGACGGGCGAGATCACTCCCAAGCTCGGCACGTACGACGTGCGGGCGCTCAAGTTCACGGCGTCGATCGCGGAGACGGACGGCAAGCTGGGGTTCTCCGCCACGGCCGTGCCGGAGATCACGATCGGCGGGTACCGCCCCGCCGAGCCGCCGCTGGCGGAGGGCTCGGTCGATAAACGGTGGGCCCAGGCGCTGCCGGTGACGTACGACGAGACCGCGGAGGTCGTCATGGAGGCCTTCTCCGACCAAGTGACCGTATTCCGCCAAGGCAGCCTGACGGAGCTACCGAACCGGTGGACCAACCAACACGGCATCCAAGGTAACAGGTTCGACTTTGAGACTCGGAAGGGTAATATGTTCATTACGAACAGAGGGGACGTTCCGGGGTCCAGCGGCCGGGATCAAGGGGGATTCCTGGCTCCCGGCAGTGGACACCCCAACTTCAACAACAGAATCAGCAGGAACTACGACGACATCGACATGCCGACCTACGTACAGTTTCAGTCAGTGGATGCTATTCGCGCCAACCGGTATTTCCGCTACGCCGACGGCTCGCTTGGCAGGTGGCACACCATTCAGGAATGCTGCACATGGAACACACTTCATTTTGAGGGCCGACCGGGCAACGATCCCGACGTGCCGAGCTGGACCCCGAACGCCAATTCGGGCCTGACCGCGGCCAGCGCGGCCGCGATGTACAAGTCTTGGCTGTACCGGACCGGCTCGGTGAACCTATTCGCTCCCGCCGCCAACAGCGCGGAGTTGAAGGGGCGGTTCGTGGGTCAGGACGCGGACGGCCCGACGGGCATGATCGGCACCTGGCAACTCCCGGCGGAATTCTTCGGCGTCGGCAACGTGCGCGAGGCGATCCAAGGCTCGTTCGGCGCGGAGTACGCACCGTAGGGCGCGGCCATGGCCGGATTCCGGCCGCGACCGGGGACGGGGTGCATACCCTGTCACCGGGCTTGGCTGACGCTTGGGCGTTCTATCGCCGCGTTCGCCCAAGCGCACAGGGTGGCGGATCGCCGCCCATGCGGGGTGGAACCCAACTGGCAGGGGTGGTCGGATTCCGTCGCGTGCGCATTTCAAGAAGCTCTCCCTCTTGAGCCAGAGCTAGCGTTAGTCCACTGGAAGCCCTTCCCTTGGAGCGCGAAAGTTTACATCGCATGTGATTGATTATAATATGTTTTGCACTCTCAAACTTCGTTCTGTATTGCCCGCCATGGGACGGGCGGGAAACTCGCGCTTCGTCCCAATTCCCACTTGAACTCTTCAGTACGCTTCGGCGCCATGGTACGGCTGCATCAAGGTTCTGTCGCTAAGAGCCTGTTGCAAAAGTGCCAGCCTCGGTGTCGAGAGTCGATTCTGGACGTTTCTGGACGTTGAGCGAGCCCCAAAGGGGTCTATTGCGCCTTTCAGGGGGCGGTTTTTTCGTCATTTTGAGGTATTTGAGCGTTGACACGGCGGGCCCTCGCGACGGATCGGACTTTTGCAACAGGCTCCTAAGGGTGCTGGGCAATCCGCCCGTGCCCCGGCGCAATCAACTGTCCCGACACCGGTCACAGCCACGCGCCGGTCCGTTCGAGGCAAACTTCCCCTAGGCCTCTGGTAGACTCCAGATCGTGGCTCCGATGTACCGCTCGGGACCGGTTACCTCGTCCGTGAAGTAGTAAACGGCGACCACTTTCCCGTCAGGCCGTTGCACGGCTCTGACGTACCCGATGTCGTGGTTGGCTCCGTCTTGGCGCAACACGGTCTCGTCCCCCCAAGTTCGTCCCCCATCGCTGCTCAGCCTGGCGCGGATGCTATACGGTTCCCCGCGATACCCGTAGATCAGGCAGACGCGACCGTCGGCGAGCTGGATCATGGCCGGAGGGTTGCCGCGACCGGTGTCGGCCACGGCCACGCCTTCGTACGTCCAGTTTGCGCCGTTATCCACTGAGCGGTATGCACCGATATACCGCTGCTCGCCGTCACGGATCCGGACTGTGACGAGGAGTTCCGAATCCGACAGGCGAACGGAAGCGGGCATGATCGAGAAGCCTTCGGGCTCCGGGCCGATCCAAGCCAGCAAGTTCCATGTCTTCCCGCCATCGGTCGTCCGGACGCAGAGGGGGCGGCCCTCTTTGCTGTTCGCCTTGGCGGCAGTGATGAACAGCGTGCAGGTCTCCTTGCCGTCAACGATGTAGTCTGTGCGCGGGGCGATTCCGGGCGAATCGAAGGCCGGCAGGCGGTACGGACCCTCCCAAGCCTGCCCGCGATCGTAGGAGTAGAACACCCGGCCGATGCCCGCGTGAATGCTGTTGGTGCGGACCGTCAGGGCGAAGTCGGGATGCGTGAAGTCGATGCCGCCCGTGGGATCCAGCAGTTCCGGAATCGTCACCTCCGGCCGCGTCACGCCGTGCAGATAGCCGCCTTCCGTAATGAGGTAGCCCTTCAGGCCGGGGTCTTCGAGCTTCCAAGTCTCGCCCCCGTCGAGACTGCGGGCGAGCATGGGGATCTCGGGCTTCTCCCTGTCGATGTGATGGCTCTCGCCCATGTCCTTGTAGTAGCCCTTGCCGAAGCCGACGAGGATCTCGTTGCCCCAGTTCCAGATGCCGTGATTCGCGGGCCAGCCCCCGAACATCCCGGGTTCGTAGTACACCTTGACGTGCTGCGCGTCGGGCGTGGAGGCCGATGCCTCGGCGCTAGCTCCGGGCTCTTCGGAGGGCGAGCACGCTACCAGCAGCAGGGCGGTCGTTATGAGGACAAGTCCGAGTCGGTTAGGCATCTCTTGCTCCAATCAATGCGTCAAACGCCGCAGGCAAGGATGCCTGCGTCGGTCGCCGCTACACCGCCCGCATTCTATCCAAGGCTATGGACGGGAGTCTATACCAGTCTCGTCCGGTGCCAATCGGTTTCCGTGTTGTAGCAAGCGAGATCACGCAGTCAGGCAATGCTCCAGAAGCGGGATTCCGTCCTCAGAAGCCTTGCTTCGCGAGGCCCTCTGCGGATCCCGTCGCGCTGGCGCATGCCGCGATCGTGGCAGCCCTATGGCGAGCCGCGCCGAATCGCGGCACGCCAAACCCGCTGGTCCTGACCAACCTGGTCGATGCTTGCGTCGCTCTAGGCGATCGGGCGCCATTCACTAGCGCGCATCTGGGCCTCTGCAATCTGGGCAGCTGTCATCGTCTTCCCTAGCCATTCGCGCAACTCCTCGGCCTGCTCAGAGGCCTCGAGTGGCTGAGCCGCGGCCAAGTTCAGCCACATCCGCGCTGCCACGGAATCCTGGGGCACGCCTTTGCCGTAGGCATACATCTCGCCGAGCCTGTGCTGACCCTCGGCGGAACCCCGCACGGCCGCCCTTCGAAAGCAGTGCATCGCGGCGGCATGATCTCTAGGCACGCCCTCGCCCCGGTAATACATCAGGCCGAGGTTGATTTGTGCGTCAGCGTGACCCTGCGCTGCAGCTTTCCGGTAGCATTCCGCCGCCGCGGGCAAATCTTGGCGTGTCCCATCGCCCTTGGACAGCATCACGCCGAGGTTGTACTGCGCCGGTGCGTGGCCCAGCTTGGCCGCCTGTCGGTAATAGCGCGCAGCTGCTGACGGATCCTGGGGCACTCCATCGCCCTTGGAGAACATCACGCCGAGGTTGTACTGCGCCCAAGCGTGCCCTCGCTTGGCTGCCTGTTTGAAATGATCCACCGCAGCCGTGGGATCCCGCTCCACCCCATTACCGCTTTCGTACATCACGCCAAGGTAGAAGTGCGCCTCCGCGTCGCCAGTCTCGGCCAGTTGCCGGTACTCGCGCATCAGTTCTGTAGAGTTGGGCGGCAAATCTGGCTCGGCGACTTCCTGATTGCCTTGATCGGGGCTGACCATCTCGAGGTGGCCCAGATCTACTAGCTCGTCAACTAGAACATCGAGTGACTTACAACCGTAGCGGAGTGGATCGAATGCGCGATCGTGACGCAGAACCGCGGTCTCGATGCGGGCGACGTCAGCCCTTTCGCCCTGGTCTCGCAGCCAGCGAATAGCGGCCTGGATCGTCGCCAAGGCTCGGATGGGCGGGCACTCCTCGATCCAAGTGCCCGGCGCGGTGCTCGTCCCGGCACCGGATCGAGGCCCCTGCCTGCACAGATTCGCGTAGCGGACGAATTCGTCGCATTCGTATCTCAAGCCATCGCTCGCGTTGGGCCCCACTACGACGCATACATGCTTGTCCTGCTCCCTGAGCCTCTTCAGGAGCGACCGAAAGTCACTGTCGCCGCTCAGCAGGCAAAACGCATTGATCTCCGGTCGATCACGCAAGATCTCCATAGCCTCGACCGCGAGAGCGATATCCGCGCCGTTCTTCAATGCGTTCGGGCGACCATCCAGTCCCCTCATCTGGACGCCGTGGCGCTTCAATCGTCGAGACACGTCACGGGCGTCATCGAGGGTGTTCCAATTGGCGTAAGCGATCTGCTCCAAGATCTCCCCGCGTTGTCCGAGCCATTGGGCCGCGTACTTGTACTCGAATCTGCGGTGCAGCGCGTTCCTGACTCGGATTGCCAAATTGTCGTAGTCGATCAGGACAGCGAAACTCAGTTTACGGGTCAATTTCGTGCTCCTTCCGACAGCGGCGGTTCGGGTACGCGCGACTTCGGCGCTTGGGTGCGCCACAGATCATGGACAGCATTATAAGGGCGGGGCGGAAGAGGTCCATTCAGTCGTCGTAGACATGGATTCTCGCCGAGGCAGTTCGTTCTGTCAGCATGCGATTCTGCCAGCTTGGATAGAGTCAGCCCTCGCTGATAAACAAGCTGTCGCGGAAGTGGGTTGCCTCCTGCCGCCCGCGACCTGTCTACACGGCCGCCGCGCCAGTGCCGCTTGGCGAGGATCCATTAATCGAGGGACGCGCGACGGAAGACCACCCGCCGTGCAGAACCATGCATCAGCGAGTGCTTCCAGGTAGAGATCCTACAGGTGCCGGGATCTGTCCGATGGGCGGTTTGGGGGGAACGAGACTCGTCGAAAGTCCAGATCCTTGGCCTGCAAGTGCAGTAGACACGACGTTTCTTTTTCATTGCAAGTCACTGAGTCTATTGGACTTATTCTCCAATTGCGCTTCGCGTGCTCCATGCCGGATTTCTGTTAGAATCAGTAAATGTCGTTTAGAGCCTGCTTCCTCCTGCTACTTCTCACGCTTGCCGGAGGCGCTCAAACCAAGCTCCTGCGCTTCCCGGACATCCAAGGCAATCGCATTGTCTTCGTCCATGCCGGTGACATCTGGACTGTTTCCGACCAAGGCGGGCGCGCGATCCGCCTCACCGCGCACCCCGGTCTGGAACTCTTCCCGAAATTCGATCCGACAGGCCGGTGGATCGCGTTCACCGGCCAGTACGACGGTGACGAGCAGGTCTATGTGATTCCTGCGGAAGGCGGTGAGCCGCGGCAACTGACCTACTATCCGGCGCGAGGTCCTCTCGCGCCCCGCTGGGGCTACGACCACCACGTCTACGGTTGGACTCCGGACGGGGAGCGGGTGCTGTTCCGATCCACCCGGGACTACTGGAAGGCGGGTTCCGGGAAGCTATACACCGTGTCTCGGGACGGTGGCCTGCCGACCGCCCTGCCGATCCCCGAATCGGGAGCGGGCGCGATCTCCCCGGACGGCAAGCGCGTGGCCTACTCCCCGCTGTTCCGCGACTTCCGGACTTGGAAGCGCTACCAGGGCGGGTGGGCACAGGACTTGTATCTCTTTGACCTCGACAGCAATCGGGCACAACAGATTACCGATCACATCCGCACGGATCGCGACCCCATGTGGATCGGGGACGACGTGTACTTCGTTTCGGACCGGGACGGCGTCTTGAACCTCTATCGTTACGACACAGGCACCAAGGAAACGGAGCAGGTCACCAGCGAGAAGACTTGGGACGTGCGCTGGCCGGCTTCGGACTCCGCCGGGCGCATCGTTTACGAACTGAACGGCGAACTGAAGGTTTACGACGCCGCTACCGGGAAATCTCGGAGCGTTTCAATCGAGGTCCCCAGCGACGGAGTCGCGCGCCGCCCTCGCCGCGTCGCGGCGGACGGCAACATCGAGGACTACGCGCTCAGCCCCCAAGGGCGCAGGGCGGTGTTCAGCGCGCGGGGAGACATCTTCACCGTACCGGCGGAGAAAGGGCCGACGAGGAACCTCACGAAGTCATCCGACGCCCACGACAGACTGCCCGCTTGGTCTCCGGACGGCCGCAAGATCGCGTTCGTCTCGGATCGGTCCGGGGAGGAGCAGGTTTACGTTGTCGAGCAAACGGGTGGCGTGCCAGAGCAATTGACTCAGGGCGTTCGGGGGCGGCTGTACCGATTGGCTTGGTCTCCCGACTCCAAGCGGATCGCCTTCTCTGACAAGGAGGGTAAGGCGTACGTGCTGGAGACCGAGAGCAGGGAAGTCCGTCAGATCGCGGACGAGCCGCGTGGCAGGATCGATGACTATCGCTGGTCTCCGCGCGGAGGGTACTTGGCATTCACTGTAAGCGTCGCCTCACGGATGAACTCGGTGTTCATCTGGGAGTCGGCGACGGGAACTGTACGTCAGGTCGGAGGTGCCCGGTTCAACGAGTACACCCCGGCTTGGGATCCCAAGGGAGAGTACTTGTACTTTCTCAGCGATCGCGAGTACTCCCCCCTCATCTCCACAACCGAGTGGAATTTCGCGACGAACCGCCAGACAGGGATCTTCGCGCTAGCGTTGCGGAAAGACACGGAACATCCGTTTCCTCCCGAAAGCGACGAAGCGGAAGTGACCGACGCCGAAGGCGAGGAGTCCGAGGACGAGGCCAAGTCGGAATCGGAGGATGGCGAAGCGGACGCAGAGAGCGATGCGGAGTCAGAGGATCCGATCCACATCGACTTCGAGGGGCTTGCGGCGCGAGTCGCCCGCGTACCGGTCCCAGCGGACAACTACTCACGGCTAGCGACCATCGAGAACTCGCTGCTCGTTGTGCGCGACCCGGCCTTCTATTACGGGCGCTCCTCCGACGTGAAGGCCGAGTTGAAGATCTTCGATATCGAGGAGCGCGAGTTGAAGGCCGTTACGGAGGCAGGCGCATACGCGCTGTCGGACGATGGCAAGAAGCTGCTCGTGCGTCAGGGCAGGGCCTTCAAGCTCTTCGACGCAAAGCCCGCGGCCAAGGATCCGAAGACGCTGTCGACGGCGGGGATGGAGTTGGATCTCGTGCCCGCAGAAGAGTGGGAAACGATCTTCGACGAGGTGTGGCGGCGCTACCGGGATTTCTTCTACGTGGAAAACATGCATGGATACGACTGGGACGCGATTCGCGACCGCTATCGCCCGTGGCTTGCCCATGTGCGGCATCGCTCGGACCTGAACTATGTCATAGGCGAGATGATCGCCGAGCTCAATGTGGGTCACGCGTACATCTCGGGCGGCGATTACGAATTGCCGGAACGTCCCGGAGTCGCGCTCATGGGAGCGGACTTGGAATTGGACGCCGACACCGGTCTCTACCGCATCAGGAGGATCCTGCAAGGACAGAACGAAGAGGCGGAGTACCGGGCACCATTGACCGAAATCGGTGTCGATGCCAGGGAGGGTGATTACCTGCTGGCAATCGATGGCGAGGAAATCCGGGCCGGGGAAAATCCCTACCGTCTGCTGCGCCACAAAGCCTCGCGGCCGGTCGAACTGTTGCTGAACGACCGCCCGGTAACGGACGGTGCGCGCAAGGTGGTCTATCGGCCGGTATCGGACGAGTCGAACTTGCGATACCTGGCATGGGTCGAGGGCAACGCCCGCACTGTCGCGGAGGCAACGGACGGAAAGGTCGGGTACCTGCACATACCGGACATGAGTTCCAGCGGCATCAGCGAATTTATCAAGTGGTACTACCCCCAGATGCGCAAGGACGGGCTGGTCGTGGACGTGCGCAGCAACGGAGGCGGCAATGTTTCGCAGATGCTTATCGAACGGCTCAGCCGGAAACTGCTGGGGACGAGGTTCGCGCGGACGATAGACGACTTCCGGACCTATCCCAACGAGGTGTTCCTCGGCCGGTTGGTGTGCTTGCTGAACGAGAATTCGGCCTCGGACGGCGATATCTTCGCGGCTCGCTTCAAGCAGGCTGGATTGGGTCCCTTGATCGGCAAGAGGTCGTGGGGCGGGGTGATCGGAATCACCTCCCACGGGCCGCTGATGGATGGTGGAGACATTCGGGTCCCCCAGTTCGCGACAAACGACTTGGAGGGTAACTGGATCATTGAGGGCCACGGCGTCGATCCGGACATCGTGGTGGAGAACGATCCGGAATCCTTGATTGCGGGTCGAGATCCGCAGTTGGAGCGAGGTATCGAAGAGGTTCTCCGCCTGATCCAGGAGGATCCTCCCCAGCGGCCGACTCGGCCGCCCGATCCGGTGCGGACTCGTTGAGTCGGCCCGCTCCCTCCGTCTGAGTGGCTGAATCGCCGGTCTCCGGCTCAGCGAGCGAGCAGTGACTGGGAGCCATCGGAGTGGCTGCCACCTGAAGTCACGAAAACGGTGGCAGACCGGGCGCTGTTGAGGTGCTTACGGGCCGTTCCGCTCGCGCAGCCTCAGATTGCTACCCAAGGCGCCGTGCATGGAGTTGCCCTGCAACGGAATGGCACGCGCAAGACAGCGCAGTAGTCTGACAGGCATGGTCAAGACGCAGATTTACCTGTCTAGCGAGGACAGGCACGCTCTCCGCACCACCGCGCGATGCAGCGGACGCAGCGTATCCGCCCCGGTACGAGAAGCGATCAAGCGAGTCTGGATCGAAAGGCCCTTGGACGGGCCTGTCGCCCTCTAGGATGGCGTTCCGGCCGGGACATCAGCTGAGCATGACTCCATCTACGACGAGGTCTGATGAGGCACGGGGAGCCGGTTTTCGTGGACAGAGGGCCATGGATCATGCTGGCACTTGACCGCGCCCCATCGCGCAAGCGGCTGTCGATGCGTGGGCCGACATAACCGTACGACTGGACTTGCCTTCCCGGTTGCTTGCCGCGCCGAATATGGAAGAGTCGCGGAAACATCCGAGACTGCAGGCACAGTGGGGCTATAGTTGATACCGCACGGGTTTCTCATGAAACGCGTTACTTGGACACTGTTGAAACCTGCCTGCTTGCTGGCCGTCGCCATTTCCGTCGCCATGGCGCAGGTGGACTTGCAGCCGCTCGCCCAACAGACCCGCCGCTTGGAACAGGCGTTGCAGTATCTCGGTCAACCGCTTCCCAAAGCCGCGTCCGAAGCCATCAACCGTGCGATGGCGATGGACAGCGAGCAAGATGCCGTGAGAGAGATTCAGCGTGTCTTGGACCAGCACGTTCTGATCGAAGTCGAGATCAATCCCGAGAGCCGTGTCAAGGTCCGCCAAGCTGCCGCCAAACCGGAGTTGATCGAGCAGGGGACTCGCCTGTTCCTCGTCAAGGTGTTGAATCAAGCCGGGGTCACAGCCCCGTTGCGCGTGCTCAGCCCCAACAGCGGACCGACCTCCTTGCGGTCTAGAGGGGAATCCGAGCCAGCGATGGAACTGGATATGGCAGGCGTCCGCGAGCGCTGGGCGACGCTCTCGATCTATCGTGACCCGCCGATGGAGGAACGACTCAGCGGGCTGGCTGTTGAGTACGAGATCTTGCAGGTGTACAGCCGGGACAGAGGGCAGCGGTCGGCGAAGATCGCGATGGATGTAGGGCAGGGAACCCAGGACATCGGATTTCGCAACGATGTCCTCGTCCTGTTCAATATCTCTCCGACGCGTTCGATCCGACTGCAAGTGCTGGACGAGAACGGAGATCCCGGGGTCGCTTCGTTCTTGTTCAAGGACCGCCTGGGACGGGTCTACCCGAACCCATCGAAGCGACTGGAGCCGGACTTCCCGTTCCAGCAGCACGTGTATCGATTCGATGGCGAGTCCGTTCTCCTGCCGGCCGGGTACTACACGGTGGCATCCAGCGGTGGTCCCGAATTCTACACGCGCACGAAGGAATTCCCGGTAGACGAAAACGATCCGCAGGAACTCTCCGTGCAATTGCAGCGTTGGATCGATCCATCGAAGTACGGATGGTGGTCCGGCGACCACCACGTGCATGCATCAGGCTGCGCCCACTACAAGAACCCTACGGAGGGCGTAGGCCCGATGGCGATGCTCCGGCAGATCCTGGGGGAGAACCTCAACATCGGGGCCGTCCTGACTTGGGGGCCCTCGTGGTACTTCCAGAAGCAGTTCTTCTCGAGCATCGATCACCCGCTTTCGCGTGAGGGGCGCCTCATGCATTACGACGTGGAGGTTTCCGGCTTTCCTTCCAGCCACTCGGGTCACTTGGTGTTGATGGGCCTCAAGGAAGACGACTATCCGGGTACGACGAGGATCGAGGAATGGCCTTCATGGGATTTGCCGGTCTTGCAGTGGGCGAAGTCGCAAGGGGCAGTGACCGGGTTTTCGCATTCGGGCTGGGGCTTGGAGGTTGGATCGGATTCACTGCCCACGTTCGAGATGCCCGGGTTCGATGGCATCGGAGCGAACGAGTACATCGTTGACGTAACCCACCCGGACGTGATCGATTTCATCTCGGCGGTCGACACGCCGTACATCTGGGAGATGAACATCTGGTATCACACACTCAATGTCGGATTTCGGACCCGCATCTCGGGAGAGACGGATTTCCCCTGCATCTACCAAGAGCGCGTAGGGCTCGGCCGCAGTTACGTGAAACTCGATGAACTCAGCTACCAGGGATGGATCGAAGGCGTCCGCGACGGAGCGGCGTATGTCAGCGATGGCAAGAGCCACTTGATGGACTTCGAGGTGGGAGATGTCACGCTTGGATCCGGCAACCCGGAACTTGCGATTGCCGCTGGTCAGCAAGTGCCGGTCCGCGTGAAGGCCGCGGCGATGTTGCCGCGCCATCCCGATCCGAAGTTCGACGGACTGCGAGGCGACGAGAAGCCGTACTGGGATGTGGAGCGGGCTAGGATTCCGGAGACACGTAGCGTACCTGTCGAACTCATCGTCAACGGCCAGGTCGAGGCATCGCAGGTTCTCGTCGCGGATGGCACCATCCAAGACCTCGAATTCGATGTGCGCTTGAAGCGGAGTGCATGGATCGCGTTAAGGATCCCGATGTCTTCACACACCAATCCGATCTTCGTGACAGTGGATGACAAACCAATCCGAGCCTCGCGACGGAGTGCGGAATGGTGCTTAGCCGCTGTTAACCAGTGTTGGACCCAAAAGGCACCGCTGATTCGGGAATCGGAACGGGCGGAGGCAAGGGCTGCGTACGACCATGCCCGCGAGACTTACCGCGAGTTGATCGCCGAGTCCCCGATCCCTTGAGCTTGACGGGATGAATGAACACGCCCTTACGGAAGCGGCGGTCGGGGTACTCGCCAGACGCCAACTGGCGGACTACGACGCCCGGTGCCCCGGCACGATCTTCGCCGATCCGGAATTCAATCCCAGCGTCACCGACGCCTACCGTCTCCAGATCGCAACCGCAGGCTTGCGCGTCGATCGCGGCGAGGCGGTCGCAGGATACAAGATTGGTTGCGTGAGTGCCGCTGTACGCAAGCAGCTCAACGTTGAGCATCCAGTCTTCGGGCATGTATTCCGTAGTGAAATCCGGAACAGCCCCGCGGAACTGCCTGCGGACGAGTTCTGCCAGTTGGGCATCGAAGGCGAGTTCGCTCTAGAAATCGCTGAGGATGTGACCGGTCCTGAATCCATCCCCATCGTGCCTCAGAACTGGGTACGTACGATCTTCCCCGTGATCGAACTGCACAATGTCATTTCGCGAGGACCGAATCCCAGTGCCGCCGAGTTGATCGCGAACAATGCGATTCACGCCGGTATCGTCCGGGCCGGAGCCGCGAAACCTGACATCGGGGAATCCGTATCGATCAGCGTTACCATCAACGGCCTCGAACACGGCACTGCGGAAGTCGATCCGCTCTCCACCTTGCATGAACTTGCCTGCCTGCTAGCCGAATATGGGATATCGCTTCGGAAGGGCGACATCGTGCTGGCGGGGTCACCGTTGCCGGTCTATCGGATCAGTCCGGGCGACACGATCCAAGTGGATTGTCCATTGGTCGATTCAGTGTGCGCTACCTATGTGGATCAACAGGACTCGAACCTTGGCGTGTCGTCGAGGTGATCTTGGCCAAGATCGTAACGTGCCTCTGGACATTGGGCTTGTCGGCACCTCCGCTCGCTTGCTTAAGGCCGCCCACATAGATCAGAATCGCTCGTGTCAATGGATAGTGTGAGTGCCCATCGAGCAATGGATCTTCCGGAACGAATAACGTTGTGGAACTCACGACATCAATTCCAACCACCTCTCCGTCAACACGTCAAAAAAGTGTCCTTTCAGTAGGGTATCTTCTGATTTTGGTACTTCAAGGAGCGGTCGGATCACCGATTCCCCCGTATCGTAGTCTCGATTACAGAAGAAGGTGTTCGCTAGACTTGTGTGCTTGAGCCACTCGAGAACGACAGGTGAATGAGTGGTGGCGATCACTTGTGTCGCAAAGCGATCGGAACGAGGTTCCAATAACTCAACGAGCAGTCGTATTTGTCCAGCGTGAATGCTTGTCTCAATTTCGTCGAGTAGTAGGATCTCTGGCAAGTTAGTTTGCAATAAAGCGGCGACCAGTGCAGCGAAACGCAATGTACCATCACTGAGTGCCGCCCATGCAGTACTTGAACCTACTCTGGAAGATTTGAAAAGTGTCTCGCTAAGCGAAGGCTGCGAGGAAGTAATTTCGCCGCCACCCGGCGACGAGAACTCGCGCATCCAACTGAGGTATTGATCTCGTGTATCATCGTCCCGATAGATCGCGTGAACTAATGCCATGAATCCTTCGCCATGATCTCCCATTCTATCAACTTGATTCGATTCGCTATGCTCTCTAATGATATGCGGAAGCGGGTCCAATTGCTGGACGTTAGAGAGTGCCCGAGCGACCAATGTAGCTAGGGCAGAGTCAGAACATTTCCAGAAAGCGCGTTTATCGATTGCATCTCCATCAGCATTCTCTTGGATCGTGGAAACATTGTGACTTGGATTCGCTATTGTCTCTCGTACCTTACCGGAACATTGTCGATTATCCGTGTATTCCTGAGTCGGGTGAGGCATCCCAACCTGATCACTGAACTGACCTATGTATGGCATCGAGGATTTCTCAATCGAGTACAATGTTTCGGAGCCCACCCGTAGCGATTCTCGTACGACATGTCCATTCGAGGGCGTAAAGGTAATGGCAAAGTCCCACCCATCAGAGACGGAGTTTGAGAACCGTCCGCATGCCTGAATCATCACTCCTTGATTCTCGCGCAGCGACCCGATTGAGCATGCCTTGGCACTTCCACCGCGAATGCCCCGCCAATTACCGGTGGTTTCGTCCCCCTGACCGCCATCAAGGACTTTGCAAATGCTAAGACCCCGGCCAATGCCCTGTAGGACCCGGAAAACCTCCAAGAAGTTGGACTTGCCACTCGAGTTGGCACCGATGAACAAGTTTCGACGGCCCAGAGACAGATCAATCGCGCGCAGGCTCTTGAAATTCCTTACGATGATGCGGTCAATCATGATTATCCAGTTTCAAGACGCGTGTCCCTCCGCCGTCTCGGGGAGCGACGCTTGTGACAGCCTTGATTCAGTCTACATCATGCGGAAGCCACTGCACGGGGCGACACGGGTCCATTGCAGACTCGCAAGATCGCAAGCGGGTGTTGGGGCGCGATGCACGAGGTGACTGGTCTCACATGGCAGTGCCTGCTTGGTGGCCTGTTCGGAATCTGAAGACCGCTCTAGCCGGAATCGTTGCTTGCTAGACGGATGGCGACTCGGGGCATCGTGTGTTGACGGGCGGCGCAGACCGGCGACCCTCGCGGCGAGGTCAAGCGCAGCCAGCCACCTGTCATCGAGACTGTGGCGATGAACGAGAATCGACTACGAACGAGGAGTCGCTTGGAGACTCGCGATGTGCTTGACTCGGTACGCCCTGCGAGGTGACCGGAACTGGCCGATCCTCGCAGTACTCGAGTGCAGAGATCGTGGGTGTCATTGCCCTCATCCTGGTACCGTCCTGACGTGCTGTGCATCGACCGACGAGATAGATCGTCCAAAGGGCATGCTCGCACGCTCGGTGTGTCTTGTCACACTTGCCGAAGTATGGTACAGTCTGAGAAGTGAGGTTCGATAAACAGTGGAGCGGCGCGGGCTATTGCTTTGACTGCGCTCGTCACGACGCGACTCGAAGTCGGTTCGGGGGTCCGGGTATTGATCGAATCGAGGTTACACTTGTGGATGGGTGTCTTGAAAAAAGGTGTCTCCGATGCGGAAGCGGCGGTTGCCGCAGTGAAGAGATTTCTGCCTATGATTTTTCGATCCACTTTGATCGAAGAGAGGATCGGGATTGGAAATCTAGTGAGTTCGGCATGTTCTTGGCAGCTCATGCTGAGTCACCGTACGGCAAGGGGCGATGGTATCCGGCACCATGGCACGACCTGAGACTGGGCATTGTTGCGTTTGATAGGCATTCAAACGGAAAACTGACCAGCACTGGAAGATTTCTTGAAGACTCAATTCAGAAACTGGGCCTCGAGATCAAGGGCATATATGCTTCGCGGCCGATCTCAGGTTCCTCTGACAGTCTGCTTGGAATAGCACAGAAGCGAATTTGCGATATGCTGTGGGATGCACGTGAGCGTATTGAGAAAGGCTGGTTTCCAGCGGAGGTTAGACAGGGAAGTTTCGTATTCGCCCGAGCGAAATTCATGAATCGTTGAATCATTCTTGTTCGAAGCTTTTCTATTTGATCGCATAGATGTATGAGCGATCATCTTTACCGAAGAATGGCCTCTACTTTGTGGGCGTCTTATCCGTAGTGGGTGTCGTCATGAAGACTATTGTGCCGGACTACTCGATGCATCCTCGAAGTTTAGAATATCGTTGGATCAAGCGGTATGCGACGATGAAGCCCGTGACTGGGGTCGAGTGATCCCTCTCCGAACGCCAAGAATTAACAGTGCGAATAGCAATCCCAGCCGACTTACCGTCGCGAACCTACCCTTTCGGAATCATCTTGCGCGCGCCCGACGCAGGAGTCCGGCCCTATGCGCTTGGTGGAAAGCAATCCCAATCCGCATCTGCCCTCGTCGCTGAACCCGCTCCCGCTGGCGCTGGTTGAAATTCTTGACACGGTCGCTGGCCGGCTGCTGCCGCCCTCCGCCGACCGTCCAACTCGGCCCGAAGGCCTCGTTTCACGAAGCCTCAGAGCGGGGCGATCATCTCGCCTGCCCACACGGGGCCATTTCGACCGCACCCCGGTGCCCTGGACCTCCCCGACTGTTTGCATGCCGACGAAGGGAATTCGCCGGGCAAACCAAACGCAGCAGACTTGGGTGGACTAGTCGGAGCGGCGATGCGGTTGCATCCCCAGATCTCTGCATCGAAGATCTGGTTGCTTCCTCTGCATACCTCGGAATGTCGCTGAGGTATCCGACCTCGGGAGCCAGTGCTTCCGGATCGTCCTCGCCCTTGAGGCGGATGTCGCGGTAGACCGCCAGTCCGGTGTCGGCGGGAATGGGCTGTCCGACGATCACACTCTCCTTCAGTCCGCGGAGTTCGTCTACGTTCCCCAGCACGGACGCCACCGTCAGAACGCGGGGCGTGAAACGAAATGACACCGCAGTCACGAACGAATCCGTCTCCAGCGAAGCCTCGGGATGCCCGTCGGGAGCGGATGGCCAGAGGCAGCGATGCCTCTGTCGTCCACGACCCTCAAGTTGGTCCTGCAGAACCCAAATAAAGCACAAGGATCCGTCCCCCTGCCCCTGCTATTTGGCGGCGACGAGACGGTGGCATCGACTGTCAAGGGTTGCAGGGGCGCGGCACGAGTCTACCGAGGGGTTCGGTTCTTGGAATACCGCAGGGCGGCAGGGAGTGACGGAACGGTACCAGCCTTGGATGCGGTTTGCAACGGCGACTCCCGCGAGGTCTCCGCGTGGGCTCGCTAGGTAAAATGAACTGCGTCTGGCCCCTGCCAGGTCAAGTCAGTACGGATTGAAACCCGCCTTCGCACTAGGCACTCGCACTGGCGCACGAAGCCACTGAGTGAGATGGATGGACAGCAGGCTCATCACTCCTAGCCGGAGCCTCATGAGTCTTTCCCGTCAGGAAGCCATCCAAGCAGTGCTCGAGGGTCGAAGACTGGACGCTCGCGTTCGCGCTGTCGAGTCCGTCGAGGCGAATGGTCTGTTGGATATAGGAGTGGACCGATGAATAGCACTTATCTCGATAAGATCACGCTCGCGGATTGCCGAGACCATATTCCCCATCTTGACGACGACAGTATCGAGTTGCTCCTCTCAGACATCCCGTACGGCATCGCCATTGACGATTGGGACGTGCTGCATAGCAACCAGAACTCCGCGCTCTTGGGTGAGTCTCCGGCGCAAAAGGGCAAGCCTGCCTTCAAGCGACGGGGAAAGCCGATCAATGGATGGTCCCGGTCCGACCGCAACATCGGTAGGGAATACGAGGATTGGTGCCGTTCGTGGGCCCAGATGGTGTTCCCCAAGTTGAAGAACGGCAGTTCCGTGTTCCTGTTCGGCGCGCGCCGAACGATCCACCGCGTTGTGAACGCGTTTGAAGACAGCGGCTTCTTGATGAAGGACATACTCGCTTGGAAGAAGAGATCAGCCTTCCATCGAGCGCAACGAGTCAGCGTGGTGTTTGAGCGCCGCGGGTTAGCGGCGGCGGCCGAGGATTGGGGTGGCTGGCGCCTAGGCAACCTCGCGCCGATGTTCGAGCCGATCGTGTGGCTGACCAAGCCGTACTGCATTGGTGGCACCATCGCGGACAACATCCTCGAGAACCGTGTCGGCGCGATGAACACGGATGCCTGCCAGCGCTATGGCGTGGGTTCCACGAATGTGCTCGAATTCGCGTTCGCAAGAAACGAGGAGCGAGTCCACGAGGCGCAGAAGCCGGTTAGCCTTGTGTCGTTTCTGATCGACTTGACGACGCTGGAAGGGCAGACCGTGCTGGATCCGTTCATGGGGAGTGGCACGACAGCCGTTGCTGCCAAACGCCTCAATCGAAGATTTGTTGGCTTTGAGGCCGTCGACTCGTTCCACAGCGCAGCGTCTCGGCGCGTGCATATGAATCCTGAAGTGAAGGACGAAGTATCCGAGAGTCCATCGCAAGCGTACTTGCTGCAGTCTCCTCGCGGATGATCTCAGAACCTCCATACCGCCCACCCTAAACGTAGATCGACTGCTTCCTCGCCCCGCTGATCGAATCCAGCGTGTGGATTTCCCGCACTGGGCTCACAATCTCCCGGTTGACCCATGCACGCCACACACAGGGCTTCGCGTGCTGTATCCACTGCCCTCCGCGTCCATGCCGTCGCCCGTCCCCCAGCAGAGACGGCCGGCCTGATTCGTTCGCACCCCAACGGGCGGTACCGGTCGCTGGCAGCCCTCCCCGCGACCTCCGCGGGGCAGCCTCCGCGGCGTTCACTCGAGTTGCGGCCTGCACGCTCGCTCATCTGTTTGACGGCGGCTCTTCCACCAAAGTGCTGCAGTCCGTTTCGTTACCTCCACGAACCGCTCCGATTGCTACTGACTGGAACGAAAGTTGCCAGGCGGGTCTACCCCTCGCTGGGGTGCCGTGCCTGGTCAGTGCGATGTCAGAACAGTCTTGACGACTGGCGAGGTCAATAGTCCAAGAGGTAGTTGAACTTCACAAAGAACGCCTGCGTCTCGATGCGTCGCTCGACACTGTGCGGATCCATGTAGTCCCGCATCAGCATGCCCGCGTTGTAGACCACGAACAGTCCGGTGCTCGAGGTGGACAGCAGGCCGAGGCGGATGTTGTGGGAAAGCTGATTCGTCCTGTTGCTGTATTGGCTGAGCGTCTGGAAGTAGCTCTTCGGCGTGATCGACCAGTTGAACCGCAAGCTCGCGAGGTCGGTGTTGAAAGCTCCCACAGGTAAATCGATGTTATTGCGCGTCCACGAGAACGTCCACGTCAGATTCTGCCCCTTGCGGACGCCGCCCGTCAGACCCAATGCCGTGATCTCGCCGGAGTAGAAATCCCCGACTGCGAACGTGCCTCCGCCGAACAGCGTGGCGCTCGGATCGCTCTGGAAGTTCGCGATGGTCTCCCCGAACTGGTAGCGTCCGACCGGAATCGTCACTCCCGGAAAGACGAGGAAGGGCTTGGAGATGCGCTCGAAGTTGCGGTTGTACGCCAGTCCGAGCCGCCCGCCGTTCTGGAGGCGCGAGTCTAGGTGGTAGTGCTCGAATCCGGATTCCTTGTCGTTCGTGCCCAACGTGTACCAGTTCTGGAAGAAGGCGTGCGGCTCGATGGTTCGCCACGCGCCCTTCTTTGGGTAATAAGTGTAACGATACGAAGCACTTGGTTTCCGAAACTTCACGCGACGAACGAATCCTACCTCGGGGTTGAAATTACCCCCGACCTCCAGATAGCTGACGCTGACCCGGTGCGTGGCGTCATCGAAGTCCAAGCGGCTCGAGTATGCGTGCGCCTCGCCCTCGAGGCCCGGTGTCCGCGTGCCGGCGACATAGGTGAACCAGTTCGCGTACTTGCCGATCCCGATGTTCGCATCGGCCCCGAACGTGCGATTGTACGCACCTAAGCCCTCGGGATCTCTCACGCTCTGGCGGTTCACGCCGATCACGCCGATGGAACTGCGGTTCGGTAGTTCCCGGCTCACGCGGGCTACCGCGTAGTTGTTCGCGGGCGCGCGCCCGTCGACATGCCGCGTCTGCATGTTCAGGAAGCCAACTTGGTACTTGCCCATCTTGCCGCTGACCCTCCCGCCTGCATCGATCGGAACCTCCTGGCGGTTCTCGTCAAGTCCGATCCGCCGCGAAAAGAAGATTTCGACCTCCCGAGGCGAGCCGAACTCGAAGAACCCCGAGTTCTCTAGGAAGAACGGTCGCTTCTCCGGGAAGAAGAGATCGAATCGAGTCAGATTGATCTGCACGTCGTCGACCTCGACTTGGGCGAAATCCGTGTTCACGGTCGCGTCTAGCGTCAGTCCTGGAGTGAGGCTGTACTTCACGTCCAGCCCGCCATCGACTTCCGCGTCTGATCGGCCCTCCGCCCGCCGGAAGTCCTGCGAGAGACCGCCGATCACGTAAGGCAGCAGTTTGAGGTTGCGATGAGTGCCCGCTTCAATTCCATGTACCTTGCCGGCTAGCTCGATCTGGGAGAACTGGAAGGCTCGGGAAACCGGCGACCAGAAGGAGAGTTCGTTGCGCCGGCGAATGTTGCGCGAAATATTCAGTCCCCACGTTTGGTCGCTGCCCGGCCGGTAGCGCAAGGTGCGGAACGGAATGGCGATCTCGCTCTCCCAGCCTCTCTCCGTGATCTGCGAGCGCACCTTCCAGACTGCGTCCCAGTTCAGATTGAATGCCGCCGCGCCAGCCCTTTGGGCGCCGGACCCGCCTCCGGCGCGGGCCGGGCCACCTCCGGACCCGCGTGTCTGGCCGGCCTTCGTGACCTGTGCGTCGAATTCGATACCGGTCGGGCTGGTGCCGAAGACAAATGCGTTTTGGCCGTCGTTGTAGGCGTCGATCAGAAGTTGGACTGAATCCGTGTCCTCAAGGCTCCCGTCACGCCGGTTCTGCGTTACCACGATCCGTTCCGGCTCGGTGTCGAAACAAATGATGCCGAAGTACAGGTTGTTCTCGTCGAATCCAATCCGCACTTCCGTTCGTTGCGTCGACGGTGCCCCTTCGTCTGGATTCTGCTGTACGAAATCCTTGGCCGGGGGGATCGAATCCCAGACCTCCTCCGAGATCAAGCCGTCGAGTTCGGGCGGAATCTCGACGCGCACCGCGCGGACAGCGGGCACTGCCTCAGGCACTTGCTGAGCCACGATGGAAAAGGGCAGGGAGAGTGCTGCCACGCTCAGCAGGGCAAAGGGGCGGTTCATCCGACGCCGCGTTGAATCTCCCGCAGTGGGAGCCGGAATTCCGGAAGATTCGATCGGAAGTCTCATCGTTGCACACCCGTCGCGCTCCGGCAGGCCATAACCAGCCTGGAGCCGGGGCCGGGTCGCCCCGACCGCAAGGTCCAGAACAAACCGTCCTTCGGGGCGGACTCGGGCCCGCTCAATAGGGGCGAATGCGCTCGGGCAGGGGATCGCGAGCCGCGATGGATCTCTTCAGTAGCATGACCTTCATGCTGTCGAGCAGGTCACGATGGGATGGGACCCACGCGACGTTCTGCAACTCGTGCGGATCGTTCGACAAATCGAACAGGACCTCCTCGCCATCTTGGTCGATCCAGTACTTGGCCATCTGCGTACGGATCATCCGATTGGTCAACGCCTGCATGTAGATCGACTCGCGACCGCCATCGCCGTTCATGACCGGCACGAGCGAAATTCCTTGGTTCCCCTTCGGAACGTCAATGTCGAGCATGTCCAGCAGCGTCGGCATGATGTCTACGATTTCGACTAACTCTTTCGAAGTGCCCGCCGGCACGCCCGGCCCGCGGAAAATCAGCGGGATGCGCAGCGCGCCGTCGTACGGACGGGCGCTCTTGCTGACCAGGTTGTGGTCGCCCAAGTAATCGCCGTGATCGCTGGTGAGGACGAATATCGTCCGGTCCGCGATCCCGGCTGTCTCCACCGCCCGCATTACGCGTCCGATGTTCTCGTCCAGATGGGTGACCATCGCGTAGAAGTAGCGGCGATACGAATCCCACGTGTCTTCCGGAGTCTCCAGCAGAGCCGTCATCGATGACGCCAAGTTGGGCGGCAAGAGCCCGATCTCGCCCGCTGCGTATCGACGCGGCGGCAGCTCGCGTCCCTTGTATTGATCGAGCGCTGATGCCGGTGGATTCAGGGGTGGGTGCGGCGCGTAGAATCCCGCGTGAACGAAGAACGGACGGTCCGGCTGGCGCTCGAGCGTGTTCTCGATAAATGTGATCGTCTCGGTTGCGACCCAAGACGCATGCGTTGTGCGATCCTCACCCTCGAATACGTAATGCTCGAAGCGGGGGCGCTCGCCCGGCATGGTGACGCGCGCGTTCTCGCGTACTTGCTTGCCTTGCGCCCAAAGCCACCGGCCGTAAGCGTCGTCATAGCAACCGGGTTCGTCGGAGAGCCGCATCTGATGGAATCCGTAGGGCGGATGCGCCTCGCGATGGTTCCGGTCCTTGTGCGGCCAGAAATGAAGCTTGCCCATCTGGCCCGTGTAGTAACCGGCTTCGCGCAAGACGTGCGTCAGCGTGACCTCGTCTTGCGGCATCTTGATACCGTTGCTCATGACGCCGTGAGCGTGCGGGTACCGTCCGGTCATCAGGGAGGCTCGGTTCGGAGCGCACGCTACCCCGACCGTGAAATGCGAAAGGAAGGTCGTCCCTTCGCTGACCAACCGGTCCATGAATGGCGTGATGATCGATGGGTTGCCGTTGGCCGCGACATGATCCCAGCGCAGGTGATCTCCCGTCACCAAGATGATGCTGGGAAGGTCGTCCATCCTCGCGGACGGCTCCGGCGGGAAGAATTCCGCTTGGGCGAACGCGAGGCAAGGCAGCAGCGCAAGGGAGAGGACAGCTGACAAGGCTCGGCTGCCAGCCGGCCGACTGACCCTCCGTGAGTCTTTGCCAACGACCGTCTGAGTGTCCGCGTAGGGAGCCGAAGCGATGTATCTTGAGCGCATGAGCGATATCTTACCGATCGCTCGACAGGGATCCGTGACTCGCGACGCCACGGCCGCGGTTCTCACCGCGGTGCCGCGATTGTGTTGGATAATGCACAAGTTGGGCCCTGCTCGCGAATGGAGATCCCATTGCCTGTCGTTGCGGCCGAACTGAGTTGACCGCTGCCCAGCGTCGAAGCACGTGCCATGACTGAGAACGCCTTGGAATCCCCGAGCGACATCCCGCGCCGGAACCGGATCCGGCTCCAGCGCAATCCGCCCAGCCTAGGCGCGCTGGACATGTCCAAGAAAGCTGTCAAGGTCACCTACGACCGTGACCTCTTCTTGCTCCAGCAGCGGCTCAAGGAGGTTGCGCTCGCGTACATGGCGAGGGGGCTCCGCGCGCTGATCGTCTTCGAGGGGGCCGACGCGTCGGGGAAGGGCGGCGCCATTCGCCGGATGAGCTGGCCGCTCGACCCGCGGGGTCTCAAGGTCTGGCCCATCGCGGCTCCGACACCGGAGGAGAAGGAGCAGCACTACCTGTACAGGTTCTGGAAGCGGCTCCCGCGTCGCGGCCAGATGGCGATCTTTGACCGCTCGTGGTACGGAAGGGTCCTCGTCGAGCGCGTGGAGGGCTTCGCGCGCGAGGAAGAGTGGCACCGCGCTTACGCGGAGATCAATGAATTCGAGCGCATGCTCGGGGACGACGGCATCCGCTTGGTGAAGATCTTTCTGCACATTTCGGCCGACGAGCAGCTCTCGCGATTCCGCAAGCGCTTCCGGGACCCGCTGAATCGGTGGAAGCTCTCCGAGGAGGATTTGCGCAATCGGGCGCGCTGGCAGGAATACCAGACCGCCACCGATGACATGTTCCGCCAGACATCGACAGCCGCCTTCCCGTGGAACGTGATTCCATCGAACGACAAGAAGTACTCGCGCCTGACGGTCATCGAGACGGTGACGCGAGCGTTGGCCAAGGATGTCGACCTCAGCCTCCCGCAACTGGACCCCGCATTTGAGGTCAGGCTCCGGGACGAACTTCACATCAAATGAACGCGGGCCTGAGCGGCCGGCCGGAATCGTGCGGCCCCAAGTGGTTTGAGTGCGGCTCGCACTCGCCACTGCGGGCGGGCGCTAGTCGCCTGACGCCGACTCCGGAACGGGCTGGGCGCTCGCGAACCAAAGGCGCCGGCTCCACCGCCCTAGGTCGTCGAGTACGACATAGTAGACAGGCAGCACGACCAAGGTAAGCACGGTCGAGGCCATCAGTCCGCCCATCACGGTGCGCGCTAGCGGGAAGTAGCTCATCCCCATTAGATTCCCATCGCCCCACGCGAGCGGGATCAGGCCTACCACGGTTGTCGATGCCGTCAAGACGATTGCCCGCAGGCGCTCGTTGCAGCCCCGCAGGATCGCTTCCCGTCGCGCGAGTCCTTCGCGGCGCAAGTTATTGATGTGATTGATCAAGACGATGCCATTGTTCACGACGATGCCGATGAGGATGATCAACCCTAGCTGGGCCATGATGTTGAACGGCGTCCCCGTGACGAGCAGGAACCCTACGATTCCGACGACCGAGAAGGGCAGGGCCAGCAGGATCGCGAACGGATGCAACACGGATTCGAAGAGCGCGGCCATCACGAAATAGACCATGACGACCGCGAGCAGCATGCTGAACCCGAACGCGACCGCGTCGTCGTTCATCTGGTTCGTCCAGAATCCGAAGCTCCAGGCGTAGCCCGCCTCGTACGGCAAGCCGTCGAGCACCCGCTTGAACTCCGTGCGTCCTTCCTCCATGCGCTGGCCTTGGAACACGGCTGAAATCTCGGTGAACGTCCGCCTGTTGTCCCGTGTTACGCGACCCGGCACGCGATCAATGTGCAGGTCCGCCACATGCCCGAGCAGGATCTGCTCGCCTCCCGGTCCGGAACCCACGACAAGCTCCTCCAGGTCCTCTAGGCTCTGCATGTCGGCCGGGTCGATGCCCAGCCAGAGTTCCGTCTCGCCCGAGGCGGTCCGGAAACTTCGCATGCGACGGGAACGCACTGTAATGCCCAGAACCTGAGCCACGGTGCTCGGCGAGATGTTGTATTTGCGGGCAAGGTCACGTCGCAGCTGGAGCCGCACTTCGTCGCGCGCGCCAGACATGTCAGTGAAGACTTCGACGAATCCGCCTACGTTCAGCAGCTCCTGCTTCGCTTGGCTGGCCAAGGCCTTCAGGGTTTCCGGGTCATCGCCGTATATGTTGGCGCTGATCCAGTTCCGTTCCTTGCCGCCCTCCTGCCCCAATTCAATCTTGGCGCCGGGAATCACCGGGAGGCCCTCGCTCAGCGACTCGCGAATCTCCGGAACCTCCTCCGGTCCGACCGTGTCGACGTCGAAGTACAGCCGACTCCAGGCGAAGCCGTTGCCGTATCCGCTGGATGTCGATTTGAGCTTGAATGCAGCGGCGTTCGCGTGCAGGTACTCTTCGACCGGAGTGACAAAGTCCCGCTCGATTTTCGCGTAGTGGTAGTTTTCCGAGAACTCGTACTCGATCCGTACGGAGGACACCGTGGCCGCGTCCGGCGAGTTGTCCGGGACGAGTTCGAGCAGAGCCCAGACTGACGCGCCGAGAATCGCCGGGACAACGGCCAGCGCGACTACGTAGCGGTGATCGAGAGTCCAATCTACAAGCCGCAGATAGCGCTCGGCGAGCGGTCTCGGTGCACCGGCTTCGCGATCCCTTCGCAGCTTCGCGAAAACATATTGCGGCGCTGCCGTGATCCAGCGGGCGGCTCGTTCAATCAATACCGGGCCCTTGGCGTCGGTCGGGAGGAAAAGCCTCGCGGCGGCAAGCGGAATCAGCGTCAGGGAAATGAACAGGGAACAGAGCAGAGCGAACACGATGGAGATCCCGACATGGCTGAGCATCGTCGAGAGCTGCGATTCCGAATCGAACATCAACGGGACGAAGATGATCATCGTCGTCGACGTCGCCGCGATTACCGCCAGAGTCACTTCGCCTGCGCCGCGGCCCGCCGCCGCCCGCGGTTGCTCGCCTTGGTCGATCCGGCGCAAGATCGACTCGAGCACGACGACGGCGTTGTCGACCAGCATTCCGGCCGCGAGCATCAGCCCCATCATCGAGAGGATGTTGAGCGTGCCTCCGTAGAAGTACAGGAATCCGATCGCCGTCAGTACGGAGAACGGAATCGCGAGGCCCACCGCGAGGCTCGCATCAAGGCGGCGCAGGAACAGGAAGAGCACGAGCACGGCTAGGCCGGAGCCGATCAATCCCGCTTTGAGCAACTCGCCGATACCATTCCAGATTTCTTTTCCCGAGTCGTGCCACCACTTAACGGCAAGGCCCTCCATGGTGGGATCGTCGGCCCACGCCTCGAACGCGTTCTGCACCGCGTCAACGACCTCGACAGTGTTCGCCTCGGAGGTCTTTTGGATGCTGAGACCGACTGCGGGTTCGCCGTTCTGATGCCGACCGGCATTGCGCGGTCGCTGGTCGTAAACCACATCCGCGATGTCGCTGAGGACCAAGCTCTGCTTGCCGATCGGGAAGTCGTCGATGTCGTTGACCGATTCAAGTGTTCCGCGAGCCATGGCCGAATACCGGCGGCCCGCGTCGGAGACCTGCCCGAGGGTGAGGTTGGCGTTCGAGCCTTCCAAGGATCGGAAGAGACTGCCGACATCGACTCTGTACCGCTTGATGTCATTCATGCGGAGGTAGATGTCGACTTGCTTGCGGTCCGTGCCCCAGAGTTCGACATTGCCAACGCCCGGGATCCTTTCCAACGGCCTCTTGACCCGCGCTTCCAGAAAGTCGTAGTCCATGCGCAGGTCTCGATTCGCAGTCAAGGATCCTTCCAAGATCGGGATCTCGTCGGTCGAGAAGTTGTGGATTTCAATCTGGCGCAGGTCATCCGGCAGGTCATCGCGAATCAGGTCGAGCTTTTCCCGGATGTCCGTGCGGAGCATGGACGTATCGGTGCCGAAGCCGCAGAACACCTGCAGCGAGAGACCGTTTGACGTGGAATAGGAATTGAGCCGCTGCACGCCCGGAACTGCGGCTACGGCTTCCTCGATCGGCTGGGTAATGGACTCCAGGACTTGGCTGGGAGTCGCGTTGAAGTAGTCCGCCCGGATGAACAGGACCGGGGCGTCGAGACTGGGCATCAGCATCAGCGGTATGCGCGTGACCGCGATCAACCCCATCACCACGATGGAGAGAAAGACCATGCAGATCGTCACCGGATTGCGGATCGCGAGCGACGCGAGACGCCCGCCAGCTCCGCGTTGATCGCGTGCGCCCGAATGCATGGTGTCTCCCATTTCCGGTTCAACCTACGGGGTCCAAGCCTCTCTCGATGACAGCCCCTGTCGGTTCTCGCTCCGCACCCGTAGCGGCGCTTGCGACGCGTTTCCTGTCGAGTAGGTCGTACACGACCGGAATCACGATCAGGGTCAATGGCGTGGACGCCATGAGACCGCCGATCACCGCGATAGCCATCGGAGCGCGTAGTTCCGCGCCCGCGCCCCAGCCGAAGGCCATCGGCATCAACCCCAGCAGTGTCGTCAGGGAGGTCATCAGAATCGGACGCAACCGCACTTGGCCGGCCTTGAGCAGCGCGTCGCGCTTTGCAAGGCCCTCCCGGCGCAACCGATTCGTGTAATCGACGAGCACGATCGAATTGTTGACCGCGATTCCGGCCAAGACGATCGCCCCGAGCAACACGATCACGCTCAGGTCCGTGCCCGTGACCGCTAGGGCGAAGATCACCCCGATCAGGCTGAGGGGAACGGTCAGCAGGATCACGAACGGATGCAGCAGCGATTCGAACTGCGACGCCATCACGAGGTAGACCAAGAACACCGCCAAGGCCATGGCGAAGGCGAGACTCCGGTACGAAACTTCCAGTTCTTGGTGCTGGCCGCCGATGGCCGCTGTCGAAGCCACCGGCATTTGGGGGGCGAGTTCGGCGAGGGCTCGGCGAATGTCTTCAGAAGCGCTGCTGAGGTCGCGGCCGCTCAGGTTCGCCTGCACGATCGCCGCTCGCTGCGATCGCACCCGGCGGATTTCGGCGGGTCCGCGAGTCACTTCGACAGCGGCGACCTGGCTCAACCGGATCGGCACGAACGGGCGGGTTTCGGAAGCCCGAGCGCCGGCTTGACCTGCCGAGCCGCGATCCTGTTGCCGCTGCTCTCCCTCGCCTCTTGGCTCCGCTAGAGTATCGGATCCCGCTCGCTGGCCGTTGGTGCCTTGAGCGCGAGGCGCGCTGTTGATCACCATGTTCCGGATGTCGTCCACTGCGTTGCGGTCGGGCTCGTCGACTCGCACCAGCATTTCGATTTGCCGGTCGCCCTCGCGGTACTTGGACGCGACGTTGCCGCGAATCTTGTTGCGCAGGACGTTCGCCACTTGCTCCTCTTGCAAGCCGAGACGGCTCAGGCGGCGCCGGTCGAACCGTACGTGGACCTCGGGGCTTCCGAAGCGGGTCGTCGTTTCGATGTCTTCGATGCCTTCGATGCGCGCCAGGCGAGACGCCACGAGGTTCGCGGCGCGGCGCTGATCCTCGATTTCGAAGGCGAAGATCTCGACCTCGACGGGAGTCTTCAAACTGAACAGCGCGGGCCGCTTGAATCGCTGGTCGGCCTCCGGCAGGTTTGCGATCAGATTCCGGATCCTCTCGATGGCCGCAGCTTCGCTAGCCTTGTCGTTGCGATCCGCCATGACCACGTGCAGGGTCGCGATGTGCTCTTCGATGTCGCCGCTCGAGAATTGCGTGTTCTGATTGCCGCCGACGCTCGCGAACACGGTCTCCACGCCCGGAATCGAGCGGGCATCCGCTTCAATCGAGCGCAGCGTCCGGTCCGTGGATTCGAGAGGCCGCCCTTGCGGCAGGATCACTTCGAAGGAGAACTCGCCTTGAGTGAGCGGCGGAATCAGCTCCGCCCCCAGCATCAGGACTAGCACGACCGCGATCATCCCCGCTGTCGCGAGCCACCGTAGAACCGCGCCTTTGCGAACCAGCGCTCCACCCAGGAGTCTCGCGTACCACGCAGTCAGCGACTCGAAGGCGCGGTCGAAGGCATCGAGCGCCGGTCGCCCCAGTCGCAAGACGGCTGAATAAGCGGTTCGGAACAGGCGGCGGAGATCGGAGAGCACGACCAGCGGCGTCTCGACCGTCGCGAAGCGCACCGCGTCAAAGAACCAATTCCAGCGACCCGACCTCCGCTGACGGGACCCGGACTCGTCGATCATGCCCGACACCTCTTGGTCAGTGCGCAGGCGAGCGGACAGGAGCATCGGAATCACGGTGAGCGCCACGGCGAGGGACGCCACCAGCGAGAAAGTGATCGTTAGCGCTTGATCGCGGAACAGCTGTCCCGCGACCCCTTCGACGAACACTAGCGGCAGGAACACGGCGACCGTGGTCAGCGTGGATGCGGTCACGGGCATCGCGACCTCGCTGGTACCCGCGTAAACAGCTTCCGCTAAGGGGATTCCGGGCTTGCGGTGCCGATGCACCGCTTCGAGCACTACGATCGAGTTGTCCACCAGCATGCCCACGCCCAGTGCCACCCCGCCCAGCGACATGATGTTGAGCGTGATGTCGGATTGGTACATCGCGGCGAAAGTCGCCATCACCGATATCGGGATCGACGCCGCGATGATCGCCGTGCTGCGCCCGTCCTTCAGGAACACGAAGAGCACGAGCGTCGCGAGCAATCCGCCGAGGACCGCGGCCATCAGGACGTTGTTCACGCTCTGGCTGATGAACCGCGCTTGGTCGAACACCACCGAGGTTTCGGCACCCTTGGGATAGGTGGGTTCCTCGCGCATGGCCTCCAATAGGCGTTGCACGTCCCGCGAAACGGTGACCGTGTTCGCGTCCCCCTCTTTGAAGACCGCCATTTCGACGCTCTCCTCGCCGTTGTACCGGGCGATGATGTCCCGCTCTTTGGAGCCGCGCCAGACCTTGGCAATGTCCTGCAGCAGCGTCTTGCGACCCCCGCGATCGGCGATCACGATCCCGCGCACCTCGTCGACGGAGCGGAATTCGTTGACCATGCGCACCATGTAGGTCAAGTCCAGGTCGTAGAGGCTCCCGCTAGCCTGGTTGAGGTTTTCCTGGCGCAGGATGTCGGTGACCTGGGTGATCGGGATGCCCAGTTCAGCCACGCGCCGCTCGTCGATCTCGATGCGGATTTGCTCCTCGCGCCCGCCGACGACCTTGACCGCCGCCACGCCTTCAACCGCTTCCAAGCGTTTCTTGAACTCGCGCTCGGCGATATCCCGCAGCCTGGCCAGCGTCAATCCACCGTGGAGTTGCAAGCGCAGGATGGGGTCGTTCGACGGATCGAATCGCAGGATGACTGGCCGCTTCGCGTCTTGGGGAAACTCGATCAGATCCAACTTCTCACGCACGTCGATCCCGGCCATGTCCATGGCGGTGGACCAGTCGAACTCGAGTACCACCTCGGACTGACCGGGGCGGGATACCGAACTGATCCGATTCAGACCCGACACCGTGCCCACCGCCTCTTCGACTGGGCGCGTGACGAGGGCCTCGATTTCCTCGGGGGCCGAGTCTTCGTAATCGGTCTGGACGGTCAGCGAGGGATAGGTGATCTCGGGAAGGAGGTTCAGTGCCAGCCGGTCGAGGGAAACATACCCGAACAGGATCACGGCGGTGACCGACATGAACACCGTCACCGGGCGCCGGATCGCTATGCGCGTGATTTGCACGGGTGCCCTCTCGATGCGCCGGCGGCGAGTTGCGGCATGCGTCTTCGCCGCCTAGTTCGCGACCGCTCGCGTGATGTCGCCGTCCCGGAGCTTGCCTTGACCCGCGATCACCACTTTCTCGCCTTCGCGCACACCGGACATCGCCTCGACCCTCAAGCCGTCCTGGTATCCGACTTCGACGGCAGAGCGGCGGGCCGAATCGTCGCTGTCCACCAAGACGACGTATGTCTGGCCGTCCTCTTCCATGACCGCCTGCTTCGGAATCAGGATCGCGTCCGGTTTGGTGTCCGTCTCGATATCGACCCTGACGAACGAGCCGGGCCGGAAGGCCGTGCCGGGATCGTTGAACCGGGCAGTCACCTTCACCGTGCCGGTCTCAGAATCCACGATCGGACTGACCCGTTCGACCTCGCCGGTCGCCGAGCCGTCTCCCCCTCCCAGGCGAATCGTGACGAGCTGCCCGGGTCGCGTCCGTTGCGAATCGTGCTCGGCGAGGAACACGTCTGCGTAGAGAGGGGTGAACGAGCCGAGTTTGAAGAGCTTGTCGGAGACCCGGATCGATTGCCCGAGTTCCACGGCCCGCTCGGTAACGCGCCCGGGGAACGGAGCGGTGATCGCTGTCTGCGAAAGCTGCAACTCGACCTTGCGAATCTCGGACGTCAGCTGGTCGATTCGATGCAGATTCTCGCGGACGGTCGAATCGACCACCCGCAGTTCGTGCTCGAGATCCTCGATTTGGTGACGCTCCAAGGCGACTTCGGATTCCGCTAGCAAGCCGTCCGCCAGCGCCCTTTCGTTGCGCTCGAGTTCGTTGCGCTTGTTGCGAATTTGGGTCTCGGTCTGTTCCTTCCGAATGCGCGCCGATTCGACTTGGATCTTGGTCTGGGCGAGGCGCTGCTCCGCGAGTTCCAAGTCGATCCGCAGTTCCCGGTCGTCTAGGGAGCAGAGCGTGTCTCCGGCTTTGACGAAATCGCCCTCTTCCACGCGCACAGCGGTCACGATGCCCGCAATCTGCGCCGCGACCTCCACTTCGCGTTTCGCGCGCACGTTCGCGGTGGAGGTCAGGAAGTGCGAGATTGGTCCGCGCACCGCGACCTCGACGGCGACCGGTACCGCTTCGTCGGCAGACACCTCGGTCGGCTTGCCGTCATCGTCGCTTGCTGCCTGCCATTCGTGCGCCGCGTACCCGCCGACACACAGCAGGACCACGGCGAGAACCAAACCGTAGGCCTTGGTGCGAGTTTGCATCAAGTTGAACTCCTGCGAGCGCGCGACCCAGATCGCACGCACCATCGGTAGGACGCCGGAAAGCTCGAATCCGTTAACCGTGCCAAGGTCGATTGCACCGAGCGTGAGCGCGACCGTGCCTCGTTACAGACGCAACACACGTCCGATTGGTTCCGAACAGCGCAGTTTGCAACTTCTCGGTAGGTAACGCTCGAGCCGAATCCGCGAGCCGTCAGGCCCTTATTCGTAGTGTAACCCCAAGCTGCCTGAACCACCGGGCTGAGTCCCTAAAGTATTGATTCTAATGACGATTTCTCGTGATGACCATAAGTTGCTCGCCCCCCAGTGTTCATCTCCGTGATCGAGAAACTGGTGACCGACTAGCCGCCGGCGCTCTCAAACACGAATGACATCAGACTTGGAATCCCGCTGATGTAGGGATCCCCCCTCTCCACCCGGGGCGACCAAATATAGCCGAGGTCGTGCAAGCCCTCGCGTACTTGTCTCACTGCCTCGGGTGCGGCCGTCCGCCCTTCGGCCTCGAGTGCATTCTGCACCACTTCATTCACCCTCTTGTTGGCCAAGCTCTCAAGGCCCCCGTACGCCTCGGCTAGCGCAACGGCTGGGCCGAGTAGCCCGCCGCCGTCCAGTTCGCGATACCTTCGCGAGTAGAACTGATTTCTCTTGGATTCGAACTTCGGGCGAACACGGTCCACATCCTCCATTCCTATCGGGCGCGAAGTGTGATGTACTTCGTCCCAGAGTTCCTTGCCCCAGAGTTGCAAGAAGAACGGGTACCCATGACTCTCTGCGACTACATCATTCAAGGCATCGGGTGTGATCTCCTTGCCCGCGTCTTCGAGTGGAATCCGAATCGCCTCCGAGGAAGCGACTGAGTCAAGGCGCTCAATCGGAGAGATTGCACTCCTCTCACAGAATGCCGCCTGCATCTTCCGCAGGTGTCTTGGCAAATCGGGAGTGCCCGCCAGGCACAACAGATGCGGTTCGCCCTCGAGTGCTACCGCTTGGGCTCCATGCAGCAGCAGCGAACCTATCGTGGTGTCAAGCGTGTGAGCTTCATCTATCAGCAGGATCGTTGGAGCCCGCCCCGCCACCTTGGCCAATGCCCTCGTCGCCGCACCCGCTCCGGGACTTCGCGAGCGCACTCGTGCGCCACGCCAGAAAGTGGCTTCAACGAGTCTTGTCCACCAAGAGTCCGGCGAGAGCTGATCGATCAGCGATTCCTCGGTGTGGACCTCCGCAGTGCCGAAGTTGATGACCCTGATGCCATGGCCAAGAGCTTGCCGCCTAGTCCAGTTCAGCAGAGCGGTCTTGCCGTTTCCTCGCGGACCGAGAAACATCAGTGCTGAAGGAGGTGCCATGCCCTGCTCCAGTAAGCTCAGAAATCCGTTGACCTCGGCCTGCTCCTGCTGCCTCCCTGCCAAGTAGGGTGGCAGGCTTCCAGCCCCCGGCATGAATGGTCCGGAGGCAAGTGGAAAAGTTTTCCTCGCTGTGGCCGATCCGGACGGCTTCATTCCATTCCTCAAGTCCTCCATGGAATTGACTTACCCTCCGTCACCTCTGCCCTTGGTTCGCTCGCCAACGCTCACCCCTCCGGTCGGCCGATGCGGTCCTAGCGACGCCTCCAGCGCAGTGCTGCTGGTTGGTCATTCCGAATCGATTCGCGTACCTTTGCCGCCATGCACTGTCGGTTCAGCGCACCACTGCCTCCGCAGCACGGCCAGCGGTTCCAGGATCTCAACGGGAAAGCCGAATAGGCTGCACAGAACAGCGTGATCCAACGCAATGCGGGTCCCGTCGCGGTTAGCCTCGTTCGCGGGCAGGAACTCGCGCTCGCGGAAGTCCTCGGCAATTGCTTCCGCCTGACCAAGCTGCGCTGCGTTTAGCGACTTCACGTCAAGGATCGGGAGGTCTGGAAGCCGCGAAATCGTCAAAGTGGCACGCCCTTCCTGCTGACGCGAGCCGACCCACCAGAACGCCATGAGTCCCAACGTTGTATTCGCGGCGAGTGCCAGCGGACTCTCCCACTTGAGATCGGTTGCGAGAAAGTTTGGCCATGCCCTGCCACCGATCGTGCGCTCCGCGGTCAAGCACGCCGCTAAGCTCTGCGAGTTGAGTCGGAAGTCCAAGTTAAAGTGCAGACGGGATGCCGTGCGGTTCCACGTTGAAATCGCGTCGTCGTCTTTGTCTTCCCTGACACGGCCCTCGCAGTCGGGCTGTACCCTCAGGCTGCGCTCGCGGCCGGCATCATGCGACCAGAGAGCGGGGTACGCGACCACATCGGCGGATCGCCCGTCCAGCGGGAGGATATCGAACGCGCCACGACCCTCATCGCCGTTGATGTCGCGATGGACGAGCCCCCGATTACCCAGTGACCCCAGTGCAGTCACCGCAATCTTCTGCGGGCGCATCCGAGGTAAATTCAGCATCCCTTCCTGCAGCGAAAGCATCGAGCTGGCTACCTGTTCCTCGCGCAACCCCGCGCAACCTCCTTGATCCAAGGTCGCCCGGACGAAGTTGCCGACAACGAGGCTGTTACCCACTCGGAGCTTGCCTGACCGCGCCACTCCCGCCGCCCTGATCGACTTCGCGACCTCGGACGATTCGAGCAAGTTGGCCGGACGCCGGTGCAGGTTCGCGAATAACGCCTTGCCGTCCCCCTGCTGTCCATCCGATGTACGCTTCGCGATGAGCAGTGCCTCGGCCATGCCGGTGTCTGCCGAGAATGCGCGTGCTGTGGAACCGCTCAGCGCGAGCGTGACGATCTGGATGTCCTGGTAGCAGTTCCGCAGAAGGTTTCGCGCACCGCTCCACGATTCTCCGGTCACCGCCGCTGCGGGTAACACGAACGCTACGGTGCCGCCCGGCTTCACTTTGCCGTGGCCGAGGTCCACGAAGTTCGACGCCAGCCCAGCGTTTCCATGTCCAGCTGGTTCTGCCAGTCGACCGCGGAGGCCCTTCAATGCATCGGACATCGCCTTCTGCTCGTCCTCGCTCTTTTCGAATCCCGCGAACGACGGGATCGGGACGACCGCGGACTCGTGATTCGTGGGCCGCGTGAAGGGTGGATTCATGATGACCAAGTCGATGCTTTTCTCCGACACGGTGATTTCATTGCGGCCAGAAGCTTCCTCGACCGCTTTGCTCCTGCCCCGCATGGCCTTGGCACCCGTTCCGAACAAGTGCCCTGTCTGGCCTTTGCCCAGCAGGTCAAGAGCTCCGATGGAGACACCCGACTGGCCCCGCCCCTTTCGCTTGCCGTAGGGCATCGTGTAAACACTGGTGTGCCCGAACGTCGTTCCAGGATGTGCGCTCGACAACATCGAGGCGGCGAGGTGCGTCGCAGCGGGCATGATGTCTGCGGCGATCAACGATCGCTCCATCATCGGACGATGGAGTCGCTGGTCGTCTCCGCCGGTGCGTCGGTGCCGGGTCAGGATCGACTGGTAGGCGGCTGACAGCAGGATGCCGGTGCCGCAAGCCAAGTCCGCGATTCGCAGACGCTCGATGGAGCGTCGATCGCTCCAGTCCACATCGAGATCCGGGATCGCCAGATCGGCGAGCAGCCCAGCCGAGACGGGCAGGGTATAGAACGTGGCCAGAAACTTTCGATCCGCGATCAGCTGCTGGAACATGCGCCCGGACATGTCATGCAGGCTCGTGACCCCGATGCCTGACAATTCATCCGCAGTTTCAGACAGGGCCGTCAGGATGTGGCACGCCACATGGTCGTTGATCTTGGACAGGATCTTGCGGGCGATATCAAAAATGGGCCAGTAGTTGATGTCGTTGAGAATGCGTTTCCATAAACGGTCCAGCCTGCCTGGTATTACCAAATCAATAGGACCCCTCAGGTCGCGAACCTTGGGTAGATCATGAGATTCGGCAATGACATTGTGGAAGATCACGGCGTTCGCAACGATCGCCATCGCCATGCGATCCGTTTGCTTGCCGGATTCCTGATGAAGCAGTCGCGCGACGGGATCGCTGCCGTCCACAGGCGGCAAGCGATGCGAGTACAATCTGGCGGTCTGCTCGACCGCTCGCTCTAGAATCAGGGTTCCCCGCAGGAGCAAGCTCTCTGAAACCGAGATCCGCTCGATGCAATCCGCCAGGTCGGAAACGGAACCGGCCAGCCATCCGCTGCTCGGCCAGCGGAGGGACCCGCCCTTCGACCGAGTATGAACGCAGTACTGAAACTCGGCAGCAAGGATGCGGCTCTCCAGATCGCCTCCCGTGCTGGCTAGGTCGCGTGGCAACCGCACGGCTACGACTTCTTCGGCAGTGCCGCGCACCACTTGTAACGGCTTGCCGATGCGAGCTAGCGCGTCCGCCTCGACCGAGGCCGCCGGTGCGATTTCGGTTTCCACGACGACCGGCAAGCCGCCGGGGTGTTCGACGACAATGTCCGGGCGGAGTGCTGCCTGCTGAAACACACCCGTGCGCTCGGTGTGAACCTTGTCGCGCCAGAGCGGATGCTTGCGACGCAGGACTTCGCCCAGAACTGCGTTGATAGCCGGTTCACTGGTTCTCGGCATCCTAGTTCTGCCCTCTCGCCCGGTGCCGCCAATGCCGCCAGAGCAGATGCCTGATCGGTCCGGCTACCATAGTCTGCAGTTGCGCGGGCATGTCGGGTTGTCTGTAGTTGTCATGTCCGACGAAGTCGCCTGCGAGGCACAGCGGGTGCTCGATTCTCGTTTCGTGACGGATGTTATCGCGGCCGCGCTTCAGCGGGGACAGGAATTGCGAACAAAGGTCCATAGTGAGTCTTCTTAATTCCTTCCGGCGCGTGCAACAAGCCAATCGTGCTTGGGTAACACTCCGTTCTCTTGCGGTCGAGACTCATTCAAGTTGACTGGTAGCCGTCGCCTGAGCGCGTCACTCGAAACCTTCTACTGAATCCCATTGTACCAACCCCGACGGGTGCGACCGACGGCGAATTCGACCTCCGGCGGCGATTCGAGGAGGTGGCGGCTCGCTTGCCACGCATCAAACATCATCCTGCGTGCGGGCTCAGTCTTCGTAGCTTCGCTCCAGGGTCGTTGCAGCTCGGGCACTATTTCTCAAAGTGGATGATCCGCGGTCTCCCAGCGGCAGACTACTGAGAATGGACCGGTGCGCGACTGTAACCCATTTCGCGGCGAGTGTTTGCGTCGCGGTGTGGCGCGTTGCACGGAATCCTTGGCGGAGCAACCATAGAGCAGGCAATACCGTCGCGCGGAGGCGTATTGAAGAAGCTAAGGGGAGTTGGGACGAAGCGTGAGTTTCCGGTCCATCCCATGGTAGGTAGTACAGGGCAAGGGCAGAGGTCGTGAGAATAAACCTATTATGGTCAATCAGATATACTGGAAACACTCTCCCTCTAGGGGAGGGAATTCCAGCGAACGACCGCTAGGTGTCGGACGGGCTTGGTATTGCCTGTCCGAGGCCACTGGTTGCGAGGTATTCCTAGGGGTCGCACGAGCAGATTCATCGGTGCCTGCCGAACATCTCGCAGGTAACTGTGCGTCTGGACTTGGCTAGGCCCACCGCTGGGTCGCGTCCAGCACATCCCACTCGCCTCGGCGGGAATAATCGGAGCCTGTTGAAATAGTCCGGCGACAGGCGAGATCCACCGCATCGGCAGTCGAAAGTCCTCCCAATGAGGGAAATCCGGCTTCCGCCGGGCGCACCAGCCCAAGTCAGAGCGATAGGTGTGTCCAGAATAACCTTCGGCACCGCTGTTGAAACCCTTGCAGCAGGCATTTGTCGGAGCAATCCTTAAATGTCCGCTTTGCCGGGTGGGCTCCGGGCTGTCCCTACCGTTGCGGCCGCTTCTTCCATCAGGGCCGCGTCAGGCCCAAGGGAAGCCTCGCGGGGCGGAGGACAGAGGCACCCCCGTGTTCCTTTCTGCAGTAGCGGCCTTCAAGCTGGCTGCGGCCGAACCAGCCCGTGTTCTACAAGACATACAGACACTCAACAGCAGGTCTCGGCCGCTCAACGCGTACCCGTCCTCGCCAGGCACCTCGGCGCGCTCGTCGTAACGCTGCCCACCGGCTGCTTGCAGCCGGTGGGCTTGGCCCCAGCCCTTATGGCACGGGGTCCGGCCTGCTGCTCCGCTACTTCGAAAAAGCGGACATTTAAGGATTGCAGGAACCGGACATTTAAGGTTTGCGCTAACACCTTGCAGCAGGCATTCATGGAAATCACGCTTGACTTCCAAAACGGATGCTCTTAGGGACTTCTTGAAATGTCTGGAGGGCCGGATCCCATGTCCTTGCTGGAGGAGTCGCTCTCCGCGTCGGTATCGCCCCGCCATGCATCGTTGAGCGAACGTGGCAGCAGAGCACCCAAGTGCGGGCCGAGCCCGGGGACGGGGCGCCCGCCTCGTCCCCGGGCTCGGCAGGAATCCGCTATGGTCTCGCCTACGGAGCGTACTCCGCGCCGAACGAGCCCTGGATCACCTCGCGCACGTCGTCGACGCCGAAGAAGCCCGCCGGGAGCTCCCAGGTGCCGATCATGCCCGTGGGCCCGTCCGCGTCCTGGCCCACGAACTGCCCGTCCAACTGGGCGCTCTGGGGCCCGCCGAACAGGTTCACCGCGCCGGTCCGGTACAGCCAGGCCTTGAACATCGCCGCCGCGCCGGCCGCGGTCAGGCCCGAAGCGCTGGGCGGGGTCCAACTCGGCTCGTCGGGATCGCTGCCTGGTCGACCGACAAAGGACAGTTGGTTCCAATTGCAGCACACCGAAGCGACGAACCACTGGCCCATCGAGCCGTCGGCGAAGCGGAAATAGCGGGTGCCTCCGGACTGAAGCACATAGCTCGGCATCTCCACGGCGTCGTGGTCCTGGCTGATGCTGGGGTCGAATTGGTTGTTGTTCCGCCACGGCTCCCGGACCACCCACCCCCCGGTGCTGGCGCCACGAGGCCCCGGGACTGCGAAATTGATGGCTGTCCACATCCAGCCCTTCCGGGTGTTGAACCGGAAAGCCGCGCTGCCGGCGATGTTCGAAGTTGTCTGGATGCCGTCCTCGCCGATCCACGGGTTCGGTAGCTCCGTCAGACTGCCTTGGCGGAATACGGCCACTTGGTCGGCGATGGTTTCCACGCCGACCTCTGCGGTCTCGTCGTAGGTGACCGGCAGCGCCTGAGCCCACCGTTTATCGACCGAGCCCTCCGCCAGCGGGGGCTCGGCGGGGCGGGTCCCGCCGATCGTGATCTCCGGCACGGCCGTGCTGGAGAACCCCAGCTTGCCGTCCGTCTCCGCGATCGCCGCCCTGAACTTGAGCGCCCGCACGTCGTACGTGCCCAGCAGCCGGGTGATCTCGCCCGTCGCCGGGTCCACCGTCTCGGGCGGGCCGAGGCGCATGGCCGCGTAGCGCGGGTCCGTCGGCACGAGATCGGATACGGTCAGCGCTAGGTTGCCGGACACCGTCGAGGTGTCCCATTCCACGAGCGCCTCCACGTCGCCCTCGTAGAAGATCCCGCCGCCCGTCGCGACCGTGCGCCCCAGGTACGTGGCCAGCACCTTGCCCGCTTGGGCGTTCGGCAGCTCCCGGCCCGGGTAGCCCGCCTCCTCGGCCGACGCGTACCCGTCCGTCTGCGCCAGCGGGCTGTAGGCGAACACGCCCCATTGCGGATCGGTCGCGCGCTCGGCGAGTGCCGCCGAGCCGTCCGCCGCGGCCTGCAGGCTCCACGCGCCGAAGCGCGTGAAGTCCGTGCGCTCGGTCCACAGCAGCAGGCGGCTCGTCGGCAGGTCCCACATCGTGCTCGCGCCCACGAAGCCCCCCGCCGCATCCGGGCGCTGCGTGCCATCGTTGTCGTACGCGTCGAAGACCCCGTCCTCGCCGAAGGCGGCGAGGAACGCCTCGCGATCCTCCAGCGCGGCCCGCACGTCCTCAATGCGACCCGCCAGTTGCCCGTCCTGCGGCACGCCGGCGCCGTTGACCGGGTAGTCCTCGTGTGCGCCGTTCCAGCCCGCCGCGTCCGTCGCCCACGCCGGCGCAGGGTCCGGCGTCGCCGTCGTCTGCAGCACCCCTGGATTGACCCACAGCGGAGCGTCCGGCGGGTCCGGCGGGTTGGCCGGGTCGGCAATCGGGGCCGGGACGTCCACGCCGAACAGCTTCTCCAACTCCGCCTGCAGCGCGTTGAACAGCCGCTGCCTTTGCGCGCGCAGCGTCGGGCGCAGGCTGCCCGCGTCATCGGTGTCCAGAGCCACCACGCTGGCCAGCTGCCGCGCCGCCTTGCCGAACTCCTCGCGCACCCCCTTCAGGTACGTGTCCTTGCGCAGCTCGTGCCGCGCCGCCTGCGCCGTGTCGTCGAGCGAGGTCGGCGCGAAGCCGCCCTCCAGCAGCGTGCCCCGGTTCAGCGTGTACTCCAAGCCGCCCTCGAACGTGAGCTTGAGGTTGTTGTTGCCGCTGCCCAGCGCCTGCGCGATGCGATTCTCTAGGTCATCGTCCGGATCATCCGCGTCGGCTGCGTCGAGGCTGTCCAGCGTCATGGACGCGCCGACCCTCAGCAGGTCGTCCGCCAGCTTCTGCGTCGGGCGCAGGCGGTCCGGGCCGCGCTGGACACCGAAGGAGCCCGCCAGCAGGGGATCGTTGTCCGGGTCGTTGAGCCGCCAGACCCCCACCGCTTGCTCCCCGGCGTCCTCGCCGCGGCCCAGCAAGCGCCCGCTGAACTCGGCCTGCCCGCTCAGCACCTCGTCCAGCGCCCCGCCCGGGCGCAGCTCGTAGCCCAGCCGCGCGTCGCCGCTCCAGCCGTTCCACGTGCCGGCCCGGCTCAGCGGCACGTCCGGCAGCCACACGTGCGCCACCGCGCCGCCGAAACCGTGCCGCCACGGCGCCCCGGTGGCCACGTCCGTCAGGCCCGACACCAGCGCCCCGACTTCCAGCGCCGAGAAGCGCACCTCGACGTCGATGTCGCCCGCGTACAGGTTGCCCTCCGCGTCGACCGCGTGCGTCCCGCCGCTGTAGAACGCGCTGCCCGCCGCCTGCACGTCCGAAGACCGCCGCACGGCCGGAATCGTGGAGTAGGCGAAGGCTTGCGCCAGCTCGGCCGGGCCCAAGCCGTCCGTCGCCACGGCCGTCTCGTTGAACGTCGCCGCGCCGTAGCGCACGTCGCCCAGCGCGCTCAGCGCGGCCGCGGCTGTCGACGCGGTGCGCCCGAACGCGGCCTCTGCCTGCGCGGCCGTGCGGCCGCGGAAGCCGGCGATGTAGTCCGGGCCGTCCGCGTCGGTGGCCGCGGTGAACGCTTCCACGCTGCTGAGGGCCGCCACGAGCTCGTCGAAGGCGTCCACCACGCGGTCCTCGTGGAGCACTTCCTCCAAGTCCCCGTGCGCGCTCCCGAAGATCTTCCGGATCTGCGCCTCGGCTTGGGGCCACTTGCCGGTGGCCCGGTCCGCGCCGCCCCCGTCGGGGTCGTAGAGCTGGTCCGCGAACGTGGCGGCGTCGATCCCGTCGTCCTTGTGCAGCGCCACCAGCTGCTCCACTTGGTCGCGCAGCTTGGCGATCTCCTCCCGCGCCGCGGCGACGATGTTGTCGCCCTCCACCGTCGCGCGCCCGGAGCCGAGCAGGTCGCCGACCGGGAACTGTGTGCTTACCGCTTCCAGCGCCGTGGCGGCTTCGTTGGCGGACGTGGCGCGGTCGTCGAGGCTCAGCCGCGGCCGGCCGCCGCGCCCGACGACGTCCTTGTAGTCCGGCCGGGTGGACATGTCCTGCGCGAAGCGCGCTCCGACCAAGCCCCCGCCGGCCTCCCGATGCACGTGGTACATGGCACCGTCGACGGTCACGTCGCCGATGCCGTCGATGCCCAGCATCGCCGCGCCGATCGCGTAGCCGCTGCCGTCCTCGTGCGGCGTGGCGACGAGATCCGTGCCTGCGACCGGAATCGCGTCGGGCTGGTAGCGCGCCGACCACTCCCCGTCCTGCAGCGTCAGCCGGTAGCGGTTGGCGCGGCCGCTGGCGTTCGTGCCGGCCATGTGGGTGTCGCCCGAGGCCACGGCCATCTCGCCGATCCACCACGTGCCGTCCTCGGCACTCGCGATCTCGACGGTCAGCTTGCTGTCGCCGAGCGGCACCGTCATCGCCGCGGGCTGGAACGTCGCGGACCACGTGCCATCCTCGGACAGCGCGAGGACGTAGGTGGCCCCGCTGTCGAGGGTCACCTCGCCGCCGGTGAACGGCTCGCCGTCCAGCGTGAAGCCGCCGCCCTCGGCGGGCGTCAGGGTGGCGACTACGATCTCACTGTCGGTGGCGGAGGTCACCACCACCGCTTCGGACTGGGCCCATGCCATGCCGCTGACCAGCAGCAGTGCACACAGCCCTAGAGGGAGAAATCGCCCCCCCCCCCCCCCCGACCGGATCTGGAAGAATTTAGTGCGAATACGCGTCATCGTTGCGTCTCTGCCGACACACATCACGTTTCTGGAGGGGGGGGGGGATTTCCTCGTTGCGAGAGGATCCACGCAACCTCCGAGCCCCCGCCCTGTGGTTACCTTCACATGATCCCACAGGCCCTCGCGACCCGTCAAGTGCGAGCCTTTTCCGATGAGTCTCAAGTCTCGCAGGATCGGCCCCACTGGCAGTCGAAAAACCTCGAAACGACGAATTCTGACCTCCTGAAGGTGCGATAGCGCAGGGCTAGCGGCCTGCCGCAAAAGTCCGATCGTGTGCCAGATCCGCTGTACCCGCAGTTAGCGTAGATCATCGACGCCGCTGTTGACACTCTTGCAACAGGCAGTCATGGAAATCAGCCCTGACTCCTCAACACGGGCGCCCACCGGTGCTAGCACCAGAATCGGCTCCGCCGACCGCTATGCGGCACTCGACTTCGCAGCCAAGCGCACCGTCGTGCCCCAGGCTCGACCGATCGCGACTGGAGAGACCGACACCGCATGATCGCGAACCCACGGAGAAGTTTGGGTTGCGATGATGTTCTCCCACAGGATGCATGTGCGGCTCGAAGTGCGAAACGCGTGACGAAGCACCCGCCACGATGCTTGGCTCCATGGATAGAGTGTGCGAGGATAGTTGTAACGATGTATCTTGCCACCCACGGGAACCGTTCAGCATTCCCCTGCGATTTGCTCTCGGCAGACTCAGTACCCCCGAAAGAATAGGAGCGCACGACCGATGCCCAAGCTCAACATCGACACAGCGGAGCCGGACGCCCTCGTGCGCCTCTACGGTAGGCTCCAAGCCAAGTCCGATCCGGCGCACGGCGAGCGCTACCACGCCCAGGCCAAGCTCCGGCAACTCAATCAGGAGCATGGAGTCTTCTGGTACAGCAAGCCCGAGATCATGAGCAAGTTGCGCGAAGAGGTCCGGACGTTGCAGTCCGAGGTAACACCTGCGGGGTAGCGCGTGGAGGCACCCCAGTCACTCCAGCGTTGATCCAATACGACCGCTGGACGACTTCGTGGCTTCAGCCGATCAGGCGTTAACATGGACCTTGCCTTGGGGCTTGCAAGGCGAGCGAATCGATGTGCGGCCGTTTCACACAAGACTTGGAAGACGAGGACCTTGCAGATCTCTATGACCTCAACGAGGTAGATGGTCTCCAAGGTCGAAAGAGCCGCTGGAACGGCTGCCCCACGCAGGAATTCGTGCTGTGCCGGGCGGGACCGGGCGGAGAGCGCGTCCTCGCGCTCCATCGCTGGGGCTTGGTCCCCGCGTGGGCTCGCGACCCCAAGATCGGTGCCCGGCTGATCAACGCTCGATCCGAGAGCGTCGACTCGAAGCCCTCGTTTCGATCCGCGTTCCGCAAGCGCCGCTGCCTGATCCCCGCCAACGGCTGGTTCGAATGGAAAGTCGAAGCGTCGGGCAAGCGTCCGTGGTGGATCGCCTTGGAGGGCGGTCCGTTCTCGTTCGCGGGCCTATGGGAGACATGGGATCGGGGCGGAGGCCCGCGCTCGACCTTCACGATCCTGACTTGTCCAGCCTCGGATCCGTTGCGTGGGATCCATGACCGGCAGCCCGCGATCATCCCCCGCGACAGCTATTCCGAGTGGCTCGATCCGGGGACACCGCCCGCCCGCCTGCTCGATCTGGCCAAGGCTTCGCATACCGGCCCATTCGACAGTCGGGAGGTCGGCCTCGCCGTGAATAGCGTGAGAAACGACCGACCGGACCTGTTGGAGCCGGTGTGACGGCGAGCTACGTCGCGTAACTCGCGCTCGCAATCTTGGATCAGCCCTGCGCGGTAGGGATGCTGTTGGGTATCGGAATTCCGGCCGCCTTCATCAGTTCGACAGCGTTGCCTCGTTGCGCGGGTCCTTCGCGCAGCTTGTAATCGAACGTCATCTCGCCGTTGTCGAAGACATCGAGAAAATGCACGTTATGGATGCGGTCGCGATTTTCTTCGGACCAGTGCGTGATGTGCCTGTCGTGGGTGGACAGGACAGCCAGCGAGGTGTCGTGCCCGAGTATGAATTCGGACAGCGCCACCGCACCGGTGAACCGGTCGAATGAATTCGTGCCGCCGAAGAGTTCATCGATCAGCACGAGCGTCGACTTGCCGTCGCGCATCGACTCAAGCATCAATTGGATCCGCTTCAGCTCGGCCGAGAATCGAGATTCACCCTTTTCCAAGGAATCGACCGTCCGGATCGACGCGATCATCTCCATCGGAGACATGGTGAAGCTCGAGGCCCGCACGGGCGCCCCCGCGTGTGCCAACGCCAGGTTCACGCCGATGGTGCGCAGCAACGTGCTCTTGCCGGCTTTGTTCGCTCCGCTCACGACTAGGATTGGTCGGACAGCGTCCATCTCGACATCGTTCGGAATTGCTCCCTCGCGGATCAGCGGATGAGAGAGATCCTTGGCTCTTAGGACTGGCTTCCCCTCGAGAATTTCGGGAAACACTGCAGATTCATGCTCGAACGCGAAGCAAGCGAGAGAGGAGTATGCTTCGAATCGAGCCACCGCGTGAATCCACTGCGGCAAGTGGCTGCGGTTTGCTGTCCGCCAGCGCTCCATCGCGAGCGCAAGCTGGGTTTGGTAGAGGACGAGCGGACCGAAGATTGCTACGAACTGATTGCGACGAGCCTCGAAGAGGCCGATCAAGCGGCGGAAACGGCGAATGCGATCCGTGGCACTGTGGCCCTTCGGATGCAGGACCGAGACAAGTTCGCGCAAGCGTTCGGCCTTGAAGTCTTGCTTTTCGAGGATTCCGAGGAGCTGCGTCAGGCTGGTGAAATCCAAATGAAGCAGTTCGGCGTTCATCGACGGTAGATTCAACTTCTTGACCCACCCGCGGTAGAGGACGAATTCGGCGAGCAGGCAAGCGACGAGGGGCAGGCTCGTGGGCACCGTCGGACTCGCTCCGAAGAACACTGCCGCGACGCAGGTCGCTACGGCGAGACCCGCGCATGTCGAGGCCAGCCAGTCCGGTACGGACGGCCCCTCCGCGTCTGCCCACTGCAGCATGTGCTCGGTTCGCACGTAGGGCAGGTGCCGAGCACCCGCCACGTAGACCTGCTCCCGCAGATCGACTTGGGTCTCTAATTCCTGGATTACCGCCTGACGGAGCTTGATCTCCTCCGCTTCGACGGGCCGCGACAGCATGTCGGCGAGCTGGTTCATGCCTTCCCGGGTCGTGGCAATGGTCACCCAATCGAACAAGCCTCCGGATTCAAAGATGTCGACGTCTCGGGCGAACGGGTGGTCGTCGGGAAGGTCCAGCGCCTCGGCGGTCTGGTCCTTGCGTGTCCTTCTCCCGCGCCTCCCCAGCGCGGGGTCGGAATACAGCATCGTGGCGAACATCATGTAGTGACGGGTCGACTCGATCTTCTGGAAGGCGCGCATGCTCGCAATGAATGCCGCGAGCAGTAGCGCGACCGTCGGCCACGTGAATGTGTCGGCGTAGGTCTCGATCCACCACAGGCCGGCCAAACCCAAGCCGACGCATAGCAAGCGCAGGTTGCCGAGCCGTTTGTGCTTCGCCTCTAGCCGTTCGCTCTCCGCCAGTCGATTCAGGAGTCGGCGGCCGATGATCTCCTCATGTTGGTGGGCCGTCGCAGCTGGGGATGGTTCAGGCTCCATCGAAGCATCGCTCGAACGCGGAGCGTCGCCCGGATCCCTCGAATCAGTGTTCTCGCCATGCGACTGGCTTTCTTCAACCACGTTGCGGAGTCCTTTCCCAAGCGTTAGGTTGCTCGAATCTACGCGTCCAGCGGACGGGTCGCTGGCTCACGCTTGGTCTCGCCTGATCAGGCTGCGGCGGGGCGGCATGGGACTACGAGCCTGGTGTCGGTGGAGCGAGCAGTTGCGGAATTCTTGGTCGGGCCAGTCCCTGGTGCGCTCGGATCGTCCCATTCGCTTCAATCCGATTCACAACGGGTGAACGATGGCAAGCCCTCGTTGGCCTTGATTAGCGGTCTCAATGTTGTTCCCGCCTCGCGGGCACGTTCGCTGGCCCATCAAAACCAAGTTCCTTGCCTAGCTCCAGTGCTGTCCTGCAGGGCGGCATTTTCGGAGCCCGATCCGGCGAGGCCCAAACCCAAGGGCCCAAAGTGCCTCGTCCTCCGCGTCCACGGCACAAGCCAATGCCCAAGTAAGCGATCGTGCGGAGAGCACTCAGGCCCGAGAACGCAAGCCGCGAAAATGTAGTATACCCCACTTTCAACGTTGGTCTCGAAGTGCCTTACGTCTAGTGCGCTAGCGCGCTGACTCGTCAGCCGTGAGGAGCGTTGCGCGATAGCGATTGGAATCGAGGCCGACCATCGAAAGCGCAGCGTGCAGGAATCCCAGCAGGAACAGCCCGATGACCGGCAAGCCCAGCCAGTGACCGATGTGGAGTGCAACTCCTAGGCAAACGGCGAAGTACCCGGCCGCCGCGAAGTTGGCGACGGCCCGCCACCCCGCCCGCGGCAAGTACCTCGAGCGCGACTCGCTAGTCCCGCTTTGGCTCGTGCTGAGCTTTGCCGTGCGCTCGAACGGCGAGCGTCGACCGAACAGGGCCCCGAGCACCGCGCCCGTGTTGCTGATCGTCAGTCCGATACCTACCGCGACAAGCAGCGGAATCCGACGGATGTAGCTGTGCGCCGCGCCGTGATTCAGTTCTCGCTGCGCCAGCGTGTAGAAGCTGGACAGCGAGCAGAAGGTCAAGATGAACGCGGGCAGGTCGAGCCATAGCAACTGGCCATCCAGATGCGCGTGCCGCATGAGCATGGAAGGCAGGATCAGAGCGGCTAGGGCCAGCATCAGCGGGTACGCGAGATTGGCGGCCAAGTGGAAGAACGCTTCGATCTTGATGGCCATCGACCGCCCCGAGCGAGCGATTTCGGGCAGCAGCTTCAGGCCGGTCTGAATCAAGCCCTTGGCCCACCGGAATTGCTGGATTTGGAAGGACACCATGTCATTCGGGAGTTCGGAAGGTGCTTCGATACCGGGGACGTATAGGAATCGCCAGCCGCGCAGTTGCGCCCGATAGCTCAGGTCGGTGTCTTCCGTCAGCGTGTCGTGCTGCCAGCCCCCCGCGTCCTCGATCATCGTCTTGCGGAGCAGCCCGGCCGTGCCGTTGAAGTTGAAAAATCGACCGGATCGCGCCCGCGCGCCGTGCTCGAAGACGAAGTGGCCCTCCAGCAGCATCGCCTGCAACCGGGTCAGCCGCGAAGCGTTCCGGTTGCGAAACGTCCAGCGCGCCTGCACCGCGCCGACCTCGGGATCCGCGAAGTAATGCACCATGCGCTGCAGGAAGTCCGGGTCGGGAGTGAAATCCGCGTCGAAGACCGCGATCAGCTCGCCATTCGCTCGCTCCAGGCCGACTTGCAAGGCGCCTGCCTTGTAGCCTTCCCGACTCGACCGGCGGATGTACTCGATGGGGACGCCTTCAGAGCGCTTTTCGCGCACGGCGTTCGCGAGGATAGTCCGGGTCTCGTCATCGGAATCGTCCAGCACTTGAATTTCCAACAGTTCCCGGGGGTACTGGAGGCTGCACACCGCCTCGAGCAGTTCCTTGACCACGAACCGCTCGTTGTAGACCGGCAGTTGGACGGTGATGCGGGGTAGCTTGTCGAATCGCTTCGCAGGCGGCCCCTGGCGCTTGTCGCGATGCCGGTAGTAGAGGTACAGCAGCGAGTAGCGATGCGCTCCGAACAGGCTCAGTACCGCCATCAGTCCGAAGTACGTGCCCAGCACGAGAATGTCGATCACAGCCATTTGGGTTACGCTTGGGGGCAGTCTTGGCCGTCGCGGCTCACGACGAGGCTGTCAGGTCCTCGACGCCCACGGGCCGGAGATGGCGTGCCGTAGGCCTCCTCGCATGCGCTGTCTGCATCGAACTGGGCCTGTTCGCGATCCTGCGACTGGGGCGTCCCGCTAGCCACGTCTCGGAGTTCATTTCCTATTATCTGTTGGTCTCGATCGCCTATGTCACGGCGTGCTGGCTCGTCGCGAACTCAGGCACGCTGCGGACATCGCGCTCCGTCATATGGTGGATCTGGGGCGCGGCACTCGTCTTTCGCCTCACGGCGCTGCCGCTCGCACCGAGCCTCTCCGAGGACACGGCTCGCTACCGCTGGCAGGGGTTGAGCCAAGTCGCGGGGGCGAACCCGTACACCGCCGTCCCCGAGGATCCGCGATTCTCCGCACTGCGCGACGAAACATGGCCGCGCGTCACGGGCAAGTCCCAGCCCTCCGTGTACGGCCCTGTCATCGAGCTGGTCAACCTGCACTACTTCCGCCTGATCCGGCGGTTCGGCATGGATCCGTGGACCGAGATCTGGATGTTCAAGCTGCTGTTCGCTCTGGCCGACCTTGCCGTGGCGATCGCGCTGATGGCACTGCTCGGTGGCTTGGGCCGCCCGAGAGCTCTGGTTGTCGTCTACCTGTGGTCCCCGCTGTCGATCACGGAATTCTGGATCGAAGGCCACAACGACGCCCTCCCCGTCGCGTGCGCCGTGGCGGCTCTCGCGCTCGCGTATCGGGGGAGACGGGCCGCGGCGGTCGTCGCCGCGGCGGTCGGGGCGCTGTGCAAGTTCTGGCCGGTCCTTTTGCTGCCGTTCGTAGCGCTCGCTAGGGACGGCGGGCGCTGGCGAGTCGAATGGCGCGGCTTGCTCGCAACAGCGCCCGTGGCTCTGCTCGCGTGCTGGCCCTACAGGAACGGGGTCGGGGCCTTGGGGCGGATTCTCGATGGCTTCATCGGCAGCTGGCGCAACAACGACAGTCTGTTCGGCGGGATCTTGCAGGTCACCGGGCACGACATGGAACTGGCCACTCGCATCGCGACCGTTCTCGTGGTGCTCGCGGTGATCAGAATCCGGTTTCTCCGCCTGCCGCCGGTCGGGGCGGAACTGGCCGCGATATGCGCCGTGCTGTTCCTTTCGGCGAACTGCCTGCCTTGGTACCTGACATGGATGCTGCCGTTCCTCGCGGTGCATCCGAACGCGCCGCTGCTGCTCTGGACCGCCTTGGTCTCGCTGGCCTACCACGTCGTCCCTCTGTACGAAGCGGCAGGGCTCTGGCAATACGACCGCGCCCTCGTGGGGCTGGAATACGCACCCGTGCTCGCATGGCTAGCATGCCAAGGAGCGAACCGAATCCGTAAGCGGATGGCGGCCGCGCCATCGAATCAGGCGGTGGGCCCGGTTGCTTCGGAACGATCCGGGTTCAGGCGGAGGGATCGGGCTGGACGCTAATCATGCGTCCCTTGCGTCCGCGGTCTCGAAACTGCACCACGCCGTCCGCGCGGGCGAAGAGTGTATCGTCCTTCCCGCGACCGACGTTCAACCCCGGGTGGAACCGCGTCCCGCGCTGGCGCACCAAGATGCTCCCGCTCCGCACGGTCTGGCCGGCGAAGCGCTTGACTCCCAGTCTCTTGGACTGAGAATCGCGTCCGTTGCGGGATGTCCCCTGACCTTTCTTGTGAGCCATATGTGCCTCCGGGAATCTGAACCAGTCACTCGGTCTCGATGGAGTTGATCTTGACTTGGGTGTACGCCTGCCGGTGCCCGCTGCGCCGCCGGTACATCTTGCGGCGCTTGAATTTCAGGATGTCGATCTTCTCGCCGCGCCCTTGCCCCGCGATGGTCGCCGAGACGGTGGCAGCGGCGTCTCCGCCCGCTTGTATCGCCCCGTCCTCGCCGGACACGGCGACAATCTTGTCGAATGCCACGGCATCGCCGACTTCGCCATCGAGACACTCCACGCGGATTTCGTCTCCGGGCGAGACCCGGTACTGCCTGCCGCCGGTTTCGATGATCGCGTACATATGGTGACCCCGCTCGGGAAACGCCCGCCGGGATCACGCCCGCCCAGACACCCTCATCATACGCGAACCGCAACTGACGGTCAACCGCGGCACATGCCCCGTCCGCATTGAACGCCGCCTCTAACCACATTCCGAAGGCTTCGGTTCCCGGGAACGAGGGACTGTTATCCAAAAAGCTCCGAAATCTTGGAATTCGTAGGGATTCTCGCTGTGAATTCACTGTTAGCGCAAAGCTGAAATGTCCGGTTCTGGCAATTCTGAAATGTCCGCTTTTGCGAGGGAGCGGCATGCTGGATCCAGTGCTACGACGTCCTGAGCCAAGCCCACCGGCTGCAAGCAGCCGGTGGGCACCCTTACGGCGAGCGCGCCGAGGTGCCTGGCGGGGCCGGGTCCGCGCTGAGCGGCCGAGGCCTGCTGTTGAATGCCTGTTTGTCTTGTGAGAACACTGGCTGGCTCGGCCGCAGCCAGCTTGAAGGCCGCTCTTGCAGAAAGGAATACGGGGGTGCCTCCGTCCTCCGCCCCGCGAGGTTTCCCTTAGGCATGGCGTGGCCCCGATGGAAGGGTCGACCGCAGCGGAAGGGACGGCTTGGAGGCCGCCCGGCGAACCGGACATTTCAGCTTTGCAGAAAAGCGGACATTTCAGCTTTGCTCCGACACTCGCTGTGAATTCACTTGCGACGGGTAAGTACGACGCTATATCCTACAGGCATGCGATTAGCGATTGCGCTTGCGACTATCTTCGCGCTCTCTCTAGGCGCGCCGGCCGAAGCCGCAGATTCCCCGTCGCCGGAGCAGCTGGACTTCTTCGAGACGAAGATCCGTCCCGTGCTGGCAACCAATTGCTACGGCTGCCACTCCGCGGAATCCAAGACGCGCATGGGCGGCCTCGGCCTCGACACGCGAGACAGCATCCGGGAAGGCGGCCAGCGCGGCCATGCCGTCGTGCCGTCGGACGTGGAATCCAGCCTGATCATCGGCGCGCTTCGCTACGACGGGGCGTTGAAGATGCCTCCCACCGGCAAGCTTTCCGACGCAGTGGTCGCGGATTTCGTCAAGTGGATCGAGATGGGGGCTCCCGACCCGCGCGAGGTGCGCGTCCAGCAGGCTGCCAGCACGATCGATTTGGAGCAGGGCAGGCAGTTCTGGGCGTTCCAGTCTCCGCGGAAGTCGACCCTTCCGACTGTGAGCGACAAAGCGTGGCCCCGCGGCGCAATCGACCAGTTCGTGCTGGCGATGATCGAAGGCGAGGGCCTGCGGCCGGTCGCCGATGCGTCGAAGGACGACTGGTTGCGCCGCGTGACATTCGACTTGACCGGCCTGCCCCCGGCGCCCGACGAGATCGAGAGTTTCCGGAAGGACGACTCGTCTCAGGCGTATGCACGGGTTGTCGACAGATTGCTCGAGTCCGAGCGCTTCGGCGAGCGCTGGGGACGTCACTGGCTCGACGTGGTGCGCTACGCCGACTCGGTGGGACGCACCCGCAACCTCCCGTACCCGGTTGCGTGGAAGTACCGGGATTACGTCATCGCAGCGTTCAACGCGGACAAGCCGTACGACCATTTCGTCCGCCAGCAGATCGCTGGCGACCTCCTGCCTTACGCGAGTGCCGCGGAACGAGTCGAGAACCAAATCGCGACCGGGTTCCTGGCCCTCGGCGCCCATGACCTGAACGAGCCCGACCCGAAGCAATTCGAGATGGACGTGGTGGACGAGATGATCAATGTCACGTCCCGTTCGATGCTGGCCCTCAGCGTCGGCTGCGCCCGCTGTCACGACCACAAGTTCGATCCGATCCCCACCAAGGACTACTACGCCCTCGCCGCGATCTTCCGCGGCACGGACGTGCGGAGCGGCTTGCGTCGCAGGCCGCGCTTCAACGCCGGGTACTTTCGGACTCAGCGCTTGGTCGAACTGGACGGGATGGCGGACTACTCCACTCCGGACGCTGCCGACCTGAGAGCCGAGCGGGAGCGGCTGTGGAGCGCTCTCGTCGCGGCCGAGAAGGACCGGGACCGGAACAAATGCCGCGAGCACGCGAGGGCGCTGGGCAAGTTGCCGATTCCCGAGAACTTAGCCATGGGCGTCATCGATACGGGCCAGCCCGTCGCGATGAAGGTCAACATCGGCGGCGACCCCCATACCTTCGGCGAACCCGTCAATCCGGGCTTCGTGCAGGCGCTGTTCGCGGCCGACGCGAATCTTCCAAGGATCGCCGAGGGGCACAGCGGTCGCTTGCAACTCGCGGACTGGCTGACGCGTGGCGACAACCCGCTCACCGCGCGTGTCATGGCGAACCGAGCTTGGCACCACCTCTTCGGCAAGGGCTTGGTCGCGACCGTGGACAACTTCGGTTCGACCGGCCGCGCACCGACGAACCAAGCCTTGCTGGACTACCTCGCCGTGCAGTTCATGGACCAAGGATGGTCTGTCAAGAGCTTGGTACGCGAAATCGCCTTGAGCCGAACCTACCGGCTCTCGACCAAATTCGACCGATCGAATTTCGACAAGGACCCGGACAACGATTTCCTGTGGCGCGCCAACTTGCGCCGGCTCGAAGCCGAGTCGGTGCGCGATTCGATCCTCATGGTCAGCGGCGAACTCCAGACCGGACCGCCGCCGCCATCGCCGCTCAACACGCACGACCGCAACCAGCAGTTGAACATCGGCAACCAGTTGGTCAGGAACTGGCAGTCCAAGCCCCTGTATCGCAGCGTGTTCGTCCCCGTCGTGCGCAACCTGTCCAATCCGCTGTTCGAGGCGTTCGACTTTCCCGAGCCGAGCGAGACGCATGGAGTGCGGGACGTGACAACCGGACCCAGCCAAGCCCTGTATCTGATGAACAACGAGTTCGTGCGCTCGCAGGCCAGTACCGCCGCGGAGAGGCTGCTGGCGGCGCGGTCCACCGATCCCGATCGCGTGCGATATGCGTTCCAGCAGGTGTTCTCGCGGGATCCCAGCCAGCGCGAAGCCGATTCGGCCGTTCGACACGTCCGGTCGACGGTTCGCTCCCTGCCGTCGGAAACCGCTTCCTCGACCGGCTCGGCCGAGGCGAGGGAGTGGGTAGCCGACTTGCTGAGACGGGTATTCAGACGGAGTCCGGAGGCGCACGAGATGGATCGCGCCATGGAGTTTCTGGTCAGCGAGCATCCGCTCGCCGCCACATCCCTAGCAGGCGCGTACAGCGCGTTCACGACCAGCGACGGGAAGTTCCGGCAGGACGCGGTTGTCCGGATGCTGTCGCACGTCATGGATCGGCAGCCGGACCGCGCCGAACGCGCTGACATGGGCAAGCGCATCCGTGATTGGCGCAAGGACGAAATGAGGGACGGAGCGGCGAACCGGCCGTTCATCGCCGCTGCCGCGAGCCCCGAGCACGAGGCTTGGTCGCGGTTCTACCAGGCCCTCTTCAACACCGCCGAGTTCCGTTTTCGGAACTAGCGGTCTTTGTTTGCAGGAGATTTTCGATGCAGTACTTCACGCCAAATCGCAGGGGGTTCTTGCGAACCGCCGCGGCCGGTTTCGGGTACACGGCATTCGCCGGCCTCGCCGCCATGGACGCCCTGCGCGCCAACGGGAAGGACAATCCGCTCAGTCCGCGGGCACCGCACTTCGAGCCGAAGGCGAAGCGGGTGATCTTCCTGTTCATGCAGGGGGGGCCGACCCAGCACGACACGTTCGACTACAACCCGCTGCTGGAGGAGTCCGCCGGCAAGCACTCCGAGATGGAACTGTCCATCGGCAAGCAGGGCGGGAAGATTCTCGCTCCGGTGTTCGAGTTCCGGCCCGGCGGGGAGAGCGGGCTGCCCGTCTCCGAAGCCTTCCCGCATCTGCGGGAGCGGGCTGACGACCTGTGCCTGCTCAACGGCATGCACACGGACTCGCCCGCGCATCCTCAAGCGTCGATCTTCGCCCACACCGGAAGCGTCACGTTCGTGCGGCCGTCGATCGGCTCGTGGGTCGTTTACGGCTTAGGCACGGAAAACCAAGACCTGCCGGGATTCGTGACGATCAACCCGCCCGCCGTGGGCGGGGCGTCCCTATACGGCTCCGCGTTCCTGCCGGCGAGCTATCAGGGGACGCGGATCAATGTCGCCGAAGGGCAAGACCCCGTCGAGAACATCCGCAACGCTCGCATGGGATTCGAGGCCCAGCGGAAGCAGATCGACTTCGTCCAGGGGCTGAATCGCGGTCTCGCCGAGCGCACCGATGGAAACGATCAGGTGGAAGGCGTCATTCAGTCTTACGAACTCGCGTTTCGCATGCAGTCGGCAGTGCCCGAGGCCATGGACCTCTCGACCGAACCCGAGAGCGTGCGTTCTTTGTACGGGCTCGACCAAAAGGAGACCCGCACGTTCGGGACGCAGTGCTTGCTCGCGCGCCGCATGGCCGAGAAGGGCGTGCGATTCATCGAGCTGGGCCAGCGCGGCTGGGATCACCACAACAACTTGCGCAAGCGGCTCAAAGCGAGTGCCCACGCAATCGACAAGCCGATCGCCGCGCTGATTGCCGACCTGAAGCAGCGCGGGATGCTAGACGAGACCCTGATCGTCTGGGGCGGCGAATTCGGGCGCTCCTCTTACGAGCAGAACGACCAGAGCGACGGGCGTCGGCACAACAACCGCGGCTACACGATGTGGATGGCTGGCGGCGGAGTGAAGGGCGGCATGCGCTACGGGCGGTGCGACCAGCACGGCGTGGCAGTCGAGGACCGTGTTCACCTCCACGACCTGCACGCGACGATCCTCAACCAGCTCGGGCTCGACCACACGAAGCTGACCTACCGGTACGCCGGCCGCGACTTCCGATTGACCGACGTACACGGCCGCGTCGTCAAGGAAATCTTGACGTAGGGCATCGGGATCTTGCGACCCAACTAGGGAAGCGGCGGGCCGCGCGCCGCTAGACGCGTGCGAGAATCAAAGCAGTTCCGGGCCCGTAGCTCAGCTGGATAGAGCGGCCGCCTCCTAAGCGGCAGGTCGGGGGTTCGAATCCCTCCGGGCCCGCCATCCCCGCGCGACGCTCCGCTACAGGCGGTTGCCGATGATCGATGTAAGCGTCTCGGGATCGATATTGCCGCCGCTGATGACGCAGACGATCGGACGATTCTCGTCCGGGGTGGACTGAGCGAGTGCCGCGGCGACGGAGACCGCCGCTCCGGCCTCGACGACGAGCTTGTCTTCGACAGCGAGCGTCCGCACTGTCGATTTCATGGATTCTTCGTCGACTAGCTCCACTGACTCCACATGTTTGCGGATGATCGGGAACGTGTTGCTTCCGGGTTCGGGCACGGTCAAGGCGTCTGCCAGTGACTTCGACGGAACCAAACGAACCGGGCGACCGGCTTCCAAGGACCGTTGCGTGGACGGATTCGCGGCAGCCTGAGCGCCAATCACGCGGCATTCCGGACGGGCGGCCTTTACGGCCAAGGCAGTGCCCGAAATCAGCCCGCCGCCACTGATCGGCACGAATAGGTCGAATGCTCCCTCGACCTGTCGGAGAAGCTCCAAGCCCAGCGTACCGTCGCCTGCGATCGTCTCGACCGAGTTGAACGGATGCACGAGCAATCGGCCGCTCTCGCGCTGGATCCGCTCGGTCGTCTCGAAGCGGTCCCGGAAGGAGTCTTCGCAGAGCACGACATTCGCTCCGAAGCGACTTGTTCGGTCCCGTTTGAAGCGCGAAGCGCCGCGCATCATCACGATCGCGGAGTCGACGCCGAGACGCGATGCGGCGTAGGCCACGGCTTGGGCGAAGTTCCCGGACGAGTTCGTGACGACGCCCACGTCCTTGGCGCGTTCGAGATGTGCCAGGATGCTGTTGAACGCGGGCCGCACCTTGAACGCGCCAACTGGCTGCATCGACTCCAGCTTGAGCAAGACTCTGCGTCCGAGGACGTTCGATAGGTACGTCGACTCCACGACCGGCGTAGGACACAGGTACGGAGCGAGCCTCGTGGCAGCAAGGTCGATCTCGCTACTCCAGGCTGCGGAATCATCGACATCCGGGCAGTCCATTCCGGAAAAGCGGGGAGCATGCATGATTTCGTAGCGATGTGCGGGGACCCGCTGGAAGCTGTCGGAGCGATTCCCCTGAATGCTGGGCCGCGACACTCGTGGGGAGTCTATGCAGCCCACTCGAGCGTATCAGCCACCTAGCCCGGGGAGATCACTTGGCCATCGAATCCAAACGCGCACCAAGCCCAAATGCCCCGATACCGATGGATGGACACCAAGTGTCTGATAAGCTAAGAGTTTCATTGATTCCTGCGGAGGATCCGGCTTTGAACCATACTCCCCAAAGAGGGCTTGCCCTTCTTGTTCGCCGGCTAGGCGTTGGCTTGGCCGCATTGCTCGCCGTCGCGACGGCGTTCGGCCAGACCAACACCGGCACGGTGCGAGGGTTCGTCTACGACCAAACCATGGCTGTTATCCAAGGGGTGACAGTGACGGCTCTCGACGAGGACCGCGGCGTGGAACGCGAGGTCACGACCTCCGTGATCGGCGAGTACGTCTTGGCCTACCTGTCGCCGGGCGAATACACCCTGAGCTTCGAGGCCGCCGATTTCGCCCCTTTCACGGTGGAGGGATTCGAGGTGCTGGTCGGGCAGACCGAGACGTTCTCCCCGCAACTGACGGTCGCCGCTGCCGAGGAGCGCGTGGTCGTGGCAGCCGACGACGCTCGATCTTTCATCGAGCCGCAACGTATCCAGCAGTCCGACCACATCGACGCGGTCGAGATCCAGAACCTGCCGATCAACCGGCGCGACTACTTGGATCTGGCGCTGTTGACGCCTGGGGTGGTCAACACCAACTACATCGCTGAAGCCACGGACCGTCGCATCGCTCCCACTCCGCAGTCCGGTTTGGGCATCGGCGGAACCAACGGTCGCGGCAACACGTTCATGGTAGACGGACTGGACAACACATACAATTCCGGCGCAGTCCGTTCCGCGATCAGTCAGGAGACCATTCGCGAGTTCCAAGTCAATCGGAATTCCTTCTCGCCGGAACAGGGCGGGGCTCCGGGCGGCGCGGTCAATATCGTCACCAAGAGCGGCTCGAACGAGATCCACGGAAGCGTGTTCGGCGTCGTGCGGAATCGCCGCTTCCAAGCCCGCGAGTACTTCGCCCCGACCAAGCCGCCGTACACGCGCGCCCAGAGCGGATTGGGCATCGGCGGTCCGGTCCAAAGGAACAAGACGTTCTTCTACGGGTCTTACGAACGCCTCGACCGGCACGAGTCGCAGGTCGTGCCGCTCCTCTCGGACCGCTCCTTCCTCACGTCTCTGACGCCATCGCAGCAGACTTTGGCGACCGTGCTCGGCGCGGCCGCTCCGCCTACCCTGCAGCCGCTGATTGGCCAACTCAGCCAGGCGCTGACGCCGGGGAATTATCCGAATGTCGTGCAATTGTTCGAGGAGAACAGCGGCATCTTTCCGTTCGGCGAGGAACGCCAGCAGGGGCTCGTGCGCTTCGACCACACGCTGCGCGATGGCCACAACATTTTCTTCCGCCTCAACGCGACAGGCCAAGATTCCGAGAACACGGACTTCGGCTCGTTGGTGGCGCGGAGCGCCGGTCGCAACAACGAGACCGCGGACTTCGGCTTCGCATTCGGTGACACGTTGGTCATCAACCACCAGTGGGTCAGCGAAACGAGGGTGGGCCTTGCCTACCATGACTTCGGTGTGTATCCCACGGACGGATTCGGACCCGCGTACGAAATCAGTGGCTTCGGCACGTTTGGAAGAGACTTGATCCTCCCGACGCGAATTGTCGAGAGAGCCTTCCAAGTGCGTCAGAACTTCGTCCGGGTGTCGGGGCGCCAGACGTTGAAGTTCGGTGTCGACATCAATCCGGTCCGCGATTGGACGCGATCCGAGACATTCTTCGGCGGCCGATTCATATTCGGCGAGGCCGTTCCTCTCTCCAACGTGATCGACCAAGCCGCAGGGGCTGCTGGCGTGCCGAACGCATCGTTGCTCATCAAGGGCTTGCTAGCGCAAGGTGGCGCTGCGGCGTTGGCACCAAGCGTCGACGCCCCTATTTCCGCTTTGCAAGCGTTTGCGTTAGGGCTACCGACCGTTTATCAGCAGGGGTTCGGAGACCCGCACTGGCTTGGATGGGCGAATCGCACGAACTTCTACGTCGAGGATGCGATTCGAATCACGCCCACGTTCATGCTGACGCTGGGACTGCGGCACGAGCTAGAGCTGAAGACGCGGTTCCCGCGCGACTACAACAACTTCGCCCCGCGCGCGGGATTTGCTTGGAGCCCGAATCCGAAGACCGTGGTGCGAGGCGGTTACGGCTTCTTCTACTCGCGCATCGACGGCCAGATCGGCTACGTGAACGACTTGCTAGGGGAGAAGCAGCAGATCTATCAGGTGTTCATTCCGCTGACGGGAGTCGGAGGCATCAACAGCGCCCTGACCGGGCAGCCGCTCACATCGGCCGAAATCTACCAGACACTGCAGGCGCGCGGAGTCCTCGGGACGCGCAGCATCGTGCCTGACGACCTTGCGATCCACGGGATCGCCCCTAGCGCGGGCTATCCGCTCCGAGTGGGGTTCCGGGTTGTCGACGACACCGTCAATCCTTATTCCCAGCAGGGAAGTTTCGAGATCCAGCGCGAGTTGGCCGGGTACACGCTATCCGCGGGTTATAACTACAACCGCGGGGTACACCTGATCCGCCCGCTAGATTTGAACATTTACCAAGCCGGCACGAACCCAGACACAGGCCGGCCGATCGTGGGGTTCCACGACCCCTCGATTCTCCAAGACAATGCTTACGGAAGCTGGGGCAGATCGTACTACCACGCCATGATCCTCCAGTTCCAGAAGCGCTTCTCGGACGGGTTCTCTATCTCCGCGCATCACACTTGGAGCAAGAGCATCGACGAGAACACCGATTACAACTCTTCGTTCGAGCCGCACTTCCAGTGGGATGCCCGCAACGAGCTAGCGCTTTCGCACTTCCACCGTGGCCATCGCTTCGTCGCGCAGGCGGTCGCGCAGTCACCGTGGAAGGCGGCCAGGGGCCGCGGGTTCGGACACAACCTGCTGTCCGACTTCACGTTCTCCGGGATCATCCTCGCCCGTTCGTTCGCACCGTTCAACTTGAACGCCGGGTACGACAACCTCGGCGACCGGCACACCGATACGCACCGACCGTGGGGCGTGGGGCGTAACGTGGGCATCGGTCCGAACTTCTTCGGCTTGGACGTTCGGCTGACGCGCAGCTTCGCGTTGAGCGACAGTGCGAGCCTGCAAGTGATCGCGGAAGGCTTCAACATGTTGAACAGGACGAACTTCAAGGCCGTGAACGGAAACGTCGGCCAGCTCTCCCTCGAAGACATTCCGGACAAGCCGCGAGGGCGTCGCGGGCCGGTGACCGAGCCGTTCTCGTACACATCGACGTTCGAGCCACGCCAGTTCCAATTCACTGTGCGGTTGACCTTCTGACGGGTGAAGGCGAAGGTGTTGCTCGGTGCATCGTGCCGGGCTGGCGAATTCCGGGTCACTTAGTGCTTGCGATCTCGCAAGTCGGGGGCGTGTGCTTATCCGATCAGAGGCCAGACGTGGTGATGCGAGCAGCCGTCCGCAGTACCTTGAGTACCGCGGATTCAAGACCTTCGGCGGGAAGCCAGCGGGGTGAACCCAAGCCAGGACGTAATCGGCGGCTCGCGTAGAATCCATCAAAGGAACGATATGAGCAAGATGCTCGAGGTCACCGAGGGCGACTACGCGTATACGCATGACTTGCCTGTCGAGTACGAGGAGCCCGAGGATGTAAAGCGCCGTCAGAAGCGCAACGCCTCGCGCAAGCACCGCGCTGTCGAAAGTGCCCGGCGGGCGGAGGTCCCGCTCTACGCTGCGCCACGTGACACTGACGGTGTCGTGTTCGACCCGGCCGAGCCAATGAGCAAGCTGCTCACGGTTGCCGAGGGCGATTACACCTATGCGCACGAATTGCCTGTGGAGTACGAGACGCTGGACGAGGCGAGGCGTCGTCGAAAGCGCAACTCCAATCGCAAGTACCTCGTCCGCAAGAGTGCCCTGCAGGTAGGTGTGCCGCTCTACGACGAGCCCCTCGACACAGATGGGGTCGAGTTCGATCTTGCCGAGCCAACGAGCAAGGTGCTCAGAGTGGCCAATGGCGACCTCGCCGAGGAGTTGGGGGGTGTGGTTCCGGATGTGGCCGAGTGCGCGACCGTCTTGGCCCCGCCCGAAGACTTCTGGGACCGCGTGGCAGATCGTCTTGTCGACCGCCTCGTCGGCTTGGTGCGACAATCGTCGCAGTCCTAACTTTACGCCTCAGTACGATGCACGGTCGGTCGCGATTGCCATCCGCGCCTCTCTGAATTACGACGGAGCCCAGTCCATCCCCACTTTTTGAAACCCTACTAGAAGGAGGCACAGTCAGATGGCGAAGCGTCGGAATCGCGAAGAAGTTGTCAATACCCAACTAGCGGTGGCTATTTCCCGTCTCGGTGTGATGGCCGACGCAGAGACGATTCATGTCCATGGGAAGCACCGTCCCGATGTCCTTTTCCACCTGCGAGGCTTGAGAATCGTCATCGAAGGAAAATTTGACGACGTTCCAAACGCCCGGAGCATCGTCCTTGGCGACGCCCGTAGGCGGGTTAGAGCAGGTGTCGCACACATCGCAGCTGCCACTGTGTACCCGAGGAGCCTACGAACCGTTCAGACGTCAGAATTGGTAGAGGTGCTTCAAGATACTCGACTGCAATATCACATTGTTTCCGAGACATCAGAGGGTGGGGATTGGTTTGATGGTACTCCTGCGACGATGATGGAAGCTCTACGACGAGTTCAAGAGACCTTAACGCGAGATGACATTGTCGAACGCACCGCAAATTCACTCTCCGGCCATCTTGAGCGAGTGGCAGTGCTCTGGTCAGGACAAACAGGCTCGTGTGACCGCCTCTCCAAACTATTGGGCATGTCCGCTTCAAGTACTGATAGTACCGACATTGTTGCAGATAGGCGCGAAACAGCGGCCAAAGTGGCTGCCCTCGTATTGGCTAATGCCCTGATTTTCCAAGAACAATTGGCGTCGAGTGATGAACGTGTCGATACATTGCGAAAGTTGAAGAAGAGTACTAACGTAGTGAATACGGCCTCACAGCACTGGCACTGGATCTGGGAGAATATCAATTACCTACCTATATTTCAACTAGCCGAACGAATCCTTGACGAATTGCCTGAAGTCATCGGTACATCCGCTGCCGTCAATGCACTGATTGATGAGGCGCAAGAGATTTGTTCCGTTCAAGCAGCTTTAAGACATGACCTAATGGGCAGGATCTATCATCGTTTACTCTACCATGCGAAATACCTCGGTACCTATTACACATCGGTCTCGGCAGCCACGCTACTTCTCAAACTAGCTCTTGATCTAGAGTGGTCGTGCGATTTCGGAAGTGCTCGGGAACTGGCGGACTTCAAGGTTGGGGACTTGGCTTGTGGTACGGGAACACTACTCATGGCGGCCGCGCAAGCAATGACCGATCAGTTCATCAAGACTCGCGCAGAGACTGACCGGAGCATCCAATCTAAGGATCTTGCAGTGCTCCATAGTACGCTGATGCAAAATGTCGTTCACGGCTACGATATACTCTCTTCTGCAGTTCACCTGACGGCTTCAACTTTGGCTTTACTTGCACCCGAAGTTGCATTCCGGAAGATGAATCTATACGTGATGCCTATAGGCATGGATCATGGAAGTGCTCGTCTCGGTAGCTTAGACTTCCTGTGTAATGATGAAGTTCCCACGCAATTTGCTCTGGACAACACGCAATTGGATTCTCTGCGAACCGGTGCTGCTTCGACTGGATTTGAAAATGCACGCGTTCCCAAGCTAGATCTTTGCGTGATGAATCCGCCCTTTGTCAGCAGTCGGTATGGAAACCGCTTGTTCGGATCATTGCCTCAAGATCGACCGGAACTGCAACGAGCACTTTCGGTTCAAGCCAAGCGAACGAGCATGAGCGCGAATGCTGGATTAGGTGCCCTTTTTGTCCCGTTGGCTGACATGCACACAAAGCACGGTGGCAGAATCGCATTTGTATTACCAATCGCCGTTGCGACGGGAGAGTCATGGCGAAAGGTACGGAAGTTCATCGCGGAAAGATATCATCTTGAATTCGTCATAACGAGTCAAGATCCGAGCCGGGTGAATTTTTCCGAAAATACGGAACTCTCGGAGATTCTGTTCATTGCGCGGAAATTGAAAGATGGCGAATCTCGCGGGGCCACTCATTACGTGACGTTACGTCGCAATCCGACTACTATCCATGAAGCACTAGATCTTGAAGATCGATTACTGATGGCGACACACCGCATTGCTGACAATGTTGGTTCGACCACGATCCAGTCTCCGTCGGGTGCGTTGGGCGAGATAGCCAAACTGCCAGCACCTACGACAGATCAAAATTGGACAAGTGCGATATTTGCCCAGAGTTTCCTCGCGCAAGTTCATTGGCACCTTGAGCATAAGTCCTGCTTGAAGATGCCCGGAAGCTCTGATGAACATCCGATTTTGCTCTGTCGTCTTGATGCGCTCTCTTCGGTTGGCTATGATGTGCGTGATATCACCGATGCGTTTGACGTCGATAAGGCGGCCTCTCAGTGGACCCCGTACCCTGCGTTTTGGAATCACAGCGCTAAAAGGGTAGTTCATATTAGACAGGATCCAAATGCGTTTCTCATCGCAAGGACGCAGCCTCTTCCCGGGCGTAGGTTGAAGGATGCTGCGGCAGTGTGGGGAAAGGCGGGCAGAATCTTGTTGGTGTCTCGCTTACGAACAAACACGCACAAGGTCATGGCCACGGGTTTCGACAAGAAGGTTCTGGGTAACACATGGTGGGCTCTCGATGATTCGTCGCTCTCTGATGCACATCGAAAGGCACTACTTCTCTGGCTCAATAGCACCCTTGGACTCTTGATGTACTATGGCAGTCGAGCTATCACGCAAGGGCCTTGGATGCAGATGAAGAAGCCTGCGTGGCAGTCGATGCCGGTGTTGGATGTTAGGCAACTGGATCAAGATCAGTGCAGCAGTCTGTCGCGAGCCTATGATGCGGTTCGCGGACTGGCGTTGCGACCTCTCTCCCAGGTTGACCGTGATCCACACCGACTCCAGATTGATGAGTCACTGTGCGAGGCGCTCTCGCTACCCTCACTTGATTCGATCCGCGAACTTCTGGTGCGGGAACCGGGTCTGACGGGGCAGCCGTAATTCAGCGTCGGGGTCCGGTTGTATTGGCAGCGTCAGATTTGTGCTCGACGGATCGCGTCAATGACATCGTGCGACTCTAGGGTCATCTTTCGCCGTTAAGCGTGACGTTTGAGTCAAGTCTAGACACTGTATGCGTGGCAACGGTCGGACTGCATCGCCTAGACGCCTTGAATGTAATCGGTTGAGCGGTTTCAGTTTTTGCATTGGCCGACTGTTTCGCTGTTTTGCAGCGGGCTCCTTGGCACGTCGTCTCCCGCGAAAGTTCACCATAACTCGATCAGACGGACACTCCCCGCCTCGTCTATCGCTGTATGGACTACATCCGTCCGCTTTAATGTCCTGTGCTCGGTGTCGTGGCACAGGTGCTCCTTGGGCGTCGCGACGGGGCTACGCACCGAGGTAGGTGAGAGTTCGTTCGGGATCCCGTCGGCTGTGCAGCGATAGTGCGGCGTAGGGGTGCCGGGAGAACGACAGAGGAGAACTTGACCGGCTCAACATGCTCTGATAGGATGAGGAAGAGAGGCGCGAGGTTGATGGACTCTGAGAGCAAGCATAGAGAAGACATCGACACTGGCGATGCAAATTACGTTCGTCGCATATACGAACTCGCACGCATCTGCGATGGAACGCCGATCTTCAATGCATCTCTAGGACACGCTGCAGTCGTTATTGAACAAATCATGGCGAATGCATGTACGTCCGTGTCGATCCTGAGTGGTAGTCTCGAACCTCGAGTCTATGGACGGAGCCGTGTTCTCATGGAGACAATGCGGTTCCTGGACCGCGAGCACTGCGAGATGCGAATCATTCTAGAGGGGAAGCATCCCGATGTCTTGAAGCGTAACGCCTTCTTGGAACGATTCAAGGATCACCCTAAGGTGACTCTCAGGTTCATGCATGAACAGGAACAGGCTCGCTACAAGTTCCACTTCTTGGTAGCCGATGGGGAGTCATACCGAATTGAGCCGGACAAGTCTCAGTCATCTGCGGTAGTCGCTTTTGGCCATCTGCAGGGAGCTTTGAATCTCGAACGAGTATTCGGAACATTATGGGATCTCGCCGAGACGCCTCCGCCAAGAGCATTAGATAAGGTAGCTGCGCTCTGTTGAGACTGCTCGCCGACTAGTTTGGAAGTGTCCAGTGCATGGGTGATGTTTCAGGTGATCGGTGCTAGCCTAGGCTGCCGTGACCGTGGGGAAGCCAGATAGCCGTCATTTCAAGGGCTTTCGATTGCCGATACGGTGGGTCTGTCAACCAAGATGGCAAGAGATGCGGTCGAGGGGCAGGTGATCGCTACAGGGGGCTCGCAGGATCAACTGAGGACCCCAGTCTTTGGCTTGACCAATCCGTCCGCTCGCGCAAACCAGACATGCACCCCAGGGCCGCGCATGGAACGCGCCGCGGCCAGATCAAGAGACTCTCGGGCGTGGCGAGCGAATCGCGTCGGTCACGGCCCGTGCGGCGAGATAACCGCTACGCACCGCTCCTTCCATGGTTGCGGGCCAGCCGGTCGCCGTCCAGTCTCCCGCGAGGAAAACATTTGGGTAGCGAGTCTCTGGCCCGGGCCTCCAGCGGTTCAGACTTGGCCTCGCCGAGTAAGTGGCTCGCATTTCCTTGATCACGTGACTCCTCGCAAGTGTCGCCGTGCGGGCCTTGGGAAAGAACTCGCCGAGTTCGCGCACCGCAAGTCGTGCGATCTCTTGGCTTGGGGTCTTCGTCATGCCCCGGGACGCGCTCACCACGGCGAGGTAGTACCCATCGCCCTTGGGAAAGATCCACTGGATCTGCCGATCCAAGAGCATCGCATGAGGGAGGTCGGTGATCTCCCTGTCGAACCACAGGTGAATGCCAGTGATCGGCGAGTGCGTGAAGTGCTTGAGCGCGTCGTCCAAGCCGAGGTCGGGTAGCAGCTGGCTGACGTGTTCGAACGGTACGGCGCAGACGTAGAATTCCGCCTCCGGGCTCTCCGGTTCAATGCGGCTGACCTTCGACCCTAGGAGGACTCTCACCGACGGACCAAGCCCGCTCCCAAGCGCGTTCGAGTAGAGTTCGCCGAGCGGCACGGCGGGGATGCCCACCTCGTATCCGGTGCGACTCCCGAGAAGCCCCTCCCCGAAGACCTGCAGTGCCGCGGCCGCCGATGCAATTTCCGGCTCCTCGTTCAAGGCACTCACCACGAACGGACGCCAGAATCGGTCGATAGAGCGCGGAGTAGCCCGCACTTCCTGTAGCCACTGCGTGAAACTAATGCTCTCGATGTCCACTCTCTCCCGAGCCCGCTTCACTTTGGCCAAGCAGCGGAAAAGGGAAGCCTTGTCTCGCCAGTCCAGAGACCGCATCAGGAGCAACGACCGTGCGAGGTGCAGAGGCACCGGCATAGCGTCGGCGCGGATCCGGTCCGTGCGGCCTCCCGGCTGGACTAGATAGAGCGTGTCGTGAAAGGCGATCTTGTCCTTGACGCCGCACCGTTCATAGAAGTCCATCAAGGCGTTGCAGCACTTGAGCAGCACATGCTGGCAGTTGTCTATTCGCACCGAATCCGGATCGGACGGATGCAAAGGATAGGATGCCGCGCGCCCGCCCAGGAACGGCCGCGCTTCGTGAACCTCGACGGCGTGACCAGCTTCCCCGAGCTTCACGGCGGCTGCCAGTCCGGCCAGTCCGCCTCCGACGATCTTTATCTTGGGAATGACTGGATCCCTCCGTTGAACCGCAACCGCATGGCCCTGGCGACGATCCACAGCTTGCTCCAGGCCGACACCCCAATACGCTCATCGAGCACGCCGAATCCGGAGCGTCGAATGCGCCCTAACAGTTCTCGATAGATTGCGACCATCGCCCAGAGCGCAGGGCGGTTCCGGGACTTGATCATCGAGACCAGCGGGAACGCCTGTTCGTAGTAGCTCGCAGCGCGACTCCACTGGAATTCCATGAAGCTCTGGAAGCGATCCTCGGACTGACCGACCGCGCCCTCCAACAACTCCCGGCGCTCCATGCCGAAATCTCGCAGTTCGCTTTCGGGGAAGTACACCCGGCCGAGGCTAGCGTCCTCCTGCACGTCTCGCATGATGTTGGTCAACTGGAAGGCGATCCCGCATTTCTCCGCGAGCGGGAGCGCGCGCGGGGATTCGAAGCCGAAGACGTGAATCGTGGCCATGCCGACGACCGCCGCTGCCTGATAGCAATAGCGGTAGAGATCGTCGAACGTGCCGTAGAGCGGCTCCTGCAGGTCGCTTTCCATCCCTGCAAGCAACTCGAAGAAGTACTGCTGCGGAATTTCGTAACGTCGGACAGTCTCGGTGAACGCTGGCAAGACTTGATCTCTGTGCTGACCGCCCTCCAATGCATCGGCCAGCTTGTCGCGCCAGTCGAAGAGCTGCTGTCGCCGTACTTGGATCGGCTCGGTTGCGTTGTCCGTGATGTCGTCGGACCGTCGCATGAACGCGTAAATCGCGCACATCGCGTCCCGTTCGGCGCGTGGCAGGAGCGTGAACGAGTAATAGAAGTTTCGGGCCCGCGATTTCGCCACCCTTCTGCAATGTGCAAATGACGCTTCACTTGTCAGCATGAGGGGGCTGCTTGGAGGAACGATGCGGCCGCAACAACCGGCGTGCGGCCACCCGCAACAGTAGCAAGGCCCGCTCGGCATTGCTGACGACGGGCCTGCGCGTGATCGTGTCGTAGCCTTGAGCGCGGATCTTATCCAAGACCGTCATGCCGCCTCGCGCGAATAGTTCGATTTCGATCCCGAGGCGGCCTGCGAAGTGGCCCGCCAAGGGTAGCCCCGCATCGAACAGCGCCTTGGTCCGCTCCACCAGATCACCGATAACCTGCCTGTACCGAGCGGATGCGGAACCGCGCTCGATGTCGAGGGCCAGGGCCTCGACCGAGTACGTGTGGGAACGCATCGCTTCCTCCGGTATGTAGACGCGATTGATGTCCCAGTCGCGACGCACGTCTTGCCAGTGGTTGGCCAGTTGCAACGCAGTGCAGACGGAATCGGATAGAGCGAACATATGCTCGTTCTGGCAACCATTGAGCCTGAGCACGATGCGACCGACCGGATTGGCCGAGAGTCGGCAATATCCCAACAAGTCCTCAAACGTGCGGTAGCGCAGAACCTGTTGGTCTTGCACGAACGCGTCCAGCAATGCCTCGAAATCGCTCGCTGGCAATGAATGGCGCTCAGCCGTCTCGCTCAGCGCGACGAACACCGGGTGGCTCGAGTGGCCGCGGAACATCGCCCGCAGGCCCTCGCGCCACCAATCCAACAGTTCGATGCTCCGCGATGCGTCGCCCGTCTCGTCGGCTAGATCATCGGACCAGCGGCAGAAGGCATAAACGTTGCAATAGTCCTGACGCAGTTGACGTGGCAGCGACACGCTCGCCACGGTGAAATTCTCGTAGTGCTCGCGTGTCAACTGCCACGCGTAACCGCGCGAAGCATCAGGGCTCCAAGCGGGGAATTGCTGCCCGTGCTGGGCAAGGAACTCTAGCGGCTTCAACACCCTACAGCCTCAGTACCCGGCCGCGACTCCCTCGCTCCGGGAATCGGCGGCACCGGTAAGCACGTCACGTCGCACCTCGATTGCCTCGATGTGGCCGAGGCGGCGACCGAAGTCCAGCTTGTGGCCAAGCGCTTCTAGCGCCCTGCGCGTGTCGGCGGAGGCACCGCTGGGTTCCAAGTACAGCCGGTCCGGCATCCACTGGTGGTGGAACCGGGGAAAGTCGACCGCTTGCTGCACGTTCATGCCGAAGTCCAGCACGTCGATGATGACCTGCGTGACCTGGGTAATGATTGTAGGGCCGCCTTGGGCTCCAAGCACAAGCCTGGTGCCACTGTCGTTCGTGACGATCGTGGGAGACATCGCGGACAGCGGCCGCTTGCGGGGCTCGATCGCGTTGTTCTCGCTCTGCAGCAGGCCGAACATGTTGGGGCTGCCGGGCTTGGCGGTGAAGTCGTCCATTTCGTTGTTCAGCAAGACGCCGGTGCCCTTGGCAGTTACGCCCGAACCGTACCCGCCGTTTAGCGTATAGGTCACAGCGACTGCGTTACCGTCCGCATCAACTACCGAGTAGTGCGTGGTCTCGTCACTCTCGTAGCCTGCGGGATCGCTGTCTCCTACCGATGCACTCGTTGACGCCCGGTCGTTCCGGATGCTGGAACGGCGTTTCGTTGCGTATTCCTTGGAGAGCATCCCCTCGAGAGGAATATCGACGAAGTCGGTATCTCCGAAGAATTGAGCCCTGTCGGCAAAGAAGCGCCGCATAGCCTCCGCGACGAGATGGATCGTCGCGGCCGAACCCGCCCCGCTTTCCTTGAGGTCGAATGCCTCGAGGATGTTGAGGATCTGAATCACTCCCGTCCCGCCGGAACTCGGGGGCGGGGAACTCAGGACCGTGTGTCCGCGGTACGTTCCGGACACGGGCGACCTCTCCACTGGGATGTACCCTGCTAGATCCTCAGCGGTGATCGTGCCGCCATGCGCCGCCATGTCCGCAGCTATGAGACGGGCCGTTTCCCCGGTGTAGAATTCGTCAGGGCCATTCCGCGCGATACGTCCCAGGGTCTTGGCTAGATCCGGTTGCTTCAGCGTCACGCCTATGTCGAACGGACGGCCGCCGTTCAGGAACACGCGGCGCGACTCTGGGAATTGGGCAAGCCGACTGCTGCCCTTCAATGATTCCGCAAGATCCCAAGTTAGCGGGAAGCCCTCGCGGGCCAAGAGCTCGGCGGGAGCAACCATCGCGGCCCAGGACTTCGTGCCGTACTTCTTGAGCGCCAGGGCCAAGCCGCGAACCGTGCCGGGTACGCCCGATGCACGGTAGCCAGTCACGCTGTCACGCGTTGGTCTGCCGTGGTCATCCAGATACATGTCGCGGTGAGCCGAGCCCGGTGCCATCTCGCGGAAGTCAAGGAAGGTGGTGCGGCCGTCGGCGAGGCGGATCAACATGAATCCTCCCCCACCGAGATTTCCCGCGTTGGGTTCGGTAACCGCGAGAGCGAGACCGATCGCGACGGCAGCGTCCACCGCGTTACCGCCGCCACGCAACACTTCGACTCCGATCTGCGTTGCGTGCCGCTCGGCCGTCACGACCATCGCGTTCCGGGCGTAGACAGGCTGCGGACGGAAGGCTTGGAGTGGAAGAGCGACGGTCGCGGCGATTAGCGAAGCCAAGAGCGCGAGCAACCAAGCATTGCGCGCACGTCCCAGCGGATTTCGAAGCAGCAAATTCATTCGACTCGAGCCCAACTTTGCTAGGTCGGCGGCGTTCACCGTAGCGCTTTCAAGATACATGAAATCAGCCGACTCCCGAATGCATGGCCCTCGCACGCGCCGGTGGAACCATCCATCATACCGCACCCTAGCATTCGCTGAACCACCGACTACACGCGAACCTACGACCTATCGCCGACTCCTGTCGCTCATCATGACGTGAACGGCCGCTCGGCCGACAGTGAGCACGTTAAGAATTGCCCCCGCACCTCGTGAACCTAGAAAACGCGGAAGCCCCCACTTCTCCGTGCGCCCAATGCGGCTTCCGTGCCTGAGATGTGGCGACACTCGTACCGTTGCCCTCTGACGAGTGTGGCCGAGAGGATCATGTTTCAAGTAGTACCACGAATTACGTAACGGGCGAACATACCCTTAGGAACGCCCTAGCCTATGGATTCATGTCAAACGAATATCAACGCTAAATGGAAGCGTAGGACGATGCCACGAAATCGTGTGAATTGGACAATGTCGGGGAATCCACGTCACTGCACGACTAGTCTCTCTGAGCGTTTGATATGCTCATCTGTATATCGAAAACCTTCAAATCCACTTGCGCATCATGTGCATCAATAGCAGACCATAGCTTTTCATCCACGCTTCGACCGATGATGATACCGCGTACGCCTAGGCGACTCGGTTTCGTCTTCTTGCACCATCCCATATAACGGGAGATCTGGCCGAACACGTCGTCACTGGTCTTACCCTTCTTGAGTTCGATAATGGTATGACGACCATCTCTGTCGCGTGCGAAAAGGTCAATTCGGCCGACTTCGGTATGAAGCTGCCGAGAGATGAGGTGCATGCCAGACTCGATTAACTCGATGTTTTGCTCAAGTATCTCTTCAAGCACGTGCTCTTGTATAACTGCATCAAAATACTTGCGTTTCTGTTGGGGAGTGTACTGGTGGAGGTCATCCAGTGTCTGTTGAATCATTGAGAACTGTGCCGACTCTGTGTAGTATGTCAATGCAGTCTGTCTTGTCAGTTCCTGCTCAGGGTTTCCGTATGTCGCAATCCAGTCCTTTGGGGACTGAAATTCGATATAATATCCATTATTCCTCCAGTTCTCAACCACCCGATTTGCTTGCCTGTACTTTCCCTTCTTGATAGTCATGACTCCGTTATTGTCGTTCTGAATCAATCCAGACGTCAACCAAAACGCTCTGGAGTATGAAGAGTTAAGCTGTACGGTATTGAAAATCGATGTCCTTCGATCATTCGCTGAATCTTGAGAGTCGATTAGAACATCGTCTAACCTTTCTCTAATAGCTTGTTGACGCACTTGGCCTAACTTTCGCCAACTCTTGATTCCATCGATAGAATCGTCAATATCGTTAATATCCCGTGCTCTTGCACAGAATAGGTTGTATTCTTCGATACTAACGCTCCCAACTTTTTGAATCACAGTGACCAAGTATGGAACAGGTTGAAGTCCGATTTCTGATGTATCGGCAGATCCCATCATTGGATTCCAAATCTGGTACCTTTGAGCTTGCGTTGCCACACGCTGTCGAGGATTTCGTGAATCGATGAACAGTTCTCCAGCTCGGGTAATCGTTATTGCATCACGATGATTCACCCACGCGAATCCTAGTGTAGTAAATACCTGCTTCAGCATACGTGACATAGGTGATCCGGTCCTATCTGGGTCTATCGTCGTGGCTGAAGAGAGGCCCTGTGAATGTAGTAGTTTCATGTATTGGTTTTGAACATCACGCCAGTTTCTCCCTTCAAACTCAGCCAAGACCCGTAGTTGCTTCTGGATATGTAGTACACTGTCAACAGATATAACTTTCCCCTTGGGGATGTACCAGTAGGCGGTACTCCCTGTATACTGCTCGACCCACCTGTCCCAGTACCGACTGAGTTTGCTCATGGAGTTGTGCCCTCGTCATCTTCAATCAACTCGCCGTGAGTCCGAATGGGCTCACGCGGATCCTGTTCGCTACTTCCGGCAGTTGTATCTGTCGGGAGCGAGAATAGTTGCCTTTGACTGCGTGATGGAGTCAGAAGGCCTTGTACGGGCGAGGTGCTTTGAGTGTTATCGATGCTTCGACCGTAGGTTTCCCTATGATGTTTGTTCTTGGTGGATTCCTTCAAGGCAAGAACCTGAGTGCTAGGTTCCGTAGATTCTTGTTGGAGTTCTTCTCTAGTCGGGTATTTTGGCCTTCCAACGAGTAGAAAGGGGGGGGGGTATATTCTGCAAGAATGAGTCTTTTCTTCGCAAGATCAATGTATTTATCGGAAATATCTATGCCGATATAGCGTCGGCCCATCCGTCTAGCTACAGCACACGTTGTACCGGTTCCACAGAACGGATCAAGTATCAGGTCTCCGTCGAAATTGTCGGCAGATCCGTAGGTATACATTCTAATCAATCGACCAGGGAGCTTCTCGGGAAACGGTGCAGGGTGTTCGTCAAGTCTTTTAACGTCTTGTGGATACATAAACCATACTTGTTGTGTAAGGTCTAGCCATTCTGGTTGAGATATCTTGTTCTGAGAGCGTACTTGGTCAGGGTATTTTGGAGGCTTGCCTGGCTTCACATATACGCTTATGAACTCAACAGTATTATTCTCGATGATGTTGCCCGGGTAAGGATAGCTGCCGAACATCATCTTTGATGTCTGCTTTTGCCAAACAAATAGGCTGAATCGCTCGAGAGATGTCTCGCTTAGGATCGTTCGCTCTAGGTCATTATTGATATTCTTGACGTGTCTGGTATGTTGGTTCTTAATGATTCGTTTCGGGATGGGAAGAATGGGTGTATTGATCGCGAGCTTGCCATTCGGTCGCAATACCCTCGCACATTGCTTCCAGACATCTAGAAGGGAAGAGATATACTGGTCGTAAGGCCCGACGCTTTCGTCGGTTTTTCGGTCGTATTCTACTGCCGTCCAGTAAGGTGGCGATGTAACGACCAAGTCGACGCTCTCGTCGCTGACGGATTCGAGGACCTCTTTCGCATCCCCGACGATGAGTGAGTCTATGAGGCTTGAATTCATGGCTGTCTCACTTCGCCTGTAGTTCCGGTGGCATCCTGCTGGTAGCCTGATACAACTGCGGCGGCAAGGCAGCAAGGCTCGGCTGCGAGGTGTCGTAACGGGTCGAGCAGGGGAGTCCCGGGTTGTAGCGAGCCCTGCATCGATCGGTTGATGCTCGTAGAGTGCGTCTCCGTCCTCGGGAGACTGATCTACCGCGAAACTGTGGGTTGCCCGTGGAGGTCCGACGGATGAGCAAGGGGCGTTGGCAGTGAGCTGGTGCGCCATGTACGATCGGCGCTCTCACAGCGCCGCCGGTTTGGTGCAGAACGAGTTGATTCGACGGAGTGGGCTCTTCATACCGCATCACGACCCAGACGGGAGCTGGCCACAGACTCATCACCTGATGCATGGGGGCGTACGCCTGACGGACTCGTCGTGTGGCGTAGTAGTACGCTGAGTAGCCACTGTCGAGTAACTATTCGCGAAGTGACTATAGCCTGCGATGCGAACGCCTGTCAAGCGAACGGGCTCAGCGGCTCAGCGGGGGCGACTATGTGAGCCGTAGGAGCGGGAACCTACATATCGGGTACCGCCCCGGTTCTGCTTGCGGTTTCGAACCCTCGCAGATCCAACCGGCGACCACGATCTGTCGACGGCTGGTGAACTCGACCTGGCATGGGTACTCGGTGCTTCGGATTGCTAGTCGCAATAGAGTTCGCTGGGTAGCATCGCACGGGTTACCGCGAGACCCACTCGGCGGACGCCAGAGCACGTTCGGCTGGTTGGACTTTCCAGCGCCCTTCCCGCGACCAACGCGAACAGAGCGCCTTCAAGTCGTTCCCGTGCTCCTGCAGTCATCCCTTCTCATCGTCCTTAGCAAGTGCCTCAGCGATTGAGCGTCACCTCTCCGCCGCTGAAGCGTGCATGAGCGTTCTTGAGCTTTGGGAAAGTCCCCCTTTGGGCTCGCGTGATTCGGTCGTCGGAGCCGGACTCGCCATGTGCTATGCTCAGTAAAGACAGTCAAGGGCTGGCTAGTTCGCCACGGTAGCTCAGCTGGTAGAGCAGCGGTTTCGTAAACCGCAGGTCGTCGGTTCGAGTCCGACCCGTGGCTCCACTTCGACGCTTCCGGCTTCCGACATCGGCCGCGCTGAGGATCTGGAGACCACCCGATTAGAGCCATGGGGTCGGTGTCGATCCCCGCTTCGGGGTTGCTGCCGTTCAAGTCCTGATCGAAAGTCCGAACCGCCACGGCTTTGGATGGGTGCTCCCGGGCGGGCAATGCCCCTAGAATTGTCAAAGCGAGACCGTTGCCACGGTCAGTAGCCGATGAAGATCACGGATGTCGAGACCTTCTACCTGCGCTCGGAGCAGGTCCGCGAGCTTTGCGACTCCGGCCAGGACGCCCTGATCGTCCGAGTGAGCACGGACGCCGGGATCACTGGCATCGGTGAGGTCGACTCCAATCCGCTAGCGGCCAAGGGAGCGATCGAGGGCCCCTACTCGCACACGGTGACGAGCGGCTTGCGTGAACTCGTCATTGGCGAGGACCCTTTCGAGACCGCGAAGATCTGGCAGAAGATGTATGACGGCAACCTCTACGGTGGCCGTCGCGGAGCTGGATTCCACGCGATGAGTGGGATCGACATCGCCCTATGGGATATCAAGGGCAAGGCGCTGGGCCAGCCGATCTGGAAATTGCTAGGCGGCGGCTTTCACCAACGCCTGCGGTGCTACGCAAGCTCGCTCTGGGGGCCGACCCCGTCCGCCACGCGGGACTTGGCCAAACGCTACGTAGACCGCGGGTTCAGCGCTGTCAAGTTTGGCTGGGAGCCGATGGGTGAAGACGAACGAACGGACATCGCGTTGGTGCGTGAAGCGCGGGCCGGTCTGGGCGACGGTCCAGACTTACTCGTGGATGCCGGTTTGGTCTGGGACGCCAAGACAGCGATTCGCCGAGTGCGAGCCTTTGAGGAGCATCGGATCTTCTGGCTCGAGGAACCCCTCATGCCGGACAACTACGACGGCTACCGTCGTCTCAGCGAGGCCGTTGACACCCGGATCGCGGCTGGCGAGGAAGAGAGCAACAGGGCATCGTTCCTAGAATTGATGGATCGTGGCAAGGTCGATGTGGTGCAAGTCGACCTGACCCGCGTGGGCGGCTTCACCGAAGCCGTGAAGATCGCATCCCTGGCGCACGACCGCGGCTTGCCCGTAGCGAACCACGGCTTCACAACCTACATCAACGTGGCCGCGGCCCTGCATTTCCTAAACTCGGTCCCGAACTCGCTAATCGTGGAGTATGTGGCCGAGGAGGCGACTACGCTAAGGGACTTCGTGACCAAGCAGCGCATTGAAGCGTGCGATGGCTTCTTGGAAATGCCGCAGGAGCCCGGCTTGGGAGTCGAACTTGATGAGGAAGCACTGGAGCGGTTCGCGGTACGTTGAGCAGCTTTATCGTCGAGTCCTGCGGCAAGCCACTGGTTGTCCAGTCGATTGAGGGCTCGTCGAAGAGGGATCTGGCGTCGCACTGCGGCCGAGACATGGTCGCTGTCTCCCAAGTGGGGCCCGACGACCAATCGCGGTTCCGTCGGATCCGGTTCTGGAGCGACGGTCCACGTCGTTGCGAAACGGGTTGCTCTTGGCGGCGTGCCCGCCGCGCTGTCGCGGAACTACTCGTCCGCCTCGATGCGGAACGAGTACTTTTTCAATGCCTCGACCTGCTCCGTCTTGGCCTTGTCGCTAAGCGGGTTCCCTTGCAGGGAAACGGCCCAGTACCGGGCGAACCGGCTGTCACCAGCGATATCCTTCTCGGCCATCTCCACGAGCGTCGAGATGTCCTTGACCTGGTTGTCTCGAAGCGAGAGCCGCTGGAGCTGGGTCATGCCGGCCAGCGGGGACAGGTCGGAAACTTGATTCCCGTCCACGTTCAATGTGGACAGCCGGGTTAGGGCCCCGGCAGGGCCGAGGTCGCTGACTTCGTTGTTGGCGACATCTAGCGTCCAGAGCTTGGACAGCCCCTTGACTGGCGTGAGGTCACGGATCTGGTTGCCGGCGAAGTACGCGGAGTTCATTGCCTCCAACCCCTTCAGGGCCGAGATGTCCTTAACCTTGTTGTCAGAGAGTTCGATGTACTGCATCCGCTTGAGATTCGCCAGCGGCGAAATATCCTCCACTTGGTTCCCGGTCAGGGTGAGGCTCTGCAACAGGTCCAAGCCAGCCAGCGGCGAGATGTCGGAGACTTCGTTGTTGGGCAACGCTAGCAGCATCAGGCGCTTGCAGTGTTCCAAGCCCGTCAGGTCGCGGATACCCTTGCTGCGAGCTTCGATCGTAGAGATCTGCGCCACGTCCTCGGCGGTGATCGGCTCGTCCGTGTCACGCTTCTCGAACACGTACCGCCGAACGGCTTCTTCAAGGTTCTTGTCGGGGAAAATCTGCGCCGCTACCGGCCATGCCACGCCCGCGATGGCTAAGGACGCTGCCAGTACGAACAGAACGCGGACGCCTCTGAGCGGTAGGGGTTGCTGCATGCGCCCATGATACTATCCCGAACCCCGCGTCCCATGCAGTCGCCGGGCGAATCCGAACGGCGAGATCACGTGACGCCTCTGCAAGCCTCTCGACCCGAGCCCGGAGCGAGGATCGTAGCTTGGCGCCTGACACGTCGAATTCAGGTCCGAGGCTGATTTGCGTGCCAAGGATTCGGTGCAGGGAAGTCGTTTCCGCAATCCCCGCATCCTGCCCTCTACCCGTTAACGGAGTCGCGGCACTGGAAGTGATTTCGACGCGACGGCAAGGGATCCCCGCATGCGGTCGCAGGACCCGTTAGGTTCGGGAACGATCAGCGGACGGCGGAGCGGATGCCTGCGGGCCGGTTCCGGGCGGTTGGACGAGGAGCGGACTCAGCCGGCAAGGTTCCGAGTGACAGAGACGGTGCCTGACCCGCCAAGCACTCCCGCCGGGGGACGGCAGATCGTGGCGAGAGTGCCCATTCCCATCCGGCGTGGACTCATTTGAGTCCGTTGAGGATCTCGCTCCAAGACTTTGGACGCCATTCCGATGCCCGTTTTCGAGCTTCAGCGATCTCCGCAGGCGACATCTCCTTGGCAACCCTGTCGAGCGCGTCCGTGTACTGCTTTCGCTCTGCCGACGACTGGCTGGCGGCGAGATCCATCCACGTGTGCGCTGCGACACGATCCTGCGGCACACCGGCGCCCTCGTCGTACATCACGCCTAGGTTGAATTGCGCCGTAGGGTGCCCTTGTTCCGCCGCTAACCGGAACCAACGGACGGCTTCGGCAAGCTCCGGGGGTGCGCCTTCTCCCGTGAGGTTCAACGTGCCGTAGCGGAACTGGGCTTCAGCAATGCCTCGATCCGCCGCCGAACAAATCCAGAGCCTAGCCTTGGCAAAGTCCTGCTCCACGCCCAAGCCTTGGTAATGCATCATGCCGAGGTTGAACTGGGCCGTTGGGTGGTATTGCTTGGCCGCGAGTTCGAACCAACGCGAGGCTTCGGGATAATCCTGTGGAACTCCCTCTCCGGTGTAGTGCATCAGGCCGATCCTGCACTGCGCTTTGGCATGGCCTTGGTCGGCCGCCAGCCGCAACCAGCGCAAGGCCTCGGCGGAATCTCGGGATACGCCTTCGCCCGCCGCATACATCCCGCCGAGATTGAACTGTGACTCAGCGTCGCCTTGGTTAGCTGCCAGCCGATACCAGCGTACGGCCTCGGCAGAATCCTGTGGCACGCCTTCGCCCTTGGCGTGCATTGCGGCAAGGTCCCGCTGCGCCGCAGCGGAGCCTTGCTCAGCCGCCTTTCCCAGCCAACGCACGGATTCGGCAGAATCCTGCGGAACTCCCTCGCCATTGCGATGCATCGAACTGAGCAAGTGGAGCGCCTTGGCGTCGCCTTGGTCCGCTGCCATTTGGAACCAGCGCATCGCCTCGGCGTAATCCTGCGGCACGCCTTGGCCACCGAAGTGCAATGTACCGAGGCTGACCTGCGCCTCAGCGCTGCCTTGGTCGGCTGCCATTTGAAGCCAGCGCATCGCCTCGGCGTAATCCTGCGGCACGCCATCGCCCTTTTGGTACATCAGTCCCAAGTTGTGTTGGGCCGTGGCATAGCCTTGGTCCGCCGCCATCTGGAACCACTGCATGGCCTTAACGGGATCCTGCGGTATGCCTTGGCCTTGGAAATGCATACACCCGAGGAGGAACTGCGCCTCTGCGTGTCCTTGTCCGGCTGCCAATTCGAACCAGTGCTTCGCTTTGGCATAGTCCTGCGGCACGTTTGGGCTCTGGTAATGCATCAGGCCCAAGTGGTACTGGGCCAGAGCGTGGCCTTGCTCGGCTGCCTGGCGGTACCGGCGCAAGGCCTCGCCGGAATCCTGCCGTACGCCCTCGCCGTGGTCATGCATGAAGCCGAGGGCGAACTGAGCCCCGGCGTGGCCTTGTCTGGCTGCCGTTTGGAACCAACGCCTCGCCTTGGGGTAGCTCTGCGGCACGCCCTCGCCCCCCAAAAACATCATTCCGAAGATGAACTGGGCCTTAGCATCGCCTTGATTGGCCGCCTGCCGGATCTTGATGATGTTGCGGGGAGAATCTTGGGGCACGCTTTAGCCTCTCGAGTCACGCCTGAGCTGCGTTAGGCCCAAGCGAAGTCTGTGTCACCGGCCAGCTGAATCGCTCGCATGGCCCTGCGATGTCCGTGGGGTAAGCGGGTACGGGCGCGGTGCATCCCGCCGAGGTACCGAGGTGAGTCTGCATCATGCTGTCTGGCCCGCTTGCGATGCTCTGGCAGCACTTGATGCGGAGACGAATCCGCAATAGCTGCCAGCCGCCGATGTGAGTGTCGCCAGATTGTCACCTTGGCCCTCGAAGCGACCTGCAAACTGCCGAATCGCGTCCCAAGCCCGCTGTCCAATCGCTGCTCCACAGTGTTGGACGCAATCCGCCTGACCCCTTCAGGCTACCAAGGTTGGACTCCAGATTCGGGGTTGTGCAGAGGCAATCCTGCGGTAGGGGACGACCGGATGTGAGCAGTCGCTGCCCTGCGAAGCGATCCGTTACGCGCACCCCCGCTAGTCAACAATCGCGGAGTAAGCGAGCGCACCGAACTTCTCTCTCAACCGCAGCTGTCCGCCCGGGCGAACTTGCACCATCAGGATCCCCACCAGCTCCTCCGCCGGGTCGATCCAGAATACGGTTCCCTGCGAGCCGCCCCAGTAGTACGACCCCTCCGTATATGGCAAGCCAGCCCGTCCGCGATCAGTCACCACAGCGAATCCCAGCCCGAACCCGAGGCCCGGCCGGAAGGCGGTGCCTCGTTCCAAGTGGTTGTCCGCGATCAATTCCACGGTGCGCGGTCCGAGCAATCGTTTACCGCCGAATTCGCCGCCATTGAGCAGCATCTGGCAAAAGCGCCAGTAATCCGCGGCCGTCGTGTGCAGGCCGCTAGCGCCGGCAATGAAGGTCTTGGACTGTCCCGCTTCGATGGGCTCGCGGGAGACCCGCGTGGGATCGTCCTTGCCGTTTACGACAATCACCGCTCGCCTACTCTGCTTGGACTCGGGCGGCCAGTAGTGCGTGTCCCGCATCTCGAGCGGACCGAGTATGCGCTCTTCGATGAATGCGTCGAGCCCCTGGCCGGACACACGTTCGACCAGATGCCCGAGAACGTCCAGAGAGTCGCCGTAAATCCATTTCGAGCCTGGTTCGGCCTGCAAGGGCAGCTTGGGGAACTCCTTCATGTAGACGTTCATGTTCGGGAAAGCGTAGGTCTCGGCTCGACCTCGCGGGTCGCGCACTCCCGACGTATGGGTGAACAAGTGACGAACCAGCATCGACCGCTCGGCCGGCGACAGGGCCGCAGGATCCTCGCCGACTGTCGGACTGGCGAATTCCGGCAGATGTCGGGCCACGGGATCCCCGAGCGCGATCCGTCCCTCCTCGTAGAGCATTAGCGCCGCGACGGCGGTAAGCGGCTTGGTCATGGAGGCGATATCGAAGATCGAATCCCGGCGCATCGGATCGGAATTCTCCATACCGAGCGTTCCCGCAGCGCGATGGTGAACGACCCGGCCCCGGCGAGCCACCAAGGTCACGAATCCAGCTGCGCTCTTGGACTCCACCATCCCGTCCACCCACGCGTCGATTCGCTCGAGGCGTTCGGAAGACATGCCGACTGATTTGGGATCAGCGAGCTTGAGATCGGTTGCGGCGGAGAGCAGCAGCCCGACCGAGAGCAGTAGAGCGACGATTCGCGGAATGAACATGACGGGTCTATGCTACCCCGGCTTCCGACGCATCGCAGCGAGGCAGGGGCCTGAAATAGGGGTCTGGGCCATGGAATCAGCGGGTCCGACCCACGATGCCTCGTTCACTGCGTCGCAGCGGTATCTCGAACGGTGTGTTCGGCTTGACGCGCCTTTGATCCGGGACGGATGCGAGCGTAATCTGCCAGCACCCGGAGTTCGGACTCCTTGTCGCCGATTTGCGAGTACGCTCGGGCGAGCCGGTAGTGGTAGCTTCCATCGGTATCTGCGTGCAGGATCGCCGCCAACAGGGGCACCGCACGCGCGGGCTCTCCCGACTGCATGTATGCCCGACTGAGTTCGGCCTTGGCCCGATCGAGATCGGGCCTGAGCTCGAGTGCTCGCTTGAGGTCTTCGATGGATGGATCGACCTGCTGGAGGCTCAACCGAGCGCTGCCTCGGAGGAACCGGAGTTCCGGCGAGTCCGTAGTCGACAGCAGGTCGTCTAGCAAGGCGACCGCGCCTTCGTAATCTTGCGACTCGTAGAGTGAGTTCGCCAGACCGACGCCCAACGCACGATTCTCCGGATCGAGTTCCTGCGCGCGCCTCCACTCACGCGTTGCCAGTCCGTGCGCCCCGCGCTCGTCTAGGGCGCGGGCTTGGATTTCATGGAACTGAGGAGACTCCGGCAGATCGCCAAGTCGGCGTAAGGCCATAGTCGCGAGAGCGTCATACGCCCGATACCTCCAGAACAGCGATCGGATGTCTGGGCTGACGGTCTCTGCCTTGGCCAGTGCGGAGTATTCGCCCCGGGCGAACTGGCAGGCTGGGGACGCTCCGTCGCACGTCTGATCGCTGCCGATCATGCTCTCGGGCATGTCCGCGAGATCCTCCCTGCCGGAATTCCGGTAGATCTCGGCCAAGGCCCGCGCCGCCAACTCCACCGCTGGGGATTCGAGTTGCTTGTGCCGGGACAGGGATTCCCTGAGGTGGAATTCCGCCTTCGCGTACAAGCCAAGGTCTCGGTGCGCGAGGCCTGCAGCGACACGGGCCTCGGGGGTGTCGGCAAAATCCCTCTCGATACGCGCGGTAGCCTCGCGAGCGAGAGAGTGCGAAGCTCGATTCAGTCCGTACCAGACTCGCGGATCGCTCTCCAGTTGGGCCGAGACCGAGAGGAAGTGCGCGAGGGCATCGCGATGCCGACCGAGCAGCAGGAACGATTCGGCGAGCATCAGCCTCGCGTTGCGCTCTCCAGGCCGTGTCTCTAGAAACTCGCGCAATGGGGGAATCGCGGATTCGTATTCCCCTAGTTGGTAGTGGCTTGCGCCGAGGAAGAGGAGTGTGGGTGCTATCTGGGGGCGTAAATCCAAGATTCGGTGGCAGAGCGCGACCGTCTCGCGATACTCTCCGGCTTTGAATCTCGCGACGGTCAGATTCATCAACAGCGTCGGATTGTGCGGGTCGTCGCTCAGCAACCCCTTGTAAATCGAGATCGCTTCCGCGACATCGCCCGAAGCGATCAGTCCACGTGCTCTCGCGAGGGCATCTTCAATGCTTCGTGGCGCTGCGACACCCTCGATAGCCCCTGCCGCTAAGCACGCTGCCAAGAAAGCGGTAATCCCCCAAGCCCTCATGCGGCCGGCCCGCCAGCGGTGACGGGATTCCTCGCTACTCATGCGGATCAGACGAGCAGTCCCTCGATCATCTTTCCGCCGTTGTTGATCTTGACCGGCCGCCGCAACGGTGTTTCGTACTCGTGAGCGGGGTCGATGCCTAGGATCCTGCACAGCGTGTAAATCAGATCCTCCGGTTCCACGGGCAGGTCCGTGACCTCGGCACCCAGTTTGTCGGTCGCCCCCAGCACCCGCCCGCCGGGAATCCCGGCCCCGCCGATCGCGATCGACCAGCAATCGTTGTGGTGGTCGCGGCCCGCCGCGCCGTTGATCTTCGGAGTCCTCCCGAACTCACCCATCGCCAGCACGAGCGTCGTTTCCAGCATGCCGCGCTCGTCGAGATCCTCGAGCAGCGCGGCGAACGCCCGGTCGAACTCGGGCAGGAGCACCTTCTTCATCGTGTTGAAGTTGTCGCCATGCGTGTCGTAGTTCAGCCAGCCCTTCGCAACCGTCACGAAACGCACGCCGCCTTCGACCAAGCGACGCGCCAAGAGGGCGCCCTGGCCTACCGGAGTGCGACCGTACCGTTCGCGAACTGCCTCGGGCTCCGCTTCGATATCGAAGGCTTCCTTGGCATTCGGCGAACTCAGCAAGGAATAGGCTTGCTCGTAGAACGAGTCCATCGATGCAAAGCCCTTGCTGGACTCGATCGCTCGGAACTTCCTGTCCATGACCTCGAGCAGCTTGCGCCGGTTGCCAAGTCGTGACCAGTCGACGTCGGACGACAGGCTGAGGTCCCGAGCCACGTATCCCGGGATGTTGGGATTGCCCGAGTTGTACGGATTGTGCTCGCCGCCGAGGAAGCCGCCGCCGTAGGAGGGAAACGTCTGCGGCACTGCCACGTAGGGAGGCAGTCCGCTCTTGGGTCCCAAACGCTCGGAAACGACAGACCCCAGGCTGGGAAATTCCAAGGTCGGCAGCGGAAGGTAACCGGTTAGCAGGTAGTTGATCGCGCGCTCGTGATTGTTCTCCTTGGAGCGCATCGACCTCAAGATCGTGAACTTGTCCGTCTGGGCCGCGGTGAAGGGAAGATGCTCGCAGATCTGAACGCCCGGTGTCTTCGTCGGGATCGGCCCGAACTCGCCGCGATACTCCGCGGGAGCGTCGGGTTTCATGTCCCAGGTGTCCTGGTGCCCGCAGCCGCCGCTCTGCCAGATCAGGATGCACGAAATGTCCTTGCGGGCGTTGCCCCGCAGAGCCTGCGGCAGCGTGAGCCCCAGTGGTGCCAGCGAACCGATTCTCAGGAAGTCGCGGCGTCCGAACAGGGACGTGTGATTGGTGATCCGCATGGCTGCGCCTCCCGCTTCGACTCGCTCTCCTCTAAACTGCCCGCTCAGTGCTGGTACACGAACTCCTTCGAATTCAGCAGCGCCCAAAAGACATCCTCGAGACCTTGCCGCCGCCCTTCTGCCGACTCCACCGCGCTCAGCGCGGCGTCGATTTCCGCTGGCTCGGGCTTCCGCGACACGGTTCTCAGAAACAGATCCTCAATGATCTCTTGGTCGTTCCAGTCCTCTTCGATCATACGCCTCAGGGCGCTGTCTTCGCTGCTGACTTTCTTCTGGACCGTTTCGCCGCTGACCATGTGCAGGGCTTGATTGAGCGAGCTTGTGGAAGCTCGATCCGACACGAGCTGCCGCGACGGTCGATCGAACACATCGAGAAAGTACGAGGGCACTTCCGGCTCCGGCAGTTGCGCGGCCCGCGTGCCGCGATACAGGGAAGGGAAGTCCTCCGGGACGCCCGTGGACAGGGAAATCGAGTCCAGCAGCTGTTCCGCGCTCAGGCGGCGGGCGTAGTAGTGGGAGTGGCCTTGCGTGTCGTCCGCGTTCGCTTCCGTCGGGACGGAGGAGAGCTGGTAGGCGCGACTCGAAGTGATCATTCGAATCAACTCGTGCAGGTCGTAGCCGCTCGCGACGAATGCCCTTGCCAGCGTGTCCAGTAACTCGGGATTCACGGGCGGGTTGGTGTCGCGGAAGTCGTCGACGGGTTCCACGATGCCTCGGCCCATGAACTGCTTCCACATGCGGTTGACGATCGCGCGGCTGAAGAACGGGTTTTCATCGGCCGTCATCCAATCGACCAGCGCCTCTCTCCGGTCCGTCGAACCGTCCAGTTGCGGCCGCGCTCCGCCCAGCGGCTTCGGGTGGTAAGTCTTTCCGTTCTCGGGGTGCTCGAATTGGCGGTCGAAGTCCACGTACAGCGCACGTTCGTTATTGCGCGGGCCGACTCCGCCCTTGTACTTGATCTGCGAGAAATAGGCCGCCATGCCGTTGTAATCGTCCTGCGACCAGCGCTCCATGGGATGGTCGTGGCATCGAGCGCAGTCGATTCGCACGCCGAGGAACAACTGGCTGGCCTGCGCGGCCAGATCCAAGGGCTTCTTCATCAACGGATAGAAACTCGTCGCCGGGCTGTCGTACATGTTGCCGGACGAGGTCATCAAAGCCCGGACGAACAAGTCGTAGGGCATGTTCTGCCGGAACGCGTTATACAGCCAGCGCGTGAACGTGTACGGTCCCTTGTTGTAGAGCAGCTGCTTGGTGTTATTCAGGTGGTCGCCCCAGTACAGCGACCAGAAATCGGCGTACTCGGTCCGATCCAAGAGGCGGTCGACGACCTTGCGGCGCTTGTCCGGGTCGGTGTCCGACAGAAACTCCCGAGCCTCTTGTGCGGAAGGGATCACGCCGATCGTGTCGAGGTACACGCGGCGAAGGAAGGTGGAGTCGTCGGTGACCGGGGAGGGTGGCAGGTGCAGTTCGCGGAGTTTGCGAAACACATGCTGATCGACCAGATGATCGGTATCGATGGCGGGGACGGGGTGGCGTTCCGTCACCACCCCGACACGTGCCGCAGCGACCGCGCCAAGTGCGCGGACAAGCACCGTGGTCTGGCCCCGAGCCAGCGATTTGATCTTCCCGGCTGCATCGACTTCCACCACCGCGTCGTCATGGGCCTCGAAGTGCGCCAAACGGGTGAAATCGGCCTCGGAGCCGTCGGAAAACCGCGCTGTGACGAGCAGTTGCACGCTTATATCCCGTTCCGGCAGCACGATCTCGGAGGGGTGGACGACCAAGGCATCCAAACGCTTCTCGGCAGACGGGTCGAGCCGCGCCCCGGCTTCGATCCAAGCTAGGATCGTGCGATATGCGGCGGAGTCCTTGGGAAAAACCAAGCCCCCGCCATGCGCTTCTTGGAACGTTGGCTTGCGCAGCAACAAGCTGTTGGCCGGATTGTCCAAATCGATGCGGCGGCCCTCGTGCTTTTCCGCGATCATCGCGTAGTCTTCGTCGGGGTGGTAACCGAAGAGCGACAGCTTGAAACCGTTTTGGCCGGTGATCGCGCCGTGACAGTTGCCGCCGGAGCAGCCCATCTTGGTGAGCAGCGGCATGACATCGCCGCCGAACGAGACCGGAGCGGGCCGGTCGGTCCTCTGTACCAGTGCCGTCGTGGACGCTCGCGCACCCCGATACGAGACCTCGATGCGGGCGCCCCCGAAAGCCTGCCCCTCAACGACACCGGCCGGCGAAACCACGGCGACACTCGGATTCGCCGATCGGAAATGCGCCTCGGCGGTCACGTCCTCGAGCCGTCCGTCACTGTGGCGCGCGAGTACGAGCAAGCGCTGCTCGGATGCATTGCCGAAGAGCAATGGATTGCGCGGGAGCACCTCGAGCTCCGGCGCGGTCGCTCCGAGCGTCGAAAGACAGCCGAAGACGCAGGCTGCCAGCCAGAGGTGCGGGACCTTCATGGGTCAGTTCACCACCAATGTAATCGTCGGGGCTTGTTCCGTTGTTCCAGAGAGATCGGTGCCGAGCACCGCGACAGCCGGGTGACTTCCCGGAATTGCGTCGTCCCCGGCGCTCACGGTCATTGTAATCCTGTCGTGGTCGGGCCCGGCGCTGATGGGCTTGAACGAAATCCCGGTCGGGAGATTCTCGACATCGAAGCGAATGGGATCGACGAAGCCGGGCTTCCGACGGATTTCTACCGGGATCTGCACCCGCGATCCGCGCACGATTTCGACAGTCCTCAATTGCGCCTCGAGATTGAACCGCACCGGTTCCGCGACGGCGAGAGCGATGTCGTTGACTCTCACTTCGGTGGCTCCTTCTCCGCCGCCGCTCGAGATCCGGACGGTACGCCATGCCACGGCGTCCTCATTGTTGGCAATGATCTTGACCGCGGCGAAGCCCTCGGGCAAATCGTCCGCCCGGAATCGCAACTTGGCCTTTTGCGGCGCACTGCCTTCCGCGGGCGTTGACTTGTCGACCGGAGGGATCAGTTCGGCTGGCGACCTCGCGATGTCGGGCAGTCCGTCGATTGACAACTCCACGGCTCTATCGTGCCCCTCGATTCGGTGGACAGTCACTCCCACGCTTCCTTCACGCTCGGGGTAGGCGGAGGCCGTGTCGCTTTCGAGCGTGAGCTCCACACGCGGCCGCGGCCTGCGGACCTCCAAGTAATACGGGTGGGTTGGGGTTCGGACGCGCCACAGATTGCGTACCTGCAATTCGTAGCGACTAGTTTCCTTGAACGTGTGCTCGATCTTGGGGTCCTTGTTGAACCGCACGCCCGGGAACTTTCCATCGTCGTTCCGCGCGACTTCCGGGCAGCAATGGCGATCGCCGTCGGAAGGGACTACCTGGACGATGCGCATGGTCATGTCGGTGGGCGAGCCCAAGCGCATGGCCCTGATTTCAAAAACGATGCTCTCGCCCGCGCGGGCGTCGAAGGCGAATCGGTCGGGTCGCTCGTAGCGGGCCGTTCCCAGAACGACCGACGGAATGGAGAGCTTCTCACCGCCGTGATGCAGTGGAAACTCGTGAACCCAGAACGGTATCTGGTTCGATCTCCCCTCTGGAGTCCGTATCGTTAGCGAGTGATGTCCCGGCGCAACGGTCTCGCCCACTGTGATCTGCAGATCGATCCCGTCCTGCCGTGCTCCGGCGACCTTGGCGGCAATGCCCTCGCGGGAGAACGTCGGCTCCAGTCCGCCTTGGTCCAATCCAGCGCCAAAGACCTTCACCGTGCTAGTCGACCCGGTGGACAGCGCCAACGGGGCAAGCCCATCCAAGTGCGGAGTTCTCCGAACGTCGAGTTGGTAGCCATGCGTGGGTCCCGTCCTGCCACGCGTAGGCTGGAGTACCAAGTAATGCTCGCCATCCGATTCGAATGAGTGACTGAAGAATGGGTCCCAGATGAACAGGTCCTCGACGTGATCCAGTTTTCGCCCGTGGGCGTCTAGCAAGATCATCGACGCGTCCAAGGCACTTCCGTTGCGCGCCGCGCGAAGGTCGAAAACCAGATGCTCGCCGGTTCGCGCTCGGAACCGAAAGATGTCGATGTCCTTGGCCGTGCTGAGACGTCCATTCAGAGTCAGTGGAGTACTTATGGTTTGGGCTTGATCGATAAGTCCATTCGGCTCGAGTTCGTAATCATGCGGCTGGTCGCCAACTCGAAACAAGACCAGATTAGACGCCCCGCGGGGACTCAGGATGCGAAAGTAGTGCGGCCCGATCTCCGTGTCGTCATCTATCTGCAACTCCAGTGCGAGCGTTGTGTGTCGTCCATCGAGAATCCGGCCCTGGATTCCGGGTTCCAGGAACTCGACCCTCTGGGCGCGGTCCAAGTGCTGCCCAAGCGCTTGGGCATTGACGACGCTGCCCGGATCGGCTCCTTGGGGGAACACCGAGGCGAGTCGGGGAGATCGGTGAGCGACCTCTGGATCCGCGGACTGGCTGATTGCGGCGACCAGCGCGAAGATTCCTGCAAGGCGCGACACTGCGGTCTCTATCCTACGATGCTTCGGGCAAGCCTTGGGGGCTTTGGTGTTGGACTCGGATCTTCATGGTCGATCTACCATCAGCATTGACGATCGCATGTTCGCAGCCGAACGCCCTTGAGCTAGGCACGGGTTTGGTTCCGCTCATCACCTCATTCGGCCGTCCCATGCGGGCCGTGATCGGAACACGTCTCTGGGCACCGCGACTTGGAGTCATTGCCGAGCCACCGCCTTCCGTGCATGCGGTGCGTCCATCGCGCCACGGCGGGCGAGCTCCGAAAGGGTAGCTTTGCGGGCCAAAAGCGATGTGCCCTCGCACGGGGAAGCATCCACCTTGGCCATGTCCGGGCGGAACGTCTGAGCGCGAGGTCGATATCCACGTCGAGTGCCGAACTGGCCCAATTCACTCCCCGTCGACACCGCACGACCACTGCGTTGCGGAGCGTTGGGCCGTCTCGCAACGGCATTCATTTGGATGCGATTCCCGATGTCGGCCAAGCAGCCGATTCAAGATTCCCCTGCGCTCGAACGAGTGGCACCGCTGTGGCGACAACACAAGAACGAGCAGCGGCGGGAATCAAGGTGCGACAGGCCGCAGGTTGCATGCATCGGCTGGTCGTACGTAGCCAATGTGAACAGGGAAGAGACGAGCGGTGGCTTCCAGCGCCGCTTCGTCAAGGATTGGCAAGCGCCCTCCCGGATGCGTCGGACGCCGTGTCTAATGTCCGAAGGTTCGTCAATCAGCGTGGGGGCTCGGCAAGGGCTCGCGGGAACAACCCGTAATGCATCGAGAAGGCACCGGAAGGCCTTGTACAGACAGAGACAGCTGTCGACCGAGGTCAATCAGCGGGGTTTCCCATTCGCGCCGAGGACCCAGCACCGGCCGCCACTACTCGTCCTCCTCGTCCTCGCGCGGAGGAGGTGCCGCTTGATGGGCGACTTCGTAGCTGGTACGGGTCTGTTCGGCCGGGGCTCCGCCGCCCGACGAGCGATCCGAGCGATCCATCAGGACTTTCACGTCTCCCTTGATGTCAGCAACCTCTTCTTTGATGTCAGCAACCTCTTCTTTGAGGTCGGCAACCGTTTTGGAGAGGTCGGCAACCGTGCTGGAGAGTCGAGCAAGCGTTTTGGAGAGGTCGGCAATGATCTTGGTCTGTTCAGCAATCGCATTCAACACCTGTCCATGCTCGCGCACGTGAAGCTCGCGGTCGCGATCAGCGCGCGCCGTGGAATCCTCGCGGATCTCCTTGGTCCGCACTTCGAATGCCTCGCGGTCGCGGTCGGCTCGCGCTGCCGATTCCTCGCGAAACTCCTTAGACCGCGCTGCCGATTCCTCGCGGATCTCCTTAGTCCGCGCTTCAAATGCCTCGCGGTCGCGGTCGGCTCGCGCTGCCGATTCCTCGCGAAACTCCTTAGACCGCGCTGCCGATTCCTCGCGGATCTCCTTAGTCCGCGCTTCAAATGCCTCGCGGTCGCGGTCGGCTCGCGCTGCCGATTCCTCGCGAAACTCCTTAGACCGCGCTGCCGATTCCTCGCGGATCTCCTTAGTCCGCGCTTCAAATGCCTCGCGGTCGCGGTCGGCGCGCGCTGTCGATTCCTCGCGGATCTCCTTAGCCCGCGCTTCATGTGCCGCCCGGTCTTCCTTTGCCCGAGCGTCCATCCTCCGGAGTTCGCGCAATGTCCACTGGAGCAACCCGGCAACATATGCCAGCAAGAGGAGGCCCATGATCGGAACTGTGCCCCCCATGGCGTCGAACAGCTCGAGAATGCCTCTCCACATGACTGCAGCTTACCACGTTCCGCTCAAACCACCGAATCGGTGTTGGATCGAAATTCACAGTTGACGCTGGTCGTACTCCGAACTCCCGTATCTGTCCATCAGCAAGCCCGTGTCTGGGTCTCTTGGACGCACCGACTTGGATTCTGGAGGTTGCGCACCGGTGTCGCGCCAGCCATCCGAAACCTCGTTACGGGCCCGAGTCGACGACCGTCGCAGGCTCGGCTTCCGCTACGCTGAGCGTCCGGTTGCGGTTCATGCGACCCCTCCCACTGCCTTACCGCGCTGGATGTGCAAGATGATTGACTCGGACCTTCACGGTCAATCTACCATCAGCGTCGTCGGGCGAGTTCGCAGGCGAACGCCCTTGAGTTAGGCACGGGTTTGGTTCCGCCTATCACCTCATTCGACCGCCCCGTGCGGGCCGTGATCGGGACACGTTTTCGCGCACCGCGACCTGGACGCATAGCCGAGCCGCCGCTTCCCGTGCATGCGGTGCGTCCATCGCGCCACGGCGGGCGAGTGCCGAAAGGGTAGCTTTGCGGGCCGAAATCGGTGCGCCCTCGCGCGGGGAAGCATCCACCTTGGCCATGTCCGGGCTGCATGTTTGAGCGCGAGGTCGACATCCACGTCGAGTGCCGAAGTGGCCCAATTCACTCCCTGTCGACACCGCACGACCACCGCGTTGCGGAGCGTTGGGCCGTCTCGCAACGGCATTCGTTTGGATGCGATCCCCAATGCCAGCCAAGCAGCCGCTTCAAGATTCACCTGCGCTCGGTCGAGCGGCACCGCTGCGGCGACAACGCAATAACGAGCAGCGGCGTGAATCAGGGTGCGACAGGCCGCAGGTTGCATGCATCGGCTAGTCGAACGTAGCCAATGTGAACAGGGAAGGGACGAGCGGTAGCGTCCAGCGCCGCTTCGTCACGGATTGGCAAGCGCCCTCGCGGATGCGTCGGACGCCGTGTCTAAGGTCCGGAGCTTCGTCTATCAGCGCGGGCGCGCGGCAAGGGGTCGCCGGAACAACCCGTAATGTAACGAGAAGGCACGGGTAGGCCTTGTACAGACAGAGACAGCTGCCGATCGAGGTCAATCAGCGGGGTTTCCCATTCGCGTGGAGGACCCGGCACCGGCCGCCACTACTCGTCCTCCTCGTCCTCGCGCGGAGGAGGTGCCGCTTGATGGTCGACTTCGTAGCTGGTACGGGTCTGTTGGGCCGGGGCTCCGCCGCCCGGAGAGCGATCCGAGCGATCCATCAGGACTTTCACGTCTCCCTTGATGCCAGCAAGGTCTCCCTTGATCACCGTCACGTCTCCCTTGATGTCCGCAATGTCACCCTTGATTACCGCGACGTCTCCCTTAATGCTGGAAACGTCTTCCTTGATGTCAGCAATGTTTCCCTTGATTTCCGAAATGTCTTCCTTGATGCCGGCAACCGTGTTGGAGAGGCCGGCAATGATCTTGGACTGTTCAGCAATAATCTTGGACTGTTCAGCAATCGCATTCAATACCTGTCCATGCTCGCGCACGTGAAGCTCGCGGTCGCGATCAGCCCGCGCCTCGGACTCCTCGCGAATCTCCTTAGTCCGAGCGGTGAATGCCTCGCGGTCGCGATCAGCCCGCGCTTCATGTGCCTCACGGTCTTCCTTTGCCCGCGCTTCATGTTTCACGCGATCTTCGCTTGCCCGCGCTTCATGTGCCTCGCGATCTTCCTTTGCCCGCGCGTCAATCCTCCGCAGTTCATGCAATGCCCCCCATAGCCGCCCGGCCATGTATGCCAGTATGCCGACGCCCACGAGCGTGGGCGTGCCCCCTATGGCGTCAAACAACTCGAGAATGCCTCTCCACATGACACCCTCAGTGTAGCACGCCCTACCACAACGGCCGCCGAACCCGTGTCAAACCCAAACCCATACTCGGTCCCGGCCACCCCAGAGTGCCCCGCATCTGTCCATCACCAAGGCAGTGTTCGGGTGTCTTGGCCCCCGAATCGTGTCCGGGCTCGTGCATCTGTGTCTCGCCCCCCTTCCGAAGCCTCGTTACGGGCCGACCGGACGACTGCCCCAGGCTCGGCATCCGCTACGCTGAGCGTCCGGCCGCGATCCATACGATCCCTCCTGCTGCTATTCCGTACTGGATGTTCAAGACCCCCCCCCCCCAAAAACGCCGCACCTTGACAACCGGCATCGCAACCTTGACACTTGACTGTGCCTGTCGGATAGTGCCGATTCTTCGTGGTGGGGGTGTAGGCACCGGCAGGGGTGGGGAGTCTTGCTATGCGAAGTTCGACACGAATTCTTCAACGAATCGCGATCGCGATCATGCTCGTCGCGATGCTGCCGGTGGGATGGGCCCAGACCCAGACCGCTACCGTGCGCGGGGAGGTTACCGATTCCACGGGTGCCGTGATCCCGGGTGCCGCCCTGACCTTGACGAATCTCGACCAGAACCGCCCGTGGGAGGTGGAATCCAACGCTGCGGGGGCGTACGTCATCCAGCAGATTCCGCCCGGGAACTACTCGCTGGTAGTCCAGGCGGACGGTTTCAAGCGCTACGAGCGTCAGTGCTTCATTCTCCAAGTGGCCCAGGTCGCGGAGATCAACGTGCCCTTGGAAGTTGGTGACATCACCGAGACCGTGGAGATCACGGCGGAGGCTCCGTTACTCGAAACGGCGACCTCCGACTTGGGCGAGGTGGTCAACTCGCGCACCGCCGAGTCCTTACCGCTCAACGGTCGCAACGTCCTGCAGCTAATCGGTCTGACACCCGGGATCAACACGACGAGGAATTTCCGGAACTCGACAAACGGCAACGGCTCGATCTCGGCGATTGCCTTCTCGGCTAACGGCGGACGGAACGTCGCCAACTCGATCATGCTTGACGGGTCGTCCCAAGAGGTGATGGGTTTCAACCAGCCCTCGTACATCCCCTCGCCAGACACACTGCAGGAGTTCAAGGTGCAAACGAACGCGTTCTCCGCGCAGTACGGCAGAACGGCCGGTGCTGTCGTGAACATGGTCACGCGTTCCGGTGGCAGCGAGTTTCACGGAGTCCTGTATGAGTTCCTCCGAAACGACAAGCTCCAAGCCAACAACTGGTTCTCGAATGCAAACGGCCGCGACCGCGCGCCGTTCCGCTTCAACCAGTTCGGCGGTACGTTGGGCGGTCCGCTGACACCGGGGCGGCAAAAACTGTTCTTCTTCCAGAGCGTCGAGTTCCGGCGGCAGGTGAATCCGGCGTCCGTCACGCAGTCCGTCCCGACGCCGCGCATGAAGCAGGGGGACTTCAGCGAAGACAATCGCACGATTTACGATCCGTTGACGCTGAAGGATGATGGCACCCGGAATGCCTTCCCGAACAACTTCGTGCCCGCCGATCGGCGCAACCCGCTTGCCCAAAGCCTGCTCTCGTACTTTCCCGAACCGACAGCGTCCGGGATCCGCAACAACTTCTTCTCCCAGCAGGGCTCTCGCCCGAACACTTGGGACGTCTCGTCGAAAGTCGACTATCGTTTCAGCGACCGAAACTCCCTTTTCGCGCGCGTCTCCCTCAACAAGACGATCAACACGCTGCCCAGCCGCTGGAACAACATTGCTTCGCCAGCGTCGGGATGGAACGGCAGCATCAATCGCTCGATGACGTTGGACGACACGTACCTGCTGGGGCAGTGGGTGATGCATGGCAACTACGGCTACTCGTATCACGCGAACCCGCGCCGGTATATCGAGGAGGACGTTTCCCAGGCATCGCTCGGGTTCCCGTCCGCGTTGGACAGTCAAGTGCAGTTCCCCGTCTTTCCGCGCATCCAGGTCGCGGACTTCCAGCAAATGGGCAATAACGCGTTCTGGTACATCGGCAACAAGTTCGAGTCGCACACTTGGGTGGGGGACATGTCGCGCCTCTTCGGCGATCACACGATCAAGTTCGGGGGGGTGTTCCGCCTCAACCGCGTTTCCAACCACCGGCCAGCCGACCCGGCAGGCTTCTACCAGTTCAATCGCAACTGGACTCGCGAGCGCTTCAACCGGGGCTCGCAAGGCAACTCGGTCGCGAGCATGCTGCTCGGAGTCATGAACGGCGGGCAGATCCGCTTCGAGCCGGCCCTCTCCCAGCAGACTCCGTACTGGGGTTTCTACCTCCAGGACGACTGGCGCCTGAGCGACGCCCTCACGGTCAACCTCGGCCTGCGCTGGGATCAGGACCGCCCGATCACCGGTAACTGCCCAGATACCCCTGACGCCTAGCCAATCCTGAAGGCTCAGGCAACCTGATGTCTGGCTAGTTGAGAAAGTTTTGGCAGGATGTGGTCGAGGGTGTCGCGACCAAGCACCGGCATCCCGGATGCCCTGATTTCAATTGCACGGATACGGCCTCCTCACCTGGACGGGCCCCAAGCTCGATGTTCATGTGCAACGCTCCATGGCCAGCGTGGTTGCCGCTGATGACAGACCCGTCTCGCAGCACTTCGCCCACCACGGCCGCTCCGCATGCTCGGGGGCGGACGAGCGCAAGACATCCTCGCCTCCCATCCGGCGGCGGGGCGCGCCGCAGCCCGGTCCCGGCGGGGCCGGACCAGCGGGGCGGGTGCCGGGCGCGCGCTAGCAGCGCAAGCCTTCGAGCAGCACGGCCGACCCTTGCATGAGCGCCTCGATGCGGTTCCGACCTTGCTTTTGCGCGGTCGACAGCACGCTGCGCAACGTGGCGAAATCCGCGGCCCCCTGCGCCGAGCGGAACGCGCCCGAAATCTTCATGCGCAGCTTCATCATGCGCAGGTCCCGCTCCGCTTGGTTGTTCGTGAACGGCACCCCGGGCTCGTGCAGGAAGCGCAGCGTCTCCGTCTTGAAGTCCCGGAACCGCAACGCCAGATTGTGCCCCGGGCGCCGCTTCGGGCGCCCCTTCCGGCCCTTGCCCGCCGGGCGCAACGGCTCCAGCCCCTCGTGGTACTCCAGCGCCTCCGCCACGAAGCGGTCGTAGCGCTGCTCGAACCATGCCACCAGATCCGGCGGCAGGGTCCAGCCCTCCTCGGCCGCGATCCCCGCCGCGCGGCTCGCCATCCGCAGCAAGTCCTGCATGGGGCGCGCCCACGCCTCCCCGTCGAGCTCCGCCAGCGCTTCCAACTCGCGCAGGTGATGCGCGTTGCACAGCGCGTGCTGCACGTCCGGCACCGTGAAGTACGGCTTCCAGTGATCGTGCACCAAGCAGCCGCGCAAGCCGGCCAGCAGGCTGCCGCGCCGCTCGCTCGTGCGGTAGAACGTCAGCCACCGCGTGCAGAGCACGTGCAGCCACTGCCCGCACGCCGTGATCCGGAAGCCCGTCTCGTCCAAGTGCTTCGGGCCGTCCGCGGCCACCAGCAGATCCCGGATCCGCTCGCTGCACGCCCGCCAGCCCTCCGCCGCCTGGCGCGTGATGTTCGCCAGCGTGGCCGCGCTGATGTCGACGCCATGCAGGTCCAGGAACAGCTCCGCCAGGCGATCCTCGGGCAGCAAGTGCCAGTTCTGCAGGTACACTGTCATGGCCTTAATCCGCGGGCCGTATTGCACCGGCCCGCGCACGTTCTCCGGGAACTCCGCCCGCGTCCGGTGCCCGCAGGCTGGGCACTGGCAGGTGTGCGCTCGGTGCTCGGTGACTTCGACGCGCGGCGGCGGCGGCAGGTCGAACACTTGCCGCCGCGCGTAGCTCACGCTGTCGGCCGCCGTCAGCGCTGCGCCGCAATCGGCGCACCGCGCCGGCCGGTGCGTCTCGATGTGATCCGGGTCGGCGGTTTGCTTCAAAGTCGTGCCCGGATGGCCGGGCTGGCCGCCCGAAGGCTTGTCGGAACCGCCCCGGGTGCTCTGGCTGCGCCGCGGCTTGCGCGGCTTGCGCTGCCCGTCGCTGGAGGGCGGCTTGCCGCTGTTGGAGCTGTTCAAGCCCACCTGCCGCTCCAACGCCTCCACGCGCTGCTGCAAACTCGCGTTGGCGGCCCGCAAGCCCTCGTTCTCGCCTTGCAGGCCCTCGATCTCGGCTCGCAAGCTCTCGTTGTCGGCTCGCAAGCTCTCGTTGGCGGCCCGCAGCCGGATCAGTTCGGCGGGCCCGCCGACCGCCCCCGGCTGTTGCTCGACCGTTGGGAACGCTGCCGCCATGACTTGTCCGAGTGCCTTCGCCCTCAGAACAATTCCTACGTTACATGTAAGTGCATGCCCCTGTCAACTACCTCCTCGACAGCACCCCTGAGCCGCACCGAGCCGCACCTCGTACGACATCCGCCCGCTACGTCCCGCTACCCATCGCTGCAACCAAGCCCGATCAGGGTATCTGGGCAGTTACGATCACCGAACGCTACAACCGAGCTGGCTGGTTCGATTTCGATATCTCCCAGCCCGCGCTCGTGCTGGACACGCCCGGAATCGAGCGCCAGGTGGTCGGTGGCCTGCAATTCGCGGGGGCCAACGGGAATCCCCGCCACATCAAGAACTACGACAACAACAACATCGCGCCGCGCTTCGGCTTGGCTTACAAGGTTACGCGTCGGCTCGTGATTCGGACAGGGATGGGCGTCTTCTTCAACCCGACGACCGGCTTCGGCCCGGGCACGGCCACGGCCGGGGCCGTCAGTTTCAACTCGCTCTCGCCGGTGATCGGCAGCCAGGACGGCGGCCGGACGCCGTTCACCGATGTCTCGGATCCCTTCCCGCTGGGCTTCAATGCGCCCTCGAACGGTGCGGAGGGGCTGGCCACGTTCCTAGGTCAGAGCCCGGCGGCCATCGTGCGCACCGATCGGACGCCGTACTCGATGCAGTGGAATTTCAACATCCAGTACGAACTGCCCGACTCGTGGTTAGTAGACGCGGCCTACGCGGGCAACTCGGGAGTCAAACTGCTCGGCTCGGGTGTCCAGTTCAACCAGATCCACAACGACTACCAGTCGCTCGGCGACCGCTTGAACGATCAAGTGGAGAATCCCTTCTTCGGAGTCATTCCGAGCAATCTGGGGCTCGGGCGCCGCATGATCTCTCTGGGGCAGCTGCTGCGCCCGTACCCGCACTTCTCGGGTGTCAACACTCCCCGCGGATACGAATTCCACTCGACGTACCATGCGCTGCAGATGAAGGTGCGCAAGCGCTACACGAGCGGCTTGCAGCTGCTGGCCGCCTACACGTGGTCGAAGATGATCGACGACGTCAGTTCGGTTGCCGGCTTCGTCGGGGCCCAGAACCCGGGTTACACCAATCACTACGACAAGCGCCTCGACAAGTCCTTGTCGGCGTTGGACATCGCGCACCGTCTCGTCTTCAACTACCAGTACGAGTTGCCGTTCGGGAAGGGCAAGGCCCTGCTGAACCGGGGCGGCTGGGTGAACCAAGTCCTCGGCGGTTGGAACCTCAACGGCGTCACCACGATGCAGAGCGGATTGCCGGTCGGGATCACGTCCCGGTTCAACAACCTCAACGCGTTCGGCGGCCGCCAGACTCCGAATCGAGTGTCCGGGCAGAGCCCGCTGACGGATGGGCCTGTCGTGGATCGCTTGGGCGGGCGGTTCGCCGACCGGCCGTACTTCAATGTCGGCGCGTTCGAGCAGCCCGAGCCGTTCATGTTCGGCGACATGGGCAACATCATGCCGGACGCTCGCGAGCCGAAGTACTTCAACTGGGATCTGTCCATCGTCAAGAACTTTCCGTTCAACGAGCGCACCACTCTCCAGTTCCGGGCCGAGTTCTTCAACTTCTTCAACAACACGGTGTTCCGGCGACCGAACACGAGCTTCGGGAACAACAACTTCGGGAACATCACCGCGGCCGAGTCCGCCCGGGTCGGGCAATTGGGTCTGAAGCTCTACTTCTGACGCTTGAGCGCCATAGCGGGCGGCGCTAGAGGCGCCGCCCGCTCTTTCGCCTACGGACGAGCCACGTCTGCAGGACTAGGCACGCGCGCCGATTCGGTGTGTGCGCTGCTGAATCGGACAAGGACGCGGCATCAGGGTCAGTCCGACGCGGAGTGGCCCGCAGTAGCCCGCCCGCAACTGCCCGTGCGGGGCGTGAATCCCGGGATGTCATCCAGACTCCTCCGTCATGCAACAAACTGTCCGGCTCGCGCGTCTACAGGTTGCCATGACGTTCCGATTCATCGCAGCTTGGACACTTCTCTCGTCGGCGTTCGTTCGGAGCGGCCCGGCCGAGCAGCCGCGCGCGAGCGTTCCGAACTTCACCGCGGAGGTCAAGGTGGTGAACATCTTGGCTACGGTGCGACATCCATCCGGCCGCCTGCTCACCGACCTGACCGCGAGCGACTTCATTCTCGAAGAAGACGGCGTCCGGCAGGAAATCGAGTACTTCTCGCCGATGACCGATGCGCCGTTGCTGCTGGGCTTGCTATTCGATTCCAGCATGAGCCAAGTGCGCCTGATGTCCGAGCAGCGCGCGAGTGCGCGAACGTTCGTGAAGTCCATGATCAGGGAGGAGCACGACCTAGCGTTCCTGTTCAGCTTCGCTTGGGAGGTCGAGTTGCTGCAGGACTTCACGCGCTCGCACAGCGAATTCTCCAAGAACATCGAGGAGCTGAACATCGAGGCGCTCTACAAGCGGTCACCGCCGATGCGCCTGAGTCGATCAAGGCGCGGAGGCACCCTGCTATACGACGCGGTGTTCCTCGCGGCCGAAGAGATGTTTCGGGACCGTTCCGGTCGCAAGACAGCGGTGATCGTATCCGACGGACACGATCAAGGCAGTCAGATGAGTCTGGAAGGCGCGGTGAACGCAGCCCATCGATCCGATGTCGTCATCTACACCATCCTGCACTTGGACGACGAGTTCGCGGAGTACAGGTATCAAGAACCCGAGCGCGGCCCGACTAGCCTTTCACATCTCTCCGAACAAACGGGCGGCCGTTACTTCCACATCCGGGGCGACGGCTCGCTCGGGAAGGTCTTCGAGACGATCAGCGAGGAGATGCGGGCGCAATACAGCATCGGATACACCCCGAGCCGGAACCTCGGCCGTTCAGGATTCCGGAAGGTTTCGTTGCGCTGCACCAATGCAAGGTTGAAGGTCAGGGCCCGCAAGGGGTACTTCTGGGCGGCCCATTGAGGCCCCGTCGCGCTCGATGCCATCCGAGCGTTCGGTTGCATCCGTTATCGGCACGCCAGAGGCCGACGGCGCGTTGGTGTGTTTACGGTCGTGCCTCCGGCGGTGTCGACGGTGTGTCGTGATCGCTGTCCGCCGTGGCAGAGACTGTCGCAGGTAGCAACAAGATCACCGCGCCTCGGTCAGCCTTGGCACCAAGGCGGAACAACAGGTATTGAGCAACTCCCCATGTGAGGTACGGGACAGTCTTGTTGCACGTCGAGTCGGCGTCGATGTCACCACAGATAGCGAAACCTCCGTATGCCGCACCTAATCCCACCGGGATGCCGCCTGCGATCGCCAAGACTCGTTTGTTCCAAGTGCTTGCTCGGCGCGGAACGAGTCGAATCATGTGAATCTGGTCGCGAAGGATCACTGTCTCGGTCTGACCCTTCTGGATACGCAGCCCGGAATCCGTGATGCCCGCGAGAGCGCCTCGCACCTGTTTCGATGATTGCAGCCTGACCTTGACGGATTGCCGGAAGTCTCCATGTTCCCAGATCTCTCTGGCTTGGTCCCAGTCGACCGAGAGCGTGATTGTCTTCGACAGGCAATCTGGAGCCGCGAGGAGTCCCGCCAGAATTGCCATCGCGATGGTCTGCTTGGTCACTGTTCGATCCCTCCTTGATCGTCTGAAACGGTTCTCGCCCAGCTGGTCGACTGAATGCCGGACAACATGTGTGAGCCTCGGGGCCTTGATTCCAATGGCCCTGCACTTGGCTCCCCACGACTATCCAGACGTTCCCGATGAACCCTTTCGGAAGCCTCTTCGCGCGGCCCGGTCGCCAAACGACTGGGCATCGACGAGACCGGACGAATCCTCGCAGACTGCTGCCTTGAATGAACTGTCCACCAACACGGATTCGTAATGGACCGTGCCTCCCCAAGCGAGCGCCCTGGCAGATCTGGCGCTCCGAGTGCCAAGCCGGTCAATACCCATTGAACGGGGCGGATCGCAGGCGGCTCGGGAAGTGGCTGTATTCCACTCCAATCGGGTTGTCGACCGACCTGAGGGACCGGCTCGCCCATGCGTGCATGCAGGGATTCGCTTTCCAACGGTTCGATGCTCTGCGTGACGTTCACGATGATTCCCCCACGTGCCTGCCCCTATAACGCCTGTGACCGCTCCGGTGTCCCAAGTTTCTTCCAGGCAATGGCAGTCTCTGCGCGGATTTCTGCGAATTGCGAGGCAGGTGCGCAACGGAATCTCGATGGCGTCCTCCCGGGAGGTGAGTTAGTCCGTTGTTATCCGTCTGCGCGGACAGGGCAGGACATTGCGAGAATCTCCCCGGGGAGCCCTCGGGAATACGGGTGAAACGGGATTGCGGAGAGCGATTCCTGTCACAGTGCCGACCAAATGGAGTCCGCTCCGAGCGAAGCCGCACTCACGGTTCCGGGCGATCTGCTCTAGGGATCAGAGATCCCGCAAGAACATCGCGTCGTACAAGGGCCAAGTCTGAACGATGCCGTTACACTCGCCACCCACGCCTCCAACGAGCTTGACGGCTCGGCTCGGTCCGTAGCGATTAATGAACGCTCGTAAGCTGCGAGCTCCGCCCTTAGAGGGGCGGGAACCGCTCTTCACCTCGACCGGGATGACTTCGCCATTCCGACCACCGTGGAGAAACTCGATCCTGGCGTCGGACCGCTCCCATCGGAGGGTGGGGTGGCCTACATGCACGGATAGCTCGTTCTGCACGAAGTTCTGGTCGATGAAGCCGTTGCTTCCAGATGTCGGTTGCTTGTGGTCCGCGTACGACATCTCCAGCATGTGGCCGAGCACGCCTAGGTCGAAGGAGAACAGCTTGAATACGTTCTGGCGCGCCCGGGCGAGCTCGAGAGGCTCGGGCCTGCCGAAGATGGGATAGCTCTTGCTTGCCAGTCTCGCCGCCACCAGCCAGTCGACCGGGCCGCGCAGTTGGCGGTAGGTGTGGCACTTGTCGACAACTCTCCTGAATACGAATCCCCGCACGGATCCGTCCCGCTTCGCCGCGAGTTGGCGCGGAATGCTCGAAAAGACTGCGCCGATGCGATGCGCCGGGATCTTGCCGGCATGCGTTGCGAACTCGTGTTCGTAGCCCGCGACTAGATTGCGGTGAATCTGGTCGACACGATCAATGCCTTCCTTGGTTCCTTGCCCCTCTTGAAACCAACTCGCCACAGCTTCAGGCATGCCACCGACGAAGTAGTAGTCGCGCAGATGCGACCAGAGCTGACGATGAGTCTCGGCATCTCGTCGACGCTCTCTAAACGCCCCGAGCAACCCTCCCGATCCCGCGGCCATCAGGAATTCCTCGAAACAGAGAGGAAACAGCTGCAACTGCCGAACTTGGCCCACGGGAATCGATTCAAGCAGGCCGATGTTGAAACCGGTGGCGCACACGAACGACTGGGGCAGGTCTTCGGCAAAGTGCTTCAGGGAATCGGCTGCGCGCTGGCAGTCGCCGATTTCATCGAAGAAGATCAAGTCCCGAGCGCTATCCAGCTTGGCATTGAGGCGTGACTCGACTCTACCGATGATCGCCAGAGGATCCAGGCTCTCGGCGAACAACGTTGCAAGACTCGGGTCCCGCCGGAAATCCAGTCGATGCACTTGCCGAAACTCGCGTGATCCGAAGAGGCGCTCGATCAAGTAGGTCTTGCCAACTTGGCGCGCTCCGTCCAGCAGCAAGGGTTTTCGGGTGGGCTGGCGCTTCCAATCCAGCAGTTGGTCTTCGATCAGGCGTCGCATCTGTCAACGCACCGTCCCGGCGGACTGCCATTGATTTCAACATAAGACCGAATTGGACAGCCTGTGGTCGCAACCAGCTCGCGAATGCTCGGCCAGCCCGCCATTGGCCCACCTCCAATGTCCTCGCGGTGCTTCGCCCTTGGCACTCCCACGCTCCCACAGGTCCGCCTCCCGACGCAGGGGTTGGCGGTTCGATATGCACTGTCCGGGCCGATCGTTGCTGGTGCTGATGTACAGTCACAGTTGACAAGCATGGGGTCGATACTCCGAGGGCGCCTCGTCGTCGCTACGTGGCTGGCCGCACTGATCACCGGTGGATTGGCTCCGGTCGTGGCCGCAGGTGCGCAGGCCAGCCCCCGATTGGCCGAACTCGCCCGGACGGGTAGGACGGCGATGGCCGCTGGAGATTTCGCGGCCGCCGCGTCGGCGTACTCCGAGTTAGCGGAGGCTCTGCCCGGCGATCCCGGCGTGGCCCTGAATCTCGGCATGGCCCTGCACATGACCGGTGAATTCGCGCCGGCGGTGGAGCGACTTCGGTTCGCCTTGAATTCCGGAGTTGGCGGGGAACGGGCCTTGTTCCTGATAGGCACCGCGTATCTCGCGCTCAACCAACTCGAACCGGCCATCGAATCTCTCAAGCGCGCGACCGATGCGAATCCCGAGATGATCGAGGCGGCTGGAGCCCTCGCCCAAGCACTATCTCGGCAGGGCTCGCACCGCGAGGCGGCTCGCCAATTCCGTAGATGGACGGACTTGGCTCCAAAGGACCCGGCCGCTTGGTTCGGCTTGGTAGCCAGCTATTCGACATTGGCGCAGGCCGCGCTCGATGCCCTCGAGCGTGAGGCTCCCGAATCCGGATACATGGTCGCGCTTGCGGCGGAGGTGCAAGTGGCAAGAGGGCAAGATGCGAGCGCGTTACAACTGTATCGCGAGGCCTTGCGACGGGAGCCTGGACTCGCGGGCGTTCACAGCGGTATTGCCGCGATCTATCGGCGCGCGGGTCAGGATGGTTGGGCGCAACAGGAGGAAAAGCGCGAGGTCGACTACGCGGATTCCGATTGCCAGACGCGGGAACTCGCCTGCCTGTACGGGCGCGAACTGTGGGCCGAACTAGCCGAGGCGGCGAGGGCCCGGTCGGGTCCGGCGGGGCACTTTTGGACATCTCGGGCCTTCGACGCCATGAGTCGCGCGGCTCGCGACAGGTTGCGCGCGTTGCCTCCGTCGGTGGAAGGCCACGAACTGTCCGCCAGGACAAGTGGCGAGCAGCAGCGGTTCGCCGAAGCTGCGGCCTATTGGCGATCCGCCTTGGCACTGCGACCGGAAGACTCGCGGCTCCAGATGGAATTGGCGATTTCGTTGCAACAGGGCCGCAAGTTCGACGAGGCACTCCCCATGCTCCAGCGGCTTGTCAAGCAGGTCCCCGACTCGATCGAGATCAATTACTCGCTCGGTCACGCGCTGGCAAACCTCCAGCGGCCAGCCGAGGCGATTCCGCACTTGGAGGTTGTAGCGGCTCGAGCACCCGATTTCCTCCCGGCTCGGGCAACCCTCGGACTGGCATTGATGCGACTGGAGCAAGTCGATCAAGCAGTCCCTCACCTTGAGGCGGCACTGCCCGCGGATAGCGATGCCAGCACGCATTTTCGGCTTGCCCAAGCCTACCGGCAACTCGGCCGCGACCGAGAGGCCCGCGAGATGCTGGATCGCTACCAGCACGTCAAGCGGCTTGTCGACGAGCGCGCTGAGTACGCGAAGAGCCTGCGCATCACGCCCCCGTGACCGCGACGAGACGCTGGGGCTGGGCCCTGCAGACCGCCTTGCGAGTGGATGGTGGAACGGGATCCGATCAGGGGCTAAACGATGGTTGACGAGCGGCGGCGGTAGTGCTAGCCTTCGCTTATGCGACTGCTCACGGTTAGTGCCATTTTTCTGCTACTTGCGGTTCCCGTTGCGTGGGGTCAGGGGAACGTGGGGACGCTGAACGGCACCATTCTGGATTCCACGGGCGCAGTCATACCTGCAGCCACGGTCATCGCCACCAACAACGGCACGGGCGTGGAGAGCGCCACGTCCTCGACATCGGCGGGAGCGTACACTCTGCCGTACCTCGCGCCAGGCACCTACACGTTGCGGATCACGGCACCGGGCTTCCGGACGGCCAATCGCGAAAACGTCATTCTCCGGGTCGGCCAGACCATGACCGTGAACGTAGCGATGCAGTTGGGCGCTGTCACCGAGGAAGTGACGGTCAGCGCGGCCCCGCCGCTGCTCGAATCCGGAACCGCCGAGATCGGCCGCTACGTCAGCGAGGAGGAGTACCAGAACTGGCCGATCTTCGTCGAGGATGGCCAGCGCCAGATCCAGAGCTTCATCTTTCGCAGCTTGCCCGGCACCACCGGCGGAGAGTTCCAAGGGTCCATCAACGGCGGCCAGCAGTACTCGCACGAGATCCTCATCGAGGGCATCCCCGTCGGACGCATGGATCTGTCGGGCGGGAACAACAACGAAATGAGCCCTTCGGCAGAAGCGGTCGGCGAATTCAAGCTGCACACCGGATCCATCAACGCCCAGTACAACGGCGGTCACACCGCGGTCGCGAATTTCAACTTCAAGTCCGGCACCAACCAGCTCCACGGCACGGTGTTCTACTACGGCCAGAACGAAGGGCTGAACGCAAACACCTACGCCAACAACTCCCGCGGCATCACGACGAAGTCACCGTTCCGCCAGCACAACTACGGCTATTCGGCCGGCGGACCGATCCACATCCCGAAGGTTTACGACGGTCGGAACAGGTCGTTCTTCTTCACGAACTTCGAGCGGACGACGAGATCGAACTTCAATATCGCGGGACTCACGACGACCCTCGCGACGCCCGACTTCAAGGCGGGGGATTTCAGCCGCCTGCTCGACTCCGCCTTCACGGGACAGGCGAATTCGGGCACGGCCATCGCCAATGATGCCGGACAGACCTCGGTCTTTGGAATGATCTACGATCCGCTCTCGACCGCCAACGCCGGCGGCGCCGTGACGCGCACTCCCTTCCTCAACAATCGGATCCCCCAGAATCGGATGAGCACGGTCTACAACAACATCCTCGGCGTAGGCCTGATCGATCCCGAGCAGGACCTGATGGTACGGAACACGCCGACGATCCAAGGGTGCTGCCCGTTCTTCTCGCTGTACACCATCGGCATCAAGGGCGATCACAACATCAGCGACAAGCACCATGTCTCCGGCGTGTACAACCACGAGTACCGGATTCGCAACAACAACGGCGGGCCCCGCTACCTGCCGGTGCCGGGGATTCCGACCCAGACTTGGCAAAACCAGTACACCCCGTCGCGCATGGTCCGCATGTCGGTCAATTCCACGCTGACCGACACCGTGTTCAATCGGTTCGCGGCCGGTTACAACCGGTTCCGGAACAGCAACGAATCGGTCTTCGTGGACGAGGACTGGGCGAGTCAAGTCGGGGTGCAGGGCACTTCGCCGTCGCACTTCCCCAGGATGAACTTCGCCGGCAACGAGTGGCAAGGGGGCTTGACGGGCCAGATCGGCTCGAGCAACGCCGGCGAAGGCTTCAACGGGAGCTGGATATTCCAGGACGATCTCACGATCATTCGCGGAGCCCACACGTTTCGCGTCGGCTACGAGTACCGGCGGTATTTCCTGAACACGCGCGCGAAGAACGGCTCGGGCAACTTCAATTTCAACCCGATCCAGACTCACCTCCCCGGTTTCGCCGACGAGACCGGACATTCGTTCGCGAGTTTCGTGCTTGGCGCGGTCCGTTCCGCCGGACGGTCGATCACGACGCTCTACAGCGGTCACCGCCAGCCCTCGCACGGGATGTACTTGATGGATGACTGGAAGGTCACGCCCAAGCTCACGTTCAACCTCGGCGTTCGTTGGGAAGTCATCGAGCCCTTCTTCGAGGTCACCAATCGCATGTCCCAGGTCGATCTCGACGCACCCAATCCGGCGGCCGGGGGCCGGCCGGGCGCGTACGTGTGGGACAATCGCTTCCAAGACACCAACTGGACGCAGATCGGTCCGCGCTTCGGCTTCGCCTATCAAGTCACGCCCAAGATGGTCGTCCGGGGCGGCTACGCGCTGACCAACATGCCTCCGATCCGCAACGACTGGAGCTTCAGCGGCTTCACCCGCGGCTTCAGCGCGAGCATCCCGATCAACGCCGGGACGAGTCCCACGGGCTTCGCGGACGATCCGGCGCATTGGCTGGACGAGCCCTATCCCGCGTTCGAGGGCACCCTGCCCAACACCGACCCCGGGCAGCTCCTCTTCACCGGAGGGGAGACGACGGCGCGCGACACGACGCGCTTACCGTACACGCAGAACTGGAATCTAACGATCCAGTACCAGCTCCCGAAGGAATTCGTTCTGGAGACCGCCTACGTCGGCAACGTGGGGCGCCGGATCCGCAGTTCGCACTTCAACACCTACAACGCGATGCCGACGAGCTTCCTCGGGCTCGGCGATATTCTGCACGCGCAAGTCGGCCAGTACCCGCAGTACAAGCCGTACGACGATTTCCCGGACTCTCAGTCGGTGGCGCAGGCACTGCGGCCGTACCCCCAATACACGAACGTCATGGAGTCCTACCCGCACAACTCGAATTCGAGCTACCACTCCGCCCAAGTGACGATGACACGAAGGTTCAGCGGAGGACTGGGCGTGCTCGGCGCCTACACGTGGTCCAAGGCGCTCAGCCAGGCCAACGACACGGCGCTGCAAATCGGCTGGAACGGAGCCGTGCAGGATCAATTCAATCGCGGTCTGGAGCGCTCGATCGCGGCCTACCATATCCCGCACGTGTTCCGGTTGACCTGGCTCTACGAATTGCCGTTCGGCAAGGGCAAGCGCTTCGGCTCGGGCAGCACATTCGTCGACAAAGTATTGGGCGGATGGACATTCAGCTCGATTCACGAATACCGCTCGGGCGATCCGGTGGGCGTGGGGCAGGGAGGGATCCGGTCGCCGCGAGGGTTCGGCGGGTTCCGGCCCGATGTCACCGGCGCCAGCCAGACGCTCGGCGGAGCCTCCGACAGCTTGGACTTCTTCCAAGGCACCCCCTACTTGAACCCGGACGCGTTCGAGCCCTTGTCCGCCGAGAACGGAGGCAAGACAGCGAACAACACGCCCTTGCGGCCGGGCACCGCCCCGCGACGGCTGCCCAACGTCCGCGGGCCGCATTCCAGCAGCGAGCGCATACGCTTTGTGAAGAAGTTCGATTTGTACGAGAGCGTGGAATTCGAGTTCGGAATCGCGGCCATCAACCCGTTCAACCGCCATGCCAGACAGATCATCACCACCAACTTGAACAGTGCTGACTTCGGCAAGCTTCGCATCAGAGGCGACGGTCAGCGGGTCATGCAAGTGGAGGCTCGATTGGCTTGGTAGCAGCGGCTCGGAACCTCCGCTGACGGGATGGAATGAAGCGCTGCCTGTGGATACTGGTTCCATCCGCCATCGTTGCCGGCCAGGCGACTGACGGTTCCTTTGCCAAGCGGAGACCCGAGCTGACCCAAGCCTGCGATGCCGTAGCGGTCGAAGAATTCGTCGGCAGGGCTCGTTCGCCCGCGGTCGAGCCCTTGGTCACGGCGAGCTTGTTGCGGGAGGCCTTTGAGGCGTGTACGGATCGGGTCGACCTGCTGCGCGACTCGATCAACGCACTCGTCGGTGCTCGCGAATTCGAGGCGGCCATCCTCGCGGCAAACGAATATCTCGCAGGGTCTCCTGATGCGAGCCCGATTCTGGCGGCCAGGGCCAATGCCGAGTTCATGGACCAGCGTTTCGAGGCAGCCACCGAGACCGCCGGGCGAGCGCTTGAGCTCGATCCGGACAACGCTGCCGCGCTCAAGGTCTATGGCAACGCGCTGTACTTGAGCGGGGACTCGTCCGGGGCGGTGAACGCTCTGCTACGCCTGCTGGACCGGTATCCGGCCGATCATGACGGCGCGTACATGCTGGGCAGGATCTACTACCAAGAGAATCGCTTCGGTCTCGCCGCGGCCCAGTTCCAGAAGGTGATCAAGCTGGATCCGAGGTCGTACAAGGCGTACGACAATTTGGGCCTCTGCCACGAGGCTCTCGGCGAAAAGGACGAGGCTGTCCGGAACTTTCTGGCAGCCATCGAACTCGTCGAGACCGCGGAACCGCAGTACGATTGGCCTTACGCGAACCTCGCGAACCTGTTGATCGACACGAACGACCTGCAGCGCGGGTTCGAGGCGGCCAGCAAGGCCGCGAGCCGCAATCCGCAGTCGGCCCGGAACTTCTTCCTCGCGGGCAAGGCGTTGGTGCGACAGGGGAAGTTCCACCAGTCCTTGCGCTGGCTGGAGCGCTCGCATGCCTTGGACCCCTCCTACCCTCAGCCTCTGTACTGGCTGAGCCGCGTCTACACGCGGCTCGGCGACGTTTCCAAAGCAAAGCGCGCGTTGGCAGACTTCGAAGCTGCCAAGGCGCAGGAACCGGATGAACGCAGGTAAGCGTCGCGGGTTAACGGGAGCCGCGGCCGCCGGCTCGATCCTGCTGTTGGTACTCGGTACCGATGTGAACGGCCAATCCGGAATTCGCTTCCGGGACGTATCGGGGATGTCGGGGCTGGATTTCACTCTCGAGCACAATCCCACGCCACGGAAGCACCTGATCGAGGCCATGGCGGGTGGAGTGGCCGCATTCGATGCGGATGGCGACGGCTTGTCCGATATCTTCTTCGCGAACGGTGCCGCGATGCCGTCGCTGGAAAAGGAATCCCCCAAGTACTGGAACCGCATGTACAGGAACGATGGAGGCATGCGGTTCACTGACGTCACGGAGGTCATGAGCCTGAAGGGAAGGGGCTACTGCACGGGCGCCGCCGCCGCCGATTACGACAACGACGCCTTCGTAGACCTGTTCGTCGCATGCTTCAACGGAGGAACTCTCTACAAGAACGTCGCCGGCGAGAGGTTTGAGGATGTAACCGAGCGAGCGGGGCTCCATACCGGCGGGTGGCCGATCAGCGGGACATGGCTCGACTACGACTTGGACGGCCATCTGGACCTGTTCGTCGTCAACTACCTGAAGTGGTCCACGGCATTCGACACCTATTGCGGAGACCCTCGCGCAGGGGTCCGGTCGTATTGCGACCCGACGCTGTTCGAGGGTCTCCCGAACCAGCTTTTTCGGAACCGTGGCGACGGCACGTTTGAGGACGTGAGCGCCTTGTCGGGAATCACCGCCAGCGTAGGGAAGGGAATGAGCGCAGCCACCGCCGACTACGATGGCGACGGTCTTCCCGATATCTTCGTGACGAACGACAAGGAGCCGAACTTCCTGTTTCACAATCGAGGCGGCGGCACGTTCGAAGAGACCGCCCTGTTCGCCGGGGTCGCGCTGCAGGATCACGGCAAGGCGGTATCCGGAATGGGAGTCGATTTCCGGGACTACGACAATGACGGGTTCCCTGACATCATCTACACGGCGCTGGCGGGCGAGTCTTATCCGCTTTTTCGCAATTCAGGGCAGGCCGGCTTTAGAGACGTGACGTTTCGGGCTGGACTCAGCCGATTGACGAATGCGATCAGCGGCTGGGGAGTTGGCTTGGTCGACTTCGACAACGACGGCTGGAAGGACATCTTCACTGCGAATTCGCATGTCAACGACGCCGTCGGACATTTCTCCTCCGCTCGGTACGCGTTGCGCAACACTGTGTTCGCGAACGCCGGTGATGGCACCTTCCGATCCGTGGCTGGGAGCGGGTTCGACGCGGAACGCGCCTATCGCGGCTCTGCGTTCGCGGACTTCAATGCTGACGGCAAGCTGGACATCGTGGTCACTGCGCTCGGCGGGCGTCCGGAACTGTTTGAGAATTTGACTGAACCATCGAACTCTTGGATCGCGCTCAAGCTGGTCGGGACTGCGAGCAACCGAGACGCATTCGGGACGCGCGTCCGGATCGGACAGCAGTCCGACCACGTGACTTCAAGCGTCGGATACGCCTCGTCCAGTCACCGACCGATTCACTTCGGTCTCCGGGATACGACGACGGTGCCCGAGATCGAGATTCGATGGCCGAGCGGTACGGTCCAGACACTGAGCGACATCGACACGAACCAAGTGCTCACGGTATCGGAGCCCTAACGGTGGCTTACTGAGAGCGAACCGGCGCGTGGCTGGAACTCGCGCTCGGTTCGCCGACACAGGCTCGGTGGTCTGAGGCAAAGCCTCGCTAGCGCTGGATTGAGTACGGGAACTTCGTGAAATGCTGGCATGAACCGGATCCGACCACCCCTGTCGGTGGGATTGCGCCCCTCGAGAGTAGTGATCGACGGCCTTGGCCCGCTGGGCGAACCCGGCGACAAAGTACCCATGCGTCGGCCAAGCCCGGGAACGGGGCGTACGCCCCGCCCCCGATCGCGCCCGGAATCCACCCGGGCCTCGTCCTACGGAGCGTACTCCGCGCCGAACGAGCCTTGGATCACTTCCCGCACGTCGCCGACGCCGACGAAGTCCGCCGGCAGCTCCCACGTGCCGATCATGCCCGTGGGGCCGTCCGCGTCCTGGCCCACGAACTGCCCGTCCAGCTGCGCGTTCTCGAGATCGCCCTCAAACAGGTTCACCGCGCCGGTCCGGTAAAACCAGGACTTGAGCATGACCGACATCGTCGCCGCGGTCAGGCCCGATCCGGGGTTCGGGTCGTCGGCGTTCGGCACGTCGGGATCGGCCGCTCGCGCAATCAAGCCGTCAAGTCGATTAAACGGATTCGTCTGTTGGTTCCACCACCTTGCCAGCGAGCCGTCGGCGAAGCGGAAATCACGGTGTTTGGCGTCAGCCCCGCCTGGGACGTTGTAAGTCCTGATGAAGGTCGGTATGTGGATGTCGTCGTGGTCCCGGCTGATGGCGCCGTGGAAGGGGCTGGAGGGAAGCAGAAATCCCCCTTGATCCCGGCCGCTTGACCCCGGGATGTCCCCTCTGTTGTAAATGTACATTTGGCGACCGTGGGAGATAATGTCGAATCGGTTGCCTTGAATGCCGCTTTCCTGGGTCCACGGGCGCGGGAGCGTCGTCAGCGTGCCCGGGCGGTACACGGCCACTTGGTCGGCGATGGATTCCATGCCGACCTCCGCGGTCTCGTCGTAGGTGACCGGCAGCGCCTGGGCCCACCGTTTATCGGACGAGCCCTCCGCCAGCGGGGGCTCGGCGGGCCGGGACCCGCCGATCGTGATTTCCGGCACGGCCGTGCTGGAGAACCCCAGCGTGCCGCCCGTCGCGTCGATCGACGCCGTGAGCTTGATCGACCGCACGTCGTATATGCCGATCTTCGGGGTGATCTCGCCCGTGTCCGGATCTACCGGGTCGGGCGGGCCGATGCGCATGGCCGAGTAGCGCGGGTCCGTCGGCACGAGGTCGGATATCGTCAGCGCTAGGTTGCCGGACACCGTCGCGGTGTCCCATTCCACGAGGACCTCCACGTCGCCCTCGTAGAAGATCCCGCCGCCCGTCGCGGCCGTGCGCCCGAGGTACGTCGCCAGCACCTTGCCCGCTTGAGCGTTCGGCAGCTCCCGGCCCGGGTAGCCCGCCTCCTCGGCCGACGCGTACGTCTCCGTTTGCGCCAGCGGGCTGTAGGCGAACACGCCCCGCTGCGGATCGGTCGCCCGCTCGGCCAGGGCCGCCGAGGCGTCCGCCGAGGCCTGCAGGCTCCACGCGCCGAAGCGCGTGAAGTCCGTGCGCTCGGTCCACAGCAGCAGGCGGCTCGTCGGCAGGTCCCACATCGTGCTCGCCCCCACGAAGCCGCCCGCCGAATCCGGGCGCTGCGTGCCATCGTTGTCGTACGCGTCGAAGACCCCGTCCTCGCCGAAGGCGGCCAGGAACGACTCGCGGTCCTCCAGCGCGGCCCGCACGTCCTCAATGCGCCCCGCCAGCGAGCCGTCCTGCGGCACGCCGGCACCGTTGACCGGGTAGTCCTCGTGCGCGCCGTTCCAGCCCGCCGCGTCCGTCGCCCAGGCCGGCGCCGGGTCCGGCGTCGCCGTCGTCTGCAGCACCCCGGGATTCGTCCAGATCGCCGGGTCGTTGTCCGGGTCGTCTCCGGGTACGTCCGCGCCGAACAGCTTCTCCAGTTCCGTCTGCAGCGCGTCGAACAGCCGCTGCCGCTGCGCCCGGAGGGTCGGGCGCAGGCTGCCCGCGTCATCGGTGTCCAGAGCCACCACGCTGGCCAGTTGCCGCGCCGCCTTGCCGAACTCCTCGCGCACGTCCTCGAGGTGCGTGTCCTTGCGCAGCTCGTGCCGCGCCGCCTGCGCCGCGTCGTCGAGCGAGGTCGGCGCGAAGCCGCCCTCCAGCAGCGTGCCCCGGTTCAGCGTGTACTCCACGCCGCCCTCGAACGTGAGCTTGAGGTTGTCGTTGCCGCTGCCCAGTGCCTGCGCGATGCGGTTCACCGGGGGGTCCATCGGGTTGTCGTCGTTCCTCGTCTTGTCGGCCGCGTCGAGGCTGTCCAGCGTCATCACCGCGCCGACTCTCAGCAGGTCGTCCGCCAGCTTCTGCGTCGGGCGCATGCGTTCCGGGCCGCGCTGGACCCCGAAGGAGCCCGCCAGCAGGGGGTCGTTGTCCGGGTCGTTGAGCCGCCAGACCCCCACGGCTTGCTCCCCGGCGTCCTCGCCGCGACCCAGCAAGCGCCCGCTGAACTCGGCCTGCCCGCTCAACACCTCGTCCAGCGACCCGCCCGGGCGCAGCTCGTAGCCCAGCCGTGCGTCGCCGCTCCAGCCGTTCCACGTGCCGGCCCGACTCAGCGGCACGTCCGGCAGCCAGACATGTGCCACCGCGCCGCCGAAACCGTGCCGCCACGGGTCCCCGGTCGCCATGTCCGTGAGGCCCGACACCAGCGCCCCGACTTCCAACTCCGAGAAGCGCACCTCCACGTCAATGTCGCCCGCGTACAGGTTGCCCTCCGCGTCGACCGCGTGCGTCCCACCGCTGTAGAACGCGCTGCCCGCCACCTGCACGTCCGAAGACCGCCGCACGGCCGGAATCGTGGCGTAGGCGAAGGCTTGGGCCAGCTCGGCGGGACCCAGTCCATCCGTCGCCACGGCCGTCTCGTTGAACGTCGCCGCGCCGTAGCGCATGTCGCCCAGCACGCTCAGCGCGGCCGCGGCCGTCGACGCGGTGCGTCCGAACGCGGCCGCCGCCTGCGCGGCCGTGCGGCCGCGGAAGCCGGTGATGTAATCCGGGCCGTCCGCGTCGGTGGCCGCGGTGAACGCTTCCACGCTGCTGAGGGCCGCCACGAGTTCGTCGAAGGCGTCCACCACGCGGTCCTCGTGGAGCACTTCCTCCAAGTCCCCGTGGGCGCTCCCGAAAATCTTCCGGATCTCCGCCTCGGCCTGGGGCCACTTGCCGGTGGCCGTGTCGCCATCCCCGTCGGGATCGTAGAGCTGGTCCGCGAACGTGGCGGCGTCGATCCCGTCGTCCTTGTGCAACGCCACCAGCCCGACCACCTGATCGCGGAGCTTGGCGATCGCCTCCCGCGCCGCGGCGACGATGTTGTCGCCCTCCACCGTCGCGCGCCCGGAGCCGAGCAGGTCGCCGACCGGGAACTGCACGCTGACCGCTTCCAAGGCCGTGGCGGCCTCGTTGGCTGCCGTGGCGCGGTCGTCGGGACTCAAGCGCGGCCGGCCGCCGCGCCCGACGACGTCCTTGTAGTCCGGCCGGGTGGCCATGTCCTGCGCGAAGCGCGCTCCGATCAGGCCGCCGCCGACTTCCCGATGCACGTGGTACATGGCTCCGTCGACAGTCACGTCGCCGATGCCGTCGATGCCCAGCATCTCTGCACCGATCGCGTAGCCGCTGCCGTCCTCGTGCGGCGTGGCGACGAGATCCGTGCCCGCCACGGGAATCGAGTCGGGCAGGTAGCGCGCCGACCACTCCCCGTCCTGCAGCGTCAGCAGGTAGCGGTTGGCGCGGCCGCTGGCGTTCGTGCCGGCCATGTGCGTGTCGCCCGAGGCCACCGCCGACTCGCCGATCCACCACGTGCCATCCTCGGCGCTCGCGATCTCGACCGTCAGCCCGCTGATGCCAAGGCGCACCGTCATCGCCGCGGGCTGGAACGTCGCCGTCCACATGCCGTCCTCGGACAGCGCGAGGAGGTAGGTGGCCCCGCTGTCGAGGGTCACCTCGCCGCCAGCGAACGGCTCGCCGTCCAGCGTGAAGCCGCCGCCCTCGGCGGGTGTTAGGGTGGCGACTACGATCTCACTGTCGGTGGCAGAGGTCACCACCACCGCTTCGGATTGGGCCCATAGCGCCATGCCGCTGACCAGCAGCAGCGCACACAGCCCTAGCGGGCGAAATCTTCTTCGCCCCCCCCCCCCGAACGGATCTTGAAGAAGTTAGTACGAATACGCGTCATCGTCGCGTCCCTCCCTGCATCTCTGCCAACACACATCAGGTTTCTGGAGGGGGGGGGGGGATTTCCGCGTTGCGAGAGGGTTCACGCAACCTCCGAGCCCCCGCCCTGTGGTCACGTTCTGATCATCCCACAGGCCCTCGCGACTCGTCAAGTGCGAGCCTCTTCCAACGAGAGATGAGCATCCGTGATGGAAGTCAAGGATGAATTCCAAGAATGTCAAAACACCCGCTGGCCTACGCGGGACTCGTCCCGCATGCGCGGGGAACGAGACCGAAACTGCCGGTGTCGATTCCGTGGCTGCGCCGGGAATCGCTCTGTTCAGTACCATTTCCAATATACCAACCCGTTGATAGAGTCCGGCGACTCGCGTGAACCGCCGTATCGTCAGTCGAAGGCACTCGCATTGATGCGCATCTAGCCCCGGGGGCGGCCATAGCGCAGGTTGGGGCCGCATCGACGCCTTGCTGCGCGTAAAGGATGACCTCGTCTCCGCCGACGTCACGCGCATTCCCGGACTTGTCCACTGTCGAACATGTTCCGCCGACCCGAACTCCGAATCGCTTTGACGTCTGCGCGATCAGCAGTCCTGTGCCTCCAATGCGAGCGTGGACAAGCGCGATGGTTGTCCGGCCGACTTCCTCTGGGAGAACAATGGGTTACATCCAAGCGTCGGTCCATTCGTAATGACCTGCCGCTGAGTCGCTTGGATTCGCCGCCGAAGCCAGAGGATCAGTCCGCGGTGTCGAATGCCGCCAGCCAATCCGAGAGTTCGGTCTCCAGACGTGCTGCAAGCCGAGGTCGAGCTGCGGCTAGATCGGTAGTCTCTGCGAAGTCAACAGACAGGTCATAGAGTTCCACTGGTGCTTGCGGTGCCGGACGCACGATTTTCCACCGGCCTTGGCGCATGCCGGTCGTACGCCGGTAGTGGAAGTAGAGGTTTCGATGCGGGGACGGCGCTCCGTCTCGAAGCGTCGGCATTGGATCGCGTCCGTCGATCTGCCGGTCCCGAGGTACTTCGAGACCCGCCGCCCGCAGGGCGAGCGCGAAGATGTCCATGTTGATGAGTGGCTCGCGCACGACGGTACCGGCTGTCAGATGTCCCGGCCAGCGGAGGATGCAGGGCGTGCGGATGCCTCCCTCGTAGACCGAAGTGCGACCGTCTCGGAACGGGGCGTTGGACGCCACTTCAAGTTCCGGCTTGCGCGGTCCCACCCACGCGCCGTTGTCCGAAGCCAGAACCACGAGCGTTCGATCCGCGATACGCTCTCTATCGAGCTGCTCGAGTACCCGTCCGATGCCCGCGTCCAAGGCGGTCAGCACGGCACGATAGCCGTGTTCGGGAACGGCAGTTTCGGGATCGTATCCGTAAATGCCGAAGAACTCTGCCGGCGCCTGCCATCGAAACCGCTGGCCGGGACGCTTGTTCTTGGGATTGGGGTAGTGCGCCGCGTTGAACGGCACGAATGCGAAGAAAGGACGGTCTGCGTTACGGCGAATGAAGTCCGCGGCAGCATCCGCGAAGATGTCAGTCGTGTAGCCGCGGATGGTTGCAGGTTGCGTGCCGATACGCATATCGTTGCGTCCGTTGTAGATGTGGGTGAAGTAGTCGCAGTTGCCGGAGATGCAGCCGATGTACTCATAGAAGCCCCGGTCCGTAGGTCGGCTGCCGACCGCGAAGCCGATATTCCATTTCCCGAACGCACCCGTAGCGTAGCCGCTATCCCGCAGGTACTCGGGCAGGAGTCGCTCCCTGTGGGGCAAGCCGATGCCAGTCCAGTTTTCTTGTACGGAGAGCTGGTGACTCAGTCCGTTCCGCGCCGGGTAGCGGCCCGTCAACAGGGCTCCGCGTGACGGGGAGCAGGACGACGACGGAATGTAGAAGTCCGTTAGCCGGACACCCTCGGATGCGAGGCGGTCAATATTGGGTGTGCGAACTGCCGGGTTGCCGTAGCATGCGAGATCGCCCCAGCCGACGTTGTCGATGTACAGCAGGACGATATTGGGTCGCTGCTGGCTGGTCGCCTGCCCGAACAGCAGAGGGCCGACGGCAAGTACTGCGATCCCGAAACGCAACAGCACCGTGGCCCTCGCCTACCGGTCCTTCGGATCGAGGTGCCAATGGCACCGGACTGACTGGGGCACGATGCCCCAGTCGGAAGTCAAGTCAGACTGCGGGATGAATCGTCAGCCCTTGCAGAGATCGGATTCGCTGCAGAGGACCGCGGACTCGACAGACTTGATCTCTTTCCCTTCGATCTTGCCGGTCACCGCGACCACCTCGCCCGCCAGCTTGGTGATCTTGGCTTGGTCGGCAACCGTGTAGATCTCTCCGGCGTCAGTGACCAGCACTGCGGTAGCGCCACCAGAGATGCAGTTCTTTGCGCAGGCCGGATTGCGCGCCTCGCCGTTGCGGGCACACCCCTCGTCGGAGACGTAGCCCGTCACGGTTCCGCCCAAGCAGAGCGCGGCGACCGCGAGCGTCAAGGTGAGCAACGTTAGGAATCGCTTCATCGAAATCCTCCAGTTCGTTGGGCCGCCCAAGCGACCACATGAACCACGATTCTAGCCACGAGAGCTACGGATGTCAATTCTGGATGGATCTCGGGCGTCCGTATTCCGTCATCCCCGAGGCCAACCACCGTCAAGCGCGTGCGAAACGCGGCCGCGCGCTTCAGGGCAAGCGCGTTGGCTCCTCCCCGAGCATCAGCGGATTGCCGAACACCGAGAGCGAGTCATTCGTGTGCGCTAGCCAGAGGCGCAGCAGTTCGCGCAGCCCCGCCAGGCGGCTGGCGTGCGACGGGTCCAGGGCGAGGTTATGTTGCTCGTGACGATCGTTCTTCACGTAGTACAACTCCTCGGCGGGGCGCTGCCGGTAGCGGTTCACGATGGCTTGCGCCGCGGGATCGGAGTGTCCGGCTCGTTCCCACGAAAACCAGTAGCGGCGGCCCGCCCTCTCTGCGCCCCGGTTGATGTGCGACGCGAATTGGAACTCGGGGTGCAGATTGCGAATGTACTTCCAGTCCGCGGTCCGCACGGATCGCATCGGATACACGTTGAAGTCCCGGTCCCCGCTGTGCGTGGTGTAGATCGCGATGCGATGGCTATCCGCTTCGCCCCGCAGCACCCCCGCGAAGGAGAGGCCATCGATGTCCGCCGGCGGATCGCCCCCGCCGACCTCGATCAGCGTCGGAAGAATGTCGATCCACTGCACCAAGGCTCCGCTCCGAGTCCCCGGTTCGATCACGCCAGGCCAGACAACGATCAGGGGTGTCCGGATGCCGGCGTCGTATAGGTTCCACTTGCCGAAGGGCATCTGCAGCCCGTGGTCGCTGGTGTGCAGGAACAGCATCTCGTCTCCGAACTTGGATCGCGCCGCATCGAAGACGAGTCCGAGTTCGTCGTCCATGTTCTGCACCGCCTTGTAATACATCGCTCGCTCGACTCGCGTTTCGGGGGTGTCGACGAAGGTTGGCGGGAGCAAAACGTCTTGTGGCTGGAAGTCGGTTTGACCTACCGGCCATGGGACGTGCGGCCAGTTCGATCCGACGAACATGCACAGCGGCCGGTCGTCGTCGCGCTGCTCGAGGAATGCGAGCGCGGCAGGAACGGACGCGTGGTCGTGAAAGCCGGCATTGGCGAACCGGTCGAACCCGTACTCCGAAACCGTTCTGTAGTGAGCGACCTTGCCGAACGCCACAACTTCGTAACCGAGTTCTTGGAGATAGGCAGGCAGCTTGCGCAAGTCGGCCCGCGGGACCGTGTGGTTGGCTTCCGCGCCGTTCCTGGCCGGATACAGCCCTGTGAGGAGCGCTGCCCTGCTCGGCGAGCATGCCGGTGAATTGACGAAGGCTTGGGTAAACAGCATGCCTTCCGCCGCGAGCCGAGACATGTTCGGCGTACTCATGTCGGACGCTCCGTACGGAGCGCTGTCGATGACGCCGTGATCGTCTGACAGGAAGATCACCAAGTGGGGCGGCCGGGCGTGAAGCCCCGCCGCCACGAGCCAGAGGCTGGCGCATACCAAGGCAGGGAACACTCGTTTCAAGTCGATTCGAAGCATGTCTTAACCGATGAGGCTCTGCGGAAACCGACGGATCATCCTTTCCCGGTTCTCATCTTGCGGAAGAAGTCCGTGAAGACTTCGTCGCGCGAAATTCGGATGGCAACTCGAATGTCGTGACGGCTCCCGTCCCGCCGCCACTCCAGCGCGTCAGTGATTCGCGGGCTGCTGACGACCGCCGACTGGACCGTGTCGGGTTGCACGAGCCATGCGATTGGAGCCATGTCCCAGATTGGCAGGGTTCGCGAGGTCGGGTCGCTTGGCTGCGGAGCTGCGCTCCGCTGGGCGAGCAGTTCGAGAAGGTGTTCGCCGAGCGCCGACCGCGACGCGAGGCGGGCCTGCAATTCGTCGCGAGTGGTCCGCAAGTTCTCCGCGAGTCCCGGAGCCGGTACGTGCATCAAGCGGACTCCCGAGTCGAACAGCACGCGAGCCGCGACGGGATCCTGTCCGAGGTTGTACTCTTCGGCCGACGGGAAGTGGTGCGGTGTGCCCCCCAGCCAGACGACCTTCGCTCGACGAGCGAGATCTGGCTCCAGCAAGAGTGCCGTAGCGACATTCGTGGCCGCGCCAATCGCGACGACGTACAGGTCGTCCGCGGTTTCGGACTGTACGTGCTCGATGATGTCGGTTGCTGCCGACGTGCGCTCTGGGCGGCCTGCGGGTTGCAGCCACTTGCTGGCACCCTTCAGGACGGGGACATCGTGCAACGCCGCAGACTTGTGGGATCGATTCAACGCCTCCACGACACGGCGGATCGCATCGTAGCTTTGCTCTACACCGCTCGCCGGATCGCCCGCGTGCCGATTGACGAACGGCGCGGCATAAATCGATTCGATGCTGACTGCCTCGTCAGAGAGCGCTGCATACGCTAGAGCGAACTGATCGTCGAAATAGTTGCCAGCGTCCGTGTCGAGCAGAATCCTGACCTTACCGGTCGGTATCGGAATGGTGGTCGACATGTCGGGGCCTTCCGCGGCTCGCGCCATAGCCATTCCCATTCCCACCGACGCTGCGAACTGTCGCCGCGTGACTCGCGCCGCCGTACGAGGGCTGCTCCGCGGACAGTCCATTGCTTCCACCTGCAGCTACGCCCGTGCGATCTTGCGCTGTTCGTATCTCGTCATCTGCGCGCGTCTAGCGGTCGACCCAGCGATACGCGGCCTTGCTGTTGATCCGGAAGTACTTCTCTTGGACCGCGCGACTCTTTGAGCCGAAGTACTCCTGAACGATCCCGATCACTTTGCCGTACGGCCCGAGGGGCTCGCTGTTCGGCCAGTCGCTGCCGTAGAGCACTCGGTCCTCGCCAAACGCGGACGCGATCTCGTCAATGGTGGATCGGTAATCGGCCAAGTCGTACGAGACCTTGCCGTTCCTGTTGAGGAGCACCGCCGAGATCTTGACGTAGGTTTGGGCGCGTTCGGAGAACTCTCTGAGGACGGTCTCGTATCGACCGCGCTCGCCGCTCGAGACGACCATCTTCGGCAGATGGTCGACGATCATGCGCAAGTTCGGAACGCGATCCGAGAGCCGCAGCATTCCTTCCAGCAGGTCCAGCGTCGGATTGGCGGTGTCCAGTGAGAGGTCGGCCTCCGCGACCAGGCGCATGTCGCTCAGAAACTGCGAGTTGTCCAATTGCTGGACGAGGTCGCGCCCCCAGAGATTGCCGTACCGGATGCCCCGAAACAGTGGATTGCGGGAGTACTTTTCGAGGTCTCGCCCGAACCCCGGCTTGCCCGCGTCAAGGAAACCGACGAGTCCGACGATGGACGGAGCGTCCGCCGCGACATCGAGGACCCATTGGTTGTCCTCGACTAGCGGGCTGCACTCCACGACGACCGCGCCGACCACGCCATGGACGCTCGCCACTTCCTGAAAGCGGCTCGGATAGGTCGGTTTCGAGCGAAGCGCGTCGTCCTTCGGCGGCCACGGGACGCCGCCTGGGCGGTCCGGGTCGAACAAGTGGATATGCGTGTCGATCGCGGGAAACGGCAGTGGAGCGGCCGCAGCCGTCACGGCGGCTGCGAGGAAAGTCCGGCGCGTCACATAGCGAGTATAGTTGTTGCCGCTTGCAACCCGAGCGGCCCGGCCGTTGGCGCCATGTTGCTGGAGTCGATTAGATTGAAATCGTGGCTCGCTCGCAAGACCAGGCGGAACTCCGCGCTCTGCCCAGCGTCGACGATGTCCTCCGCAGCGATGCTGCGGCCGCGTGGCTTGCCCAACTCCCCCGCGAGCGTATCGTCGACCTTGTGCGCGAAGCCATCGCCCGCTTGCGGGCGGATGTCATAGGTGGTCGCGGTGTCGGCCACGCTCCCCCCGCCGAATCCATCGCGAACCATGTCAGCCGCGCGATTCACCGTCTGGGCAGGCAGCCCCTGCGACCTGTCATCAATGCGTCGGGAGTGATCCTGCATACGAACCTCGGGAGGGCACCGCTAACGGAGTCGGCGATTCGCGCGATTTCCGAAACCGCAGGACGCTACAGCAATTTGGAATACGACCTGGCGAGCGGCAGGCGCGGCAAGCGGGACCAGCACTGCGACGAATTGCTCCGGCGGTTGCTCGGCGCTCCCGCGATCGTCGTAAACAACAACGCTGCCGCGATTTTCTTGGTCCTGAGCGAGATCGCTCGCGACGGGACGGCGATCGTCTCGCGCGGGGAACTGATCGAGATCGGGGATGGGTTTCGCATCCCCGAAATCCTTGCAGCCTCGCAAGCCGAGCTGGTGGAGATCGGCACGACGAACCGGACGCGCCTCGAGGACTACAGCGCAGCCATCGACTCCCGAGCGAAGGCGCTGTTGCGCATCCATCCCAGCAATTTCCGCATGGTCGGCTTTACGGGGCGGCCGTCGTTATCCGCATTAGTCGACCTTGCGCGTCAGAACGCTATCCCGCTGATCGAGGATCTTGGCAGCGGCTGCTTGACGGATCTCAGCCAGGCAGGGATCGAAGACGAGCCGCCGGTGGTCGCCAGCTTGCGGGCGGGCGTGGACCTCGTGACCTTTTCGGGAGATAAGTTGCTCGGCGGCCCGCAGGCGGGCCTTATTGCCGGGAATCCGGAGTTGGTCGCTCGCATCCGCCGCAATCCCTTGTTCCGTGCGTTACGGGTCGACAAGCTGACCATCGCCGCGCTGACCGCTACCTTGCAGGAGTACGTGCGAGGTAGCGAGGGTGCGATCCCTGCGGTGCGCATGATGCGTTGTACGGTGGAAGAAATCGCGGAGCGCGCCGCTACGTTCAGGCAGCGCTTGCAAGAACACGGATTCTCCAACGTCGAGGTCGCCCCCGGACGGTCCCTGCTCGGAGGCGGCTCAACGCCGATGCAGAGCATGGAGACCTCGTTGGTCGTGGTTCCGCCGCCCGCGGGCATGTCAGCCAGCGACGTTGAACGCGCCCTTCGAGCGCATGATCCTCCGGTGGTCGCGCGGATCGAATCGGAACGGCTCTTGCTTGACCTGCGTACTGTGCCCGACACTGAAGAAGGCCCGTTGCTCGCTGCGGTCTTGGCAGTTGGCGCGGGCGGAAAGGAAGGGCGTAACGAATGACGTTCAATATTTCGACCAACGGCTTTTGCGACATCGTCGACATCACGGAAAAGGTCGTCGGAATCGCTTCCGACGCCGGCGTGAAGGACGGAGTGGCCCACGTGTTCGTCGAGGGCTCTACCGCAGCGCTGTCCGCTACCGAATTCGAGCCGGGTGCGATCCGCGATTTGAAGGAAACCCTCGAGCGGATCGTCCCTAAGGATGCTCGCTACCACCACAACGACGCTTGGGGTGACGGGAATGGCCACGCGCACATAAGGGCGGCTTTGATGAAGCCATCGATGTCGATCCCGATCGTGGCTGGCAAACTGCGCCTAGGCACTTGGCAGCAAGTCGTCCTGCTGGACTTCGACAACCGCCAGCGGCGCCGCACGATTCACGTGCAAGTGACGGCTTGCAGTTAGGGTGCCCGGTCGCGGCATGATCGCAAGTTCCTCCCGATCGATGGTTTCGCCGAACCGGCGAAGGAGTTGGTTCCGGGCCATGCAGCACGCCCTGGTGTGCGTTGCGGCGCTAGCCATTCCCCTTGGCGGGCCAGGCGACCCAGAGGAGGCCGTGATCTGGATCGAGTCCTATGACGAAGCGCTTGCCGAGGCAAGGCTCACCGGCAAGCCGATTTTCCTCGAGTTCCGATGCGCCCCTTGAAGGGCCGGGAGGGAGTTTGACGCACAGGTAGTGCTGACCGAGGCAAATACCAAGCGAGGGCGCCTGCTCCAGCAGTACGTCACGGCGCGCATCACCCGCTTGGACGGCATCAACATAGGACTCTTCGACTTCGACCGCTACAACACGCTGTACTTTTTCGTGCTCAACGCCGACGAGCGGATCTACTTGCGATACGGCGGCCGCGACATGCAGTCGGCCACCAGCTACCTCAATCTGGAGAGTCTCGAACTGGCACTGGAGCGAGGTCTCGAGTTGCACCGGCTTCACACGGAAGGCAAGTTGCCCGAACGTCCGCAACCGAAGGCGCGGTATCCCCGCGAGGTCCCCGCACTCTACGAGCGAACAGTCGGGCGCGGTCGGTGCGTGGAGTGCCACTTGGTCGGAGACCTTGAATACGTCCAGCGCGAGCGGGACGGCACGCTCGACAAGCTGCGCGATCTATTTCGCGCTCCCGAAATCAAGAAGATCGGCATCGAACTCGACGTGCCCAAAGGCTTGCGCGTCGCTAACGCCACAGGGGCGGTCGCTGACGCAGGCATCCGGTCCGGAGATGTGATCCGCACCGTGAACGGCGTTCCGGTGTGGACGTTCGGCGATTTTCAATGGGAGTACGGGAAGGTTCCCCACACGGCGGGATCCCTGCGGATCGGCGTGGAACGCGAGGGCGAGACTCGCAATGCCACGGTCAGACTTCCCGAGTTCTGGTGGCACACAGACCTGACATACCGGAATCTGTCGGTGGACCCGCGGGTCTATTTCCGCTCGGAGGCCCTCGATGCGAGGGTGAAAGCGCGTTTGGGCCTCGATCCCTCCGGGTTCGCGAGCCGAGTGGAGTCCGTCGACCCCCTTGCCGAGATTCTCGGAAGTCACCAATTGCAGGTCGGTGACGTCATTTATGCAGTGGACGGCGAATCCATCGACGAGGTCGCCGACACCGCTCACCTGTACATCAAGTTGCGCAAGCAAGCTGGAAGCGTAGTGACTCTCCATGTCATGCGCGGAACTGACCGCTTGGAACTGCCGCTGAAAACGGAAAGGATGAGTTTCCGGAAATGAAGTTCGTTGCCCTGTGGACACTGGCGTTGGCTGTCCCGCAAGTCTTGCCTGCGGATGCTTGGTCGGCGCCCGCTCGCGCCGAGGCGCGTGACGGCACGGTGCTGGTTACCTGTCGGTCGAAGCTCTCCGGAGACTACCTGCTTGTCGAAGTGCAGGCGGCGGAGGGCTGGCACGTCTACGCCATGGACAACGAGCGACGCGCGAAGGAGGCACTGGCAGGGAAAATGTCCCTCGGCGTCGAGGAGAGCACTGAAGTGCTCGTCACCGGAGGCTTGCGCGTGACAGGCGACTGGTACCAGTCTGACCCGCAGGACTTTTCGCAACCGGAGTTGCGCTGGTACTCCTACGGTTTCGAGGGTAGGGCCCTGCTTGCCGCCCAGGTGGAGCGCACCGGAGATCCAGCTGCCGAGGTCACGGTCCGGGCGCAGGCTTGCGACAGCGAGAGTTGTATCCGAGTCGACGCGGTGATGGACTTAACGCTGAATCAATCTGGTCAAGAGAATTACCGACCGGTCGATCTGGTTCCTGTGCGGCTCGGGTCTGACTGAACTCTTACCCCGAGGTCGGTAGCGTTGGAAGAAATCTTGGTTCCCGACGGTGGTGGGTTGCCTGCTCAAAGGCGTAGGCCAGCCCGATGAGTTTCGGCTCCGACCATGCGGTGCCGAAGAATGACACTCCGACCGGCAGTTCCGAAATGAATCCGCCTGGCACGGTGATGTGCGGATAACCGGCCTGTGCTGGAGTCGAAGCGGCCCCAGGGAATGCTGGCTGGTCACCTTCCACCTCATCGGTGAGCCAAGCCATTCCCATCGTGGGGGAGAACAGAGCGTCTAGCGACAGGTGTTCCAGCGCATCGTCGATTGCATGGCGACAGACATCTAGGCTGGCAGCCAGAGTCGTTTCGTATGCCGGCTCCGATAATGGTTCCATCTCGGCGGCCTCGAGCATGATGTCTTGACCGAAGTACGGGAGTTCCTCCTTTGGATGCTCGTTGTTGAAGCGAATGATGTCGTCTAGCGTCCGGACCTTTGCATTGGGCCCCAAGCTCGCCAAGTATTTTTCGAGATTCGGTCTGAATTCATAGAGCAGGACATCGAATCCCGCTACTTGGGTGGAACTGCGACCTCGGAGGCTAGGGACATCCACTACAGTGGCTCCTGAATCGCGCAAGGTTGCGAGGGCCTCGTCCAGCAGACGGTCCATTGCCGGTTGGATGCCCCAGTAGCCGCGCAAGGCACCGATGCGTGCTCCTCGTAGTGCATTCGGATCCAGAAATCTCGTGTAGTCTTCGTGCGCACGCTGGGCCGCATCTGCAGTTGCAGGGTCCTGCGGATCAACTCCCGCCATCGCGCCCAGCAGGGCGGCGGCATCGGCGACGCTCCGCGCCATCGGTCCCGCCGTGTCCTGCGTGTGCGAAATAGGAATGATTCCCGACCGTCCAACGAGTCCCACTGTCGGCTTGATTCCGACCACTCCATTCACTGAGGACGGGCAGACGATCGAGCCGTTTGTCTCAGTCCCAATGGCCAAGGGGACCAAGCCCGCGGCGACAGCCACGGCCGAGCCCGAACTGGAGCCGCATGGATTCCGATCCAGCACGTGCGGGTTCAACGTGAACCCTCCTCGCGCACTCCATCCGCTGATCGAGTTCCGCGACCGGAAGTTCGCCCATTCGCTCAAATTGGTCTTGCCGAGCAGTACCAATCCTGCATCCCGCAATCGTTGCGTAACGTGGGCGTCCCGCGTCACGCCCGAGTCGATCAAGGCGAGCGAACCGGCGGTGGTCTGCATGCGGTCGGCAGTATCAATGTTGTCTTTCAGCAACACGGGAAGCCCGTGCAGCGGCCCGCGGATGTTGCCAGCCTCCCGATCCGCGTCGAGGGCCTCGGCGATTTCGAGAGCGTCCGGGTTGATCTCAATTACCGAATTGAGGGCCGGGCCTCCCTTGTCCAGCGCCTCGATCCGGTTCAGGCATCCTTCCGCTAGGGAACGCGCCGACCAGTCACCTGCGGAAAGCCCGGCCTGCAACTCGGCAACGTTCAGTTCGGAGGGCTTGCCTTCCGGTGCCTCCTTCGGATCCGCGAAATTCCGCCCGCCCCCACATCCCAATGCACCCATAATCGCTCCCGCCCCACCTGCCTGCAAGAGCGCCCGACGACTCAACGCAGCCGGTTGCCGTTCGGGCATGGCTTCTATCGTATCCCCAACGGCCGGGGCCGCCTCGACCAATCCACCGATGTGGGTGCTGAACGAGAAGATGTGGGTGCTGAACGAGAAGAAGACTAGCCCCGGGTCGTTCCGTGAATCTGCTTATGTCATTGATCAGTAAGAAGTTAGGAGAACATTCAGTGAGCCTAGGGCTATGGGCGGCCTCCGCAAGACCCACCGCAATTCACTGTCCAAAAACCGACACCAACTGGCTCATGCGTTTGGAGACAGGGACAGCTCACCGACCTCACAGAGGACGAAGAGTGTTCCTCACGCATCCAAATCCGCGGTGCAGTTCTGCGTCGCCGGAGTTCTCCGGCTAGTGGATCGGTCGAATGGAGCTCTGGGCAGTGCCGTGAGGTGCAGGCCGCTTCAGGGTGAAGCGACCCTGGTCGCGTACCAAGTTGGGATATCGATTCCGCCCTGAAGCGTAGCAAGCGGAGTGTCGGCGAGACCAACTCGTGCCGCCATGGACACCGCTCTGTCTCCCCAAATCAGGTGCTCGGCGGTTTCGCTCCCGCGGCCGCTCGATTCGCCATCGCGGCCTTCAAGAATTCGTGCATGGCGGGCTGAAGCTTGGCCCACTCTTCCTTCGTCTTGAAGAAGAAGCAGAGTCCTCCGTACGTCCACTTGCTCAGTTTGATCGGATTGATCGATTCCTTTAGCGCTTCCAAGGCCTCCGCACCCCAACGAATCGCCTCTGGAAGGATGCTGACGCTGTAGACGCCTGCACCATCATGTCCAGCATATACCCCAATGTAGGTTCTTGATTGGCTAGGATCATCTGGCTTGGTGAGCAGAAAGCTGATTCCGGTGGCACGCGGCTCCTCCCATACGCCCCCTTTCGGCAGAGATGAACGGAGGTCATCATGAACTGGGTCAAACACCCCCGCATAGTCGTTGCGTGCCAGATACTCCCGCAAGGCCCTGCGCCTTTCGGCGATATTCGCGTAGCCAGGTCGTTTCGGAGGTGGCGGTACCTCCATCTGCCGCGCAAGCAGTCGATCCTCGCCACGCAAGAATCCTTGGAACGTCACCACGGACACATCCACCGGTCCTCCAGAAATAAACCTTGCCATCCGCTCGACAACTGGATCGACGCCCAGACCCATCAGCACCATGCGAGGCGGCAGGAGCCGGGACAGATCGTCCCCGCCGAAGTTGTCCAAATACCATTGCTCGAAATCTTCGATTCCGTCGATTCCGGGTTTCCCGGAGCGTTCGGCAATGTGCTTCGAGAGGTCTGCGACATCCATGCCATTTAGGTCCGAAGCGTAGTCGAGCACTTGGGTTACGGCGTCCCGGGCCAGCGTTCCCCGCTTCAACTCATAGACGACCAAACGGCCATCCCGGTCAACGGCGAGGAGATCCAGCCAGCCGGATTCAGTAGGCGTCTGTCGTCCCACCAGCTTGAGACCGGTTTCCAGCATCTCTGGGTTGCGCACCAATAGATCTTCAAGCGCCAGCTCCGAGGGCATTTCGCTGACTGGCGACAAGGGCTCCACCTCTCCCGCTTCGCCAACCATCCAGAGTCGCAGTTCTTCGTTCATCGTTCCCCTTCCAAGAGTGAGGTAATCCGTCTATCGGCCCGACCGTCAGTTCCTTTCTCGGCTTAGCTCGCGTTGAGACCGCCATCGGGACAACAGTAGCCTAGCAACCGCCTGCCCACGGCCGATCAGGATGGGGAACCCGAAATGGACATCTTGATCGATCAGTGCGCGGGGCCGACCCACACGATAGCGCGACAGCGGGAACCGGAGGACAACCTGTGGTCGGAAGCAGTCAAGTTACCACACTGATCAGCGCACGCTCGCAGAACGGCATTTTGACGACATCGAAACCACCCGGGTCGATTCGGTCGCCCGACCCTGCATGAGCGGCTTCGTCAATCCATTTCGTCGCGCTTCCCGTCATCTCGATCGACAACTGCCGGTTGATTATCCTGTCGGGCTCGCGAGGGCGCGAGCACCATGCTGTAGACTCGATACTTGAACGGGCGGGCCAGTGCCTGTCGCGTCGGAGCCCCTTGCACAAGTACATCCTCATCGGTCCGCAAGGCTCGGGCAAGTCTACCCAGAGCCGCATGCTGGCATCGCGGTTCGACTTCGTTCACATCTCCGTGGGGCAGATCATCCGCTGGCACTTGGAGCACCGCACCAAGCTGGCGGCGCGTGTCCAGACGATCCTGGACTCGGGGAACTTGATACCGGACGACATCGTCATGGACGTGGTGCGGAGACGGCTGCAGGAGCACGACTGGAACTACGGGTTCGTCCTAGACGGATTCCCGCGCACGCGGGCGCAAGCCGAGTTTCTCTGGCAGAACTGGGACATCGATCGGGTTATCTACCTCAGCCCTCCCGACGACGTGATTCAGCAGCGCGTGCGCGAACGCGGCATGGCCGGTTGGGGCTCTGGGTACACCAAGCGCGCGGACACGAATCCCGATGTCTTGCGGCGACGGATTCAGAACTACCACAGCCGCACCAAGCCCCTCCTGAAGCTCTACGATGAGCTGGGCATGCTAGTGCAGGTGGACGGAAGCTTGTCCATAACCGGCATCTTCTCGCGAATAACGCGATCCTTGGGACTCTTGGAGGGCTCTGTTTGACGCCATGGATCGCGGCACTGAGATTAGAGGAAAAAGAATGCACGCCGCGGCTGTCCGTGCGCCGCGGACAAGGCGAGGGCCTAGTGAGGAACTGACGCGCGACTCCGACCGCCGGGGTGCCTTCCTGGTCTTGCGATTAGGGCGGGGAATCGGGGTAGTATGTCGCGCCTAGCAGTCGGTCACGCAGTCACCGCCGCTCTCAGTCCCGTCAAGATGGCACTGACTGCGAGTAGCTGCGGTCAGCCGTGCGTCCGCGCTGGACTCTTTGGACGGGACGATATTCGGGGAAGCGAGTTTGCAACTAGATTGATCCACCGTGCCGAGTGGACCCGGCGGGGCGTAGACCGATGAGTAGGGACCTGTTCGCGACACGCGCGCCGCGCGAGGGATGCCTATGACCGCTAAGGAGCGACGGCGCACGAACGCTGCGACGCGGGAAGCGCAGGACGGCCTCATCTTGGAGTGGCTGCGCCAGAATCCGGGCCCGCATACGATGCGAGTCATGGGGATTGGCGTGGATGTCGATGTCAATAATCCGAAAGTCGCCGCCCGGATGTCAGGTTCGTTGCGACGGTTGGTTCGCAAGGGCTTGGTCCGCGAGGGTCTCCGTGTGCTTGGTAATGAATCCGCACTGACCTACGAAGCGGTCAAGGAAGAGTTCCGCCCCTTCCGCCGCCGCGTGTACTAGCCACTCGAACCCTGCGATCGGCTTCCCGGCTCGTCCGCGTCGTCCGCGGTCACAGCTCCTTGGATCGCGACCACTCGTATTGCACGCCGCCATCCACGTCATGGTGGCGAAACACGATGCTGCTCTTATTCAGAACGGTGCTCGTGGTGACCGAGAGAAAGCCTCCTTCGACGCGATGGAAGCGGTGGTAATCGTCGTCGTCACCCGGTGTGCCGCCGGCATGCTCGTCCGAGGCCGGCCCGCAGGAGAACTCATGAACGCCTGTGCCTGGATGCACCGAGTGGTACTGCCAGTGCCGGTCGCCGCAGGCGATGAAGAAGTTGTCGGGCAAGTTCTCCGCGAACCACCCGCGCATCTCGTCGCCTTCCATCTGGAACGCCTTGTTGGCGTGATTGTCCGCCTTGTTCGTCCGGTCGGGACCGACGATGGGCGTGGGGCTGACCAAAACCTTCCAGTCCGCGTCGCTCGCCAGCAGGGTCTCTTTCAGCCACCGCTTCTGCTCGGCACCCCAGATCGATTTGTCAGGGCCATCCGGATCGGTGTTCGGAGAGCGGAAATCGCGGCCCTCGACCACCCACACTTGCAGGCCCTTGCCCCATCGGAAAGTGCGGTACGGCAAGTTGCTCATCGGCACCTGCTCGGCATAGACCTGCAAGCCCTGCTCCCAGTTGAAGGTTCCCATGTAGTGCCGGGACATGCCTGGCCAGTTGTCGTTGTGGTAGGAATCGTGATCGTCCTTCTCCCAGTACCCCGGAACGACGATGTGGAAGCGGCGCAGGGTGGGGAAGCTGTACATGCGGTGCCAGTGATAGCGAGCTAATTCGATGGACGTTGCGAGGGGAGCGTCGCTGTCGTAGTAGATTGTGTCCCCCGTCGGCACGATGAATTTGGGTGCCAGTTCGAGCATCGACCGGTAGATCTTGAAGCCCTCGGGGTCATCGAGGTCGCGATTGGCTTGGCCGGTGACGACCGTGAAGGTGACGTCGGTGTACTCGTCTGGCGGCGGGGCGGTCTCGAACCTCCCGTTGACCGCCTTGTGCTCCGTAGTGCCGGCCAGGTCGCTGGTCTGCACCTCGAAGAAGTAGACGGTGCCAGGCTGCAGATCCTCCAAGCGGAAGTGGTGCGTGAAGTCGCTCTGCGCGCTGACCTCGAACCAGTCCGTGACGACCGGATTGAAGAAGTTGACGTTGTCGTCGTAGCGCAGTCGAATCCGCCCGGGAGCGCCGGGAGCGGAACCTTGCAGGGAGTTGGGATCCAGCTGGACGATTTCCTCTCCAGGCTCGGTCTTCTCGGGACGACCGCTGATCACTTCGCCATCTGCTCTGCGGTCCTCGGCCGCTGTCAAGCGGGTCCAGATCACGGCTGAGCTGGTGGACACCTCCCCGACTTTGACGCCGGTCGCTTGCCGGGATTCGTCAATGTGCGTGACGCCTGGGCCGCAGGCCGCGAGCGACGCGAGAGCGGAGGCGATGATCAGTAGACGCTTCACTGCGAGGCATTCTAGCGAATCGCCGCGGATCGCAGGCGAGCCACCTGGCGTTCGATCGAGCGCAAGCGTGCCAGCATGTCGCGCTGTCCTGCGGTGTTGCAGTCGCAATTCCGCGGGGCGTTCTCCAGTTGGATCACGCGTACCTCGAGCCGGTCCAACTTGGCTTCCGACTCAAGCGTCAGCCTGTCTGGATCGCGCGGGTCCTGACGATCCTCCTCGACTCGCGCCAGACGGTCTTCAAGAGCTGTCAGACGGTCTTCGATCGCCGCGAGCCGGTCGTCGAGAGGGATGGGTGGCGTCGTCCGGACCTGACCGCTGGCTATCCCGGCGCATAGCACCGTAACGATCACCCAAAGCAGCGAGTTCTTCCAACGCATGGCTTGCCTCCGTTGCGAGTGTCGCACAGCTCGCGCCGAAGGCGGGCGTCGGCCGGGATGCCCGCGCGAGGCTATTGGATGCTGAGCATCCGATCGATCGCGACCCGCGCCTTGGCGGCAGTCTGCGGCTCGACAGTGACCTCGATCTGGTCGTTCTCCAGAGACGCGAGCAGCTTTTCTAGCGTGTTCATCTTCATGTATTCGCAGACCGCGTCGGGGCTGACTGCGTGAAACACCTTGTCCGGGATCTCGCGGCGCAGGCGGTAGACCATGCCCATCTCGGTTCCAACGATGAATTCGCTCGCTACGGACGATTCCGCGTGGCGGATCATTCCCTCCGTGGACAGGAAGAACGCCTTCTGGTAGGGCGAGTTGCCCCGCATGACTTTCGCCATACAGTGCGAGGCGCATCCGCACTCGGGATGAATCAGCAGCTCCGCTTCCGGATGCCGGTCGAACGCGTCTTCCAAGGCTGTCTCGCCGATCTTGGCATGCACGTGGCAGCATCCGTCGTAGAGGTCAACCAACTTGCCGTCGACCGCTTCGCTCTGGGCGATCGAGACCGCCCCGAGGAACTTGTCGGGCAGGAACAGGATGCGCTTGCCGGGATTGTTGCGGGCGGCGTGGTCCAGCACTTGGGGAGCGTTGCGAGATGTGCAGATATAGTCGCTCAGGGCCTTCGTGGCGGCGTCGGTGTTGACGTACGAGATCACGATGCCGTCGGGGCAGTTCTCTTTCCAGTGCTGGACGCGAGCGTGATCGATGGATTCCACCAGCGAGCACCCCGGCTTGTCGGGCATGTAGACCTTCGTCCTGTCTCCCGCGATGGTCTTCGCGGTCTCCCCCATGAACCAGACTCCGCAGAAGTCGACACGGGGGGAGTCCTGCCGGGCTACGTAGCGGCTGAGCCCCAGCGAATCGCCGACCTCCGCCGCCACCTCCTGAAGTTCGGGGAACTGGTAGTTGTGAGCGACGATCAGCGACTGCTTGCTACGCGCGAGGGCCTGGACCCGCTCGGAGATCTCGACAAGATGGGACGTGTACTCGCGCGTGTAGCGGCCGGGGTAGAGGTCCCCCGCCGCTCGGTTGAACGTGTCGTACCAGTCGCTGACGGGAATTCGCTGCATGAGGCTACGCTGGCCGGTTCGGTTCTGCCGTGCTCTCGGTCGCTTAACGCATCACGCCCCGAACCGCAGTCAGACTTGGAAGGACTTCCCGCAACCGCAACTCTTCCCGGCGTTCGGATTCTTGAACAAGAACCGCTGCTCGAGAATCGTGTCGACGAAGTCGAGCGTCAGTCCGTCCAGGTAGGTGTAGCTCTTCGGATCGACGCATAGTCGAACGCCGTCCACCTCGAACACCGTGTCGCTGGTGCGCGAGTCGCGCTCGTGCCGAAACTTGTACTGGAGTCCGGAGCAGCCGCCGCCGATCACGCCGAGCCGCAGAAGTCCTCCCGGATTGTCGGCTGCGATCATGGCCCGGATTCGCTCGACGGCCGGTGGGGTGACCTCGATCATCGCTTTGTATCATCATACCCGCATAGTGTTCTGAGTGGCGCGACGAGGCGAACCTGCCACGGAATCCAGTGCCCCCCAGTACAATGGCCTTGTCCCAGTCCGCACGTGTTGATTGACAAATACCAGCGCCGCTTGGAGGATTTGCGGATCTCGGTCACGGACCGATGCAACCTCCGCTGCACGTACTGCATGCCTCTGGACCGATACGACTGGATCGCGAAGGAGCAGATCCTGAGCTTCGAGGAGATCGGCAGGCTCGTGCATTGCTTCGCCGCCTTGGGCGTCCGCAAGCTGCGGATCACCGGCGGGGAACCCTTGCTCAGGCAGGACTTGCCGGATCTCGTGGCCATGCTGGCCGCCATCGATGGCATCGAAGACATCTGCCTGACGACGAACGGCCTGCTCTTGGCCGAAGCCGCGGCTCCCTTGCGGAAGGCTGGTCTGCAGAGAGTCACGATCAGCCTCGACTCGCTCGATCCCGAGACTTTCGTGCGGATGGCCCAGCGCGGGAACGTGGAGACCGTGGTGCGGGCAATCGACGCGGCGCGAGCCGCGAACCTCGAGCCGATCAAGATCAACACCGTCGTGGAACGCGGGGTCAACGAACACGAAATTCCGCAGCTGCTGGACTACGCCCGGTCGGAAGGCTTCGAGATTCGCTTCATCGAATACATGGATGTCGGCAACGTCAACCAGTGGACATCCACCAAGCTCGTGACCAAGGCGCAGATCCTTGAGCGCATCGCCCGCCTGTACCCGTTCGACCCCGTTGCTTGGAGTCGCGGCAGCGCTCCTTCGCAACGCTATCGATTCCAGGACGGACGCGGATCATTCGGCGTCATTGCTTCGGTGACCGAACCGTTTTGCGGCGCCTGCACCAGGGCTAGGTTGACGGCTGACGGTCGATTGGTCACGTGCCTCTTTTCGTCGCAGGGGTACGACCTCAAGTCGATGCTGCGATCCTCCGTGACTGACCGTGAACTTCGCGAGGCGGTTTCTGCGGTCTGGCAAGGGCGGACCGATCGCTATTCCGAGCAGCGACTTGAGGCGATCTCGTCGGCCGAGGGCTACAATCCGGAGGCCGTGCGCAAGATCGAGATGATCAGCCTCGGAGGCTAGGCATCCACGTGATGGTGGAACCGCGTGTCCAGCGCGTGCTTGTTCGCGTCGGATAGCTTCTTCGAGAAGTCGCGCATCTCGATTTCGGGCATCGGCTCGAATCTACGCGCTATCGCGGCATTCTCTCTGACGAATTCGAGGGTCGGCATCCCGACGACCGCTGTCGCGACCGGCAGCGACCAAGCGTATTGGAGCAACCGGTCGACTCCGGACTTGCCCTCGGCAGTGCCGACAAGGGACTCTTGCCCAGTGACCTTCATGGCGATGATTCCCATTCCCTTGCGTGATGCGACTGGAAGGGCAACCGCCTCGAAGCTGTCTTCGGGAGGAGTGGCGACAGGCTCCCTCGAATTGCGGCTGCGACCTTGCTTCGCAGCGTTCAGAGCCATCTGCGTGCAGTCAAAGTCGTGCCGCTCCAGTGCTGTCGCGAGCACATCCGGATAGGTGTGGCTGGTAATGCCGATGAAGCGGCAGACGCCTTGGTCACGGAGTTCACGCAGTGCCCGGAGGGAGCCGGCCTCGATGGCTTTCAGATCCTCTTCGTCACCGAGACTGTGGATGTGGAGCAGGTCGATTCGGTCCGTCTGGAGGCGTCGCAAGCCCCTCTCGGTCTCGCGCATGGCCTCGTCGTAGTCGCGAAGCCGGATCTTGCTGGCTAGGAAGGCCTCGCCTCGGCGGTGGGCCATGACTCTTCCCACCCAAGTCTCGCTGTTCCCTCCGCCGTAACCCTGGGCGGTGTCGATGTAAGCGATGCCTAGGTCGAGCGCCAGATTCAAGGCCTCGACGGCCCGATCCTCTTCCTCGTACATCCCGAGCCGACTGCCGCCGCCGATCGCGAGGATCGGAACCTCGGCGCCGGTCTTGCCTAGCGGCCGGATGGGCAGGGCGTTGCTCGCGCTGCCGGACTCCGCAGCGTTCGCGTGACTTGCACTGACGGCGGCCGCTGAGGCCACTCCTCCGATGAATCTGCGACGAGTAAGGTTCTTGGGCATGATTACGTTTCCGCGACATCCAACTATACGCCTCTCGAATAGTATCCGGCAATCAAGTTGGACAGATCGATGTATGTCTCAGGAACCAACGGACCCAGCGCAGGCAGTGCCTTAGCACCCAACCGATCATGTATGGAGTGATTCGATGACGAGTCGTGGTTCCCGCGATTCGTCGTGGCGCTTCTCGTCGTCTCGCAGTTAATGTCGCTATGGCGGTGACTTCCACCATCTAGCGGCGGTCATGTTCGCCGCCCATCGCGAAGCGCATCAAGTAAGAGAGTATGGCCTGCCGCTGTGAAGCACAGTGGCCGCGGTGCAGCCTCGGGCTGTCGACCGTGGCGGTGTTTCGCAGATCGTCCGCGAGGCGGCGTTCAACACGGCCGAAGTACAGATCAGGGCTTGAGGTCGGCCTTGTCGGTGGTGAGTCCTTCTGTGGCCTCGTCATCGGCTGCGTCGAGAATCGCAGGACTCTCGTGCGCGACCGACACTCGGCCCCCGTGGCTCGCCAACGACGTCCGGTTGCTGATTTCGAGGATGCACCGTGCGTTCTCTCCCAGCACTGGTTTTCACTTCGCGAGATGGCACCCTCAGCTCGCGGGCGCAGGGCGTGACTGCGTGGATTCGCCAGAAGGAGTTCTCAACACTGGGAGCCAGCGGGCGATGTACGCTAAACTGATCCAGATCTAGAGAATCAACAGGATGCCCACGCGAGTGCAACGAGTAGTGAGCCTGTTCTCCGGATGCGGAGGCATGGACTTGGGATTCAGCGGTGGATTCCGATTTGCGGGCCATCTCTATGACCAACTACCATTCGATGTGGTCTGGGCGAATGACATCAGTGAAGCTGCGTGCCGGACATATTGTCTGAATCTGGACCATCCTATCCATGAAGGCGACATCGCAAATCTGATCTCCACGATGCCTGACTCGGCTGACGCCGTAATCGGCGGATTTCCCTGTCAAGACGTTTCCATCAACGGACTGCGTAAAGCGGAATCAGGAAAGCGAACCGTGCTGTACAGGTACATGGTAGAGGCTATCCGTCGAACGAGACCGAAGGTTTTCGTCGCAGAGAACGTGAAGGGACTTCTAATGTCTCATGGGAGGCCATTCTTTGACCGGATGCTGGACGAGTTTTCACTCGATGGGTACACCGTGAACTATCGTCTCTACCTTGCGGCAGACTATGGCGTTCCACAAATGCGAGAACGAACCTTCATTATTGGTGTCAAGGGGGGCGGCCGTTCGACCATCCGAAACCAAACTCCCGACGAATCACCACGCGTGAAGCCCTCGCCGATCTCGAAGGTGTATCAGCGAGTAAAGAGACTTCCCATGTATGGAGCAAAGCTGCCAGAAGTCCAGAACAAGGGAATCGGCGACTACGTGCTGACAAACCATCCACTACGATTCGAGCAGAGCACCACGGAAACATCCAATGGCACTATCGGCTCGAGCGTCGTATTTCACTTCGGGAAGCTGCACGTCTGCAATCATTTCCCGACGAATTTAGATTCCCCGGAGGGATGAGGGAAACCGAGCGTCAGATCGGGAACGCAGTTCCGCCGGTCCTTGCATGGCATATTGCCAATGCGTTGAGAGGTCACATTGACTCGCTAGGAATTTGAAGCGATCCTTGACCGTGCCGCCGAGATTCTCACTGAGAATGTTCGGTCAAGTACACTATATCATGGCCCAGAGCGATTTCAGCTGGGCGCACTGGACATGCTTAAGGTCGCTACGTCGGATTGTGGTGTGACTGTTCCTCCCACTTGGCATCCGCATGCGTTTCCCGCAGAGGACATGACCTCTGGCCAGTTGAGAATGTTAAGGATTTCCAGTTCCCGAGCGCGGGTGTGGCTCCTATCGGAATCCCTGAGCAGTCTTGATTGGATTGTCCGGTCGGGGCGGACTTCTTGTGGCGGATTCGGGGCATCAGGACCTCGGCAGCGGTGAGTGCGCCCTCGCCAAAGGCTATGAATTACCGATGCGGACCGTGATCGCAGCCGACTGACCACCGCGCAGCCACCCGCTCGGAAGCTGCTCGCACGGCCCCGGTGCAGTATTCTGGTGCTACGCGCAGGCTAGGGAACGATCCACCGTGGCACTCCTCGCTGGATCCAGTCCAGCCGTAGGCAGCCGAAATCATTAACTTGGTCGCTGGCCAGATGGTGCTCTTCGCCGATGGTCGAACTCATCCCAAGGGCCTTACTTGGACCATTCGCGAAGCGACGGTCTCGACCGACCGTCGGAGTCACGTAGTCTGGGGAGCAGGTCCTCGGGCCCTTATGAACCGCCAGTTCCACTTCGGTATGTAAACGATCAAGATCCATTGCAATCCGAGATCTACACTCCGTGGCACACCCGAAATGCCTCGCCCATTACGGTCGTTTCCTGCCCGAGTGGATATCAACGATCAAACCAATCGAGTTGCTGCGCGGATCGACCACTACCGCTTCGGTCAAGTTCTTTGCGAGTTCCACTGACCAGCGACCGACTCTCCCTCGCCCTCGTGAGCGGTTCCCCGTGGAGCAAGTGCCGAAGCGCGATTATCTCTTGGTTCATGGGAATCGAGATTGGTACGCTCTGCTCCGGAATCGTCATCTCCCTCCGCCCCATCTGGTCTTGGACTGCCATTCGGAATTCGAGAACTGTGTTTTCTGCAGTCGTGATTTGTGCCAGAATCCGATCCTTCTGAAGTAGCCTTGTGAGCTCCGCCTCGAGACTATCCATGTCCCTAGTGATGGATTCCGCCTTCTTGATCTGAGCGTCAGTGAGTTCATCGCCGTACATTTTGGACAGGAATGCCAAATCATATATGTCCCGAGCCGCGTCGCGGCCGTTTAGTGCGACGAGCTTTTGACCATATAGTGCAGTCGGACTGTAGGTTCGGATCCCGTCAACAATAACGATGTCTCTAGATTTCGGCTTAGGACGATACCGGGTGTCTACTTGGAGTCGCTGGTGCTCGCCTCGGATGCCTCGGTAATAGACCTTGTAGCGTATTGATTCCAATGGTCTTTTCGCCCCTTCAGACGACCACCATGTGGATTCGTCAATCTCGACCCCAGCCGCCTGAGTCGCTCTACGGATACGGCGTGTAACGTCCGCCCTTTTTTCGGCGTCGAAGTCCAAGTCAGTGGAATGTCGATACGCCCCGTAAAGCAAACCCAATGCACACCCTCCCTTCAGGACGAATCCAGCATCCTGCATACGAACAACTACTTCTCCCATTACACGCTCTAGGAGAGCTTGCTGATCGGTTAGGTGGGGACGATTGTAGGTAGCCACCAATCGTATGTGTCCCTGCGGACACCCTCCAACTGGCCACGTAGGGGCTTTAGGTATTCCTCGACCAAGTGCTCGATCTCGTAAGGCTCACTGTTGAGCATGTCGTTGACTTCCCAAGCCGACAAGATGGACTTCGGTGCGATTTCACCTAATTGCTCCAATGGTCGATCCAGCAATGAGTCTAGCGCGATATCTGCGAGTGCTCGGTAATGATTTGCGACATAGACCGGACCGTTGTGGGGCTGAATGCCCTCATCCGCAATGATCTTGCCCATTTCGCGCACGCCCTTTGAGCCAAGGCTCGGAGTGCTGTCGACGATCCCGCCGGGGCCGCACAGTGGGGCGACTGTCGGCTCGACGAATCCGAAGAAGTACTCGTGGAAGTGCCGGTCGCCCGTGTGCTCGCCTGGAACGCTGAGATTGAGTGCTCGTCGGAAGGAGATATACGAAGTCGGGCTGGTCGTCGGAATCTGGATCGGGTGGCCTTCCACAGGCCTCCGCGGCTTCGCGTGCTCGTGAACGGAATCTACGAAGCTCTGCCACTGCTCATCGGTGAGTCCTAGAGCGGAGATCAAGCTTCGAGGCGTCCCTCCGGCCCGCCACAGGTCGCGCGCCAGATTCTTCCATCGCTGGAACGTCTCTTCTGGGAGTGGCGGGGCGCCGGGCATCAATGATCCAACAGCTTATCCTAGCTGCAAGTCCGCGAGAAATCAAGCCGGTCTTGAACCGAGGCACCAACATCATTGAACCCGCCTGTCGCGGACGGGCTTGCGAATGCGTTCTTCGCGCTGCATCACGAACGGAGGGTCGGCACCGGCCGCGTAGTACGCGCAGCCGACAACCGCGTCTGCACGCTAGTGGAATCATCCCCGGGAGCGGTCGGTGTAGAACCTCGCGGGGTTCTGATCTGCGATTAACGAGGCCAGAGAAGGGGTGGACGGAACTGCCACCGCGCAAGGATGCACCCGACACCGGGGGATTGCTCGTCGGTGCGCTGGGGATGGTTCAACGCTCGGACGACCTCCCTGTTGCCTTGGCGCTGGAGAGCGTGGAGCGCAGCCTCCTCATGGTTCACGGACTCGGCATCGCAGCCAGCGTACTCATCGCGGATTGACGCCCAACGGGATCCAGAACGCCAGCTGATCGCCCCCAGATGGCTGTGAGCCAAGAGCGCGCACCTAGCCCGAGGTGATCGACCGGCCGCCCTGACACCGTTACCAAGGCGGGTCAGAATCCGCTACAAACATCCAGGGCGTTAGCCAAGCGCTAGCCGGCTGCGAATCGGACGATATCGTCCTTGCAGACTGTGAGTCTGAGGAGGTCGCCGAGCGCGCCTTGCGTTGCAACTTGCGAATTGATGACGCCGTCTTCAAGTTTCCAGAGCGCATGCACCGGTGGCGGATACTCGGTCTCTGCGACTCCGACTCCTGCACGGGCTCGCCCGCTGTTGGGAGCCTTCACCAAGGAAGGCGAGTCGTCGACATTGCCCTGCGCCACGGCCTGAAGCACTTGCCCAGCGTGGTCTGCTGGAATTGCGTTGGTACTACCATGTCCATGCTGTCCTTGGTGTGTGGAGCGCGAACAAAGACCCATGAATCTCGGGAACACCTCGCCCAGCGGGCCCGAGCATGCGATCGGGACGAGGCCCTGTCTCGGTGGCAACCTCTCTGGGGCGAGTCCAAGCACTCGCGTGGCAAAGCACTTCGCACGGCGGCCATGTTGGACTCGAATTCACCGGCGTGGATGACGAAAGCGGTAATGTTCTCGAGTTCGACCAAGTCGTCGTCGACACCCGTCAACGTCTTCTTGGAGCACACGACGATGAAATGGTGTCAGCGGGTGAGAGTCGGGGGTTAGGTTCGCGTTGTAGGTCTACTTTCCAGGCCATTGGCTTCAGTGCCAGCCTCGGTCGCACCATTGCAATCACTCTGGACACACTCTATGATGTCCGCTAGTGCCCGCAGACATCTCGAAATTGCGCTCGCAAGAGTGGTTCGGCCGAGGAGACAAGCTCGGATTCCTGCACCGCTCCTGGCTTCGCTCGGAAGGCTTCCCCAGTTCCGTCTTCTCCGGCAAGCCAGTCATCGGGATCTGCAACTCGTGGTCCGAGCTCACGAACTGCAACGCGCACTTGCGGCAGGTTGCGGAAGCCGTCAAGCGCGGCGTGTGGTCCGCGGGCGGCTTCCCGCTCGAGTTTCCGACGATTTCCCTCGGCGAGCCATTCATGCGCCCGTCAAGCATGATGTTCCGCAACCTCATGGCGATGGACGTGGAAGAGTCGATCCGCGCGAATCCCATGGACGGCGTGGTCCTGCTGTGTGGCTGCGACAAGACAACTCCCGCTCAGCTGATGGGCGCCGCTAGCGCGAACCTGCCGTCGATCTTCGTGACCGGCGGTCCGATGCTGAAGGGCATCTGGCGAAACAAGGAGATCGGCTCGGGAACCGATGTCTGGCACTACTGGGACGAACTCCGGGCGGGCCGTATCACTCAAGAGGACTGGTGCGAAATCGAGTGCGCGATGTCGCGATCGGCGGGCCACTGCATGGTCATGGGCACGGCATCGACGATGACCAGCTTGACCGAGGCCCTAGGCATGACGCTGACCGGTTGCGCGAACATTCCGGCCGCTGATTCGCGACGCCTCGAAATCGCCCACCGGAGCGGCGAGCGCATTGTGGAAATGGTCAAAGAGGATCTCACGCCCGACAAGGTCTTGACACGGGATGCGTTGGAGAACGCTGTGCGCGTCGACATGGCCATCGGAGGCTCGACAAACGCGATCATCCACCTGACCGCCCTTGCAGGTAGGTTGGGAATCGACTTTCCATTGGAGCGGTTCGACGAGATCTCCCGCCAGACGCCGGTCGTGGCGAACATCCAGCCATCGGGCAAGCACCTCATGGAGGACATGTTCTATGCCGGCGGCATCCCTGTCGTGATGCGCGACCTGCTGGACCAACTTCACGGCCAGGCCCTGACCGTCACTGGAAGGACAGTTAAGGAGAACGTCGCCGATGCCGAGTGCCACAACCGGGAGGTGATCCTGCCTAGGGAGAGGGCCTTGCAGGCCGAAGGCGGCACGATCATCCTCAACGGCAACCTGTGTCCCCAAGGAGCCGTGCTCAAGACCAGTGCCGCAACGCCTCGCCTGCTGGAGCACACCGGTACAGCGGTTGTGTTCGAGGATCACGAGGACTTCATGAACAGGATCGACACCCCGGACCTGGACGTCGGTCCCGATTCGGTGCTGGTGCTGAAGAACGGTGGCCCGACCGGCGCACCGGGCATGCCCGAATACGGCAACCTGTCGATCCCGGCCAAACTGCTCAAGCAAGGCGTCGAGGACATGGTCCGCATTTCGGACGCTCGCATGAGCGGAACCAGCTATGGAACCGTGGTGCTTCACGTCACGCCGGAATCGGCGGTCGGCGGTCCTCTGGCGTTCGTCCAGACCGGTGACCGAATTCGCTTGAGCGTGCAGGAGCGGAAACTCGACCTGTTGATTCCCGAGGACGAATTCGAGCGGCGCAGAAGCGCTTGGGTGCCACGCGAGCCGCACTACGACCGGGGATACGGAAAGCTCTTCTTGGACAGTGTCTTGCAAGCCAACGAGGGGTGCGATTTCTCATTCCTGCGGCGCACCAACGGGAAGGCGCGAAAACTGCCGCTGGCGTTTTGACGGACGTAGTGCCCGAGACAGCGTTCGGGGCACCGACTAGGAATCAGCCACTGAACCGCGAATCAGGCGTCAGCTAGGGTGCTGAGTCGCCTCGGGTCGACGCTCGTGCCGCAACGGTGCGCGTTGCCGCGCCGGATTGACATCGACTGTGACCAAGGCGCTGGATTGCTAGGGTTGGGGATCCTTGGCCAAAGGGTGCCCACCTGCCAGTGGGTGCTTACTTCGGAGCCCTCTTGGCACCGCTCTCCGACCAGTACTTCAATAGGGCCTTGGCGATCGTCTGGAGCTGCATGTTGGAAGTGCCTTCGTAAATCGTGCCGATCTTCGCGTCGCGGTAGAGCTTGGCCACTGGATAGTCTTCGGTGTATCCGACTCCTCCGAACAGATCGACGCACTTCGCGGTCAGCTGCACGGCCATTTCGGAAGCGTAGTACTTGGCCATCGCTCCGGACGCCACGAAGTCCTTGCCGCTGTCCTTGAGGCGAGCGGAGTTCCAGACCATGAGCCGCGCGGCCTCAAGTTGCGTCGCGAGTTCGGCAACTTGAAATTGGACCCCTTGGAACTCCGCTAGGCGCTTGCCGAACTGCTCGCGCTCTTGCACGTACCCCAGCGCGTGCCCGAGCGCCCCTTCCGCGACACCGACCATTTGCGCTCCGATCGCGATGCGGCCCTCGTTCAGGGTCTCGATCGCGATGCGGTAGCCGTTGCCAATCTCGCCTACGACATTCTCGGCCGGTACTTCGCAGTCATCGAAGAGCAACTCGCAGGTCGAAGACGCTCGAATCCCGAGCTTGTCTTCCTTCTTGCCCACGCTGAAGCCTGGAAAGTCCCTTTCTACCAAGAACGCCGTGATGCCGCGATGTCCCGCGCTGGGGTCAGCGTTGGCGAACACGAGGAACAAACTCGATTCATCGGCGTTGGTGATCCACAACTTGCGTCCGTTGATGACGAACATGTCACCCTTTCGCTCCGCCCGGGTCTGCATGGCGAAGGCATCGCTTCCTGATCCAGCTTCCGAGAGAGCGTAGCTACAGACCATGTGCTCGCACAGCTGCGGCAGGTACTTGGCTCTCTGGGACTCGTCCGCCCAGCGGAGCAGGGCGTTTGCCACCAGCGTGTTCTGAACATCGACCACCACCGATACGGAAGCGTCGATTCGCGAAAGAGCTTGAATCGCGAGAACTGCGTCGAAGAAGCTGCCTCCCTGGCCGCCCAACTCCTCGGGCACTTCGATTCCCATCAACCCGAATTGGAAGAGTTGGCTGACGACATCGGGTCGCAGTTCGCCCGCTTGGTCCATCTCTCGCACGTATGGAGCGATTTCGGACTCCGCGAATTCGATTACGGAGTTGAAGAACAGGGACTCGTCCTCGCCGAGGATCGAGAGGGGCTGGATTGGACTCATCCGTCTTGGCGCGCGCGTGTCTATTCGGGGTTGGGCTCTTTGGCCGGTTCAGGATCTTCCGGAGGGTCCGGGATGAATAGGATCAGACCGCAACTCTCGCAGGTCAAGATGCCCTTGTCTCTTCGTCGCAGATCTTGGAGGAACTTGGGGCGGACGCGAACGTGGCAGGCACCGCAGTCCTCTCCATCGACCGCTGCCACGGCCCGGCCGCTGGCTTTGCGTATGCGCTCGTAGGTGCGCATCGTCGGAGTCGGGACGCCGGCGGATAGGTCTTCGCGGGTTGCGCGCTTTTCCTCTCGTTCCTGCTTGTCCGCGTCGATTCGAATTCTCGCTTGCTCCACGTCGCTGGCGACCTTGGCCTCTTCCCGTTTCAACTCGGCCTGAGCCTTGGTCACGTTCGACTGCAAGTCTTCCGCCGCTTCCATCGTTTCGAGGATCTGCACCTCGCAGTCGTCAATGCGATCCTCGCAGAACTTGATCTCCTTTTGGAACGCACGGAACTGCTCGTTGGTCCGCGCTCCCGCCATCTGGTCCTGAAGCTTCGAGATCTTGGTGCGGTGGTCGCCGATCTGACCTTCGAGCTGGCGGCGCTCCTTGCCGTTCTCGGCAAGCATCTTTTCGGTCTCGGCCAGCTCGTGCCGGTGGGACTCCAAGCGAGCCTCGATTGCCTCTACATGCTTGGGAAGGCTGTTGATTTCCTTCGTGAGCTCGTCGTCCCGCTGGTCAAGTTCCTGTATTTGCTGTAGTACGGAAAGATCGGAGGGCATGGCCGTGACGACCTGTCTCGCAGATTCTAGCACGTTGTAGCCGCTCGCCCGCCGCGAGGCGAAACGCAGGTCGCTGGAACGCACTGGGAGTGATGCATCCGACCGGAGCGGACGGTCAACATGGTCGGTACGGATCGTCCGGTCGCAGATGATTCTAGCCGATGGCGGCAGCGCCTTCCAGACCTGCGAACGAGACCGCCCCCGGCAGGATTTCCGCTGTTAACGGAAGGCCTCCGCCAGCTTCGCCGTCGACCTCCGCCAGCATGGATTCCTCGGAGGTGGCCGCGATCTTTCGAACCCGGTAGTGCTCGCACTCCGGGTGCTCGTGAATCTTTCCCGAGTACAGGATCGGTACCGCCCGCAGGAACTGGAACAGGCTCACTTCCTTGACCACGGTGATATCGAGATAACCCGAATCGAGCTTGGCGAGCGGGCAGGGAAGCATTCCGCCCCCGGTGTAGCCGCCGTTACCGATCATGACTTCCATGACCCCGATCGGAGCGCCCGGGGGATTTCCGTCGAACGCCATCCGCACCGGCTTTGGCCGGAACCGAAGGAATGAGATCGCAGTCGCCCAAAGGAACGCCGCCTTGCCGCTGTAGGGCGTGAGGAAGCTGTCCTTGCCGGCGACTGCTACATCTCCGCCAATTCCGAAACTGGCAAGGTTGATGCAATATCGCTCGACCGGGACTCCATCCTGCGAGTGCAGTTGCACCCTGCAGGCGTCAATGCGCCGCGGGCTGGCGGTCGCGATGGCCCTAACGGCTTCGGTCGGGGAACTGGGCAAGTTCGCGGAGCGACGGAAGTCGCCTCCCGTACCGAGCGGAACGAGGGCCAGCGCCGCGTTCGGGTTGATCGCGTGGCCATCGGAGAAGTAGCCGTTAACCACCTCGTTGAGCGTGCCGTCGCCGCCGGTGGCTACCACCAAGTCCGCCCCGCCGCGCAAGGCATCCCGCGCGAGTTGTGTCGCGTGGTTTGGCCGCTCGGTGAACCGCGCGTCGACCGGACCGAGTTGCTCTTCCAAGACCGGGCGCAACGCCGCCCAGCGGCGCTTGGCTTTACCGCTGCCCGCCCTCGGGTTCAGGATGACGCAAGGATGGCGGAATTGGTGTTCGCCCATGGAGCCGTCTACGACGAGGGCGTCCACCCCGGCCGACCGCCGCATCGAATGCAGCGCACCTTCTTGAAGATCTCGTCCCAGTCACCGTCCTGGGCCACGTAGTCCAAGACGCAGCGCAGTGCCTTGTCCCGACCGGGAAGGTCGTATCTCCGCGCTGCTTCGTCGAGCATGTCCAGCACGTCCTGTTGGACTTGCAAGCCGCTCGGCTGCTTGATGCCTGCCATTGATTCCTCCGTAATCGCTACGATGTCGCTCCCATCGCCCGCAAGTAGCTGATCGTATCGCGCAAGGTCTCGTCCGCCGATCTGGTGGCGAACCCGATCTCGCGCCGGGCCTTGGTTGCGTCGCAATACCAAAACAGCGACGACATCCGAATCGTGGCGTCGTCGAGTTCATACTCTTTCCCGGTCCATGGGTAGAGGCGGCGGAGTGTCGCCGCTCCGAATCGAGCCAAGGGCTCCGATAGCTGGATTCCAGGTTGGCGCATGCCAGCGATCTGCGCCGTCTTGACGATCCATTCGCGAAACGTCAGATTCTCGCCGCCAAGCAGATAGCGCTCGCCGACACCGCCGTCGCGCATCGCCCCGATCAATGCGGAGGCGACATCCCGCACATCGACTAGGTTCAGGCCGCCGGTCGGCACGGTCTTGATTTGTCCGATGAGGAAGAGCCGCACATCGTTCGTTGACGAAAGGCGCGCATCGCCCGGGCCCAGCAACAGGCTCGGATTGACCACGGTGATCGGCAGGTTCCGATGCCGGCAGTACCACAGCGCCTGCTTCTCTTGGTAGATCTTGCTCAAGTAGTACGGCCACTCATGGACGATCGCCTGCTTGTAACCGGACTCTTCGGTATGCACGGTCGGTTCGCGGCTTACTGCCAAGGTGCCCGAAGACGACACGACGACGCATTTCCTAGTGCCGTGCTCGCGCATGGCTTCGCAGACGTTGCGCGTGCCCCCGACATGCGTGTGGTACGCCGTCCAAGGATCCTTCGGCGTTCGCTCCACCACACCGGCTAGGTGGTAGATCTCGTCAACGCCCTCAACCGCCTTCGCGACATCGCTGGGTGCCGTGATGTCGCCCCGCCAACTCTCAACGCGCCCGTCGTTCTCGTCAGGGAAATCGGACCGGCTGAAAGCCCTGATCCGGACGTCGCTCCCTTGCTGTCGCAAGGTCCTGACGAGGTGCTGGCCCAGGAAGCCGCTCGCTCCCGTGACTAGGACAGTGTGCATGAACCTAAGCCCACCCCGACCAACGATGTTCGGGCGTCGATCCGCATCGACACGGACAGCCAAGACATGCCTAGCCGACCAAGGTTTTTCGATCATACAACAGATGTTGGCCCCCAACGCGAGCCTTCGATCAAGGCCTTCGCTGCCCATGCCAACTGCGGCGTCCGGCGATGTGCCTTCGTCGACCCGGTCTTGAGGTTGCGTTATGCTTAGCCAGACACAGGCTCGCTGGACCTTGGATGGTTCCAGTGATTCGCATGTGGAACTTCGCGACTCGGAGGAAGGAACTCTTGAGTACTGCTGAAACGAAACCTGTTTCCTCGCGCGGCTTTCCGAGGCGGCGCGTGCTATTTGCAACGGCTCCGCTATTCATCCCCTCTAGCGTCCTCGGCTTGGCGGGTGCCGTGCCACCCAGTGATCGGATCAACGTTGCCGGATTGGGCATCGGGGGCAGAGGCGAGAGGGACATGGAGTCGTTTCTGCTCCAGGACGACGTGCAGTTTCGGGCGATCTGCGACGCCCGGAACGAGCGTCGCGAGGCCATCAAGTCGAAGGCCGACAAGCACCACGGCAACTCGGACTGCGCAATGTACGCAGACATGCACGACCTGTGGGCGCGCGAAGACATCGACGCAGTACTGATCGCGACCGGGGATCGCTGGCATACGCTGCTTTCGATTCTCACGGCGCGGTCAGGCAAGGACGTTTACTGCGAGAAACCGTGCTCGATGACGATCGAGGAGAGCCGGGCGCTAGCCGACGCCTTCCAGCGACTCGGCCGCGTTTACCAAGCGGGTACGCAACGGCGCAACGGCACCAATTTCGAGTACTGCATCGAATTGGCGCGCAACGGCGAACTTGGGGACCTGCGGGCAATGCACGCCAATGCCGCGCCCGGAGATCGCTACACTCCGCTGACGACGCACGACTGGCTTCCGGCCGAGCCGGAACCGCCAAAGGCCGTCGTGGACTGGGATCGGTGGCTGGGCCCAGCTCCATGGCGTCCGTACAACTCGCTGTACGTGAAGAGCCGCTGGCGGGGGTTCTACGATTTCCACGGAGGAGGAATTCTGGAGTGGGGTTCCCACACTGTCGATCTCTGCCACGCGGCTGCGCGCCTGGACGAGACGGCTCCCGTGCGCGTCGAACCCCACCGCCCCGAGGGAGTCACGCCGTACTCGGTCGATTGTCGCTATGCGAATGGGCTCGATCTCGTCCTCCGCGATACAGGCTGGGATGGCCTCGGCGCCTGCGCGGTGCGCTTTGAGGGCGATTCCGGCTGGGTGCAGACTGGTGACGCTGGGGTCGTCGAGACGTCTGACAGCCTGCGCCGATATCGGAGGACTTTCGGAGACGCCCGAGAGGCTACGACGCGGCATGTACGCGACTTTCTGGATTGCGTAACGTCTCGCGCGGAACCGCGAGCAAATGCGCTCGCGGCATGTCAGGCGCATATCGCTTGTCACGTCGCCTACATCGCGTTCCAGCTCGGGGAGACCTTGGAGTTCGATCCGGCGACGGATCGTTTTCCCGCTAGCGATGCAGCTAATCGCATGCGTTCGCGAGCCCTGCGCGAGCCGTGGCGATTGGTCTAGAAGGGGGCACAGATGCTGAGACGCACGCTATTCGCGATCGGGGTTCTTGCCGCTACTGCCCGTCGGCGACTGGTTAGTCAGTCGCGAGGCGAGTTGCAGCGAGCGGTCGACCAGCAACTCGCCACCACCCCGCACAAGTCGGCGGCCATCATGGCGCTCCCTTCCGCGGATCTCGTCAAGATCCTGAACGATCCAAATGCGGGCGAGTTCGCTAAGGCCAAGGCCTGCCAGCGACTGGCAGTAGTCGGAAACGAGTCGGCCGTGCCCGCGCTGGCAAGGTTGCTGGGTGATACCCGGCTCGCGCATTACGCCCGCACCGCGTTGGATCAGATTCCCGGCGACGCAGCGGACCGGGCACTTCGCGAGGCACTGTCCGACCTTGATGGCAAGTTGCTCGTTGGCGCGATCCATTCCATCGGTACGCGCCGTGACGCGGGAGCACTCGACTTGCTGGCGAAGCTGCGGCAGGGCGACGATACAGATGTGGCCTCGGCCGCTACATGGGCGATCAGTAGAATCAGGCGTCCTTGACTATTCCAAACTGACTTGCATCGTTGCGAACAGCGTGTCCCGCTGTCTTCCATGACCGGGAAACCCCAGAGATGATTCTAGGTGCTCCGACGCCGAACTCGCTTGGAACAAATCTGTCCAGTTCCCTTTGTTACTAGGTCATTCCAACTACAAGATCGACAGCAGATTCGTGGATCGTTGGTCAGAATAGCTCCTTACTTTGTTCCGGAAAGAATCCATCTGGCCAACTTTCCCCAAACTCTCCATCGCTGGTCAGTGGAATCTCGAAGACTCTTGAACCAGTGTCAGTTGGTTGGACATAGATCACACATACTTGGTCTGGTCGAACTCTTGACCGAAGCATGTGTGCGTCTTTAGCCTCCGTCGATTCGCGTATACGTCGTAAAATACGAAGGATAAGAAGCTCACTATGCGTCTCAACGATGACCGTGTTATTTTGCTGGAGAGCGGAATACAGAAAAACGTCTGCCAGTTCGGCCTGAATCGCTGGATGGAGATGCAATTCCGGCTGTTCAATTGCAATCAAAGCTCCTTCCGAACTCAATGCGGTTGCAAGGACTGACAAGATTTGACTCACCCCGATCCCGACATCCTTGTGTGAGACTATTGTGTTTGTCCTCATATCAATCAGCCTAGGTCTATGCATGGGCCTAGAATGCAACCGCAATCCATTGCCTTCGGTTTCGCTTGGTTTACCGGACCGATGAAGATCTATATAATAGGGGATGTTGAGGCCGTGATCGTCACCTAGCCACTCATTGATAGTATTACGAAGTTGATGATCCTTGCAAATACGATCCCATGTCCCAGCACCTCCTGACAGCCAGTCGGGATGCTGATTATCCAGTGTGTTCGCGAAGTCACGATCAGGAAAGTAGCGCACTGCACTCAAATACAACATGGACCTAAGGTCACTAGAAAATACAGTCTTTATGCGATCCATCAAGCGCGGACAAGAATCGGGCAACCATACTTTCTTCTTCTTGGAAACACCGAGATCAAAGTTCGGAAAGAGTTTGCCGCGAGGAACTTCTACATGATAAGCGTAAGTAGTTCCTGTTGCGAGAAAACGATGGTCCCGATCATACGTATCCAATGTTCCCACGCCAAATTGATCGAATCGAAAGGAAAGAAGATCCCTGCCAGCCTGTCGGACAGAACACCGTTTTGTATAGACCAAATCATTGGTGCGCTGACAGTCCGTATTGAATGTACATCCAATTACAAACTCAATGAATACCTGTTCGTCGGCTGCGATATCTAGTCTGAATCCGAGGTTTACGTTGCGAGTAGTCTCACGACGATGCACATATTGCTGGAACCCTCCGAGATCAATTGATCCTCCTGCCAGTTGAGTCTTGTGAGTATTGATCGTCCCGGTACTATTGATCACTGCTTCGTGAGCAAGTGTGATCGCTTGTAGCAAGCTGGATTTTCCTGAGCTATTCGGGCCATATACGAGGGTGAGCGGCCGGAGTTTCATGTGTTGCCGCTTCTCACCAAACGCCTTGAAGTTTTCGACCGTTACTTCAGATATGCTGCGACGATCAGTCATGATGAACTTCCTTCGTGCGCTTCGCCTGGTGAGGTGCGTTCGACTGGTCCAAGCGATCCGTATGGATGGCGATAGGTTACGTGGTGTGCAGCCCAAGAGATTCGCGATAGCAAGTCTAGGCCATTATGGCCGGTCGCGCGGGAGGATCGCAAGGCCGGTCGCGGAGTCACCGGGGTTGCTTGCCGCCGGGGCCACGAATCGAATGACTTTGGACGAAGTGGCTGGCCGATCAGTCAGCGTTCGGATTCGCGAGGGTTCCGGGCGAACTGGTGCAGCCAGTAGATGAGGCGGGCAGTCCGGACGCCCGAGATATGGACAGCCCGTGCGATTTCGTGAATGGAGAGGTGGACCTCCCCCAGCAGCGCCCAGTAGTGATTTGGCCAGAGATTCCCAAGTATGTGGTAGTACACGAATTCCTTCTCGTCTGTGTGAGTCGCCGAGCGCAGCCAACGCGAAAGCGTCTCGGGGGTTGGCTTGCTTGGCACACCGGCAAGGTGGCTACCGATCAGCAGGGCGAGAAAGGCGAGTTCATCTTCGACCGGGCCCGTGATTGTGCGCATGGCTTCCGCATACGAGAACCACTCCATCGGCATGGGCTCGATCTGGACGGCATCTTCCGGGCGCGTCGGGAACACGGACAGGGGCTTGTCTGGCCCGCCGATCAAGGAACCGAATTCCCCGATACCGGCGGGCTCGGGGTCAAGGCCCGCCTCTCGATAGAGTCTGACCAACTCCCGTTCATGGTGGCCAACCAACTCCTCTTTCGAGGGTATGTGATCGGGCGGACTGGCAAGGGCCGGACCCCAGTAGGCCTTCCGCACGGATTCCAAGTCGAGTCCCATTCAGTGCTCCGCTCCCTCGCGCCGCTGCTCGGCCTCTATGCGTTCGTCAATCGCAGCCAGCACGATGTTGACCGCATGCAGTTCGATACCGGCGAATGCTGGGCGCAGAACCGGTCGCTCCTGCCGTTGCATCCAGCCCGGCGAAAGACTTCTCAGAGCGAACCCAGTCGGTACTAAGTTCCTCGTGGGCCTCGCCGCCCATGCGGCATGCAGAGTTTCCGGGTTCAGCTTCGCGGCGCACGCGATGTCATAGAGATCCCGTGGGTAGAGCAAGCCCATGGTCAAAATGCGCTCGTGGATCTTCCGTGCCAGTATGGCGGCATTCGATTCCATGCGAATGGATGTTCCTGCAACGAAGTCCCCCGAATGGGGTTCCGGTATGATCGGCGGTCGGCTAAGCAGGTCCAGCTGCCCCTCCCGAAAGATCACGTGGCAATTGACCTCGTCCACATTGAGTGATTCCACGGTCAGACCGGAAACGGATCGAATTAGCGCTTCCAATGTCGCTGGGAGCAGCCCTGCTTGCCGGAAGCCCCCGGGGGCGGTGAATAGGTCCACATCCGTACTCTCGCGATGGTGCCATCTCGCGGCTAGCGCCGTGCCGCCCCCAAGCGTGAGATTCTCTGCACCCAAGTGGTCGGCTAGCGGCTTCCAAGCTGCTTGTAGGATGCGGCACGGACCACCGGGCAGGACGAATTCCGCCATGCACTTAATGTACCCCCGCCATTGCATGCCCGCCGGAGCGTTCAACCGGACTTCAGATCGTTGTGCAGCCGCTCCGAACAGTGCCAGTGCCGGATCAAACGATGCCGTACGCTAGCATCGCGTCAGCCACCTTCACGAATCCCGCGATGTTCGCGCCCTTGACGTAGTTCACTCGACCTTGCTCCTGGCCGTACTCGACACACTGGCTGTGAATGAGCTTCATCAAGTCATCAAGGCGGGCCAGCACGTCTTCGCGCTTCCACGGTTCTCGCACGGCATTCTGACTCTGTTCGAGGCCCGACACAGTCACGCCGCCGGCGTTGGCGGCTTTGGCCGGGCCGAACAAGATTCCCGCTCGCAGGAACTGCTCCACGCCGCCCAACTCGGTTGGCATGTTCGCCCCTTCGCTCACGGCGATCAGTCCGTTGTCCAGCAGCGTTCGTGCGTCCGCACTGTTGAGTTCGTTTTGCGTCGCCGATGGAAAGGCGAGTTGGCAAGGTACCGCCCAAGGCCGCTGCCCCGCATGGAAGTCGCAGCCGAAGGCATCGGCGTACTCGTGGATTCGACCGCGCCTGACGAATTTGAGGTCCTTCAGCCATGCGAGCTTTTCTTCGTCGATTCCGTCCGGATCGTGGACGAAGCCATCCGAGTCCGAGACCGTCACCACCCGTGCGCCCACTTCGATGAGTTTCTCGGTGCAATGGAGGGCCACGTTGCCAGCTCCCGACACGACCGCGGTCTTGCCGCGGAGACCGTCACCCCGGGCCGCGAGCATCTCGCGCATGAAAAAGACGCTGCCATAGCCCGTGGCCTCGACGCGGCCCGGACTCCCACCGTAAGCGAGACCCTTCCCGGTGAGGACACCCACGAACCTGTTCGTCATCCGCTTGTACATGCCGAACATGTATCCGATTTCGCGGGAGCCCACCCCGATATCCCCCGCAGGCACGTCTGTCTCCTTTCCGATGTGCCGGGAGAGTTCCAGCATCAGGGAGTGACAGAAGCGCATCACCTCGTGGTCGGTCTTGCCCTTGGGATCGAAGTTCGCCCCGCCTTTGGCCCCGCCCATCGGCAATCCGGTCAGGCTGTTCTTGAAGACCTGTTCGAACCCAAGGAACTTGAGGATGCTTAGCGATACGGTCGGGTGAAACCGCATGCCGCCCTTGTATGGACCGATCGCGTTGTTGAATTGTACTCTCCAAGCACGGTTCACCTGTACTTCGCCGTGACGGTCCTCCCATGACACTGGGAAGATGATCACGCGGTCGGGTTCGGTCATGCGCTCGAAGATGTGCTCTTCGCTGTACTTGGGGTGCTCGCGACAGAACGGGATGATCCATCGAGCTGATTCCTGGACGGCCTGGTGAAACTCCGTCTCACCGGGGTTCCGCTGGCGGAGCCCCTGCATGAACGTTCCGATGTCGGCCTTGATGGCGCTCGAATCTGATTCGCTCATTCGACGTTCCTAGTCTGATCCATTGCGTTGGAGGCTGATCACCCGTGATCCGGAGCGGCTGTCCATTCGCGATTTGCCACGCAACCTGTCATGCCCGCCGTCGATACGCTGTCGACTGCGCGCCGTCTGACGGCCGACCAGAATCCGGCGGCAACCGCTGAAGGTCCTGGACGCCGTGAATGCTCCATCCACCGGATTGGGAGCCGAAACGGACCGACTCCCGCAACTCAACCGATTCTCTCAGTTTCGCTGTTAGCGATTCCGGGATGCGCAACGGCTGTGCCGCGCAGGCCCCGGTCCGGTCGGGTTGTAGAGGACGTAGAGAACTGTCCGCTCTCGCTCATCCACCGACAGTTTGGCAGTGGTAGTGCTCGCGGCCGCCACGATCAGTGGACCGCGGTAGATTCCGAGGGCCACGCAGAGGAGTGGCGCCACGAGTCGCCGCGACCCGTTGCAAAGAGTCGACGCGCGGGCGCTATCGCGAGTCAGCCTCAGGCCCGACCTGAGCCGCGCGCCCTGCGGACTGGATTCCGAAGCACTCCGATGCCCGAGACCTCGACTTCGCAAACATCGCCGTGCTTCATCGCGCTGGTCGAACCCGGAGTCCCGGTGTAGATCGCGTCGCCGGCCTGCAGCGCAACGTAGTTGCTAATGAAGCTCACGATCTTCTCCGGCCCGAAGAGCAGATCGCTGATCTTTTGCTGCTGCTTCACTTCGCCGTTCAGCCGCAAGGTGATCTCGGACTTGGAATAGTCCAAGCCCACGGCGATCGAAGGTCCCATGGGAGCGAAGGTGTCCGACCCCTTCGCTCTCCACCACTGCAGGTCGCCATCCTGCCAGTCGCGTTCCGACACGTCGTTGCCGCAGGTGTAGCCGAGGATGTGGTCCGCCGCTTGGCTCTCGTCGATCCGGCTGCCCGCCTTGCCGACTACGATGACGAACTCGGCCTCGTAGTGCAGATTCTTGGCATCCGACGGGATGAGGATCGGAGAGTCCGGGTGCTGCAGCGAAGTAGTCGGCTTGTAGAAGATCTCGGGGTTCTTGGGCGGCGGCCGGTCGCCGAGATGGCTCCTGTAGTTCAAGCCGACTGCGAACAGCTTGGGGGGCTTGATGGGGAAGAGCAGCTTGACGTCCGCGGCAGCGACTTGGTCGCCAGAACGCTTGCGGCTCTTCAGCAGGGACCCTTCCAACACGTGGATGGTCTTGCCGTCGAGTTCGCCGAAGCCGACCATTCTGTCCTTGCGGAAGCGAACGTACTGACGGACTTCCGATTGAGCCCGCAAGCCCGGCAGGAAAGTCGAAGCCATGGCCGCTCCGGCAAGCAAGTTTCGTCTAGTCATGGACATGGTGATGTCCTCCCAAAGCGAGATACTAGCATTTATACCGCATTGTTGGAAAGTCTCGGATCCGGAATTCGAAATCGGTTCGCACGTTCCCGTGCCGCAACCTCTTGGTGGATGCGCCTGCCGAGGGGGTAACATTCTGATCATGGTCGCGAGGTTCCTCGCTGTAGTCGGGACCTTCGCCCTTGGCCTGCCCTCGGTTGTTGGCGCCGAAACCGGATTGCTCGCTGCTAGCGGAGGGATCGAGATCAGTCGGGCGGCCCCGCAACTCTTTCTGGACACGGAAGAGGGCTTCACGCCCCGGTCCCAATCGGCAGGCATCCAGTGGTCTGGAAACCTGTCAATCTTGAGGCAAGGCGACTACTCGTTCTTCCCGTCAGCGGGATCGCTGCGGATAGACGGACTGCTGCTCGACGAGTCCCCGGTCTACCTGCAAGCGGGGGCGCATCGGATTGAGTTGGACCAGCCACGCGACCCGGGCTCTCAATGGTTCGCGTTGGATTGGGCTGGGCCTGGATTCGCGCGCGAGCCGTTGCCTGTCCGCTTGCTCTCGCACGATGCCGTGGACGCCGATCCGATAGACGGCCGCGAGTTGTTCGAAGACCTCGGCTGCGCGAACTGCCACCGCTCCGATTCCGCGTCAATCCAAGAGCGTCCCGGTCCGGTGCTCACGGGGCTGGGCAGCAGGGTCAAGAGCAGGTGGATCCGGCATTGGCTCGACGCGCCGGAACGGTTCCGCGCGTGGGCGACTATGCCGCAACTGCTCTCCGCATCGGAGCGCGAGGATGTCGCCGCGTTTCTGGCCGAGCAGCGACTGCCGGAAATCCAAGAACCGCGCGTTCGCACCGAAGCGGAGAGGCGCGGCAGGACGACATTCCAGTCTTACGGTTGCGTGGCATGTCATGGCACCGACCTGCCCCTTGCTGGACTCGGTTCGAAGATGACCGTCGGCCGGTTGCAAGAGTTCCTTCTGGACCCACTGCACTTCCTGCCCGACGGTCGCATGCCGTCCTTCCATCTGGACGCCGGCGAGGCACTCGATTTGGCGGCGTTCTTGTCTCTATCTCTGGACGAACGTTTCGAAGTGCCCGTAGCGGGAGGCGATCCGGCGCGGGGAAGGCAACTCGTGCTCGATAGGGGATGCCTCGCCTGCCACGAGTTGAACGATCTCGAGGCGTCCCCGGACACGCTCGCACTCACGGCCTTGGATGCGCGGGAGGGATGCCTTGCCGACGAGGTCCCGAACGGCCTGCCGCGGTATCGACTGCATGCGGATCAGCGCAAAGCGTTGCGTACGTTTGTAGCCAGCTATCGGGCGGCTCCGGATCGAGTGCCGGCGCCGACATTCGACTTGCCTCGTCGCATGCGCCAGTTGCGGTGCGGGGCATGCCACGAGATTGACGGAAAGTCCGCGAGCGGGGCGATTGCCGAAGCCGCGCCGAGCCTGACAGGTGTAGGGGGCAAGCTGACCTCGGTGGCAATCGATCAGGTACTCACAGACGGAACACGCACCCTCGGATGGCAAGAACTGAGAATGCCGAGCTTCGGCGGAGCCCACGCTCGTTGGTTCGCAGACGCACTGCCCAAGGCGAGCGGTGTGATTCCCCAGGAAGGTTACGACGGCCCCGGCACCGAATTGAGCGCGGAGGGCTTGATTCGATTGGGAGTGGATGGCAGTCGCGGTGGCATGGGCTGCATCGGTTGCCACGGGTGGGGTGAGTTCCCGGCACTCGGGGAGAACGGTCCCGATCTCTTGGATGTCGGTCGTCGCTTGCGGTGGCCATGGTTTGAACGCTGGATGCGCGATCCCGCGCGAGTAGTTGTCGGCACATCCATGCCGAAGTACTTCGGCGGCCCGGCGAGTCATGCGACGCGTATCGCGATCAGCGAGCTCTGGGCGGCGTTTCGCTCCGCCGACCAAGAGATCCCGCCGTTCGGATTCGGAGCCGAAGACGCCCGTGGAGGCGGGGAATCGGCACCCGTGCCCCGGGACCGCGCCATCGTGGTGCGCTGGGACATGCCCGAAGCCACCCCGGCGGCGATCGCGGTCGGATTGCCCGGTGGGATCTCGTATTGCTTCGACGCCGGCGAATCCAGGCTGCGGTACGCGTGGCGTGGCGGATTCGTCGATCTGACCCGGACTCTGCTCACGAAGAAGAACCGGGAGACCAATCTGACCGAGACGGCCCAAATCGTGGGAGACGTCTTTTTCCGCGAAGGGCGATACCCGCTCCGCGTCGGCGCAGAGGATCGAATCCCGCAACGGCGTTTCTTGGGTTACCGGCTCGTGGACTCCGTTCCCGAGTTCCACTACTTGGTCGATGGCGTGAGCGTCCATGAGCGGATCACCCCTGTAGAGGACGGAATCGCCAGACGCTTTCGTCTCGAAGATGTGCGGCAGCCCATGCGATTTGTGCCAGCGACCGATGCGGGCGTCGAGATTCGCTCGACACTTGAAGGATTCGAAATCCCTCCCGGCGGGCCGGTGGAATTCGAGGTAACCGTTGTTGCGAAGCGTTAAGGGCCTCGTCGAGTCGAGTTTGTCCGCAGCGTTCCTAGCGGCGGGAGCGCTGGCGTTCGGACAGGTTCCCAGCAGTTCCTACAAGGTCGAGACCATTCCGGGCCCTCGCGACATCGCTCCCGAGATCAGCGCCGTCACGTTCGGTGATGATGGCAGGCTGTACGCGACCTTTCGGCGCGGCTACATCTATTCGTTCGATCCGCGGTCGAAGCGCTGGCATCGATTCGCCGAGGGGTTGCACACGCCGTTGGGCATCGCGAAAGGGGAGCGCTCGGGAGAATTCTTTGTCGCCCAGGTTCCGGAGCTAACGCGCGTTGCGGATACCGACGGGGACGGCATGGCCGACCTGTTCGAGACGGTGTCAGACGACTGGGGCCTCTCCGGCAACTATCACGAGTTCATCGCCGGACCCGTGCGCGACGCGGAGGGCAACCTGTATATCACGCTGGGTCTCGCATCCGGCAATGCCGAACCGCGCGAGCCTGCGCGCGGCGAACTGACGCGCCGCCCGCGACAAGCCCCTGAACCCGTGCCGGGGAAGGTGAACGTCATCCGACATTACTCGCCGGTACGGTACCGGGGATGCGCCCTGCAGATCCGGCCGCATGGCGCCGTGCGTCCGTACTCATGCGGCTTTCGCCAGCCCAACGGGATTGCAATCAGCCCGCATGGGGATATCTTCGTCGCCGACAACCAAGGCGAGTGGGTAGGAACATCGCCTCTCCACCACGTCACCGAAGGAGCGTTTCACGGGAACCCGGCCTCGCTGCATTGGCATCCGGATTTCCGCGGCACGGATCCCATTGATGCCGATGTCGCAGAACTAGACCGCCGCAGGAAGAGGCCCGCGATCCTGTTCCCGCAGGGAGACATGGGCGGCTCGACCGCGGAACCGGTCTTCGACCTGACCGATGGAGCATTCGGACCCTACGCCGGGCAAATGTTCGTGGCCGAATGGACCTATCCCCGTGTGCTGCGGGTCGACCTGCAGAAGGTGCAGGGAGAGTATCAAGGCGCGGCGTTTCCGTTCGTCGATGGCAACGGATTGCGCATGGCGAACAACCGGATGGCGTTCTCTCCCGACGGTCGCAGCCTCTACGTTGCCCAGACCTCGAGGATCTGGGGCTCGATCGAGGGCCTGCAGCGGATTACCTGGCAGGGCGAGATCCCGTTCGACATCCGGAGCATGCGACTGAAGCGCGATGGCTTCGAATTGACGTTCACGAAACCAGTCGACGGTAAGTCTGCCACCGACCTGCGGAACTACTCCATGACTCGCTACTACTACCTCTACCATTCGACCTACGGTTCCCCGAAGACCCAGGTCACGCCCGTGCCAGTGGGAGCGGTATCGGTCTCGGAGGATGGCTTGCGGGTATCGCTCGAGGTCAGCGATCTTCAGGAGGGATGGCTGTACGACCTACGGCCCGGGCCGATTCAGAGCGCGGACGGCGAAACGCTCGTGACGGGCATGGCGGCGTACACACTGAATCGACTCGTCGCGACGCAACCGTGACGGAGTGAGCCGCAGGATGCGCCACGAGGCCTGACCGCGTCCCGTCGCAGTCCCGCTACTGACGACCGAGCGGCAGAATCCGTAGATTCCGATATTCGACGCGCATGGGTTCCCCCCGGTGCAGCTGCATCGCTAGGATGCCCCGCAAGGCTCCCGGTTCCAGTACGTCGTTGACGACCGTGCCGTTCACCGCGATCCGAATGCGGTGTCCTTCGCACCGGAGTGTGACGCTGTTCCACTCGCTGCTCGCGGTCGCGAATTCAGCCTTGTCCTGCCAGCCGTCGAGGATCAAGCCGCCAGGCAGTCCCTCGCCGTGCAGGTTGCCCCAGCCCTTGCCAGCGGCGAAATCCGCTTGATAGCCACGCACGGTCCAGCCCTCGGTGCGCTCGCTCCGAAACTGCATGCCGCTGTTGCCGTTGCGGAGGCGGACCTCGAACCGGAACTCGAAATCGTCGAACTCGCGTCTCGAAATCAAGAAGGAGTTCTCTCGCAGCGGGCGACCGTCCGTAGACCCCACGATCAGGCCGCGCTCCACGCGCCAGAGCGCCGGGTCGCCGTCCCATCCGCTCAGGTCCATCCCGTTGAACAGCAGCTCGTATCCGGCCCGAATCTCCTCCGGGGTCAACCCGTTCAACGGGCGGTCTCCGGCGCGGACAGCGACGGTGACGAGCATCAGCGGAATCAGCGGCCAGACTCGCATGGTGACCCGCCTGTCGACAGCGGTGTCTCAGGCAGCCTGCTTGGCAAGCGTCTCGGTCTGTTGCGCTGCAATGAGCGGTTCGATCAGGATGTCCAGCCCGCCATCGAGCACCTGAGCCAACTGGTGGACTTTCAGTCCGATGCGGTGGTCGGTAATGCGTACCTCGGGGAAGTTGTAGGTGCGGATCTTTTCCGAGCGATCCCCGGAGCGCACGATGGCCCGCCGCTGTTCGGCCTGCTCGGCATGCTGCTTTTCGCGCTCGATTTCGTAAAGTCGCGAGCGCAGCACCTGCAGGGCCTTCTTGTGATTCTTGATTTGCGACTTTTCGTCCTGGCACGTGACCACCAAGCCCGTCGGCACGTGCGTGATGCGCACGGCCGAATAGGTCGTGTTCACCGACTGGCCGCCCGGTCCCGACGAGCAGAACCTGTCGACTCGAAGATCGCTGTCATCGATTTCGACGTCAACCTCATCCGCTTGGGGCAGCACTGCGACAGTCACCGCCGAAGTGTGGATGCGTCCCTGCGACTCGGTCTTGGGCACGCGTTGGACCCGATGCACGCCGCTCTCGTACTTCATCCGCGAATACACGCGCTTGCCCGTGACCAAGGCGATCAGCTCCTTGATGCCGCCTTGCCCGGCGCCGTTCTGGCTGGTCACCTCGATCTCCCACGACCGAAGCTCGGCGTACTTGTAGTACATCCGGAAAATCTCTCCGGCGAAGAGCGCCGCCTCCTCTCCTCCCGTGCCCGCGCGGATCTCGAGGACGGCACCCTTCTCGTCCGCCGGGTCGACGGGCAGGAGCATCACGCGCACTTCGGCAGCGAGCCGCTCCCGCTTGGACTCGAGCGCCTCCAGCTCGGCGGCGGCCATGGCGGCGATTTCCGCGTCAGGCTCGGATAGCATTTCGCGCGTCGCCTCGATTTCGTCGCCGGCGCCCTTCCAAGCCCGATACCTCTCCACCACACTCGCGATTTCCGAGTGCTGCTTCGCGCAACGCTGGTACGCCTTCTGGTCGGCCAGCAACGCCGGGTCGGCAAGCTGTTCCGAAAGCTCCTCGAAACGCGCCTCGATTTCTTCGATGTTCTTGATCCACTCCATGACTTGGCTCCTTTCGTGGTTACCCGGCCAAACTGACTGGCCTGCGGCGCGGCTACTCGCCGCCCGCATCGCGACCCCGGTCAGGGACGCTAAGCAACCACGGGCTGACCGCCGGAGCGCTCTTCGAACTCGAGCGCTGTCCGAAGGGCGTGAAGCGAGACCTCTACTTGGGTGTCGTCGGGAGCTTGGGTCGTGATGCGCTGCAGCCAGAGCCCCGGCCGCACCATCAGGGCGAACACGCTCTGCTGGCGCTTCGCCGCGAAGCGGATGATTTCATAGCTCAGTCCGGCGATCAACGGGAGCAGCGCAATGCGCGCTAGGAACTGGGCGCCGAAGCCGTCGAACGGAACCATGGCGTAGACGATGATCGCCACGACCATCACGACCATCAGGAAGCTGGTGCCGCACCGCGGATGCCACGTCACGAAGCTCTGGGCGTTCTCGACGCTCAACTCCCGCTTGGACTCGAAATTGAAAACCACTTTGTGCTCGGCGCCGTGGTACTCGAACACACGCCGAATGTCTTTCAGCCTCGAGATCGCGAACAGGAAGCCGAGGAAGATCGCGAGCCGGATCATGCCTTCCACGACGCTGAAACCCACCTGATTGTCCAAGGCGGGCTGCCACTGCTGGATCTGTTGCGTGGCGAGCAGCGGCAGGAACTTGTACATGACGATGAAGAAGCAGATCGAGAAGGCGATATTCAGCCACAGGACCCAACCGGGCAACTCGGCGCTCTTCTGGTCGGCTTCCCCCTGCGCCTCCGCTTCGGCCTGCATGGCCTGCTCGGTCGAAAAGTTCAGGGCCTTCATGCCGAGAGCCATGGACTGGCCCAGCACGCCGCATCCCCGGATGACCGGCTTCGACCAGAACTTGCTGCGCTCCGACAGTTTCTCGGAACTCTTCTCGCACGTGACGATCTCGCCATCGGGCTTGCGCACGGCGACGCAGTACGACCGCGGAGTGCGCATCATCACGCCCTCCATCACCGCTTGGCCGCCGATCAGCGGGTCGTCACCGCTCTCCAAGGCGGGCAGCAGCTGGCTCTGCATCCAGAGCTTCGCGAAATGACGCAGACGTGGCATGGCGGATCAGCGGGGAACCCGATTCGCGTTCGGATCCCTTCACTTAGGATACACTGACCGTATGGGCGGGAGGTTCCGGAGCCGTTTCGGTTCGTTACTGCTGTGGCGATACCGGCGCGGCGCGTGGCAGTACGACGTGATCGTCGCGCTGATCCTAGCGTTCATTTTTCTCAGCCCGAGATCCCTCTTCAACGACCGCCCGAGTGAACCGGTAGTCCGCGAAATCGAAATCGGTGAAGCGGGAGGAGGCCTGCGGGTGTTCTGGGTAGAGACCGATGGGTTGAAAGGTACCGTCCCGGACTCTCCCGATAACCAACTTCAGGAATTGGTGCGGGGCCGTAGCGGATCCGATCTGAACATAGTCAAGACCGAGACCGTTAGGGATGAAGCCGGCAACGTGCGCGGCTACCTGATTTACCACCGCCCCTGAGTGCCTCCCGCAGTTGCCCGGGACGCAACCGTCCACGGGGCTTGATCGTCTCCGAGATTATGCTCCTACGAGTCATCCTGATTGCGTGCATTGCATGCACGCTGCGCGCCGGTCCCCCCTTGGACGAGGTGTTGGCCCGCATGGATGCGACCGCCTCGTCGTGGCAGGGCCTCCGGGCCAAACTCGAGTGGGTGCGGTACATGGCGCTGGTGGACGAGAGCCGAGTGGAGTCGGGCCGGATCGCGGTGCGGCGAGCGAAGAACGGCGACTTGGAGATGCTGGCTTCGTTCCAGCACCCGAGCATCTATTTCCTAGCCGTGCGCGGAGAGAAGGCCGAGAGGTACAACCCCATGACCAAGACCGTCGAAGAGTACGATCTCGGCGGGTCCAAGGACAAGGTAGAGAACGCGCTGATGCTTGGATTCGGCACTTCGGGGAGCTATCTGACCAAGCACTACGAGGTCTCGTTGGAAGGCGAGGAGCGGATCGCCGGCCAGCCCACTGTCAAGCTGGAGTTGAAGCCGAAGGACTCGCAAGGGGAACTCAACAACAGACCGCTCGAAATGTGGGTGGGGACCGAGATCTGGCACCCGGTCCAGTACAAGGTATACGATCTGAGCCCGGGCGATTATCGGATCTACTCGTATTCGGAAGTCCAAGTTAACCCGGATTTTAAGGCTAGTGAGTTCAAGTTACGCCTTGAGCGCGGAACGAAGCGCGCGCGGCCGCAGCTGTGACCTGCGACGGCCTCTGGCAGTCAGCGCCGGATCACCAGGCTAGCACTGGCCGGCTCGGCGATATAGGGAGTCGTGCCTTCGTCCGACAGCACGGACTCCGCTCGGATTTCGACCTCGTGTCTGCCCTCCGGCGCCTTGGCACCGGCGCTGCAGGCGAGGTCGTAGCCGGTCTCGTCGTCGGAGAGGGCGACCGGTTCGCACGAAACGTCGGATGGCAGGCCGATCGCGCTGACCGTGACCTCTCGGCGGAAATCCGGGTCCCGCCAAATCGCGCCCTGCCAGCGTGCTTGTCCACCGGCGGCGAGTTCTAGATCCTTGCTTGGCGCATCCAGCGTGTAACCGTCCACCACGTCGACCTCGAGCGGTTGCGAGATGACTGTCTGCTCGCGCCCGCCGGCAATGATCGTGGCGGTCAGGTTGAAGTTGACCATGCCTAGTGACGTCCGTTCGTGCGTGAACATGCGGAATTCGGCGGAGTCCTTGCCGTCCCAATCGCCCACGCGCCGCAGCCGCAAGCTGCCACTGTTCCGAGGAATGTCGATGTTCTGTTTTAGGCGAACCCCGCCGGAGCGAGTTCCGTAGCTCCACTTGGCCAACAGGCCGGTTCCGCCGCGGACGAGCCGCAAGGTTCGCGGCGTGTCGAACCGGATGAAGGCGGGCTGCTCGGGGTTGATCCGGGCGGGCAGGTCGTAACCGAGCCAAGGGGCCGTGACTGCGGGTTGTTCGTCCCCCTGGACCGGGACGCGCACGCCCACGCCGATGGCGCGCCGATCGAGGTGTTCCTGTCCGGACTCCGTGGCGCGTCCGCGCACGACGAGATCGAGGACTCCGAGCTGCGCTCCCTCTCTTGCAGTCACGGTGAGCCTGCCGGTAGCGAAACGCGGCAGCGTGTTCTCCAGCGTCGAGGTCGGGGAGATGTGCCCTCCGGAAACTTCCAGATCTTCGGGAGCGTTTTCCAAGTACAGTTGAATCGGCCCGAAATACCCGCGCCGCTCGGCGGTTACGGAAACGATTGCCGAGCCGTTGCGGGGAACGTTCAGGTAGGGCTCGTTCAACGTGAGCAGAAAGTCCGGCCCTTGCTTGCGGGCCGAGAAACGGTACGAGTACTGCCGCCCCCCGCGTTCCAAGAGGTCTTCGACCGCTATCTCGATTTCGCTGGTTCCGGGGGGCACGGTCAGGTTCACGAACGGATAGGTCGCCGTTTGCCCCGTGGTCGTGATGATGTACGGGTTCGGGTCTCCCGCGTACTTGCCGGCGACGGCAAGCGTCTCGTCGCCGCTCCTGATCGTCAGCACGCCGTAGAGAGAGGAGCCGGGGAGTTCGCCGGATCGCAACTCGAACGCCCACTGCTCGCCCGGCTGCACAGCCAGACGGTAGATGTCGACCTCGCCGGCCTTGGCGATGCGCCCATTCACGACGACGTCATCCTTAATCGAGCCCTGCACTTGCGATTCCAGAGCTTCCGGCCTGTCGCTCAACAGGAACGGAACGGAGGATGGCGTTCCGGGGACGCCGATCCATGTCTCTTCGGCATGGCCCGAAGGCTCGCCCGTCTCGATCTCGGCCCGAATCGGATTGCCGAGGTTTCCGCCGAAGAATTCCGCCTGCACCTTGGTGCCGCGCGTCCATCCCAGCGGGTACACGCTCTCCGCAAACTCGAATTCGCCAACGGTCAAGAGGTAAAAGTCCTGATCCTGGGTGCTGAAGCGCTCGTCTCGCACCGCTACGAAGTAATCGCCCGCCTCCCGAGCTTGAAAGGCTAGGCGGGCGTCCAAGCCCAAACCGGGTGCGTCCCCGTTTCTCGCCACTACCATCCCGTCGCTGTCAAGCAGTTCCAGATTCGGATCGATCGCCGAGCCGACGCGCCGGGCGGCGACTTCCGCGACCAAGGCTTGGCCGGAAACGAGGCGCACGCGATACAAGTCTCGCTCCGCGCCCTGGAGGCGGCCGCCGACCGTCACCGGCACTTCGAGAGGCTGGGCGGTTTCGGGAAAGTCGTTGGCAACTTCCTGCTCTTCGGTGCCGGGATCCGACTCGAGTTCGGAGACGTGCGGGTACGCGCCGATCGTGAAGAGCAGGGAATTGGAGAGGCCCTCCGCGGTTTCGATTCGCAATGGGTAGACGCCCGGCTTCGCGGCCGGGTCGACCTCGATCAGAAAAACCAACTTGCTCGGCGGGTCTTGACCTTCCTCGGCGGTATCGACAAGCGGGGTCGCCGAAAACCCGGCATCCGCCATGAGGCGGGGCGCAGGGCCGAGTCGCTCGCCGGTCAGGACCAATCGCGCCGCGCTACCGACCTTCGCCCCACGCGGCTGCATCTCCTCCAAAAGGGGCTGTGCGCCCAGCGGAGTGCAAAATGCGAGGATTCCGAGCCAAAGGCCCGCACGATAGTTCGACACCAGATCCTCCCGTGTCCGTCGGCAGGGCGCGACGCGCAGCACCGCGCCTGCCGACTAAAGATAGCAACTCCGAGGTCTGGGATTCGATTCCTCGGCGTGTAGTGGTCCTACTGAAGGGTTGGCAAATTCGGAGAGACGGCGACCACGGGCATCGACTGGGCGCGGCCAACCGGCTGCCCTGCATGGGCTACAATCCGCTCAATGTCGGCTGATTCCGCGGCCGGCCCGAATCCGCATGCGTCCACTGCCTCGCTTCCTTTCGATTCCCATGATCGTTGCCATGTTCTTCGGCTGCGTTGCGAACGAACCCGATGTCCAGTTCTTCGCAAGCGAGCCGATCTGGAGCAACGGCTCAGAGACTTCCGGCGGCGACGGCATCGCGCGGCTGATCGATTTCGACCACGACGGAGATCTCGATTTCGCGACCAGCCTCCCTGATCCGAGGCGTTGGGTACTGTACCCCAACGAGGATGGGGCTATTTCGAGTACGCCGATCTGGGAGTCAGAGGAAACAACGGATTGCGATCACCTCGACGTCCTGGACTTCAACGGCGACGGGTGGTCCGACCTCACCGGAACCCACGAGAGCTTCTGCACGCTCTACTTCAACAACTCGGGGGCATTCGAGACCGGGCCGGACTGGGAGACCAGCCTGATCGCTAACGCGAATCAGATCGACTACGGAGACTACGACGGGGACGGGGACTTGGACATGGTGATGGCCGCTGGCGAACCCATCAATGGCGTCGCGCTGTTCCGGAACGACAGCGGCACTCCTGCCCAGCAGCCCACGTTGAAGCTCGGTCACGAGGAGTACGCCGAGACCGCGATCTTCGCCGACTACGACGCCGACGGAGACCTTGACATCACAGCCGGCTACCGTGGCGGGAAGATCGTCGTCTACCGGAACGTCGACGGTGCCTTCGAGGATGGCGCGGTCGTCTGGGAGGACGGGGAGAATCCGTGGACGCAGAGGTTGTATTGGCGCGATCTCGATGGTGATCGCAAGGCGGAACTCTACCTCGCGAAGGGCCCGTGGGGAGACGAAATCGGCCAAAGCGTACAGCTCGTCCAGCCCGAGGGGCGTCCGGGCATGGAGGTCAGCTGGAAGAGCCCCCCGGATTCCGCGTTTCATGCCTTCGAGTTCGGTGACATCGATGGCGACGGCGACTTGGACGTGGTTGCCTCGGATTACGCTCAGGGAGGGCGCGTGCTGCTGTATCTCAACGAGGGCGGTAGCATCGCTGAGACGCCCGCATGGACTGTGCAGACCAGCGGACCGGCCCACGAAGCGGTGCTCGGTGACATCGACGGGGATGGCGATCTCGATCTGGCGGTCGGCTGCCGAGACCAGTCCCACATTTACGAGAATCTGTCCAAGAATGAAGATTGATGTCCGTCGCGGTCCGCTTGCAGGTTCGAGGCTCGATCGCGAGGAAGCTCGAATGACGACTCTTCAAACAGCTGTCTGCATGCTGATCGCGGTGACCGCGCTCGGCGCCGCGGAACCGGACTGGCCGAGCGCGAAGCGAGAGGCGCTCGAAATTCTCGTCGATCTAGTCAAACTCGACACTTCGCAGCCCGCGGGAAACGAAATCCTCGCGGCCCGCTATCTGAAGGCGCGGCTGGACGCGGAGGGGATCCCCTCGACGATTTACGAGCCGGAGCCCGGCCGGGCGAGCATCGTGGCCCGGGCGCGTGGAAGCGGCGCCAAGCGTCCTCTGCTCCTGCTCGGCCATTTGGATGTGGTCGCGGTCGAGCGCGACGAATGGTCGTTCGACCCGTTCGCTGGCGCAGTCAAGGACGGAATCCTTTACGCTCGCGGCGCATCTGACGACAAGGGCGTAGTCACGGGATCGTTCCAAGTTCTCTTGGAACTGCATCGCACCAAGGTCCCCTTGGACCGGGACGTGATCTTCCTCGGCGTTGCCGACGAGGAAGCTGGCGGGGTGCTGGGGATCACGTACCTGCTCGAGGAGCACCGCGCGGTGATCGATGCCGACTTCGCGATCAACGAAGCCGGGAAGGGCGTGTTCGACCGGGATCTGAACTACACGCGTTTCGAGATCCAAACCGCTGAGAAAACGCCGCGGAGGATCGACCTCAAGGCCGCCGGAACTTCCGGGCACGGCTCGATTCCATTGCGTGACAATCCGATCGGCACGCTGGCGCGCGCTGTCGGAAGGCTGTTCGATCACGAGATGCCGCCCCGCCTCAACGAAACGACCCGCGAGTATTTCCGGCGGCTCGCGGAAATGTCCGATCCGGACCGAGCGGCGGTCTTCCGTGCGATTCTCAGCGAGAACCCGACCGCCGAAGACTACGACCGGCTGCGCGAGCTGTCGCCCGTGTACCACTCGATGGTGCGGACTTCGATCGTCCCGACCATCTTGCAGGGCGGATACCTGAAGAACGTGATCCCCTCGGAGGCCCGTGCCACGGTCGACATTCGGGCTTTGCCGGACGAAGACCCCGAGCGTCTGTTCTCCTTGTTGAAGCGCGTGATGAACGAGCCTGCGGTGGATCTCGTGCCGCATCCTCAGACCCGCCCGTCCCACTCCCCGTCGACGCTTTCAGGCGTCGTCTTCCGAGCGTTCGAGACCGCGCTCGGAAAGCTGTATCCCGGTGTGCCCGTACTGCCCGCGATGTCCACGGGCGCGACTGACTCCGCGCAATTGCGAGCGGCGGGGATCCCGAGTTACGGATTCGGCCCTGCCCGCCCGGAGTGGGACTTGGCGAGCGGTATCCACGGCAAGGACGAGTATTTGTACGTCAAGCCGTTTCAAGACTATGTCGAGATTCTCTGGAATGTCGTGATAGAGATCGCGGGCGCGAAATAGGCTGCCCGACCCTGCACGCTACCGCTCTAACGGATCTGCGGGAAGCAGGCCCGCTGGAGGATCAGCTCGGCCAGGGCCCGGATGAATAGGGGACTGTCGTTCAGTCCCTCGGTGGTCTTGAAGTGCTTGATGCCGTTCCGCGTCGCGAATGCGCGCGCCTCGACATCGATCTCCGACAGCGTTTCGAGATGGTCGGAGACAAACGAAATCGGCACGACGAGCACCGCTTCGGCACCGTCTCGCCCTAAGCGCTGGAGCGTGGAGGTGAGGCTCGGTCCCAACCAGCGCTGCGGCCCGATGCGGCTTTGGAAGCAGAGCGCCACCGAAGCGATCCGGGAACAATCCCTGACGAGTTGATACGCCCAATCGGCGGTGTGCCGGATTTGGCCTTCGTACGGGTCCCCGCGCTTGATGAACGACTTCGGCACGCCGTGGGCGCTGTAGACCAAGTGAACGACGGTGCCCTCCGGGAAGCGATCCAAGCCCTCATCGATGCGTTCTGCCAAGGCACGCAGATAGTAGATCGAATGGTAGTAGTGTTCGATCCGGTCTGTCTGGACCCGGAATTCGTTCGCTCGGCAGCGACGGTCCCAGTCTAGGAACGAGCTACGAGTCGTGGCGAAACTGTACTGGGGGAACAGGGGCACCAGCAAGACCCGTTCGCAGCCTGCCTCGCGGACAGCCCGGATGGCATCGTCCGCACTCGGTTCGCTGTAGCGCATCGCTACGAACACCTTGCATTCGAGTTCCTGTCGCAATTCGCGCTCGACTAAGTCGGCTTGGCGTCGCGTGATGTCGCTGATCGGAGACTTGCCGCCGATGGCCACGTAAAGAGGGCGCACGGTCTTGGCACGCCATCGCGAGACTCGCGCGGCGAGCCAGCCTTGGAGGCGCTCGGGAATCGGAAGTCTGAATAACTCCGGGTCCCGGAACATCCGCTCGAGGAACGGCTGAATGCCGTCAAGCGACTCCGGACCGCCGAGTTGCAGCAGGACAACGCCCAATGTGCCCGAGCCGAGGTGCGTGAACACCATGGGTGCCCGTCGCGGCACCGCGCGGTCACACTTTTTCTCGATCGCGTTCAGCCAAGCCTCGTAAGCCGAGACCGGATCCGCGTCAGGATGCGGTGATAGCCCCTCCGCGACCTCGCCAACTACCCGCTGGCTATCGGTTGACACGGGAGGCGGCTCGCTACGCGAGGCGAGAGGCGCCCGCTTAGATCTCGCTCAGTTGCTCCAGCGTGCCGGTGCCGTCACCCAGAGTCTCGGGCTCCACTCCTACGCGCTCCAGGAGCGACAGATAGAGGTTGTTCATCGGCGTCTCGGCGGCGTAGCGGACATGCCGTCCCGGATGCAAGGACCCGCCACCGTGGCCAGCCAGAACCACGGGCAAGTCGTGGTGCGTGTGGCGGTTGCCGTCTCCGATGCCCGATCCGTACACCGCCATCGTGTTGTCCAGCAGGCGACCGTCTCCGTCCTGGATCGATGCGAGCTTCTCGATGAAATAGGCGAACTGCTCTACGTGGTGGACGTTGACTTTCGTGATGTCCTCGATCTTGCCCGGGTCCCCGCGATGGTGAGTCATTCCGTGGTGGGCACGGTCGACCGCGACTTCCGGATAGGTCAAATTGCTCCCCTCGCGACCCAGCATGAATGTCGAGACTCGCGTCATGTCGGTCTGGAAGGCAAGTGCCATCAGGTCGAACATGAGCCGGGCGTGAGCGCTGTAGCTCGCCGGTATGCCGCGAGGGCGAGCCATCTCCGGGGCGGGAATCTCGTTTGCTGCGGTTCCCGCATCGATCCGCTTCTCGATGTCCCTCACGCTGGTCAAGTACTCGTCGAGCTTCTGCTGATCGGTCGGGCCCAGCGTGCTGCGCAACCGGGAGGCGTCTTCAAGGACGTGATCGAGCACGCTTCTTTCGCGAGCCTTTCGTCGTGCGCGCGTCGCCGGATCCAACGGAGCCTCGATGTCGCCGAACATGCGCTCGAAGACTTGGCTCGGGTCGATTTCGGGAGGGTTGGGCGTCTTCTCTCCGCGCCAGGAAATGCTGTTGGAGTAAGCGCAGCTGTACCCGGAGTCGCAATTGCCAGCGAGCCGACCGGGTTCGATGCCCAGCTCCAGCGAAGCGAAGCGAGTCGCGTCGCCGAGCTCTCTGGCGGCTACCTGGTCCACCGAGACGCCCAGCCGGATGTCCGCCCCCGAGGTCTTCTTCGGATGGATGCCGGTCAGGAAGCTCGATGCCGCGCGAGCGTGATCCCCGGCACCATCGCCGAGCGCCCGCCCGTTGTTGTGCGTCAGCCCTGAAAGGACCAAGAGGTCCTTCCGATGGGCCTCCAAGGGCTTCAAGATTCGTGTGAAGTCGAATGCGGGCCCGTCGGCAGCGGGCGTCCATGCCTCTTGGATCACGCCGTTCGGGATGTACACGAACGACAGGCGCCGAGGAGCGTTTCCAGCTGATCGGCGCGCCGCGCCGAATGCCGGAACCATCGCATCGAGGAAGGGCAGGGCGACGAGTGCGCCTGCTCCTCGCAAGAGCGTACGACGATTCAGATGGGTCTTGAACAGCACGGGAACCTGCCTCGTACAAGTTACCATACGATTCGAGCCGAGATCCCAACGATGCTCTCCTTAATGCGGAGTCGATTTGCGATCTGTTGACGCACCGGGGCTCGAAGTCCCGAACAAGCCGCGCGTCTGCGAATGGATTCTGCTCGGCTTCTTCCTGTACACCAGCGGCTTGGCTCTGATCCTGCCGCTGTCTTCGGACATTCGCGTCCGCACCATATGCGTAAACGTACTGGTGCTAGCGATTCTCCATTGCCTCTCCCGATGGAAGCTCTCGCGACACTGGCGAACGGTGCGCGACCTGTTTCCGATAGCTTGCGTCCTGCTGGCTTACCAGCAAATGGGGTGGTTCGCGCAGCCGCACGAAGCGTTCGACCTCGAGCGCGCATGGGTGGTCTGGGATCGCTTGATACTGGCGGACTTCGGCTTGCAAGGGGCTATCGAGCTGCTGGGCCCCGTGCTGCCTGGGCTGCTCGAACTTCTGTACGTGCTGACCTATGTGCTTGCCCCGAGCGGATACCTAATCCTGCTCGCATGCGGTCGGCTTGATCGAGCGGACCGGTTCCTCGCGCTGTACGCCGGTTCGGCCGTCGCCGCTTACGCTCTCTTTCCGTATTTCCCTTCGGAGCCTCCGAGAGCCGTATTCCCCGGAGAGTTGTTTCCGAGCTACGACACGGTGTTTCGCAAGCTGAACTGGTGGATTCTCGGAGGCGCGGGAATCCACACCAGCGTTTTCCCGAGCGGACACGTCTCCTCGGCGTTCGGATGCGCCTTCGGCCTCTTGCTGGCATTGCCCGAGCGGCGGGCTTACGGAGCCACGATGACCGTGGTTGCTTGCGGCATTGCCGTCGCGACCGTTTACGGGCGGTACCACTACGCGGTAGACGCGGTGGCCGGTTTGGCCACCAGTGCCATCGCCGCCGCGCTCTGCGTGGCGAGTTTCCGCCATCGATCCGCGTAGCATGGCTTTCGCGCGCCATGGGCATGGCGCGAGTCACCTGCGGCTACCATGGTGATGAATGCCGTTCAGTGCAGCCGATCTAGACCGCGACGCCCTCGACCTTGCGGATCTGGTACGCAAGGGGGACGTGCATCCGATCGAACTCGTGGACGCAGTCATCGAGGCGATCGAGCGGACCGCGGACCTCAACGCGGTCGTCACGCCCATGTTCGACATGGCGCGCAAGCGGGCACGGGATGGCGTAACCGAGGGCCCGTTCGCGGGCGTGCCGTTCCTGCTGAAGGACATTCGCTCGTCCTACAAGGGTGTGCCCACGTCGGATGGGAGCGCACTGTTGCGGAACCGTCCGGCTCGTTACGACAGCGAAATCGTCCGGCGTCATCACCGGGCGGGCTTGATCTGCGTGGGCAAGACGAACACTCCGGAATTCGGGTTGACGGGGACGACCGAGCCCCACGCCTTCGGCTCGACGAGGAACCCTTGGGATCGCGAGCGCACGCCCGGAGGTTCCAGTGGCGGTGCGGCAGCGGCCGTCGCGGCGCGCATCGTGCCGGTGGCGCATGCCAGCGACGGTGGCGGATCCATTCGGATTCCGGCGTCGTGCTGCGGTCTGGTGGGGCTGAAGCCCACGCGAGGACGCAACCCGCTGGGACCGGACGCTGGGGACGTAATGAACGGCCTTGTCGTGGAGCATGTCCTGAGTGTCAGCGTCCGGGACAGCGCGGCAGTGCTTGACGCGACCTCGGGGCCCGATGTGGGCGACCCATACTGGGCCGTGCCTCCCGACCGCCCGTTTCTCTCGGAGGTCGGCGCGCCGACCGGCCAACTCAAGGTGGCCGTTTCCAAGGTGTCCCCATTGGGATCGGCGGTCCATCAGGACTGTGTGGATGCAGTCGAGTCCACCTGCAAAACGTTGGAATCTCTTGGCCACCGCGTGGAGGAGGCCGCACCGGAATATGACGACAGGGAGTTTCGCAGGGCCTTCACCGCGATTTGGTTCTCGAACCTCGCGGCGTCGCTCGCGATGCATGTCCAAGATTTCGGGCGCGAGGTTGTCGAATCGTCTTGCGAGCCGGCGACACTCGTCTTCGGCGAGCGCGGTGCCCAGGTCAGCGGTGCCGAATACGTCGGGGCGGTCGCGACCCTGCAAGCGGTGGGGCGCCGCATCGCGCGGTTTTTCCAAGGTTACGATCTATGGCTGACGCCCACGCTCGCGACCCCGCCGCCGCCTCTCGGCTTTCTGCATCCCGGGCCCGCTGATTCCGATGTGCGCCCGTTCGCGAGTCGCGTGAAGGAATTCACGCCATTCACCCAGCTCGCCAATGCCACGGGGCAGCCAGCGATTTCACTGCCACTCCACTGGAATGAAGGCGGGCTTCCGATCGGCGTTCAATTCACCGCCCGGTACGGCGACGAAGCGACGTTGTTCCGCCTAGCCGCTCAGTTGGAAGAGGCACGGCCGTGGCGGCAGCGCAGACCTCCGCTAAACGCTTTGTAGAAAGCGCTTACCCTTCGATTCCAGACGTCCCGACAGCCGCTTCCTCGCCCATCTGGGCCGGGCCGACGATTGGCGTTCGTCATGTCGTAGACGGGCCGTCGCTCTCTGCGAACCGTTCCATCCGGCGCAGCAGTGCCGGCGACAGTTCGGCGAGGATCTCGACAGACTGCTCTTCGTCGCGACGTTCCAATACACGCGCCTGCTCGTAGAGCATTGAGAGGGCCCGTCCCTCGGAGTGGGGCACGTGCAGCCGCTTGCGAACCAGTGCGCCATGGCCCAAGAGGGAATCGACAGTCTCGAGCAGTTCCTCGATTCCCACGCCGGTCTTCGCCGAAACGCCTACGACCCGCGCGCCCGATCCGAGCATGCGCTCGCGTTCAACCTCCCGGGATGTCTCGGCGTCCTCCAGCAAGTCCCGCTTGTTCAGCACCAACACTTGGCGCTTCTCCCGAGCCCCAAGTTCCTCGAGCACGCTATCCACTTGTTCGCGATGGACCGTGCGGTGCTTGGCCGCGATGTCGACGACATGCACGATCAACGCGGCCTCCGTTACCTCCTCTAATGTGGCGCGGAACGCTTCGAGCAACGTGGGCGGAAGGTCGCGAATGAACCCCACTGTGTCCGACAACAGCGCGTTTCGGCCGGATGGCAGGCGCACTTTGCGCAGCGTGGGATCGAGCGTTGCGAACATTCGATGGTCGGCTAGGACGTTCGCGCTGGTCAGCGCGTTGAAGAGCGTCGACTTGCCCGCGTTCGTGTATCCGCACAGAGCGATCGTCGGGATCGGTACGGACGTGCGTCGCGCCCGCTGCAATCGCCTGCGCGAGCGGACTTTGGCGAGCGACGACCGCAGCTTGGCAATGCGCGTGCGAATCCGCCTGCGATCCGTCTCCAACTGAGTCTCGCCCGGTCCGCGGGTTCCGATACCGCCGCCGAGTCGCGACATGACCGCGCCGCGTCCGGCAAGGCGGGGAAGCATGTACTCGAGTTGAGCCAGCTCGACTTGGAGCCGCCCCGCGCGCGAACGGGCGTGCTTGGCGAAGACATCCAAGATGAGTTGGGCGCGATCCAGCACGCGGCATTCCAGGCTGCGTTCGAGATTGCGGTGCTGCGACGGAGTCAGGTCGTGATCGAACAGCACGAAGTCGCAATTCTCTTCAGCTGCCCAAGCTTGGATTTCTCTGATCTTGCCAGTACCCAAGAGCGTTGCCGGGTTCGGGCGCTCCCGCGCTTGGACAACATGCCCGATCACGACCGCCCCGACACTGGAGGCGAGTTCCGCTAGTTCTGCGATGGACTCGTCGGCGGAGAGCCGTTCGGCCCCGATGTCCGGGCTGGATCGCTGGGGCCGCAAGTCCAAGCCTGCGACGATACAGCGCTCCGGCGGCTCCAGTCTCACCGTCGCGCCGCGCGGCAGCTCGGACTCTTGCCGGAAATCAGTCGAATTCGTGTTCAATCCAGTCGGCGTCCCGCGTGCATGCCAAGTGCTTTGCGGATTCAGCACTCAGCCTAGCAAGCCACACCGCCAATGCCACGCCGAGTCGGGTCGATTCGGTAGGCGTAGTGCTCCTTCGATGCGCGGAAGATGGTTTCAGACAGGCCCGGAGCGCGGTCGGTCGGCCTGCCTTCGCGCAGGATGGCGAGTGCGCCGAAACGGAATGAATCGCTACTGCGTCAGGAATATAATGAAGCCCGTGCGCTCGTCAGTGATCAGCCAATTCGTATCCGCGGCGCGGATGCTGAATCCGTCACAAGTCCGCGCGAGGGCGAATCGGCCGATGGAGTTTGGCGTGCTGGCTGCCAACGAGGACACCGTGGATCGGATCCACGAACTCCTCTGCCCGGGATCCGAATCGACCGTCCCGCCCAACGTATTGAGAATTGCCAGCGAGAGCGATTTCGCCAGCGCCACGCTGGGCTTCTCGGAACGCGGGTTTCCTCATCCGGAGCATTTCTGCACCTTCGACGAACGGGACCCCGAAGGCTCGGTAGGGGCGTTGCTTGACGACCACGAGGCGGAGTGGCTTGCGCTCGGGCGCAACTTCCCGGGCTTGCGGCGCGCAGTAAGCGAACGCTTGATTCGAAAGGTCGCCAAGGAAAACACGCTGTTCGCTGTCGCAACATCGATTCCGAACGTCGTCCCCACCCTGTTCTCGCTTCCTTGGGCAGTTGGAGAGTTCGCTTCCGACACCACCTGCTTGACGGCGAACCAAGTGCGCCTCGCCTTCATGCTTGCGGCTGCCCACGACCATCTGGTGAGCTACGAGCAGCAGGGCATGAAGATCGGCTCGATCGTTGGCGCCGCGTTCGGGTGGCGCGCGATCGCTCGCCAACTCGCTTCCAAGATGCCTGGTGGCACCGGGGCGGCCTCGAAGGGCCTGATCGCATTCGCCGGCACCTATACGGTCGGGCGCAGCTTGGAGCACTGGTTCCGCGACGGCATTCTCTTGGACAATGCCGAGCAGCGCGCCTACTATTCCGAGTCATTGCGGACTGCGAAGGATACGGTGGATCGCATCATCCGCGGCGTGCTGTCGGGTACTCGCACGGCGGCCGAGAACCCGGCCTGACCAACGCGTCCGGGATCACGATTCCGGCCGCAACGGCTCCCGCGTTTGGCGGAAGGGAATTCGAACACCGTGGGCGTGCGAGTGATTGCGGGCAAGTTCGGCGGGCGCGCGCTGGAATCGCTGCCCGGCGTGGCAACGCGCCCGATGCTGGGGCGCTTGCGCCAGACGATGTTCGACATCCTGCAAGCCGAGATTTCCGGGCGACGCTTCGCAGATCTCTACGCGGGTACAGGTGCGGTAGGAATCGAAGCGCTGAGCCGAGGGGCTGCGAGCGCGGTATTCGTAGAAGCGAGTGCCCGCGCTGCACAGGTTATTCGCAAGAACATCGCGGCACTGGGTGTCGCGGACCAAGCGCAAGTGAGAACGGCTCCCGTCCAGGATGCGATCAACCAAGTCGAGGCCGATATTTATTTCGTCGGGCCGCCCTACAAAGCGGCTCGGGAATACGCCCAGACGCTTGAAACACTCGGGCAGCGAACCGCGGAGTGGGTGATCGCCCAGCACCACAAGCAGCTCGAACTCGCTGAGCGCTACGGCTCTCTTGCGCGGATCCGGGTCGTCAAGGCGGGCAGCAATCGGCTATCGCTGTACCGACCTTCGCAGCGATGATCTTGCGAGGCGTCCGACACCGCTCAAAGCACTGACGAAACCACCTCGTCGATCTGGTCGAAGACCCAGTCGATCTCGGCGTCGGTCACGACGTACGGGGGCATGAAGTACACGATGTCCCCATTAGGCCGCAACAGCAGGTCGCGCTCTAGGAAAGCGGCTCCCATGCGCGGGCCGATCTCGGCTAGATAACCAGCGTCGCTGGTCTGCAATTCGATAATGCCCACGGCTCCGATCTGGCGCACGTCCTTGACGTAGTCACGCCCGACGAAGGCCTCCAGACGCCCGCGCATCCTAGCCGAGATCTGCGCGATCCGATCCAGCACGCCTTCTTCGTCGAAGATGTCGAGCCCCGCCAAGGCGACAGCGCATCCGAGCGGATTGGCCGTGAACGAATGGCCGTGGAAGAACGTCTTGCGCCTGTCGTCGCTGACGAATGCCTGGTAGACCCGATCCGAAGCGGCGGTGACGGCCAGCGGCAGGTATCCGGCGGTCAATCCCTTGGACAGGCACATCAAGTCGGGCTTCACCGGGCCGTGCTCGCAGGCGAACATCCGTCCGGTCCTGCCGAATCCGGTCATCACCTCGTCTGCGATCAGCAGCAGTCCGTGTTCGTCGCACAGTCCTCGCAAGCGTCTGAGGAACTCGGGATTCCAAACGCGCATGCCCCCGGCGCCTTGCAGCATGGGCTCCACGATCACCGCGGCGAATTCGGAAGCCCGTTGATCGAGCAGTCGCTCGAGATCCGCAAGCGGTTGGGATCCGGTGCCGTCCAAGCGAGGATCCAGAGACGCCAAGTAGTCAGGAGGCACGTCGACTCGCTCGACGCGAAAGAGCAGGGGAGCGTAGCTCGCCGTGAAAAGGGAATCATGGCTTGTGGACATCGCTCCGACCGTGTCCCCGTGATAGGCATGCTTCAAGGTCAGGTATGTCCGTCGCTGCGCCTCGCCGCGGTTCGTCCAATACTGGTAGGCCATCTTGAGGGCCACTTCGACTGCCGTGGAACCGTTGTCGGAATAGAAGATCCGCGTTAGGTTGCCGGGCAGGCGCGGCAGCAAGCGCTCGGCCAGATCGACTGCGGGCGGGTGCGTGCAGCCCGCGAACATGACGTGTTCCAAGCGATCCGCTTGCGCTGCCAAGGCGCGGTTGACTCGGGGGTTGGCGTGGCCATGCACGTTCACCCACCACGACGAGATCCCGTCAAGGATCCGCCGACCGTCTTCCGTGATCAAATACGCGCCCTCTCCCCGCACCACGGGGAGCGGATCGGGTGCCGTCTTCGCTTGCGTGAATGGGTGCCAAATGCAGGCACGATCCCTTGCTGCAAGCGACGCCATCGTGTTAGCGTACCCCAGCGCGGCACCGCCGCTTGCGAGGCTCTCCCGGGCGCGTAAAGTGTGACCATAGGTCAGTGGCCAGCATGATCCGCGCAATAGCTGTCTCGATCCTAGCCTTCGGCTCGATCTGCCTGGGCGCGAGTCCGGAACTCCTGCGAGAGCGGGTGGACAAGCTCCTGCCCAGCGCAATGGAGCGGACCGATGTCGACCTCTGGATCGTGTTCACCAGAGAGGAGGCTAGGGATCCGCTGGCCGAGGACCTTGGTGGCGGAGACGCTGTCGCCCGCATGGCGCTCCTGTTCGCGCGCGACGGCCGAACTCTGCGCAAGACTGCGATCGCGGCCAGCTACGACGTCACGCCCTTGGAAGAGAGCGGCTTGTACGACGAAGTCATCGCGTACCGGAGCGAAGGCATCAAGCCCCGCCTGAAGAGCTTCGTGGCGGAATTGGATCCCGCGCGCATCGCGGTGAACACTTCGCGCGACATGCCGATCGCCGACGGCCTCACGGCGGGCATGCACGGGTACCTCGAGGAAGTGCTGGGGAGGGAACTGTCCGCTCGCTTCGTTTCGTCGGAACCGCTCGTCGCTTCGTTTCGGGGGCGTAGGCTTGCCAAGGAAGTTGAGATCTTGCGCGAAGCGGCCCGTCATACGGACGCGTTGATTCGCGACGCTCTTTCGCGCTTGGTCATCACTCCCGGAACGACCACCGAGAGAGACATCGGGGACTATCTGTCGACCAGAACCGCGATGCTCGGTGCCACCGTGCCGTTCATGAGCGTCGTGACCGGTCCTTCCAGAGGGCACGCCGATCCGAGCAGCCGCGTCATTGAGCGCGGGGACTTGGTCCGCATCGACTTCGGGATCACCCTCCGAGGGTACTCGACAGACCTCCAACGCACGGCGTACGTGCTGCGGCACGGCGAGAAGGACGCGCCTGCCCAGATCCGCAAGATGTGGAAGACAGCACGCGTCGCGCTCGACAAGCAGATCGCCGCCATGAAGCCAGGGGTGTCGGGCGTGGAGATTGACACCATCGCTCGCGACATCATGGAAGCTGCTGGATTCGAAGGCCCGCCGCACGGAACCGGGCATCCAATCGGTTTCGTAGTCCATGACGTAGGGCCACTGATTTGCCCGGACTGGCCGGAGCGCTACGGCACGACGGTGTTCCTTGAAATGGAACAGGATCAGACCTTCGCTGTCGAGCCGATCGTGTACGCGCCGTACGAAGGAGTCGGCGAGATTCACATCGGGCTCGAGGAGGATGTGGTGATCACTCGCAAGGGTGCGGAATACTTGCACAAGCCGCAAACAAGCCTCATTCTGATTCCGTAACCGGAGGGCCGTCGTCGCGCTCCCGCGACTGCGGCACTTCAGTGATGTTCCCAAAAGACAGATCGGACGGGCCGAGGCTCCGAGTACTTCTACTGGCCTGCGTTTTCGCTGTCGCGCTCCCATGCGAAGTCCGCGGCGCGGACAAGCCGGCGACCCTGGAAGAACTGCGATCGGTGATACAGCGCGAAGTGGACGACGTGGGCCACGGCTCCGCGGGAGTCGCGCTGGTGTCGAGGGACGAAGCGATCTGGACGGCCGGTATCGGCATTGCCGACCCCGAGACTGGAAGACCTGCCGACGAGGACACGTATTGGAGGGTCGGCTCGATCACCAAGAGCTTCGTCGGGCTCACTGCGCTCATGCTGGAGGAACGGGGTGCCATCCGGCTGAGCGACCCGGTTGCGAAGTGGGCGCCCGAAATCGACATACGCAATCGGTGGGAGGACACGGATCCGATTCGCCTCGTTCACCTGCTTGAGCACACGGCCGGATTCGACGATCTGCGTCCCAAGGACTATGCCAGCAATGACCCGACGCCACTGACGCTACGCCAAGCCTTGGAGTTGGTGACTACTTCTCTGTACTGCCGCTGGCCTCCCGGACGGCACATGTCGTACTCGAACGCGGGTCCGGCCGTTGCTGCGTACGTCATGGAGAAAAGCGACGGTCGGCAGTTTGAGCGCATCGTCGCCGAGGAAATCTTCAAACCGCTAGGAATGGATGGTGCCAGCTTGCTGCTGACAGATCAGGTGCAGTCACGGCTGGCAGTGGGCTACGACCGATTCGGCAATCGAGTGCCGTACTGGCATATCGCAGTGCGGCCCTCGGGCGCTTTGAACGCCTCGCCGGTTCAGATGGCGCGGTTCGTTCGCATGCTCCTCAATCGCGGCGAACTCGATGGCCGCAGGCTGGCCTCGCCGCGAGTGATTGAACGCATGGAGCGGCGCGAATCGACATTGACCGCAGGCAGCGGCCTGGAATACGGATACGGTCTCGGAAACTATTCCCGCGCGGTCAACGGCTTCGTGTTCCATGGACACAACGGGGGCATGGCTGGGTACCGAGCCGAATACGGCTACTTGCCCGAGGAGGGTCTCGGATATTGCGTGATGGTCTCGGCGTCCGACCCGTCCGTGCTGAGAAGGATTCGCGACTTGGTTCGCTTGTTCTTGGTTCGTGACATCGAGAGGCCTGTCAAACCGACGATTGTCGGGATGCCGCCGGGTATCGGCGCATGGACCGGGTACTACCGAGAGCTGACCCCGCGCAACGAATCGAGTCGGTTCTTGAGCCGATTGACGGGCATCGTTCGCATCCGGCGGGAGGGCGATCGTCTCGCGATCGGGAACAGGAGGTACGTGCCGGTCGGGGCGCGGTTGTTCCGGCGCGAGGCGCAGGCGATGGCAACCCTCGCGCTCGTGGAGGGGCGCGATGGGCGGAAATTCGCGCAAGGCGAGAGGGGTAACCTGCTCAAGGTCCCGGCACCTCTCGTCTGGCTTCAGCGCACTGCGGCCGCGGCGGTCGTCCTACTGCTCGTCAGTTCGCCTGTATGGGCGTTGTTCTGGGTGCCCTTGAAGCTATTCGGCCGGCTGAAGCATCGACCGGTCTCGGTGCGGATTTGGCCACTGTTGGCAATCGCGGTCCCTTGCGTCACGATGTTCGTGATACTCGGCCTGCTGTTCGGAGAGGAGAGCGAAGTCCGGTTCATCGAACAGATCGGTCGGCCTTCCACCATTGGAATCGGCCTCGTGGTGATGTCGTGGGCCTTCGTGTTGCTTTCGGGCTTGGCGCTCCTGAAGACATGGCAGAGCGATTCTGCCCGCTTCGGACGGTTCGCCCGGCTGCATTCGATTGCAGTGTCTGCGGCTTGCTCGATTGCGGCGGTCTACCTTTTGGCCCACCGCGCGATCGGCTTCCCGCCATGGTGGTAGGGCGGGAAACCGTCCCTTCCGAATCTTGAGCGGGTTTTCCTTGTCGGACGGAGATATCAGGCTGTGGCTGAAAAGTGGGTCTGTTGTGTGCGCGACCTGTGAGCCATCCGCCCGCCGGCCTTGCGTTGCATTGGGGGATTCTCCCGTGTCGCCGGCGAAGGCCGTGTCAAGGCGCGCTACGACTCGGTCGATTCCGATCCTTGGTCAGACCTGATATTCGCGCCAGATCTTCAGCTGCTCGGGCTCATCGAGCTTGTCAGTGTAGGCAAGGCGATAGAGCATATAAAGTGCTTCAAAGTCGCTGCTCGAGGCGGCCAAGTCTCCTTCGAGTGGGACGCCGGTTTGGTTAGCCGAAGGGGGGAGCACCTCGAGCACTGATTCAAGTGCCGCGAAGAAACGGGGATCCTTGTCAACGCGTTCCTTGGCCAGCAACTCGCGTGCGGCATCCAGCGACTTGTTCCGAGCGAGCCGGGCCGCGTGGTGGATAGCATCAATCATGCCCCGCGACCCGTCGACGGGTCCCAGCGAGCCCTTCGCCCTCCGATGCAGGCTGTCCCACAATCGTAGGTTGCTGCCCTTCTTTTCCGCCAGTCGGTTGACGACCTGCTTGTCTAGATCCGTCCCCACGGCACGTGCCAGCCGGAGGGCCTCGTCATAGGAGAACACCGGGGCGTTGAAGGTGTCCCAAGCCAGCACGAAGAACGCCGTGGGGGCGTCCAGATCGGCGTGCGCCTTGAGGCGCGTAAGTTGCTGCAGGCGCCACCGCTTGACCTCGCGACTCGCGACATCGAGCGCGTCTTCGGGTGTCACCTTGTACGGATCCCATTCCTCCTCTTCGGGAACCGAATGCTTGCTCGACTTGCCCTTGGAAGCGGGTCGCCGCCGGGGCGTGCCGCGCTCCAAGGGCCAGTGGCGGGAGAACTCCTCAAGAGCGGGGCCGAAGCAAGCCAGATAGAGGTCGACACCGCTGATTCCAGCCGCTTGGAACTCCGCGACCCGCTTCCGCACTTCCGCAGCAACGGTGGGTTCAATGTCCTCCCAGTACACATTGTCGTCGGAGTCCGACCGCTCCTCGCGGGGGCGGCAGACGAGGAACACGGTGCTGTTGGCGGCAGCCTTGTCCTTGATGTGCAGGCTTCCAGATGACTCAGTGTTGATCGGCCATGAGGCGGTGATGATGAAGCCCGCCTCGATCAGGCCCGTGGTCAGCGCGTCCCAAGCTCCCGAAGCCTTGTGGGTGAACATTAGAGTCAGGATGCCGTCGGGCTTGAGCGTCCGGCGGCACTCGGCGAAAATCATGGCCATCCGGTCTTGGTATTCCAAGCCCGCCAATGCCGTCGCTCCGGGCTTGCCGCGGAAGTGCATCGGATTGGCGACAGCCTCGCTGTCCTTGTCGGTGAGGCGGCGACGGAAGAGTTCGGGGAACACGTGTCCGGCGGTGCGCTTGAGCCAGACATAGAAGAAGTCTGAAAGCTCGGCGTACATGACGTTGTCGTAATAAGGCGGATCCATAACGACAGCATCGACAGAACTGTCCGGGATGTGGTCGAGGCTGTCGCCCGACTTGCAGGTGACGGTGATTGATGGCGGGGTGCGGTCCGTGAATTCAGAACTGGAGTGAAGGGCAAGGCTGCCGGTGGCACTAGATTCGGCACCAGTCAGATCGAGGAGTTCCTTGATGCACTTTGAGGTGTTTTTCAGTGCCCAGTCGTAACCCGCGCCGGCGACAAGGGAAGCCATCTCTGCATACGACCAAACGAATGCAAAATCATGGCGATCAAACTTTGAGGCCACCACCTGCCTGGGCACGATCCAGCGGGTCATCCGGCAGTTGTAGTTCAGCAGCTTGTCCAAGGCAATGGCCAGATATCCGTAGGCCGCCTTCCGCACCTCGCTTAGCTGGCCGGAGGCGCCGTCGGCATCGAGCATCTCGCGGAAGACTTCGACGCTCGTGCCGTGGCAGAGCAGTTGGCGCGGCGAGAACAGGTCACGCCATTGCTTGACTCCGTAAATCTTGGATCTATCGCAGTACATGTCGTCGTAAGATTCACTCGGCACAATGTCGTACACCTCCCACTCGGGCAGTTTCTCGTCCAGTCGCGCTTGGATGTCGGCACTGTTGTCATCTTCGGGGCGCGGGGTGCGGTATTCTCGCACCCATCGGTCTCGTCCCGGCTTGCCCGACTTCAGCGCCGTCCGGACCCGTCTCTTGTAGACGACGGCGAAGAGTTGCTCGCCCATACCGCCCTCGCGCGCCTGACGCTTGATCTCGTTGCCGTCGATCACCCGCTCACAGTCGTCGTACGGGCAAATTCCATCGCCCCGCGCCACGGTTCCCGCAGATTGCTCTCCCGCGGTCCGGACGATCTCGAACGAACAGATGCGGCGGTCGGCACTAGGCCCCGAGCTCAGATGCGGCAGCAGCCGGACACCGATGCCTCCGGGTGCCAAGCGCCAATTCGGAGACAAGGGCACTCGGCCGCCGCAATACGGGCAGGTGATTGTTCGCGCCCACAAGTAACCGTCGACTACGACCCCGCTGGGCTCCTCCGGAAATACTGACTCGTACTTCGGTCGGGCCCGTTGAACAAACTCTTGAGCCAACCTCTCGAACTCCGGCACGAGCTCGCGACCAATTCGTTGCGGCCATTCGACGGTCGCCTTGAGGATCAGGCAGGCGACTGGATTCAGATCGTTAGCATTCGCGGGTAATCCGACCCTGGCGGCCTCGAACGGAATACTGCCCCCTCCGGCGGTCGGATCAAGGATGGAGAATCGATCTAGGGAATGCCCCGAGGCGAGTTCGGCCCATTCTCTGTCCTCGCTGCTTTGCGTGTAAGTGAAGGCCCGCTTGTAACCGTACGGATTTGGACCGAGATCCTGACCGCTCCGCTTGGCCTCGTCAATCTTCCGTCGGGCAGAAACCGGGTCGCCGTGGATCCCGATGGCATGCAAGAACCGCTCCTTGTCTGCGTTCTCCGGGAGCAATGACGCGAGTACGGCCGCTCGTGCTGCGACTAGAGGTCTCCTCGCCCACCAGACATGGAGATAGTACGTCGGCGGTAGCGCGGTCATTGAACGTCGTTCGCGCACACACTCTTCGCTGAGTGCCGCCATCGGCAGCCAGCGCTCGATCAAGCGTCGATCATTCATTTGTTGACTTCGAGACGCTTGCACCCGAGGGTCAAGCCACGATTAACGCTATCGAATTTCACACACTCGGTGCTGTGGGTCTATCGACACTCTTCCATGTCGTATCAAGTAGATTTGCACCATCTAGGTCGCAAGCTCTTGATTCCACGCAACTTCACCCAGTGATTGCTATTCGCGCGCTCGCATGTTGAACGGAATCGAGTTTGCGCCGAGCGCCATGCTCAACCTGCTAGTCCGCATCGCGCAGTTGTTCGCCCTCGTCCCTCGCTCGAGCCGTGATGTGACTCCGGGCGTTGCCTGATGCAAGCGGGACATTGGCGAGCCACACGATGCAGCCGGCCGCCGGGCCCGCTTGACTGAAGCGAGCGTTTACTGGCTGCCCGAACGCACTCGACAGCAGTTCCGCCCTATACGGAGCCACCACGCGTCTGTGTATGAGCCGGTTGCAAGAGTGTCAACAGCGGTGTCGAGGATCCGCTTTGGACTCGGACTCGGCCCTGACACGGGCTATTGCGTCCGCTGGCCCGGATTTCTGTCTTTCCGAGTGATCTCGACTACCGACAGTCGAGGCACGCGAGCTGTCGAACTTCTTCGACAGCTCCTTACAGGTCTCTGATTTCGCGGCTCAAGTCCTGCAGTGCTTTCTTCGCGTCGGCGAACAGCATCAAGGTGTTGTCGTGCGTGAACAGCATGTTGGGGATGCCCGCGAAGCCCGCGCTCAAGCTGCGCTTGACCACGATGACGACTCGCGACTTGTCCACCTCGAGGATCGGCATGCCGTAAATCGGACTTCCGGCTTCGTCGCGGGCAGCAGGGTTGACCACGTCGTTGGCTCCCAGCACGATCGCGACGTCCGTTTCGGCGAACATCGGGTTCACCGTGTCCATGTCGTAGAGGCGGTCGTAAGGCACGTCCGCCTCCGCGAGCAGTACGTTCATATGGCCCGGCATCCGGCCCGCCACCGGGTGGATGGCGTAGCGCACATCGACCCCGCGGGACTCCAGCAGGTTCGCTAGGTCGCGCACGGCGTGCTGGGCTTGGGCGACCGCCATCCCGTATCCCGGAACGACCGTCACGACCCGGGCGGTCTCGAATAGCAGAGCCGCCTCCTCGGGGCTGGTGCCCTTGACCCGACCGGTGTAAACATCCTCCTCCTTGCGGCTCGCCGCGGCTTCGCCGAGGTCACCGCGCAGCACGTCCCACAGCGACCGATTCATTGCCTTGCACATGATCTGGGTCAGGATGAAACCCGAAGCCCCGACGAGCGATCCGGAAATGATCAGGACGTTGTTGCCGAGCACGAAACCCGTAGCGGCCGCAGCCAGGCCCGAGCACGAATTGAGGAGCGCGATGATCACGGGCATGTCGGCGCCGCCGACAGCGACCGTCAAAAGGATTCCGTAGAGCAGGGTAGCCGCGCAGAGCACTGCAAAGATCCACAGGGTTTCGCTCCGCAGGGCGAAGGCGATGCCCGCGGCTACGCCGAGCAAGGCGGAACCGCCGCTCACGACTTGGAAGAAGGCTCCGCGCGGCTGCCAGTGCAGGAGGCCCTGCAGCTTCGCCCAAGCGATCAAGCTGCCGCTCAGCGTCGCGCAGCCGATGAACGCCGAAAGAGCGATCGAGACATGCATCTGGATTGGCGGCACGCCCGCGATAGCGCCGGGGTTCAGCGCCGCGGCGGCCGCTACCAGTGCCGACGCCCCTCCGCCAAATCCATTGAAGGCGGCGACAAGCTCCGGCATGGCCGTCATCTGTACCTTGATGGCCCAGACCAGGCCGACGACCGCGCCGATCACGAAGCCGACTAAGATCATTTCGTAGCTGACGATTTGCTGGTCGACCAGCGTGGCGACAACTGCGAGGAGCATGCCTAGAGCCCCGAGCAGGTTTCCGCGCACTGCCGTGCGCGGCGATGTCAATCCCTTCAGCCCGAGTATGAACAGGACCGCCGAGACCAAATAGACCGCGTTGATGAGATTCGGGTGCATCATCGGACTAGCGTTTGCGCCGGAACATGGACAGCATGCGATTGGTGATCAGAAATCCGCCCACGACGTTCACCGTGGCCAGAGCGACCGCACCGCAGCCGAGATACTTGGCCAGTTCGGTCTCGCCGCCGCCCGCAGCCACGATGGCGCCGACGACCGTGATGCCCGAAATCGCGTTCGAGCCGGACATCAGCGGCGTGTGCAGCGTCGACGGAATCTTGGTGATGACCTCGAATCCAACGAATACCGCCAGTACGAAGACAGTGATTGAGACTAGGAAGGATTCCATGCTTGTCGCCTAAGCTCCGCTCTTTGAAAGGGCTTCCTGAACGGCGGGGTGAACCAACTCGCCCGCGTGGCCAACCAATGCACCGCGCACGACCTCATCCTCCAGGTCGAGTTGCAATGCGCCGCCCTTCACGAGCGGCGCCAGCAGGTTCACCAAGTTCTTCGAGTACATTTGGCTGGAATGGAACGGCACCGAGGACGGCAGGTTGAGCGGGCCGTCGACGATCACGCCGTTGCTAGTCACGACTTGGCCGGGCACTGTCAGCGCGCAGTTTCCGCCGCGTTCGGCCGCGAGGTCGACTACGACGGTGCCGGCCCGCAAGCGGTCGGTGATCTGCGATGGCAGCAGCATCGGTGCCTTGCGACCGGGCACAGCGGCGGTCGTGACAATGACATCGACGCCGGACAGATGCTCCGCGAGGGCTTCCTGCTGGCGGCGGTAGTACTCCTTGGATTGCTCCGCGGCGTACCCGCCGCTGCCGGTCACGCGCTCGACGCCCACATCGAGCACTGCAAACGTCGCTCCGAGGCTCTCGACTTGCTCCTTGACCTCCGGTCGGATGTCATAGCCCTCGACCAGCGCTCCCAAGCGTCGGGCGGTCGCGATGGCCTGCAGGCCGGCGACGCCCGCGCCAATGACGAAGACCTTTGCCGGCGTCAAGGTTCCGGCGGCGGTCATCATCAGCGGAAAGATGTAGGGAGAGTGCTCCGCTGCGAGCAGCACTGCCTTGTAGCCCGCGATCATCGCCATGGAGCTGAGAGCGTCCATGCTCTGCGCTCTCGTGATGCGCGGAATCAATTCGACAGCCAGCAGCGACAGGCCTGCTTGGGCCATCGAGTTCATCGCGGAGGGGGCGTCGAGCGGCTCCAAGAAGCCAACGAGGGCTGCTCCTCGCTTGAGCCCTCGTCCCTCGTCCGGTACGCCATTGACCGTCAAGACGACATCGGCATCTGTCAGAACGTGGTCACGTGCCGTGACAGTCGCTCCGGCCTTGGCGTACTCCTCGTCCAAGCAATACGCCGACGCCCCGGCACCGGTCTCGACCGCGACCTCGGCGCCTAGCTTGCGGATCGCTCCGACATCCTTGGGGACCAGCGCGACTCGACGCTCATCCTGCTTCGATTCCTTCGGAACTCCAACGAGCATGATTCGAGTTGTCGGCCCCGGCCTACCCAGTCGCTGTCAGGCCCGGAAATTCAAGTGTCGCACGATCCGCGACCGGTTCCCGCGACCCGCGACCGTCGGCACCACCAGATCGAATCTGTGCCCGTCAGACTTCGTAGCGGGCCTTCACGTCGGCCCAGAGACCCTGTGCCTTCAGCACGAGTTCAATCACCTCCCGAATCGCTCCGTGGCCTCCGCTGGACGGCGTGATCCAGTGCGCGACCGCGCGAACTTCCTCTCTCGAGTTGGCTGGGCCCACTGCTAGGCCCGCGCGTCGCAGCAATGGGATGTCGGTGAGGTCGTCGCCCACATAGGCGACCTGCTCAGCGGTGAGGCCTGCATCTTTGAGGATCTCCTCGAACGAGGCGAGCTTATCCGTCCGCCCCTCGATGAGGTATCGCATCTGAACGGATCGTGCTCGCTCTTTCACTGCCAGTCCCCCGCGCCCCGTGATGATTCCGGTGTCGATCCCCGCGCGTCGGATCCACTGCAAAGCGATGCCGTCGAGGCAGTCAAAGGCCTTGGTCTCGGCGATCGATCCGTCCGGGGAAGGGAGGAAATAGATAGTGCCGTCGGTGAGGACGCCATCGCAGTCCATCAACAACAGCCGGACGCGCGAGGCCTTCTTTACCAGCGAATGCGGATAGTCATCCATGCCTTCCTTTATCGCACGGCGACCGACAGATGCATTGCCCGTCAGCCGAGACGACATCCGCGCTGAATCGCCGGGGCCGGGTTCGCTACGATCAAGGAGGGCGCGGCGCTCGCTCGGCGAGGCTCTCATGCGAGGGCTCCTGTGCTTGCCGAGTGCGCCGTAACGCTGCCCGCCGACCGTGCTGTCGGTGACACGGCAGCACCCGAGAGATCAGCTCGGGCCTCCACTCAATCCCACTGCCAAGAGGAGACTACACGAACAACATGGCTGTGAAAGTAGCAATCAACGGCTTCGGACGGATCGGGCGCAACGTGTTTCGCGCCCAGATGGACGATCCAGGAGTCGAAATCGTCGCGATCAACGACATTACCGACATCAACACGCTCGCCCACCTGCTCAAGTACGACTCGGTCCTGGGCAATCTCGACGCGGATGTCTCGACCACGGAAAACGGGCTGAGCGTCGACGGGCACGAGTTCCGCGTCTTCTCGGAGCGGGATCCGGCCCAGATTCCCTGGTCTTCGGTCGGGGCGGAGATCGTCGTCGAATCCACGGGGTTCTTCACCAAGCGCGAGGCTGCTGCCAAGCATCTGGGCGGCGGCGTCAAGCGCGTAGTGATCTCGGCTCCCGCCAAAGGGGAGGACATCACGGTGGTCCTGGGCGTGAACGACGACCAACTCGACGACTCCCACACCGTCATCTCGAACGCTTCCTGCACGACCAATTGCCTCGCCCCCGTGGCGAAGGTGCTTCACGACCAGTTCGGGATCGTCAAGGCCACGATGACCACCGTGCATAGCTACACCAACGATCAGCGCACGCTGGACTTGCCGCACTCCGACTTGCGCCGCGCGCGCGCCGCTGCTCTCAACATGATTCCGACGAAGACGGGCGCGGCGGCGGCGATCGGATTGGTCATGCCTGACCTGAAGGGCAAGTGCGACGGGTTCGCCATTCGCGTGCCGACACCGAACGTGTCGGTTGTCGACTTGGTGGTCGAACTTGGCGAGCCTGTCAGCGCGGAGCAGGTCAACGGCGCGTTGCGCGAGGCCGCGGAGTCGAACTTGAAGGGCATTCTCGCCTACACCGACGAGCCGCTGGTGTCTAGCGACTTCATGCGGAACCCGAACTCTTCCATCGTGGACGGAGCGATGACCCGTGTGATTGGCGGGACCATGGTGAAGGTACTCTCCTGGTACGACAACGAGTGGGGGTACTCCAATCGCGTCGTCGACTTGGTGAGCCGCCTCGCGGCCTAGGATCCGCGACTTGGCCTAGGTCGCCGCGTCCGCCGGGTTGCAGCAAGGTGCGAACGACATGGCATTCCGAACGCTTGACCATCTGCCGGTAGAGGGCAAGCGCGTCTTCGTGCGCGTGGACTTCAACGTGCCCTTGGACAAGGGCACCGGGCAGACCATCACGAGCGACACGCGCATTCGGATGGCGTTGCCGTCAATCCGGGCGCTCCTGGATCGAGGCGCATCGGTAGTGCTCGCTTCGCACCTAAGTCGACCGAAGGGCGAGCGCAATCCGAAAATGAGCTTGGCTCCGGTCGCTGTGCGCCTTTCGGAATTGCTCGGTCAGACCGTGGCCATGGCGCCCGACTGTGTCGGGCCGGAGGTGCGGGCCATGGCCCAATCGCTCCAGTCTGGCGAGGCGCTGCTGTTGGAGAACCTGCGGTTTCACAGCCAGGAGGAGACCAACGATCCCGGCTTCGCGAGGGAACTGTCCGAGCTCGCGGATGTCTACGTCAACGATGCCTTTGGCGCCGCCCATCGCGCTCACGCTTCGACCGCGGGCATTACCGAGTTCATGCCGGAGAGGGCGGCAGGCCTGCTGATGCAGAGGGAACTCGAATACCTGTCCATGGCGACTTCGGACCCGCCACGCCCCTATGTCGCGATCATCGGCGGAGCGAAGATCTCCGGCAAGATCGACGTGATCCGAAATCTCCTGAATCTGGCCGACTGCGTGCTCATCGGCGGAGCGATGGCTTACACCTTCGTGAAAGCGATCGGGTTACATGTCGGCGCGTCCCTTGTAGAGGATGAGAAAGTGGATCTCGCGACCGCTTTGATGGAACAGGCGGGAGACCGGCTGGTCTTGCCGGTTGATCACGTCACTTCCGAGCATTTGAGCGAAGATTCTGAGACTCAAGTCGTTAGGCATCAGATTCTGGGTCGCTCGATGGGGCTTGACATCGGACCGCAGACGGTCGAGATCTACGAGTCCGTCATCAAGCAGGCGAAGATGGTGGTCTGGAACGGCCCTATGGGAATGTTCGAGATCCCTCGTTTCGCTGCCGGGACGGTCGCGATCGCCAAGGCGGTGGAAGCGGTTTCCGATTCGGCCGTGACCATCGTCGGCGGGGGGGACTCCGAACAAGCCATTCGCGCGGCCGGCCTGGGCGCGAAAATCAGTCACATATCGACCGGGGGCGGGGCGTCGCTAGAGTTTCTCAGCGGCAAGACACTGCCCGGGGTCGCCTCGCTCGAGTGACCGCGCCGGGAAGTCCGAAGCGCTCATCGGTTCCGGCCGAAACAGCGATGGCTGCATCTCGCGCAGCTTGGGACTAATCGCGGGACGAAACCCGAGCTGGGGCAGGAGGTCTCGCTCCAGATCGAGGCCCGGCGCGATCTCTTCCAGCACCACGCCCGCTTCCCCGAGACGGAACACCGCGGCCTCGGTCACGTACAAGACCTCTTGCCCGTTCCGTCTCGCGTAGTCGGCGCTGAACGTGACTTGCGAGACATCCTCGACCAATTTGGGCGTACCGTGCGAGTCGAATCGCAGCGCCCCGTCAGAGATGCTTGCCTTGGCGCGAATCGATAGGGTCCCGCAGAACACGGCCTTGTCAGCCTTCTGGACGATGTCGATGAAGCCGCCGACCCCGATAATGCGCGACGGCAGCTTGCTCACGTTCACGTTGCCGCGCCGGTCGATTTCCAGGAATCCGAGAAAGGTCTGGTCGACCCCGCGACCGTGATAGAAGTCGAACATGTGTCCGGTCTCGAGGATCGCCGAGGGATTGTAGACCCCGCCGAAGTCCAATCCGCCGGCCGGGACTCCCCCGAATTGGCCGTGCTCGATGGTCGGGGTGATGCGATCCACGAAACCCTGTTCCCGAGCGACCGCGATGACTCCGTCCGGAATTCCGAAGCCCACGTTGATCACGGCTCCCGGCGTCAGTTCCATCGCCGCTCGGCGCGCGATGATCTTGCGCGGTCCGAATGGCAGGGGAGGGAAGTTGGCGGCGGGCAGGGTGGCCTCGCCGCAGAATGCCGGCTCGAAGTCCGTCTGGTAGGTCTGACCCTGCTGTTCGTCCACGACGATGACATCGACGAAGCACCCCGGCACTTGGACCGTACGCGGATCGATGGATCCGGCGGGGACTGTCTTGCGGACTACCGCGATGGTCAGCCCGCCATTCGCCCTAGCGGCTTGAGCGAGGGCGCAGTTGTGCCAGAACCCGGCTTCCTGCTGCATCGCTAGGTTGCCTTCGGGGTCCGCCTCCCACGCATGGATCAAGGCGATGTCGATGGGCAGGGTCTTGTAAAAGAGCCATGGTCGGCCCTCCCGTTCGACGAATTCGACAAGTTCCTCGGTCGCTAGCGCGTTGAGCCGCCCGCCTTCGAGCCGAGGGTCGACGAAAGTCTCCAAGCCGACATGCGAGAACCATCCCGGGCTCCCTGCAGCCGCGCAATGGAACAACTGCACGATGACGCCCGCCGGTAAGCAATACGCCGCGAACCGGTTCTCGGCCGCCAGCTGCGCCATCTTCGGAGCCATCGACCAATGCCCGCCGATCACGCGTCGATACATGCCGGCGAACGCCGCCTGCTGCAAGCCCTTCGACTGCTGGTCGCCTACGCCGAAGGGATGGATCAATGTCAAATTCGTCGGCGATCCCGTGGTTTCGTGCCGCTTGCCGAGTTCGCGAAGCAACACGTCGGGAACAGCATGTCCGGCACCCGAGCCCCCAATAGCGACCGTGACCCCGTTCGGTATCCGGCCGACAGCCGTTTCGGCGGTCTCGATAGGCTTGGCCGAGTGACGATTCGGACGAGTCACGAGGGCGGTCTCTCCACGGGATCGATTCTGCCCGGACGACTTGGTGGCGTTCGCTGATTCTACCTTCGCCGCCGCCGACTGCTTACAGCCAGGTCTGTTCGAGTATCTTCACGAACCGCACGGCCGCCTTTGCCAGTTGATCGATTATCAAGTCGGACGCGGCACCCCGGGCGGATTCGTCGAGCACTGTCCGAGCCTCCTCTCCCACGGCCGGATAGACGCGCTCCACGGCCATCCTGTGCGTCTCCCACGTCCAGTCCTTCAACGTCCCCTGACCCCACGCTTCGGCATCCGCCGACGCGATCCTCTGCCTCACGCGATCCAAGACTTCCTCTTCGGATCCCATCAATGCGAGCAGCTTGCTGTCCCAAGCCTCCAGCAGGGAAGTCTCGTCGCCATCCAGCACAACGATGCTCTGCTCTTTACCGTGAGGCGGCGTGTAGCCGTTGAGCAAGGGCTGGTGCATGTCCGCAGCTAGCCCGAGCATCAGCTTGAAGGCATCGACGATCTCCGCCTTCGGCCGGATGGAGAGCCGCACGATGCCGATGCACTCCCGGACCTTGGAAGTGATGCAGTCGCCTAGGGGGCAATCGCGCTCCAGGCTCACGGACTCGGCATCCGGGGGAATCGCGATCGAGTGCCAGGCTTCCGTTTCGAGGCGCGCCTGCGCTAGCTCGTCAGCCCACGTGGCGTAATCCACCAGCTGGGCCTTCGGGCCGAACAGGAAGGTCATGCGACGCTTCATGTTGTCGCTGAGGTTCTCTTGCGCAGCCAGCGCGACGATACGGTGGCCCTGCTCGCTCCATGCCAGCAGGCCGGACGTGGCGCTGGTCCACAAAGCGAGGAACAATATGGCCCGAAGAATCACCGATGACCTCATCTCTGTAGGATAGTGTGTGCGATAGCGGTGGCATCGGAGTTGGCGGGGCACCTGAGACATCCCGCCGTTCACGGTTCATGACAACAGCGGAAATAGCGCGGCTGGTCCAAGGCGAACTGGCCGGCGATCCGGACTTGGAAATCGTTTCCGGTCACGCTCTGGAGCGAGCGGCGGTAGACCAACTCGCCTTCTGGGATCGCCGACCAGGCGAACGCGACATGCCTCCCACGCAAGCCGGTTGCGTGATCGCGGACGATCGGGCGCGGTCCGATGACCGGGCCGTGATTCGCGTTGCCGATCCCCGCCGGGCCTTCGCCAAGGCGATGCGAGCGCTTATCGGCGCGCGGCGAATCGTTGGTTCCATCGATCCGTCGGCCCGAGTGGACCCCTCCGCGCAGCTCGGCGACCAAGTCCAAGTCGGGCCGTATGCGGTGATCGGAGCGGGGGTCATCATCGGATCGCGCTCCGCCATCGGTCCTCATGCACATGTCGCAAGCGGTGCGAGTCTCGGAATCGAGTGCCGACTGGAACCGGGAGCCACGGTCTACGGCAACGCTCGATTGGGTGATCGGGTAGTCCTGTATGCAGGTGCCGTGGTCGGCTCCGACGGATTCGGCTTGGTCATGGAAGGGGACCATTACGAGCAGTTTCCGCAGGTTGGCGGCGTCCAAATCGGAGACGATGTCGAGATCGGCGCCAATTCCTGCGTGGACCGCGGGGCTCTCGACGACACCCGCATCGGCGACGGGACCAAACTCGACAACTTGGTGCATATCGGGCACAACTGCCAAGTCGGCCGGCACGTGGTAATGGCCGCGCAAGTCGGCCTCTCGGGAGGAGTCGTCGTCGAGGATTACGCCGTGCTGGGCGGCCAGGCCGGGATAGGGGATCGGGCCCGGATCGGTGCCCGGGTCAAGCTGGGCGGCCAAGCCGGTCTACTGCCCGGCAAGTACCTCGCCCCGGACATGGCTTACTGGGGCACGCCGGCGCGCCCGTTGCGTGAGGAACTCGGGCGGCAGGCCCTTGTCAGTCGACTGCCCAAGCTGCTTGAAGAAATCACCGGATTGCAAAGACGGGTGAGGGAACTGGAGTCGTCGTGAAGACGCTGGCAATCGGCGGCAACAGCCGTAGCGTGGGGAAGACCAGCCTAGCGGCCCGCATTATTTCGGCAACGCAGGAACTAGGCTGGACCGCGGTCAAGATCACGCAGTTCGGACACGGGGTCTGCTCCCGCAACGGCGAGCCCTGCGGATGCGCGACCAGCGATCCGCTCTGTCCGTACGAAATCAGTGTCGAAGACGGGACGATCCCTTCAACTGACACCGCTCGGATGCTCGCCGCAGGGGCGCGCGAGGTGCTGTGGGTGAGGACTGCACTCGGCAACTTGGAGGCGGCCTTGCCCGAGATGCGTCAGAGACTCGAAGGCCGGGAGTATGTGCTGTTTGAATCGAATAGCATCGTGGAGCACTGGCCTCCGAACGTATATCTGTCCGTGCTGGACTGCAGCCTTGGGGACTGTAAAGCGAGTGCTATGCGCCTAGCTGGATTCGCCGACGCCTTCGTGCTCTCGGGACCTGACAACCGCAGGCCCCCGTGGAACGGCTTTGGTGCCGATCGGGTCAGCAGCAAACCCGTGTTTTCCGTGACGCCGCCCGAATACTGCTGTCCTGAACTCTTGGAATTTGCAAGGGAGCGCCTGCAGTAAGTCGAAGATTGTTTCAACAGGCTCCTAAGCGCAACTTCCGGAACTATTTTTTGGAGGTCTAGGGGGTCGGGCGCGGTCTAGTCCCGGATCCGCAAGTTCTGCGTTTTCTGTGGGTTAGGTGCAAGTCGCCTGCGTGGCGACCGGCGGCTGCATGCCTTCCGCAGCCGCTTTTCTAACGGCCCTCGGGTGACTAGGTGCCCCCCTCCGGCGCTGGCGGTCCGCTCGCTGCCGGAGCAGCACGGGGGAATCTCGTCGCTCGCGGCGATCCGCCCGGAAGTGGCCGGCGGCCGACAGCCGGACTCATGCATTCGCCTTGAGACTTGCGACCTCGTGTTCGAGTTTCTTGTCGCGTTCCTCTGATCTGGAGTCAACTCGCTCGATGCGGTCGTCAAGCATTTTGATGAGCCGCTCAAGCGCCGCGATCTGTGGTCTGAAGATGAGATGGATGCCGCCAATGGTCGCCACGACACTGGCAACGGCAGTCACGATGGTCAAGACTGTTTCCCCGCCCATGATTGATCCTTTCTCTCTGAGTACCGTCGATCCGCAGTGTAGAACACGATCGGCACGACGAGCGGCATCGGGGGCCCGTGGTCGCTCCACAGCCGGAAGCTGTGCAGCGCCATGTAGCGCAGCATGCGCAAGGCCAGGTTCTGCTGCACGGTCGACTGCACCTCGATGTGGAAGTACGTGCAAGCTGCGCCCGGCCACGCGTCTGGGGAACTCCAGATGACGTCGTTCTCGGCCTGCGCCAGCTCGGGACCGACAGCGTTGCGCGCCCCAAGCCAATTGGCTGGCGCAGCGGTTGCCCAAGCTGGCACCCCCGTGCAGCGATGCAGCGATCGCGAAGCGAATCCGGGCCGCTCCCGGTCGGAGTTTGAACCTGTTAGCCCTCGCTCAGCCGGATGCGCCTAGGCGGTTTCCGGGAGAATCGACCGCAGCTTGGACAAGAGCTGCTCGGCGTTCTCGCTCTGCATGACGCATTGACAGATAGCGTCCAGAACTTTGAAATCCTCTACGGTAGTGGCCTGTCGAACGATCTCGAGCTGCAGTCGGAACGACCGCGCCGTCGCTTCTCCGAATCGCGCCCCCACGGCCTTTTCCAGTGACGCGAGCATTGCTACCCGTGCTCGGGTGAGACCTTCCTCGATCCCTCGGGTGCGACCCTTCTCGATCCCCTGCGTACGACCTTCCTTGATCCCTCGGGTACGACCTTCCTTGATCCCTCGGGTGCGGCCTTCCTTGATCCCTTGGACGCGGCCCTCGGCCACGTACCGGGCCCTCCACTTCTGGGGCCACGTCTGCTCCATCGCTTTCACTAGTTCCGCCATGCTCGCGCAATCCCTCCAGTTCTCCTCAGGCCACTTCCGCTCGCACCGTGCCAGCACCAAGTCGAGGAACGACTCCTCCATGGGCTTGTCGCCCAGCGCGGCCAGCTGCTCGTACAGCGCCCGCGCCCCGCGCACGACCTCCGTCGCGCTCTCGCCGCGCCACACCGGCGGCAGCTCGATGAGGTTCTCGCTGCCCTCCGGCACCTCCAGGCGGCACAGGTCCACCACCTCGCAGCGCAGCAGCGGCCGGTACGCTGCCGGCGCGGCGGCGTACAACGCGCCCGTCTCCAAGCTGGCGTCCCATGGATCCTCCCCAATGTAGAACACGATCGGCACGACTACCGGCGTCGGGGGCCCGTGGTCGCTCCATAGCTGGAAGCTGTGCAGCGCCATGTAGCGCAGCATGCGCAAGGCCATGTTCCGCTCGACGGTCGACTGCACCTCGATCTGGAAGCAGGTGCATGCCGTGCCCGGCCACGCGTCCGGGGAACTCCAGATCACGTCGTTCTGGGCCAGCTCCAAATCGGGGCCGACAGCGTTGCGCCCCCCAAGCCAATTGGCTGGCGAAGCGGTTGCCCAAGCTGGCACCCCCGTGCAGCGATGCAGCGATCGCGAGGCGAATCCGGGCCGCTCCCGGTCGGAGTTTGAACCTGTCAGCCCTTGCCCAGCCCGATGCGCCTAGGCGGTTTCCGGGAGAATCGACCGCAGCTTGGACAAGAGCTGCTCGGCGTTCTCGCTCTGCATGACGCATTGACAGATAGCGTCCAGAACTTTGAAATCCTCTACAGTAGTGGCCTGTCGAACGATCTCGAGCTGCAGTCCGAACGACCGCGCCGCCGCTTCTCCGAATCGCGCCCCCACGGCCTTTTCCAGTGACGCGAGCGTTTCTGCCCGTGCTTGGGTGAGACCTTCCGCGATCCCCTGCGTGCGGCCTTCCTTGATCCCTCGGGTGCGGCCTTCCTTGATCCCTCGGGTGCGGCCCTCGGCCACGTACCGGGCCCTCCACTTCTGGGGCCACGTCTGCTCCATCGCTTTCACTAGTTCCGCCATGCTCGCGCAATCCTTCCAGTTCTCCTCAGGCCACTTCCGCTCGCACCGCGCCAGCACCAAGTCGAGGAACGACTCCTCCATGGGCTTGTCGCCCAGCGCGGCCAGCTGCTCGTACAGCGCCCGCGCCCCGCGCACGACCTCCGTCGCGCTCTCGCCGCGCCACACCGGCGGCAGCTCGATGAGGTTCTCGCTGCCCTCCGGCACCTCCAGGCGGCACAGGTCCACCACCTCGCAGCGCAGCAGCGGCCGGTACGCTGCCGGCGCGGCGGCGTACAACGCGCCCGTCTCCAAGCTGGCGTCCCATGGCTCCTCCCCAGTGTAGAACACGATCGGCACGACGACCGGCATCGGGGGCCCGTGGTCGCTCCACAGCCGGAAGCTGTGCAGCGCCACGTAGCGCAGCATGCGCAAGGCCATGTTCTGCTCGACGGTCGACTGCACCTCGATGTGGAAGTACGTGCAAGCCGCGTCCGGCCACGCGTCCGGGGAACTCCAGATGACGTCGTTCTCGGCCTGCGCTAGCTCGGGGCCGATCTGCCGCTCCGACTCCCGGCGCAAGGTAAGCGGATCGAGGTCGGCAATGCCGGCCTGGGCGCAGGCCAGCCGCAGCAGGTCGGCGGCGACGACGGGGTGCTGGAGCACGCCCCGGCAGCCGGTGTCGCGCCAGATCCGGGACACGGCCATGCCGAAGGTGCCAGGCGGCAAGTGTTTCTGATCGGGCATGACCGACTAGTGTGACGCATCGCGTATGGCTCGACCGGCACGGGCGGGCGGCCTGGATCGCCTAGTAGATCGCGGCGAATGTCCGAGAGCTCGCAGGACCCACTCTCGGATCGCCTCGAACGATGCCTGCTATTCGGTGAAATAGCCAGCCCCGACCAAGACCGGTATCCCTTGGGCTACCACCCTCTTGACAAATCCGACCTTGTTCGCCACTCGACCCTGCGTAGGGTGCATGACCGCGTAGTAAAAGTGGGCTTCGCCAAAGGTCATCGCAAGGTCGACCGCATCCCTGTCGCTGAACATCGCACGCGGTTCTGTTCCCCACTCGAGGACTTCCAGGCCGTTGACCTTGACGGGATGCCCCGTGAAGATCTGGATCCCCACCTCGTCGACTCCGAACAGGTAGACCGATCCGTCGCGCCACCGCCGATTCCCGACGAGATCCGCGATCGCGAAGTATCCTTGCGACTCGAGCTGTTGGGCGGCGCAGTTCACGAAATCCCTGAGAGTCTCCGGCGAAGGAGCTGCCTCTAGTCGCTCGGCGTTCACGACAGTTGCGTGGCAGGTCCCGGGAAGGTCGTTTTCGTAGATGCCCGCTCCGATCAATGCCGGAGTGCCGTCCCAGTCGATGGCCTTGACGTAACTCGCCTTCGGCTCGATGAGATTCGTTGTGAAGTTGGTCCATCCGTAGTACCACCAGCCTTCCTCCACCGTGTTGAGGATCCGGTACCGTTCCGCGTGGATGTCAGCACCGAAGGCGTCTGGGTAGTTGCCTGAAGGAATGCCTTCCAAACTCGGATCCGGCGGATAGCTGATCGTGATCACTTCGTCTCCGCTGGGAGAGAGCGTGTCCACGAAAAGGTAGTAGGGCGTAAGGTGCCAGCGCTCGTCCTCGTGAAACGCACGGTAGGCCTCCGCTGTGCCCATCGCAGCCACGTACTCGGCAGCGCACGAAACGAACGCGCGCACATCGTCCCGGGTCTGGATTCCCCTAGCGGTCACGGCTTTATCCGCGCAAGCGGATTGCTGCGCGATTGCAGTCTCGGGCTGCGCTGCAATGAGCAGGATCGTGATCAGGACGAAGAGTGTCCGTGCGAGGGTCATAACTCCATCGTAGAGTCTGGTGGATCGGGCCAACAGCCCTTGGTCAGTTGGTGGCAAGCGCAGTGCCTGCGGCCTCCCTGGACCATGGAATTCTCCTGCGTGTCGAAGGTCACTTGACAGCATGTGAGAGGACTGCTAACTTGAATGTGCGGGGTGGAGCAGTCTGGTAGCTCGTTGGGCTCATAACCCAAAGGTCGAGGGTTCAAATCCCTCCCCCGCAACCACCCCCTCCCCAGTGCTCTCCGGCGATTGATGCGCCGGACATGTGCCGTCTCGAGTACCGAGGTCTGGCACGGTTGCGTACCCCTCGGTCCGTTGGCAGCGTACTCAGACGCGACCGAGAGTGGAGCGGCTAGCGTGGCGATTGATGTCGCGCTTGACGGTGGGCGCGAGTGAGATCGCGAGGAGCGCGGTAGCTCGGTGTTCCTGTAGCTGGCGGCTCGACATCCAATTGCGGTTTCGAGTTTGATCGGTTGCACCGCGGATTGCGGACGCGAAGCCGGATGGTCGCTTCCGGCGCGATGGCTCTTGCAAGCGGGTCGTTGGCTTTCACTCCGGTGCTGACCGATACACCACTGAAGCTCGTCCGATGTCAGGAACGAGCTGGCTCGGGTCACAACTACCGCACGAGCTAGCAAGTGAGCAGCGCGCAATGCCTGCGACGATACTGACATTGGGCAATCAGCCTACAAGATGTGGGGGATCAAGGCGACAGGGGGTCAATGACCGTGCATGAGACTGTGCGTTACGATATGTATCGGACGCACCTTGATGCCCGATGTCGCACAGAGTTCGCCGAGCCCCGGCAGTGCGCACGAGCAGTTGCCTCGGTTACCTGACCTGAACGAAAGCAGCGGAGTCGAGTTCCCAGAATCTCCGTATCCGGCAGTGAACGTGGCGTCCGTTCCGCAACGGAGCCCACTGCGCTACCCCGGAGGCAAGACATGGCTGATCCCGCATGTGGAGGCGTGGCTGAGTCGCCATGACCGTCCGCAGAGATGGCTCCTCGAGCCTTTCTGCGGTGGCGGAATCGTTTCGCTGAGTGCGGTCATGGAAGGCTGGGTCGAACACTGTGTCATGGCCGAGATCGACCGCGATGTCGCAGCGTTGTGGCATGCGGTTCTAAGGCATGGTACAGACCTCTCGAGAATGGTCAAGCAGTTCAAGATCTCGCGCGATGCCGTTGAAGACTTGAGCCGCGGGCTACCAACGGACATCCTCCACCACGGCTTCCGCACGCTAGTGCTGAACCGTACGCGACGTGGCGGAATCCTAGCACCAGGAGCAGCATTCACCAAGAACGGCGAGAACGGTAGGGGCGTGGCTTCTCGATGGTATCCCGAGACGATCGCTAACCGGATAGAAGCGATTTCAGCCCACGCTGACCGGATTCGGTTCATGGAGGGCAACGGAATGGATCTATTGGAGGTAATGCTTGGCGCAGGTGATCAATCGATCACGGTGTTTGCCGATCCCCCTTACACGGCGGGCGGGAAACGGGCTGGACGGCGACTGTATGCGCACCACGCCGTTGACCATGGCAGGCTGTTCGCGACGCTCCATGACAGCTCCGCGGAGTTTCTGATGACGTACGACGAGGCACCGGAAATCGTGGACCTGATTCGCAAGCACGATTTCCACGCCGTGCGAGTCCTCATGAAGAACGGACACCACAACAAGATTCCGGAGTTGGTCATCACACGGATGCCCGTATTCGAATGAGTTCAACGCGTTATGGGATGGCTGAGTGGTTCGGCCACTCGTTCGGCGGTCTGTCGAATGGCGATGTTAGGAGGCTGGCGGCGGCGGCCGAATCGCCACCCGTGGATGCGGTCGATCAGCGCCCGGGGAAGCCTCCGTGTCCGTTTCAGATTGGCACACCGTGTGCCAAACCAGGCGGCGTGTGCTCGATACGCCCTTACGAAGAGGGCCCTGCAGGCAGACTGGGCGGTGCGACGGGCGAGCCGGTGATCACATGTCCTAAGCGTTTTGAGGAAGACCAGCTCTTGGTGCGCTGGTTGTCCGAAATCGTTGGATTCGATCTAACGACCGCGATGGTCGCACGTGAGGTGCCGTTCATGCGGAGCAGTTCCACAGGGAAGCCCGCCGGCAAGATCGATCTCGTCGTTGGACAGCCGGTGGGCGATGCCCTGACTTGGTATGGCCTTGAGATACAGGCGGTCTACTTTTCGGGTGAAGGAATGAAGCGAGAGTTCGCCCGACTCAGGAACCGGCCTGAGAGGCCCCAGTTCCCAGCGGCTAATCGGCGTCCAGATTGGCGGTCCTCTAGTGCAAAGCGCCTGATGCCGCAACTGCAGGTCAAGGTTCCGACCCTGAGGCGATGGGGAGCCAAGCTCGCAGTGGCGGTCGATGCTCCATTCTTCGCCGCCTTGGGTGGTCCTAGCGCGAGTCCGAGTCAGGACTTGAGTGATGGGGACATAATCTGGCTGGTGCCGCGACTAGTGCCAGATGAGAATGGACGGCACCGTCTGACGCGGGGACATTGGGAAGTGCTCACATTGGAGGATTCCAGCGAAAAGCTGCTGGCAGCCGAGACGATCAGCCGCAACGACTTCGAGTCCACCTTGCGCGGCAAGCTCCAGCCCATCAGATAAGCCTCAGCCAGCGGTGTGAGCAATGTCCACCCGCACTGATGAGTTCGGGCAAATGCTCCTCGACTCGGTCCTCAGCCATCCGAGAGGCTAGTGGGGGCCGCGGATCCTAGCGAAGTCTGGATGGGCCATCCGGGCTCAAGTGCCCCCCGGAACCAGCTGGTACGGTTCGACCGTGCATTCCAACGACCATCGACTGACCACCTCTATGGACTTTCGTGCATGCACTCAAGATGTCATTCGTAACCTGTCGCCGCCCGAGACGAGAGTTGCTGTGCCCCGGATCGGGCGGACCGCCGCCTTGACCAGAAAACGCGACGGGTACCTCTGGATTCAGATTGCGATACAAATCGAAGCGTTCTCGATTCGTGATTCGTTGACAAAGTAGCAGCTAGTAGCTACCGTGGTATCGATGAGGGTCGTAGGGATCAAGGTACTCAAGAGCCGACTCAGCGAATACGTGCGGTTGGCTGAGGGCGGCGAATCGATACTGATCACAAAACGTAATCGAGTGGTAGCAGAGATCGGTCCACGGAGAGAGACTCGGAGTCCGGTCTTGGCCGACACAACGCTAGCCGAAATGGTTCGTCAGGGCTGGCTGACACCTCCTACACTCAGAGAGAGCGGACCGCCTCCGGCGCCGAAACCAGTCATGCCGCTGAACAAGTTGCTCTCGGATCTAGACGATGACCGGAGCGACAGATGATACAACTCGACACGTCCGGAGCCCTTGCTCACCCTTTGGCCGACGACTGCCGCCCACATGCCACGCTACGGGAAGGCATTTTCGTCGCAAGCGGTGGTCGGTAGATACGAGCGCATTTTCTATAGGCCAGCCCTCTTGAATCTTGCCTCGAATGACTTCTCGCGCATATGCTGATGCACTGTTTCGGAGAACGCGTGGACATCCCCGGCTATATCGACCAATGAACTGTCCAGTCCATCAAAGGCTCCAATCGAGTGAAACGCGCCCCGGATTTCTTCACGCGCGCGAAAGAGCGAACGAATAAAGCGACTGTCGATGGATTCGGTCAGCTCATGGGCTCGGTCAAGGTCCGATGTTGTTTCAAGAACATGCAGGCTCTCAGGATGGGAAAGCACTTCACCCAATCGCTTGATGTCTGGGTTTCGGAATTTGACTACCGGCGATTGATTGTCCCTTCTTGATCCATATATCCAGATCAATAGTTTCTTGAGTTTTGGGAATTCTTGCGGGTCTACCGTGTCCGGGCGAGGATCATGCCTATGCCATTCGCTTGAGATTCCAAGGTAATCCAGATATTGAGGTCGATATAGCGCAGTATAAAAGTTAGAGAAATTGATTCTATGATAGTAGCAATCTTCAATGTCGAATAGATCATTCTTACAGGCTTGATCGAGCACATACATCGCCGAAACCATCAGCCTGATCGTTGAATGCCCGTCTCCAATCATTCTAGCGATCAATTCGATATCTTGACCGTTGAGCTGCTTGTGCCAGTCTGTGGCAAATCGGGCCTTTGCATAAGCGTCCCACTTCGCAGGACCGTTAATATGCTTGAAACCAATGAATGAACGTGCAGATTCCCGGTTCCGCACACAATGCACGGACGTTTTCTCAAGAGTGGGCAAGAGTGATTGGTCAATCTTCGGAATTCTGATGTCCAGAGATTCAGACTCCTTGATGTCTGCAGCCAGTCCTGGCTCCAAGAACAAGCGCATGGCCGCTAGACGCCGATTACCTTCTAGGACGAGGAGACCATCGTGTGTGTCCTCGCGCACTACCACGAGGGGCTCGATATCCATGTACCCGTTACTGGAAATCGACAGGAGCAACTCGTCGAGGGCCGCGCTACGGTACAACCAAGCGATGATCTTCGAATCCGCCGAATCCTTGGCCCGTCCGGCTCGACGTGGATTGCACGGGTCTAGCCGCAGCCGCTTGGTCGGGACGATCTGAACCTTCCCAAACTCCAATTCTGGCATAGCTCCGATTGTAACGAACACGCGTTTCGGCGGCGTCCCTCAATATTGCTCGTACCATGATAGCGACTCGACTTACTCAGGCCGACAGATCGCCGGATAGCAAGCACGGTCATTGTGGCGCGACCAAGGGATGGCAGGACCCTCTGAGTGTTCGATCTTCCATAAGGCATGATCGCATACATCGAGATTCGACCTGTACCGCTTGACACCGCGTTGGCGGCAGGCGCGATGGGCCATGAAATAGCGTTGCATGCGGAAACAGCGCGTAAAGCGGCTCACGCCTGTGGAGTCGCTGACTCCATGATGCTTGGTGCCCGGCCTTCTCGGGCAGGTCCAGCCCGCAGACGCGCATTGACGCGATGCGTCCGAGTCAGCGATGCGCGATGCCGTGAGCGAGCTTCTGGTTCCTGACACGTTGAGGCTCATTGGAGCGCTCCGGCCAAGTGCGTGCCCATCATGCCGTGGTGTGGCCCGTCATCCAGCTATCGTGCTTGGATTGACAGCCCTGTCCGACTCGTCCGGAAGCACGAGACGCTAAGGTGAGCCAAGGTTCGGGCGAGGCCCTTAGCCTGTCTGGCCGAGTCGATCCCACGCCTGCTGTGCAGTGATCCGCACCGTGTTGTCCGCGCTGCTCAGCTTGGGGAAGATCGCCGCCGCCGCTGCCGACGTGCCGATCTTGGCTAGCCCGACGATACCCGCGCACTGCAAGTGCCCCTGCTCGGAATCGAGCGCTTCGCGATAGATCCGTTCGCCTTCCTCGGTGTTGCCCTTTTCGACTTGGGCGTCCGCGTAGCGCAGCATGCTGTCGCTGAATTCGACCTTCTCCCACGCGCTTAGGTCATCCATGTCGGGGAAGTCGATTTCCTCGCCCGTGGAGGTTCCGATCCGTGCCCAGGCCTTCATGCCCGCCATCGCCATGCCCTGGTCCTCCGAACCCATCGCTGCGACGCATGCATCGACCGCTTCGTCCGCACGTCGGTGCCCCAGAGCCGCGAGGATCCGCGGCTTGAAGTCGTCGGCCGCCCCAGCCAATGCGGACAGCAAAGCCTCCTCTGCTGCCTTGCCCGGAATGCGCTCCAAGCAGAAGGCGACTTCTTCGCGAAGGCGCGGGTCATGGATCACCGCGGCGATCGCACCCACGTCATCGGTCGTTGCGATCAGCGATAGATGCCGGAGCGCCGTGACCTTCTCGATCTCCTGTCGCTTGCCCGTCACGAGACCCTTGAGATGCATCACGACCTGCTGTCGCCGATCCATGCGGCCCGGATCGTCGGGCCTGCCCGTGTTGGCGCCCAAGTTGCGTGGATCGATCGTCTTGCCCACGGCATGCACGATGTTCTTGAGGGCTTCCTCGGCGGCCTTGCGCACGTTGGGCTTCTTGGATACCAACAGTTCGCTCACCGCCGGAATCACGCTCGGATCGGCCTGCTCGGCGGTCGACCACGCCGCGTAATTGGCGTCTTCGTCATCGCTCCGCAGTCCGGCGAGGAGCTTGTCTTCCGCTTCGGCGGCCTCGGCCACCCCGGCGGCTACCACCGTCGCCGTAGCGAGGGCCGCCGCAGTTCCGAGTCCGTTCGCTTTGCTGTCTTGATTCGTCATCGCTCGATTCTCCAAGTTGCCTCGAATTCTCTGTTCTTGGTTCCGGCCCGACATGCGTGGCTTACAGATGCCACTGTCCCCGACCCGGGCGGCTCAGCATCCGGTTCGCTTCCTGGTCGTTCAGAACGATTTCGTTGACGGGGTCCCACTGGAGCTTGCGGCGCAGCCGGTACGAGATGTTCCCCAAGATGCAGAGAACCGAGACCCTGTGGGCCGACTCGATGTCCATGATCGGCTTTTCCCGGGTCCGGATACAGTCCTCGAAGTTTTCGCCGTGTCCGGGGCTCTTGAACACCTCGACACCTCCGAACGGTGGCTCGTAGTCCTTGGCCTTTTGGTCTGTATCCGTGGTGTTGCGGTCGCCGTAGGTCACGGTCAGGTGGCCGGTGTCTCCCCAGTAGACCGCGCCGTAGCGGGCGTCCAACTCCTCGGAGGGCACGCCCGGCTGGGCCCAGATCAGGGTCCAGTCCGGATCCTTGAATTCGTAGGTCACGGTCATTTCTTGCGGAGTGTCGTAGATCCCGCCGTGGTGCGGTTCTCCGGTGGTTTCCACGCTCACCGGACCGGTCGTGTCCGCGTTCATGATCCATTGCGCGACGCTCATTACATGAGCCCCGCGGTCTCGGATCTGCCCGCCTCCGAAGTCCAGCATCCACCGGAAGCTTCCGTGTGTGCGGGTCTTGTTGTACGGGACGCGCCTAGCCGGCCCAAGCCACGATTCGTAGTCCAGTCCCTGCGGGGGCTCCTCGTCAGCTGTCCAGTCGCCGCGCGGATTCTCGTAGTGCCAGCACTTGACCTCGCGGACGGTGCCGATCTGCCCGTTGTTGATGTACTGCTTGGCGTAGAACGCCGCCTCTTGGGAACGCCCCTGCGAGCCGACTTGGACAACCCGACCGTACCGCTCGGCGGCCGTGACCATCGCCCGGCCCTCTTCGATGGTCTTCGATGCCGGCTTCTCGACGTAGACGTCCTTGCCCGCTTGGCAGGCCATGATCGTCATCAGCGCGTGCCAATGATCCGGCGAGGCGATGAAGACGGCATCGATGTCCTTTTGCTCGAGCAAGTTCCGGAAGTCCTTGTAGAGTTTCGGCTTGCCCCCGACCATCGTGGCCGACATGTCGAGCCGGCCCGAGTCCACGTCGCACAGGGCGGTGGACAGGGCAGGGCGCATGTAGCGATCCCCTGCGCCGCCGAGGTTCTCCCAAGGCACGACCTTCTGATCGAGATGCGCGAGGGGGCGCAAGAATCTCCGCCCGCGTCCGCCGAGGCCGATGTGACCGAAATTCAAGCGGTCGCTGGGAGCCGGCTTGGCGAGCACCGACGCCGGCACGATCGTCATGCCGAGCGACGCGGACGCCGCCCCCGAGATGAAGGTTCTTCGAGTGACGTGATCGACTTGTTTCATGTTTGCCTTTGGTGACTTGGGACTTTGCGGGAGCTGTCCCGCTGCTTGGTTTCGGAGCCCTTGCCCCGCGACGATTCGGGGAATATGTTAGCGCACATCGTGACGGAGCGGGCGCATCGACCGCGCCTTGCCGCTGGCAACGCCCTCAGTGGGTCGGGTCGATAGGGAGTTTGGCTGTGGCATCACTGGATCCGCTCACCGCGCATCGTCGTTTTCGGATGGTGTCACCAGCCCGCCGAGTTCCAGCACTCTCCGGAATTCCTCCGGGGTGACAGGACTGACCGACAGGCGACTGCGTCGCGCCACCACCATATTCTGCAATCGACTGTCCCCTTTGATCTGGGCGAGGGTTACAGGACGCTCCAGAGCGACCACGGGCTTGACGTCGACCACGCACCAGCGCTCGTCCTCGGTGGTCGGATCTTGGTAGTGTTCCCGCGTGACCTCGGCGATGCCTACTACCGCAGTGCCCTTGTTCGAGTGGTAGTAGAGCAAGCGGTCGCCCACGGCCATCGCCTGCAGATTGTTGCGGGCCTCGTAGTTGCGTACGCCGTCCCAGTAAGTCCAGCCGTCCTTGACGAGGTCGTCCCACGAATACTTGTCGGGTTCGGATTTGACGAGCCAGTAGTTTACGTGGGCGGCCATGAATTTCGCAGGGTATCAAAAGCCGAACGTGCCGGGCAGGTCAACGACCCAGCATCCTGCGGATGTTCGATTTGTGACGCCAGATCAGGAAAACCGTCATCAGGGCGGAGAACTTGGTATGCGGCATGCCCGCGGTCGCATGAATCACCGCCGTGAAGAAAACCCAGGTCAGCAAGGACGCCCACGCGCCGCGCTCGTTGATCGCGAAGCGGCTTCCCACCAGCCTCGCCACTACGAAGAATCCCAGTGCCGCGGCGGCAACGGCCGGATAGAGGGCCATCATCGCTCCGGCCGACGTGGCGATGCCCTTGCCGCCACTGAACCGCAGCCACGGCGTGTAGCAGTGACCGAAGACAGCTACCATGCCGAACAGCCATCCCATGTTGATGAACTGCGAAGGATCGTAGAAGAGCGAAACCGCCAAGAACCCCTTTCCGAAATCCCCGATCAACGCGACCAGCGCGCGCCTCTTGCTGAAGCGCAGCACGTTGTTGAAGCCGGGGTTGCCGGAGCCCACATCGCGGATGTCGGTGCCCGAGCCCCACATCGCAACGACGGCGAAGGGTATCGATCCGATCAGGAAGCTGGCGAGTAGCTTCAGCAGAAGCGTGAAATCGAAGACCATGGGTGCAATCTAGTAGTCCAGCAGCGGCGTGAACGCTATCAGGCCGGCCACGGACGCCGTCATGAAGTTGGCCAGCGTCGCCGCGATCATCGCTCGGAATCCGAGCGCGGCGAGTTCGGCGCGGCGATCCGGCAGGATGGCCCCGAGGGCCCCGATCTGGATCCCGATGGAACCCACGTTCGCGAATCCGCAGAGGGCATAGTTCGCGATCATGAACGACTTGGGCTGGAGCGCGTCCTTGATGCTAGCCAGCTCCAAGTAGCTGACGAACTCGTTCAGCACGATGCGCGTGCCGAGCAAGTTGCCCACGGCTGGAGCGTCCGCCCACTCGATTCCGATCATCCAAGCGATGGGGGCGAACACCGGGCCGAGGATGTCCTGGATGCTCGACGGGAACCAAGACCAGCCAAGGCTGCCCTGTATCGCATTCAGCAGACCGTTGACGATCGCGATCAAGCCTACGAACGCGATCAGCATCGCCGCGACTTGCAGGGAGATCCGGAGGCCCTCGCTCGCGCCGTGCGTCGTAGCGTCGATCACGTTTCGATGTCGCTCCGCACTTTGCTGGGGAACGTGGCCGAGGGTTTCCGGAGCGTCAGTTTCCGGTTCGAAGATCTTCGCCATCATGATGCAGGTCGGGGCGGTCATCACGAGCGCGGTCAAGAGGTTTTCGGCCTTCGCTCCGCCCAATTGCACGTAGGCGAACAAGATGGCTCCGGCGACCGTGGCCATCCCGCTGGTCATGACCGTCATCAGTTCCGACCGAGTCAGCTTGTCCAGGTACGGGCGCACGGTGAGCGGAGCGGCGCCTTGCCCGAGGAACAGATTCGCGGCCACCGTCAGGGACTCGGCACCGCTGACCCGCATCCCCCGGTGCATCACTACAGCGAGCGCATCGACGACCCGCTGCATGATGCCCCAGTGGTACAGAATCGCTGACAGGCCGGACACGACGATGATCAGCGGCAGGACTTGGAACGCGAAGATGACTCCGTTCTCGGATCGGCCCAGTGTGTCGCCGAACACAAGTGCGCCGCCCTCCTCGGCCAGGATGACGAAGCGGTTGAACCATGCCGCCAGAACGGCAAGCACTTCGCCTAACGGCGTACGCAGCGCCAAGACCGCTACGAGCAGCTGGAGGCCCAGTCCCCACGCAATGATGCGCACACCGACGAGCGACCGATTGGAGGACAGGGCGTACGCCGCCGCGAGCGCGAAACAGATACCGAGGATGCCCACGGGGAGTTTCCCATTGTATTCGCCCGTATGCTTGTAGGCGGTGGCAAGCGGCGTCGACCGCCGCGCTAGACTGCCAGCATGCGGCCCGACCCGGTTCCCGTGGATCCAGAAAAGCTCGCCGAGCTGTCCCGAGAGACCATGGCGCGGGCCCAGTTCCCGATGCTGGCCAGCGTGGATGGTGACCGACCTCGCCTTCGCCCGGTGTCACCGGTGGAGGTTGACGGATTCACGGTCTATGTCGCGTCGCTGCGCAGTTCGCACAAGACAGTCGAACTGGAATCGAATCCAGAGGTCGAGCTTTGCTATCTGGACGCCGGCCACGACCAGGTGCGTATCGCGGGGCAAGCGGAGCTGGTCCTGGACTCGACCGTCCGGCAGCGGGTCTGGGAGCGGAATCCACTGCTGAGATCCTTTCTGAAGTCGATCGACAATCCTGAATTCATGCTGTACCGGATTCGTCCCGAGCGGGTGTTGTTCATGCGCGAATGGGCCTTGGAGTACCATCGCGTGCCGCTGAGCTGAGACTGTCGCCATCGAGCCGCCACAGCCGTCCCCGTGGGGCCTGCCTTACAATCATTCAGAGCCCCGGGAGACACCCAATGGATCGACGAGCATTCCTCTCTGCCACGGGCGTGACAGCCGCCACCCTGACTGCCGCGCAGTATGCCCGTGTGCTCGGCGCGAACGAACGCTTGAACGTCGCGGTGATCGGAGTGAACGGTCGCGGCAAGGCGCACCTCCGCGCGGCCGCCCAAAACCCCGGGACGCAAGTTGGCGCGGTCGTGGACATCGACCAAGCTGTGGCCGAGAAGGCGGTGGCATACACCAAGCAGTACCAGTCGGAGGGTCTCAAGGAATTCCGAGATCTCCGCGACATGCTGGCTGACGAGAGCATCGACGTGGTCACCGTGGCGACCACGAACCACTGGCACGCGCTGTCGACGATCTGGGCCGTGCAGGCTGGCAAGGACGTGTACTGCGAGAAGCCCGCGAGTCACAACATCTGGGAAGGGCGCAAGATGGTCGAGGCGGCCCGCAAGTACAAGCGGATCGTCCAGATCGGGCACCAATCGCGATCGCTCCCCTTCAAGATCGAGGCAGTCGAGCGCCTGCGCGAAGGCGTGATCGGCGAGTTGTACATGGCCAAGGGCCTGTGCTTCAAGCGTCGCAAGTCGATCGGCTCGACGACTGTGAGCCCCGTGCCGCCGGGGGTCGATTACGATATCTGGCTTGGCCCGGCGCAACCGCGCGAATTCAAGCGCAACCGATTCCACTACAACTGGCACTGGCACTGGGCGTTCGGCAACGGGGACATCGGCAACCAAGGCGTCCACGAGATGGATATCGCCCGTTGGGGACTGGGCCTTGACGGACTGCCGGGCAACACCCATTCGGCGGGTGGCCACTACGTGTACGACGACGACCAAGAGACCCCGAACACCCAGCACGCCGTATTCGACTACGGTCGCCAACTGATGCAATTCGAGGTGCGCGGCCTGATGACCGGCGGGGAGTGCCGATTGCTAGAGGATTCCGGAGGCGGCGCGCACACCATCGGGGTGCTGTTCTTCGGTAGCGACGGCTACCTCACCGTGTCGAACAGGGGCTACCAGACCTACTTGGGCGAGAAGCGCGTTCCGGGACCGAGCGGTCAACCGGGCAACGCGGACGGCACGGCTCTGCACTTCGAGAACTTCCGCAAGGCCGTGATCAGCAGGCGGGTCAGCGACCTGAACTGCGACGTCTTGGAGGGGCACCTGTCCGCTGCTCTCTGCCACTTGGCGAACATTTCCTATCGCACCGGCGACAAGCTGCTGTTCGATCCACAGACGGAGCGGTTCGTCGGCAACTACGGGGCCGACACGCTGCTCAAGCGGGACTACAGGGATCCGTGGGTAGTGCCGGAGACGGTCTGAGGATCGCCCCGAGTCGAGGGTCTGGATCGCCCCTGACTCGGGCAATCGACGCGCCGCAATCGTCAGTGGCGCAGGACCGAGCCAGTCGCCGGCGAGGGCAGGGAATCAAAGATCCGCGGCACCCGGCCGCTCTTGCCCTTGATCCTTCAATTGGTTGCGCAGGTCGTCCAGTTGATGCTCGACGGACTTCGTGCGCTTCGACAGCAGCGCGAGGTATCCGAGGTGCAGGGCCCAAGCGATGCTGAACGCCGCCCACAGCCACTTGAAATTCTCTTCCACAGTCCTCTGTCCTTTCCTGTCAGGCCAGCGATTGCACTTCGCGCCGAGCGGCGTCGGTCGCCCTGCGGAGTGCTTCCAGCCTGCGCCTCTGACGCACTAAGCACCAGAACAGCAGTCCCATCGCGACGATCGCGAACGCCAGCACGAATCCCATCCGCGGATCCAACGACCCGCCGCCCCCGATCACCGGGGCAGGGTGCTGCGTGCGCCACCAGCGGTTCGCCATGTACACGATCGGCACGTCGACCATGCCGAAGACCGACACGACCGCGCACACGATGGCGCGCTGGCTGGGTTCGGTGATCGACTGCCGCAAGATCAAGTACGCCGCGTAGATCAAGGCGAGCAAGAGCATCGCGGTCAGCCGTGCGTCCCATGCCCAGTAGACGCCCCAGACCGGCTTCGCCCAGAGGCACCCCGTAATCAGATTGACGCAAGCGAACAGCAGGCCCACCTCGTTGCAAGCGACGGAGAGGTCGTCCCACTTGCCGACGCGGTTAGACAGGTATCCGATCGCTGCGCACCCGCCCAGCAGGAACCCGGCGAAGGCCACGGCCGCGGACGATACGTGGATGTAGAAGATCCGCTGGACCACGCCCATCGTCGCCTCGGTGGGTACCCACGCGAAGATCAGGTACATCAAGGCGAGGATGGACAGCAGCGTCGCCGCTGCCAAGGGTAGAGGTACCGCTTCGCGCATCTGGTCCGGGTGCCTGCCCCTCAGTGTACGCGAGCGGAGCCCAACCGTCCCAAGTGCAGAATGGTTCTAGAACGGCGATGTCGGAGTGGGTCGCATGCGTGCCGAACGTGTCGGAGGGCAGGAGTCCGCGCACTGTGCGGCGGATCGAGTCCGCCATCAATGCCGCTCCCGTCCACCTCCTCGACACGCATTGCGACCAAGATCATCACCGCTCGGTATTCACCTTCGCGGCACCCCTGCACGAGGTTGCGGAGGCCGTGGCGCGCCTTGCCGCGGTCGCTGTGGAATGCATAGACCTGACCCGGCATCGGGGAGTCCATCCGCGAGTTGGCGCGCTTGATGTGGTCCCCGTGATCCCATTCGGCGAAACAGTTCGGGAGGCATGTGTCGCCTGCGTTGGGGGGATCGCTGATCGAATCTGGACCGAATTCCGCGTGCCGTGCTATCTGTACGGACACGCTGCCCGGCGCGACGATCGCAGGAGACTCGAAACCGTCCGGAATCGCGGTTTTGAAGCTCTCTCCGCGGTCGTTCGAGAAGGAGATTGCCTGCCCGATGTCGGCGGCCCCGAATTGCATCCAAGCGCGGGAGCTTGCTTCCTTGGGGTGCGGGACTTCATGGCGGCCTTCAACGTCCAACTCGCCGACGGCGACGCGACAGCCGCCAAGCGGATCGCTCGGGTGGTCAGGGAGTCGTCCGGCGGCCTGCCGGGCGTCAAGGCCCTCGGACTCTTCCTGCCGTCGCAAAATGCAGCGCAGGTATCGATGAACGTCACCCGGCTGGATCTAACTCCTCTGGATGCGGTGTTCGCTGCGGTTTGCCGCGAGTCGGACGCGCTAGGCGTGGAGGTTCTGGGCAGCGAACTCGTCGGGTTGGTTCCCGAGCGGGCCATGGGCCCCGACCCCCAGCGGCTGCGGATTCGAGGGTTCCACGAGGGAATGATCCTCGAATCCAGCTTGGACCGCGCCCGCCATGCGGCGACCGCCGGGGATTCCTTGCGGAGTTAGGACGCTGTTGCGGTCACGCTTCAGTCGCGGTCTCGATCGCGGCCGCCAGAGTACGGAGGACGCGACCCGCGCGAGAAGCGACGGCCGCGTGGCGACCTGTCTCGATCCGGGCGCCCGCGGTCCGGACGGTCGCGTCCGCCGCGATCCCGATAGGGCCTGTCGCGGGGCGGACGGTCCCGGTCGGGCCGTTCGCTGCGGGTGACGCCGCGACGTTCCTCGAGGATCGCCCGGCGACTCAGTTTGATGCGGTTGCCCTCCAGCGCCAGGCACCGGACCAGGACTTGGTCACCCTCGTCGAGTTCGTCGCTGACCTCGCGCACGTGCTGCTCGGAGATCTCGCTGATGTGGAGCAAGCCCTCCGTTCCGGGGAAGATCTCGACGAACGCGCCGAAAGTCGTCACCTTGGTCACCGTGCCGAGGTAGTCCTTCCCGACCTCGGGCGAGGCGGTCAGGGCCTCGATCCGCTCGATCGCCTGCTTGCCCTTGGCGCGATCTGTCGCGGCGACGCTGACGTTGCCATCGTCGTCCACGTCGATCTTGGCGCCGGTCTCCTCCTGGATCCCCTTGATGTTCTTGCCGCCGGGGCCGATGAGATCGCGGATCTTGGCGGACGGAATCTTGATCCGCGTGACCTGCGGCGCATGTTCGGAGACGTCGGAACGCGGCTCGGCGATTGCCTCGGCCATCGTGGACAGGATTTCCTTGCGGGCGTCGCAGGCTTGGTCCAGCGCCTTCTCGAGCACTTCAAGGCTCACGTTGGGCTGCTTGATGTCCATCTGCAGTGCGGTGATCCCGTCATGCGTTCCGGCGACCTTGAAGTCCATGTCGCCGTAGTGGTCTTCCGCGCCGGCGATGTCCGTCAGCACCTTGAAGTCGTCGCCCTGACTGACCAAGCCCATGGCGATTCCGGCGACCGGCGCCTTGATCGGGACTCCCGCGTCCATCAAGGACAGCGTGCCGCCGCAGACGGTTGCCATCGAACTCGAGCCGTTGGACTCCAAGATGTCGCTGACCACCCGGATCGTGTACGGAAACTGCTCTTGGTCCGGCATGACGGGAGTCAGCGCGCGCTCCGCGAGCAGTCCGTGCCCGATTTCCCGGCGGCCCGGCCCCCGCATGAACCCTGTCTCGCCGACGCTGAACGGCGGGAAGTTGTAGTGCAGCATGAACCGCTTCTCGAAGGTCGGATCCTCGATGCGCTCTTGCCTCTGACCATCGACCTTGGTGCCGAGGGTGGTCGTGACGAGAGCTTGCGTTTCGCCGCGCGTGAAGATTGCCGAGCCGTGCGCCCGCGCCAGTTCGCTGACTTCGCAGGTGAGCTGGCGAATCTGGTTGGGTGCCCGATGGTCCGGACGGAGACCAAGTCCGAAGACCTGCTTGCGGAACATCTTTTCCTGCCAAGGTTCCATGAAGGCCGAGGCCTGCGCTTGCTTGGCGGGATCTTCCGCGTAGTGGTTCTTGATCTCCTTCTTGATCTCTCGGAACCGGGCGTAGCTCGTGAGCTTGTCCTGCTTGCTCGTGTCCAAGGCGTCCTCGGCGCGTTCGCCCCACTGGGCTTCGATTTCGTCGCGCACGGCCTGATCGACTTCCGGCGGCACGAACGCCCGCTTCGGCTTCCCGGCCTTCTCCCGGAGCTCCTCGATGGCGGCAACGATCTGCTTGCAGCCGTCGTGACCGTGCTGGATCGCTTCCAGCATCGCTTTCTCCGGCGCTTCTTTGGCGTCGGCTTCGACCATGACGATTCCGTCCATGGCTGCCGCGACCGTGATGTGGATGTTCGCGTCGGCGACTTCTTCGTAGGTCGGATTGAGCACCCAGTCGGCCTCGCCGATCCGCGCGACACGCACGGACCCCGTGGTCAGCACGACCGGGATATCGGAAATCGCGACCGCCGCGGAAGCGCCGATCATGGCGTAGATGCTGGGGTCGTGGCGGGGGTCCGCGGAGAGCACGTAGGCGATGACTTGCGTCTCGTTACGAAAGCCGTCCGGAAAGAGCGGCCGCAACGGCCGGTCGATCATCCGGCTGGTGACCGTCTCCTTCTCGGAAGGCCGGCCTTCCCGCTTGATGTACCCCCCGGGGAACCTGCCCGCGGAATAGGTGTACTCGCGGTAGTCGACTGTCAGGGGGAAGAAGTCGATTCCCTCTCGCGGCTCCGCCGCGGAGGTTGCGGAAACGAGCACTTGCGTGTCACCGCAGCGCACGACTACGGCGCCGCCAGCTTGCTTGGCCAAGCGCCCTGTCTCAAGCGAGACCGTCTTACTGTCCAGCTCGAATTCAACAATGTGTTTCATGGTGGTGATTGATCCTTCTGGGCGCCCGCCCGAAACGGCGGCGTGCCTCTTCGTTGCCTCGCTAGGGAGCGGCTAGGGTCGACGCACGGGCACCCGCGGGCTCCGCGCCGGGTAGCGCGGAACCTGGTGCCCGCTGCCCGCGCGCGGAAGCCTTCCGCGGTCGCAGGCGGGGTGGTGCGAACAAAGGGCCGATTGGCCCACTCGATGCCTCATGGCAGATCCCGAGAGCACCGCGAGTCAACCGCGGATTCCTAGGGATTCGACGACCTTCACGTATTCGCCGGGGTTCTTCCTGCTGAGGTAGCGGAGGAGCCTCCGGCGCCTGCTGACCATCTTGAGGAGTCCGCGTCGGGACGCGAAATCCTTCCTGTGCGTCTTGAGGTGTTCGGTGAGATCGGCGATACGATGCGTCAGAGCCGCGATCTGGACCTGCGAGGAGCCCACGTCATCGGGGTGGGCACCGTAGGTCTTGATGAGTTCTTGCTTCGCCTGAGTCGCAAGTGACATGCTCGATTCAGGTCTCCTTCCTAAATCCAACCCTGCTTGGCTTGAGGCCAGTATAGCAGATCATCGGCGTCCGGTGCGTTCTGAGTCATGTCTGCCGAAGATTTTTTCATCGGAAGTTAGACTTCGAGGGCGATTTTCGGGAGGACTGGGACGTGAGGGGCAGTCTGGGGATGACTCCGTGCGGGACAGGGCGGTCTGCCAAGAGACCGGGTCGCTCGATTCTCCCCGGTGGGGCCATCTCGCCGAGGGCCGTTGAATGCCCTCTGAACCGGACATGGACGTTACCGCGACTCTGCCGTTCCTCCAGAATCGACAGCTGCAACGCGTTTTCGCGGTGACCTTCAAACACCACTGAGGGCCTTGTGTCACTCCAGTCCTTGTAGCAGCGAGCGCCCGAGCGCACACCCTGTGCGGATGGTGGACGTGGGGGCCGTCGGCTTTCGCCCCACCGCCGCTGCCTCGGTGTCCAACTCGACCACGTATCCTGCGGACTTCCCGTATGGGGCTCGTCTCGCGTGGGAAGTAAGACGTGGACAGGCGCAGCCCTCAGTGCCGGTGTATGGTGGAGGAGACACCTCTGAGTGTGGTCGTGAGCTATGGTTTCCGATACGATTCGCAACGCAGTCTGGCAGGAAATCTTGGACGCGGCGAGGCTCGCAAGGTACTACGCGCGCCTCGCCGACCGTCATCGTAGGAAGCGGCGGATCATTCAATTGCTGCTTATGGCGGCAGCGGCTAGCGGCATCGTCGGAGTGCTGGATCTGGTTCCGGCAATCATACAGCCGACCGCCATCGCAGCCGTCGCCATTCTCGTTGCATGGGACTTCTTCGGAGACTATGCGAGGAAGGTGGCAGTCCTGCATGTCATCTGCATCGAATGCAATCGGATCGAGACTCAGTGGCAGACGCTGTGGCTCGAAATAGAACGGCCCGACCTTGAAGACGCGGATGTCATCCGCCAATGCGAGATGCTAGGCCAGCGACTCAATGAAGTCACCGGCCAAGCCGGCATGGTAGGCATCCAGGTCGATGCGCAACTCAACAAGACTTGCGCTAGAGACGCGTACAAGGTCGTGCAAGAACGATTCGCCACGTAAGGAGACACCCGAATTCGGCGTGCTACCTCAGATTGCGGAGCCCACGCCGCCATCACCTCCGTCGAGGCCTGCCCCAACACAGCAAGAGTAGATTCCTTGGCGACGCTGCCGAAGAGCAACTCACCGTAGGCTGCTACGGCGACCTGGCATCGCCACGGCGTCACGCAACCGAGTCGTAATCCGTCCCCTGTGACTCCGCGCGTCGGTGCTATTGTGCAAGAGAGCAACTCTTGGACGTTCAGGGCGTGAGGAAGTCAGCAGTGCAGTCGATTCTGCGAGTGGAGGAGTCTCGCAGATCTGCAGCTTGGCGTTGCAGTCTGCAAGGGCGGAAGATCGTTTCGGGCTTAGGTGTGCCTTCGCGCAAGTCCGCGGCTTCGACGGCAATACGGATGGCGAGTCTGGCCGTGGCGTTCACCTGCCTCCTGCTGCAGGGACCGGTGCTGGCCCAGGATTCCGGAGGTTCCCCGCAAAAGCAACAGTTCATGGGCAGCGCGGTCTGCCAAGGATGTCATCCGACCGTCTGGGAGTCGTTCACGCGCAACCCACACTTCCGATCGGTCGCAATGGAAAACCAGCCGCCGGAGCGGACCGGCTGCGAAGGGTGCCACGGGCCGGGTTTCCTGCATGTCCTCAACTTGGACAAGGAACAGATCGTGCGCTTCCCGCCGTTGACGCCGATCGAGAGGCAGCGACGCTGTCTGGAGTGCCATGCCGGCGACTTCGGGAAGATGCATGTCCACAGGTCCGCACACCTGACCGGCGAGGTCGGCTGCACGAGCTGCCATTCGATCCATAGCGCGCACGAGGGCAGTCCGCTGCTCGGCGCTCAAGAGCGCCAGCTTTGCTACTCGTGCCATCAGGAGATCCGCGCCCGTTTCGACATGCCCTTCAAGCATCGCGTCAACGAAGGGGCGATGGAATGCACGGACTGTCATAACCCGCACGGAGCAGCGGTCGCCACCTGGGGCGGGGGGCACTCCTCGCGGATGATCTGGCAGTCTCTGGGGAATGACCTTCCGTGCTTTCGCTGCCACCCGGACAAGCGCGGACCGTTCCTGCACCCGCACCCGCCGGTCACTCTTGAGGGTTGCTTCAGTTGCCACGAACCTCATGGGAGCACGAACCCGCGCCTGCTGAACCGACCCACGGCGTTCACGTTATGCATGGAGTGCCATAACGACATCGCGGGATTCGGTCCGCTCGCTGAGGGCATCCCCGGGCCGCCTCGCTGGATCCACAATCTATCCGACCCGTCGTTCAGGGAGTGCTTGCACTGCCACGCCAAGATCCACGGCTCGAACGCCCATACGCTCTTCCGGTGACCAACGCTCCGCTAGCTGTGATCTTGGCTTGGGCCGTCGCATCGGCCTTGCCGGTCGCATGGGCTCAACAGCCGGTGACTTCGGCCGTTCACGAAGCTGGCGCGCCCCAACCTCTCGGCGGGTACACGGTCTCGAACTCAATCGAGGTCGGCTACCGCTTCGCGCAGCCGGACGGCGATCTGGACCTCTACCGGGCCAGCGTGAATTACGGCAACGGCATGCGCTTGTTCCAAGGGACACTGCGAGCGCATTCCGTGGATGGCAAGGGCCGGCTCGTTGACGAACTTTCGGTTCGGTCGTCGGGTGCTGTAAGCGATCCGTATCAGTCCCATCATTTCCGCGTGGCGAAAAACGGGCTGTATCGCTACGACGGGCAGGTCCGCTTCATGCGCTATCACAATCGGCTGGCGTCACTGTGGCTGGGCGAGCACGGTCTGCGGACGGACCGGGCCTTGCAATCGCATGATGTTGTCCTGCGCCCCGAGTCGAGATTCAAGTTCCTGATCGGCTTCGAGCGCAACCGGCGCACGGGTCCGGGCTTCGGATCGGGCGGCGTCGAGGAGCCCTTTGACGGTTTCGAAGAGGGCAGCTTCGTGCGCTATCGAACCGATCTCCGGCAAGCGAACAATCAGTATCGAGTCGGGGTCGAGGCCCGCATCTGGGGTTTGGCGCTCAGCGCCCGACAAGCGATTAACCGTTACGAGGAACGGGGGGAATCCTCCGAGGCTTCGCGCTGGCCGACGCTGGCAAGTAACGTCTATCCCGTCGACACGTTGCGCCTTTCCATACCCATTCGGCGCAGCACTCCTGTCACGACACTCTCCGCACGGACCGATTCCGAAAGCGCGGTCGGCTTCGTCTTGCACTACGTTTACGCGGGAGGCCAGCGGAACACGATGCTCTCGGAAGAGCTGGCTGTGACCGCGCCCGGTGCTGTTGGAGCCGACCTACGTCAGACAGCGGTGATCGGCGATGTCAACCAACGGCTGAGTTCCGGACAAGTGATGGTCGTGGCAACGCCCACGCCGCGTTGGACCGTGACCAACACGACCGCGTTCCACAACACTCGGATGGACGGCCAATCATCGTTCGTCGAAATCGGACTGGAGCGCGAGGAGACTTTGAATTTCGAGCATTTGGGCGTCCGCCGGATGTCCAACACGAGCGAGGCCAACTTTCGGCCCACGCGGCACGTCAGTCTCTACGGTGCGTATCGGGCATCAACGAGGCAAGTCAGCTCGTCCGAGGTCATCCGCTTTCCGTGGGCAGAATTCAGCGAGGAGCTCACCAGCGTCGACAACTCGATCCGATCTGGTTCCACCGGTCTGCGCCTGCTCCCCGGCTACGGCATCCGTGCCTCCTTCGATTTCGAAATCGGAAGCGCGGACCGTCCGCTCGCGCCGGTAAGCGAACGGCGATTCCGCAACGAGTCCGGGCGGATCCGCTGGAACTCCGGCAACTTCACGGCCAGCGGGCATTTTCGCAACCGGACGAACGAAAACCCGACCGCGCTCCTCGCTTATAGCGGGAAGAGTCGCTCGCGCGGTGTGCAAGTGTCCTGGGCCGACCCTGCGTCGGGCTTCGTACTTGATGCCGGCTACAACCTGATCGGCCTCGACATCTCGACAGGCATCTTGAATTTGTTCGCGGCCAGCGATCCAAACACCGAACGCGGCCGGGCGGTCTACGCTAGCCGTATTCACAACGTGAACCTCGCATTGCGCGTCGCTCCGCACGAGCGGGTCTCGGTCGATGCCGGATACGCGCTGACCAAGGATGTCGGCTTGGCGGGCTTTAGTCCATTGGGAGCAACGGCTTCCCGGTTCGCGCTTGACGGCACGACCGTGGTTTCCAGCCTGCCGCTGTCCTATCGGTCACCGCGAGCACGAGTTTCCATCGCGATTCGAAAATCGCTCTCGTGGAATTTCGGCTGGCAGCACTACGGCTACTCGGAGCGGTTCGCAGGTGACCAGAGCTATCGGGCACACGTCGGGTACTCGAGCTTCACGTTCGGGTTCTGATTTCAGCCGTGCTTGAAGGACGTCGGGCGGCCGTGGCGGTTCTGACCCAGCATATGAGTCTAGGAACATCGAACCAGCATTATCATTGCGGATGTAGAAGGATGTTGGACAGGCAGGAGGCGTGGTGGCGTTAGCAAGATTCCTATTGACCTTGGCCGTCGCAACGCAGGCTTGGGGACAAGGCAGTCAAGCTGGGATTGCTGGGTGGTACGCTGCGTTGCCATGCAACGCAGCATCTGCTGCTGATGCGGTTGACGCAGCCACTGGAACCACCTCGCTGCGCTCACGCGCAGTGTCGGTGGCTCAAGACCTCCCGGAAGGCCAGGAGAAGATGCTTGCCGCCGCTTTGGTAGCTGAGCTCGGGCCAGGGCTTCTCACGAGTTTCTGCAGAGATCTGGCGACAGGAGACTTGGTGGCGAGATTTTCCGCTACTGGCCACACTGTCGTCGAAGCCAGCCCCCTCGAGGTGCGCGTCGAGCCGCGAAACAAGAGCGCCCCGAGGATTGAGTTCGATGTCCTGCCGCTTCCTGACGGTGGCGGGTTTGGGTACATGTACGCGATCTCGAATGGTGCCAATGCCAGGCGTTCGATTACGAGTTGGAGTGTCGAGAGCGGTCATGGAGACCAGTCGATTCGTATGGGTCACCCAACTTGGCGAACCGAGATGCCAACCCAAGGCGCAGGCGCTGTTGACGCTGGGTCTGGTGATGCTCCAACGGCAGACACGCCACAGGGCATCGTCTATACGCGACCAGCCTTGAAATTGGAGCCGGGGCCGTTGGTGTCTTGGGTCACTACGGCGAGCGAGTACCCTGTCAGGGCCGGTTCGAGCTTGTCTCAGTTCTATATAACTTCTCGATACCTTCCCGGTTGGACAACCGCTCATGTGGGATCTGAGGGTGGCGTGAAAGTTCCCGGAGGTGCGACCATTCCCAACGAGATCAAAGTCGAACTCGACATCTTGCTGGAACCTGAGAACAATCTCACACCGGTGGAGGTAGTCGGGCCTATGTTTCACGTGCAGGTTGGCGGAGGTTGGATAGCTGGGAACTGGCACGGAGGAGTCCAGTCGATGATCAGCCAGGGCCGTCTTTCCGCTGAGTCCGCCTATGTCGTAGAACTGTTGAGTTCTCTCAGAGAAATCGCAAAATCTCGGTCCGATCCACTCCCATCGCTGAAGGTCAGGGCGAAACCTAGCAAGGGTGCCGAGCAGCTCTTGGACAAGCTGGTTCGTCTCGCACTCGACTGAGGTCGATGTAAAACGCGTTCTTCGAGTTCAGCGGACGCCGCCTTGGCGAATCGCAGGCGCGTACCGATTGTTGTTGACTCCAATTTAGCCGTGATGTTCCTACATGTGCGCAGAAACGCCCTTGGCGCATCCGCGCAGCCCAATCGAGACCGCCCGGGTGGGAAGGTACTGCCGCGTGCGGCGCACAGGGGAGGGGGGCGAGAGGGCTGAGACGATCCGCCTCTCGGGCACGTCTCCGACATGAAGGGACGGTCTGACAGCGGCTGAGTCGTCGTGCCGTCAAAGGGGCTGCACTGACGGAGCATCCTCGGGGGTGCGCTCGTTGCGATGACCGAGCGAACTTAAATCCCGCGATACCCTCGCGGTGGCTCAGTTGCTTTGGGTGATGGTCCAGCTGCCGTTCTCGTTCTTGGTCGCGGAGTAGCCGTAGCGTGTTAGTTCGAGTTTCATCGCACCGCAGCTCTTCTGATTCCGCAACGGTACCGAGGCGCAAAGCATAGACCCGTCCGCCTCGACGTTGAAGTCGATGCGCGATCCCAGTGTCTCCACCCGGCAGGTCTGCCCCGGCAGCAGCGTTGGATCGGCAGTGCAGGCAGCGATTTGAACCTCCGCAGGTGGGCTCGCCACGATGAGTGCCGGACCCGGTGGGGTAGCGACGTCATTCACTTTCAACGAAATCGCACGCAACCCCGCCGCGGTATCGTCCGGCAGACGCACATCCACCCGGTTGACGCCGAGGAAGCCGGGAGCCGCCCCGATGTACAGGACATCGGTAACCGGAACAGCTGTGCCGTCGATCGAGACTTCGTAGCTCGCACTGGCTAGAGTTCGATCCTCTCGCGCCACTGCACCCGTGGCCAGTGCCGGTGTCACCGGCCCGAATCCCGTTCCGAAGATCGATACGACCTCTCCCGGGATGGACGGTGACGTGTCGATTCCGGGTAGCAACCCCTTGGGCCCGATTGGCATTCCGTCGCTGTGCCGGCCTGCAATGGCGGGCGGATCCGCAGCGAACCAGAGGAAGGCGGGCTGTGCGGCCACGATTTCGAACGAGGCCTCGTTGCTGCCAACCTCGGTGGTCTCTCCGCAATCCCTAAAAACCCGCACGCTGACTCGGCCAACGGTCGCGGTGACTGGAACCTGGAAGTCGATCCGATCCGGCGAGACTGCCTTCAGCGGAACTGCATTGCCGTTCACCTTGACGCAGGCTCCGCCCAAGACCGTCGGATAGCTAGCCTCTGGGTCGTATCCCAGCCACTGCTCGTTGGCTGCGTCAACGAAGTCCGTCCCGCGAACCGTTGCCAATGCACCTGGAGCACCGCGACCGGTCATGGTGTGGAAGTCGCCGAGCACTACGCCATTCTCTTGGGAGATCTGGGGCGGACCAATGGGCGCGGCGGATTGCTCTTCGAGCGTCGCCGCGAGGGAATACACTTGATCGCCAGTCGCGCTGCCGTTGCCGTTGGCCGCAAGCACCGCTAGCGCGAACATCACCGGTCCGGAGTCCGCTTCGGGCGCGGTCCAATCGAATCGGAATTCGGCCGACGAGCCGTTCTGCGGTCTCGAATGAGTCACCCACTGCAGCTCGCCCGCGGTTGCAGCGCAGTCATCGTGACTGTGCCCCTCCCTCACTCTCATCCCTGTTCCGGCGATGAGGGCTCCTCCTTGCGTGCAGCCGTCTCCGATACGTGCCGTGAACTGAAACCCGATTCGCGCCGCCGACGCATCGGTGGCCTTGACGAGGATCGGCACCGTTTCTCCCGGGTTGTAAACGTACCCGGTCGGTTGGGCACCATTGACGAGCAGTTCGATGCTGCCGGAGCCCGTGTTGGCCATTCCCGTGTGGCACTCGGTGCAAAGGTGCTCGCCGGGGAGCGATCCGCCCGAATGACCTGCCGGCGCCCCACCGGAGCGCGCCAGAACTGTCTGCGGAACCCCGCATGCGATCACCGCAATCGCGATCGCGAGTGGCAGTCGGCCAAGCCTGGCGAGCGTGGCCCCTGGCTGGCGGCGCGACCTCAGTCGATCCGCAACGAATCCCTTGGACGCGGAACGCCCCAAACGCAAATTCCTCATAGTGGTTTAGTGTAACCCCTGAACCCTCAGAATGGTAGATGCATCGTGGGTGCATCCGGTTTCATTCGACGGCTCCCCAAGGCACACGGCGACTCCTTCCGACCGTCGCGAGAGCGAGTCGTGACTAGCTCAGGGCTTGCCGAGTGCCGTGGCCAACTCCCTGCTGAGCTTCTCCAGCGTCAGCGTCTGCAGCACGACTTTGCCCGGTCCGGTGAGCGTGGCTAGGAATAGCCCCTCCCCGCCGAACAAGGAGGTCGCGATCCCTCCGGCCAACTCGATGCTGTAGTTCACCGAGTCGTCAAAGCACACTAGGCATCCGGTATCCACTTGGAGCTTCTCGCTCGTTCCGAGTTCGAATTCCACGAAGTCGCCCCCTGCGTGAATGAACGCCGTGCCGGGGCCGGTCAAGCGTTGCAGGATGAACCCTTCGCCGCCGAAGAATCCCGCGCCCAGACGCCGGGTCAGGGCAATCTTCAACTGGACGCTGGGCTCGGCGGCGACGAACCCTCCGCGCTGCACAAGGACCGACCGGCCTTGCTCCAATTCCAGCGGGCGCATCCGGCCCGGGAAGTCACCGGCGAATCCGACTTCGCCCGGCTCGGCAGGGCACGAGAAGTGCGTCAGGAACAGCGATTCCCCGGTGACCTTGCGTCGCAGGGCGCCCAGCAGTTTCTGGCCGATGCCATCGCCGTGCATGGATGTTTTCCAAGCCACAGCGGGTGTCTTGTAGATCATCTTGCCTGCCTCCGCGACGATCTCGTCGCCGGGACGGAGGTTGATTCTGACGACTTCCAAGTTGTCGCCTTCGATACGAAAGTCCATGGACGGGTGCTCCCCTCTTGACCATTGTATGGGCCGTTCGCCGGAGCCGGTCCTTGGCACAGCACTATCGGGCCTTCGTGCATGATGTGGCGCGATTCGAATGGGTGGCCGAGCGAGAAGCAGGATCTCAGCTCCTCGTTCCGAGCTGTCCTTGGACCCCTGGCGGCGGGCGGAATCACGCCATTCCGCGCAGCCGGATAGCTAGAATGAGGCTATGCGCGTGGTCTGGAAACTGTCGCTCCTGCTGTGCGCCATCGTCTCGTTGCTCGCTCAGAGCGGGCTGAGCTACAGCCAGTTGCGTCAATTCGTACGCTCGTCGGTCGATCAGAAGCTGCGCGACAAGGACGTTGCGAACTACCTGAAGCGCCAGGTGGTGGGATTCGCGATCACGGATCGCCTTGTAGAGGAATTCGTTGGATGGGGCATCGGCCCGCGCACGTTGAAGGCGTTAGAAGAGCTTCAAGGCGCCACCCAGGGAATGCCGAAACCGGACCCCGAGCCCGTCGCCAAGAAAAAGCGCCCGAACCTGCCGCCTCCGCCCAGTGCCGAGGAGCAGGACCGGATTCTGGAACGCGCTCGGCAGTTCGCCCGGGCGTACGCCGACGACCTGCCGAATTACGTCTGCCTGCAGCTGACGCGCCGCTACTTCGATCCCACCGGCATGGAAATGGATTGGTTGAAGCACGACGAAATCAAGACTCGCGTCAGCTATATCGAGGGCCGCGAGGATTACGAGACGCTCAGCGTCAACGACGCCGTCAGCACGAAATCGTTTTCCGAGCTGGGCGGGACGACCAGCACGGGCGAGTTCGGCACGATCTTGGCGAGCCTGTTCGCTCCGCACACCGACGCCGAATTCCGCTGGGCGCGCCACTCGCTGTTGCGGGGCCACCCGGTATACGTGTTCCACATCGCCGTTCCCCAGAGTCGCTCCAGTTGGACCCTTACCTCGGCGAATGACGGGCCCGGCACCAAGATGCGGTCCATCCGGTCGGGTTACACGGGCTTGGTGTACCTCGGGAAGGAATCCGGCAAGGTGCTGCGAATCGTCATGGAGGCGGAAGGCGTGCCGGCTAGCTTTCCCATGCAAGAGGCGCGTTCCCGGCTCGACTTCGACTTCATCGAGATCGCCGACGAGTCCTTTCTGCTGCCTCTCAAGGCTGAAGCGTACATCCGCAGCGGTCGGCTGCTCACTCGGAACGAGCTGGAGTTCCGGCTGTACCGCAAGTTCACCACCGAGGCCGTGATTACGTTCGAAGAAATCGAGGACCTCGAACCGCTCCCCGAGGACGTGCCCATCGACCAAGAGACGCAGGAGTGAAAGTGTCCCGCCCAACTCGCAGCGCGCGCCTTGCGACAGCCGTCGCAACCATGAGAACCCTGCTGATCGCAGTCGTGACAGCGGCACTGCCCGTGCTCGCCGCGGAAGTGCCGCCCAACGTCGTGCTGGTCATGGCCGACGACGTCGGTTACGAGTGCTTCGGGGCGTACGGCAGCCGTCAGTACTTCACCCCGAGAATCGACAGACTGGCCGATGGCGGAGTCCGCTTCACCAATTGCTACTCGACTCCGCTTTGTACTCCGAGCAGGGTTGCCTTGATGACCGGGACGAGCAACGTGCGGAACTACGCTGACTTCGGCTCGTTGCTTCCGGACCAGTACACCATCGCTGATCTGTTTCGAGATGCGGGGTACGCAACCGCCGTGGCCGGGAAATGGCAGTTGCAGGGAACCGCGAACGCCCGCGGAGTGCCGGCTGGAGACGGGTTCGACTCCTACTGTCTGTGGAATACGGGCAACACGGCGCGGCAGCGCTTCTGGAATCCGTCGATCGAGTGCGACGGCGAAATCATCGAAACGGACGCAGACGACTACGGTCCGGACATCTTCACCGATTTCCTGTTGGATTTCATCGAGAGGAATCGCGACCGGCCGTTCTTCGCGTACTACCCGATGGTGCTGGTGCATTCGCCGTTCGTGCCGACCCCGCACTCGGATGACCGCCAATCCAAGGACGAGCAGCGTAACTTCGAGGACATGGTCGCCTACACGGATGTGATCGTCGGGAGAATCCACGACAAGCTGGAGGGCTTGGGCCTGTTGCGAAACACGGTGTTCGTCTTCACAGCGGACAACGGCACGCACCACAACCTGCGCTCGGCCCTGGGCGGCCAAGACATCCTCGGCGACAAGGGAGCCCCGACAGACGGGGGCACTCACGTGCCGCTGATCGTTAGTGCGCCGGGACGCGTGCCGGGAGGGCGCGTGTTGGACGACCTGATCGATTTCGCGGATTTCCTGCCCACCCTTGCCCAGGCGTCCGGCCTCGCGTGGCCGGGCGCTGCGAACGCTGATGGCAAGTCGTTCTGGAACCGCCTGACCGGCGGGGAAGGGGAGCACCGCGAGTGGCTGTACACCTACTATTTCCCGCGTCCCTTCGCCAAGGCGTTCGAATCGCCGTACACCCATCCCGAGGTCATTTACGTCAGGGACAGGCGCTACAAGCTCTATCGGACCGGAGAATTATTCGATGTCCGGGCTGACCCCGACGAGACAGCACCCCTTGCCGCCGCGGACGCAGCCACCCGAGCTGTCCGGGTCAAGCTGCAATCCGCGTTGGACGCGATGCCCCGAAGCGGCCTGCGGATCCCGCCCGAGCGGGGCGCAGCTTCGGAGTCCGCGCCGCGGCCCCGGTGGCGTCCGCTGTAGGCGGATCGGGCGTGCCCGTCCACCTGATCTCGGCCTGCGATTGTCGGTCGGGGCTACGATAGGCGAATGCGGTCGGGAATGCAGACGCTCGCGGTATGTGCCGCGACATGGATTGGGTCGTTCGCCTGCGGCGACGCGGCACTTGGTCCGCCCCCGGTGACAGAGGTGCGCATGGTCGAGGAGCAGATCCACGGTGTCACGGTCCGGGATCCGTATCGCTGGCTCGAGGAGTCCGACACGCCCGAAGCGTCGACATGGATCCGCGACCAAGCGGCTTACGCCCGGTCGTATCTAGACTCCCTGCCGACTCGCGACGCGATCCGCGCGCGCATGACCGAGATCCTCGCGTCAGGATTCGTATCCACGCCGACCGAGGCCGGCGGGCGATATTTCTATTCGCGTCGTTCGGACGATCAGAATCAGCCCGTCGTGTACATGCGCGTCGGCTTGGACGGCGAGGACCAAGTACTGCTCGATCCGAACTTGATGAGTTCGGACGGCACGACGACTGTTGACTGGTACGTCCCCTCGCACGATGGCGAGCTCCTCGCTTACGGGAAGTCGACCGAGGGCACGGAAACCAGCACGATGTACATCCTCGACATCGCCAGCGGGCAAGATCTCGATGACGTGTTTCCGAAGGTTCGATTCGCGAATCCCCAGTGGCTGAAGGACGGTAGCGGGTTCTACTACTCGAGGCCGAGCGATGTCGAATCGATCGGCCCCGGCGAGGAACTCTACAACCGACGGGTCTACTTCCACCGGCTGGGACGGGACTACGAGCAGGATCCCGAATTGTTCGGGGACGGACTCGACCTAGAGGAGATCCCGGACGCGAACCTAAGCGACGACGAGCGCTTCCTCGTGCTGGACACGTTCCTCGGCTGGGGACGCAATCACCTTTACGTGCGAAATCTCTCCACCGGCAAAACGATCACGATCGCCGAAGACGGGGATTTCAGCTACACCGGGCAGATCCTGGACGACACGCTCTTTCTCCACACCAACGCCGAAGCGCCTCGGTACCGCTTGATGGCGGTCGACCTGCGCCGTCCGCAACGTGCCAACTGGACGACGATCATTCCAGAGAGCGAGGCGGTGCTCGAATCGGTGAGCATCGCCGGGAACCGGATCTTCGCGGCCCGCCTGAAAGACGCCCGCTCCGAGCTCTACTCCTACGCGCTGGATGGTTCCGACGAGCGCCGGGTGGAGTTGCCTCTCGGCACGGTGAGCGGTCTGTCCGGGAAGCCTTCCAAGGAGGAAGCGTTCTTCTCGTTCAGCTCCTATGTGAAGCCTCCCACGGTGTATCGAATTGCGTCCGACTCCGCCGTGCCCGAGGCTTGGCAAGGCGTGGAATCGTCCGTTGATTCCGATGCCTTCGAAGTGCGCCAGACGTTCTACTCCAGCAAGGACGGCACGCGCATCCCAATGTTCCTAATCGGCAAGCGGGGTCTGCCGGCGGATCGCAGCGTGCCGGGGCTGCTCTACGGCTACGGCGGCTTCAACATCCCCCTCACGCCGAGCTACTCGACCTGGATCTTCCCGTGGATCGAGGCCGGGAACCTGCTCGCGATCGCGAACTTGCGGGGCGGCAGCGAGTACGGCGAGGAGTGGCACCGCGCAGGGATGCTGGGCAACAAGCAGAACGTGTTCGACGATTTCATCGCCGCCGGGGAGTACTTGAAGGCAGAAGGCTTGGTGGACCCCGAGCGACTGATCATCCACGGCCGGAGCAATGGAGGCCTCCTCGTGGGCGCGGCCCTGACCCAGCGGCCCGATTTGTGGCGTGCCGTCGTCTGCGGCGTGCCATTGCTGGACATGCTGCGCTATGACAGGTTTCGGATGGCGAAGCTGTGGGTGTCCGAATACGGAAGCGCGGAGAATCCCGAGGATTTCGAATGGCTGCGAGCCTATTCGCCCTACCATCAGGTCAAGGACGGGGCCGATTACCCGGCGACCCTGATCTACACCGCTGATTCCGACTCGCGGGTCGATCCGATGCACGCGCGCAAGATGGTCGCGCGATTGCAAATGGCCACTAGCGGAGACGCGCCTATCTTGCTGCGGTACGAGCAGTCTGCTGGGCACGGGCGCGGAAAGCCGCTCCACAAGGTGGTCGATGAGTGGGCCGACATTTGGAGCTTTGTGTTCGCGCAGCTCTGACAGTCTCCGACAGCGCGACAGCCCGCGGGTCGAGCCTTCCGCGAGGGAGGGTGGAAGCGGTCAATGATACGCTAGCCAATAGCAGGCGGTAGCCCCCGGCCGCGCTTCGATAGGGGCTCGCCTTGCCGCTCCCGCCCCCGTGCCCGCTGCGGAATCCGACCACGCTCAAATCGTTCGCAGGGCGGGGACCGTCAGCGTCGCGGTCTTTCTCAGTCGCATCACCGGATTGGTGCGCGAAACGGTATTCGCCGGCCTGTTCGGTGCCGGCATGCGCTACGACGCATTCGTGGCCGCGTATCGCATTCCGAACCTGCTCCGCGATTTGCTGGCCGAAGGCGCGCTGACAGCCGCCTTCGTCACGACATACTCTCAGACGCTGTCATCTCACGGCACTGAAGAAGCCAACGCCCTCTCCAATCGGCTCACGACATTGATCATTCCCACGGTTGCCGCGATTTGCTTGCTGGGCATCGCGTTCGCCCCGGGAATCGTGAGCGTCATATTCCCGGGGTACGCCCTGATCGAAGGCAAGTTGGAACTCACCTCCACGCTGACCCAGGTGATGATGCCGTTCCTGTTCTTCGTGGCGCTGGCGGCGAAGGCGATGGGCGTCCTCAATTCGCACGGACGGTTCGCGGTCCCGGCGCTCTCGTCCGGTCTGGGAAACCTCACATCAGTGGGTGCCGGGTTGCTGCTGGGGTTTGTCGTCGGGCCGGAGTTCGGCTTGGAACCGATCACCGGCATGGCGATCGGCACGCTCACGGGCGGGGCGTTGCAATACGCCTGCCAAGTGCCGAGCCTGCGCCGCACCGGAGTCCGATTCCGGCCGGACCTCTCGATCTCGGACCCGGGGGTCCGGCAGGTGCTCCATTTGATGGGCCCTGCGGCTATCGGTGCCGCCGCCGTGCAAGTGAACGTGATGGTCAATAGCGGCTTCGCTTCGCGCCTGACCGATGCAGCCGGCAACCCGATGGACGGCCCGATGTCCTGGCTGCTCTATGCCTTCCGATTCATGCAGCTTCCGCTGGGCCTGTTCGGATTCGCCATCTCGGCTGCGACGCTCCCCTCGATATCGCGCGATGCGGGGAAGGGACGGATCGACGAGTTTCGCGACACCCTGTCGCGTTCGCTGGGCTTGGTGTTCTTGCTCACGATCCCGTCAGCGGTGGGTCTAGTCGTGCTGAGCCAGCCGTTGGTCGGCGTGGTCTACCAGCGCGGACAGTTCACGGCTCACGACACGGAGCAAACCGCATTGGCACTCTCGTTCTACTGCCTGGGACTGGTGGGATACGCCTCCACCAAATTGCTCGCGCCCGCGTTCTACGCGCTTGACGACGTCCGCGTGCCGATGCTCGTGTCGGTGCTATCCATCGTGTTGAACTTCGGCTTGAACAAGCTCTTCGTCGACGGTCTGGGATTCGGGCATTGGTCGCTGGCCCTGTCGACATCGTTAGTGGCGACGCTGAACTTCCTGCTGCTCTTCGGGTTCATGCGAGCGAAGGCAAGCGGCATCGAGGGAAGGCGGCTGCTCGCGGGGTGCGTGAAGATCTGCGCCGCATCGGCCGTCATGGGTGCATGCTGCTGGGCTACCGCCGGAACGGTGGAAGCGGCGATGGGGGCGGGCACCTTCGTGGGTCGGTTGGCCGCGATCATTGTCGCGGTCCCGTTGGGTGTGGGCGTGCTGTACGGTCTCTGTCGGGCCGCCGGGCTTACCGAACTCGACTTGGCCCAGCGTGCCGTCCTCGCCAAGCTCGGACGGTCGGTCAAGAAGTAGCTTTACTCGCGTTGACCGTCGCGTGGGCGCGCGACGTTCGAGTAATCGATTCCGCCGTAAGCTAGAATGCCGCCGTGTCGGCGGCGGATCGTGACTCCGACGGATCCCGTCGCGAGGCTTGGGCAGCATGGCGGATCGATGCTGTCGGAGCTTGGTGTGCGGTTGGGTACGCCTGTCTGGCCGCCTTGTCGCGCCAGCCGGGTGAGCCTCCGCTTCCGGCATTCTTCGCGACCGTCGCTTGGGTCTCCGTACCGCTGTTCTGGCTCTACCTGTCTCTCAGACGACTTGACGTGTCCATCCCCGTGTCTCGTCTGATCTTCTGGGCGGTCGTATTCCGGGTGTGCGGGCTGATTGGCGGGCCGATTTACGAGGACGACTTCTATCGGTACTTGTGGGATGGATTTCTCTTCGCCACGACTGGCACCCCATACGGAACGGCACCTGCGGAGTTTTTCGGGAATCCGGACATCCCTTCCGTGTTTCAAGGCGTGTTGGATCAAGTGGGGTATCCCGAATTGCCTACGATCTATGCGCCCGTCACTGAAGTAGCGTTCTTATTGGGTTACTGGATTCATCCGGGAAGCGTCACAGTGCTGCAGGCACTCATGATCGTTGCAGACCTCGGTATCATCGTTCTCTTGCTGCGCATGGCACCGTCACGGAACGTACTCCTCTACGCATGGTGTCCTTTAGTCATCAAGGAAATTGCATTCACCGCGCATCCCGACGCGATAGGCGTCTGCCTACTGCTCGGGTCGCTGGTGCTGGCTCGGCAGCGCCGTTTTTTCGTGGCTGCGATCGTACTGGGCTTGGCGGTTGCTTCAAAGGTGCTTGCCTTGGTCCTCGCGCCCTTGATCATGATCGGTTCGAGAAAGAAACACTATTTCACGCTTTGCGTTACGTTGATCTTGATTTACCTGCCATTCGTCCAGTCCGGACGTACGGAATTCGAGGCATTGCATGTCTTTGGTATGCAGTGGGAATTCAATTCAGCACTATTTGGAGTCGCTTCATCCCTACTCGGACGGGCGACTACCATGACTGCGCTCGGTCTGATTTTCACGGGCCTGTGCGTGTCCTACGCCATCCGATACATGCGCGGGGGAGCGGAGGACGTTCCTCGTGGCGACTGGCTCTACGGCGCCTTGCTCGCGATGGCGCCAGTGATCAACCCGTGGTACCTGCTCTGGCTGTTGCCGTTCGCCACGGTCTATCCGAGCGCTTGGGCCTGGACGTCGTCTGTGGCCGTTCTCTTGAGCTACGCGACCGGGCTCAATCTGAATGACTTCACCCTGCAACCGTATCACGTGCCCATGTGGACGCGGGTCGTCGAGTTCGGATTGATCATCGGGGCCCTGAGTTGCGATTTGGTTCTCCGGCTGCGGCAGCCCGGTCGGAGTCGGCAGCCGACGCGCTCGTGACTCCCGCGCATCACAAGCGCGCTTGGTCAGGGTGGTGCTAGCGTTCTGCCGACAAATCCGGCGCGATCCCGTCCCGAGCGTTAGCGGCTGCGTCGGCGTTCGTGGGTCGTTCCGGAGTCACGGAAGCACGGCGGAATTGACCGCGCAACAGTGATCGCCATCCCGGTCGCGCGATGCTGCCGCGCGAAACCGGCCATCTCTGTCCCGCAGGTCGTCGCAACCGTGAGGACTGCTACAATTCGCTCAATCGGCTGGATTGGTAGCGCGCTTGTAAGGCGTTAGCAACGAGCGAGGAAGGATCTTCGCATTGCGTGTTCGCACGACCATGATCAACTCTGCGACCCGAGGAACCAAGGTGCGACACCGCGCCCTTGCGGTGCTGGTAGCAGTGCTGCTCGCAACGGGCACCGCGTTTGGCCAAGCCAAGTCGAAGCTCGAGAAGGTCTGGGATGCCAGTGACGAAGCTAGCGTGGCGCGAATCGAGCACGACTCCTGGCAGGAGATTCTGAATGGGTACCTCCGCGTCCGCGAGTCCGATGCCAACCGGTTTGACTACGCCGGGCTCAAGTCCAACGCCGAGGACAGCGCGAAGCTCGCAGCCTACGTCGACGCGCTCCAAGGCGTGGACCCCCGGCAATTCTCCAAGGCGGAGCAAAAGGCCTACTGGATCAACTTTTACAACGCGCTGACCGTCAAGATCGTGGCAGGAGCCTATCCGGTCGACTCGATCCGCGACATTCGGAAGAACTGGCTGGCCGGGTTGATCTTTCCCGGTCCATGGAACGACGTGCATGCCAAGGTGGCGGGAGAGGACATGACTCTAGACACCATCGAGAGTGGCATCCTGCGCCCGATCTGGCAAGACGGTCGCATCCACTACGCTCTGAACTGCGCCAGCATCGGGTGTCCCGACCTGCTGCCTACGGCGTTCACTGCAGAGAACACGGAAGCCCAGCTCGAAGCCGGCGCTCGCGGTTATGTGAACGACACGCGCGGAGTGGATTTTGTCGACGACGAGTTTATCGTGGTCTCGAGCATCTACGACTGGTACCGAGAGGACTTCGGCGGTTCGGAGGAAGCGGTTGTCGAGCACCTCGTCCGGTACGCCGAGGACGACCTTGCGAAACGCCTCGAGACGTTCGAGGGTTCGATCGATTACGAATACGACTGGAGCCTCAACGAGCCGTGAGGCGGTTGGCGCGGGAAGCCGGGCCCGCCATGCTACCGGGTGAAGTCTTCGCTGGCTAGAACGAATAGCCGAACGTCACGCTGATGACGTTGGATGCCGCCGTGTTCCGCCCGTTGATGACCGACGCGTAGGCTAGCGTGATGGTGGACTGCTCGGAGACAGGGATGCTCGCCGCGCCACCAAGCAGTTGGATGTCTTCTTGCAGTTCGGGAAAGCGGTCGGGCGAGAAGCCGGGGCCGCCGATATCCAATCCGGAAGATGCTCCGTTGATGAATTCGTAATTCAGGCTAAGCCCCACGCCGCCGCCGACGAGCACGCCCGTGCCCAGCCTGACGAAGGTGTCGGACGGAATGCCCTCGTTGCGGTAGCGGTAACCGAGTTCGCCGGACAATGCCAGCCGGTCGGCGACGAACTTCCCCATCATGGCCGACACCTCGACGCCGTCACCACCGTCCCCGAGCGAGTTGATATACCCGGTCTGGTAATCGCCCCCGACGATGACCCCGGCCCTGAGCGCGATGCTGGGAGCGGCACTCACGACTTCGTCGGTGACTCTCCAGACGATGCCGGCGTTCACGTCCGCTAAACCGCTGAAACTCTCTTGGGGCGTCGGAACCCCGGCGCCCGTGACGAAATCGCTTCGAGCCCCGCCCACCCGGAAGTCCAATGCGACCGCGTCCGAGACGCCATACGTGCCATCCACCCAGATCGTTTGCTGGGCGAGGTTCGCGCCGTCGCCCGGCGTCGGCCGCTTCTCGGTCACGCGATAGAACTCCGTCGCGTATTGCGACACGAACGAAATGTTCACCGAACCGCCTCCCGGAGCGGGAAGCCAGGGCGAACCGGCTCCCAGAGCGGGCGTCCCCGTTGCTGCGGCGCCGGCTGCCAGCGCCAAGGCCGCCAGGTACGGCCGACGAGTTCTGATGTTCATTGGGGCCTACCGATCCGAAACGGCGTTACCGTGACAGTTTGTATCGGCGCGTGAGGTAGAAATGAACGAGTTCCTGCTCGTCCGGCTTGCCCTCGCACTCCGCACGCCCGCCGCCGGGGCAGAGCACTTTGATGTGCTCGTCGTCGGGGGTGCCCGGTTTCTCGGCCTCGTCGCGCGCCTCGAGGCTGTTCTTCAAGCTCTGGGCTCGGTCCTTGTTCAAGTCACCCTTCTGCAACGGGCAAGAACCGCACACCAGCTTGCTGAACGTGAGGGCCTTGCCCTGCGTGTAGGCGTCTCGGGCGCTGATGCCGCGGCCGGCCGAGATGGATCCCGACGCGAACAGCATCCCTTGGGCGAGAACGCCGACGATCACCAGCGCTAGGATGCTAACGCTCCGAATTGCTCTCACTTGGGCTCCCCTTCCGCAACGATCCGCAGCAATGCGCCTCGAAGACCGCCGAGCGTGATCGTCTCACGCATTCTCCCGTACCGTTGCGATTACTGGATTCACCGTAGCACGGCCGTGTGCATCGGCTAGCATCTGGCTGCGGATCGAGCAGCGCGAGGCGCTCCCGACTCGCCGCCGGGCGGGTGGTTGAGTTCTCTAGCCGCGCCTAGAAGACGAGTCCGCTGACGCTTCGCTCGATTGCTCCGGGTCGACCGCGGTGAGGGCGGGGAACGTAGTCAACGCGTGGCGCAGCTCGTCGGAAAGTTCGTCGAAGGCCGTCGAGAGCGCTTCCGTGGTCAACCTGCCGACTTCGGCCCGGGCGTTGACGTAGAGCGTGTCAAGCGCTCCGCCGAACGCGGACTCTCTCGAGAATTCAGGCGGTTCGCCGAAGAGGAGCAATCGGATCGTGTCCGTTAGTCGCTCCGCCCACACGCGAGCAAGCAATTTGGCATCATCCGTCCCTGCCAGAAGCATGTCGTCGGGCGTCACTCGCACGATCTCCAAGGAGGCCGCGCTATCGGAATCCTCCTTCTGGACGATGCTCGGCAACCCGTCTTCGCCGGCGGGCTGGATCGTGATTACGCGGCCCGGGCTGTCTTGCAGGTCCGCTAGGGCGGCGCTGAGGTTCTCGACGACTTGCTTGGCACGCACGGCGCCGGCGCCACCCGCCAGTGGATCGCTGATCTCGAAGACCGTGAGTGGACCGAGTTGAATGGCGATCGGCACGCCTTCCGTCCGCCCCTCGTTCCGCAGCAGTTCGTAGCGCGCTTCGGGCACGGAAAGTATCAGCGTCGCCGGATCCTGCTGCAGCAGGAACACGATTCCGAGCACGGCCAGACCGAGGACGATGGCGACGACAGTGACTGGCTTGCGGAGAATTTGCTTGAGCGACTCGCCTTTCGATCCGGATTCTAGGGACGCAAGCTGCTGTGATTGCTCGGTCGCAGGTTGCGGGGATGCGCTGGGCGATGGATTCTGAGTTTCGGGCATTCGCGGAAGCGGATGAAGTCCTTCCATTGTGACGCTTTCCGTGGCGAGTTGTCGAACGGGGAAGCCTCTTCACTTGGGGAGACGATTGAGCGGGACGGTGGATTGCCTGCGGCGGCGCCCGGGTGCGCCGGTCGAGATGCTTGCCAGCACAGACATTCCTAGAATGGGCGTGGAGAACCGGCTCGTACCGGACCGTGCCGAATGGCATCCGTTGGCAGTGTCGAAGTGCTCGGACAGTCCTTTCCGATATACGGCGGGGAGGCCAAGAGCATCTTGAGCCGAACCAGCGGCTTCATAGCCAGGGCGGGCTTCACGCACTCGCTGACACCGGCTCGCAACTGCGTCTACGGCTGCTCGTACTGCTACGTGCCGACGCTCGGCATCTACGGCGGCCTCAAGCCCGAGGATTGGAAGTCTTGGGGGCGGCACACGACGTTCAAGACCAACGCCGCGGATCTGCTTCGACGGCAATTGCGGCCGGATCAAGCCATCTATTGCTCGCCACTCGTCGATCCCTACCAGCCAGCCGAGCGGGTCGGACGAGCGATGCCTGCGATTCTGGAGCGTCTCTGCGAACGCCCTCCGGCGTCCGTGGTCATTCAGACGCGGGGGTCTGCGGTGCTTCGTGACCTCGACGCGCTCCGGACGCTAGCGCAACGCACGCGCTTGCGGATCAGTTTTTCGCTTCCCACGAATTGCGACGAAGTCCGCCGGATGTACGAGCCTCGATGCGAGCCCGTGGACCAGCGCGTCCGGGTCATGGAGGAACTGACCGCCGCCGGAATCCTCGTGCATTGCACGCTGGCGCCGATCCTGCCCTGCGATCCGGAACGCCTCGCCGAGTTCGCGCTCCGGTCCACTGCGTGCAGCGTGATCGCGGACCCATTGCACAGTCGCGAAGGCAAGCCGCGCGGCGCGACCACCCGACCGGAGGGCGTGCGCGTGAGCGACGCCCGGAACTGGGAGGAATGGCACCGCCCGGCGTTCCAAGCGCAGGTAGTCGACGCGATTCGGACACGAGTCGAAGCCGCAGGCCGATCGTTCGGCGTCGGCGAGTCCGGGTTCGGGATGCTGCTCAGGGATCCATGACCGAACGCGCACCCGACATCCGTGCATCAGGCATCGTACGGTGCGGATGTCCGACGGCTGCGACATTGTGTGATAGTTTGGGATTTCGAGTGTGAATTCTCTTTGAGCGAACAACTGCGAATAATCCCCATCGGCGGTCTCGGCGAATTCGGCATGAACGCGCTGGCGCTGGAGTCCGGCGACGACGTGATCCTGATTGACGCCGGAAGCCTCTTTCCCGGTCCTGACGGCCACGGCATCGACGTGATCGTGCCCGATTTCGCCTATCTCGAGGCGAAGCGCGACAAGCTGCGAGGGCTCGTCCTCACGCACGCCCATCTCGATCACATCGGAGCGGTTCCGCACCTGCTGGCGAAACTCGACGTGCCGATCTACGGCACCGCGTTCACGCTCGGCTTGGTTCGCAAGCAGGTCGCGGAGTTCACCCTGCTGAGACCGCCCAACCTGACGACTGTCCAGCCCGGCGACAGCTTCTCGCTCGGCTGCTTCGAAATCGAGGGGATCCACGTCACCCACAGCACGGTGCAGTGCATGGCGCTCGCCATCTCGACGCCCAAGGGGTACGTGATCCACACGGGGGATTTCAAGATCGACCAAACCCCGATCGACGGTCGCAAGTTCGACTTCGCCAAGTTCGCCGATTACGGTCAGCGCGGCGTGCTGCTGCTGCTCGCCGACTCGACGAACGCGGATGTCCCGGGCTTCAGCAACTCCGAGCAGGATGTCGGCCTCGCATTGGACCACCTGTTCGCGCATTCCGAGCACACGCTCTTCTTCTCGTGCTTCTCTTCCGCGATCCATCGGGTGCAGCAGATCGTCGACCGCGCGGTTAGCTATCGACGCAAGGTTGCGTTCGTCGGGCGCAGCTTGGCGAGCGCGTGCGACATCGCGACGGACCTCGGACAGTTGAAAGTGCCGCCGGGCACCTTGGTGAGGCCGCAAGAGCTCGCGACCTATCCCCGCCGGGACCGCGTCGCGATCATCGCCGGTTCCCAAGGCGAACCGCTATCGTCCCTCTCGCGGGCATCGCTGGGACGCCACCCGGCGGCCGTGATCGAAGACGACGACACTGTCGCGATCAGCGCCAAGATGATTCCCGGAAACGAGAAGCCCATCCTGCGCATGGTCGATCAGCTCTACCGGCGCGGCGCGCGGGTCCATTACGGGGACACGCTGCGCAACCTGCATGTGTCGGGACACCCCTGCCGAGAGGAGCTCAAGCTGCTGCTGAACTTGGTCCGCCCGCGCTACTTCGTCCCGATCCACGGCGACTACCGGCAGTTGGAGCAGCATCGCAGGCTGGCCATGGAGGTCCGGGCGGGCGATCTGGAAGATGCGTTCGTGCTCGAGAACGGGTGCGTGCTGCAGTTCGATGCGGACGGAGTTCGGGTGCTCCCCGACAAGGTGCCGGTCGGTCACGCGCTGATCGATTCCGGTACCGGCGACCACATCGTGAGAGAGTCCGTGATGCAGGATCGGCGCGATCTCTCGAAGTCGGGCGTGCTCCTGCCGGTGATCACGATCGACGAGCGCCGGAGCGAGGTCGCCGAGGTCGAGATGATCTCACGCGGTTTCGTGGTCTCAGAGGAATCGCAATCGATGCTCGATGGCGCCGAGCACGTGATTCGGGAGACGGTCTCCTCAAGCACAAGAGAGGAAATCGGGAACCTCGGCCTCATGGAAGAGAAGATCCGCGACGACGTGCGCCGGTACGTCTTGCGAAAGACCAAGCGCCAAAGCCACCCGTTGATCGTGCCGATCATCTTGGAGGGCTGACAGGCCTTCCGGCCGCTTCCACGCTGTCGGGTTCTAGGACTTTGCCAGCGCCGCCTCGAGCCGGTCCCACTCGTTGACGTAATCCATCAGGTGCTCGTTTTCTGAGGCCTCGCATCTCTGTTCGAGCAGCTCGCGTACGCGAATCTGCTCCTGGCTGTATTGCTCGGTCGTGAAGTGGCCGCCGAAGTGTGCCATGCGCAGCCACACGAGATAGGTCGTAAGGGCGTCCAGCTCGTTGTACCGCACGATTCGCGCCAGATCGCCGTCGAGCCACGAGTCCGCGATCGAGCTGCCGTCGTAGCCGCCGACCTTGCCGGGGATGCCCGATAGCGTGGCGAAGGTGTCCAGCGAAGGAATCGCGTTGCGGCCGCCGCCCCACGGGGCCGTCAGTCGCATGAGGTCGACGTGCCATTCGCCGTCGCGAGCGAAGTAGTCGCGACCCTCCCAGGGCTTTTCCGGTCGCAGGCAGAATCCCCGCGCCGCCACTCCCTTGACCATGGCTCGCTGCTGGATGATGGGCAGATCCGCTCCGCCTGAGTTGTACCCGACGAGTTGCGGTCCACGGCGGCCCACACTATCGAGAAACCGCGATAGCATCTTGCTCTCGTCGCAGTCCGCGGGGTCCTGCGGGTCCTTCGGCTGCGATCTCAAATCGAGGGCCACGGTCCCGTCGGGTCGAGTCCGTCGCATGACCATGGCGATCGAGACGATCCGGCACAGGGCGATCTTGAGGAACGGCCTCGGATCCTCTGCCGTAGCGCCGTTTCGCTTCCAGATCTCGCCCAGTACGTCGCGGTCCGACATCGAGTCGGGCAGGTCGTAGAGAATGCGACCGGCCGCGGGGTCCGGCACCCACTCCGCGTCGAACGCCCAGACTTCGGATCGAATCGTTTTGAACATGATGACCAGCCTTTCGCGGTGCTCAGATCGGTGCGCGCCGCTCCACCCGCCTGTCGCGATGCGGTCGGGCGAGCATCGCGACTCAACCCACGCTCTTCTCGGGATCGATCGCGAGCCAACAGAGTGCCGAGACGAAACACGAGCAGGCGATCAAGGCGAGCGGCAGGTTCCATCCGTACGTGTCGACCAGCGCACCGTAACCGACACTCATGATGACCGCCCCGACCTGGCCGCCCGTGTTCATCGCTCCGCTAATCGTGCCGGAGGCTTGGCGTCCCACGTCGACGCAAACGGCCCAAGCGACCGGGAGCATCACGTCGGATGCCGCGAACCCGAGCGCGAGCACGACGCTAGCGACCACGCGGTCTTCGATCGCCAGCGAGAGGAGCATCAGCGCACCCGCCGTGCCGACGCCGGAAATGCCGACGATCCGGCGACCCCACTTCAAGCCGATGCGATCCACAAGTCGATCGCTCAGAGACCCGCTGCCCCAGTCCGCGATAGCCGCCAGCAGGAAGGGCAGGGACGTGTAGGCAGCGAGTTCGGAACTCTCCCAGCCTTTCTCGGAGGACAGGTATTTCGCGGTCCAGAAGAGGTACCAGTTCGAGGCGTAACCGAAGAAGTGGTAGACCCCGATGATGGCCCAGAAATTCTTGCTCCCGACCAATCGACCGAACGGCACGTGCTGGTGGCGCGGCGGAGGCGGCCCGATCAGGTCGAGCTCGGCAGGGTTGACGCCCGGGGAGTCCTTGGGATGGTCCGAGAAGGATTTCCACCACCAAACGGCCCAGATGATCCCGAGGCCGCTGAATGCGTAGAAGACGCTCCGCCAGCCCCAGTTGGCGACCAAGGGAAGCACGAGGAACGGCGTGAGCGCGCCGCCCAGCCTGCTCGCCATGAAGACGAGTCCTTGCGCCCGGGCCCGCTGCTGGGGCGGGAACCAGCGCGAGACGACGCACGACGCGTTGGGATACGCCCCGGCCTCGCCCGCGCCAAAGAGCGCTCGGGCGGCGAGGAGCTGCCAATAGCTGCGTACCGCGCCCGTGAGGGCCGTGAACGCGGACCACCACACGACGATGCGCGTCAGGATCAGGCGCGGTCCGAACCGATCGCCGAGCCACCCGCCGGGAATCTCGAAGATGCCGTATGCCGCGAGGAACGCGCCCACCACCATGCCCCACTGGGCGTTGGACAGCCCGAGATCTCGCTGCATCTCCGGAGCCGCGGAGTTGATGCAAACGCGGTCGAGATAGGTGACTACCGAGAGCAGGAACAGCCCCAGCATCACCTTCCGGCGAACGTTGGTCGGCTGGAGCGGTAGTGCCGCCCCTCCGCGCGACGGGCCTGCTGGGCTGGACAAGGATGCGGGCCGCTAGCCTGGCTAGATCTGCGGCACCAAGGTCTTGCGATAGTCGGCTAGGAACTTCTCGAGCCCGATGTCGGTGAGCGGATGGTTGAACAGCTGGTCGAAGACCTTGTAGGGCAGGGTGCAGACGTGAGCGCCTGCGAGCGCGGCCTCCTTGACATGCAGCGGACCGCGGGCGGATGCCGCCAGCACTTGGGTGGCGAATCCGTAGTTGTCGTAAATCTCCACGATTTCGCGGATGAGTTCCGAGCCATCGTGCGCGATGTCGTCCAGACGGCCGACGAACGGGCTGATCAAGTACGCGCCGGCCTTCGCCGCCAGTAGCGCTTGCAGCGGCGAGAAGCACAGCGTGACATTGGTGCGAATCCCCTCGCTGGCGAGCTTGGCGACAGCCTTGATGCCCTCGCGAATCAAGGGGATCTTGACTACCACCGAGTCGTGAATCCGCGCCAGCTCGCGCCCTTCGGCGATCATGCCGTCAACATCCGTGGCGACCACCTCGGCGCTGATGTCCCCGTCCAAGATCCCGCAGATCGCCCGGATCTGGTCGTGATGGTCGTGCCCCTCCTTGGCGATCAGCGACGGATTCGTCGTGACCCCGTCGATGATGCCGTACTCGGCGGCCCTGCGGATCTCTTCGAGATTCGCGCTGTCGATGAAGATTCTCATGAAGTGTTCCTCGGGATGTCGCCGCGTGGGAGCGCCGACTGGTCCGGATGCGCGTCGGCTAGCGTCGCACGGCGCGCTTCTTGCCTGTCTTGGAGGTTTCGTTCGCCAGCGAGACTTTCAGGTCGGCCAGCTTGCGGCGCAGGCTGGCGATCTCGTCCTGGTCCCTCTCCGCGGGCGTCGACCGCGACCACGCTTCCAATCCGCGCTGCCAGTGTTGCTTGGCTTCGTCCACCCGCCCTTGCTTGAAGTACACGTCCCCCAAGTGGGAGAGCACGACCGGATCGTCGTCGTACTGCTTGAGCGACCGCTCGAGAAACTTCGCTGCGAGGTCGAGCTTGTCCTGCCGGTAGTAGACCCAGCCCAGGCTGTCCAGATACGCGCCGTTGTTGGGCTCTTGATCCAAGGCTCGCTGGATCAAGTCGTGGGCCTCGTCCAAATGGACGCTCCGGTCGGCGAACATGTAGCCCAGATAGTTCAAAGCGCCCGCGTTGTCGGGATCGATCGCGATCAGCTCGCGGAAGCGCGCTTCGGCTTTGTCGTACTCCTTGGCTCGTTCATGCAACGCGCCGTACGCGAATAGCACCCCCACCCGCTCCGCCTCGGACTCCGCGATCTCGCCGGCGCGATCCAAGGCTTCCTCGGCCTTAGCGAACATCCGGCCCTTCTGGTATACGCCTGCCAGCGTGAGCATGGCGTCGATGTTGTCGGGGTCCCGCTCGATCAGCTTCTCGACGGCCTTGACGGCGTCCTTCGTCTTGCCGCGTTCCGCGAGCACGTTGGCAAGGACGCTGACCAGCATCGGGTCGTCCTTGAACTCGGAAACCGCCCTCCGGGCTTCGCGTTCGGCCTTGTTGTACTCGCGGGCCGCCAGCCACGTCTCGATGACTTGCACGATGTAGCGCGGCTTGACTTCCGGCTGCAGCGCCCAGATCGACTCGAAGGCCTTCACGGCCTCGTCGAACCGCTCGAGCTCGCGATGCTGCATGCCGAGGCGCTCCAAGAGACCGATCCGCCGCCAGCGTTCGCCGGGCGAGTATTCGGACTTGCGCGTGGCTCTGAGCAGTGCCCCGGTCCTGGTGGCGGCCTCTGCGAACCGCCGCTCCGCTTGGAGCAGGTTGATCTCCTGAAACCGGACCTCGAGGGAGTCGGAATCGATCGCTCGGGCAGCTTCAAGCGCTTCCCACGCTTCGCTGTAGGACTCCCGTTCAAGCTGGATCTGGGAAATCTGGAGGTAGAAGGTGACGTTGTCCGGATCGGTCTTGGCGAGCGCGCGATACAGTTCGAGCGCCCGGGGGAACTGGCGGGATCTTGCCAGATTGTCCGCAAGGCGCTGCAAGTCCCTCAAGTTGTTGCTGCCCTGACCCACCAGCCGCTCGAGCATTTCGGCGGCGTCTTTGAAACGACCGACCTGTTCGTAAGCACCGGCGAGCGCTTGGATGTGGCGCCGGTCGCCCGCGCCGCCCTCGAGCACCTCCTCCAGAGTGGAAATCGCGGTGTCGTACTTCTGAGCCTCTAGCAGCAGGTACGCCAAGCTGACTTGGGCGTCCGCTTGGCCGGGATCGAGTTCCAAGGCCCGTCGCAACGACCGTTCGGCTTCCTCCGGCCGTTCCGCGACGCGGTAGAGCGTGCCGAGGTCGACATGGTTCTCGGCCTTGGCGGGCTCGATCTCGACCAGCTTTTCGAAATGCACGAACGCCTGCTCGAGGTGCTCCTGGTCAATGCCCCGTCGCTGCTCGGTCGCATACCTGCGATGGATGCGACCCATGAGTCGCCGGACCTCCGCGTGGTCTGGATGTTCGGCCAGGATCCGGTCGGCCATGGCCACCGCTTCCGGCATCCGCCCGGCGCCGGCGAACAAGTTGATCATCTCGATCCGGATGACCACCGACCCGGGATCCGCTTCCAAAGCGGCGTTGTATTCCTCGACGGCCCGGTCCACGTACTCCTGGCGCATGAATTGCTGCGCGAAGTGGTGGTAGAGATGGCCGATCGAGAAGCGGTAATAGGCTTCGCTCCGCAGTTCGGAGGACAGTTCGGCGGCCGCGAGGCCGGACGCGAGAGTAATCCCGGTCAGAAGCAGTCCGCAGACTCGACGACGGACGCTTTGCCCGGCCGCACGGCGGAACCCTGCCAGTAGGGCCGTGAAACGAACTGGCATGCGCTCACACAAGTATAGCCATTCGCCGCCTATCGGAGGAATGGCCTTCGCGACCTAATTCTACGGCTCCGGCGCGGGTTGCGTCTTCCAGCGACGATGGATCCACAGCCACTGGTCCGGATGCCGCCGAATACGTTCCTCCAACGCGGACTGGAATCGCTGGGTGTTGGTGACCACATCCGCGTCGGTGTCGCCCGTGCGGATCAAATCGATCGCCGGGCCGTATTCGACGATATGCCGCCGGGTCTCGTAATCCCACCAAGCGAACGCCGGTATCACCGCCGCGTCGGAGTGCAGGGCGAGCCGGGCGAAACCCTTGTTCGCTGAAGCCGGCATCCCGAAGAAGTTGACGAAGACCGCCTCCTCGGGAAGCGTGTTTTGGTCCGCGAGGATGCCGACGGTTCCGTTCGCTTGCAGGGCGGAAAGGACTTCCCGGGCCGCGTTGCGCTTGCGGATCACCCGGTTCCCGTGAGCCTCGCGACGTCGCGCTACCAAGCGGTCGACCGCCGGGTTCTCGATCGGCCGGACCATCACCCGAATGGGGCCGATCACCGCTCCGTGGGCGAGCGCACCCAATTCCCAATTCCCTAAATGCGCGGTCAGCAACATCACCCCGCGGCCCGTGGCTTCGCCCTCGCGAAAGTGCTCCAAGCCGACGAAATCGACATGGTCCCGAACGTCACGACCGGACCAATAGGGAGCCTTGGCTAGCGCGAGTGCCACTCGCCCTAGGTTGCGGAAGACATCCTGAATGATCTGCCCCTTGGCGAGAGCGCTCAGTTCGGGCATTGCGGCGGCAAGGTTGGTCTCCGCCACCTGGCGCCACTTCTTGATCAGATTGCCGCATGCCAGCCCGATCCATTCGGCGACGGGACGAGCGAGTCCGAAGGGCAGGATGCGGAGGAATCCTAGGAATGCACTGGCGGCTAGGTACTCCAAAGCCTCCTTTGGCGAGGGAAACCGGCGATCCCTAGAGGCCTGGTCGCTTGGCCCGCGGCTCGGGGCTGCTGGCTGGACAGCGTGATTCGGCATCCCAATGCCATCCCACCGGCGTCCCGCGTCAATTCCAGTGGCGACTAGGCCCCCGAACCTAGGCGTGCGCCATAGCTGGGGCGGAGCCTTGGACCGGCATCATCTGGAAGGATCGCGGCTGGTACAGCCACTCGACGATGTTGCCCTCGTGCGGCTGGAGCCAGTCGAGCTTGGTCGTCGGGATCGGCCCCAGATTCAGGCGGTCGATCGACGGGCACTTGATCAGCCGTTCGCGCAGCGCGGGGTTGTCTGTGAGGCCAGTGCAGACGAGGGTGGGCCCGATCCGGTCAAGCATGTCTGCTTCCGGGCACTCCACAACGCTGACGAACGGGAACATGAACTCCTTGTTGGCGAGCGGGTGGTCGGGAGACTCGCAATGCACGACTGTCGGCAGCAAGTAGGAGCAGTGCTCGCGGGTGACCGCCCGCGAGCAGGAGCGCAACTCGGCGGTGACATCCGTCGCGCCGCCATGGGCCAGGTTCGCGTCGATCAATCCGGACACCGCTTCGGCGACACCGGCGACCGTGAACGCGGCGAGTGACGATTCGGGATCGCGCGGGTCTCGCGGACGCACCCCGTGCAGTCGCTCGGCGAGCGCCTTGGCGATGGCCTTGCCGTGGCGCGGCACCCAAATCGAAGACGCATTGATGCAACTGCGCCCGCTGTTGAGGAACACGCTCGTGACCATGACATCGAGGAAGTCTTCCCAAGCGTCGACGGCGTCCTCGCCGATCACGATCTTGCTGTAGCCCGGCCCATGCACTTGGACGGCCGGATTGGCAGCGTATTGATCCATCGTGGCTTGCCCGCCGAAGACCAAGCTGCGACCGCAACGCTGCACGATCGACTGGCCGACGTCATGCCCGCCGTGGTAAACCGCCAGTGCCTCCTTGGGTATGCCCGCTTCGATCAGTGCCATCGCCACGCGGAACGGGGTCCACGGCTCTTGAGAGCCAGGCTTCAGGCAAAGTCCCAACTGTAGCGGGATAGCCGGAATCCAGAGGGTATGCACGCCCGGGGAGTTACTCGGCAGGACCGCTCCAACTACATCGGTTTGCGCTTGGTAGCTCAACATGCGACCGGATCTGTCCGAGCCGTATCCGCGCGACAGGATCTCGAAATCAAGGTCGCGCGTGAGCGAAGCGAGGATATTGCCCATCTCCCCGCAAACGAACGCGATTTTCTCCATGTTGGCGCGGCACATGGATTCGGGCAGTCCGGTGGTCGACGACTGCAGGTGAACGAATTCTTCGGGAGTCTGGGTGCTAGAACCGACGGGCAGTGCGGCCGTCATGAATAGCTCGCCAGCTTTCTGCACGCGCTCGACGAGCTTGTCGGGAGCCTCCGCGCGCAGCGCCTCGCGCGCTCGTCCGGCATGCTTGAGGTCGTGCCGGACCATCCCGGACAGGACTTGGCTCACGCGGGCGACCGGCTCGCCCGTATCGAAATGCACTGCCTCGATCGTGTCAAGGCTCTCGTAGGGTTCGCCCCAGCGCAGAGCCGGCAAGTGAATCATGTCCTTAGTCTAGCCAGACGAGCGCGGCGACCGGTGACTCGGTGCGGAATGCCCTGAGATTGGGCGCAAGCCGAGTTCGGTTGACCACGCATTGCGCTACACTTTCGATTGATCGAGTAGCAACCGTCGAATCCTGCGATGCCCCTTCGGGGCTGCAGGATCGGATGACCCGCCGAGCGTTGATTCAGGGCGACCCATGAAACTAGGGAGCGCGATGGAAACCGTTTGTCGGACGCTTGCATTGGGCGTCCGGCCCGTGCGCTTGGCCGCTGTCGCGTTGTGCCTGTTGCCGAGCCTAGATGCGGCAAGCGGCGACGCCCTCATTCGGACCCTGCGGCCCGCGATGCAGCAAAGCTGCATCAAGTGCCATGGCGAGCGAGGCGTGCCGAATGGGAACGTAAACCTGTTCGCTATACGAAGTGCCGCTGACCTAGTCGAGAATCCGGAACTCGTACGAAGCCTCGTCAAAGTGCTGGACACCGGGGTCATGCCGCCCGCAGGCGAGCCGCCGCTAGCCAAGGAGAAGCGCCAGCAACTTATCGCCGGGCTGAGAGACGTGCTGCATGCCGCCGTCAGCGCGCAGGAAACGTTTCCACAAGCACCTATGCGGCGGATGAATCGGTTCCAGTACAGCAACGCGGTCCAAGACCTGTTCGACCTGCGAGTCGATGTCTTCGCGCTGCCAGAACGCATGCTCAGGGAGTACGGCTACTTCCGCCCGGAGACTGGCAAGATGCCCGAAAACCTCAAGGCCGGGAGCCGTCCCCTAGGCAAATCGCAATTGATCGACAAACGACTCGCTGGCGTCGCGCCGTTTCCGCAGGATCTACGGGCGGAGCATGGCTACGACAACCGCGGAGACCATCTCACGCTGTCCCCGCTCCTCTTGGAGGCGTTCCTGAAGCTTGGCACGTCGATTGTCGAAAGCGAGGACTTCAACGACGAAACGAGCGGGGCTTGGGCGCGGTACTTCGCGCCTCCGCCGAATCCCGAGAACACCGAGGTCGCAGTCAGCGAGGCATTGCGTGACTACCTCGAGCGGGCGTTTCGCAGACCCGTAGCGGACGCTCTGCTAAAGCGCTACGTCGACCACGTGATGCAGAGAATCCGGACCGGCGGTTCGTTCGGCGACGCCATGAAGTCCGCCGCATCGGCCGCCTTGGCGTCGCCACGGTTCATCTATCTCTACGACCGCGCCGGGCAGGGTGACAGGGCTGAACGACTCGACGATTTCGAGTTGGCGTCGCGCCTTTCGTTTTTCCTGTGGGGAAGCATTCCTGATCGGACACTCTTCGACCTAGCCGCCGAAGGTGCGCTGCGCGATTCCTCGGTCCTGCAGGACCAGGTCGACCGTATGCTGCGGGACGCGCGCCTGAAGCGCTTCTGCGACAGTTTCCCGACGCAGTGGCTGCAGCTCGAGCGGATCGTGTCTTCCGTTCCTGACCCGGATCGCTACCCGGATTTCTATTTCGCCAAGTTTCGGGCCAGCATGCACATGATGCTGGAGCCATTGCTGCTGTTCGAAACGATCCTGATCGAGAATCGCTCGATCTTGGAACTGGTTGACGCGGATTTCAGTTACAGGAGCGAACTGCTGGAATCTTGGTACGACGACGGCACCCGCCCTCAACGAGTCCCCCCGGTAGCCATTCCGTTTCGTCGGGTCTCCGTGGCGGATCGCCGCCAAGGCGGCGTGATCACGAACGCTGCTGTCATGACCATGACATCAGGCCCGGAGAGGACAAGGCCTATCACCCGGGGCGCCTGGGTCGCCGATGTCGTATTCAACGATCCGCCCGACCCGCCGCCGGCGAACGTCCCGCCGCTGCTCCCCCAAGAGGGTGCGGACGCGACGGCGGATCTGACGCTGAGGCAGCGCTTCGAAGAGCATCGTACGCAAGCGGACTGCGCGGTCTGCCATGTCAAGATCGATCCGCTCGGATTCGCGCTGGAAAACTATGGCCCGAACGGGGTCTGGCGCGACGCGTACGACGACGGCCAGGCGGTGGATGCCAGTGGAGTTCTCTTCGGGCGCCACGAGTTCAGCGACATCGTCGAGTTCAAGGACGCGATCCTGGCTGAAAGGGATCGCTTCGCCCGTGCCTTCGCGGGACACTTGCTCGAGTTCGCTTTGGCGCGGGAGTTGGAAGCGTCGGACGAACCGGCGCTAGATCGCATCGTGCGCGAAACCAGCCCCTCCGGCTACCGAATCCAAGACATCATCAAGCAGGTCGTGCTAAGCGAGCCTTTCCTGAGCAAGTACAATCCAAGCAGGTCAGGGGATCGGTAGCCCTGATCGATTGACTTTATGCGCATCGCGTCCAGACGGTCATTCCTGCGAGGCATCGGCGGTGCCGGGCTCGCCCTGCCTTGGCTCGAGAGCTTGGCGTTCGCTGCCCGGCCCTCGACGTCCACCGAGCGTCGGCCGCCCAAGCGTCTCGCGTTCTACTACGTGCCGATCGGCGTCGTGCGTCGAGGGTTTTTCCCGGGCGAACTGCATGCAGGGCTGCCGGCCTTCAACGGCGATTCGAGTGCGATCGTGCAGACGAGGACCACTGTCGGCTCGCGCCCAATTGAGCTGACACCTACCTTGGAGCCGCTAAAGGGGGTCAAGAGCAAGGTCGCCCTCGTTACGGGCTTGGATCGGACCTTTCAAAACGGCACCGATGTCCACGCGCAGTGCGCCTGTTGCTTCCTGAGCAGCGCGGCGCCATTCACGGTCGATACCTCGGCGTGGCCGCTGGATCGAACCCTTGACCATGTCGTCGCGGACAAGGTGGGGGATGCCACGCCCTTCCGCACGCTCGAGTTCAGCTGCAACAGCCACCGGGACAATCTGGAGTCGATCTACTTCGACAACATCTCTTGGTACGGAACCGGCCATGTCGCGCCGTCGATTCGCGACCCGCGCAAAGCCTACCGCAGAATGTTCAGCACGCAGGAGGTGGGGCAGTTTCGGAACATCACCGATCTCGTGCTCGAGGACGCCCGCACGTTGCAACGAGAACTCGGACATGCGGATCGCCGCAAGTTCGCGGAGTACTTCGATTCGATCCGCGCCATCGAGGAGAGGATGGACAGGCTCGAGCGCATGGCGGCAGAACTGAACGAAGTCTCTGTTGCCGAGCCGCCCGAAGCGCACCTGCCTCGCGGAGCGTACATCCGTCTGATGGGTGACCTGATGGTCGTGGCCCTTCAAACCGGCCTAACCCGAGTCGCGACGCTGATGGTCGGCCCGGAGCGTTGGAACACGCCGTTCATGTTCGAGAGCCTTTTCGACAAGCCGGTAAGCCATCACTTGATGTCCCACAGCCAAACGGAATTCGGCGACGACCTGTTGAAGATCGACCGCTTCCACATGCAGCAATTCGCGTATCTGGTCGAAAAGATGGATGCCATCGTCGAGGCTGACGGATCTACACTGCTCGACAACACGATGTTTACCTACGGTTCAGGCCTCGGGGACGGAGCGACGCACCAGTACAACGACCTTCCCATCGTGGTCGCGGGCTCGGGAGCGGGGAAGCTCAGGCCGGGCCAGCACCTGCACTGCCCCGAGGGAACCCCGCTCGCGAATCTCTGGCTCACGCAGGCCCGTGTTATGGGCGTTGAGCTGGACCGATTCGCGGATAGCTCGGGAGTCGTGCAGCAATTGCTTGCGTGAGGCCGCCTCGCCCCTTGGCGCGCTCAGTCGTCGGCGACGGAGTCGAGCGAGTGCATGCCGGTTCCCGGCAAGGCACCCGTAGCCGACTGACGTTCGACTTGTAGATGTCAGTGCGATCAGCCGAACGCAGCGATTCAGTCTGAAATCAGCGACCTACCCGAAGAAGTACTCGCCCTCGCGCTGGTTCCAGTAGACTTTCTTGTTTTTCCTCAACGAGATCGTCGCAAGGTGGCCCGTAACGGCCGCCTCGTGACCGAGCTGTGCCGGGCAGTTCAATTCGGTGCCGCGAACGATGGCATCGATGAAGTTCTTGATGTGGTCGTTCGTCGCGTTGCTCTCGTTGAAGTCCTTGCGGGCGTCGAAATGCATCTCCGGACGGGACGTGACGGTTTCGGAGAGCCCGCGAGCCTTTTCCGGATACACGTTGAGATAGCGCAGGTTCATGATTTCCATGGCTCCCTCGCTGCCGCACAGCTGCTCTCCGTACCCGTAGTGGGAGGTGCTGAAGGCCGCGCTGTAGTTGATGTGGAAGTGGTCGTCGTATTCGAACGCTGCCGTCACTGTGTCAGGGACTTCGCGGTCGTCCTGCGTCCAGTAGTGGATGCCTCCGTTGCACATGACCGAGTCGCAATAGTGACGACCGGTGATCATGTGAATGGCGTCGGTCTGGTGAACCAGCAGGTCCGTTGAGATGCCGCCGGAGTAATCCCAGTAGAGGCGCCACTGGAAGTAACGTTGCTTGTTGAACGAGGTCGCGCGAGCGGGCCCGAGGAACTTCTCGTAGTCCGTGTTGCCGGGTTCGGCGTCTGCGGGGATGTTGTAGCGCCAGGCCGGGTTCGTCAGCGCGCTGTTGCGATACCAGAATGCACGGGCGTACACGACCTTGCCAAGCGCGCCGCTCTCGTAGATCTCGCGCGCCTTGGCGTAGAGCTTGGAACTCCGCCGTTGCGTGCCGACCTGGAAGAGCTTGCCGCTCTTCTCGACCGCATCCAAGATCTCGGCACCCTCTTCGATGGTGTGCGACAGCGGCTTCTCACAGTAGACGTGCTTGCCAGCTTCGAGGGCTGCGATTGCCATGTCCCGATGCAAGTGCTCGGGGGTCATGATGAAGACCGCGTCGATCTCGGGGTCGGCGAGCATCTTGTAGTAGTCGTCGTAGGTTTCGGGTGCGGTCTCTTGGTCGCTGATGACATCGTCCTTGGTCTTCGCGAGGCGCGGCGAGAACGTGTCGCAGATCGCCTTGACGGTGGCGTCGTCCTTCGAGACCTTCATCAGCGTGCGGATGTGCTTGCCGCCCCGGTTACCGAGGCCGACCCATCCGACCTGCACTTTGCTGCCGGTCGCTTGCGCGGATAGGAGGGCTGGTGCGGCAAGGGCGGCCCCGGTGAAGAGGCGGCGGGAGATCGGAGTTTCCATAGCTCTCAATAGTGTATTGGATTGGCTTCGGAGTGTGCGAGGGGTACCGACAGGCATCTCGGCCCCAAGCGGACTCGGGGCATGGCTCGCGGCTGGCCTCGCCGCTGGGGACGCATGCTCAACTTAGGTCACGAATCGCGAGTTGGGGGACACGTACGGGACTTGCGCGAGAGTCCGACTCGCCGAGACCGCCGTGTCAGCGCTCAACGCGCCGAACCGTCCGGTAGCAAGTTGGTCGCGCGCTCCGAACGTCCGTTGAGCGTCTGGAGCACGGGGACTTCCCAATCGACCGCCCCGTACCCCGTGGTCAGCGCATCGAATGTGGCAATACCAACCCTTGACTCCAGTTTGCATAGCTGATATGCATTGATTCATGGGGACTACGATTCAATTGGACGATGACCTGCACGTCACGGTTAAGCGACTTGCAGCGGAGCGCGGGCGCACGATGAGAGCGATCGTCAACGATGTCCTGCGCGAGGCGCTAACCCGTCAGCTCCTCACGAGACGCCTGCGAATTGGACTGCCCGTCTTCCATGGTACCGGCGTCCTGCCCGGCGTCGACCTTGAAAATTCGGCGGCACTGCTCGAAATCATGGGCGAGCACGACGGTTCTAGCTGACGTGACATGCTGGTCGCCGCCTATCGCGACGATTCTTGCTCCTCTCCTGTAAAGTCCTTCACGCCTCGGAGCGTCTAGCACGGCGGGGTATGCCAGCACTGAGGCGAAATCGCACCAATCCCGGCCGCTGTCCGGTGCTTTCCCAGCCCTCGTAGCTCCATTCGGGGACGGAGGACCGCGGCACGGGTGACCCCCAGAACCTTGGGGGCACGTTCAGCCCGGTCTCACGGGCAGTCTCAGCCGAGAGACAAGAGGAAGTCCGGGCAGGGGAACTCGCTCGCCGTCTCGCCCTGCTCTACGAAGTCGAAGCCTGCGATACCCCGAAGGACATCATCGACACCCTTGCTGATCTGGAGCAAGCCGAGGAAGCATGTCGGGCAGCGGTCTGGGAAGCCCGAGTAGCGAGGGCCAAAGTGATGGCAGTCCAGACCGCGAGGGAAGAACTCGCCTTGCAAGAGCGCGAGCGAGCGAGAGAGGCCAAGGATGATGACTGAGACCAAGCTTCCGAAACTGCCCTGCAAGACCCGCGAATGCTGCTCCAACTCGCTTCGCAGTATCAGTGCCGGATTGACTACCATCGACGATCAATCCAGACCAAGACTGCTTTACTCGGAGCGCCCGGAATGGACGATCAAGCCCACGATCTGCATAGCGACATCATCGACCACATCAGCGAGGCCGATCATGCTCATTAATGCCTCAGCCGAGTCGAAGAGCGAATCGCAGAGTTGACCGGTAAAGCAGTCCTCGCGAGTCTACCGCTCCCCTCGCCGGCCGAGTCCAGCGACGTCCAGTAGCAGGCTTGTATGTTGGAAACAGTGCTGCACAGAGCGATTCCTGGCTTGGTTCCGGAAGCGCCTTCCGCAGCTGCGATCTCCCTCCCCGCGTCAGCGGGGAGGTGCGGTGCCGAGGCTCGGCCGAGCCTCGGCACCGGCGGCGGGTCGGACCGTGTATACAGGCTGGGCTGTGGCCCGTCTAAGAGCTTGGTCGGCCCGTCGCGACACGTCCTGCATGTCCTGAACGGATGTGTGGGCAGCAAGGCCCGGAATCAGTACAAGCCTAGGAGACGCAGGACATGAACTCTGACAGTGTAGCGAGCGGCGCGACCGCTGCCCGGTCATCGGCCCCCGGCGGGGTTCCCGCCGTCGTCGCCGGCATCGATGTCGGCAAGCGCTGGCTCGACGCGCATCTCGAGCCCGGCGGGCAGGCCCGCCGGTTCCCCAACGACAAGCTCGGCCGGCGCGCTCTGCGCAACTGGCTACGCCAGCACGGCGTCGAGCGCGCCGTGTTCGAGCCCACCGGGCGCTACCACCGCCAGTTGCACCAGTGCCTGGCGGCGGCCGGCGTGCAGACCGTGGCCGTGCGCCCGGACTGCGCGCGGCGCTTCGCCGAAGCGCTCGGCTTGCTGGCCAAGACCGACCGCGTGGACGCCAAGGTGCTCGCGCGCTACGGACGCATGGAGGGCTTGGAGGCCACCGCGCCGCTCGACAAGGCCTTGGCGGACTTGCAGGACTTGGTGCTCCTGCGGCGGCGCTTCGTCGACGAGCTGGCGGCCTTGGGCCGCATCGAGCAGGATCTGGGTGCCAAGGCCGGGCTGCATCAGCTGCGCTTGCAGCGGAACGCCCTCGAGCGTCGCGTCAAGGCCCTCGACAAGGACCTGCTGGCGGCCATCGAGGCCGATGCCGGCTTGCGCCGGCGCGCCGAAGTGCTGCGCTCGATCCCGGGTGTCGGTCCGGCCAGCGCCGCCAGCCTGCTCGCCGCCATGCCCGAACTTGGCAGCCTCGGCCGCCGCGCCGCCGGGGCCTTGCTCGGCGTGGCTCCCTGTGCCCGCGACAGCGGTTCCCACGAAGGCCGCCGCCATGTCCGCGGCGGGCGCTCCGCGCCCCGTTGCGTCGTCTACATGGCCGCGGTCGCCGCGATCCGCTGCAACCCGCCCCTGGCCGCCTTCTACAAACGCCTCCGCGAGCGCGGCAAGCAGCCCAAAATGGCCCTCGTCGCCGTCATGCGCAAGCTCGTCTGCCTCGCCGACGCCCTCCTCCGCGAGAACCGCCTCTGGCAACCCTCCGCGCCCCCCTCGGAGGTCCCGGCGTGAGCCTCCAGACTTTCAGGCATTCATGGAAATCACCCTTGACTTCCAACACGGATGCTCTAGGGAATCGAGCAGTCCAGCTCGCCGTCGCGCATAAATGCGCAGTCCACCAGGTCGCGATTGTGCGCAGTCCCCACAACCGCCGCGCAGTATATGATCTCGAACTCACGCGCCTGCCGGGGCGAGAGCCGCTGGCGCCAACCCTTCGTCGCGAACTCTGTTTCCCATGTCTGCCAGCACTGCCACCTCTCGCTGCCAGTGAGTTGCTCGCCAAGGTCTTCGAAGGCCAAGGTGTCGAGTCTCGGCAGATACAGACCCACGCTCCCGCTTCCGGTCTGGGGCCCAACCCTCATCTGCACAAGCTCCGGGACGATCTCGTTGCCTTCAAGCACGGCACCGGCCCATTGGCCGTCGAACTCGACCGCCATCACGTGCGCGTGCACCTTGTGAAATGGCCCGAGGGGGAATAGATCGGGGCCCCAGTATATGAGTATGAACATGCACACGGCACACGCATATACCGCAGATACGCAGACATCTACGCAGACAGATACGCAGACTCTGATCAGAGTGCCCAGAAGGCGCAGAAGGCGCATCGCTCCAGAATCGCAGGGCAGCCCCGCTCGTGGCAAGTACTGAGGTTTCGGATGTCAGAGCAAAATTTAAATGTCCGCTTTTCTGCAAGTTCTAAATGTCCGGTTCCGGGGCGCCCTCCGGGCCGTCCCTACCCGTGCGGTCACTCCTTCCAGCGGGGCCGCGTCAGGCCCAAGGGAAGCCTCGCGGGGCGGAGGACAGAGGCACCCCCGTATTCCTTTCTGCAGTAGCGGCCTTCAAGCTGGCTGCGACCGAACCAGCCGGTGTTCTACAAGACAATCAGGCATTCAACAGCAGGCCTCGGCCGCTCAACGCGTACCCGGCCCCGCCAGGCACCTCGGCGCGCTCGCCGTAACGCTGCCCACCGGCTGCTTGCAGCCGGTGGGCTTGGCCCCAGCCCTTGTGGCACGGGGTCCGGCATGCTGCTCCGCTGCTTCGAAAAAGCGGACATTTAAAAATTGCCAGAACCGGACATTTAAAAATTGCGCTAACAGTACTGAGGTTTCGGAAAGTCTTTGCACCGAGCGAGCTCGGTAGGGCATATCCCTGCTCACCCTTGGACGATGGTTGCTGCAAAGACTTTCCGAAACCTCAGTAATATCCTTGCCCTGTCGGAGCAATCCTTAAACCCAACTTACCACGACTAGTTAGTGGTCGCGCGACCGGTTCCAGATTCCCGACGTACCTTGGAAGTATTTTGCTTTCAAGGACTTACGACCACCTCGCTCCCGCCACCCGTCCCGATTTTCGCCCCCAAGGCCCCTTCCCAAACTGATTTCCTAGTCACACAAATGCCGTTCCTCAGCCCCGCGATCCGACTCTGTTAATTTTTATCCATTTGCACTTGACGCCCCGTTCCGCCCGTGCTACCCTAGTCACTTCAATGCACATCACTTCCTCCTTCGCCCGGCCCAAACCCTGCCACCTCCTCCGCGAATCCTACTGGGAGGACGGCCACGTCAAGAAACGCACCCTCGCCAACCTCTCCGCCCTCCCCCAGCACATCATCGACCTGCTCCGCAAAGCCCTCCGCAACGAATTCCCCACCACCGATCCCGCCGCCGGCCCGGTCCGCGTCGGCACCTCGCGCCAGCACGGCGCCGTCAGCGCCATCCTCGCCCTCGCGCGCCAGCTCGACTTCGAGCGCCTGCTCTTCCACCAGCCCGTCCCCAAGCGCTCCCGCGCCCTCGCCATGATCGTCTGCCGCCTGCTCAAGCCCGGCTCCAAGCTGCGCGTCGAACGCGAACTCGGCCCCTCCGGCCAGACCACCCTCGCCGCCTTGCTCGACCTCCGCGACACCCCCGTCGACACGCTCTACGACACCCTCGACTGGCTCGCCGACCGCCAGCCCCGCATCGAGAAAAAGCTCGCCCGGCGCCACCTCCAAGACGGCGCGCTCGCTCTCTACGACGTCTCCTCCAGCTACGTCGAGGGCTCCCGCTGCCCGCTCGCCGAGCGCGGCTACTCCCGCGATCATCGCCCGGACCGACCCCAGATCGTCTACGGCTTGCTGTGCAATACCGACGGCTGCCCCGTGGCCGTGCAATGCTTCGCCGGCAACGTCGCCGATCCCGACACGCTGTCCAGCCAGGTGGCCAGCCTGCGCGACCGCTACGGCTTGGACGGGGTGGTCGTGGTGGGGGATCGCGGCATGATCGCCCAGACGCGCATCGACGCGGACTTGGAGCCGGCCGGTTTCGACTGGATCACCGCCTTGCGCCACGACACCATCCGCAAGCTGGCCGACCGGAACGTGATCCAGCCCGGCCTGTTCGACCGCCACGGCTTCGTCAGCGTGACCGCGCCGGACTTCCCCGGCGAGCGCTTGCTGGTCTGCTACAACCCGCTGGTCGCGGCCGAGCGCCGCCGCAAGCGCGCGGAACTGCTGGACGCGACCGAGGGCGCGGTGCGGGAACTGGCCGCCGCGTACGCGGCGGGCGCGGTCGACCGGGACGAGTTCAACCGCCGCTTGGGCGGGTTGCGGCGGCGCAAGATGGGCAAGCATTTCGACTGGACGTTCGACGAGGGCACGCAGGAGTTCCGCTCGGAGCGCAAGGCGGCCGCGATCGCGGCCGAAGCGCGGCTGGACGGCTTGTACGTGATCCGCACGAGCCTGCTGCGAGAGGAACTGGAGGACGCGGCGGTGATCGCGGCGTACAAGAGCCTGGCGCGGGTGGAACGGGCGTTCCGGTCGCTGAAGACGACCGTGCTGCAAGTGCGCCCGATCTTCCACTGGAAGGAGCAACGGGTGCGCGCGCACGTGTTCCTGTGCATGCTGGCGTACTACTTGGAGTGGCACTTGCGGCAGCGCTGGGCGTCGCTGCTGTTCGCGGAGGAGGAGAGCGAGATGCGCCCGGAGGGGCCGGTGGGTCCGGCCGCCCGCGGGGCGGCGGCGACGGCCAAGGAGCGGACGCGGCGGACGCCGGGGGACGGGCTGCCCGTGCAGAGTTTCCCGGACCTGCTGGCGAGTTTGGGAGGCTTGGCCGCGGTGGAACTGGAGTACCCGCAAGTGCCGGGCTACACGGTGCCGACGCTGAGCGAGCTATCGCCGTTGCAGCGCCGGGCGTTCGAGTTGCTGGAAGCGGAGCCGCATCCGGCACCGGCAGCGAGCGGACCGCCAGCGCCGGAGGGGGGCACCTAGTCACCCGAGGGCCGTTAGAAAAGCGGCTGCGGGAGGCATCCAGCTGCCGGTCGCCACGCAGGCGACTTGCACCTAACCCACAGAAAACGCGGAACTTGCGGATCCGGGACTAGACCGCGCCCGACCCCCTAGACCCCCAAAAATAGTTTCGGAAGTTGGGCTTAAATGTCCGCTTTCTCGAAGCAGCTGACCAACATGCCGGACCCAGTGCCACCAAGTCCCGGGCCAAGCCCACCGGCTGCAAGCAGCCGGTGGGCACCGCTACGGCGATCGCGCGGCTGCGCCTGGCGGGGCCGGGTACGCGTTGCGCGGCCGAGGCCTGCTGTTGAATGCCTCTTTGTTTCGTAGAACATGGTCAGATACGTCCCCAGCCAGCTTGAAGGCCGCTACTGCAGAAAGGAATGTGGGGGGCTCTGACCTCCGCCCCCGCGAGGTTTTCCTCAGGCATGCAGCGGCTCCGCTGGAAGGAGTGGCCGCAGCGGTAGGGACGGCCGGGAGGCCGCCCCAGAACCGGACATTTAGACCCAACTCCCCCAGACTAGTTAGTGGTCGAGCGGCCGATGCCAGACTCCCGAAGTACATTAGAAGTATATTGGTAACTGCCCAGATACCCTGATCGGGCTTGGTTGCATCGATGGGTAGCGGGACGTAGCTGGCGGATGTCGTACTAGGCGCGGCTCGGAGCGGATCGGGGGTGCTGTCGAGGAGGTGGTTGACAGAGGTGCGCAACCACATGTAACGTAGGAATTGTTCTGAGGGCGCAGGCACTCGGGCAAGTCATGGCGGCAGCGTTCCCAACGGTCGAGCAACAGCCGGGGGCGGTCGGCGGGCCCGCCGAACTGATCCGGCTGCGGGCCGCCAACGCGAGTTTGCGAGCCGACAACGAGAGCTTGCGAGCCGAGATCGAGGGCCTGCAAGGCGAGGACGAGGGCCTGCGGGCCGCCAACGCGAGTTTGCAGCAGCGCGTGGAGGCGTTGGAGCGGCAGGTGGGCTTGAACAGCTCCAACAGCAGCAAGCCGCCCTCCAGCGACGGGCAGCGCAAGCCGCGCAAGCCGCGGCGCAGCCCGAGCCCCCGGGGCGGTTCGGACAAGCCTGCGGGCGGCCAGCCCGGCCATCCGGGCACGACTTTGAAGCAAACCGCCGACCCGGATCACATCGAGACGCACCGGCCGGCGCGTTGCGCCGATTGCGGCGCCGCGCTGACGGCGGACGACAGCGTGAGCTACGCGCGGCGGCAAGTGTTCGACCTGCCGCCGCCGCCGCGCGTCGCAGTCACCGAGCACCGAGCGCACACCTGCCAGTGCCCAGCCTGCGGGCACCGGACGCGGGCGGAGTTCCCGGAGAACGTGCGCGGGCCGGTGCAATACGGCCCGCGGATCCAGGCCATGACGGTGTACCTGCAGAACTGGCACTTGCTGCCCGAGGATCGTCTGGCGGAGCTGTTCCGGGACCTGCACGGAGTCGATATCAGCGCGGCCACGCTGGCGAACATCACGCGCCAGGCGGCGGAGGGCTGGCGGGCGTGCAGCGAGCGGATCCGGGATCTGCTGGTGGCCGCGGACGGCCCGAAGCACTTGGACGAGACGGGTTTCCGGATCACGGCGTGCGGGCAGTGGCTGCGCGTGATCTGCACGCGGTGGCTGACGTTCTACCGCACGAGCGAGCGGCGCGGCAGCCTGCTGGCAGGCTTGCGCGGCTGCTTGGTGCACGATCACTGGAAGCCGTATTTCACGGTGCCGGACGTGCAGCACGCGCTGTGCAACGCACATCACCTGCGCGAGTTGGAAGCGCTGGCGGAGATCGACGGGGAGGCGTGGGCGCGCCCCATGCAGGACTTGCTGCGGATGGCGAGCCGTGCGGCGGGGATCGCGGCCGAGGAAGGCTGGACCCTGCCGCCGGAGCTGGTGGGATGGTTCGAGCAGCGTTACGACCGCTTCGTGGCGGAGGCGCTGGAGTACCACGAGGGGCTGGAGCCGTTGCGCCCGGCAGGCAAGGGTAAGAAGGGGCGCCCGAAGCGGCGCCCGGGGCACAACCTGGCGTTGCGGTTCCGGGACTGCAAGACGGAGACGCTGCGCTTCCTGCACGAGCCCGGGGTGCCGTTCACGAACAACCAAGCGGAGCGGGACCTGCGCATGATGAAGCTGCGCATGAAGATCTCGGGCGCGTTCCGCTCGGCGCAGGGGGCCGCGGATTTCGCCACGTTGCGCAGCGTGCTGTCGACCGCGCGGAAGCAAGGTCGGAACCGCATCGAGGCGCTCATGCAAGGTCCGGCCGTGCTGCTCGAAGGCTTGCGCTGCTAGCGCGCGCCCGGCACCCGCCCCGCTGGTCCGGCCCCGCCGGTACCGGGCGGCGGTGCGCCCCGCCGCCGGATGGGAGGCGAGGATGTCTTGCGCTCGTCCGCCCCCGAGCATGCGGGGCGGCCGTGCTGGGCGAAGTGCTGCGAGACGGGTCTGTCGTCAGCGGCAACCACGCTGGCCATGGAGCGTTGCGCATGAACATCGAGCCCGGGGCCCGTCAAGGTGAGGAGGCCGTATCCGTGCAATTGAAATCAGGGCATCCGGGATGCCGGTGCTTGGTCGCGACACCCTCGACCACATCCTGCCAAGACTTTCTCAACTAGCCAGACATCAGGTTGCCTGAGCCTTCAGGATTGGCTAGGCGTCAGGGGTATCTGGGCAGTTACGTATATTGCTTTCAAGGACTTACGCTCACCTCGCTCCCGCCACCCGTCCCAATTTCCGCCTCCAAGGCCCCTTCTCAAACTGATTTCCTAGTCACACAAATGCCGTTTCTCAGCCCCGCAATCCAAGAATATTAATTTCTATTCAATTGCACTTGACGCCTCCTCCCGCCCGAGCTACCATAGTCACTTCAATGCACATGGGATGGCACTTGCGGCAGCGCTGGACGCCGCTGCTGTTCGCGGAGGAGGACAGCGCACTGCGGCCGGTGGGTCCGGCGGCCCGCGGGGCGGTGGCAGAGGCCAAGGAGCGGACGAGCCGGACGCCGGGGGACGGGCTGCCCGTGCAGAGTTTCCCGGACCTGCTGGGGAGTTTGGGAGCTTTGGCCACAGTGGAACTGGAATACGCGCAAGTGCCGGGCTATACGGTGCCGACGCTGAGCGAGCTAACGCCGTCGCAGCGGCGGGCGTTCAAGTTGCTGGAAGCGGAGCCGAATCCGGCTCCGGCAGCGAGCGGACCGCCAGCGGCGGAGGGGGGCACCTAGTCACGCGAGGGCCGTTAGAAAAGCGGCTGCGGAAGGCATGCAGCCGCCGGTCGCCACGCAGGCGACTTGCACCTAACCCACAGAAAACGCAGAACTTGCGGATCCGGGACTAGACCGCGCCCGACCTCCTAGACCCCGAAAAATAGTTCCGGAAGTTGGGTTTAGAACTTGCAGAAAAGCGGACACTTAAGGTTTGCTCCGACAAATATCCTCGCCCGAGTTGACATCCTGTTGACAATGCTGCCATCCTCTGGCTCGTGCGCTCCAATGCTTCATTGAAGCACTGTGGGTGAGACGAGTCAGACATTACCGTCCCGGGGCCAGTGCTACTGAGTCCCCATTACGAAGGTTCGTCGACTCGGAACTCCGTCGGTCAGCGTCCCGCGTTGCTCTCGCATCGCGGCTTCCGCTGAAACTCGCATTGCCTTGCTGGTCTCTATCCTTGCGCCCGGGCAGAGTGATCCTCGTAACGAGGTCAGTTTCTCGCCGTGCCCCTCTGCTTGGGGTCCACAGGGCGAAGCGCAAGTCCACCTGCAAAGTTCCCCCTTCGCGATGCTGGAGGAGTCAACGACGAGCTGTAGTGTTCGCCTCTCTCTCCGAGGAGCACGGGAGCACGGCTTCACGCTTGATTCTCGTGCTCAGATTTGCTTCCACACTCTCGCTAGGTGGTCCATGTACGCCCGCATACCCTTGTCCTGCAATCGGTCCCAGAAATGTCCAGGTGGTCGAGTCAGTGCCGTCCAGTTCTTATTCCCAAACGTATTGACACCGTGGTTGGGCCCGTCCCGCGTTTCCGATAAGGGCGGGCTCACGAATATCCAGTGCGGAGGTGTTTCCGGATATCCGACGGCCTCACATTGTGTCGACACCCCAATCGCGAAGCGCTCACCTTTGAATCTTCCGGTAGGAACGCGATACTCGAATGTCACAACTCGCTGCCTCCCGCCCGCTGTATCGCATTCTTCGATGGCAGCCACGTACCCCAAGTCTTCCAACTCACTCTTGATCTGTTCGTCGCTGCCATTCATGCGCATCCCCCTGTCGCAGATCAGGCGACCGTCGTCGGTTCCACAGGAACCACCAGGAGTTCCTCCCGTTCGGTTATGCGGATCGTTTCGTCGATACCGAATTCACCCTCCTGTGTTACTCGCTCGACGACGCACTCGTTGACTGAACCGGCGATGGCACCCTTCTCTCTTGCCTTGTCTACGAGTTCCCGGACTAGCACCTCCTCGGCGACTTCGATCTCGACGCCGTTGACCTTGACCGGTACCCGTCTGGCTCCTTGAGATTCATCACCACGAGCAACTGATCTCACTCCACCTTTGTTTTCCATGTCGCTAGCCATCTAGACCTTCCTCCACCGCTTTCGGGTGACCGCACCGACATCCTCATCATGCCATCGATCATCTGGATGCGTTCTATTGAGCGCGTTCAGCGAGCCGATTGGCGACCCTCCCGCGTTTCGACGAACCGCTACGCTGCCCGGTAGTCTCGCCGATCGTGCTAGTTTCGGTCAGCGGACGCCTTGGCGAGGGCGACCGTCTGCTGCTTTGCGGATTCCGAGATTTCAGGCGCAACGACGCCGACCTCGGCTCACCGGCATGTCGACCGCTCGAACATCTCGACGTCCGGGCGGAATCTCGGCAGGGAATCTAACGGGAAGATGGGCCGCTCGCAGTGCTTGTGACCGAGTTGCGCGAGGTTCGCGCTGCTTGCCCCGGGGGCGTCGACTTGAATGAGTCGACCGCACCAATCGGCAAACACGTGAGATTCGCAGTGCGGGGACTTCACGACGACTAGGTCGAACCTCTTGGGATCTTGACCGTGTGCGAGGAATAGAGACCGATCGTATAGGTTCACCGGGCGGCTCGTTACCACGAGGGTCCACTGCTGACATTCGATCACTGCGGTCGCCCCCGCGAACCAATCGCTGCCAACCGACTCGCTTTGAAAGCGGCCATCGGACAAGAGCTTCACGCGGGCGTCGATGGGCAGCGGCTGGAATCGGGCGGGATCCAAGGTGCCGCCGACCTCGGTGCGGATTTGGCCACCCACGCCGGCGCGGAATGCCCGATGGACAGTTGGCGCGTCGACGATACGTGCGAGCACCCGCCGGGATAGTCGACGGCTGCGAGTTCATGCAAGATCGCGTTGCTGTCGCCGGACGCCCCTGAACTCGGCGTGTCCGCCGCGTCCATCAAGACCACGGTCCCATCGACGTCAAGAGCGAGCTGCACAGCACTGTGCAGGTCGGTCAGTTGCTCCTGCATCGAGTCGTGACGCTCCCACATCCCGTCCGCTAGTTCTGCCGCCCAGCGAGCCGCCGTCTCGGGGTCGCCGTCGGTAACGACCAAGCTGTTCGAGCGCAAGTCTGGTACATCGGTGAAGGGATTGCCGATGAGTGCTCCGGCTGCGAGGCATCTGATGTCCTGTTTCCATCTATTCGGCCCGACACAGTGCCTCTCCGCACGCACCAAGCGCAGTGATCAATTCGTCCCCGCGCACTAGTGCGGAGATGTTCACACGGTCCTCGACCGGTAAGGTCCTGCCTGGCAGCCTGACTTGAATTCCGTCCAGCTTCTTGCATACACTTGAAGGCATGGCAAAGCTCAAGGGCGGTGGTTCTTGCCAGAACAGCGTCAAACCGGCGACCCGAACGGGCGAGCGTCCCAAGATCGCAGACAGGCGAGCGTCCTTTGGGGTGCATCGCACACCTGCGGTGGAGAATTCGGTCGCCGATGACAAGATTGGGAGGCTAGAGGGAATAGCCTTGGAGGCCGGACTGAGGTGGGACGAGATGCGCTCTCGAGCTCATCTGAGCGGGAGTCCGTTGTTTGAGGACGAAGCATTCTCACGAAGCGGCGTTGCGGCTGCCGGATCGGACGGCAGTCGATGCTGAGATACCTAGCGACTCGCGGCATCCTGTTCGTTGCGGGAGTCTTCGCATTAGGGCTGCTATTCAAGGCGGCTGGCTGGTACACGATTCCGGCGGCGATAACGGGGGCTGTAATTTATTGGGCTGGCACCTATTGCGGCATCCAGATGGAACGCGAACGCAATCTCCCGCCATACAGAGCACCGTGGGAGGAATAGATGGGCGGCGTGGGGTCTGAACCGCAGGATAGCCGGCAGCCGCCATTCGGAGTCTTGCGGGCAGCCTACAGAGGACATGACGGGCGGCAAGATCGCGAGTGGCTTGCGGTGTCGAGACGTACGGAAGCTGGAGCGATGGGGGGCCGGGCATGGCGGGGCGATTGCGGTAATCGCGGAGCAGGGGTAGGCGAAGATCAGCACGCTGGCGCAGGAGGGGCATCCGGGCAAGTAGACAGAGGTCTCGCTGGGGCCCGTACAGTCGCTTTGAGAGGTGATAGTGCGCCCTGTCCAGGTGGTCCGGCACTGTCAGGTGGGGTTATCGGGAGCAAGAAGACCGCCGCTCTGCCAAGCTTCGAGGCCCATCGGACTGCACATCCGCCGCCGGAGATGCTAGGATACATCCGCTAATGGAGCAAGCTAGTTGGTGGGCTAGGAAAATGTATTTGGGAGCATGATTGGGGGGCCAGATGCAGGACGCGTGGATCGAAGTGGCTGATCTCGATCTCATTCGAGTTGGGACCCGCGGTCGCCTCGCGGTCGTCCGCACAAAGACCAACCGGAGGGTCGAGTCCGCCACTGTGGAGCGGGGTGAGCACGGCTGGCACACGGCCAGTTTCGGAGGCAAGCCCCTCGGCGGATCGTTCTCGCCGTACGCGCTGCTTGGCGCGATCGCAGCCGAGGTGCGCGCAGCCGCGCAGAGCGCATCGGGCCCACTCTAGGCAGATACTGCAGCAACGGCGAACCAAAGTGGAGGATGAGCATAAGTGCGACACTTGATCTCAGTCCGCATCACCACATACGCATAACGCTGGTCGCGCTGCTCGGCGCGGTGGCATTGATGGCTCGTACCCCACCGCCGAGGACCTCTGGAGCCGGTGGCGAGTCAGACTCCGCCATCCAAGAGCAGCGGTTGAAGGCCTCATAGCGAAACTCCACGGACTGGTGCCCGATAGCGACTGTCGGCTTCCAACTGTCGGAATTTCAGGCGAAACGAGCTGATCCAGACTCACCGGCTCGGCGACCGCTCGAACATCTCGACGTCCGGGCGGAATCTCGGCACGGAATCTAACGGGAAGATGGGCCGCTCGCAGTGCTTGTGACCGAGTTGCGCGAGGTTCGCGCTGCTTGCCCCGGGGGCGTCGACTTGAATGAGTCGACCGCACCAATCGGCAAACATGTGAGCCTCGCAGTGCGGGGACTTCACGATGACCAAGTCAAACCTCATGGGATCTTGGCCGTGGGCCAGGAATAGAGACCGGTCGTATAGGTTCACCGGGCGGCTCGTTACGACGAGGGTCCACTGCTGACATTCGATCACTGCGGTCGGCCCCGCGAACCAATCGCTGCCAACCGACTCGCTTTGAAAGCGGCCATCGGACAAGAGCTTCACGCGGGCGTCGATGGGCAGCGGCTGGAATCGGGCGGGATCCAAGGTACCGCCGATCGTCGTGCGGATTTGGCCACCCACGCCGGCACGGAATGCCTGATGGACAGTTGGCGCGTCGACGATAGGTGCGAGCACCCGGCCGGGATAGTCGACGGCTGCGAGTTCATGCAAGATCGCGTTGCTGTCGCCCGACGCTCCTGAACTCGGCGCGTCCGCCGCGTCCATCATGACCACCGTCCCATCGACATCAAGAGCGAGTCTCACCGCGCTGTGCAGGTCGGTCAGGTGCGCCCGCATCGATTCGTGACGTTCCCACAATCCGTCGGCTAGTTCTGCGGCCCAGCGAGCCGCCGTCTCGGGGTCGCCGTCGGTAACGACCAAGCTGTTCGAGCGCAAGTCCGGTACATCGGTGAAGGGATTGCCGATCAGTACTCCGGCAGAGAGGCATCGCTTGTCCTGTTCCATCTGTTTGGCCCGCTGTGTCACCTCTCCGAACGCACCAGTCGCCGTGATCAGTTCGTTCCCACGGACCAGAGCAGGGATTCTCACTCGGGCCATGACGGGAGCGGCCGCGCCCGTCAGAATGCGTTCAAGCAGCTGACCGGCTCGATGACCTGTCTCGTAGAAGTCGACATGCGGGTATGTGTGATAGATCGCGACTCCGTCGCAATGACGCAGCATTCGATCCGTGAGCACGCCGTGCAGGTCGAGGGATATGACGATTGGTACGTCTTCTCCCAGAATCTTGCGAGCTTCTTGAAGCAAGTGTCCCTCGGGGTCGTGGTCGCATTGGGATGCCATCGCCCCGTGCAGCGCGAAGTACGCGCCATCAGCCGGCTCGGTCCTTCGGATGGCGTCCAAGAACTCGGACGCGATGCGCTTGAAGTCCGTTGCGGCAAGCGTTCCCCCGGAGGTGATCGACTGTGCGCTGTAGGTCGGAACTAGTTCAACACCGGCGTGACTTCGGAGCGCAGCCAACGCCCCACCGACCTCTTCACGCCGTCCAGCGTGATACTCGAACACTTCAGTTCCACTACGGATCGTAAAGTCGTCGTAGCGGCTAGGAACCGGATTGAACGATGAGACTTCTTGCTTGCACTCGGCGATCAGGATGCGTAGCACGCCTTGATTATGCGTAATGCCGGCCCGGGATGCATGGCGACGGACCGGATTCGGTGACGGTGTGACCCCACAGTCGGCTTGGCCAGATATTGCGGATCACACGAGCAGGGAATCGGGCTGGGAGACTACCCATTGCGAAACGTATGGACTGAGGCGTCTGCTCCCCTACTGCGAAGGCCTCCATTCTTGTGGTGGGTTGGACCGCCGAGACTCGCGAGGGTTCTCTGGGATCGGGTCGTGTTGGGATTCAGTCGTGGAACCCGACACGCTCTTGGTCTCGGTTCCGAGACCGACGAGCGCATTCGTGGCTGCCAGGCGCGGGTTAGAGTAGTAGCCAAGTATTTCGGCTCCAGGTCTCGTCTCCGCCGCCTTGGACCGGTGCGAAACGCGTTAACGCGAGCTTCGTGCCCGCGAGAGGGGAAGGGGATGAGATGCACCCGTCAATTGGCCTCTGGGTCGCTGGCGCGACGGGAGTGCCGGAATCGAAGCAGTGGGAGGAGAATCACCGTGATCAATCTTGATGCTCTGCCGATGCGTGTTGGCTTGGGACAGTTTCAAGAAATCACTAAGTCCCGTCTGCAATTCATCAAGCAGTGCGGGTGCGACGACTTTCAGTTGAACACTCCGAACCTGCCCGGGGACGAGCGCTGGGAGTACGAGGATGTGGCTCGTCTCGTTGCCAAGGCGGACCGAGCGCAGCTTCGACTGATCGCGATCGAGAACGTCCCGTGGCGATTCTGGGATCGGATCATGCTAGGGGCACCGGGTCGGGAGAAGCAATTGGACAACATGGTCCACACAGTTCGGTCGATCGCGCGGGCAGGAGTACCGATCCTCGGGTACGCGTTCATGCCGAACGGTGTTTGGCGCACGACTAGCGAGGCTAGGGTGAGGGGCGGCTCGAGGGCGACCGCGTTCCATTACGAGACCGCGAGTTCGGTTCGGCCCGGTGATGGTGAGAGCTACTCGATATGGGGCGGCACACGCATTGATCGGGAGTATGCGGAAGAAGAGATCTGGGAGAACTACTGTTGGTATCTCGAGAGGATTCTGCCGGTCTGCGAAGAGGTCAGTCTGCGCTTGGCCCTACATCCCGACGACCCGCCGGTTCCCGCACTGGGAGGCGTCGGAAGGGTCTTCCGCAACTTCGAGAACTTCCGTCGCGCGTTGGAGACCTTCGACAGCCCCATGCACGGCTTGGACTTCTGCCACGGGTGCTGGTCAGAGATGCGAGCAGGCGAAGGCGTGACGGATGCGATTCGTTACTTCGGCGAACGAGGCAAGATCTTCTATGTTCACTTCCGCGATGTTCAAGGCCCCGTCGAGGACTTTACCGAGTGTTTTCTTGGCGACGGGAACTGCAACCCCGTCGAGACGATCCGGACTTTGAAGCAAGTTGGGTTCCGCGGATTTGTGCTTCCAGACCATGTGCCTCGCATGGTGGGCGATGGCGAGTGGTGCCATCGTGGACGAGCTTGGACAGTGGGATTCATCAAGGCGCTGATCGCTGCTGTCGAAGCGTAGGCACAGTTCCTATTCCGAGAATCCAATTCAGTGGGTGGATACTCGACGAGCGAGGTGCGCTGATGAGGGTAGATTATTGAGTTGCTAGGGAAGTCAGTTCAAGGTAGACATTGGCTGGGACTCATGCGGCCTAGAACAGATGGTCAGCATCTAACCGTCGCCAAGATATTCGTTCACTAGCATGGGTCAAATCTTATGCGAATTACTTGTAGATCATGCGGTCTCCGTGCCATAGATCGAGCCGCGAGCAAATGCGCAAAGTGATCAAAGAGTAGACTTGCTCTTGATGAATCCATCGATTTTCTCAGTATAATCTCCATCAATTATCATAAAATATGCTTCACAACGATCACGTGCTGTGATGCTTGATCCCGCAATTCGGTCAATGATCTGTAGTTCTGACTTTGATTTCTTGATAACTGATTGCCGGTGTACCCTTTCAGATCGAAGTATATTGTCATTCAAGACATTCATTGCGTCTAGAATCCGCTGCTTGTTAGTAAATAGACCGGAAAATGCATTGGGGTTGAGAATTGCATCTCTCGGAAATCTTGCGAGACTAAGAAGCAGTTTTTCGGCTTGCTCCCAAGATAATTCAAAGGTATCATTCTTCTCGCATAGGTCGATACTGATATTGATGTAGGCCAAGGTCTCGATGGTCGCTGATTCAATGGCCTTTTGGATTTTCTCTTCTGATTCATCAAGAACCTTGGTTAGGCTATCGATTTCCATGGGGATTCGATTGCCGAGACGGTGATTTATTTTTTCGATCCCTCGCCGGATCGCTTCACGTTTTCCGGCAGAATAACTCGAGTGATTAGACGCAAACAACCCAATCAATTCTCGTTCGCAGTTCGCAAATTGTTGGGTTACCTCCTCTCTATGGATTGAAATTACATTGTGTGGCATCCAGTATCTCCCAGTGTCGATCAATATGCCGAGCTTCTTGATAATCATCTTGATTGCCCTACGATAACGACTCATGACTTGGATGTCGTCCTTCGAGAATACAGATATTGAAAATGATTGACGATGGACAACATCTTGCTCTCGATGTTCTGCAGACTGAGCGAAAAACTTTGGGTCAATGGGAAGTTCGAATGGATTGGCCGTTCTAGCCGCACGAACTACCCTTGCCTCCAATCCCTCGCCGAATATTTTTGTCATGCGCTCTGCGACTGAATCTAATTCATGTAAGCCGATAGACTCACTAGCTGTTTGACCATCCTCATTGTCTGAAACAGAGTGTCGCCCTGATTCGCTCGAAATCCGATCTATTGACGTTATGGATTCCTCAGGCTGTTGTTGGGTACATGATTCGCAATACATCTTCCAGCGATGAGCCGCTTCTGATGATCCCGCTACAGGTGGGAAGAAAGGTATGTCGACCGTAGACCCATCCAGCGGAGCTGCTTGGTTCCATGTCCTGTTGAACCAACGACACCATGAGTCTGAGAGTGCTGGATCAGCCCGGAAGGCTATATTGATGTGCGTTGCGTCGGGCTCGACGATCCCGAAGTTCGGGGTAGCACCGAACACGAGGACGGAGTTGCTCTGATCCTTCGGTATCGCGACCAAAGAATTCGCTGGTGCATCGACCGAGCGAGTCACAGGCAGGACGCGGAAGCGAATTCGAGTTCCTGAATTAGTTTGGATGTCCAGAAGCTCTGCCAAGTGCCGAGCCAGAGTCGGACAACCCGGGTATACGGCAAGGATCAGCCGGACATTGTGATTTGCTGGGGTCATAGAGGCCCGCAGCCAGCGGACTCCATCTCCGTCGATGCCGCTTACGATGCCGCCTACGCCGCGAAATCGTTCTGCGAGGGGGTCAAACGGAACCCTCTGGCCACCTCGCTCTGGCCCTGTCCGCTCAATCGGATGGGACCACACAAATGGCAGTGTGGGCCTCGAAGCATCTTGCTGGTTCACTCGCGATCCCTCTGCTGCGGTGATCGTAACACGATCTCAGAGGAGGTGTGTAGGTATTCGTTTTCGACACATTCGGACTGACACCTGAGGCTCCGGGAGATTAGGCCAGTGCATCTACCGCTACTGGGCTTGGAAAAGACAGCATGCTCGGTCTGGACTTCGCTCGGGATGGGCTTCTTGACCCGCGAACCCCACCGGGATGGAAATTGGCCTGTAGCTTTAGCGAGCGCGTACGGAATTGACTCGCGCGGTTCTTGCACTTCCGAGCAAGGTGCATCCAACATGGTGCCTCAGGGAATCTTGGTCCACCCTGAACTGATCGCCACTGCCAACATGACCCCAGCCGGCGATACCACCGCGAGGATCAGACCGCAGACCCAGAGCCATCCCGTTACCAAGCCTCCGGGCGTGATTCGCGAGTCCAGTCTCCGATGTCGCAGGTAAAGCGTGCCGAGCCCTAGTACGGGGTACATCACCGCGGCGATGAGGCTGCTGGTGACGAGCAGCATCTGCGGCGGATTCTCAAAGATCCAGTAGGCGACCGCATAGAAGGCAAGTGACACCACGACGAATATCCGGATGTATCGCATGCGCACGCCGTACTGCGATCCATCAATGACGCCGATCACGGCAAGGGCATCGGCCATGAGCCTACTGTTACCGGCCGCCCCGGAGAGCACAGTCGTGAAGAGTACGAAGAACGCACCCACGATAAACAGGACCGCTGCCCAATCCCCCAAGCCGTCGGTGTAGATCCTGCTCAGGGCCGCTACCGTTTCCCGGCCGTCAGGATTGATTTGCTGGACATGCAGGATCGCGGCCCCCAGTATGTAGAAGCAAACCGTGCTCGCCGTGTAGACAATCATCGTCAGGCCTGCGTCGGTGTACATCACCCGTATCCACCCCTGCGCTCGCCGTTGCCATGCGCTCCCGGGCTGGGGTGCCCCGACATTGGCCGCGTAGCCCTTCTCGACGCACCAGTAGGTGTAATTCCACATCTCGCCGAACGCCACTCCAGTGCCGGCGTACATCGCGAGAGCGGTGAGGATCAGCATTGTCGATAGCTCGTCTGGCAGCCCCATAGCTAGACCGTGCGAAATATCGGCCCAGCCGAACGAGTACCCGGTCCAATGCAACAGCACGGTGCAAACAACGGTTAGCAGCGTGAACGTCGACACGAGCGCGACGAGCGAGCGCTCCAACGATTCGTATGTGCCGCGGAGTAGCAGTCCACCACACAGAACCGCGACCAAGATTGACCAGAACCTTGCCCCACCTTCACCTAGCAGTCCTGGAAAGACCATCTCAAGCACTTGTCCCGCGCCTCCCAAGATCGCTCCCGAGTTAACGAAGACGAGTAGCAGCGAGGCCAGCCACAGCCATGTGAACCAGTTGACGGATCGCTCTGCTAGCACTGGGGTGGAACGCGGTCCTGAAGAGGCTCGCCGCTTGCTGACGATCCAAGCGGATGCGACCCCTGCCGCTGCTACGCCCGCCATTAGCCATCCACCGGTTTGCAGCGTTCGTACGGATTCATCGAGTTGCATGTAGATGGCGAGGGCCGTGACGCAAGCAAGCGCGAATCCCGTCATCCATGGCAAGGTCAGCCAAATTGGCCGCGGAGCCGCTGGTCCCGGCAGCGTGTTGAATACCGTGAGAAACGTCTGTCCGCTGGCGATCGTGTAGCGAGCCAGTTCCGTCTGTACGACGACCTTGACGAAGCACGACAGCAACACGAACCAGAGCAAGCCGAAGCCGGCCACCGCGCCCAACTTCGTCGTCACGATCAATTCGCCCGAACCGACGACCGAACCGACGAGGATCATCCCCGGCCCGAGTTCGCGCAGCGTTTCGCGAAAGCCCCGAGGCGGGTCGCGGTACTGATCTCCGCTACGGGAATACGGATCGTTGCCTGTCATGACTAGCGGCGCGGCATGGCCCTTCGCCGAGCAACTTGCAAATGCATCGGAGCGGGATCGTTGTCAATAAGTCTCGCTCACTGAAAGATCATGTCGGAATAATTGCCCGGGGCGATGGAACGATCCCTTGGCACTTCGAAGCGACCGACGACCTCTTCGTTGAGTTCAATGCCTAGGCCCGGACCGTCGGGAACCGGGATCATCCCCTCGTCGACCCGCAGTGGTTCGGTGAGCAGGTCGTCAATGAACGGGTTTCCTGTCCGGTCGACCTCCACGGTGAGTGCATTGGGTGTGGCGGCTACGAAGTGCATGTTCGCCACCAAGGCCACGGCGTCGCTCCACGTATGGGGGGCCACATGCAACCCCTTGGCCTGTGCTCTGTCCGCGATGCGCAACGCGGGTGTCAGCCCGCCGCACCGGCAGCAGTCCGGTTGCACGATGTGAACGATACGGGGGTCGATCAGTTCCCGAAATCCTTGCTCGCCGAACTCGTTCTCGCCTGCCGCCAGCCGGATCCCGCTGAGACTCGGCCGGAGTGCGCGAAAGGAATCAGGATCCTCGGGCGGGAAGGGCTCTTCGAGCCAGAAAATGCCCGCGTCCCGGAACCTGGGAATCATCCGTGTTGCGCCATCGAGGGAGTAGCGGGCGTTGCCGTCGATCATCAGCTTCATGTCGGGACCGATCGCCCCCCGTACGGCAGCGAGCGCAACGCAGTCGTAACCCCAGTGGCGGCCGAGGCGCATCTTCATCGCTTGGAAGCCTTCGACCAAGTGGCGCTTGGCTTCCTGCTCCAGCTCGAACAGATCGTCATTCCAGAGCAGACCGCTGGCATAGGCAGGAACCCTTGAACGGCTCGCGCCCAAGAGCGCACTGATCGGCTTTCCGGCAACCTTCCCGCGCAGATCCCACAGCGCGATGTCGATTCCGCCCAGTGCCGATACGGCCACACCCTTGCGACCGTACCAGCGAGTGAGCTTGTAGCAACGCTTCCAAATCCGTTCGATCTTGCTTGGGTCTTCGCCGACCAGTGCGGGGCGCAACTGGCCCTCCACGATCAAGCGGACCAAGTCCGGGTGGGAGTAGACCGAACCCAAACCGACGAGACCGCTGTCGGTATGCACCTGGATCAAACTCGTAACGCGACCAGTGCAGACCCCGCCTGCGTAGCGGAAGCGCTCGTCGGGCGGGTACTCGAAACGCAGGTTGATGACCTCGATGTCTCGAATTCGCATGAAACGTTCTTACCTCCCGGACTGCGCCGGTCGCATGTTCTCGGGCTACCAGAAAATCACGAAACTCAAGAGCAGGCCAAGAGCGATGACTGCGGAACCCAGCAGCCCGGGCAGGCGGCTATGCGAACGGAATGCCGCGAGCCGCCCGAGGTGCGTTGCGATGCGGCTCTCGGCGAGCCATCCCGATTGCTCGATCTCCCGAGGCGCGCTTGATGGCTCCCGCCCGCGGACAGCGGTGACCGCTAACATCACCGCTGCCGTCAGAACCAAGCTGAAGACCGTGCCGACATACGTGTTGGCCAGCGCTTGCGGCAGAACGACGACTCCGTACTGCACGGCGCAGTAGGGCGCGAGCAGCCGCAACGTGCCGTAGAGGATACCTGCAGCCAGTCCCAAGACCGCGCTTGACCGGTGGACCCTAGTGAACGATCCCATCAGGTACACGGCCAGTAGGGGAACGACGAACGCTCCGACCCAATCCAGAAACACCAGTAACATGCCTCGTTCTTGCAGAAGCAAGGGTACGAACGCGAACGAGCCGAGGATGACTACCGGCGTGAGCAGCCGACTGACGGCGAGATAGTGTCGGTCAGTACGGTCGCCGACAAAGACTCTGGCATAGACATCGCGTACCAGCAGGGAGGGAATGGTCGATCCGATTGAGTCGAAGGTCGAAAACGAGGCGGCCGCCACCCCGGCCACGACCAAGCCGCGCACGCCCCATGCAGCGAACTCGCGCACGAGCAGCGGAAATGTCGAATCGCGCACTTGCAGGGACTCGGCCAGAGGCATCAAAGCGGGATCCGGAAACAGAGCCCGGCCGATGATCCCGATCATCTGATTGGTGAAGTTGAGCGCGATCAAGATGAATCCCGAGACCACTACGGCCATCTTCATGTCCCATTCCGAGCGCGCCCCGAAAAGCCGCATCGACTGGGTGTGATTGACGACCGCGTAGCTGAAACCGATGATTGCCCAAGCCAAGGCGACTAGCCATGCGGGCGTCGTGGTAGCGATTTCGGATGCATCCGCGTGCAGGGATCCGCCCAAGAGCAGGCGGCGTTCGATCGCTTCCGATGACTCTCCCTCGACTGACACTCGCGCTTCGTTGTCGCTGCCAACGTGCATGAGGCTAGTCGATAGGCCTGCTTGGTGGGTGTCGAGCTTGGTCGCGATGCCCTCCCAGCCACCAACCGCGGACCACACCGTGAAGAACAGAGCGACCGACGATGCCACCATGACCACGCTCTGCAGCGCGTCGGTCATCGCCACGGACCGCAGCCCTCCGAACGCCGTGTAGGCGGCGGCGAACGCCGCCACGGCTACGACGACCCACCAAGCGGACGCACCCCATCCAGCGACGATCGCTAGAACGAGGTACAGCGTCGTGGAAATGATTCCGAGTACGAGCGATCGGTAGAGCACCTGCACCAAGGCACTGGCGATACGCGCCCCGAGGCCGAAGCGGGCCTCCAAGTACTCTGCATTCGTGTACATTCCGGCGCGGTACATGGGCGGGGCGATGCGGTGCGCGAGCAGCATCCACCCGCCCGTCACGCCGACCCAGTTGGTGACCATGTGGCTCATGCCGATCGCGTACGTGCCACCGGTGTCGGCAACCAAGTCGCTGGAGTCGATCGCGGTCGAGTACAACGAGAGGCCGATCATCCACCACGGCAGGGTGCGATTCGCCAAGAACCAATCGGCACTCGTGGCGGTCTCTCGTCCGCGATAAAGGCCGTATGCGATGATCGCGCCGTTCAAGGCGACAACGATCATCCAGTCGAATTGGCTCATGCTAGCCTTGAGCAGGGCAAATGGCCGGGCGAGCGACAATCGGGTGCATCGCGATGCTCGCCACCTGTCTCGCGCCCTCCAGTGTCGCGCAAGACGGCGACTTCTTCGAGAAGCAAGTTCGCCCGATCCTCGCTAGTCGCTGCTATCCCTGCCACGGGCCGCACGCAGGCGATGGACAGGCGGGCTTGCGGCTGGATTCGCTGGCGGGAATGCTCACGGGCGGCCGTTCGGGTCCTGCGATCGTGCCGGGCCAGGCGGAGAGCAGCTTGTTGATTCACGCAATCAACCATGACACGTTGCTGCAAATGCCTCCGAAGGAGAAGCTGCCCCTGGCGGAGGTCAACCTGCTGACGAAGTGGGTCAATGGGGGCGCGGTCTGGCCGCATGCCGGGGCTCTCCCAAACCGGCGCACTGAGCAAGAGCGAGCGGCCGAAGCTGAATTCACCGAGGAAGAACGGTCGCACTGGGCATTTCAGCCGGTCCGGGACCCTACCGTTCCAGCGGGAGGCCGGACGCCCATCGACGCGTTCCTGCTGCGTCGGCTAGCGGAGAAGGGACTGCGGCCGGCGCCGCGAGCGGACAAGCGAACGCTGATCCGGCGGGCGACCTTCGATCTGCACGGGCTGCCGCCCACTCCCGAAGAAGTCGAAGACTTCGTTCGCGACGATTCCGAGGTTGCGTTCGAGCATGTGATTGATCGATTGCTGGCTTCGCCACGCTACGGGGAGCGTTGGGGACGCCACTGGCTGGATGTCGCGCGGTACGCCGATAGCAACGGAATGGACGACAACGTCGTGCATGGGGATGCATGGCGATATCGCGACTACGTGATCGGGTCGTTCAACCGAGACAAGCCGTACGACCGGTTCGTCCGCGAGCAGCTAGCGGGCGACCTGCTGACCGAGTGGGGGGATGCCGACCGCGCGGAAGGATTGATCGCCACGGGCTTCCTTATGCTCGGTCCGAAGATGGTCGGCGAAGACGATCCGGTCAAGCAGAAGCTGGACTTCGCCGACGAGCAATTAGCCACGACATCACGGGCGTTCTTGGCGCTGACAGTCGATTGCGCCCGCTGTCACGACCACAAGTTCGATCCCATCAGCAGCGCGGACTATTACTCGATGCTGGGGATCTTCACCAGCACGAAGACCGTTCTCACGTATCGGGTCACGTCGAAGCTCAACGCGAGAGCTCTGGACGGCGCGGACGCCGACAGGAGCCTTGCGGAAATCGAGCGCCGCTTCGACTACCACGACGACTTCGTAACGAACTACAACCGTGCCACCACGCCCGAGCAGGTGGTGGAGGAGCAGAAGCGGGCGCGGCAAGACGCGCTGGAGGACTACTTCCGAGTGCCCAAGGCCATGGCCGTCAGCGAAGGCGATGTTCAGGACCTGCCGGTGATGATTCGCGGCAGCCACTTGACTCCGGGGGCGATTGCGCCGCGCGGATTCCCGCGCGTCTTAAACAGCGTCGATCAAGCACGCATTGGAGCGGATCGAAGCGGCCGGATGGATCTGGCCGATTGGCTGGCGCGTCCAGACCATCCGCTCGTCTCGAGGGTGATGGTCAATCGGATCTGGAAATGGCACTTCGGCGAGGGCATCGTGCATACCCCGAGCAATTTCGGGACGCTTGGGGACCGGCCCAGCCATCCCGAACTGCTGGACTGGCTGGCTTGGCGGTTCGTGGAGAGCGGCTGGTCCGTGAAGTCGATGCACCGCCGGATCATGCTCTCGGATGCCTATCAGATGTCGACGGAGCGGAACGAAGTTGCCGCGGAATCCGATCCGGAGAACCGTTCGCTCTGGCGAGCGAATCGCCGTCGCTTGGAAGCCGAAGCGATCCGGGATGCACTGCTGGCGGCGGCGGACCGATTGGACTTGGCGGTGGGCGGCAAGACCCTGCCTCATAGGAATTTCACCAATCTCAACGCCGGAGCAGCCTCGCGAGATCCCGAACTCTACGCGACCGCTAGGAGGAGCGTGTACCTGCCGGTGCTCCGCAGCGCTCTTTACGAGGTATTCGCCGCCTTCGATTTCGCAAGCCCGTCGACATCCAACGGAGATCGCAGCTCGACTCTCGTAGCTCCCCAAGCTCTGTTCATGATGAACGCCCCTCTGATGGACGAGGCGTCGCGTGGCTTCGCGAAGCGATTGGGCCGCGAGGCCAAGGGCGGGGAAGCGGACCGCATCGGCCAAGCGTTCCAAGTCGCATTCTCCCGCCCGCCCGATGCTGGGGAGGTGAGCGAGTGGCAGGACTTCTTGGAGCGATACAGGGTTGCCTCCGGCAGCAGTAGCGAGGCATGGCAAGCACTCTGTCGCGTACTGCTCGCGTCAAACGAATTCCTGTATCTACAATGAGTTCACGAACGATGCAGATCCAGCCCGAGATGCGCACGTTCTCGCGCAGAGAGGCCCTGCGGAGTATGGGCGCGGGTTTCGGCAGCTTGGCCTTGGCCGCCTTGCTCGCCGAGGAGGCGGCGGGAGAACCGCTCGCGGTGCGCGCACCGCACTTTGCCCCCAAGGCCAAGCGCGTGATCATGCTCTTCATGTTCGGGGGGCCATCGCATATCGATACGTTCGATCCGAAGCCGATCTTGCAACGGGATAGCGGCAAGCCCTTGCCGTTCGCGAAACCGCGCGTGATCTCCTTCCCGCGACGGGGCGGGGATCTGATCGGGTCGCCGTTCGAGTTCAAGCGGCACGGGGAGAGCGGAGCCGAGGTTAGCGAACTGTTTCCCGGTATCGCGAGCGTGGTCGACGATCTGACAATCATCCGTTCGATGCATTGCACGAATCCGCGTCATGGCGGAGCCGTGCTCGAGTGGCACACGGGCAGCGACACGTTCATCCGGCCGGCGATGGGATCGTGGCTGACATACGGCCTCGGTTCGGAAAACCAGAACCTTCCGGGGTACATCACGATCTGCCAAGCATTGGCCGAGGGCGGTGCCAACAACTTCGGTTCCGCCTTCCTGCCGGCGGCATACCAAGGCACGCCGCTGGGGTACGGGAACGTGAAGGCCAAGGATGCGGCGTTTCCGTTCATCGGCAACGGCAACAGAGCTAGATTGCAACGATTGGAGCTAGATCGGCTGGCGGAAATCTCCCAAAGTCACCTTGAACTCGTGGGACCGGACGACGCACTCGAGAGTCGCATCGCGACCTTTGAACTCGCGTTTCGCATGCAGACGGAAGCCCCGAAGGTGCAAGACATCAGCGGCGAGTCGGAGGCGACGCGGCGGCTCTACGGGCTTGGCGACCCCGTGACCGAGGATTTCGGACAGCAGTGCTTGATGGCGCGACGCTTCAGCGAGAGCGGCGTACGCTTCGTCCAGTGCAATAGCAATGGCTGGGACCACCACTTCGGACTCAAGAAGGGCCTGACCGAGATGTGCGCCAAGGTGGATGTGCCGATCACCGGTCTGATCAAGGACCTCAAGGTACGAGGATTGCTAGACGAGACACTGGTGATCTGGGGCGGGGAATTCGGAAGGACGCCGACCGCGGAGAATGCTGACGGACGGGATCACAATCCTCACGGATTCACGATGTGGCTTGCTGGCGGCGGGGTCAAGCCCGGAATGACCTACGGGCAGACCGACGAGTATGGCTACTACAGCATCGAGAACAAGGTGCATTTCCACGACCTGCACGCGACCGTCCTGCACTTGCTTGGGTTGGACCACACGAAACTCACCTATCGACACGCCGGGCGCGATTTTCGCCTGACGGACGTGCATGGCGAGGTCGTGCGAGACATCATCGCCTGATCCGCGAGCCGTCCGCTCGGCAGCGTTCTTGGTCGTTGAGCCGGTGTACGCGGTATGTCGCGCACGATCTCATCGCATCGCATAGGAAACCGCTCTGAGCCGTTCTGCGTCGAATCTAGTGTCATGTGCCCCCACGAGACAAAGTGCGCCCTACCAGCTGTTGAATTGAAGGAGTTCAAGTCCGGCGACGAGCTGATCGGCGGTGCGAACAACCCGACGGGACCGACACTCCTCGACTTCTGGAAATGGAGTGCCTCTGATGTGCTGAGCAACGCGCCACGCGGTGTGCTGGCGGAGTTCTTGGTTGGCCACGCGTTGGGTGCGGTAGATTCGCCCAGAGAGGAATGGGCCTCCTTCGACCTCGAGACTCGGGAAGGCATCCGTGTGGAGGTCAAGAGCGCGGCCTACGTGCAGTCTTGGTGCCAGGACGAACTGAGTCAAATCAGTTTCAACATTGGCCGGACATGGAACGAAGATGGAACGAAGCAGGAGCGGCCGTCTGACGTCTATGTCTTTGCATTGCTCGCCGAGAGGGACAAGCAGAAAGTCAATCCACTAGACATCGGCCAGTGGGAGTTCTACGTCGTTTCCACTTCTGAACTCGATCAAGCGTTTGAGGATCAAGCCACTGTCCGAATCAATCCGCTGCGTGAAGTGGTAGGAGAAAAAGTGCCGTACGCAGAACTCGAGGCAAGGGTCAAGTCCGCGGCACCGAAACGAGTCGCGTACGAGGGCTAACGCAAGGCGCTGCAGAGGTATGCCCTCGGGACTCGCTTAGTCGCTCTGTACGCAGTTGCTGTTCCCTTGACCCCGCGTGACGTTCAGGCAGCCGCAGTATTCGGTACCGAGCGATTTTGGGGCAGGGACACCTGCCCATTCCCGTGTGGTGTCCCAATCCGCGATCAACCTACCACTCGATCATCGGCTTGAGCACGCCATCCCGGTATCCAGCCATCGTCTCGAAGGCGTCTTGGCCTCGTTCCAGCGGGAAGCGATGGCTGATGAAGTCGTCTGATCGAATCACTCCGCGGCTGAGCAACTCCAAGGCATCGTGGTCGTTGCCATTGGATCGCTTCTGCACGTGGATCCGCGCCTCGCGGTCCAAGGCTGTCCACAGATTCACGGACACCGCGTCTTCGGACGGAATGCCAATGACCACCACGCGCCCGCCAGGCCGCAAGCAGCTCAGGGAGCAGTTGATCGATTCGGAGGTCCCGGCGGCATCGATCACGACATGGGCACCGCAGCCAGTGAGGTCCATCACCGCGTCCACTGCCGACTCACGGTCAGTGTTGACGGCGGCAGTCGCTCCTAGGCGCACAGCGTGGTTCACCCGGTGATCGATTCGATCGGCTGCAACGATGACGGAAGCCCCTTTGGACTTTGCCATCGACACGGCGATGAGCCCGATCGGTCCCGTGCCGATGATCGCTATGGATTCGCCCATCTTCACCTCGGCCAGCTCGAAGGTATGCAGCAAGACCGCAAGGGGTTCGATGAAGGCGGCATCGGCAAACGTGAGGCTGTCGGGTATCGGGACGAGGTTGCGCCGCGGCATGACGGCGTACTCCCGCAACGCTCCCGGGAAATCCTTGCCCATGAAGGCATTACGCAGGGCGAGATTGTGGCGACCCGAGCGCGTGAACTCGCACTCCGCCCGGACTACGAACGGCTCGACGGCGACTCGGGCACCCCGCGCGAGGTCGGAAACGCCCGGGCCGACTTCGGCCACCTCGCCACCGGGCTCGTGCCCCAAGACGCACGGGTAATCCGCCCGAAAACCGGCGATGGAGCCCTCGCTGAAGACATGCATGTCGCTGCCGCATACGCCGGTTGATCGCAAGCGGACCAACACCTCGCCGTGTCCTGGGTCTGGTGGATCTGGAAGTGTCCCTAACTCGAGGCGTTGGGGTGCTACAAGTTGTAATGCCTTCATCGGGGTATCAAATCGCTAGTGGAATGTGACGGCCGCACGAATCCATCATAGTCAAGCGCTTAGGATCCAGCGCGGCGGGCGCCGAGCCGTCCCATGCAGACGGTAACCGAGAATCCTCCGAGCACCAATGCCAGTGCTCCGGCGGCTACGGCTGGCTCGGGAAGGGCGAGGCCATCCGAGTCGACACCGAACGGCCACAGACCCAGCACCGCGCCGGCGAGCAAGCCGAGCAGCACCCCCAGCGTCGCGGATCGCTGCGCGTGCAGCAGGTGACGGATTAGGTTGCTTACGCCTACGAGAGCGGCGAGTGCTCCGATGGCAAACGGCACTAGGACTCCGAACGTTCCGAGCAGGCTCGCCCAGTCCGGGGAACCAGCCGATAGCAGCCCGGTCTTTACGTCGTCTACCGCGCCGAGGATGGTCACGTACTGACCACTCAACACCAGCAGGTAACCGCCCGACAGCCCCGGGAGCATCATGGCCGCGAAGGCCCCGAAGCCCGCGACCGCGAGCAACGGCGTAGACGGGCTGCCCGCCTGCGATTCGGACATTGGCAGCACGGCGGTTACGCTCATTGCCGCAAGGCCCGCGATGGTACCGATCCACACCCTCGTATCCGGCTTGCCGATTAGCCGCCAGAGAACGGGAATGCCTCCGAGCGTAGCTCCGAGGAACAGGCTGTACATGACCCAGCGGTAGTCAATCACCAAGTCCCTGACCGTCCCCGCGAGCATGAGAATGACCAACGCGCCCGCGCCCGCTACCGCCGACAAGAGGAGGATGGAGGAGCGATCGAATCGAAATGTGGTGAACTTGGCGACCGCGTCGATGCACTCGGCGTAGACGCCAACCGCGAGCAGCATCGTGCCCCCGGAGACGCCGGGCACGAGGTTCGCGAGTCCCATGAGGACACCCCCCGCCAAGGCCCGGAACAGTCGAGCGAGTTCCATTTCTCGGGCTCTACCGCATTTGCAAGCCGATGCTGTTCAGGACTGCCGGAATAGACCGGGAAGGGCCCTGTCCGACCAGCTCGGGTGTGATTCGCGACTGGAGTTCGCTAGCGGGCAGGGCTCGCGGAAGATAGTCCGCTGGGCGATCCGTGGGAAACCGTGGCCTTCGGCGGAGCAGGGTTCGGCTTGTATAGGGTCACCAAGCAACCGCCGATCGCCGCGAAGGCGATGCCTGCGAAAAACTGCCACCGAATTCCACTGATGCCGCCGGCAGGCGGATGGAGGACCATCGACGCGATCGCGTTGACGATCGGAGCGCCCGCGAACACGATCGACATAACCGCTGCCGGGGTTCCCTTGGCTCCGAAGGCCATCAGGATTCCGAGAGCTCCCAACGCGCCGCACGTGCCGGCGATCACGGATAGAGCGACGCCACGCGCGGGAAAACTCCAGTTCGCGCCGGAGACTAGCAGGATCGCAAGGGGCGCGAGGACAGCAACCAGGAAATATGCCGCGCCGACGCAAAGGAACGCCTTGTAACGGGCGTTCGCGGGATCCGTCATATTCAACTGGCCCGCGTGCAGGAAGTTACCGTACAGGCCCCAGCACGCGACAGTCATGAGCGCGAAATACAGCCACCCGAATCCCACTTGGTTCATGTTGTCACTCCTTTGTATTCAGGTCGATCCGTTCGAGAACCTCAGGCATCGACTTACGAAGCCAAGCGGTGGCGCTTGAAGTCCCAGCGCTGGATCTTGCCGGATTCTGCGGAGGCGTTGATCAGATGTGCGCACGAAGCCGCGTAGTGCCCCGCCCACGCGTCCTCGATCGGTGCTCCGCGGTGGCGAGCGGCGAAGAAGAAATCCCTCAGATGGGCCTCTGTCGTGGGCGGCCCCCCGCCTTGGAAGACCTCCTCCTTGGGAGCGGGCGGCCGCTGGAGTTCGGCTTGGCCTGCTGGCGTGCGATTGTACTCCGCTTCTAAGTTCGATGGCCACGCGCCCACGATCCAGCCGTTGTTGTTGTAGCCCGGGTCCGGATAGAAGATCAGGTCGGCTCCGGAGAGTGCGGCGGTGCCTTCGGTGCCGAGCACGACGAATGCGTACCCCCTGTCGGCGCGGCTGTTGAAGGTCGAACTGAGGTTGACCGTGAATCCCTCGGGATAGCGGAGCAGGGCATTGAGCGTGTCGGGGACGTTGCGGCTCTCCTTCCAGTGATAGAGGTCACCCATCGCCTGCACTTCCGCAGGCATCTGCGCGCCCGTGACGAAATGAACCATCGTGCAGGCGTGGACGAAGAGATCGGTCGCGATGCCTCCGGAGTATTCCCGGTAGCACCGCCACCGGAAGAAACGCTCGAGGTCGAACTCCCGCTGGGGAGCCGGTCCGAGGAAGGCTTCCCAATTCACGGTCTCCGGGGACGCGTCCGGCGGGATCGGGTAGAGCCACGAACCGCTGGCACTGTTGCGGTTGTACTCGATCCGGATCATCGTGACCTGGCCGAGCTTCCCGCTCGCAATCCACTCGCGGAGCTTCTTGGCGTTGTTGCCGCTGATCGCTTGGCTGCCGACCTGCAGGATCTTGCCGGACTTCTCCGCGGCGGCGGCGATTTCCAGCCCCTCGTCGACCGCGAACGTCAGCGGCTTCTCGCAGTAGACATCCTTGCCCGCCTGCAACGCCTCGATGACCATGCGCTTGTGCCAGTGGTCGGGAGTGCCGATCGTGACCGCGTCGATGGACTCGTCGGCAAGAACGCTCTCGTAGCTCCCGTAGTCGCGGGCACGCCCCCCGGTCCGTTCGATCGCTCGCGTGACGCGCCCCGAGTAGGCGTCGCATACGCCGGCGATCTCCGTGCCGTCGATCTTCTTGATGGCTTCAAGTAGCTCGTGCGACCGCGAGCCGACCGCGAGCATGCCCACAGCGATGCGGTCGCTGGGGACGACGGACTGGGCTTGGGCGAGCGCCCCCGCCCCGGCTCCGAGAAAGATCCTCCGCGTGATTGGCATGATCCCCTCCTAATCTCCGGGGCCTCGCGCGTGGCGCGTCGGCTCAGAGCGGCTTCTCGGCGCGTTCAAGCTCTCGATTGATCACGGTGCGAAACTCCGCGATCGGTCGCGCCCCTGTGAGCTGAATGCCGTTGATGAGGAACAGCGGTGTCGCTTGGATCCCGAAACTCCGGGCCTCGGTGGCCTCCCTCGCGACATCCTGCTCCACCGCGCCTTCGTTCAAGCACTCCATCAGCTTCTTCGCATTCACGCCCACTTCCTTTGCTGCGGTCTCGTAGTTCTCGTCCGTGAACAGTTCGAGTTCGAAGAGCTTGGCTTGGAACGGCCAGAACTTCTTCTGCTGATCGGCGCAACGAGCCGCCATCGCCGCGCGAACCGCTTCGGGGTGAATGTCGGGCAGAGGCAGATCCTTGAAGACCCACCGGACACGATCCTTGTACTCCTCGCGGAGTTCCGCCAGCGTCGCCTGCGCCCTGCGGCAGTAGGGGCATTGGAAGTCCGCGAATTCGACGACGGTGACCGCAGCATCCTCCGGGCCCTCGGAGCGGACATCCTCCAAACTGACTGGAAGCCGCAAGGGCTCCAAGAGCACCTTCACTTCGGACGCAGCCCGCAACGAGGCCACGTAGTCACCGAGATGCGAGCTAGCCTTGGCCTCTTGGAGGGTCCGGATGATCTCGTTGCGGACATCTTTCAACGGCCGGTTGATCCTCTCCTTCTGGGCCTCGTAGAAGTCCTGCACCTCCCGGTTCGTCGGGACGCCGATCTTGGATGCGATCTCGGTGTTGACGAGGTCGTCGACCGAGATCTCTCGCTTCTCGGCTTCGCGCTTCAGCAGGGCTTGCGTTATCGCCCGGTCGACCGCGCGGTATCGCAACTCAAAGAGGCGCTGCTTGGTCTGCCACTCCTCTCCCGTGGTCGCGACGTCGGCCTCTTCGATCGGCTCGCCGTCGATGGTAGCCAGCGGCTCGGCGCAGAGGAGCGGGACCGCCAGCAATGCACACAGTGCCCCGAAGGGCCTAGCAGGGAACTCCATACCCTTTCATAGTAGCGAATCGTACCACGGGAGTCTACCGAGTGGCGATGGTGATAGCACCGTTCGCGGCGTGTTGCGGCTTGCCTCGAGGCATCGCTATTCTAAGGACTGCTAGGACAGGTTCCAACCCGTGCGGCGGCTCGTCCCGGGTTGCGTCAACGCCATAGATTCCGAATACGCCTGCACAGTCAGACATCCCCGCCACGTATGACCGACACGAACGGCCCCGCAGCGATCGAAGCTGTCAATCTGAGCAAGTTCTACGGCAACTTCGCCGCGATCCAAGATGTTTCCTTCCAAGTTCCGCAGGGGCAGGTAGCTGCCTTCCTCGGCCCGAACGGGGCGGGGAAGTCGACGACGCTCAAGATCATCACGGGGTTCCTGAGGGCCTCGAGCGGAACGGCGCGCATTGCGGGCCTCGATATCCGGGAGCACCGCATCGAGGCCGCCGCGAAGGTCGGATACCTGCCGGAGAACGGTCCGCTCTATCCGGAGATGACGCCATTGGAACTGCTGCGCTTCTTCGGCGAGGCGCGAGGCATGCTGGATGGCCGGTTGGCGGCGCGCATTGATGCGGTGGTGTCCCAGTGCCATCTCGAGGTCGTCGTCGAGAAGCCGATTCGGAAGCTCTCCAAGGGCTACCGCCAGCGCGTTGGGATGGCTCAGGTCCTGCTGCACGAACCCGACATCTTGATCATGGACGAGCCCACGGCGGGACTCGATCCGAACCAGATCCGCGATGTGCGGAAACTGATTCGCGAACTGAGCGCGACCAAGACCGTGCTGCTCTCGACGCACATCTTGCAAGAGGTGGAAGCCGTAGCAGATCACGTGGTGATCATCAGCGACGGCCGGATCGTATTCGACGGCACGCCGGCAGCAATGGCGCATGGCGAAGGGCTCGACGCGGCGTTCGAGCGATTGACGCGCCCGCGCGCTGACTCTGCGGATCCCGCGCCATCCTCTCCGGACCCGCCCGACGACGACTCCGAAATCGAGGGAGGTTCAAGCGACGAGCAATCGGGAGGCGACCAATGATCCCCCAGCAGTGGCACGTGTCGAAGGCGGTGCTGAGACGCGAGCTCACATCGTATTTCAGCAGCCCCACGGGATACGTCTTCATCTCGCTCTTCGTGTTCCTGAGCGCGGTGGCTGCGTTCTGGCAGGAAGCGTTCTTCGCCAGCAACCTCGCGAACCTGGACCCGCTGAACCAGTACTTCCCGTACTTGCTGATCTTCCTCGTGCCGGCGCTGACGATGGCTGCATGGGCCGAGGAGCGCCTGCACGGCACGGACGAACTGCTGCTGACGCTGCCCGCGACCGACCTCGAGATCGTGATTGGAAAGTACGCCACGTACGTGGCGATCTACTCGGTCGCGTTGGTCTTCTCGCTCAGCCACGTCGTCGTGCTGCTGATTCTCGGCAGTCCCGATCTAGGCCTGCTGTTCGCGACCTACGCGGGCTACTGGCTGATGGGATCGGCGCTCGTCGCCCTAGGCATGCTAGCGTCTCAGTTCACCAGTAACCTGACGGTCGCGTACATCCTCGGAACCTTGCTCTGCGCGGTGCCTGTCTTCATCGAGCATGCCGGGAACATCTTGGGCGGGAGCTTGCGCCGCCTCCTGGAAAGCCTCTCCTTCGTGGAGCAGTTCCGCGACTTCGCGGACGGAGTGGTTTCGCTTTCCGGCGTGCTGTACTTCGTCGGCTTCGCCGCGGCGATGCTCTACCTCAACATCGCGGTGCTTGGTCGGCGCCACTGGGCGACCGGCAAGGGCGCGCCGCTCCTCGGGCGCCATTACGCGGTACGGGCGGTTGCCCTGCTGATCGCTCTCGGCGGCGCCACCGTCTTGGTCGGGCGAATCGGCGGTCGTATCGACACCACCGCCGAACGGCTGCACTCGCTCTCGCCGGATACACGCGAATTGATCGGCAGCTTGGACGATGCGCGTCCGGTCTTCATTCAGGCCTACCTCAGCCCGGAGGTCCCGCGCCGCTACGTGCAGACTCGCAACAACATCGTCTCGATGCTGCGCGAGTTCGACGCCCGCGGCGGGGATCGCATCCACGCCAACGTCATCGACACGGTGAAATTCACCGAAGAGGCGCGCGAGGCGAGCGACCGTTTCGCGATCCGCCCGCGGCCGGTCCCGCCCGTCTTCCAGACGCAAGGCACCCCCGACGAGATCTTCATGGGACTGGTGTTCAGCGCGGGCAGCGAGGAGTTCGTCATCCCGTTCTTCGATCTCGGATTGCCCGTCGAATACGAAATCATGCGATCCGTGCGGGTCGTCGCGAACGCCGAGCGCAAGCGGGTAGGCGTGCTACGAACGGGCGTCAACCTGTTCGGAGGATTCGACTTTCAGACACGCCAGCAATCGCGCTCGTGGTCGATCGTGCAGGAACTCGAGAAACAGTACGAGGTCGTGCAGGTGCCGGCCGAGGCAGACTATCCGGACGATTTGGACGTACTGGTCGCGGTCCTGCCCAACACGCTGCAGCAGGACGGCATGGATCGCCTCGTGGATTGGGTTAAGGCCGGCAATCCAGCGCTCTTGGTCGTTGACCCGTTGCCCGCGTTCGATCTCGAGTCTTCGCCTCAGCAGATGCCCCCGAGCCCGTTCCAGCAGGGGCAGCCGCAGCGCGTCCCCACGTCCACGCAACCGCTGATGGAGGCTCTGGGCGTGAATTGGGAGACGGATCGCATCGCTTGGGATCGGTACAATCCGCATCCGACTTTCCGGAATCTGCCTGAAGAAGTGGTGTTCATCGGATCTGGCAGCGGTTCGGAACGGGCGTTCAACCCGGACGAGCCCGTGTCCTCGGAACTTCAGGAGGCCGTGCTGCTGTACGCCGGGGTGTTGAAACCGGCCGAAGAAAGCGAGGCGGTCACGGAATTCATCCCGCTCCTCGAGACGGGATCGGATTCGGGCACGACGATCTGGTTCCGGCTGGTTCAGCAGTCGATATTCGGCATGCAGCTCGCTACGAACTTGCCGCACGATCCCGACGACGAGACGCACGTGGTCGCCGCTCGAGTCGTGTCGGAGGACGAAGAAAGTCCGATCCACGCGATCGTGATCGCGGATGCGGACATGATGGGCGAGCAATTCTTCCAACTGCGACGCCAGGGCGTCGAGGGATTCAGTTTCGACAACGTGACGTTCCTGCTCAATGCTGTCGACCGGCTGGCGGGCGACGACTCGTTCATCGCGCTGCGCAAGCGCCGCCGCCAGCATCGAACCCTTGAGACGGTCGAGGCGCGCACGCGGTCGTACGAAGAGGACCGGCTCGAAGAGACGCGCCGGGCGGAGCAGGAAGCCGAGGAAAAGCTCAACGCCGCGCAAGCGCGGCTGGATGTGGCGGTCGAGGAGTTGCGGAATCGCACTGACTTGGATGCGCAAACGAAGCGGATCATGATCGCCAACCAAGAGCGAATCGAGAACCGCCGCCTCACGGTTGCCCGCAGCAATATCGAAGACGAGAAGGAGCGCTTGATCGAAACCGCGCGAGCCGACATGGAATCCGCGGTGCGCGCGATCCAAAACACGATCAAGCTCGTCGCCGTAGCCCTTTCGCCCGTTCCGGCGTTCCTCCTGTTCCTGTTCATGTCCGTCAAGCGGCGCGAGCGCGAGCAGACCGGCGTTGCCCGGGATCGGCTAGTGGAGGTTCCGCACCGATGAATGAAACCACCAAGACGCTGTATTTCGTGCTGGCGGCTGCCGTCGTCGCGGCCGCTGCCGTGGTGATCGATCCCAGCCGGTCCACCCCGGACGTGTTTGACGACGTGGGCGAGGCATTCTTCACGGATTTCACCGATCCGCAGGCGCCGCGCACCATCGAGGTCGTCGACTACGACGAAGCGACAGCCACGGCTACCCCCTTGAAGGTCGAGTTCCGCGACAGCAAGTGGGTCATTCCGTCGCATCACGGCTATCCCGCGGACGCGGAAGAGCGACTGGCTATGACAGCTGCGGCATTGATCGAATTGCGCAAGGATCGCGTGGTCTCCAACCTCGCTCAGGATCATGCCGGATTCGCTGTCGTAGACCCCTTGGACGATCAAGCCACTTCGCTGGCGGGGCGGGGCAAGCGCGTGCGTCTCTTGGACGAGAACGACACCGCGCTGGCCGACTTCATCGTGGGCAACGAGGTCGAGGGCAAGCGCGGATATCGCTACATGCGCGTGCCGGGCCAGAATCGAACATACGAAGTCAAGACCGAGGCTGACGTCTCGGCCCGTTTCGCGGACTGGATCGAAACGGACCTGTTGAAGATCTCGCCGTTCTACCTGCGCCGGATCGAAATCAACAGCTACACGATCAACGAGCGGATGGGCCGGGTCGAGAATCGGCAGCAGACTGTTCTGACGAACAAGGACGACAAATGGAGCTACGGCGGTCGCGAGCCGAACTCGGAGACGATGAGCGACCTGACCACATCGTTGGACAAACTGCGAATCGTGGACGTCCAGCCCAAGCCAGAGGGGCTTAGCGCAGGCCTGAAGGCGAGAGAGGGCGTGCAGCCGACGATGGAGAACTTCCGCTCGCTCCAAGGCAAGGGCTTCTTCCCCAATCCGTACACCGGGCAGATCCTCGCGAACGAAGGCGAGATCGTCGTCGATTCCAAGGACGGGCTGCGTTACACGCTGCGTTTCGGTGAGATCGCCCCGGGCGGCGGCGGTCAAGAAGCCGGTGACGGCGGGGACACCGAAGGGGAACGACGCTACCTGATGATCAGCGTGGTCTACGACGAAAAGCGGGCGGAGCAGTACGAGGGCGATGCGGAAGCAGGCAAGGAACTCGCTGACGAGTTGCAGGCGCGCTTCGCGGACTGGTACTACGTGATCTCCGGAGCGGATTTCGCCAAGCTCCGGCCCAGCCGGGCGGCCTTGCGCAAGAGCTGACGGTCGCCTCCGCTCGGTTCAGATGGCGGGCGTGCTAGCGGGATCCCAGCCGATGCGGTCCGCGAGAAGATGGGCAGGAATGCGGGCTTCGATGCAGTCGGTGCGTCGATCTTCGCCGAGGGTGACCGACAGACCGTGACGCCCGGTACCGGAACCAACCGGGGCGGGCGGGCAAATCGTGACGGAGCCCGCTGTGGCCGGCATGGGGTCGCCTTGAGACGGTCCGATGATTCCTACTTCCTGCAGTGCTTCTGGGAGCGATCCCTGTTCCACGCAAGACTCAAACCACAGTTCCACGGCTTCCCGCAGTGCCTCCATAGCACCTCGCTGAGTTTCTGCTTGACTGAGAACGTCAAGCCCCGGACACCATGCAATGAAGGCGTCTTCGTCGTGCCTGTGCCAAGCCTTCAGCCCGAGACAATATGCTTCTACCTGAGTCATGTTCAGCACCTCCGTCGCTCCAAACGAACACCTACCCTGAAGTCATCATACCCTGTCCGCCTCGCATCCGGACAAGGGTCGCTTGGAGCAAAGCAGAATCGGCGGAGAATGGGGGCAAATAGGTGCCTCTCCGGCGCCAACACGCTCATCGGGGATTGAGATCCAGCCGGTCCGATTCAGGTTCGCCGATCCGCGGGATCGTGCGATCAGTACCTGGGATGGGTGCGCTGCGCCTGTTGGTCTAATTCCAGGAGTTCGCTGCCACAGTCGTAGCAGTACTTCGCACGGGGCTGGTGGCCTGTGCGTGAGCAAGTTGGGCAGGTGAGCATTGAGGCCGCTCGCTCCGCTCGGGTGATCTCGGCAGATACGATGCCTGTCGGCACGGCAATGATCGCGTATCCCAGAATCATGAGGACGAGCGCGAGGAACTGTCCGATTGCTGTCTGCGGAGCGATATCTCCGTAGCCGACCGTGGTCATCGTCACGACAGCCCAGTAGATGCTCGTGGGGATGCTCGTGAAGCCTGCCCGGTCTCCCTCGACGAGATACATGATCGTGCCGAATATCACTGCGATGCTGAGCACTCCCGTTAGGAACACTACGATCTTGGGGCGGCTGGCACGCAATGCTCCCATGAGACCCTGCGCTTCGCGCATGTGCCGGACGAGCTTCAACACGCGGAACACGCGCAGGAGGCGGATCGCTCGCACGACGGAAAGGGATTGCGAGCCCGAGATCAGGGCGCTCAAGTAGCTCGGGAGAATCGCGAGCAGGTCCACGATCCCGAAGAAGCTCAGCGCGTATGTCTTGGGATGCTGCACAGTCCACAGCCGCAGACCGTACTCGATCGTGAACAGGCCGGTGAAGATCCACTCGGCGACTCTCAGGAGAGTTCCGTGCTGGGCTTGGATGGTGGGCACGCTCTCGAACAGCACCGCGGCGACGCTGAGCAGAATCGCCCAGAGCAGCACGATGTCGAACGCCCGGCCCTTTCTCGTGTTGACGCCGAAAATAATCCGATGCAGGTCGGCGCGCCAACCGGTTTCACGAGGACGGTCCGCTAAAGGATCCATTTCTTTGAGTCTATGCCACGGGAAGGGATGTTGCCCGTGTACAGGATGCTTGGCCGCGGCACCGTCTCGTGAATCCCAGTCGCAATCCATCCTCGTGCAGCGGTGGATCGGGATTGTGGAACCACAGTGTTGCAGGGGTGAGTGTCGGTTCCGGTAGGAACGCCGATGGCAAGTTCTTCGACGGGTTGGCTCGGCCCGCCTCCGTGAGGATTCAATATGGGAGAATGTCAGCGAGCCCGATGAAGTCTTGCTTCGGATCGTAGACAGCTACTGCTCTTGCCATGCCCGCTGAGATCGGCCTCGATAGAAAACAAGTCCATCGACTCTGGGAGTCGATGGTCGGGGCCAACGTGCTTGCGGATTACTTCGCCCAGTTGGCAACCTGGTACGCGCGGAGGGAACTGGGTCTCAGAATCGCGAACGGGGTACTCTGCTTGTTCACTGCGTTCATCGCATTTCGCAGCGGTGATCTAGTCGTACTTGTCGGGTGGTTGGCCGCAATTGCGTGTGCAGCGACGGTGATTGACCTGCTCTGGCGGCCGGGCGAAAAAGGGTCCGAAGCGACCATGCTGCATGCCGGTTGGTCTCGTCTGGGCATCGAGTACGAGGCACTCTGGAGCCGCACGTACGAGCGTGATGCCCGGTCGATATTGCGGGAACTAGAGCAGCGTGGAGAGAATCTCTCGGAGAGGGCGACAAGAATGCCGCTCGCCGAGAAACGGATGAAGCGGCAGCTCGAGGCTTCGGCAGCACGTGTCCATCCGCGCTTCGAGTCGTATTCGTCAGCGGAAGCGTAGTGCCTACGAACAACCAGTTCCCGTCATCTCCGCCACCCGCGCTGCCATGTCCTCCGTCGAGTGGCTCGGCATGAATTGGGCTTCTGAGAAATGATCTCCAGTGCTAAATCGCGTGCGCGGTCCCAGAGTGTCTAGCTCTCGGCCAACATAGCCAATGTCGACGCTCGTGCTCCAAGCGACTTGACACCCGAGCGGTCGTTTTTTCGAATCGTGTGGTGACACCGTTGCCTCTGTGCCGTTCGTATGTCACTGAAACAGAAATGCTAACGGCTGTCCACCGAAGGCGAACGGTGAATCGAGTTAGGATAGCCATCCGAACCCCACTGGCTCGCTCCGGGAGTCCGGCGAGCGTCTCGGGCGGGTTTGCAACCCGCCGATGTCGTAAACGGGATAATCCGCCTAGACGGCTTGGGCTGCCAAGCCGAGTGGCAACTCTTCTTGCACCGAGCCATGGCCGGGATCGAGTCCGATCTTCCTGTAAATCTCTTGCCTTCTTTGCTTCAGCCTGCTGCGTGTGGAATCGATCTGCCCGGCGGAGAACAACAGCTTGATCTCGTCAGCGTATCGATCCACAAGGGCCAAAGACTCAGCGAGAGTAAGCACCGGTCCGGGCGGATCATCGCCTTCCGCCGGTTCGCTCGGTTGCATGGCGTACGTGACCGACGCTTCGACGCACTGGTCAATCAACCTCGGCAGGTCACGCGTCGACAGGCTCTTCCTTCGATGGTTCTCTGTCGGCAGCAGGCCCTGCCACCCCCCGGCCCAGCAAGAGCACACGTCGTCGAACGGATACAGGTTGTCCGGATCGCTCTGTTCGCCGACGAGCAGAAAATCGTGTGCGTTGCTGTCTTGGTCACCCGAATCCATGGGGCCGTCCTGCTCCACGGCAAGAACCATGTTTGGAATCCGCGAATGCTTCCACAGCATTCGAGTCTGTTCACTGGAAAGTGGCTCGAAACACTCGCCAGTCTCTCGCATCGTGCTTTCGATGCGTTCGAATTGCATTTTCATCCAGTCACTCGCTTGCACGAATCGATCCTCCCCACCGATCCTACCTTATGGCGTCGAGCGAGACGCCGCGCCGTCCCCGGCTCACTGGGATCCGCCGAGCGGTTAGGTTCGAGATGAGATTCTTGGTGGCGCGGCTACTCGCTTGCACGCACTCGCATCCCGTGATCGGAGTAGCGGGAGCGTGACTTCGCGATAGCACCACCGCCCGACCGCACCCGCCGGAATTTGCGAGAATTCGGAGTTATGGCCAAGGAAGTCCTGCTTGTAGCCAACGGAGACCTGCGCCTTTCCGCCAATCGCATGTGCTGGCCTGCCCAGCGCGACATGGAAGCGCAGCTAACCGCGGCCATCGAGGGCCTCGGCGGCGCCGTGCGGCGAGCGCACGAGTACGACGACACCAAGCAGCATGGATTTGTCGACAGCCAGAAGCGCGGCTTGGAAGTCTTCCGCTCGATCAACCGGAAAGCCCCGCTCATCGTCGCCGAAGCAGTCTGGCAGTACTCCCAGCATCTGCTGGCAGGGCTGATCAGCCACCAAGGCCCGATTCTCACCGTTGCCAACTGGAGCGGCCAGTGGCCGGGCTTGGTGGGCATGTTGAATCTCAACGGCAGCCTCACCAAGGCGGGCGTGGAGTACTCCACGCTCTGGAGCAAGGACTTCACCGATGAATTCTTCCGATCCGGTCTGAAGCGCTGGATGGACGGTCATCCCGTCAAGCATCAGCAGGCGCATGTGCATGCAGCCGCCGATCTCATCCTCCCCCACAAGTCCATGCTGGCCGGACACGCCGTCGCCGACGAACTGATGGACCGCAAGGCAATCCTCGGGGTCTTCGACGAGGGCTGCATGGGGATGTACAACGCAATCATTCCGGATCATCTGCTGAACCCGACAGGCGTGTACAAGGAGCGCCTGAGCCAGTCGGCGCTGTGGGCGGCCATGCGAGCGGTAAGCGACGACGAAGCCCGGAGCGTGCGCGACTGGCTGGACGGCAAGGGTATGCAGTTCAAGACCGGACCGGACGAGGCCACCGACCTGACCGACACCCAAATCCACTGGCAATGCAAGATGTACATCGCCGCTCTGCGGATTGCCGACGAATTCGGGTGCGACGCGATCGGTATCCAATACCAGCAGGGCCTGAAGGACATCTGTCCGGCATCCGACTTGGTGGAGGGGCTGCTGAATAACGTAGACCGCCCGCCCGCGAAGGGTGCTGACGGCCGCGATCTATTCGCCGGTCGCGCCATGCCCCACTTCAATGAGGTTGACGAATGCGCGGGATTGGACGCACTGATCACGAACCGGGTCTGGACACGGCTTGGCTTGGATCCGGAGACGACACTGCATGATCTGCGATACGGCGAACCGTATCCGGTTGACGGCGAAGAGCAGTTCGTCTGGGTGTTTGAGATTTCGGGATCCGTGCCGCCGAAACACTTGGTCGGAGAGTATGCCGGTGCCGTCAGCGAGCGACAGCCTCCCATGTACTTCCCCTTGGGTGGGGGCACGATCAAGGGCGTTAGCAAGCCCGGGGAAGTGGTCTGGAGCCGGATCTTTGTTGAATCCGACCGCCTGAAGGCGGATGTCGGCTTGGCCGACTGCGTCGAGCTCCCCCAAGCGGAGACCGAGCGTCGCTGGCAAGCGACGACTCCCCAGTGGCCCATCATGCACGCGGTCACGCGGGGTATCAGTCGCGACCGGATGATGGGGCGACATAAGTCGAATCACATCCAGGTCGCATACGCGCCCGACGAGGCCGGGGCGCGCTCGGCGCTTTGCGCCAAGGTTGCCGCGTTCCGCAAGTTGGGAATCGAGACCTTCGTGTGCGGATCAGGGCACGACTTGGTGTGAATCGGACTCACCGTACCCGTCAAGAACGGAGGACGAGTCGAGTGCTTCGGAGACCGTGGCAGTAAAATGGCGCGGTAGGGGGTTCACTGTATTGCGAGCGACAGTTGCTCTTGCCGTCGCGATTGCACTGGTCCCGGTGTCGTTGCTTGGTGCCCGCGCCGAGGGCGGCGATGCCGAGAGGCGCGTAGCCGTTTGGATCCTGTCCGAGGGCGGCGAGGTAAGCCTCCATGGGCAAAGCGGGGGAATTCGGTCTCCGCGAGAGTTGCCGGACGGGCCGATTCGGATTCGCGAGATCGTCCTGACGGGCACCTTGGTAGCCCCTACCGACCTGAAGAGGCTGCGGCCGTTGCGCGACCTGCGATCGCTTGCGCTGCCGGGCCCCATGTGGAACGCGGTTTGCTGCGGAACGCTGGGCAATGTCGACGATAGCGACTTGCTCGTGGAATTGGCTGGACTGGAGTCGCTAGAGTCGCTGCACCTCAGCCATCACTTCCTGAGTGTATTCAAGGGCATCCGGATCTTCGACCACGGCCTCGAAAAGCTCGTGCCACTCCGCAACCTGCGCTCGCTCCAACTCAAGGGTACGCGGATCACCGGGCAGCACTTGGAAGCGTTCCAGAACCTCGAGCGACTCGATGTGACGCAGACGGATGTCAATGACGAAGGCGTGACGCAGATCGCCACGTTGCAAAAGCTCAAGACGTTACGGCTGCGGAGCACGTACGTAACCGATGTCGGCGTGGCCAAGCTGGCTGCGCTGCCACTGTTGGAAGAACTGGATCTCGCGGACATCGAACTCTCCGAGACCGGATTGCGAAGCTTGGCCGGACTGGAGCACCTGAGGGTCTTGAACCTGCGGGGAGCGCGCATTACTGACGCCGGATTGGATCATCTGGCAAGGATGAGCCGACTAGCGGATCTCAGCCTCTACCGAACCTTGGTTACGAACGCGGGCACTCCGCGCTTGGCGGCACTGCCAGCGCTACGTCGACTAGATCTTCGCTACAGTCGCGCAACCGCTGCGGGCGTGAGCGCGTTGCTAGACGAGAGGCCTGATATTGAGGTCGCGTTCGTCGAGACCGAACCCACCGTACTGTCGACCGGTCACGGGGAGCTTCCCGCGGGGAGCATGATTTCGTTGACGGGTTGGGTGCAGGGAATTGGCGGAAGGGTCGAAGTCGAGTCCGACGGCTCCATTGCGCTTCACCTCCGCGCCGCTCGGGTCGGAGACCGGGAACTCGCCGCTCTGGCAGGCTATTCCGGCATCCGCGACTTGAACCTCGCCGCGACCGAAGTGAGCGATTTGGGAATCCAGCATCTCCGATCCCTATCGGGGCTGCGCTCTCTGAATCTCTCCGCTACCCGAATAACCGATGCGGGATTGCGACACTTGGGAGCACTGGAGTCGTTGGAAGCGCTGGTCCTTGACCAAACGTTGGTTGACGGTGCAGGGCTCGCCTATGTCGGGCGCTTGCCGCGATTGCGGGAACTCTCGCTTGCGGGCACCACCGTGGGAAACGAGAGCCTGGGCTCCATCTCAGCCCTGCCAGCGTTGCGCATGCTGGATTTGGACTACACCACCATCGGCGATGCGGGCATGGCCGAAGTTTCCAAGTTGTCCCGCTTGACCGAGCTGGGACTGACCGGCACGAACGTCGGAGACGAGGGCTTGGGAGCGCTGACCGCACTCGCAGGGTTGCAGCGACTCTCGATTGCCTTTACGGACTTGACCGACGGGGGAGCGGCGCACTTGACTGCCCTGAAGGACCTGCAAGAGCTCGATCTGGCGAACACCAGAGTGACCGACGACGGCGCGAAGCACCTCTCTGGATTGAGCGGTCTGCTGTCGCTGAACCTCGACTACACCAAGATCTCTTCCGTAGGGATATCGGCCCTTGCGAGCCATTCCGGGCTGCGCGAATTGAGCTTGGACAACACGGATGCCGACGACGGCGCGCTGGACACGCTGCAAGGATTCGGGGACTTGCGGGTGCTGAACCTGTACCACACCCTCGTTACCGAAAAAGGGGTGGGTCGCTTGCGCGCCGCCCTGCCGGATTGCGCCATCAAGTGGGATCGCGATTCATCTCAGCCCACCCGGCGGAGGTAGACGGGCGATGCGATGTACGCTGCTACTGGCAGCGGTTTCCGTGGCGACGCTCGCCTCGGCCGACCCGGTTCCCGCCGGGATTCAGGAATGGGTCGAAAGCCAAGGCGGCTCGCTCGAGCGAAACCTGGAAGGCGAGGTCCTATCGATCGACCTGAGTCGGAGTTGGATCAACGATAGCGATCTGAGGCGCGTCGCAGGTCTGGCGAGACTCGAGCGGCTGGCCATTGCCCAAACGCACGTCACCGATTCGTCCCTATCCGTGGTCGAGACGCTCCCAGCCTTGAAGGACCTCGATCTGTTCTTCTGCGAGCACATCACCGACGCCGGAGCCTCCCGCCTTCGCGGTGCCCTGAATCTGGAGAAACTGAACGTGCGCGGCACGAAGATCAGCGATTCCGGGGTTCAATTCCTGACGGAGCTTCGTCAGTTGCGGATCTTGGATGTCGGGATCACCGAGATCAGTGACGCCACGATCGAGCTGCTGGAAGGCTTGCCGCATCTAAAATCGCTAGCGATCGGCGGCAACCAGATCGCCGAAGCCGGCATTGCGCGGCTCCGCTCGCTCAAGGGCTTGCGACATTTGGACCTGAGCGGCGCCCAAGTGACGGATAGCGGAATCTGGGCCGTCAAGGTCACGGACCTGAATTTGGACGAGATCGGGGCCCTCAGCGGTCTCGAGAGCTTGGTCCTGGCCGCGCCCAGCCCGGAGTACGTCGACTCGGTGAGTTCGGGAGTGCCGCGACTGCGCGGGGCCATCGTCGTGACCGACTTCGGTGCATCGCATTTGGCGAAGCTGGCCAAGCTGCGCCTCTTGAACGTCGCGCGCTCCGCGCTGACTGCGACGGGTATCGAACAACTGCAGCCATTGACCCGGTTGGAAGAGCTAGTCCTAGCGCATGCGAAGGCGATCGATGACTCCGCCGGTCCGGCTTTGGCAAAGCTGGGTGCCCTGCGCGTTCTCGATGTTTCGTACACCGAATTTGGCGATGCCGGCTTGGGGGCGTTGCGCGACCACCCGTCGCTACAGCGAGTGATCGCCGTAGGGACGCCCCTCGGGCCCGATGCGATCTCGGAATTCGAGCGTGCCGGACCCGGACGCCGCGTGCTCCGCTAGTGCTTGCCCGTCGCGCCCTCTACGCGGTGGCCGCGGAGATGGCTCCGTACGATGTCGGGAAGTGGTCCACAGGTGCCCCGACTTCGGCGGCTACCGTCCGGTACAGGTCTCCGAATGTGCCAGTGACTTTGGTGTGATGCCCAGGATTCAGCCGGCCCGCGCCCCCGGCGAGGATCACGGCACCGCCGCTGTTCTTGTGGAAGTTCGCTTCGGCGTGCTCGTGTACGAAAAGCGCCGCGCAGCTGTCGAGGAGCGTGCCCGAGCCTTCCGGAGTCGCCTTGAGCTTGGCGACGAAATACGCGAACTCCTCGACGTGCCAGCGGCAGATGTCGCGCATCACTTGCTGTTGCCGGTCACGGTGCGAGCCGCCGAGGTGCGAGTACTCGTGATGCCGGGCGAAGGACAGGCCGAGCCACGGAAACCGGGTGAGACCTTGACACTTGGTCAGCATGTACGAGGCCACCCGCGTCTGCCCGGAGGCGAACGCATGCACCAAGAGGTCGCTCTGGACCTTCGCGATGCGGGGATAGTCTCGCGGGTCGCCGCCAGCCTCGGGCGACTCGACATTGCTCGCGTATTCGGCCGGAAAGTCCGCGATCGCACGCTCGATGTCGAAGATCGAGGTCAGGTATTCGTCGACACGACGCCCATCTTCGCTTCCCAATGCAGAGCTCAGCTCCTGCGCTTGCTGCCGCACGGCATCGAGGACGCTCCTCTTGCGCTTGGTCCACCCCTCGTCGAGCTTGCCGAACAGCCGGTCGAAGAGTTTTTGAGGAATCACCTCCGGCGGCAGGGCCCGGTCCTTCGCAGTCCAGCTCATATTGCGCTGCATGCTGGTGCCGAACGACTCTTGGCAGACGCCGACCTGCAGGGAAGGGAATCGCGAGGAACCTCCGATCCGCTGGGCAACGACCTGATCGATCGAAGGTCCGCCGGCTCCGATGCCGGTGTACTTCTCTCCGGACATCAACGCGCTCATGGAGCGCTGGTGGCCATTGCCGACGCCGCTTGTCTGCCCATTGGGGTTGTCGAGTCCCGACAGAATCTGGACCTCGTCGCGCAGCTTGGCCAGCGGCGCGAGGCAGGGAGTCATCGTGTAGTCACTGCCCTCGTCGCGAGGGATCCAGTAGCGCTCGGGAATGCCGTTGCCGTTGAACCAAAGGACGAAGCGCTTCTCCGGCGGCGTCTCGCTCGCCGTGGAGCGAGCTGCGTAGGCAGTCCCGGACGAGTTGAACATGCAAGCGAGCGGGGGCAGCCCGATACGGACTGCCGCGCCCGCCAGGCCGATTCCCCCCAGGAATGCCCTCCGGTGCAATCTCGCTCGCATGCCTATCCGCTCCACTCGACGCCCAAGAACTCTTCCGTCACCAGCAACCCGAGGACGAGTTCTCGAAACAGAAAGCCGGACTCTCGGAACCGATTATAGGCCCGTTGGATCAAATCCGCATCATGCTTCGTTTCGTGACGACCGAAAAAATACCGGAAAAGCTGCTTGACCACGCATTTCTGGCAGGTCTCGGATCGCGCTAGGATGCGCCCAGCCTCACGCGGTGAGCTGAAATCCGAATCTTCGATTCCGGCGATGTAGCCCGCGGAGTCGATCGCGAGATGGTGCGTCTCGGCTTTCATCCCTTGGCGTTCCTGCTGGGGAGTCGGTTCTACGCGCACCGGTTCTTCCTCGCGGTACGCGCCGACCGTGTCGAAGTGCTCGAACCCGAATCCGATCGGGTCCACTAGCTTGTGGCAAGATGCGCACGCTGTTTCGGGAGCGTGCAGGGATTCCATGGTCATCCGAATCGTCATCGGTCGCGCCCCCACGGCCAGGGGCGGGAGCGAAGCGTCGACGCCCGGCGGGGGAGGGGGGATCGTTTGGCAGAGGAAGTGCTCTCGGATGAACAGTCCGCGCTCGGTCGGGGAGGTGTTGATCGGTTTGCCGGTCTGAGCGAGGTATGTGCCGTGTCCGAGAATGCCTCCTCGCAAGGAATCCGCTCCGTAGGAAGTCTTGCCGAACGGCACCCGAGGGTCGGGCATGCCGTAGATCGTGGTGAGGAAATCATCCACGAACGTGTAGTCCGCATTGAAGAACTCGCGGAAGTCCAAGTCGTTCCATGCGAGATGGCGAAAGAGTCGCAAGGACTCCTCCGTCATGCTCTCGGCGACGGTCGGGCTATAGTCGCGAAATCGATTCCGGTCCTTGACCGCGCTGCGCAGGCGGTCGAACCGCATCCACTGCGCGAAGAATCCATCCATCACGCCTATTGCTACCGGGCGTTCAAGCATGCGCCGCGCCACTGCCTCGATCTCCTGTCGGCTTTCGAGATTGCGGGACGCTGCGGCTTCGAACAGATCCGAGTCCGGTAGCGTGTTCCAGAGCGCGTAGGACAGGCGCGACGCCGTGTCCCATTGCTTGAGGGCGCTGTCGCGGGCAAGCGGGACCAAGAACAAGAAGTGGGGCGATTGGAGCATCGTCTCCACAGCTACCGTCGCGCCTGCCAGAAAGTCGTTTTCAGCAGCGGCCCACGCGACCGTCAACTCGGTGTAGGACCGCAGCTCGTCGGTAGTGAGCGGTCTCCGATACGCTTTGGCGCCGAAACTCTCCACAAACGCGCGAGCGCACTCCTCGTCGCCGATTCCCTTCGGCGAGCAAGGAATCAAGTCTTGTTGGTCGCCGTAGCGAAATGCGTTCCGGGCGAGCTTTTCGGCCGCCTTGCCGTACGCTTCCGCCAATGCGGCGGTGATGGACTGGGATGAGGCTTGGTTGGAATAGCCGTTGACGAAGTCTTCCGTAGGGAACGAGCGGGCCGGCTTGGTTTGGTCCCCCAAGAGGTAGCGCACAGTGTCGTCGTATTGGGCGTGGGTCAGCCTGCGAAGCGGTTGGGCGTGCCGCTGGGCGGGCGGCTCCGAGCCGATTGCACGAGCCGGCTCCAAGGTCGCCAAATACTTGATCCACGCGAAGAGCATCCGCTCGTCATCGCTGTCGGGCACGATTAGCGAACCGCCCGTATGGGCGATTCGATTGGTCGGCTTCAGCAGCAGGGGCGATTCCGTGAGGTCATCGCGGTTCACGAGAGTCTCGAGGCCCAATCCGAATCGACGGATCGAATCCGCGGACTCCCCGTGCTCGGGGAAGTGCAGCCGCGTGCCGGATGCGACGCCGGATGCGTTGTGGCAGGTCCTGCAGTTGAGGACCTCCAGTCGCGGAAACAGATCCGTTGCAAAGTCAAAGGGCGGTTCCGCGCCGGAAGCGGAGCTGGCAGTCCAGGTGAGGACTGCCAGAAAGAGGCCCGCCAGGCCCATTCGGGACCGAGCGATGGCTTCGGGTCGACTTATTGCGCTTGGACGACGCATGCGCTCCACTCTCGGATCCGGGTCAAGTTGCGCCCCCGTTGGAATCGTGATCAGTAAGGAAAGCCACTCCCTTTACTGCCCATCGCGGTCAGCATCCATTGTAGGCGTAGCCGTAAGGACTCGCGACGTATCGGAGGAGACCATCGACTCGGTCAGAGTGCTCGGCGCGATGCCATCACGCTCGCAAACGATCCGGCCGCTCCTACTTGAACCGGAAGCTGATGTCCGCTGCCGGCGCCGAATGAGTCAGGGCTCCGACGGAGGCGAAGTCTGCGCCCGCTTCTGCATACTTGCGTATCGTTGCCAAGGTGATCATTCCGGACACTTCGATCTTGGCTCGGCCGGCGATCACACCCACCGCTCGAACCACTTGGTCAGGGTTGAAGTTGTCGAGCAGGACATGACGCACGCTGCAGGCCAGGGCTTCGTCTAATTCTTCAAAGTTCCGCACCTCGACTTCGACTGGCAAGCCGCTCTGCCGGCAGGCGTCCACGGCTCGCGTCACGCTTCCGGCCATGTCGATGTGATTGTTCTTGATGAGGATGGCGTCGTACAGCCCCATCCTGTGATTCGTGCCGCCGCCCGCCCGAACGGCGAGCTTGTCGATCAGCCGCATGCCGGGCGCGGTCTTGCGAGTGTCCAGCAACTCGCAGTCCGTGCCGTCCAATACCTTCACGTACTGCCGGGTGAGCGTTGCCACTCCGCACACCCGTTGGAGCAGGTTCAGGGATGTTCGCTCAAGAGTCAGCAGTCTCCTCGCCGACCCGGAGACCCGGGCGAACACGACTCCGGAATCCAGGTCGCTACCGTCGCGATGGAGGATGTCGACATCCTCGCCCTCGTAGATCAAGGGCAGAAGTTCTGTGCCTGCTAGCACTAGTCGTTGCCGGGTCAGGAAGATCCCGTGTCCAACGGCTTCCGCCGGGACGCACGCCGCAGTAGTGACATCGCCGGTGCCGACATCCTCATCGAGAGCACGCTGGATGAGTTCGCGGATCTTCGGATCGGCCCACCGCAGGCTCGTGCTCGGTTCTGGGTCCGGCTGCGGGTGGCTAGTTGGTGTGTCGCGCACCATCACGTTTCAGGGGCGAAGAAGAGCGCCTTGGTAGCCGCATGGATCGCGACGAGCGAAGGGACGCTGACATGGTTTCTCTCCGCAAGTTCGACGACCGAGCCGAGCAAGGCATCGAGTTCGGGCTCCCTTCCTCGATCCAAGTCTTGGAGCATGGACGTTCGGTGCTGACCCGCATTCCGCACCCCCGCCAGCCTGCGCTCGTTGGAAATCGCGATTTGGACGCCGGCGGCCGAAGCCACCTCGCGTATCTCGCCCATCATGATTCTGATCAGCCTCACGGCGTCCTCCGAATCGAGCAGCGACTGGAGAGGTTTTCGGGTGAGAGCACTCAAGGGGTTCAGTGCTGCATTCCCTAAGAGCTTTACCCAGAGTTCATGCCGTATGTCATTGCGAACAGGAGCTTTGATGCCTCCGGATCGAAATGCTTCGGAAAGGGCCAGCACGCGCTCTGAACGACCCCCTGCGGGCTCGCCTAGCGGCAGCCTATTGCCCGAGGTATGCTCCAACTCGCCCGGGCCGCTTAGGGAGCAGGAGAAATACACGATGGAGCCCACCGCAGTGTCAGGAGGGATGTGCCGGGCGGTCAATCCGTCCGGGTCGACCGCCCGAATCGGGTCCTCGTTGCCGTCGACACCGTGAAAGTACCACCATGGCAGGCCATTCTGAGTCGAAACGAACGTAGTGTTCGTGCCCTTGAGCTGCTCGACAAGCGGGGCGATGCGGGGCAGAGCATGGGCCTTGACGCCCAGCAGAACGGAATCGACCGGCCCTACTTCGTCCGGTGACTGATGAGCATGGACGTCGTACCGCTCATTCCCGAAGACTGCGCTACGCACATGGAGCCCGGATGCCCTCATCGCATCCAGATGCTTGCCTCGGGCGATGAAGTGAACTTCGTGCCCAGCCGATAGCAGGCGCGCGCCCAGAAACCCGCCAACGGCTCCGGCACCGTAAATCGCGAACCTCATTCCGAACTACCGTTCAATGCCAAGCGTTCTGCAGGCACTCCTCGAGGTCGTCGAGCGCGTCAGCGAAGAAGTGGTCGCGCGCTTCCACCCATGCGAGGTGCTTGGGTTCCGCAGCCAGAGCGAAGACGCGTTCCATGGTGTCGACGGAACCGTACTGGTCGTTCGTGCTGTGCACGAAGTGCTTGGGGCAGCCGCAATTGCCCAGATAGCTCCAGTCCCCGTGATCGACCGGCGCGCCGACAGCGACCACTCTGTCGATGCCTGGCTCGCCGCAACTTACCCGCAACGAGACTCTCGCGCCGAAAGAGAAGCCGCCGATCGAGACTGCCTTGCCAGGGTAGCGGTCGCGCATGTAGCGTAATGCAGATCTGAGGTCGTCCTGTTCCCCACGCCCGCCGTCGTAGACTCCGCTGCTTCGGCCGACACCGCGATAGTTGAAGCGGAGTACCGCGGCTCCTGTCGTCCGGGCCGCCCGCGCCATACGATAAACGACCTTGTTGTGCATCGTGCCGCCGAACTGCGGATGGGGGTGGCAGATCACCACGGCCCGTTCGATCTGGCCGCCTGACTCCGGTTCCTCGAGAAGGGCCTCTAGGCGCCCCGCTGGTCCGGCTAGGAGCGTGGATTCGAGTTTGCGAGCCATCGATCTAGCGGGCACCGCGTCTTGACCCGTAGTAATGCGGACGAATCATCAAAGACCATTCGCGGAGCGCGGACAGCGGTGCTGCTCGCAGCCCGGAACTACCTCATTATGTGCCGAGCGACCGGGGGCCAATGGTGGTCGACCGGATGCGGGGCACGTGGTTCGGGCCGGAGGTCGGCAACCGTGGCGCTTGGAATCATCGAGTTCGTTTCACTCGAGTCTGACTTGAATTCGGCTCGAGCGGAGCAGTCGCTCGCAACGGCCGCACTATCACGAATGGCTGTCGGCAGTCCCGAGAGGGAGTAAAGTTGTTGGCATGCCTAATGTCTGGAATCCGCAGGCCTCGCCTCCCCTCGCTGCCGCTCGCGCTTTGTGTGCGTGCTTGCTCGTCATCGCCGCAGGAAGTTGCGGCGCGGCCCCGGAATCCGCGGACCCTCCGAACGTGCTGTTCATCGTCGTCGACGATCTCAACGTGGCTCTCGGAACGTACGGCGCCTACCCGACCGCCAAGACGCCCAACGTTGATCGGCTTGCCAGCGAGGGGGTTCGGTTCGACCGCGCCTACGCCCAGGACCCGCTGTGCAACCCTTCGCGAGCATCTTTCCTCAGCGGGCGCCGTCCTCCGTCGACGAACGTTTACGGCAATTTCACCCGTCCGCGCCATCACATGGGCGACGTTCCCATGCTTCCGGAGTATTTCCGCTCGCAAGGATACTTCACCGCTCGCGTCGGCAAAGTCGCGCACGGTCGGTATGAAGACTCAGTGGAGTGGGATATCTCGGAGAACGCCGCGCGGCGCGAGCATTACCTTCCCGGAGTGGATCGCTCCGAGGTCAGGGACAACTCTTGGATCCCGGGAGCGGAGGATGGGCTCTCGCGTGCCCAGATCCTCGAGCATCTCGGCCGCCCGACCGGAATGCCGTTGACTTGGAGAGCAACGGACGAGACCGAAGCGGAAACACCGGATGGCCAAACCACCCGTCGGATCATCGAGATCTTGCGGGAGGATCGGGACAAGCCGTTCTTCATCGCCGCGGGCTATCACAAGCCGCACCAACCTTGGGTGGCGCCGGAGAGTTTCTTCCGGCAGCACCCGATCAGCGAGGTCGTGCTGCCGGGCGGTCCGGCCAATGATCGGGACGACATTCCAGCACCCGCATTGGGCGGCTATCCGGAGGATCCCGACCACAGTCCGGAGCAACAAAAGCAAGCGATTGCCTCCTACCACGCGACTGTGACCTTGATGGACGTGCAAGTGGGGCTGCTGCTTGACGCGCTCGTGGAACTGGACTTGGTCGATTCAACCATCGTCGTGTTCGTCAGCGACCACGGATTCCATCTGGGCGAGCACGGCGGGCAATGGCGCAAGCACACGCAATTCGAGGAGTCGACGCGCGTGCCGCTCATCGTGCGCCTACCCAGCGGGAACACGGAACAGCCGACCAGTGCGCTCGTCGAATTGGTCGATCTCTACCCGACGCTTGTCGACCTCTGCGGGCTGCCGCAGCCGACTGGGTTGGAAGGGACTAGCTTCCGGCCGGTCATCGAGGATCCGCAGCGCGAGTGGAAGCCAGCCGTTTTCTCCGAGGCTCAGCGCGGCGGGGCGCACGGGCGCTCCGTGCGTACAGCGCGGTACCGCTTCACGGAATGGCGGCCATTGGAGGGCGACGGGCCTTCCGAGTTCGAACTGTACGACCTGCAGGAGGATCCCAAGGAGTACCGCAATCTAGCGTCGAGCGAAGAGTACGGGGAACTGCGGGAGCGGATGTCCAAAGTGCTGGCGGACGGATGGCAAGCAGCCGCGCCGCAGGTGCAGTGAAACCCCAGGGACACTACTCGACGCGGAATTCCCGGTCACCGGGCTTGCGTGACTGTCCGTCTGGGGAAAGGATGGTGGAGGCGGCGGGAATTGAACCCGCGTCCGAAAAAGACCACCGGAGAGAGCCTACATGCTTAGTTCATTCTTGCGTCTCGATCACTGGTTGTGAATGAACAAGCCAGCAGCGATCCAGCTCGATTGATGTCAATCTCAAGACTACGAGCAGAAGCCTCAAGATCCATCTCGCTGAGCGACGCCTTTAACCGATGTGCGAGCCCGTCGGTCAAGACGGCAGCCTAAGCTTAGGCCGCGTGTGCGAACTGCATATCGTTGGCAGTTGTTGTGTTCCGACCTTTTTAGGGGTGCTCGGAGCCCCGCATGCCTCTCAACAGCGATTGCGATTCCGTCGATTCCTGTTCGCCCCCCTCCTTTCAGCTTTCGCCGAGTGGCGTCCGCTTGATCGCAGTATACGAAGCCAGCGGAGACATGTCAAGGCATCGCACTGAAATATTTTTTCGGTCGCTGTCGACGCCCATCGCTCCGGCCAGAAAAACGTTGCCGCGGCTTATGTTTCGCCCGCGAACGGACTTGCCCGGACGGTTGCGCGCCATGCGAGATCAACGCAACTAGCGAGACTTCCGTAGCCGGCTATCGGTTCCCCGTGTATCGAACCATAGGGCGGTCTCTGAATGCGCGGGGCCCCGTCTACGACGAACCTCGTTGCGTCAAAGCGATTGTTAGACTCGGGGGTTGCCGCTAAAGACGCGCATCCTCCTAGCGGTAGTGATCGTAGCGAACGCCCTCGGGAATGTCGCATTGGGCTATGGCATGCGCGCTGTGGGGGACATAGCAGCCTTCTCCCCAGTCGACCTTGTCGCGTCAGGTACGACGAGCTTGGCCAATCCCTGGGTCCTGCTGGGAACGTGCCTGCTCGTGATCTACTTTGCTGCGCATACCGTGGTGCTGAGTTCCGTCGATCTCAGCTACGTGCTGCTCGTCACTTCGGTAGGGTACGTGCTCGTAGCCATCTTGAGCGCGTTGCTCTTGGACGAGCCGATCACCGCCAGCCGGTGGATCGGCACGGTACTGATCGGATTCGTGTTAGCGCAAAGCTGAAATGTCCGGTTCTGGCAATTCTGAAATGTCCGCTTTTTCGAAGCGGCAGAAAGGGTTGCCATGGAGCAGAACATCACATTCAGCGGGAAGGAAGCGCGGCAGGTAGCGGTCATCCGAGCGGTCGTTGAGGGGCGGCAGAAACAGGTCGCGGCGGCGCGGGAACTGGGGCTGACGACACGTCAAGTGCGGCGGCTGGTGGCGCGGTACACGGAGGCGGGCGCGGCGGGCTTGCGCTCGGGGCATCGCGGGCAGCGCCCGGGGAACGCGATCCCGGCGGAGACGAAGGCGGCGCTGCTGCGCCGGCTGCGCGAGCGCTACGCGGACTTCCCGCCAACGTTGGCGTGCGAGAAGCTGGTCGAGGAAGACGGTTTCCGGGTCAGCCGGGAGACGGTGCGCCAGTGGATGGTGGAGGAGGGCCTTTGGCAAGCCAAGCGGCAGAAGAAGGCGCAAGTGCATCAGACGCGGCCGCGGCGGCCGCGCACGGGCGAGCTGGTGCAGATCGACGGATCGCCGCACGCGTGGCTGGAAGAGCGCGGCCCGCGGAGCAGCTTGGTGGCGTTCGTCGACGACGCGACGAGCATGGTGCTGGCGGCGCGTTTCTGGCCGAGCGAGACGACCGAGGCGTACATGCGCACGCTGGGCGAGGACTACCTGCCGCGCTACGGGCTCCCGGTGGCGTTGTACTCGGACCGCTACAGCGTGTTCCGGGTGAACCGGCCGGGCTGCGAGAGCGAACGGACGCAATTCACGCGGGCCTTGGAGGAGCTCGGCATCCAGCCGATCCACGCGCACAGTCCGCAGGCCAAAGGGCGCGTGGAGCGCGCGTTCGGCACGTTGCAGGAGCGCCTGACGCGTGAGTTGCGCTTGCGCGGCGCGGACAGCCTGGAAGCGGCCAACGCGTGCCTGCCGGAGTACTTGGAGGACTACAACCGGCGCTTCGGCAAGCTGCCGCGCGACGCCGAGGACGCGCACCGGCCGACGGGGCTGGAGGCGGCCGAGCTGGAGCGGATCCTGTGCCCGCAGCACGAGCGGACGCTGAGCAAGAACCTGACCTTCCAGCACGGCAACAAGCAATTCGGGCTGACCGGGTACGGCAAGGGCTACCGCTTGCGGGGTGCCAAGGTGACGGTTTGCGAGCGCTACGGCGGGGATCCGGTGGTGCTGCGGAACGGCCAGGAGCTGCGCTACCGGCTGCTGGCGGAAGGCGCCGCGCCGATCCCGGTGGACGACGAGAAGGGCATCAACCGCACCGTGGATCTGGCCTTGGGGAAGCAGCGCGGCGGCGGCGCGCGCAAGCCGGCGGCCAGCCATCCGTGGCGGCAGCAGGCGCGCGCCGCAGCGGAGCTGGCCGAGGCGCACCGGGACGGATCGGCGTGACCGGCACCCGTGCCGGCGTGCGGCCCCGTCGGCGGCCAAGTCCGCCGACGGGGTAAGCGGTCTGCGCCCTGCGGGCGCAGCCTTGTTAGCCGACGGTGGGCTTTGCCCCCCGGAACCCCCCAAGGTTTTCCTTAGGCATGACGTGGCCCCGATGTAGGGGGCTGGCTGCGCGGGTGGGGCGGCCCCCATCCGGAACCGCCCCGGGGCAACCATCGGTCACCACGGCAACCTATTCCTAGCGCGGTTGCCCCTCGGCAGAGCCGCGCGTCCGCTTCGGCTGCCCAACTAGCATACCCCTACTGGCAGGACCCTCTGCACACCGCTGTCCACGTGCTTGTACGACACCGTCCCAGCAGCACCACAGGCCACCCCAGAACCGGACATTTCAGCTTTGCAGAAAACCGGACATTTCAGCTTTGCTCTGACATACTGATCGGATTCGGAGTCGGTGTCGTAGGCTCTACACCGGCATCGACGGTTGGCGATGTCCGATGACGGTCTTTCTGCTGAGTCTCGTCGTCGGAGGCAGCGTCTTCGGAGACCTGCTCAAGGCCCGCGGCATGCGCCTGCTGGGGGAGCCCGAGTCCTTCCGCCTCTCCGCTGCCGCCCGCTTCACGGTGACGGTGATCCGCAACCGCTGGTTCCTCATGTCGCTGGCAGCTTACGCCGTCTCGTTCTTCGGATTCATGGCTTTGCTTTCGATCGAGGCCGTGAGCTTTGCCGTCCCCGCGACGGCGACGGGCTACGTTTTGGAGACGTTCCTCGCCCGGTGGGTCTTGCGCGAGACGGTGAGCGCGAGGAGGTGGCTTGGCGCCGGCCTGGTGGTCGCGGGGGTCTGGCTGATCGTTTGAGTGGCTTCGGGGTTTTGCGCGGACCGGTCGAGTGTTCTTCCGGAACCAAGCCTGAAAAGGCGGGTGACTGTCTGCGTTCCGTCTCGGGTTTGCGGTAATCAGTCGAGTATCCCCTTGGTAGCCGATCCACAGGGGCGACTGATCGTGTGCGTGGAGGCGCGGGTCTGCGAGTGGTGGCGGCTTTCGGCTTCCGATTCGGTTTAGCTCTCGTGCCTTGCGGACGCGGCTTCACCGCAGTCGGTTCGTCGCGTCGAGGCTGGCCTTGCTTGCGTTGCGGTTTCTGGTGGCGGCTGCGTGGTTGCCTCTGCGGTTGGCCACCGCGACTGGCCTGTCTCGGTGAGTCTTGCCGTCCCCGCGAGGGAGACTCGCTACGTCTTGGAGACGCTTCCCGCCCGGTGGGCCTTGCGCGAGACGGTGAAGGCGAGGATGTGGCTCGGTGTCGGCTTGTTGATCGCTGGGCGGGGCCGCGTGGTGCAGCATCCCTCGTCTTTCGGTTCGGAGTAGCTGTCGAATCGCGCTGACGGGACTCGTCGGTGTTCGGTTCGTTGCGATGAGACCGGGCGTGCGTTCGCTGCGGACTCTTATGACGGGTGCGGCCTTGATGCTGCTCTCGGCCCCTGCGACCTGTCGAATTCGATCGCGATCGATCGGATCTCGGCCTTGCGGTATCCGTCGGCCGATCCTCGACCTCTCGGATCGGTGCTGGTTCCATAAGCGAACGGATCTCGTCGGGCTTGAGTTCCCGAACCTGGCGGGGCTCCAGTCCGCGCAACGACAGCTTGCCGATGCGGACCCGCCTAATCTTCTCTACTAGGATCCCGATACGCTCGAACATCCGATGAATCTGACGGTTGCGCCCTCCGATCAATGTGACTTGGTACCAAGGGCTGTCACTGTCACGCAGCAACCTCACGATCTCGGGCCGCACTTTCTTGCCGTCAAGGAAGAATCCTGCCCGGAACCGTTCGAGCCCCGTGGCGGTCGGCTTCTTGCTGAGCTTGACCTCGTACACCTTGGGAATCCCGTTCTTGGCGGTCAGGATGCGATTCGCGAACTCGCCATCGTTCGTCAGCAGCAACAGCCCTTCCGTGTTGTAGTCGAGGCGCCCGACAGGGAACAGGCCCTTCGATGCCGCGCTCCCCAGCAGGTCCATCACCGTGGGCCGTCCTTCCGGATCGCTGGTGGTGGTGATGCAGCCCTTGGGCTTGTTCAGTGCCAAGTAGCGCTTTTGGCCGGAATGTTGAAGCGCCCTTCCATCAACGCAAATCGTCGCTTCGGTAGGATCCGCTTGAGATCCGAGTTCCCGGATCACTTCGCCATTGACGGAGACCCGGCCGGCGATGATCATCTCTTCCGCCTTCCGCCGTGACGTGATCCCGGCGCGGGCGATGATTTTCTGCAGACGTTCGGGCATGGCTCAGGATTGCGCCGGCCGGCGCTCCCGTCACGCGATTCCGACCGGCAGCGTCAGTTGCCCGGTTCGGTGCTCGCAGAATTCTCGCTCGCTACGTCCGATTCGGCGTCCGGGATCCCGTCCCCGGTCGCTTCAGCGAGACGGATGTCTTCGTCCAGTTCGGCGCGGCCCAAGTCTTCGATCTCTTTCAGAGTGGGTAATTCGCTCAGGTCGCTGAGGCCGAAGTGAGTCAAGAACTCGCTAGTCGTTTTGTAGCATATCGGGCGACCGATGACTTTCTTGCGCCCTGCGGTCGCGACGAGGTTGTGGCGCAAGAGCGTGTGGATCACGCCTCCGGCGCTGACGACACCCCGAATCGCTTGGATCTCCGGCAGGGTCACCGGCTGCCGATACGCCACGACGGCAAGGGTCTCGAGCGCGGCGGGGGAGAGCTTGAGACGCGGCTGAATCGATTTGATGAAGGCCTTGACCGCTTCGTGGTGCTGCGGTTTGGTGAAAAGCCGGTAGTTGCCTCCCACATCCCGGAGTTCGATGCCCCGCGGCCCGGCTTGGTACGACTCTTGCAAGGCGTCGAGATCCGCCTTCAGCAGTTCTTCGTCGGCCCCGAGGCCCTCCGCCAATTGCGCGAGGGTAGGCGGCTCTTCCGCGGCGAAGATCACCGCTTCCAGAATCGCCATCCGCTCCTCTTGCGAGGAACTGGGATCCACAACGACGACGCGCGGGGATTCGTCGGACGGATCAGGGAACGTGAGTACGGAATCGCTCACATCGAGTACTCCAAATCGGAATCGGGAACTAAGCCCTCGCCATCCAGCGCGTCGTCGAACTTGGTGTGCTTGCGAATGACGATCTCCCCGAACAAGTCGGCCTGGCGCACCGTCACTGTCTGGCCGCGCACCATTTCGAGGAGGGCGAGGAAAGTCGCGATGACCGCCCGCGGTGACGCCTGCTGACGCAGGATCTCGCTCAGTTGCACGTCGCCGTCGGTGGTGAGCAGGATGTCCCGCAGGAACCGGATGCGGTCGGACACCGAGACCGGCTCCTGTTCGAACTCAACGACCGGCTCGTTCCGCAGCCGTTCCAACACCTCGCCGAAAGTCTTGACGAGGTCAAAGAGCGTCACTTGGAGTTCGGCCGGCTCCTCTTCGCTCGGGGCCAGGGACTCGTCCGCGCGGGCGGTCCAGACGTTCTCCTCGATGATGCGCTTCTCCTTGAGCATCTGAGCAGCTTGCAGGAACTTCTCGCGCTCCAGGAGTTTCTGGACTAGATCGTCACGTGGATCTTCCTGCTCTTCTTCCAAACTGGGCGGCGTGGGCAGGAGGGTCTTCGACTTGATGTGAATCAGCGTGGAGGCCATCAACACGAACTCCCCACTGAGTTCGAAGTTGAGTGACTCCGCTTGGCGCAACGCCTCGAGATACTGCTCGGTGATCTTGACGATCGGGATATCGAGGATGTCGATTTCCTGCTTCTTGACCAAGTCGAGGAGGGCGTCCAAGGGGCCCTCGTATTGGTCGAGCCGCACATGGAACCGATCATCGAGCGGTGCCGCTCGGCTCGGCTCGCTCGTTGGCAGACCTTCAAGGGGGGCCAATCTAGCCGGCGGGGCGGAGCGAGTGGCTTCCTCCTTCGTCATGGGCTCGGAATCCATTGATCTACAATCCGGCGGAAGATGCGCCGATCACCCGGCGGCCGAGCGGATATCGCGGCGGGCAGGCTTAGCCTGCCACTGTAGCACCGGCGTTTGGGCCGAATCGGCTATCGATCCCGCCCGGTCCAGCGAGCATTTCCGCACTGGCATCACCGCCAGCCTTGCTCGACCTCGGCTTCCCAGTCAGTAAGAACCCGCTCCAATTCGCTCGCCACCTCCGGACGCTTTGCGGATAGGTCGATAGTTTCTCCGATATCTGTTGACAAATCATAGAGTTCCGAAGATTCATTGATGTTTCGCACGAGCTTCCACGGACCTCGGCGCAGGGCCGCTTTCGTGCGGATACGCCAATAAATCGTTCGCGGTTCCAGGGCCTGCCCGTCAAGGAGCAGATCTGCCAAGCTCGCGCCATCGACCGGCGGTCTATCGATCCCTCCGCCCGCGAGCTCCCATAACGTCGGGAACAGGTCGAGCGTAGTCGCGAGTTCGTCAGTCGTGCCGGGCGCGATGCGACCGGGCCACCACGCGATCGCGGGCACTCGGTGACCACCCTCGTAGACTTCCGTCTTCTGACCGCGCAATGGGCCGTTTTCCGAGATGTTGTGGTAGCCGCCTTGGTATGTTCGATAGCCGCCGTTGTCCGAAGTGAACACAACCAACGTCTCGCGCTCGCTTCCGCTTTCGCGCACGGCGTCGAGAATCCGGCCTACGCTCTCGTCCACAGACTCGATCATCTTGTTGACTTGCGACGAGACGTCGAGACTGTCCAGATCTCCGAGCTTCGTAAGGTTGTGGTAATCGCCTCCTTCCACTCTGTAGGCGAGGTCGTCGGGGCCTTGCCACGGAAAGTGGATGGCGAGATGCGCGACGTACAAGAAGAACGGCCGCTCCTCGGTGCGCTTGATGAATTCCACGCTGTAGTCGGTGATCAATTCGGCGGTGTAGCCATCTTCCATCTCGATCTCGCCGTTACGCCACCAGTCGCGGCGCCCCGACCGGTCGATATGCGAGTGGTGGTCGCCGTCGCCGCTACCGAGACCCCGGAACTCGTCGAACCCTTGCTCGCCGGGCATGAACGGCGGGTGGTAGCCGAGATGCCACTTGCCGTACATCGCAGTCCGGTAGCCCATCTCCCGTAGCGCTTCAGCGATCGTCAGCGCATCGAGTGGCAGGCCCGTGTCGTAGTCGTCGATGCCGGATAGAGCACTCTCGAACGACTCGCCGAATCGGTGCGGATACAGTCCAGTGAGCAGAGCCGCTCGCGTTGGCGTACACATCGGTCCGGTGGAATGGAAATCCGTGAAGCGCAGGCCCTCGGCGGCCATCCGGTCGAGGTGCGGCGTGCTGTTGCGCTCGCTGCCGTAGACCGCAAGGTCGGCGTAACCCAGGTCGTCGGCCAAGACGACGATGAAGTTCGGGCGCCGGTCGGTCGCCTGACTGCAGGCGAATGCCCCGATCAGGGCGGCCGCGCCGAGAATGCGCGAAAGCATCAATCGCAGTCTAGACCGTTCGTCTGACAATTTTGGGAGCACACCTGAGTCAAGCTCAGCCGCTTATGGATCGACCCGGAGGCCTTGGGGATCGCGATCCTCCTGCTCGCCGAGAATCGCACCGGTCTCGTAGCAGCATCGCCAATGCACTCACCAGCATTGCCGCCCCAAGCTCGTTGGTCCGCGCGAGGCCTCGCTATTTCAGAATCTCCTGAATGACCAACGGCACGTAATCTTCATCTGATCCGTGGAGCACTTCTCCAGCCGCCGCGCGGATGCCGCAGTGAATCCCGTCTGAGAGCTCAATAATTCGTCCGGGCTCCGCGTCTTGCGTCAGGTCCCGGGTGAGCGATTCGCGAGTATCTGCCGGTGCTCGTGACAAGACCGCCCGGAGCTGCTCAGTAGTGAAGTCGACGGAGAGGAGGTGTAGCTCATCCCCATAGGGCATCTCCACCGAGGTTCTGAATAGTCCACCCCCGAGCACCATGATGCTGTAGAAGACGAATGCGTAGAAATAGCACGGCGTCTGACCAAGCCCATCGTTCCGCAGTCGCAGCCCGTAGTCGGGCAGAAATTTCATTGCTCCAGATCATACCAACCGTTGCCGAAGCGGCGCCGCGGGACCGAGCAAGATCCCTTGCTGATGCCGCACCGAGCGGATCTCGTCTCCCGCGGATGGCATTGCTCAACCCGGCATTTGCTAAATTAGCGCCAACTCGCGGTTCTCTCGACGAGGCAAACCCCCGACATGCCCACGCCAGACCAATCGGCAACTCCCGCGAACAGCGCGCCGCCACCGGACCGCCTGTACCGCATCGCGCAAACCATCGGGGCGTACATCCCGGACGCGATGACCACCGCCATCCTCCTGATGGTCGTCCTGTCCGTCGCCGCCCTCTCGATCGGCAATTCGATCTTGGAGGTGGCCGATGCCTACTACGTGGGCCTGTGGATGCTGCTGCCGTTCACGATGCAGATGACGTTGATTCTGGTGCTTGGATCGACACTGGCTTCCACGCGCTTCTTTCGCAAGATGGTCCTGACGCTCTCGCACCTGCCTCGCAGCCAAGGGCAGACCCTGGCGCTCTCGATGGCCACGACTTGCTGCCTTGCGTACTGCTTTTGGGGTCTCAGCCTTGCGCTAGCTCCTTTGGTTGCCGTGAGCTACGCCCGCCAGTCGGAGCGCAAGGGATTTCCCGTCGACTTCCCATTCCTCCTCTCGGCGAACGCTGCCGCGGGTGCCATCTGGCAGTTCGGTCTCTCCGCGAGCGCACCGCTGATGATGAACACGCCCGGCCACTTTCTCGAGGCCGAGACCGGGCTGATGCCGCTGTCCACCACGATCTGGGCACCGGCGACGCTGGCTTACCTCGCAATCTATCTGACATGCGTGTTCGTGACGGCCCGCCTGCTGATGCCGAAGACGCCCCGTCCGATATCGATGTTCCCGGAATCCGCCAAACTCGGGGACACCACGCTGGACGACGCGGCCAAGCCTGTCGAAAAGCCGCCGCGGTCGGAGCGATTCGCCGAGCGTCTCGAAGCGTCTCGCTGGCCCTGCTCGATTCTCACCTTGGCGATGATCGGCTGGCTGGTCTATCACGTGACGGTCAAGGGCGGGGGATTGCAGCTCAACTCGCTGATTACGATCCTGCTGACATTGGGTCTCCTGCTGCACGGAAGCGTGCTGAATTTCGCCAAGGCTCTGCCCCAAGCGGTAGTCACGGCGTGGCCGGTAATCGTGCTCTACCACCTGTACGCGGGCGTCGCGGGATTGCTGCAGCACACGTCCCTCGGGGACGACATCGCAATCTATTTCGCTTCCGTATCGACCGAGCACACCTTCCCGCTACTGACGCTGTTGGCGGCGGCAGTCGTCTCGGTCTTCGTGCCGTCGAGTGGCGGCCAATGGGTGATTCAGGGCTTCATCACTACGCAGGCGTCCGTGCAGGTCGGAGTTTCCGCCCAGCGCGGTCTTCTCGCCCTGAGCGTGGGCGATCACGTCGGCAATCTGATTTCCCCGTTCTGGGCGGTCATCGCAGCCGGGATCGCGCGCATGGATTTCCGCACTTACATCGGGTACAACTACGTTTGGGTGCTTTACTGGGTCGGCTTGGGGGCGCTGTGCTTCACGTTCCTACCGGCGTAGGGAAACCGCGATCGCCTGTGGTAGGCTTGCCAGTCTATGCCGAAAAATAATGACGAGAGGCTCTCGCGGCGAGGATTCCTAGCGGGGACATCGACAGCTGCCGCGGCCGGGGCGGCCGCTGGCCTGACAGGCTGCGCGTCTGCCGCGCCCGCGGCGTCAGGCGGCGTTTGGGAACGCCCTCCGAATCAGCGGGGCAAGGGCAACCGCCAGAATCTGATCTTCCTCAACACCGACACGTTCCGCGCTGACAACCTCCAAGCCTACGGCGGTAACGGGTTGGTCAAGTGCCCGCGACTCGACAAGTTCGCCGAGGACAGCGTGGTCTTCGAGGACACCTACCCGGAGGGCATGCCGACGATTCCGATCCGGCGCGTGCTGATGACCGGTCGGCGCATCCTGCCGTACCACTACTTCCACCAGCACGAGCCGGTCCAGACCCCCGGCTGGCACGACCTCTACTACGAAGACCAGACTGTCGCCGAGACGTTGCTGGAGGCGGGGTACTCGACCGCGTTCATCGCGGACATCCCGCATTTGCAGCGGCCGGGGCGGAACTTCCATCGCGGCTATCGCTATTACGAATGGTCGCGAGGTCACGAGATCGACTACTACACCCAAGCTCCCTTGGAGATGCAGGAAATGGTGCCGGAGCACTATCCGCAGGAGTTCTGGGACAAGTGGGTGGAGATGAATCCCGGGCGCCCCGATTTCATGAGGCAGTTCGTGGCGAATCGCAAGCGCTACGAAGCGGAGTGCGAGGCGATCATCGAATTGACTGCCAAGCAAGTCATCGGATGGTTGCGTCGCAACTTCGACAAGACCCCGTTCTTCCTGCACTTGGAGGCATTCGATCCGCACGAGCCGTGGGATCCGCCGAAACGGTTCCTGGACGAGTATCTGCCCAACGCTTCCGGGCCCAAGTGGTGGGAGCCGCCGTACGCGAACATCGAAGTGCCGCCCGAAGGAGTCGAGCGCCTGCGAGCGAACTACGCCGGCGAGTCGATGTGCGTCGACTACTGGATCGGAGAGATTCTAGCGACGATCGAGGAATTGGGACTGTTCGACAACTCGGTGGTGGCGTTCTTCTCCGACCACGGCGCTTTGCTCGGGGAGCAAGGCGAATTCCTGAAGGGCCCGACCCGCATCCGTCGGCAGGTGACGCACAACCCGTTCATCGTGCGGCTGCCCGGCAAGGAGAAGGCCGGGACCCGTGCATCGGGCTTCGTGCATCACCCGGACGTGATGCCCACGCTTTTCAATCTGTTGGAACTGGATCCTCCGCCGAGGGCCACCGGCAAGAACCTGTGGGGCTTGACGGATGGCGATCCCAGCCCGCACGACGAGGTGGTCCAAGGCTACGGCTGGGTCGCCGGCATCCGCACCAAGGAATGGCAGATGTCGCGTGTCATGGACCGTGACAAGCTGGGGTACGACTACGACACGCAGCTTTACAATCGCGCTGACGATCCCGACGAGTTGACGAACGTGGCCGAACAGAATCCAGAAGTCGTCGCGGACCTCGGCGCGCGGATCGACCGGTACCTCGCATCCGGCGAGGGCATGACTGACGGAACGTTCAACGCGAAGGAAGATTACGCGCCGCCTCGCGCCACGTAGCGCGATCCGGCTTGGCCAAGAAAGGGGAATGCAGCGATGCAACGCATGGTAGCGAGCGACTTTCATCCCGAGGTCTTGCGCCTGTTCGACGCGTATGTCCACGGCGGCTTGAGTCGGCGTGAGTTCATCGACAAGGCCGGGCCGCTCTCGGCCGGGGTCGGCGGCGCGGCCGTGCTGGCCAGCCTCAGCCCGAATTACGCCTTGGCTCAGCAGGTGCCCGAAGACGATGCGCGGATTCGAACCGACCGCGTCGAGTACAGTTCGCCGAAGGGGTACGGTGCGATCCGCGCCTACATCGTCCGTCCCGCCCAGGCGCAGGGCAAGCTGCCTGGCGTGGTGGTGGTCCACGAGAACCGCGGGTTGAATCCGTACATCGAAGACGTGGCGCGCCGACTCGGCGCGGCGGGCTACTTGGCTCTCGCTCCGGACGGGTTGACGCCGAAAGGCGGGTATCCAGGAACCGACGACGAGGGCCGCCGCTTGCAGGCGGAACTGGACCGCGACAAGTTGGTCGAGGACTTCGCCGCGGCGGTGGAGCACTTGCAGGGCCACCAAGATTGCACCGGCAAGGTCGGTGTGGTGGGCTTCTGCTTCGGGGGTTTCGTCGTGAACGCCTTGGCCGTTCGCATTCCGGATCTTGGCGCGGGAGTGGCGTTCTACGGACGCCAGCCGGCGGCGGACGCCGTGCCCCGGATCGGGGCGCCCATGATGCTGCACTACGCGGAACTCGATCGGCGCATCAACGCTGGCTGGCCCGCGTACGAGAGCGCGTTGAAGGCGAATGGCAAGGCCTACATGGCGCACATGTATCCCGGAGTCAATCACGGATTCCACAACGACACGACACCGCGCTTTGACGAATCGGCTGCCGAGCTTGCCTGGGACCGAACGCTCGAGTTCTTCGCTGCGAACCTGAACTAAGCAATGCACTTGACTGCTGCTGGCCACGCTGGTCGGCCATGGAGTAGCGTGGGTTGCGCTGCTGCTGGCATGGTGCGAAGGTGCGTAGCTGACGAAATAGAAGGGGAGGCGGAGGTGGGCAACGAATGACGGTTCGAGTGGCTTGGAAGCTCTTCAACATTGCGTCGGTTGTCTTCACGGCGAGTGTGGTGGTGACGTGGCAGGATCATTCAGTGACAGTAATGCGTTGGATAGCTGGCATCTATGTCATCATCGCGCTGAACGCGATGCTGCACTCATGGCTGGCAAGACGGAAAATCTTGCCGCCAGCGAGCTGACCCATCAGACCGCTGCTCGCCAAGTCCGGGTGGGTGGAGATACGGCTGCAGACGGGATCCAGCGCCTAGACGCGACCCTACAATGGGTAACTGGAGAGCAGGGTGTGCAACCATCTATGGTCTGCTGAGCCAGGTTCGCCTGCTTGCGGCCTGACGGTAGCCCCGTAAACCTTCCGCAGCGCAGATGGATTCCACTCCTCACCCTTGCAGCTTCGCGCCGCTCTCGGTGTGGGCCGGTCTGATCATCCGGAATGGGGGCGTACCGCGGCACTACTGGGGACGGCTCGCAAGGATCCTAGCCGCTTCCGCACTCGCGACACCGTTGCGACTCGTCGAGACGGTTCTGTACTCTCCGAGGGTAGCTAGGGTCTCTGTCGACCACCCGCCGCTGTTCATTCTCGGATTCGCACGTTCCGGCACAACGCACCTGCAGAATCTCCTGACTCGAGATGCCCGCTACGGCTACTTCAATACGTTCCAAGCCCTGACTTGGCCGTTCTCGCTGCTCGGAAGAGGCTGGCTGCAACGGATCATCGAAAAGGGCATGGAGGGCATGGGCGAGCAGACGCGCCCCATGGACAACGTGAAGGTCTCGATGGAGGCGCCGCAAGAGGAGGATCTGGCCGTTGCGAACGCGACCGGCATGTCGTTCATCCACCAGCTCTCCTTCCCGCAACGCAGCCGAGAGATGCTGGACAAATACGTGCTGCTGGGCGCGGACCCGGCGGCCGATCCAAGCACCGGCCTGACACCGCGAGCGCTGCGACGCTGGGATCACGAGTACCTTCGCGTCGTGAAGAAGATAACGATGCACGCCCAAGGCAGGCCGCTCATTCTGAGGAACACAGTCAATACCGCTAGAGTCGCGCATTTGCTGCGGCTGTTCCCGAACGCCAAGTTCGTTCATATCGTTCGCAACCCGTACGCCGTGTACCCGTCGTTGTTGCATCTGTACCGCAAGCTGTTACCTCTCTTCCAGTTGGACGACTACGATCCAACGGCAATGGACGACCTGCTCATGGAAGCGTATGCACGGGTGATGACCAAGTATCTCGGGGACCGCGAACTGATTCCCGGGGGGCACTTGACAGAAGTGCGCTACGAGGATCTCGAGCGCGACCCGCTCGGCGAGTTGCAGCGCGTCTATGCTGAAATCGAACTGCCCGGCTGGGAGGACGCGATGCCACGGATCGAGGGCTATTTGCAGACCCTGTCGAACTACCGCAAGAATCGCTTCCAACTCGATCAACGCTCACAGGACCGGGTCCGGGAGAGGTGGGGGTTCGCTCTCGATGCTTGGGGTTACGACTTGCCGGAGACGAGCGTCTGAGCGGAACCCAGCGGACGTGCCGTGAGGCCAGAGATGTTGCGCTTTGCCGAGGAACTCTTGCTGCTGCTCCTCAAAGAGGATGTCGGCGACCTTGCTTTTGTGCCCGAGACTCACCTGCACAGGGCCCTCGCGGGTGCCGTGCTGATGGATCTGGCACTCGAGAATCGCATCGATACCGACATCGACAAGCTGGTGCTGGTCGATGGCACTCCGGTGGATGACGAACTCCTTGACGATGCCCTCGCTCGGGTCGCTGGAGCCACCGAAACGTACGACGCCGAGCATTGGGTGCGCCAGATCGCCGAGGATGGCGAGGCCATCCGTGCCAAAGCACTAGCCCGCTTGGTGCGCGCGGGCGTACTGCAGTCCGCCGAGGACGGCTCCATCGAACCCGCGCCGCACGTCGCGCGGACCCGTCGCTATCCCGCGGTGGACGGAACGGCGGAGCAGGAAGTTCGCTTGCGCATCATGCGCGTGCTCTTCGACGACGACCTCCCCGGCCCCAGGGACGTCGTGATCATCTGCTTGGCCGCCGCCTGCGGCATCTTCGAGCGCATGCTGAACCGCGAAGAACTGCGGGAGGTGCGCGAGCGCATCGATCTCGTGGGGCGCTTGGACCTGATCGGGCAGGCGGTGACCCGCGCCGTAAGTGACTCCGGACCCGAAGCGGTGGCGCCGCCCGCGCTTCCCATCGAGCGGGCCCCGGTCGTCAAGGGCTTGCCGCTGCTCGGCAGCGCGCTGGACGCCGCCAAGAATATCCAGAGCTTCCTGACCGAGCAGTACTTGAAGCTGGGACCAGTCTTCGAGCTTCGCTTGATGCATCGCCGGGTGCTCGTCCTTGCCGGTCCCGAGGCCAATCAATTCGTCACGCGCCGGGGCCATTTGCATCTCACTTCGTACCAAGCCTTTCGCGGATTCGCCGACAGCTTCCGCGCTAACCGGTTGGTCCTGAGCATGGACGGACCGGAACATCTCAAGATGCGCAAGGCACTCGCCCCGGGCCTCTCCCGCGCCCGCCTCCAAGAGAACCTGTCGATCGCAAGCGACACGGCCCACCAGCATGTCGCGGAATGGCCGCTTGACCGGCCGATCGATCCGCTGCGAGCTCTGCAAGGCTTGATCGCCGACCAGACCGGACTGGTTCTGGCGGGTGCGCCGGCGGGTGTGCATTTGGACGCCCTCACGTTCTTTTTGGAGACGGTCCTGACGACCGTTGTCACGAAGCAGCTTCCGTTGTTCCTGTTCCGACGCAGGCTCAATAGGGCCGCCGCCGAACTGGACGAACTGGCGGAGAAGACGCTGGCTGCCCATCGGCCCGGAGGCCCGTTCCACGACGCCGGCGATTTCGTCAATAGCCTCTTGGACCAGCACGACGCGGATCCGCAATTCATGCCGGAAACCGATATCAAGGCATTGGTGCTCAGCCCGTTCCTGCTAGGTACCGAGACGGTCGCCAACACCTGTGCATTCACGCTGTACAGCATCCTCAAGCACCCGTCGCTGAAGGAGCGGATCACGGCCGAGGCGGACGCCCTGTTCGCCGACGGAGCGCCGACAGCGGAGAGGCTCCGCAAGCTGGACGTGACACACCGTGTCGTGCTGGAGTCCATGCGCCTTTATCCAGCCGCTCCGGTGCTCTTCCGTACGGTGACGAATTCGTTCGAATTCGCCGGTTACCGGATCCCGGCCGGCAAGCGGCTATTCTTTCCGTTCACCGTCACCCATCAATTGCCAGAGTTCTTTCCAGAACCGGAACGCTTCGACATCGACCGCTATCTGCCCCACCGTGCAGAGCATCGGCAGCGAAACGCCTACGCACCGTTCGGCTTGGGCACGCACAACTGTATCGGAGGTGGATTCGCGGAAGCGCAGATGCTGCTGACGCTGGCCGCGATCCTGCATGCCGGAGATCTCGAGATGCATCCTCCTGACCATGAATTGCGCGTCACCAACGTGCCGACTCCGCGACCGGCGAAGAGTTTCAAGATCAAAGTGCGGCGATATCGGTAGCGGCTAGGCGGATCACTGAAGCAGGCCGGCCTCCAATCGCGTCAACCCCAGTGCGGCCAGTCCAGGGTGGCTTGACCGATCCCGCCATGGATCTGCCCTCGCGACGGGGAAGGGAATCCTCGTATGCACCAAGAGTAATGGGACGGTCGCAAATCGCAAGCCTTAGATTCCATGCACCCTTCCCGTGCAACTTCCCTTCGCTCCGCGCTGAAGATTCAATTACCGCCGAGACCGCTTGATTCCGTACAATATGGCTACGTCACGGAAGTCGCAAGTCGACCCCCTGTGAACGAGGGCTCTGAGGGATCCCGATATGCGTAGATTGATTCGATCCTTGGCACTAGCGACTGCGGTCCAGACTGGTGCGGTGCTGAGCAGCGCCGAGACCGAAGGGATCGATTACTTCGAGAGGTACGTGCGTCCGGTTCTCGCGACGCAATGCTACGTGTGCCATAGTGCCCAGGCTCCCCAACTGCAAGCTGGCCTGAGGGTCGATTCACGCCAAGGGTTGCTGGATGGCGGCGCGCGCGGACCGGCAATGGTTCCCGGGAGTCCCGAAGCGAGCCGAATCCTCCAAGTCCTGCGTCCGGACAGCGAACTCCGGATGCCGCCGGGCGGGTCGTTGACCGATCAAGAGGTTGATCGGATCGAAGCTTGGATCAGGATGGGGGCGCCGTTCCCCGATCCCGTGGATGCAGAATCGGGTCGCGATGCCGCGGGTGCCGACAAACACTGGTCGTTTATTCCGCCCATGCCCCCCGGGGTTCCGGCGTCTGCTACAGGTTGGTCCGAACTGCCAATCGACCGCTTCGTCGAGGCACGACTCGCAAAGGCAGGACTAGCACCCTCCGAGCAGGCTTCGTCCCGGACCTTGGTTCGGCGGGTCTATTACGACTTGACCGGACTGCCGCCGACTGTCGAGGATCTCGAAGCATTCGAGAAAGCCCCCACGGAAGAGGGGTACGGAGCGCTCGTCGATCGCTTGCTGGACTCCGAACAGTTCGGACAGCGCTGGGCCCGGCATTGGCTGGATATCGTTCGCTACTCCGATGACGGGGCCCAAGCGCGACCGTTTCCGATCTCGTGGACTTACCGGGACTGGGTCGTCCGAGCCTTCAACGACGACCTCCCGTACGACCAATTCGTTATCAAGCAGCTGGCGGCTGACTTGGACGGCAGCGACCGGAGGCACCTCGCGGCCCTCGGCATGTTGACCGTCGGCATCAACCTAGTCCGCCCCACTGATGTCGTTGAGAACTTGGACGATCGGATCGATGTCATTACCCGGGGGTTCCAAGGGCTCTCGGTTGCCTGCGCCCGATGCCATGACCACAAGTTCGATCCGATCCCCCAGAAGGATTACTACTCGCTGTACGGCGTATTGCTGAATTCTCCGGATGTGGTGTCGCCAGTTCCCATCGAAGCGGTTCCGGCGGGTGCGACCAGCAATTTCTTTCAGGCGAAGCTCGCCACCCGGCGCGGGGCTCTGGACCGGTTTCGGGCTGAGAGGCTGCAGGATCACATTCGCGAGTTCCGCACGCCGGAAGTGCTTGCCCATTACCTTCAGTTCGCATGGGAGTCCCGAGACGCTGCGAGTCGCGAAGTCGAGGCCCTGTCAAAGGAAAAGGACCTCAACCTGTACCTGTTGCATCGCTGGCGGGAGTACTTGAACGGTCTCGTCGGCCCTTCAGTCGCGGCTTTCGCCGCTCTCGACGAGCCGGACGGAGCGGCCCGGCTCGCTCGCGAGATCGTGGAAGCGGACAGTGACTACCGCTGGCCGGATCCTCGCCGCGAGGCCTTGCGCTTGGCCCTGCGTGGCACGGGATCGCCGACCGACATTCCTGTGGCCGACTTTTGGTGGGTGCAAAACGAGGGTGACTCGAACGTGATGAAGGGGCTCAGGTGGCAGTACGAAGCCGTCATGCGCAACTGGGGGCATCGGGGCGGCCCCGCGCACGCCATGGTCGTGGCGGATGCGAAGGTCCCTCGTCCCGCGTACGTCTTCAATCGAGGCAACCAGCATGACCTCGGCGAGCAGGTCCGGCGCAGGTTCCTCACCGCGCTGCCCGGACCGCCCGAATTTCGCGATGGCAGCGGGCGCTTGGAACTCGCGCGAGTGATCGCCAGAGCCGACAACCCGCTGACCGCTCGGGTGTTCGTCAACCGCGTCTGGGGGCATATGTTCGGCGAGGGATTGGTCCGGACGCCGAGCGACTTCGGCTTGCGTGGCAACAGGCCTTCCCATCCAGAGTTGCTCGATTTCTTAGCGACGGAATTTGTTGCGGACAAGTGGTCGATCAAGCGTTTGATCCGCCGGGTAGCGATGTCCCGGACGTACCGACAGGCCAGCGTCGACTTGGAAGAGGGGCGTGCTGCGGATCCAGCGAATCAACTGCTGTGGCGGCAGAACCGGATACGGCTCGACTTCGAAGCGTTGCGCGACACCATGCTTGCCGCCGCGGGGAAGCTCGACACCCGCTTGGGAGGGCCTCCGTTCGAACTGCGGGCGCGGCCTTCGTCCCCAAGGAGAACCCTTTACGCGTACGTTTCTCGGGAAGCCCCCTCCGCGTTGATGCGGACGTTCGACTTCTCGAATCCCGAGGAGCATACGCCTAGGCGCCAACTGACGACCGTGCCCCAGCAGGCGCTCTTCCTGATGAACAGCGCGTTCTTGGCCGAGCAGGCCCGAGCGATTGCGAATCGGTGCGAACCTGAGGACCAGTGCGCGGAAGAGATCTATAGGGATGTGCTGAGGCGTTCCCCTACGCCTGCGGAACGGAGCGAAGCGATTCGATTTCTGGAGTCCTCGCCACCGGCCGCAACGCTGCCAGCAGATGGCGAGAAGCTTTGGCTCCATGGCTCGGCGCGGCTTGACCCGGAGGCTGGACGAGTCGAGAATTTCCGGAAATTCGCCTATCGCGTGGGGGACCGGTTGCAATCGGGTCCAATGATGCCCTCTTCGGAAGGCGGAAGAGCGAGCCTGACTGCCAAGGGCGGGTATCCGGGGGATAGTCTTGACTCCGCCGTTGTGCGGCGGTGGACCGCTCCGGAAGCGATGAAGGTGTCCATCAAGGGAACGCTTGGACACGCCTTGGGCGATCAAGGCAGACGCTTCAACCATTCCAATGGCGTGAGGGGCTGGATCGTCTCGAGCGAGCAGGGGGTGTTGGCAAGTTGGGCCGTGCGGGGATTCGAAGCGGAGACAGTGATTCGCGACCTCCGCATCGCGGAAGGCGAAACCCTCGATTTCGTGGTGGACTCGCGGGCTGACTACGAATCAGACACGTTTCGCTGGGCACCCGCGATCGAGCAGGTACTGACCGACGCGGAGCGCGCAAGCGGGATGGAGGTCAGGTCGTGGGATGCTGAGGACGGGTTTCCGCTGGAGACCGCCGAACCGCTGTCCCCGGCCGCTCTACTCGCCCAGACCCTGCTGATGACGAATGAGTTCGCATTCAGGGATTAGCGACTAGGCCTTCGTACCGTCGAATAGCACGCTGTCTTCGGACGCCCAGCGTGCTCCCAGCCGAGCACCGCGAGGGCAGAATTCGGAATCCGGCCCTCTTCCTCGTTTGGTTGCTAGCAGATTCGCGCATTCGGCTGGCATGGCGACTATCCCGCCTCGGACTTGACCAAATTGACTGCCAACCGCCTCGGTGCAGGTTCGATTGACCTAGCCGCAATCCCGTAGCGCGGGTCATCGGCAACCGGGGCGAAACGATGAAGCGATCCAGAATATTGACAGTTGCGGTTCCACCGTGGTACGGTGTTGCGCGTTGTTGGGGTTAGGTACTGGCGACTCTCTCGGTGGGAGACGTGTCGATCCAGTTCCTCGTAGAGCATTTGGGTAAGCGCGTCTTATCCAACCAGTCAGGAGGTCAACGATGTTGGATGCAAAGTCGATCGAGCCTGGGGAGAGGCTCAGTCGGAAGCCCTCGTGGCTTACTGGAGTCATGCAGGCAGTCAGCCGGGTAGTCCTGCCCGTCCTTGCGTTTGTCCTGCTCAATCCGAGTGCGGGTTTCGCCCAGACCGCGTCCGGCACGATCAACGGTGCCGTTACCGATGCGACCGGGGCAGTGATCCCGGGAGCGCAGATCTCCATCGTCAACGCCGAGACAGGAGTCGAGACGACCACGGAGACCGGAATCAACGGCTCCTACGCCGTGCCGAACATGCCGCCGGGGCAATACAACATTGCCGCTTCGGCGGAAGGGTTCAAGACAGCTGAGGTCAGTGGCCTGCGCCTGAACGTCGCGTCCGAGGTCACCCAGTCGTTTGCGCTGGAGATTGGCGCGGTGACCGAGGTTGTCGAGGTGAGTGCGGAGCAGTTGCAGATCCAAACGACATCCGGCTCGGTAGGTGGAACCGTGAACACCGAGCAGATCCTCGAATTGCCGCTTCCCAACCGAGACATCTTCAATCTCGTCAATCTGGTCCCGGGCGCATCGCGGTCGGAATCGAACGGCTACGTTTCGATCGGGGGCGGTCGGACACGGTCGGCGGGCTCGTACATCGACGGGGTCAACAACACGCGTGGCGGCCTGGGCGTGCAGAACATCGAGATGGCCCCGCCTGTCGACTCCATGCAGGAGTTCAAGGTCGAGGTCAACTCGATGGGCGCCGAATACGGTCGCAGTTCGGCGGGACTCGTCCAGGCGCTCACGCGGAGCGGCACGAACGACTGGCACGGGAGCATTTACCATTACGTGCGTAACGACGCATTCGACGCGGCTGGCTGGAACCAAGATTCGAAGCCGAAGCTCCGTCGCAACAATCCCGGCGCTTCGATCGGCGGCCCGATCACGAAGAACAAGACGTTCTTCTTCTACAACGTCGATGTGTTCCGCCAGAGGGTTGGCGCGATCCGGACGCGCAGCGTGGGACTGCCGGAATTCCGCATCGGAAACTTTTCGCGCGGAACGCAGAACAGGGGCGGCCAGGCGGTCCTCGTCCCGATCCATGACCCGCTGACCCGCAAGGCGGGATCGTTCGTTCGTCCGCGGCTGTCGGATCCGTTCCCGAACAACACCATCCCCATGGACCGTCTCGATCCTGTCGCCGTGAAAGTCGCGAGCTACCTGCCGGATCCCAACCGGACGCCGAACAACTTGAACAACTTGTCAGGGAACTGGCGGGAATCGGCGGATGTGGAGCGCAACCGCGATTACCACACGTTCAAAATCGATCACAACTACTCCGAGAACTGGCGCACGTTCCTTCGGCTAATTCTGACTGAGCCGGACGATACGATCACGGGCTACACCAGCGGCTACGGCGTAGCCGATCCGAACGGGCTCGCCATCCTGAATCGGCGTCAGAACTGGGGGCTCAATAACACCTACACGTTCAACTCCACGTTCTTCGTGACCTCGATCATCGGGTTCAATCGCGTATCCGTCGACCGCAAGTCGGGGAATTGCTGCGAGACGAACTACGCGCAAGAGCTGGGCCTCCCGGGACTCGAGAAGGGCGGGGAGGTCTTCCCCCGCATGAACATCCAAGGTGGACGCGGCGTGCCCATGACCCAACTCGGAGCGGCTGGCAACGCGAATCGGATCGCAGTGTTCACGAACTTCGACTACGAGGCGAACTTCACCAAGATCATGGGCAATCACACGTTCAAGTTCGGGGGCAAGTACACCTCGTACCAAGGCAACGAAGTCAGCCGGCCGCAGCCGTCCGGGGCTTGGCGCCCCACCGGGCAGTTCACCGGGAGCTGGGGAGCGAGCGGCGGACGCAACAACAATACCGGAATCACGTTCGCCGATTTCATGCTCGGGAATATCTGGAATCTCGACACGCGGGTGGCTCCGGGCATTGGCAAGCGCATCAAGTACTACTCCGGGTACTTCCAGAACGACTGGCGCGTGACGCCGCGGTTGACCATCAATCTCGGTGTGCGGTACGAGACCGAAACGCCGATCTACGAAGTTGGCGGACGCATGAACGGATTCTGTCAGTTCTGCCCGCATCCGCTGGCCGGCCAGAACGGCATTCCTGAAGATGCGATTGGCCGCGTGTTGTTCCCCAATCGCGACGGCACCGGGAAATACCTCTGGCAGTGGGATAAGAACAATGTTGCGCCTCGGTTCGGTTTCGCCTACCGCTTGAGAGAGGACAGCTCGATGGTGTTGAGGGGCGGCTTCGGAATCTTCTACGGGAATCCGTACGATCGCAACTCGATCCAGCCAGGACGGGCTGGGTTCGACAATATCTTCCGTGTGCGCGGGGGCATGAACACCTATCTGAGGGACGGTGTGCCCGCCGGAGCCTTGGACGACATTCCCGAGTCCGAGCTCAACGGAGGCTTCGGCGCGATCGGAACGCGCTTCCCGACGTCGACGATTCAATTCTGGGATCAAGCGCGCGTCCTACCGTACAACCAGAATTTCAACCTCACCTTGTCGACCCGCTGGAAGGGGATCATCTGGGAGTTCGGCATGATGGGGGCTCTGGGACGCCACCAGGCGATCAACAACCTCAACATGAATCACATCCATCCGAGTCAACTGGCCGAAGCCAATGCGAGCGGGGACATCGAGAGCTATCGTCCGTGGGTCGCATGGGCAGGCACCCAAGACCAAATACAGCTGATGTCGCCGAACTGGGGGATCTCGAACTACTACGCCGGCACGTTCAAGTCCGAGAAGCGCTATCGGAACGGCCTCGGCTGGACCGTTGCGTACACCCACACGCAGTGGATCGACAACATCCGGTTCATCGGAGACGCCGATACCTTCGGAGACAACGACAACCCGCAGAACATCTACGACTTCAGCAGCGAGAGGTCGAGTTCCGTCAACCGAATGCCGCACCGCTTGGTCGTGGCGCCGATATACGATCTGCCTTTCGGCAGTGGGCGGCGCTGGGGGAGTTCGTGGCCAAAAGCTCTCAATTACGTCCTCGGCGGCTGGCAGATATCGACGCTCGGCACGTTGCGTAGCGGAGGCTACATGGGCGTCAACGTGGATGGTGGCGGGAACCTCAGGGGCGATAACGCCGCTGGCGTCGCGTTGCGGCCGAACCTCACTGGTGCAGCGTTCAAGTCTTCGTCCCAAGGCACGCCGGCTGACGGAGTGATCGGCTTCAACTGGCTCAACGAGGAGGCCTTCGAGAATCCGGCACCCTACACGTTGGGCGACGCCGGCCGCACGCTGCCGGGAATCCGCGGTCCGGGTCGGATCACGTTCGACTTGATGCTCGGCAAGAACTTCACTTGGGGCCGGAACGAGAAGTGGCGCGCGCAATTCAGGTGGGAAGCGTACGACTTCACGAACACGCCCGCCTTCAACATTCCGAACACGTCGTTCGGGAGCGGCAACTTCGGCTTGGTTACCAACACGCTGCCGAACACGCGGCGCATCATGCAGCTTGGATTGAGAATCTCGTTCTAGGTTCGACCACTGCATCCATCACGGCCGACCGAGTGCTTGGCGCGTCTCGGTCGGCCGTAAATGCTTGTGAAGGAGATGCCCGAGATTGGCCCAACTGTGCGGTTCACGGAGAATGGTGCTAGAGCCTAGATGGCCCGTCTAATCGGCGCGTGTCGGGAGCCGGAATCACGTTTAGCCGCCTGGGAAGTTGAGTTGAGGTACGCACAGCCCTCGTGCTTTGCGAATCGATTACGCGGAGAGTTAGAGCGGTTCCGGATCGCAAGAGCGCGGCAGGAGCGGTGGTAAGATCAATCGCGAGGCTCCTGCATGACGCGGGTCCCTAGAGACTTCGCCAAACGGTGCGTTTTTCCCGCGCTCGCGATTCTCGGCTTCGTTTTCGCGTTTCCGGGCAAGGCCCAACAGCCTTTGGATTCGATCGCCTCTGATCCGTCCGTTCGGAACCTTCTGGACCAATACTGCGTGGCTTGCCACGGAGGACGTGATCCTACGGCGGCTCTCGATCTGTCGGTCTCGAGTACGGGTGCTGCAAGCGACAATGCCGATCATTGGGAGATTTGGGAGAAGGTCGTTCGCAAACTGCTCGGTCGGCAGATGCCGCCTGCAGGATTGCCGAGACCGGACGAGTCGACGTACGACCTAGCGGTCGCTCGGATCACGGCGTCCACAGACCGCTTCGCCGCGGATCGTCCGAATCCGGGGAGGTCCGCAACCTTCCGCAGGCTCAACAGGACGGAGTACGGCAACGCGGTCCGCGACCTCCTCGCGTTGGAGATCGATGTCGGCTACATGCTGCCTAGCGACGAGGCCAGCCACGGTTTCGACAACATCACCGTGGGCGATCTGCCGCCGATGCTGTTGGAGCGCTATGTCGCGGCGGCGGAGAAGATCAGCCGCATTGCGATCGGACGCGCCGGAAGGGTGCCGGATGCGCACGCGATCCGAGTTCCGCCGGATCTCACGCAGGAAGGACATATCGAGGGACTGCCCATCGGAACGCGCGGGGGCGTGGTCATTCCGTACACATTTCCGGTCGATGGCGAATACGAAGTGACCGTGCGCTTGTCTCGGGATCGGAACGAGGACGTGGAGGGCCTGACAAGAGCGCACCAATTGGAGCTGCTGATTGATCGGCAGCGGGTCGGCTTGTTCGATATCAAACCGCCTCCCAAGGGAATCGATCACCGCAACGTGGACAGCCATCTGACGGCGCGCCTGAATGTGACTGCGGGGTCTCACGATATCGGAGCGACATTCTTGAAGGATCCCAGCGCACTCCTAGAGACCCAACGGCAACCCTACCAAGCTCGATTCAACTACTACCGGCACCGGCGGACACAGCCCGCGATCTATTCGCTGACGGTCGTCGGTCCGTACGGGACTTCCGGTGCTGGGGACTCGCCCAGCCGCAGGCGCGTAATGGTCTGCGAGCCCGCGGACGAATCATTGGTGGAAGCCTGCGCGGAACGAATCGTTCGCACCTTGGCGGAGCGAGCCTTTCGACGTCCCGTTTCGGACAAGGATTTGGCGGGCCCGCTGCGATTCTATCGATCGGCAAGAGACTCTGCAGGGACGGATAGCGGCTTCGATGCGGGTATCGAGAATGCCCTAGCCGCGATTCTGGTCAGCCCTCAGTTCCTGTTTCGGATCGAGCGTGACCCACCGGACGCCGAGCCGGGCCATGCGTACCGAATCAGTGACCTGGAATTCGCGTCACGCCTGTCTTTCTTCCTGTGGAGCAGCATTCCGGACGACGCATTGCGCTTGGCGGCGGTGCGCGGGGAACTGCGCAGCGCCGAGGGCCTTGAGCGGCAGGTCACGCGGATGCTGGCCGATCCCCGCTCACAGTCGCTCGTCAACAACTTCGCAGCCCAGTGGCTGCACTTGCGAAACCTGGACGCGATCCGTCCGAACATGCGCCTGTTCCCGGACTTCGACGAAAACTTACGACAAGCCTTCCGCAGGGAGACGGAACTGCTCTTGGAGAGTGTGATTCGCGAGGATCGGAGCATCCTGGACCTGTTGAAGGCGGACTACACATTCGTCAACGAGCGCCTCGCCAAGCACTACGGGATACCGAACGTTTACGGAACCCGCTTCCGACGCATCGCGCTTGACGATGACAGTGTGCGGGGAGGGTTGCTGCGGCACGGGAGCGTGCTGACCGTGACTTCCTACGCAACCCGGACATCTCCCGTGATTCGTGGCAAGTGGATTCTCGAGAACGTGCTAGGCATGCCCCCGCCGCCACCGCCCGCCGACGTGCCCGAGTTGAGCGAGACGACGATTTCGGGCGAGCTATCGATTCGCGAGCGGCTCGCCGAGCACCGCGCGAATCCCGCCTGCGCCGGTTGCCACAATCCCATGGATCCACTCGGTTTCGCCTTGGAGAACTACGACGCGGTCGGTCGTTGGCGCACGCTGGACGGCGGTTTGCCGATCGATCCGTCGGGAGAACTGATCGACGGCACGCGGGTGACCGGCGTGGCCGATCTAGAGCGGGCGTTACTCGACCGGCCGGAACTTTTCGCGGCCACGCTTACTGAAAAGCTGCTGACGTTCGCCTTGGGGAGAGGCGTCGAATACTATGACGCTCCCGCTGTCCGGGCGGTCGTTCAGGCAGCGCGTGCAAGCAATTACCGCTTCTCTTCGATTATCCTTGGGATAGTCGGAAGCTCGCCGTTCCAGATGAGGATGCCGCAATGATCGTCACCAAGAAGGCTTTGCCTCGCCGCACGTTCCTTCGGGGAGCGGGCACCACGCTCGCCTTGCCGCTGCTCGACGCGATGGTGCCGTCGCTGACGGCGCTGTCCAAGACGCCGGCCCAACCGGTGCGACGCCTCGGCTTCGTGTACGTTCCGATGGGATCGGACATCACGCGCTGGACGCCGCCCGGGGCAACCGCGCTAGGAGAGCTCTCGCCGACGCTGTCGTCACTAGCTCCAGTGGTCGACGACGTGACGGTGATCACGAACTTGGAGTTGAAGAACTCCTATCCCGGGACTCACGCCACGTCCAATGCCGGGTTCCTCAGCGCGGCGAAGGCGAAGTGGACCGAGAGCACAGACTACCACTTGGGCACGACGGTCGATCAGATCGCCGCGCAGCGCATCGGCCAGGAAACGCGGCTGCCCTCCTTGGAGATGGCCATGGACTTGGTCTCGATGGTGGGGCAGTGCGACAACGGCTTCGCCTGCGTCTATCAGAACAACCTCTCGTGGTCTTCGCCGACCACGCCGCTACCAGCCGAGGCGCATCCCCGCATCGTCTTCGAGAGGCTCTTCGGAGAGGGCGGGACGCCGGAGCAGCGTCGCGCCGCGTTGAGCCGGAAGGCGAGCTTGCTGGACTGGGTGAAGGAAGACGCGAATCGGCTGCAGGCGGAACTGGGACCCGCCGACCGGACGAAGGTCGGTCAGTATCTCGATTCCATCCGCGAGGTCGAGCGGCGCATCCAGAACGCGGAGCATGCCGCCACGGAAAGGGAGCTGCCCGACCTCGATCGGCCCGTCGGAGTCCCTGTGATGTACGCCGACCACGCCAAGCTGATGTTCGACCTCCAGGTCTTGGCCTTGCAGGCCGACATTACGCGCGTCGTCACCTTCCAACTCGCGCGCGAGACCAGCACCAGGACCTATCCGGAAGCTGGCGTGCCGGAACCTCACCACCCGCTGACGCATCACGGCAACAATCCGGAAAAGATCGCCAAGGTCGCGAAGATCAACGCTTTTCACGTCTCGCTGTTCGCGGCGTTCCTCGAAAAGCTCAAGGCCACCAAGGACGGTGATGGATCGCTCCTCGATCATTCGCTGTACCTCTACGGAAGCGGGATGGGGAACCCGAACGTGCATGACCACACGAATCTTCCGATCCTCGTTGCTGGCGGGTCGGCGAGCGGCGTGCGCGGCGGCCAGCACATCCGCTACGCGGAACCGACGCCACTGTCGAACCTGCACCTCACGCTGCTGGACAAGGTGGGGATCCATCTCGACTCGTTCCAAGACAGCAAGGGCAAGGTCGACGAACTGCTCCAGCCCCTGAGCATCTGACGCGGGGGCGGGGAGGGCTCCAGCGATGCTTGGCCGGACGCACTGGACAGTCAGCGCGTGCATTGTCGGGCTGCTGGCCAGCGCGGGAGCCCTCGCGGGGGCGACTGCGAGAGCGCCGCTGGCCGATGCAGCCGAACGAGGCGACCGCGCTAGCCTCGTCGAGCTCTTGCACGGCGACGCGGATGCGAACGCAGCCCAAGTTGACGGAATGACTGCGCTGCACTGGGCGGCACATCGAGACGATCTGGACGCGGCAAAGCTGTTGCTCGAGGCCGGTGCCGACCCCGTTGCGGAGAATCGCTACGGCATTCCACCGCTCTCGCTCGCTTGCGTGAATGGCAGCGCGTCGATGCTGAAGCTCTTGATGCGGGCGGGAGCGGATCCCAACCGGTCATTGCGAGGTGGCGAGACACCCCTGATGACCGCTTCGAGAACCGGCAAGGTCGAAGCGGTGCGCGTATTGCTGGAGCATGGCGCGGAAGTCGGAGCCAAGGAGTCTCTGAGCGGCCAGACAGCTCTGATGTGGGCCGCGGCCGAAGGCCATGCCGACGTGGTGCGGTTGCTGGTCGATTCCGGGGCATCCGTGAATGCTCGCCTATCAACCGGATTCACGCCGCTGCTGTTTGCCACGCGCGAGGGAAAGATCGAAGTGCTCGATACGTTACTGGAAGCTGGGGCCGACGCCAACGATTGGATCCGTCCGCCTCCCGACACTCCCAGTCGTGCTCGCGGTTACAGGGGAGCACCGCCGTTCGGAGCGAGCGCGTTGCTGATCGCCGTCGAAAATGCGCACTACGACCTCGCCATCCGGCTGCTCGCAGCAGGAGCCGACCCGAATCAAGCCCGGACGGGCTATACGGTGCTGCATGCCATCGCGCGGGTTCGCAAGCCCGGCGTCGGCGACAATGACCCGCCGCCCGCCGGATCGGGCAAGATGACCAGCTTGGAGTTCGTTCGCGAGGTGGTCGAGCGGGGCGGGGATGTGAATGCGCGGATGACCAAGAAGGTGAACCTTGGAAACACGAGGCTCAACAAGCTCGGCGCTACGCCGTATTTTCTCGCGGCGCAGAGTGCCGACGCGGACCTGATGCGCACGTTGGCTGCCATCGGGGCCGATACCAGTCTGCGGAACGCGGACGAGAGCACGCCGCTAATGGCTGCGGCGGGGTTGGGAACGCGCTCTCCGGGCGAGGACGCCGGTACGGAAGCGGAAGTGCTGGAGGCGGTCGCGACCGCGCTTGAACTCGGTGCGGACATCGACGCGATGGACAGCAACGGGGAGACGGCCATGCACGGCGCCGCGTATAAGAATCTGCCGAAAGTGGTGGAGTACTTGGCTGACCGGGGAGCGGACATCGAGGTCTGGAATCGACCGAACCGGTTCGGATGGACGCCGCTGGCGATCGCGACCGGTTACCGGTTCGGGAACTTCAAGCCGTCAACGGTGACAATCGCCGCGCTACGTCAGGTGATGCTGAAAGCCGGGGTGCCACCGCCCGCCGAAGTCACGGCCGAGACCCAGCAAATCTATTGAGGCGACGCTGGTCGGCGTTCGCAAGAGGTCTGGCTAGCGAGGGAGAATCCGATGGGCCGGCCGGGTCGACTCCCAGTGCGGGCAACTCACCGGTGGAAGACCGGTTCGCAGTTTAGAATTCAAGGGCCAGCGTCAAGCGAAACGTGCGACCGTCATTGAGCGTGTTCGTGATCCGGCCGAAGGCGGGGGAAGTCAGATTGACGTTCGGATTGGCGAACTGCGGCGTGTTGAAGAAGTTCACGGACTCGGCCTGGAATCGGAGTTGCTTGTCCGAGGCCATGGCCCAACTGCGCGACAGGCTGGCATTCACGTTGGCGATCTTGCCCCGGCGGAAGGTGCGCAGGCCGAGGTTGCCAGCCAAGTCACCGACTTGCTGAAACGCGAATGCATCCCGGCGCAAGATCTGCCGGGAGGTGTCCGGATTGCCTACCGTCCGACCGAGCAACGAGCTGTCCAGCAAGTGAGGGCGGTCTCCCATCGCGCCGTCCACGTTCCCGAAGCCCGGTCCGTCAGAACCCGTCTGCACCGTGAACGGTGTGCCGGTCTTGAGAAGCGTCACGGTCGAAAACTCCCACCCGCCAAACAACTTTCCAGCCCATCCGCTACCCTGCGGCGTGCTGTATACGGCACGGAGTAGTAGAGCATGAGGCTGGTCGAAGAAACTGAGTGACTTCACATCCGAATGGATGTCGTAAGCGGTCTGACTCACGGCCCGGCGAGCGTCGCCGCCGTTCATGGTATTGGTGTAGTCGCTGCCGAGATCGATCGACTTGCTGAACCAGTAGGCCGCATCGACAGTGAAGCCTTTCAGGTCGCGCATCACGAACGATACCCGCCCGGCGTCGAAGTACGCTCGGGAAGCATTGTGCAAGCGCAGCACATCGTTGTAGCGGGCGTCCGGCCGACGGCGGTTCGTCGTCCGGACGGTGACGGGAAGACCCTCGGGGCGCTCGCCCCGGTTGAGAAACCACGCTTGGAAGACCCTGTGAGTCCGGCTGCCCACGTAGCCTAGCTGGAGATTCATGGTCCGGGACAAGGCGAACTCCCAACTGAAGCTGTACTGGTGGCTGTACGGCTCGACGAGATTGTCGGCGATGTCGAATAGCGTTGAGCGCGAGCCGGGCGTCACGTTTGCGAAGGCGGCACCGCTGATGATGTCGACAAGCCTGGGCTGCAGCACAACTAGCCGCACTACGTTGGGCGCGTTGATGCGGTACTGGCTGTAGGTGACCGGATAGATCTCGCCGTACGAGATGCCATACGCGCCACGTAGCGTTCCCCAGCGGTCGCCGAGCCGGTAGGCGAAGCCGAACCGCGGGGCGAAGTTGTTGCAGTCGCAACCGTAGGGCAGAGTCTCGAATTCGTTGACCTCTTGGGGAGGCGTCACAAGTTCGTAGCGCAATCCGAAGTTGAGTGTGAGATTGGAGCCAGCCTTCCACGTGTCGGCGACATAGAACTGGTTGGCCCACTGGCGAAATCCACGGTGAAAGCTGCCCACTGTCTTCAGCAAGCGGGTGGGCTTGCCGAGACGGAAGTTGGTAATCGCGTCGTTGCCGAAGTTGTCCGAAAATTGCGTGTTGCCCCGGATCGCCTGTTGCTCGACTCCGTTCAGCTGGATGCGCCCGAAGTGGAACCCAGCCTTGATGCTGTGATTCGCGACGCTGCGCGAAACCTCTCCGGCGAATCGAAATGTGTTCAGTGCGCGGTCGACCGGGATCAACGGAGAAGGTCCTTGGCCGTCGATCGCGAATCCGACCCCGACAGTTGGCCCGAAGTTGTTCGGTTCCGGGATCAGCAGCGATCCGATACGGTCGAATCCGACCGAGAAGTTCGTGACGGTGTCCGCTGACCACGGTCGCGTCCAAGTGATCCTCGGTCGGTGGTTCTTGATCTCCGTGTCCGGATTCCGTCCGCGCACGAACTGGAAGGCGTCGACGCTCTGGGAAGTGAAGACATAGCTCAGGCCGAGCTTGCCCCGCTTGGTAAGGCCTTGGTCCAAGCGGAGATTGGCCGAGTCGGTATCGACTCTCTGCGGTGCGTTCGTGTTCAGTGCGCGCGCCGCGATATCCGTACGATTCGGAAGTTCGGACGGGTAGGCTTCGAGCAGTTGGCTGACCAAGGCTCGCGTCGCGTCGTCCGTGCGCTCCCCACTGGCGGGATCGATCAGCAGGGGCGTTCGCTCCTCGGGTAGAGGCACCAGCACGTTGCCGTTGACCTGGCCTCGGATCTTCTGCTGGGAAGCGTTGACCGTGAAGCGGGCACCGTCCCATATCGGACCGGTCAGGCGAAACGCGTACCGGTTTTCGTTCGCGGGCTGGACGTCCCCGACTTGGAAGAACGAACGTGCGGAGAACGCGCTGTTGCCGTGGGTCCACGAGGCGTTGCCGTGAACGCCGCTGCCGCGTGCGGGCGGCAAGTGAAGGTTCGGTCGGGCACGCCTGCCGTACTCGGCCCCGTAGTAGTCACGGTCCGGCTGGAAGTCCGTGACGATGGTCGCCGTGGCGCCGAGGCGAATGTTGAGTTCCTGCAAGGTGTTGGTGTCGACGAGATTGAACTGAACGTTCTCGTTGCGACGGGCCTCGCCGGACTTGGTGTCTTCCTGTCCGAGCAGGTTCAGATTGGTGCGTTGCGCCTCGGCACCGGCCTCGGTCGCGGGAGTGGCATCCCCGTCCGGACTCGCGTCCTCGCTCGGGGGATCCTCTTGTGCATCGCTCGTAGGTTGGGCCGGGCGGTCTTGCGCGGAAATCCCGAACGGAATCGCTAGGGCAAGGAAAATGGCGACCCACGCTGCAGGTATAGGGCGTCCCTTCTTGAAGTGACTCATCTAGTCGATATAGGCGCAGGTTTGAAGCGTTAGGTTGCTATTGGTGCGAAGGCGTCCGGCACGCGTGGCAATTGGATTCCCAGAACGGTTGCTGGGTGCTGTGTGTTCGGGGATGCAGAGAACTGCGCTGATCGGGTAGGATGTCAATCGAGGCTGGAGTTACAGTCGAGCCTTGCAATCGAGCGAAGCTGGATGGAGGGCACGTATGGGTAGCCGATCGTTTGAGGAAACCGGCGTGACGAGACGGGAGATTCTGCGCGACGCCACGATGGGGATCGGCTCGTGCGCGTTCGGCGCGCTGCTCGCACCCAGTCAGTCCGTCGCGGCCCGCTACGACCCGACCGACCCTCTAGCGCCGAAGGTTCCGCCGCTCCCCGCGAAGGCGAAGCGCGTGATCCACATCTTCATGAACGGTGGTCCGTCGCAGGTCGATACCTTCGATCCCAAGCCCGCCCTCGCGAAGTACGCGGGCAAGGCCCTTCCGATCCACCTCCGGACGGAACGTCGCACCGGAGCGGCGTTCCCTTCGCCGTTCGCGTTCCGCAAGCACGGTCAAAGCGGTATCGAGGTCAGCGAGATCTTTCCGAAGGTAGCCGAGCACGTGGACGATCTCTGCGTGATTCGGTCGATGCAAACGAACGTCCCGAACCACGGTCCGTCGCTGATGATGATGAACACGGGCACGACGCAACAATCGCGCCCGAGTTTCGGTTCCTGGCTCACGTACGGACTCGGCACGGAGAACCGTAATCTGCCCGGGTTCGTGATTCTGTGTCCGAACGGCTTTCCGATCTGGGGGGCGAAGAACTGGCGGTCCGCATTCTTGCCGGGGGCGTTTCAAGGGACGCACATCGACACCAGCTATTCGGAACCCGACAAGCTGATCGCGAACGTGCGTAACCGATTCGCCAGTCGCGAGGCGCAGCGGCAGCAGTTGGACTTGCTCGGGCGGCTGAATCGCGCTCACGCTGACGAGCGGGCCGGTGACGAGTTGCTCGAGGCGCGAGCGCAATCCTTCGAGCTAGCGTTCCGCATGCAGATGGAAGCGACTAACGTATTCGATATCGATAGCGAGTCGCAGGCTACCAAGGACCTGTACGGTGACACGCTGCACGGGCGGCAGATGCTAATTGCCCGGAGGTTGCTGGAAAAGGGCGTTCGGTTTGTGCAAGTGTGGCATGGGGCGGGGCAGCCTTGGGATTCGCATAGCGAGATCGAGAAGAACAGCCGCCGGCTGGCGGGTCAATGCGACCAGCCGATCGCAGCTCTACTGACCGATCTGAAGCAGCGCGGCATGCTCGAGGACACCTTGGTGATCTGGGGCGGGGAATTCGGCCGGACACCCGTGGTCGAACTGACCTCGTTCGGAGCGAATTCCGGCAAGAACGGTCGCGACCACAATTCGTATGGATTCTCGATGTGGCTGGCCGGCGGCGGGGTCAAGCAGGGCCACGTGCATGGCGCAACGGACGAGTTCGGATTCCGCGCGGAAGAGAAACCGGTTCACGTCCATGACCTGCACGCCACGCTGCTGCACTTGCTGGGGTTCGACCACGAACGGTTCACCTTCCGCTACGCGGGCCGGGATTTTCGGTTGACGGATGTCCACGGACGGGTGGTAACCGATCTCATCGCTTGATGGCCGGCCCATCATCGAATCCAGTGCCAATGCCGACGATCCGTGCGGTCCCATCCGCGTACTTGGGCTGGGGCGGAGAATAGCGATGAATCCGTGAGCCGCCCATTACGGAGGGTCGGCTGTCCAGGCTCGGTGCCCACTCTGGCTCCCTTGGGATGTGACTTGATCGCGGGCCCGAATCGCGGGCCCGAGCCGCGATGGCTCGGTAGGCTAGAATGAGTTTGAGCGCGGCACCCAGATCGGGATGGATACTGCGCCCAGGCAGGGTAACGCATTGGCAAGGTTTCGTCGCAAGGACTTGAAGCGGGATCGATTCGTCGAAGAGGTCACTCAGCGAGTCGAGTTCTTTGCAGGTCATCGTAAGCAATTCATCGGCGGCGGCATCGCCGTGGTCGTCATCATCGTGGCGGCGGTGGGCTACACCACCTACTCAAGGAATCAATCGAGGGCGGCCATGAGCGCACTCCAAGAGGCGATTGACCTCTACCACGGAGTCGTAACCGCCGAGGAAATCACAGGGACCAAGACATTCGCCACCGAGACCGAGCGGATCGATGCCGTGACCCGGTCCCTAGACATCCTCGCTGTCGACTTCTCCGGGTCTCCGGCCGCAGCCGGTGCCGCCTTCTATTCCGGGTTGCTTGATCGCGAACAGGGCAACATCGAGCAGGCCCGCGCTCACTTCGAACTAGCCGTGAACGGGAGTGGTAGCGAGTATCCTGTATTGGCTCGGCTTGCGCTGGGTCGCTTGCTGCTTGACGAGGGTTCGGCCGAGGAGGCTCGTAAGCAGTTTCAGTGGGTGGTGGAGAACCCCACCCGGACGGTATCTCGAGATCGGGCTTCAATTGAAGTCGCTCGCACTCTCATCGAGAGCGACCCCAAGCAGGCGCGTGAGATCTTGGACGCGATCCGGACCCAAAACGGCCCGGCCAGTCCCATGGCTACAGAGCTTTTGGAGACGATTGCCGAGGGGAGCTAGCCCTCTGGATCGCGATGCTGACTTGCCTGCGATTTCCGAGCGAACGATCACGGTTGCGCAGGCATCCCGAACCCGAGGGTGCGGACGCCTACCGGGGGCCGTTCCAGCACGACCGGGATCGCATCATTCACTCGAAGGCCTTCCGGCGCTTGGCCGGCAAGACGCAGGTCGCGACGCTTCCTGATTCAAGCCACTGTCGCACGCGGCTCACCCACACCATCGAAGTCTCTCAGATCGCGCGGTCAGTCGGTGCGGCTTTGAGCCTCAACGTGGACTTGATCGAGGCTCTGGCACTCGCTCACGATTTGGGCCACCCCGCATTCGGTCATGTCGGGGAAAGCGCACTCAACCGCGAAATGCAACGGCACGGGTCCTATTTCGACCACAATTTCCATGCCTTGCGGATCGTCGAGCACTTCGAGCGCCGCTACGTCGCCTTCCGCGGTCTGAACCTGACGTTCGAGGTTCGCGAGGGACTGCTCAAGCACTCGCGTGATCTCGACCCGAACGACATCGCGCATCAGGAATATCTGCCAGAACTGCAGCCGACGCTCGAGGCGCAACTAATCGACAGCGCTGATGCCATCGCCTACTTGAGTGCGGATCTGGAAGACGCGGTCGAGGGTGGCTATCTCGATCTAGACACGGTGTGCGACCGTGTCCCGGGATTCGCCGCGATTCTGGAACGCATTCGCGAACGCTACCCGGGGGCGACGGCCCAACGCGCGTTGACGGAGGCACTTCGTCAACTGGTGGGGGAATTGGTTGACGGTCTGATCCAAGGAACCGTATCCGCCGCGAGCCAGGCGCGAGTAAATGGCTGGAACGATGTGCGCACAGCCTCACGCCGGATCGCGACCCCGCTCGAGAGCACGAGCGCCACGATGATGCAAACCCGGGCGGTCCTGACCGAGTGCTACTACGATGCGCCATCGGTGCGGGAGGTGACGCGAGGCCACGCTGAGAAACTCAGTGAACTATTCCTCTACTACCTTGAGAACCCGAGTGCCCTTCCGAGCGATTCCGTGGACCAGCTAAATAGCGAGACTCTGCCTCGGGTGGTATGCGACTACATCGCGGGCATGACCGATGAGTATTTGCTGCGACGCTACGAAGCTGCCTTCGCGCATGGGACCGTTCGCCAGTTCCGGCGAGCTTCCGCCTAGTGCTGGCTGCTCATATGCCTGCGAGCCCTGCGGGGATTTCGGATCAGCGGGTACGACCATTCGCAGCACGCCCGGGCGTAGGCGCTCCGAGCGTTGCTCGTGCTCCGTAGGCCCGTTGCCCGGGCGGCAGTCGCACGTCACGCGTGCCTCGTCGACCAAACCGAGCCGACTTGGTTCAGGCACTCCGAATCATCCGCTGTGAGATCTGGCGGCCGCGAGATCCGAATGGTCGAAAGCTGAAGCCATGCGATCGATCTCGGCTTTGGAGATGCCCAGCTGGGCCGCTTCGGAGTGCCACCGGCTGGTCGCACCACCGACCTCGGCGACGATCCTGCGCGCCTGAGCCGCGTCCACCTCGAAATACTCCGAGACTTCCATCGCTAGCTCCAGCGATGCCGTTGCGTCGTCGAACGTTATCGCGGTGCTCAGGATCCGCGGCTTGACCTCCAGGGGAACCGGATTCAGGTCGAATGCCGGCGAGAGTGTCCACCCTTGCGGACCGACGTAGAGAAAGCCGTGATTACGCAGGTGGTCATCCGTGTTTGAGATTAGGACACTGAAGACGATCCGCCGCCAGAGTGCCTGCAAGTCTGATCTTGGCGATGCTCCGTATCTTCGGAGCGCGTCGGCGAGTTCGAGATAGCTGTGATCCTCGTGTGGCGCGGCACCGAGAATGCTCATTGCCGAGATGTATGGAGTCCGGATCTGCGATTTTCGATCGAACCGTTCCAAGAGCAGGACGCTGTGCCCGGCAATGACTTCCAATCGTGATCGCGACACCTGGACTCCCGCGCGTCTCGCTAGGCGCAATGCCACATCCTCCCAGCGCACGATGTCGAATTCGTCGTTGCTACTCGGAAATTTGGCAATCAGTAGGTTGCCGTTGCGATCACGCACCGAGGCCTTCGGGCGAGCACCGCCCAATGAACTGCCGGGAGCGAGCAGGAGTCGCAAGTCGTCGCCTGTTGCGGCATCGTCGAGCACGTGATTCGTCGCTGCCAGCAGCCGAGGCAATTCGACCAGCGGTGGGATGCGGCCGTGGATCGACTCGGCTAGGAACGGTCCTCCTTCGTGTGGGGCGAAACGTAGCGCTCCCAGTCGGGCCTCGTCGTCTACACCTAGCAGATAGTCAATCTCGTGCAGCGTGCGAGGGTGCCTTCCCGCGCTCGCTGCCTGATGACGCTCCGCGCGTCGCATCAGCATGCGTCCCCAGCGGTCGGGAGTCGAATCCGCGATGGCACCGAAGAGGGCTCTATCGGACGCTGTGTGAAACCGTCCCTGCACCAACTGCAAAGCTGGATCCAATGCGAAACGGATGGATTGAGATAGCCACGCTCTGTCGTATTCAAAGCTAGCGCTATCTCGGGCGCCTCGGGAACGCGTCCACAGGCGTCCCACCAAATAGGGTGTGCCGACGAGATCAGCGTAGACTAGGAATTCCCGTTCCATTCGTCGCTCCATCCTGTCTATATGGCCCTAGTCGGCTTTCTACCGGGGCAGGCGAATGCGCTTCGGTAGACGGTCTTCGTCAAGTTCGAGCCCGACCGTGTCGTGCCGCGGATCGACGAGATCCGCGAGGCGGCGTTCCATGCCAAGCACGAAGAGTACCTTGGCGTATGCTCCCGCAGACACTCCCGTGTCCCCGCGCTCCACCTTGTGCAGTGTCGTTCGACTGATGGATGCACGTTCCGCGAAGAGCGCGGCGGGAAGCCGGCGCCGCCGCCGGGCGGCTTGGATGTCGCGCCCCAACTTGGCTAAGGCATGGAGTGCCGGAAGCGACATCTTGTAGTTGTCCACAATACTCTACATCATAGACGATAACGTATGTAATGCTAGACGTTATCGGATCGTCCACCACTTATCATGCTCAACTAGTGGGGCTCTCAAGCCCGCATGACCGACTTGATCGGCGTCAGCTCCGAATTGCCACCCCTTGACGCCGGTGGGCTGTCGAATCGGAAGTTCTTCCGGTTCTAGTTGTGGATTCAGATTGCTGCTCAACCGAGCGGGTTCCGACCTTCTGCGATATGCGCCTCGCCACCGCGCATGCAGTGGGGCACCCCACTCGGAATACAAGTTGAATGTGTATCCACGCCAGTAACCGCGCGGAGCGCCGGTGGGGCTCTGGTCCACCACGCTGGTCGCCACGGTGTTCCCGCAGATACACTGTGGGGTGGATCTGGCCTACATGGACAGCGAGGTCACCTCGGGCGATCTCGCTACTGATGCGAACCGCATGACGGTGCTGGCTGCGGATGGTGGGCTCCGCGCTCCGAGGGGCAGTCAGTTGAGTGGTACAATCGGGTTACGGGAACGAACCTGTCGCATGCCTCGCTTGGCCACCGAAGTCACGAACCATCCGTCCCTTCGTGGACTTCGAAGGTTGTCATCAAGGTGATCGGTCTCTTCGGCCATGAAGGATTGCATGTTTCGAATGGAGTCTCATTCACATGATTGACCGCATACTTGTCGAGAACTTCAAGAGTTTCCGCAACCTCGACATCTCGCTGGGCCGATCCAACCTGCTCATTGGCGAGAACGGATCCGGAAAGTCCAATTTTCTGGAAGTGTTTCTCGTTCTTCGGGGATTGAGTCGCGGCCTGACAGTCAAAGAGGTCTTTGACGGAAAGCCTCCAGACGAAAACTTCGGTGGATGGCCCGGTATTCGCGGGGCGAGTGCAGGAGCGTGCTTCGCGCACGAGGACTCGATAGACGAGGTCGTAATCGAGGCTCGAGGTAGGTTGGATTCACCGTTGTCGGAGAAGTGGGAATACTTGGTCAAGCTTTCACCGCAGGCTGGATCGCTCCTGCGCGAACGGTTGATACTCGACTCTACCATTCGCTATGACAGTGCCCCGGATTCATTGGAATCCCGTCCATCGGAGGATACTGATCCGCTAAATAGCGACTTTCTGATTCCAAGCACTGGTGCTGGGTCCATCCTCGCACAGGTTCGACTAGGCGCGACCGGAGCGCATTCCGGTTCAATTATCCAATCCAATACGTCGGAGTATTGCGAGCGGGTCAACAACAGAAGAAGTGTGTCAATTATTGCAGAGCAGTCTAATGACGTAGCCAATACTCTTGCCAGTATTCTCCCATTGGATCCCTCTCCAATGGTTTTACGAAAATATTCTAGTCCTGAATATGTCAAGGGCATCGGGGACAATGGAGAGAAGTTTGCGGCCATTGTACAATCGATTTGTCAGTCCTTTGAGTACAAAGACTCCCTTCTTTGGTGGCTTCAACAACTGCTTTCGGAGCAACTCGCGGATGTGGGGACGATACGTGGACCGAACGGCGAATTGATGTTCATGTTGCGTGATCAATGTGGGGACGTACCTGCCACTCGGCTGAGCGACGGAACATTGCGATTTGCAGCACTTTTAGCGGCGTTGTTGCAGCCCGAAAAGCCAAGCATGATTACCTTGGATCTAGTTGAGTCAGCAGTTCACCCTAATCGGATTCGTCTGCCGTATCTGCTGCTATGGCATGAATCGGAGTTTCACGGAATTCAGTCCATTTCGACCACCCATTCACCGGTGATGATGGAATGGATGCGGGAAGACGAACTAGCGACCACGTTCGTTTGCAAGAGGGATGAGTCTACAGGCGAGTCTCGGATCGTTCCCGTGCCTGAAGTCCCTCACTTTATGGAGTGCTTCAGAAGAGGTGCTCGTACCTCAGATATGTTGGCCGATTCGTGGTTTGAGTTCGAATTATGTTCGTCGCACAGTTGAATACCTGCATAGTAAGTGGATTGGGAATAGGCTGGGCGGCAAGCTTCAGCATCGCAAGGGCTGGGCAGCAGGGATGGCGTAGGAACTCGGACCACCCAGAATCAAGGCAACCGGATGCTGAGGCCGGATTCATGGCGAAGACCGTTTCGTGGTATACTCTCGTGAGGTAGGACGCGTCCAAGGATGCTGTGTGTGGAATGAGTCGGCGACCTCGATCACGGTCACTACGCGGCGGTCTCCGTCATCGTTGGCTTGCACTGGCGACCCTTGGTTTGTTTACACTCGTTCCGATCATTCCAATGCCCGTTGTCAACTGTCCCTGCGACCATGCGCGATCCGTGAGCATGAAGAGCCGTGTCTGCTCCCTCTGCCGCACGGCTGAGCTTGCGACTGAGGACATTTACTTCCTCAAGGACATCAACCCTAGGAAGCCCAACCGGTACTTGGCGCTTCCCAAGGCCCACGATCACGGATTCCAGTCCACCATCCATCTTGATCGCGATTTACGCATCGAGCTTTGGAAGCGCGCGATCCAGCGGGCTGAGGAACTCTATCCCGGTCGATGGGGTCTGGCGCAGAACAGCCACTTTTTCCGCACCCAGTGCCACGCCCACATCCACATCGGACCGTTGAGTCCCGAAGTCGAGGACGAAGGCGGGAGAGTCTATGCGACGGTCGAGGACATGCCAGAGGTCGGACCGGCCCAAGGGATCTGGCTCCACCCGAAGGATGGTCAGTACTGCGTGCATCTCGACCGCGACTTGGCCGAAATCGTGCTCGTCAGGTGACGGCGTTGGGTCGAGGCTCGGAGTCCGTGACCTCTGACAATTTGCCAACACACTCCTTGACGGAACCGCGACTGTCGGTGCCAGCCAAGATCATTACCGCGGTCGCTGGTCTGCTACCACCTTTCGCTGAGCGTCTAGCTCAATCCAGAGTCTTGGTTTCACAAGGCCTTATCGCGAAGTGCCCGTCTCATACGCCCTCTGCGGTCAGCTCATCGGCGGCATTGCCGGAGACAGTGGGTTCTCTGGCGATCCGCTCGCGCCACTCCTTTATCTCGGCCGCGTCAATACAGAGGACCTTGGCGACAGCATCGTCTAGCTCGACTCGGACAGCGCACTTGTGCATCTTCGGCCAAGGCAGCATCTCGGCGTCACCCAGTTTGATAAAGACATCCACCAGCGGCCTCAGATCCACCTTCTTCGGATCTGGGACAGGAATCGAGCGAAGCTGGTCGAGAGAGTAGGAAGAGTAGTCCAATGTCTTCTGGCGACGGTTCAAGAACGACACGACTGCGGGGGTTGAGTTGAGATAAGCGCACCAGGCTTGCAGCACCGACTCTGGAGACGAGGTCGTGGCGTGCGGTGTCACCGGAACAAACGGCTGCCCAAGTGCTGGGCGCGCAAGTTGAATCGCAGTCATGCGAACTCTCGAGCCTCGAATCTTGCTGGCGACCAGCATTTTGCTCGCCTTCGGCCAGAGCACATTCGTCGCGTACTCGTATTTGGATTCCTTTGGGGCTGTTGTGTAGTCTGAGAAAGACCGCATGGTGGTTCGCTTGGCGGTCTTGTGGGTCCAGACAACTTCATAGCTTGGCTCTGAATGAGAGACACCCGTCAGTGGATTCTCGAATGCATCCTGTAGCCGCCGACCGCTCGGTTCAACTGATGCTACCTGCCCCAGTTGAACAAGTCGCTCGAGGCCATCAAGCACTCGGGATACCGCTGCTAGTGAGCCATCGTAGTATTGGCAGGGCGTCCAGTCTCCTTCAGCGACTCTATCGTGGGGCCACGCAACCACGCGGTGAGCCCCCCCCCCCCCGTAACTGTGCGCGTCCAGCAGCCATTCGGCAACCCCCTCCGGTGTCCGTGGCATTTTGTTAAGCGAAATGAAGATCGTCGGCTTGTCGCTCGTTTCCTTGGTCTGTCGACGACAGACGAGTAAGGACTCGTGGATCGACGTGTTCACCGAGAAATTCGGATACTTTGGATCGTGACTAGTCACAATCTTGTCGATGTGGAAGTGTTTCGCAAGGTACTTGCGCTCCGCAATGCCGGAGGTGCTCGTGCAGGCGGTCGTCGGCAAGACCTTGCCCAGAACTCCACGCTCCTTGCGCAGCAGGGCATTTGCGAGCGGCGTGAAGAATGTGCGGACGCTGTTGACGTCGATCATCTCCGATGCCTCAAGGTCACCTGTCATGATCTGACTCTTGATTCGAAGCTCTCGGGCCTGCATGCGCTTCTTGTCTTCCTTACTGTATTTCGCTGCCCGCTTGATGTTGTTCGTAAACGGAGGATTCATTAGAATCACATCGACCGAATCGATCGACGGCACCTTAGACTCAGGCGAACTAGGCGTCGAGACCTCCGCTTCCTTCACATGGTTGAGTAGATCAAGTTGCTCGCTACTGCCCATGGCATGGGGAAGCAAGTCGATGCTACCGAGCGCCACAGTGCCGTTTCCCTGCGGTCCGTGCTGGAGTGTGAGGATGTTCATAGCGTCATAGTCGACGCTTGGGGCACCGAGCGTGAGGTTGGACGCGGCAAGCTGCGTGGCTTGGTAGTTGATGTCAAGCCCGTAGATCGCATTCTCTACGAGTTCCTTGTGAATCCTACCGACACGATCAGCAGTCATCGGCTCCTTTGCGCTGGCAGTGACCCTGTCCTTGATGGTCTTTAGCGCGGCCATCAGCAGCGAACCCGTACCGCAAGCAGGGTCTAGGATTCGGAGACCGGTTGCCTGATCCCAATTCGACCATTCCACTAGGTCAGGGCTCAGTGCCAAGCCTGCAAGCATAAGTGCCGAAATGTGGTCCGTGTAATACGCTCCGTCGCTCTCCGCGTTGCTGAGGATCGATTGATATAGCGGACCAGCGTGGACATACCCGAGGTCGGCCACGGTATCCGAAATCCGACCGATCTCCGAGGCGAGGATCTGAGTCGCCGGCTTCAGGCTCTCAAACGACGGTGAGTTCTCGATGATCGACAGTGCCGGCTGAAACACCGGCTTGTAGTCTCTTTCCAGAACTTTGTCCCACGCTTCAGCAAGCATGTCCGCTGGTTCTTCAGAGCGTCCGATCGCCGTGAGTTCTGGCAGGGCCTCGAACTTCGGGGACTCGGCTTGCAGTCGTCGGTGGAGCAGGCAGGCGTTGCATAGTAGCAATGCCGCGGTTGTCGAGACCTCCTTGTCCTTGACGCCGGTCAGATCCAACGCGGCCCGAAGCGAGTCGAGCAGACCGACGTTATCCTCGATGCGCCTAGCGGCCATCCGCACCGCGCTAGCGATTTCGTCCGCGGTGATCTGGCCAGGCCGGCCTAGACCTGATGACGCCACGACCTTGGCAAAGATGCCCGGTTCCACGGACTGAAAAGTGAATGATTCCTGGATGCGTTCGGGATTCTCGTCGTCCTCGTCGCCACCGCCCGGCGGGGGATCTTTGTCGCCTCCGTTTCCTCCCTCCGGCATCTGCACGTCGATAAAGGTGGCGGGCGACTCGGCCAGTCGCTCGTCATGAGATTGCAGGGCTCGGAGTACGGATCCGATATGGCGGTAATCGTCGGTCCGCTGCTCGAGCAGTTTCGCGATATCCCCCTCACCCTCGGGCACGTATACGGGCACGACGACATAGCCGCGCGCTTTGCCTGGAGCCTTTCGCATGACCCGGCCGACTGCCTGCACGATGTCGATGTGGCTTTGTTTCGGGTCGAGGAACGACACCGCTTCGAGAGCGGGCACATCCACTCCCTCGCTAAAGACCTTGACGTTGCAGATCATGCGCGCTTGATCCCGCTTGGGTGCGTCGTTCAGCCACCGGCGCTCTTGGTTGCGCTTGAGCGCTGTGTTCGTGCCGTCCAAGTGACGCGCCTCTAGCTCGGCGCGCTTGCCGCGCTGGCTCATGACCCTTGTCACTCGAAGCTTGAGGGCCCGATTGTCATTGATCGTTTCGGTGAACCACTTGGACCGCGCGATCGTCGAGGCGAAAGCAATGCTGCGCGAAAGTCGACCGGGCGCTTCCTGCCCCTCGACCACGCCGTTCAGGGCGAGCATCGTGCCGAGGAGTCGGCACAAGTCCATCTGCGAGACTCGCGCCGGGACGTTCTTGCCTTGCAGTGCGCTTCTGATTCCCGGTGACAGTTGGCTATCGCGGATTCCCAACACGATCACGCGATAGTCCGAGAGTTCGCCCGCGGCCACTGCCTCGGAGAATTTGACGTGGTGCAGCAACGGCCCATACACATCCACGTCGGACATATGCACGACCTCATATTTCAAGCCGTACTTTTTCGCGGACTTCTTTGCCGCCGCAATGGATCGTTCGGAGTAGATCCGTTGCGTGGCAGTCATATAGAGCCGCTTGGATGCTTGGAGCTTCTCCCCGTCGTGGAAAGTTTGGAAATCGACCCTGTTCCTGCCCGTGGTGTCCTCGCGGGCGACGCCGGTCGTTCGATGGGCCTCGTCAGCAATCGCTAGGTTGAAGGGAAGTGCCTCATAGTCCAGTTGCGCCTCGCAGACCCTCCGAAGAGAGTGGTACGTACAAAACACAACGGTGACATGCTGTCCGCTTGCCCGCAGGCGTGTTGCGATCTCCTTAGGCGTGGAGATTACGTCGCATGTGAGTTCGCTCACGCCTGTGTCGTACTGATCGCCGCGCCCGCCAGCAGTCTCGTCGGAGCACACCACCATGGCCGACATCTTTCTCGTGGTGTGCGTCAGCCATTCCTTCCGCGCTTGCGAAACGAGCGCGATTGTCGGAGCTACGAAGAGGATTCGACCGTCGTCTGGAACCATGCGCTCGGCGAGTCGCAATGCAGTGAACGTTTTTCCCGTTCCACAAGCCATCACGAGCCTGCCCCGGTCATTGCCTTGGGTCACAAGCCCGTCGTACACCGCGTCGATAGCGCTCTGCTGAAGCGGCTTCGGGTAGCGCTCGCTATCGGGCTTCTTGAGCTCGCGAATCGTGCGATCACGAAAGTCCAGAAAATCAATACGCCGTACCCGAGGGTTCAAGCCCTTGATTGCCCGCTCGGCGGCTGAATTCCAGCCGGTGGTGGAGACGATCCAGCGCAACCCGAAAGCATCCCGCGAGGACTCGGCGAGGAAGCTATCGATGTCTCGCTTGGACACCAAGTGACCCTCCGAATAGCACTTGCACTGGATGGCCACCGTGATGCCTCCGTTGAGCCGCGCCACTAGATCGATGCCGTAGTCGCGGCCGTCAAGGCCCGTCCGCGCCTCCCGGTCCGGCCAGTCGCGCCAAGGCCAGATCTCGGTGGCATCGAAATCCGGATTGTCCGTGACAACCGCCATGAAGAGGTGCTCGAACCACCTCCCCTTCTCCGATTCGCTGGTAGCCTCCGCGAAGATGCGACCCAGCACGTCTCCAACGAGTTCGTCGGGCCGCAGGTCGAATGCCTCCTGCTCGTGGCCAGCGTCACCGCGAAAACCGAGAGATTGGTTGATGAGGGCCATGTTACTGGGGGGGGGGGGCTGGATCCGGATAGACTGTCGCCTTGGACGAGGGGTTTAGGGAAGTTCCCAGTGGCCGGTCTCGGCGGACCGGAAGACCGCGTCGATGATCCGCATCCCGTGGACGGCATTCTCCAAGGGGAACTCGAGAGCCTCCCCGGATCGGATCGCAGTGGAGAAGACCTCGCCCTGTGCGGTGTATTGGTCCGTAGTCGGTAGCTCTTCGATCTGGACTCCGAGGTTCCCCAGTTCCTTGCCGTCATCAATGAAGATTCGGCATGGGCGGTCGGGCGGTGCATTGAAAGGAATCTCGATCTCGATCCGCCCGGCCGTGCCGAAGAAGTGGATCCGTTGGTACGGAACGATCTGGGTGGAGCAGGTAAACGTCGCGTGACCGCCCGCGAATTCAAGAATCGCGGAAGTCAGCCGGTCGATGCCCCATTCGGGATCGCGTTCAATTAGCCCCATCACTCTTGCAGGCTCTCCCTCGAACACGAATCGAGCGCCGGTGATTGGATAGCACCCGATGTCGTAGAGTCCACCTCCGCCGATGTCGGCGATGTTGCGGATGTTCTGCGGATCGCGGTTGTTGTAGCTGAAGAAGCCCTGTACGGACCGCAGCGTGCCGATGCGTCCACCCCGCACGAGTTCTCGTACTCGCAGCCACTGCGGGTGGTAGCGAACCATGAACGCTTCCTGGATAAGAACGCCTGCGCTGTCACGCGCTTCGATCAGCATTCTCGCCTCGTTCGCGTCCAGCGCGATGGGTTTTTCGCACATGACGTGCTTGCCCGCCTCGGCCGCCCGTACGGACCACGGCACGTGCAGATGGTTCGGCAGCGGGTTGTAGATCGCTTCGATCTCGCTATCCGCCAAGAGGTCGTCGTAGGACCCGTACGCGACGGGGATGCCAAGCTCACCCGCAGCGTTCTGAGCGGCCGAGAGGTCCCGAGAGGCGATCGCATGGATCTCGCAGGTCTCCGACTGCTGCATCGCCGGAATGACCTTCTGCAGGCCGATCTTCGCCGTGCTGAGGATTCCCCACCGAACGGGCTTCATGTCTTGCGTCCTTGGTCGATCGGCGTGATTCGCGAGCGGGTCCGAAGGGGTCGTGCGCTACATGTATCCGCCGGCCTTGCCGGCTGCTTGCTCCTGAGCATCCGTAGCGTCCATCTCCGTTCTCATCGCACGGAAACCGTTGAGCAGCACAGACATGTCCGTACCGCAAACGAGGAAGCGGGCACCGTGATCGCGGGCGCGTCGGAGCATCTTCGCGTTACCGAAATGCACGCCCGGCGCAACGCCCGCGCTGTTGCAGGCTTTGACCATGCGGTCGAAGGCCGACCAGAACTTCGGATGTTCGAATTCGCCGGGTATGCCAAGGGAAACCGAGAGGTCGAACGGCCCGATCATCGTCGCGTCCACGCCCGGCACGGCGACGATTTCTTCAATCGCGTCCACGCACGACTGCGTTTCCATCTGGACGATCACCATCGACTCCTTGTTGGCGGACTCCATTTCGGCCGCAGCGCCCTTGAAGTCCAGATCGGTCACGATGCTGCGAAGTCCGTAACCTCGTCGCCCGAGGGGAGGGAACTTCATCGCACCTACGATCTTGCGAACCTCGTCCACGGACTCGGTGCGCGGATTGATGATGCCCATCGCCCCGACATCCAGCATGCGCGCGAGGAAGAAGTACTCGGGCTGCGGCACCCGCACCAATGGCACCACCCCGACCGATTTGGCAACTCGCACGAAGCCCTGAACGTCGTCGAAGCTAGTCCTGGCGTGCTCGCTGTCGATGAAGAAGAAATCCAAGCCAGCGGCTTGGACCGCCACAACGATTTCGGGATTGAAGCAGTCGGTGATGCAGGTTCCGAGAACGTTGCCGCCCGCTTGCAGCGTGGCCTTGATTGAGTTTTTCTGCATGTGCTCTTCGCGCCGGGTGCCGTCCGTCAGCTCGGCCGCTGCGCGGCTCGACGGGACCCTGAATGCGAGTGGCGGGAGCGACGGGACTCGAACCCGCGACCTCCGGCGTGACAGGCCGGCGTTCTAACCATCTGAACTACGCCCCCGCAGGGCAAGGCCTCATTTGGGTAGCAGGCCCTCTTGAACTCACTATAGCACGGCATCCGGACGATACCGTCATCTCGCGGAGCGATAGATCGATTCGAGGTCCAGTTTCACCATGAAAGGCGAGGCGCCGGTAGCTCGCCGGCACTAGCCCGACTTTGCCATTTTGCCCGAATGGAAAGATACAAGTGGTTTCTTTTCAGTGACATACGAGACGCACCAAGGGCGTTAAGGCACTACATTCTTTGAAGAAGCGACCGCGCGGGCGTCAGCTCTCCGGCAGTTGCCGGAGCCGCGTCCGCCGCCGCTGGCGGTGCAGCTGCGGCTCCATGCCGACGGCCCGGGCGAGTGCCGCCTCCTCGGCATCGGCGAGCGTGTCCTGGCGGATGCTGACCAGCTCCCCCGCGTTCGTTTGCATCGTCGTGGTCACCCGCATCCAGCCGGCCAACCGGTTGCGGATCCCGGCCCAGCTGGTGTGGATGCCCTGGCGCTGCAGCAGCGTGCGCAGCAGATGCACGCCGTGATAGGCCAGCACGGCGAGGAACAGGTGCGCCCGGATGCGGTCCTGCTTCACGTGCCAGATCGGGCGCAGGCCGATCTCGCCCTTCAGGCTGCGGAAGGTCGCCTCGACCTCGCTCAGCCGCCAGTAGGTTTCCGCGAGGCGCGGCGCGTCCCAGTCGGCATGGCTCGTGCGCAGCACGTACGTGCCCGCCCGCAAGTCGCTGGCCGCGTGTTGCGCCGTGCGTTCCCAGCGCACCGCCTGCGCCCGCGGCTTGGCCTTCGCTTGCGCTTGCGCCGGGGTCTTGGCTCGGCCCTTGGCGGGCTCCGGCGCGGCGGCCTGGAGCACGTCCACTTGGTACTGCCCGGACACGCGCGGGCAGCTCTTGCGCAGCTTCCCGACGCGCTCGACGACCTTCGCCCAGTCCTTGGTGCAGCCCTTCTTCGACAGCCCCGCCTGCAACGCCTCCAAGCCTTCCTCGAAGAGCTTCCGCTGGCGCTCCACGATCGCGTCGTCCTTGGCTTGGCGCTCCGCGCTCCACAGGCACAGCTCGCTCTCCCCGTCCGTCTCCGCCGCCTGCTGCCAGCCCAGCACCGTCTGGCCGTGCGCGGTTTGCACCCGCATGTCCGGCTCCCGTTCCGGGCGCTCGGCGCGCCCGCGCTGCACCGTGATCCACGCGTAGCCTTGCGCCCGCAGCCAGGCGATGTTCGCCGCGGTCGACAGCCCCGCGTCCATGACCACCGTGGGGCGCTCCGCATCCGCTCCCGGCAAGGCCTCCAACTGCCGCAGGGCCGCTTGCAACGTGCCCGGTTCGGACACGTTGCCCGGCAGCACTTGGCTGCGCCGCGGGAAGCCGGCCCCGTCCAAGCTCAGCGCCAAGGTCATCAGCGGGCAGTCGTGACGCTTCTGCTTGGAGCGTCCGCGCTGCAGGTCGCCGCGCGCCGGCCCGTGGTAATGCACGTTGGTCAAATCGTAGAAGACGATCGTGCGCGGCAGCCCGAGCAGCTCGCGCTCGCGCGCGAAGAGGGCCCCTTCGAGTTGCTCGCGATGCTTCCAGAGTTGGTCGCCGACGCGGTACAGCTTCTGCAGCGAGGGCGGGCGGCCGTTCAGGTCGAGCAGTTCCCAAGCGGCACTGGTGCCGGACAGCCACAGATGCGTGGCGTGCTCGCTGCCGGGCTTGAGCATGCGGGCGACCAGCAGCGAGAGGGCGATGCGCGCGTCGCGGTCGCTGAGCCCGCAGCCGCGCAAGGCGTCCGGCAGGCCGAGCCGCTCGCAGGCGTGCAACGCCAAGCGCTCGCCGCCGACCGAGCGGGCGCCGCTGTTGCGGACCGAGTCGAGATGCACGGTGGCCAGGTCGTGGTCGGGGGCGGCGTCGGGGTCGAAGTCGATGGCTTTGAGGTGCGCGACGATGCGCCGGGCCCAGGGGAGCAGCGCGGGATCCGGGGGCAGCAGCGGCGGCTGGTGGGCGCGCAGGTCGTCGACGAGCGCGAGGAGGGCGGGCCAGTCGCGCTCGGGCACGGGGAACTTGGAGCCGAGGGTGAGCAGGGGGACTTGGCGGACGTGCTGGCCGGTGCGCACGGTATGCGCGAGGCGGAAGGTGTGGTACTTCTGGCCGGGGGCCTTGCGGCGGCGACCGGTCTCGACCCTGCGAATGTACATGGGAACCAGTATGGCAGGCCGGAAGGCGGAAATACCGGGTCCCGCCCGCGTTAAGGCACTACAGAGACCTCACCAAAAACTATTAAGTTGTTGATAATAAAGGACTTATGAGAAATTCGCATGCGGTCGAACCGCCAAAAAACACCCGAAAAGGCGGGTTTTCAGGGCCGGTCTGGCCCATTTTGGCAAAGTCGGGCTAGATTCCTTGTCTGCCGCTAAGCGTTACATTCGAGTCAAGTTTGGGCACCGTTGGACCCGCCCTCCGATTGAGGCTGGACTTTGTGGTCCAAGCGATCACGCAGAGGTGCCCTGGCGTAGCGGCTGGGACTCGCGCTCGCTTCGCCGCCCCGCGCTTGTTGGTCTGAGGCAAAGCCTCGCTAGGTCGGATTCAAGCTCATGCCCCCTCGTCCGACTGCCATGCGTCACTTCCAAGCATCATCCGACTCGGCTGCCGCAGCCGATCCACACGCCAAGAGAAATACTGCTTCCGGAGCTTCAGATTCCAGGCATGCTCCTCTTGAGCGGCTTGAGGATGGCGGCCATGATCGCGGCGACCGCCACGCACATCAAGCCGAGCACGGCGAAGAACACCGAGTGTGGCCAGCGCGTCCAGTAGACCCCGATCGCCGTCAATTTGTTGCCCACCGCAGTGGCCACGAACCAGCCGCCCATCATCATTCCGCGCATGCGAACCGGAGCGACCTTGGAAACCAGAGACAGACCCATGGGGGAGAGCAGTAGTTCTCCCAGCGTGACGACGCCGTAGGACGCGATCAGCCACCAAGGGGAGACTTGGTAGTCGTACGGATCCGGCCCGGTCACGGACGCTTCGCCCACCCTCGCAGCCCAGTACAGGATGAAGAAGGAAAGGCCGGTCAGGAGCATTCCCATCGCCATCTTGGCCGGGGTCGACGGCTCTTTGCCTGCCTTGCCGAGACGACGCCATACGTACACGAGCGGAAATGACAGGATCAGAATCCAAGCTGGGTTGATCGCATTCGCGATGGTTCCCGAAAAATCCCAATCGGTGTTGTCGTCCGCCCAGAAGGTTAGTGTCGAACCGTTCTGATGGAATGCCATCCAGAACACGATGACGATCAGGAAGATCACGAGCAGAGCGCCGACCCGGCGGGACTCCGGGACTCTATCGAGCGCGCTGGTCCTTGAGTCCAGTGGTCTAGCGGCCAAGCCCGGAGCGTCCTTGTCCTGTACGTGGTGTCGCCAGAAGTACAGTGTGCAGAGCGAGATCACCATGCCGAATCCAGCAACGGCGAACGCCGGGTGATAACCGAAGTAGAGCTTCACTTCTTCCATCACGATCGGGGCGACGAATGCACCGATGTTGATGCCGAGGTAGAAGATTACGAAGGCCCGGTCCTTCAGCGGGCTGCCGTCTGGATAGAGATTCCCGACCATCGTCGAGACGTTGGGCTTGAACAGTCCGTTCCCGATGACGAGGCAGGCGAGCGCGAGATACACGATCTGCAGGGACTGGAAAGACAGGAGCAGGTGGCCCGCGACGAAGAAGAGCGCCCCGATCAGCGTCGTCCGCAGGTAGCCGAGATACCGGTCGGCAAGCAGGCCTCCGACAAACGGACTCGCGTAGACGAACGTGAGGTACCACGAGTACAGGTCCGTTGCTTCCGCCTCCGTCCAGCCGAAGCCGTGCGTGCCGTCCCGCAAGTAGAGCGTGAACAGGGACAGCATGGAGTAGAAGCTGAATCGTTCCCACGCTTCGGAGGCGAACAGTACGTAGAGCCCCTTTGGATGGCGTGCAGGGGTGAGTGAAGCGGGGTCAGGCATTCGGTGAACCGCCCGCGTCCGGTCGGCGGTCGGAGTACGTGCGGGCGTTGGAAGCCCGCAGGGGCGAAAGCCCTATGGTAACCAGCGCGAGACGCGTGGCTTGCTCGGACATTGACGGGCAGTGAGTTTCGCGCAGGCAGAGTTTTCGGCGAAGCCTCCGCTGAGGCTGTATGGGAAGATAAGGTTCCGGCGACTCGGGGTCGCGCCTACGCGGCGTCGCCGGAGGTTGATGGATCAGCCGCGCCGCACTCGCAACATCGGCCTGCTGAACCGCACGTTCCGATCATTCCGCTACCGCAACTTCCGATGGTTGTGGTTCGGGGCGTTCACCTCGACCACCGGCTTCTTCGTCGCCCAAGTGGCGGAGAGCTGGTACATCTACGAGCAGACCGGCTCGGAGAGCTTGCTCGGCCTGACCGCGTTCTTGAACGGCTTGCCGATTCTGCTGCTCACGATGCTTGGCGGCGTGCTCGCCGACCGCATGGATCGGCGTCATCTGTTGATCGGCTCGCAACTGTTGCAGATGACCGCGGCTTTCGGTCTGGCTGCCTTGTTCTATGCGGAGAGCATTGAAATCTGGCACATCTTGGTGGCGGCGTTCCTCGCGGGTCTGGGCCAGGCGTTCGGCGGTCCCGCCTACCAAGCCCTGATACCGTCCTTGGTGCCGCGCCGACACCTGCCCAACGCCATCGCGTTGCTTTCGATCCAGTTCAACCTCGCGGGCTTCCTCGGTCGCCCGATCGGCGGGGTCGTGTTCGAGATCTTCCGCCCCGCAATGTGCTTTTTCGTCAACGGGCTGAGCTTCTTGGCCGTGATCGTCTCACTCCTTACGATCCGCATCCCGTTCGTGCGGAACAAGAGGCAGCAGAACCTGCTGCGCAGCTTCGTAGAGGGCCTGCAAGCGATACATCGCAGCAAAGTCCTGCGCTCGCTCATGCTCCTCGCATTAGTGAGCGCATTCTGCGGAGTGCCCATCAACCTGCTCCTACCGGTGTTCGCGCGAGATGTCTACGGACTTGATGCCGAAGGGTACGGCGGCATGGGAGCGGTCCTTGGATTGGGCGCGGTTCTTGGAGCGTTGGTTGTAGCCAGCTTGGGCAACGCGCCGAAGAAGGGCCGCAACTCGCTGAACATGCAATTCCTGCTGGGCATCTCCATCCTCGGATTCGCGTTTGCCACGCATATCTGGCTTGCCTTGGGGACGCTGCTGCTCTGCGGCGGCACGATCCTAGCCGTGTTCACAATGGTGACTTCGCTCGTGCAACTCAATCTGACCGATGAGATGCGGGGGCGCATCATGAGCGTCCACAACACCGCCTTCCGTGGGGCGATGCCGCTCAGCAACCTCAGTTGCGGCTTCCTTGCCGAGCGGTTCGGGGCGACTACGGTTCTCAGCGTGAACGGTGCCGTCTTGGTGCTGGTAGCGGCTTGGTACTCCTTCACGAAGAGCCAGGTCAAGGATCTCTGATCGACACAGTCCGCTTGGCTGCTCGGCGTCATGTAAACTCTTGGACATGCCGAGGCAAATCCCGATTGAGGAACTCCGCTCCAAGACTGGTCAGGAGATCGCTGTCAGCGACTGGTTCGAGATCACGCAGGATCGAATCGATAACTTCGCGGACACGACCGAAGACCATCAGTGGATCCATGTCGACCGGCAGCGAGCTGCCACGGAATCGCCCTTCAAGACCACGATCGGGCACGGCTTCCTGAGCCTTTCGATGCTCGCGCCGATCATGATGAACACGGTCAAGGTCGCCGGCGATTTCAAGCATGGGATCAACTACGGCTTGAACCGCGTCCGGTTTCCCGCGCCGGTTCCCGCCGGCAGCCGCATCCGAGGCCACATCACTCCTCATTCGGTAGACGAGCACGACTGGGGGGTCCAGACCGTGTGGCTGGTGAACGTGGAAGTCGAGGGCTCTCCCAAGCCGTGCGTCGTTGCCGAGTGGGTCACGCGGTCCTACCGGTAATTTGCTTCCGGAAGGTGAACGCACGAGGTAGCGAGATTTGAGTCGTTTCCGGTCGTGCTGGCACGATGTGCGCTGAAGAGACGTTCCGCGAGTTCTTTATCTGAACAGCACTGACGGCATCGACGCTCCTTCTGGCTGGGTCCGGGGCGATCCGTGCTTGCAGTAGCATCAGACCGCCGCAGCGACCAGCGGCTGCGACGAGGCAGCGCGAGGCGCACCGGCGCGTTCCGCCTGCCCGGTACGGTATAGTGAGCGGCGCGGGCGTAGGTGCTCTGGCAGACGCATGCCGGTCAAGAAAGTCCAGCAAAGCGTGCCCACGGGCGCGGTTGCGCCGTCGCCGGTGCGTCCGCCGCCGCTGTGGGTGCCGCCGCGCCCGGCACCGCCGGTTCCCGCCGAGGACTTGGTTGAGTATCCCAGCGAGGACGGAATTCCGATGGCGCAAAGCGATATACATGCACTGCGGATGATCGTGTGCTACCGCATCCTGCTGCATTGGTTCCTAGGCCGGATGGACTTGTACGTCGGCATCGACCTGCTGGTGTACTACGTGCGCGGGGACAACACTGAATCCGTCGCCCCGGACGTGTTCGTGAGCTTCGGCGTGCCGCAGCGGTCCCGCCCGAGCTACAAGGTCTGGGAGGAGGGCAAGCCGCCGGACGTGGTGTGGGAGTTCGGCTCGGAGTCGACGGCCGAGGAGGACGCCGGGCCGAAGAAGGAGAAGTACCGGCGGATGGGGGTGCGGGAGTACTGGCTGGTGGATCCGGATGGCGAGTGCCACGAACGGCGGCTGCACGGCTTCGCGCTGGTGAACGGCCAGTACGTGGAGTTGCCTTGGGAGGAGCGTCCCGACGGCACGTTGGCGGTATGGAGTCCGGTATTGCAGTTGGAACAGCACTGCGCGGAGGGGGAGTTGCGATTCTGGAATCGAAAGACGGAGAAGTATCTCGAGCTGCCTGAAGAGCAAGCCGAGTCGCGCGCCGACCGCGAGGCGCAGGCGCGCAAGCAAGCGGAGGAGGGGCGCAAGCAAGCGGAGGAGGGGCGCAAGCAAGCCGAGTCCCGTGCCGACCACGAAGCGCAGGCCCGCGAGGAAGCAGATCAGGCGCGCAGGGAGGCCGAATCCCGCGCCGAATGCGAGGCACAGGCGCGAAAAGAAGCCGAATCGCGTGCCGAGAGCGAGGCACAGGCGCGCCAGGAAGAGTTGCGCAAGAGGAAGGCTGTGGAAGCGCGGCTCGCTGAGTTGGAGGCAAAGGCGAGGGGTCCGCGCAATTCAGCCTAGGCATGTCCGGGCGGGAATTGGCGGAATCCGCGCCGACGACCTTCTCGCGCTGGCGCCGCAGCGCTACCCGCGAAACTCGCCTGTGTGGAACAACTCTCCTCGTTCGCGGGTACCACGGTGGAGACCACCGTGCCCGAACGCGGATTGCAACGACCCAACGCAAGGGCCTTGCCAGACCGAGTGGCTGGTATACGTGGAAGTCGAAGGCTCTCCCAAGCCGAGCGTCGTTGCCGAGTGGGTCACGCGGTCCTACCGGTAATTCGCTTCCGGAAGGTGAATGCACGAGGTAGCCAGATTTGAGTCGTTTCCGGTCGTGCTGGCACGATGTGCGCTGAGGAGACGTTCCGCGAGTTCTTGATCTGGACAGCGCTGACGGCATCGACGCTCCTTCTGGCAGGGTCCGGGGCGATCCGTGCTTGCCGTAGCATCCGTCCGCCGCCGCGACCAGCGGCTGCGACGAGGCAGCGCGAGGCGCACCGGCGCGTTCCGCCTGCCCGGTGCGGTATAGTGAGCGACTCGGGCGCAGGGGCTCTTGCAGACGCATGCCGGTCAAGAAAGTCCAGCAAAGCGTGCCCACGGGCGCGGTTGCGCCGCAGCCGGTGCGTCCGCCTCCGCCGTGGGTGCCGCCGCGCCCGGCCCCGCCGCCGGTTCCCGCCGAGGACCTGGTCGACTATCCCAGCGAGGACGGCATTCCGATGGCGGCTAGCCTGAAGCATGCCCGGCGAATGATGGCGGGCTTCCGTACGCTGGAGCATCGGTTTCAGGGCCCGCCGGACGTGTTCGTCGGCATCGACCTGCTGGTGTATTACGAGCGCGGGAATAACGGCAAATCCGTCGCCCCGGACGTGTTCGTGAGCTTCGGCGTGCCGCAGCGGGACCTGCCGAGCTACAAGGTCTGGGAGGAAGGCAAGCCGCCGGACGTGGTGTGGGAGTTCGGCTCGCGGTCGACGGTCAAGGGGGACGCCGGGGAGAAGAAGGAGAAGTACCGGCGGATAGGGGTGCGCGAGTACTGGCTGGTGGATCTGGATGCCGGGTACCACGACCGGCCCTTGAAAGGCTTCGAGCTGGTTAACGGCAAGTACGTGGAGCTGCCTTGGGAGGAGCGTCCCGACGGCACGTTGGCGGTATGGAGTCCGGCATTGCAATTGGAGCAGCGCTGCACGGAGGGGCAGCTGCGGTTCTGGGATCCGAAGACGGAGAGGTATCTCGAGCTGCCCGAAGAGGAGGAGCGGGAGGCGCGCGAGCAAGCCGAGTCCCGCGCCGAGCGCGAGGCGCGGGCCCGCAAGCAAGAGGCGCAGGTGCGCAAGCAAGCGGATGAGGCGCGAAAAGAAGCGGAATCCCGTGCCGACCGCGAAGCGCAGGCCCGCGAGGAAGCAGATCAGGCGCGCAGGGAGGCCGAATCCCGCGCCGAATGCGAGGCACAGGCGCGAAAAGAAGCCGAATCGCGTGCCGAAAGCGAGGCACAGGCGCGCCAGGAAGAGTTGCGCAAGAGGAAGGCCGTGGAAGCGCGGCTCGCTGAATTGGAGGCAAAGGCGAGGGGGCCGCGCAATCCAGCCTAGGCATGTCCGGGCGGGAACTGGCGGAATCCGCACCGACCACTTTCTCGCGCTAGCTCCGCACCGCTACCCAAGAAACCCGCATGTGTGGAACAACCTTCCTCGTTCGCGGGTACAACGGTGGAGACAACCGCGCGCGAATGCGGATTGCTTTGACCCACCTCACGGACATTGCCCGTTCCTTGGTTGTCGGGGTTGCCGAGGCACCCCGCTGAGTTCAGCCGAGGAACGCGTGTCAGCCCCGCGCGGACACGGAGTCCGGCGCGCCAGATAACCCCTTACCCGTGCGTGACGGCTGAGTGGGCGACCGCGGGAAGCACCTCGAAACGCACCGCTGGGTCACAGACTGATGTGGATGCGCCGGACCTTGTTCCTCGTGGCGGACAGCGCGTCAGTCTCCCACCCAAGATTGTCGCCGTCCGAGGAACTGCGGTGGACATGCTGCGGAACCGCGATTCCTGGCTTGCCAGTGGGTTCGCTGAGAGTAGTCGTGCAGAGGAGCCAGATTCGAGGCGCTTCTGCTGACTCCTGCATGACGCTTGCTGCAGTGACTTCCCGAGACCCGTAACCTGTGAGTTCGCTGGCGTGTCCCGCTGTCAGTCGCAGTTGGCTGGAAGGGCAGGGAGCTAGTTGATCGGGCTCATGTCGCGCCAGTTCGGGCCGGACTTGATGTCCGCGACGAGGGGGACCTTCAGTGCTCCGGCGGACTCCATCTCGTCCTTCACAAGTGCGCTTACGGCGGAGACCTCGCTGTCCGGAACCTCTAGGACGAGTTCGTCGTGAACTTGCAGGAGCATGCGCGCTTCGAGCCCGCTCTGACGCAACGAAGCGTCGACCGCGACCATTGCCTTCTTGATCAAGTCGGCCGCAGTGCCTTGAATGGGCGAGTTGACCGCGATGCGCTCGGCAAGCCGACGTGCTGCGTGATTGGAACTGCCCAGATCCGATATCGGACGGCGGCGTCCTAGCAACGTCTCGCTGTATCCGGCTTCCTTGATCTGCTCGATCATGTCAACGATGAACTCCTTGACCGTGCTATATCGCTGAAAGTAGAGGTCGATGTAGCTGGACGCGCTCCGTTGGGGTATACCCAGTTGCTTCGACAAGCCGAATGCGCTCAGACCGTAGATGATGCCGAAGTTGACGGCCTTCGCCCGAAACCGCTCTTCCGGTCCTACAAGTTCAGGAGCGATACCCAGTACCTCCGCCGCGGTCAGTGTGTGAATGTCTTCGCCCTGGCCGAAAGCCTCGAGCAGTTTCGGATCCCCCGACATGTGAGCGAGGATCCTCAACTCGATTTGCGAGTAGTCGGCGGCGACGAGCGTCGTGCCTGCCGGGGCCACGAACGCCTGGCGAATCTGGCGACCGATCTCGGTGCGCGCCGGGATGTTCTGCAGATTCGGGTTCAGGGATGACAGCCGACCGGTCGCCGAGCCTGTCGGGTTGAAGGTCGTGTGCAGCCTCCCGTCTTTTCCGACCAGTGTCGGAAGCACGTCCACGTACGTGTTCTTGAGCTTGGTGTACTGCCGCCATTCGAGCACCTTGCCCGCGATCGGGTGTTTGTCGATCAGTCCCTCCAAGACGTCTGACGCCGTCGACAGCGACTTGCTCTTGCCGCGTTTCTTGGGAGCGGGCAGGCCTAGCTGCTCGAACAAGACTTCGCCGAGCTGCTTGGGCGAACCGATATTGAACTCCGTGCCGGCGTCGCTATGGATCTCCGCGCCGAGAGTTTCGATCTTCCCTTGGAGTTCAGATGACAGGTCGGTCAGGATGCCGGGCGCGAGCAGCACTCCCGCGGATTCCATGCGGGCTAGCACCGGCTCCAGGGGGAGTTCGACGGATTCGTAGAGCTCCTTGAGCTTCGCGTCGCCCAACTCCGTCTTGAGCCGGTCCCGGAGCGTCCGCGTGTGAACCGCGGCCAACGCGGCATTGGGCTTCCAAGCTGTGGCCAAGCGGCGTTCGACAGTCTTTTCGAGCGAGTAGGTCGTGCGACTCGAATCATTGAGAAATGCCAGGAGCATCGTGTCGTCGGCGACGCGCGAGAAGTCGATGCCCATTTCGCCAAAGGCGCGGATCGCGTGCTTCCAGTCATGGATCCAGAGGTCACGGCCGCTCTCCTCGAGCAGCGATCTCGCGTGCTCCGCCAGTCGCGCTGGAAGCAGTCGCGGTTCGTCGTTCTCGGCGCAGAATCCAATGTCGATCGACGGGGAGCCATCGGCGGCCTCATCCGAAGTTTCCAAGATCGCGAGCGCGATTGGACCGGTCGTAGCGGACACCCACCGCTCGAAGTCGTCGGGGGACTCGAACGTCTGGATGGCGGCCTCGGCGGCAGCCGACTCCGCGTCCGCCTCCAATTGGCTCGCCATGGTATTGAATTCGAGCTTCCGATAGAGTTCCAGCAGCCGGTCATTGTTCGCCGATCCCAATCGGAACTTCTCAAGATCGAGCTTCAACTCGCCGCTCAAGTCCAGCGTCGCGAGCCGCTTGCTGAGACGGATCTGATCGGCGTTGCTTTTCAGGCTCTCTCGGTACGCCTTGCGCTTGACTTCGTCGGCGTGCTCGATGATCCGCTCGATGTCGCCGTACTCGGCAATCAACTGACAGGCTCCCTTGTCGCCGATACCCGGCGCTCCCGGAATGTTGTCGACCGCATCTCCTTTGAGCGCAAGGAAATCGGTGACCCGTTCTGGCTCGACTCCCATGTACTGCTTCACTTTGGGCGGATCGTAGTGTTCGCCTTTGACCGGATTGAACATCGACACGCCGTCCCCGACCAGTTGCATCAGATCCTTGTCGGAAGAGACGACCCAGACGTCAACATCCGTGTTCGCGGCTTGGCTAGTCAGCAAGCCGATCGTGTCGTCGGCCTCGAAGCCGTCTTCCGACACCACGGCTACGTTCCAGCAATCCAGCAGTTGGCGGATCAGAGGAAGTTGGATAGCGAGATCCTCGGGCATGGCATCCCGGTTCGCCTTGTAGTCGGGATAGATCCTTTCGCGGAACGTCGGGCCCTCTCCCTCCCAGACAGCCGCGAGGTAGTCGGGTTGGTGGTCTTCGATCAAGCGCTTGAGCATGTTGTTGAAGACATAGATCGCCTCGGTCGGCGTTCCGTCCGAGGTTTGGAGGCTAGTCGTGTGGGCGCGGGAGCGGCCGTAGTAGGCGCGGAAGATCAATCCGAAAGTGTCGACAAGTAGCAGACGCGGAGGGGCGAGGGGCATGTGTGATTCAGTGTATGCCTACGACGCAACCCTGCTCGGCCGCTGACGAGGCTCCCTGTTCGCGGTGAAGGATGCCGCGACAGATTGGTTTGTGCCGGAAATCTGATTGTGCTCTCTGGAGGCCCGAGGGGATATATTCTTCCGGACCGGGTAAGCGAGACCGCTGACCTTGAAGGCGTGGTGCCCTGATCGGTAGGCTCGCTACCGTATCGCATGGAATCGGCACGGTTGCCCATGGGCTGGGCCAAGGCGTGTGCCCGCTCGTAACGCTCTGAATAGGTTCCGGTCTGGCCGCGATTCCGAATCCCCGCGATGGACCGCGTTCAGTGCCATACTAAAGAAGGGCGGGGCCTTGTAGGTTTATGATTACGCCGACAGAGAAGATCTGGCACAACGGCAACCTTATCGATTGGGACGATGCCAACGTGCATGTCCTGACGCATGCCCTGCACTACGGAACCAGCGTGTTCGAGGGCATCCGCTGCTACGACACCTGCAAGGGGCCCGCGATCTTCCGGCTTCCCGAGCACATGCGCCGGATGTTCGAGTCCGCCAAGATCTACCGCATGATCGATCTCGGCTTTTCGCGGGAAGAGGTCGCGCAAGCGTGCCGGGAGGTCACGATCGTCAACGGCCTCTCGTCGTGCTACATCCGGCCGATCGTGTTTCGAGGTTTCGGAGATGTCGGCGTGCGTTCGCTGGACAACCCGATCGAGTTGTACATCGCTTGCTGGGAGTGGGGCCGTTACCTCGGCAAAGAAGCCTTGGAGCAGGGCGTGGATGTTTGCGTCTCCTCGTGGACGCGCATCGCTCCGAACACTTTGCCGGCGATCGCCAAGGTCGCCGCGAACTACATGAATTCGCAGCTGATCCTGATGGAAGCGAACCTGCACGGCTACACCGAGGGCATCGCCTTGGACGCCGCCGGATACGTTTCGGAAGGCAGCGGCGAGAACATTTTCCTGATCCGCGACGGCGTGATCTACACGCCGCCACTCGGCACGTCGGTCCTGCCGGGAATCACGCGCGATTCTGTCGTGCAGTTGGCTACCGACCTCGGCTACGAACTCCGGGAGCAAGCGATACCGCGAGAGTGGCTGTACATCGCTGACGAACTCTTCTTCACGGGCACGGCGGCGGAAGTCACGCCGATTCGCTCGGTGGACCGGATCGAGGTCGGCTCGGGCGCGCGGGGTCCCATCACGCACCACATCCAGTCGGAGTTCCTCGCGATCACAGCGGGAACTGCCGATGATCGGTTCGGCTGGCTAGACGTCTTGGATTCGCGCAGTTCCGCTGCTGCCTGAACCGGGGTCGCACCTTGCCGACCGAACACAGAGACGATCAGGGCGGCGGCGTTCCGCTTAGCGCAGGACCGGAGCGCACGATAGAGCCACTCCCTCATCAGGAATGGCATACGTACGATAGCGCGCAGCCATCCGAGCCTAGCGAGCCGTTCGAGCCAAGCGAGCATCCCCGCAAGCAGCGGCTCTGGCTGCATGTCGTCCTGTTCTGCGTAACGGTTGCCACGACATCGCTGATGGTTTCGCCAATGTTTTCGGCGTGCCTCATGAGCATCCTGACGGCCCACGAGTTCGGGCATTACTTCGCGGCGCGATACCACCGCGTGCCGGCGAGCTTGCCGTACTTCATTCCGGCCCCTACGTTGTTCGGCACGTTCGGAGCGATCATTCGGATGTCGCCGGACATCCCGAATCGCAAGGCCCTCTTCGACATCGCCGCTGCCGGGCCGCTCGCCGGGGTCGTGCTGGCGATTCCGATCACATTCGTCGGCCTGATGCTGTCCTCGGTGCAGCCCGACAGCGGCGCAGACGGGAATATCAGACTCGGGGACCCGCTGCTCATGCAGTTGTTCATGCGGATTCTCGAAATGGTGCCCGAAGAACGCATGGTGGTCTTCCTGCACGATGTCGCGTTCGCCGGGTGGGTTGGCCTGTTCGTGACGGCGCTGAACCTGCTCCCGATGGGCCAGCTGGATGGCGGGCACATCGCGCACGCCGTGTTCGGTCGGCGCAGTGTGCACGTGGCTCGCTTGGCATTCGCGGGACTGCTGATCATCTGCGTGACGATCAGCTACAACTACGCGTTCTTCCTCGTCCTCGTGTTCCTCACGAAGATTCGCCATCCGCCGACTCGCGACGATTCCGAGCCGCTCGACGTAGACCGGAAGCTACTGGCATGGATCCTGCTCGGGGTGTTCGTCCTGTGCTTCGTGCCGGAGCCGCTTTCGCTAGGGTAGTTCCGGGCGCTCGCGCTGGATCCGTCAGTCGACGACGAGAACTGCCTTGCCGCGCACTTTGCGATCGGCTAGGTCCCGAATCCCTCGCGGCGCTGCGCTCAGCGGATAGGTCGCGCCGACCGGCGGATCGATCGATCCCGCTTCGAACATGCCGACCAGCCGTTTGTGGAGCGACTCCATGTATCCGGGATGCTCGTCGCAATGGCGCCCCCAAAACACGCCCACGAGGGACATGTTCTTGAGCAGAGCCCGGTTAGCGGCCAGAGTCGGGATGCGGCCGCTCGCGAAGCCGACAACCAAGAGGCGCCCGTCGGGTGCGATGACCTTCGTCGAAAGGTCGAAGATATCCCCGCCGACCGGATCGTAAATCACGTCCGCTCCGAAACGGCCGCAAATCGACTTGACCGAGTCGACCCAGCTCCCGTCGCGATAGCCGAGCGCGTGGTCCGCTCCCTGGGCCTCGCAAAACTCGAGCTTTTCCGGGCTGCCCGCGGTGGCGACGATCCGAGCACCCATCGCCTTGCCGAGCTGGATCGCGGCCACGCCGACTCCGCTCGCTCCAGCGTGGACTAGCAGCCATTCGCCGGCCTGCAATTTCGCCTTGTAGTCGAGCGCGAAGAGGGATGTCTGGTAGACGACCGGCATCGCCGCCGCCTGCTGGAATGACATCGAATCGGGAATCGGGTACGCCCGCGATGCCGGAACCAAGGTGTGTTCGGCGAATCCGCCGCCGCGCGGCAGCGACGCGACGCGCTGGCCGATGGAAATGCCTTCCACTCCGTCGCCCACCGCGGCGATCGTCCCCGCTACCTCGGCGCCGATCGTGAACGGGAAGCCCGGCCGGGACTGGTACTTGCCCTGGCACTGCAGCAAGTCGAAGAAGTTCAGGCCGCAGGCGCGGTTGCGAATCAACACCTCGCCCGCGCCCGGCGAGGGCGTGGCGACTTCAGCCAGAGTCATTTCTTCCGGCTCGCCGTAGTGGGTGACTTGCCAAGCTTTCATTGCGGGGTAGGGTATCAGAGCATGGAACGCGCGGTCGGGCAGGGGAGTCGCGCCGAGCTACTTGCTGGTAATGATTTCGTCGATCAGGCCGTATTCCTTGGCTTGCTTGGCGTCGAGAATGAAGTCCCGTTCGACATCGCGTTCGACGCGTTCGGCAGTCTGGCCCGTGTGATCCGCAAGCAGCACGTTGAGGTTGCTGCGCATGCGGAGAATCTCGCGCGCGTGGATGTCGATGTCGGTCGCTTGCCCGGCCAAGCCCGAGAGGGATGGTTGATGCAGGAGGAATCGCGAATTCGGGAGCGCGTAGCGCTTGCCCTTCGCCCCGGCGGCCATCAGCACCGCGGCCATGGACGCGGCTTGGCCGATGCAGACCGTCGTGATGTCCGGCTTGACGAACTGCATCGTGTCGTAGATCGCCATGCCCGCCGTGATCGAGCCGCCCGGCGAGTTGATGTACAGCCAGATGTCGCGCTCGGGATTCTCGGCTTCGAGGAACAGTAGCTGGGCCGTGATCAAGTTGGCCATCGCGTCGTCGATCGGATAGCCGACGAAGATGATGTTGTCGCGCAGCAAGCGCGAGTAGATATCGTACGCTCGCTCTCCGCGACTCGTCTGCTCGACGACCATCGGAACGAGCGATGCATGGGCTGCGGGTGGGTGTGACATTTCGTTCTTGGCCGTCATCGCGCTCTAGGATGCGGCACTCTCTGCTCCCTCGTCGCCAGCGTCAGACTCGTCCGCGAGTTCCACAGGCACGCGGATCGCCTCACCGACCACGTACTCCAAGACCTTCTCGTGGAGGAGGCCCGTCTGTACCGCACGGATTTGGCCCGAGTCTACAAGGTGTCTCGCGAGTTCCTCGGGACGGACGTCCTGAGCTTGGGCGATGGCGCGGATCCGCCGCTCTATTTCCTCGTTGCTCACCGAGATGTTCTCGAGCTTCGCGATCCTTTCCAAGACCTGCTCGCTCCGGGTCGCTGTCGCTGTCGCGTCCGCGATCTGTTCCAGCTGCTCGTCAGTCAGTTCCGGATCCAGTTCCCTAGTCAAGTACTCCAAGCGGTCGATCTCGACCTCCTGACCGGTTTCCTTACGCGCCATGTCGCGCTCGACCGCCGCTCTCGCATCAGCCGTACGACGCGCCAAATACCCGTCAGGAAGGGGCATCGGGTGCGTGGCCGCGAGTGCCTCCATGACCTGTTGCTGGACATCCTGCTCGACTTGCGCCTCCGCGTCCGCTTCCGCGTTGGCCTCGAGCCGCTCCATCAGGTCATCTAGGGTATTGATGTCTTCCGCCACGTCCTGGGCGAACTCGTCATCCAAGTCGGGGAGTTCGAACTCCCCCACTTGGTGTAGCTGGATCTTGCACCGCAGGGTCTTGCCGGCGATCTTTCGAGCGAACAGATTCTCCGAACAGGCGTACTGGAACTCAGTTTCCTCGCCGGGACTCATGCCGTGGATCGCCTCTTTAAAGCCAGTCGGAAGTACGTCCGTAGGTTCCAGAGCGATCACTTGGTCGTTCAGCTCGAGAACCGTCTCGCCGTCCTCCATCGCGATCTCGATGGACACCAACACATGATCCCCGTCCTGTGCCGGCCGCGGGTCGACGTTCACGAACGAGCCCTGCCTGATGCGCAGGACCCTGATCCGGGTGTCGACCACATCGTCGATCGGCAGGTCTTGAGGCACCGAGACCTCAATGTTGCGGTACTCGCCGAGTTCGAATCGCGGGAACACCTCCACTGTCGCGTCGATTTCGAGGCCTTCGCCCTCGATCAGGCGCAGGTCGTGGATCTCGGGGCCATGAGCGAAGATCAGGTCTTTCTTGGAGACTTCGGCCAGGACATGGCGAGGGGCAAGGCTCTCTTTCATCGCCTCGAGGATTTCCCGCTCGTAGTGTCGAGCAAAGACGCCCGTCGGCGCCTTGCCGCGCCGAAATCCGGGGATCTTCGCGGCCGCCATGGACTCGGCGATCAGTTCGTCCCTGAACGCCCTGACGGTTGCCCAAGGCACCGAGACCGTCAGATCCAAGCGGCATTCATCGGTAGCTGGGGTAACTGGCAAGAAAGCTATCCTCGCACCGCGGGCGACTGACAGCTCTGTCGCGGCCGAAATCCTAGTCTATCGTAGGCAGCCCACGCGCTTGAGCCCCTACACTCGGAGGCATGCGAGCCAAGCCAAGGCTAGGCCAGCACTTCTTGAAGGATCAAGAGGTGTTGAGGCGCATCGCGGCGACTGCGGCCAAGCCTGCCGATACGGTGGTCGAGATCGGCCCGGGGCGGGGCGCCCTGACTCGCCACCTCGTGCAGGTCGCGGCCCGAGTCGTCGCGGTCGAGATCGATGCCGATCTCGCTAGCTCGCTCAGCGAGCGCTGCGGTTCTCCTCGCAACCTAGAGGTCATACATGCCGACATTTTGAATGTGGACGCTAGTGACTGCGTTAGAAAAAGCAATGCATATCAATCAGTTATCGTCGGCAACCTCCCCTATTACATTACATCCCCGATTCTTCGATCGGTGTTCTCGACTCGGAGGTGCTTCCGCGCCGCCACTTTTCTGATGCAAGAGGAGGTCGCGGATCGCGTAGTAGCCCAGAGGGGTAGCGGGCCGTACTGCTACCTCAGTTGCTGGTGCCAGTTGCACAGCAAGCCCGCCAAGTTGTTCGCCGTGCCGCCCGAGGCGTTCTCCCCGGCACCGCGGGTCCGGTCAGCCGTGGTCCGATTCGAGTTGTCGGTGGACGATCCGCCGGATGGCTTGCTGGAGTTCGTCGGAGCATGTTTCCAAGCACCTCGCAAGACATTGAAGAACAACCTCTCGAGGCGGTATCCGAAGGCTCTCCTAGCGGACGATCCGTCTTCTGGGCTGCGCGCCGAGCAACTCACCCCGGACGAGCTGACGCAGATGTGGCGCAGGCTTGAAGGGCACCGCTAGGCGAGGTGCGACTGCATCACCTGCAAGGACAGTCGACATCTTGCGATTCCGGGGAAGTGTGCTTAAATGAGGGCACGGAGGGTCACGGTGAAACGGACTGGTTCGCTTCTCGTAGCGGCGTTCGCTGGCGTCTTCTCTTGCAGCATCGCATTCGCGCAGCTGATCGACCGGACGCAGCAGTCTCGCGAACTCGCGTCGCCGTCTACCAAGCTCAGCTTGGAAAGGCGCGCCGACATCTTCATGGCGCGCAAGATGTACCGAGAGGCGGGCGACGCGTACAAGCGAGCGATCGCCTCGGAGCCGCAGTCGGCCAAGCTGGTCAACAAACTCGGCATCTCGTACCACCAGCAGCTGCAACTCACCAATGCCCGCCGGCAGTACGAGCGAGCTTGGAGGTTGGATCGGAGTTACAGCCAAGCGCTGAACAACCTCGGCACGGTGCATCATGCTCAAGGGCGCTACAAGCGGGCGACACAGACGTACAAGAAGGCGCTCAAGGTCGCACCGTACTCCGCTTCGATCTACAGCAACCTCGGCACGTCGTTTTTTGCCCGCGGAAGGTTCAAGGATGCATCTCGCGCCTACCTCAGGGCCTTGGAACTCGACCCCAACGTGTTCGAGAGCCGCTCCAGCTTCGGAACACTGCTGCAGGAGCGCTCGGTCGCGAACCGAGGCAAGTACTACTACTTCATGGCCAAGGCTTACGCTGGCGCGGAGATGTGGGACCGGGCCATCCTCTATCTCCGCAAGGCCTTGGAAGAGGGATTCGGCGGGCCGCGGAAGATTGCCTCGGACGAGGCGTTCAAGCTCATGCACGACTTCCCGGAATTCCAGCGAATCGCGTTTCCGGAGACCATCGCCGAGGCGGTCCATCCAAGAGTGACTCGTCAATGAAGGTCAGTGGCGCGAAGGATCTAACGCGACATGGGGTACGGAACCCGTCGAGTACAAGTTCGCTCCTTGGCTCCCTTCGCGGCAATCCGTAGACATCTAGCCAGGGATGTTGAAGGCGGGGCGAACCGAGCCGCGTCAGGATCGAATGACCTCGCGGCCTGCACTTCGACCTCGCATGGGGAGACCGACTGGCATGAGGTTAACCGCCGACCCCTCGAATGCGATGTGCGTTAATGAAATGTGAGATTCTCGGATCGTGCGGAAACGCTCACGAGTTGCACCGTCAGCATCGAGTCTGTCGTGCGTACGCATTTGGAGACGCGATGTGTTTCGTTGGTCAGGATCGGCGGGCGGGCTGAAGTGCTACTTCCGACCGCTTGAGGCACTGCATTGGATTGCAATCGTCAGCATTCGGATCCATCTTGCCGGGGAATCGACACGGGCAGATCATGCCTGACCCCGAAGAAAGAGTAAAAGGAGATTAAGAACATGAACTTCAGCAAACAGGACATGAAGACGATCATCGAAGATGAAACCAAATCAATTGATCACGATTTGGTGTGGCGGGATGATGAAGACCACTCGCCAGCGAAGGAGTTCCGCGCCGCCATCCACTCCAACGCTGGATATCCGCTAGACATCCGTGGCTACTACAGTCCGAACACTGGAAAGCTCTCCTATGCACTCATATGTCGTGGAGTGGGTCGCCTCTATGCACTTGACCTTGGAGCGGAGCATCTTAATCCGACCGGGGAGCGCGTGGGGAAAAAGCACAAGCATCGCTGGAGTGATCGCTTTGAAGACGGGTGTGCGTACGTGCCCGAAGACATCACGGCACCTTGGCACCAGCCAGTGCGCGTGTGGCAGCAATTTTGCACGGAAGCGAGGATCTGCCACAACGGCAAGTTGATGGTGCCGCAAGAACAACTGGAGTTGCCTCTATGAATCTCGAATCTCTGCAATCGTCGATCTGCGAGTCCATGCACAAGCAATGGGAGTTCACGGCCGCGCCAAAGGGCGGCGTCCGGGTTCGTACTCCCTACATGTACCCAGACGGGGGAATACTGGACCTGTTCGTCCTAGAGCACGGCGACAGGTACCGGGTCACTGATTTTGGAGAGACCGTTGCGTGGTTGAAGATGCGAACCGGATGGGCGAAGCTGCCACAAGATCGGCGTGATCAGGTCGATGACATATGTCAGACTCATGGCGTAGCCAGCAATCACGGTCAACTAGAGTTGTCGGGACTGTCCAAGAACGATCTGTCCCAAGCGGTGGTTCAACTCGCGGGCGTCGCAGCCCGAGTCTCCGACCTCTGGTTCACGTTTCCAAGAGCGAAGTTTGAATCGCCATCGTACATGGCCGAGCAGCCGCTCTGCGAGCAGGTTGAGGAATGGTTCCGCGAGTGGAGGGTAGCCTTCAAGCCCCGCACGACTCGGTCGGGCCGATCCGGAAGAAACTGGTCGATCGATTACGAAGCTACCGTGAAATCTCGCCGGGCACTGATCTTCTTGCTCGGGACCCGCGACCGCAGGGAAGCGCGTCGTCGAGCGGAGCATGTGTTGGTGGCATGTGTAGATTTGAGCCGTGGGGGCGACGACTGGCGGACCCCCCTAGTTTCCCCTGAGGATGAGGTCGTGAACGTCTCACTCTTCGATGACACCCATGATGTGTGGAGGGAAGAGGACATTCGCCTGCTGGAAATCGAATCCAACGTCGTGCATCGTTCAGAGCCAGAGAAGTTTGAGAGGGTCCTGTGCGCCGCCTGAAGCCGCATACTTCCCCGCCTCCCAAGGCTCTTGATGACGGGGGGCCGGTTGATGGCGGATGCTCTCAGATGCCCCAGACATTGAACATCCTGTCATCGACCGACTCAGTCTTCTGGAACACCTTGTCCTTCCAGTGTCGGTCCGCCGGGTCGAAGAGCACTAGATGGCCTTCCTACGAATCGCATCGATCCATGTATCCGAGAGTCTGGAGGAGTCCCTTGCGAATTGTGCTGTCCAAACCATCCCGAACGACCTTGCACTCGATGACGAATCGTTGCGTACCCGTCGGATGAGGCCACCCTACGAACAGATCTATACGCCCCCGGCCTACCCCATACTCCCGATCGATGTGCCCGCCGCTGTTGAACACGCGCTGGAGACACGCTTGCAGCAGCAGTTGCGCCCTGGCCTCTCGGTAGCCGAACCGCTTCAACGAGGGCTCGGAGTGCTGCCGGAAGAATTCCTCAAAGCCGGCTAGCAATTCATCGAGCCTCGAACCGCCATCGGAGTCGATGTAACAATTTGGCTGGATCGCGAGCAACGCGCGCGTGTCCAGTCGATTTCTGGGGAGCGCGAGTAGCAGCAGGACATCGTTTGCTGGCCGGTCGGCCGCGCCGTTTATGATCGAGACAGGGAGCGACGCATCATGCTCACGAAGCATCCCGTGAGTTCCGTGACAGCCATGACGATGACGAAGCGAACCGCCAACGCTAATCCAGTCGCGGCTCTCCTGCAATACCTCGCTTCGGATGCGTTAGGGGTGCTTGCATGATCGACCCGAAGATCGGCAGCGACGTCATGCAGGTCGTCATGCTCGCCCTCTCGATTCCGCTCACTATCCACATGTGGCGGCAATGGAGACGCTATCGGAAACTCTCCATGCTCGCAGCGACCAGTCTGTTCGACCGGCTTGCGTTCGGCATGCTGCTCGCAATCTCCTCCGATTTGTACTTCCATGCCAAGGCCGGCAAGTTCGGCCACTGGCAGTACATGATCTCGGCCTTGCTCGCTTACGTGGTGTTCGTCTATGTCTACGACCAGACCCGTACCTACCGGACTGCGATCAGTCTCTGGCTCAGCGGATGCTCGTGGGGCGAGTCGCTAGATGTCGCCCGAGAGATCACAGCGGAAGTCGATGCCAGGCGCCGCTCCGAGAAGGAGCACCGGCGTGACTGATCGAAAGCGCAAGCGAGCGTAACGACGGCGGGTCCGCTCCGGCGAGACCGCCGAAGTGGACTGGAACGCCGAGCCTGACGACCGCAGACACTGCCTCGGCTCCGGTTGCTTGGTACGGGCTGGCTTTCGGGGGCTACGACCGCGCCATGCACGGGCCGAGACGTAAGCTCTTCATGGGCCCTGTTCAATGAGCCGATCTACCTCAGAGAGTCGATCGAGCACGCGAAGCGAATTCGTTCAGAATCATGCGCATCGCCTCGCCAACATCCTCCTACGCTGGCCGAGCGGTCTCCAAGTTGATGTAGAGACAGCGGAAGGGCCCAACGGAACCGCTGTTGAGCAGATCCCTCAATGCCAGAAGGGCGGAGGTCTTGCCGGATTGGCGCGCCGCACGGAGGGTGAAGTACTTATTGGCGCGGATCAGTCCGAGCAGATAGCCAAGGTTCATGCGTTCCAACGGCTGGATGTTGCAGTGATCCGCGGGAACTACCGGCCCTTCGGTATTGAAGGTGCGCACGTCTCCCTGATGACCGCTTCAGCCTCCGAATCGACATGGCGTGATCGACTACGGGTTCTGATGCGGCCCAGGCATTCGGCGCTCCCGACGGGTTCGGGGAGTACTCGGTTTTCTCTGGCGCGACGGTTGGCCCTCCGCATCTTGTACAATCCAAATAGATGTACGACGGGCCGCTTCCAGTTTCCCCACCGCCACGTTCCTGCAGGATCTGGACACTTGTAGAGGCCCAAGCGAACCTCCCCGAGATCTTCCGCCTAGCCGAGGAAGAGGGCCCGCAGCACATTGGCACGCCCAGCAAGACCTACTTCGTAGTTTCGTCTTACGCGAACCGCGAGACCGTCGCTCCTCCGATTCCGCTCGGGCAATTCTTGGTGCAGAACCTACCCGGCGCGGGGGATCTCGAACATCCGGATCGCAAGGTTCGGCCTCGTCCGATTCCATTGCCTGAGGACGAGACCAAGCAATGAAGGGCTACATCGTCGATACGAACGTTCTCATCGAGTTGATGCGAGAGGTACCCGATCGGGTCGTGCTGGCATTCATGATGGAGCAGCGCGACCTGTGGCTGTCAGTGATCTCGATCTATGAACTCGGCTATGCCGCCCGGGATCGGTCCGATCAGCGCCAAAGCAAGTTAGTCCGCGCTCGGCTTGACCACATCGTCGCGCAGCGCAGGGAATCGATCCTGCCGGTGGACCGGTCCGCCGCGGAGGAGGCCGCGAAGATGCAGGCCGAGGCGAGTCGCGAGGGACGGGACCTGACCTTGGCGGACGCCCTCATCGCCGCGTCGGCAAAGGTGAACGCATTGGGCGTGGCGACACGGAGTGTGTCGGACTTTGAGGGCCTCGGCGTGGAGTTGATCAATCCGTGGAGTCCGCTAGGGTCCATTAGCGGAGTAGTGCATCAGGGCACCCCGAGGGATGAGCCCGGAGTCGATTGACACGAACGCGTCCACGCGATCTCGTCGAAGCAAGCCCGGGTGAATCGATGCCTCGTTATGCCGACGCACCCGTTCGGTATGAGCGAGTCGCCATTACTCTTTGGACTCCCGCCCACGCGCGGTCTAGGAACCCCGCAAGCGGGTCGATCCGAGCGATGGTCAGTGCCAAGTCCGCCGGCACTCGACAGCCGGACTTGGGACCGGGGCGGAGCGGAGTGCGTGCTCGTTGGTAACTTGGGGAAACTCGCGGTCTTCTATGGACACTTCACCTAAGCAATCGCAAGGCACTGGAAACGATGCTGCCGGGCAACGGCCGCCCGAAGGTCGTTGGGGCTGGCCCTACGCGGCGGTGCTGGCGCATCTAGGGCTTTGGATCGCGCTCCTTTGGCTCTTGACGCGCTGGCTCGGTGATCGCGCATGAGTTCGTTCGACTGGCTGGTCCTCGTCCTCTCGTTCGTCGGCATCATCGCTTACGGTCTGCGACGGTCGCGTCCAGCGTCGTCTGTTGACGACTATGTGCTCGCCGGCAAGCAGATGCGCTGGTGGGTGATCGGTCTGTCGATCATGGCTACGCAGGCCAGCGCGATCACCTTCATCGGCACCACCAGCCAAGGGTATTCGGACGGACTGAGATTCGTTCAGTTTTATTTCGGGCTGCCGATCGCGATGGTGCTGATCGCTGCTTTCGCTGCCCCGGCATTCCATCGCTCCGGCGTTCGCACCGCTTACGAGTACTTGGAGCGTCGATTCGATGCCAAGACGCGGACTCTCGCTAGTTGGGTGTTCCTGATCCAGCGCGGCCTCGGCGTCGGCCTCGCCATCTACGCGCCGTCCGTGGCGCTATCCGTGATCCTCGGGGTGCCGGAGTGGGTGACGATCCTCGCCACGGTGATCTTGGTGGGCACCTACACCGTCTTGGGAGGTATCAGGGCGGTCATGCGGGCCGATGCCCTCCAGATGTCGATCATGTTCGTCGGCATCTTGGCCGCGCTGGCATGCGCGGTCATGAGCCTTCCGGACGGCGTTTCGCTGCGGAACGGGCTCGAGCTGGCGGGCGCTGCTGGGAAACTCAATGCGATTGAGACCACCTTCGACTGGGACAGTCGCTACACGTTGTGGTCGGGCCTGATCGGCGCGACCTTCCTTTCGCTGGCGTACTTCGGCACGGATCAATCGCAGGTGCAGCGGTACTTGACGGCTAAGTCCTTGAATCACAGCAAGGTAAGCCTGTTGTTCAACGCCGTGCTCAAGGTCCCGCTGCAGTTCTTCATCTTGCTGACGGGGGTGATGGTATTCGTATTCTTCATCTTCGAGCCGCCGCCGGTGCTGTTCGACCCTGTCGCTCGCGCACGATTGGAGACCGCGCAGTCCGCGGAAAGCGCAAGCATCCAAGACCGCTACGCACGGGCTCTGGACGAGCGCCGCAGCGCAGCGGAGCGTTTCGTCGACTCTCCGGGGGAGAGCGAGCGGGAAGGTTTCGTTGAATCGGAGCGCCGATTGCGGGCCGTGCGGAGTGACGCTGTCGCCCTTGCCGAACGGGAGCGCGGATCGGGAGGGTACAGCGACACGAATTACATCTTCCTCACGTTCGTGCTCGGCTACCTGCCCCCCGGATTGATCGGCTTGATCATGGCTGGCGTGTTCGCCGCCGCGATGTCTACGGTCTCCTCGGAACTCAACTCGCTGGCGACATCTACCGTCGTGGATCACGTTTGCAGGTACATCTCGCCGGGCATCACGGAGCGCGGGATGCACCGAGCGTTGCGCTGGGCGACGGTTGGCTGGGCTGCATACGCTGCCGTCTTCGCTAGCTTCGGTGGGCGACTCGGTTCCCTGATCGAGGCCGTGAACTTTGTCGGGTCGCTGTTCTACGGGCCGATGCTGGGCGTGTTCGTGGTGGCGTTCCTCGTGCGGCGAGTCACCGGAAACGGCGCGTTCTGGGGAATGGCCATTGGGCTGGTCGCGGTGTGGGTGACCAAGGCCGTGTATCCCGGCCTCGCGTTTCTCTGGCTGAACCCCCTCGGGTGCATGGCAACCGTGCTGGCGGCTCTGGCGTGCTCCGGGCCCCAGACCCCAGAGAACCTGGCTCGGGGCGCGACATCATGAGCGATCGGAGCGTGACTTCGGAACGATGGGTGCGATGGTTGCGGCCGATCGCAGTGCGTCAAGTGCCGGAATGGTGTGAGGATGCGCGCAGTGCGCCCGGGTAGGGCGCGGGCAAGTACGATAGCTTGCATGCGCCTGCCATATCTCCTCGCACTAGCACTGTTGGCATTCGGCTGTTCCAGTCCTCCGGACTCCCGAAGCGGGTCGGCCGATACTGGCCCCAACATCGTGATTCTGCTGGCCGACGACCTCGGTTGGACGGATGTCAGTTTCCACGGCGGCAACATCGCCACGCCCCACATCGACAGCATCGCCCAGGAAGGCGCGGAGCTGGCCCGCTACTACGTGCAGCCGGTATGCTCCCCGACTCGGGCAGCGCTCCTGACAGGCCGCTATCCGATCCGCTACGGCGCGATGCGCGCCGTCTATCCCCCTTGGCGACAAGGGGGGCTGGACACCTCCGAGCGAACCATCGCCGACGTGCTCGGGGAGGCTGGGTACAAGCACCGCGGGATCTTCGGAAAGTGGCACCTTGGACACTCCGACAAGAAGTACCACCCGCTACGGCGCGGATTCACCGAATTCTACGGACACTACAACGGAGCGGTGGACTATTTCACGCATGAGCGGGAGGGCGAGGTCGATTGGCATGCGGGATTCGAGCCCAGCGCCGACCAAGGCTACACGACCGATTTGATCGCCGACGCCGCGGCGCGATTCATTCGGGAGCATGCGAGCGATCCAGAGCCGTTCTTGTGCTACGTGCCTTTCAACGCCCCACACAGTCCGTTTCAGGCGAAAGAAGAAGACTTGCCGCTCTACTCCAACCTGCCTCCTGCGCGCGGATTCTTCCAAGGCTTCAAGGATGCGGACATGTCCGCGACCAGCGAGGCGCGAGCGAAGAATCGCCGCATCTTGGGATCCATGGTGCATTCGTTGGACCAGGGCGTGGGGAGAATCCTCGCCGCAATCCGCGATTCCGGGATCGAAGACAAAACGTTCGTCCTGTTCTCGTCGGACAACGGCGGCGTCCGCGGAGTCGGGGAGAACACGCCGTTGCGGGGCGGCAAGGCGACCGTGTTCGAAGGCGGCATCCGAGTCGCGGCGTCCGCTAGGTGGCTCGGGACGATCCCTGCGGGGCAGAAGATCGAAGTCCCGCTCGCGAATATCGACGTGCTGCCGACAGTCATGCGGATGGTGGGAATCCAAAACAGTCGCGGAAAGCCTCTGGACGGCTTGGACATCCTGGACGTGCTGACGGGCAGGGAACCGTCCCTCGAGCGGGAACTGTACAACTACATCGGCCAGGAGGGTTCGGACGCCGAATACATCTCGTACATGACCAACGACTGGAAGATGGTCGTCCGCGGTCCCGTGGTTACTGACAAATCGGCTGATGACGCCAAGCGCAGAAAGCTGCTGTTCAAGATTTCGGAGGACAAGTCCGAAGAACGGAACGTTATCGCTGACGAGCCAGAGCGGGCGGCAGCGATGTACGAGAAGATCAAGGAGTTCCGGGCGTTGCAGCCCGAGGACGCCGTGCCGCCCTACATGCAGGGACGTACGGATTCCGGATTCAAGGCTCCTCCGAAGTGGGTCATGCCCGGGGAGTGACTCGGGAAGTCCGCTATCCGCGTCGCGCCCGAATGATCCCGGCAAAGCCCTGCCGTTTCAACTTGGCAAGTCGTGCGTTTGCCTCCTTGAAGCTCCCGCCCCTAGCGACGACCCGATAGCGCGTCGCGCCGGACTGCGAGAACTTCTGCACGGTCGAGGGATGGCCCCGCTTGGTCGCCTTCTGCGCTAGGGCCTGGGCATTCGCTTGGCTGGAGAACACCCCGAGCTGGATGTCGAACTTGCCTTCTTGCTTGGCGCTGGCCGGACCGGTTCGGTTCCTGCTCTTGCCGCCGGATCCCGAGGGCGGCCTGATCACTGTCAGACGAACCCGCGCCGTACCGCTCCCGATCATGTTGATGTCGGATGCCGCTGCCCGAGAGAGATCGATGATGCGGTTGCCGACAAACGGGCCGCGGTCGTTGATGCGAACCCTCGTGGTCTTTCCGTTCGATAGGTTCTTGACATTGAGCCAGGTGTCGAACGGCAGGCGCTTGTGAGCCGCCGTCATCTTGTTCATGTCGTAGGTTTCGCCGTTGGCGGCCTTGCGGCCGTGGTACGGATGGCCGTACCAGCTCGCCACGCCGACCTCGGTCCAGCCGATCTTGGGATTGACGGGTGGCGGGAGCTTGACTTTCTTACGCGCCTTGGACCCGCCGCACGCTCCGAGGACGAGCACGAGAAGGAGCGTTGCCAGCAGTAGGCGAACCGCCGCCGCACCGAGCCAACCAGCGAGACGGTGTGATACCATTCCGCCCTTGTGCGACTGCGGGAACGGTCTTGGCTCTATGGCGGATTGGCGGCCCTGATCGCGTCCGCGCTTCTGACAGCACTCGGCCGAGAAGGCAACGGCGCGGCCTTGATCCTGGGTCTCGGGTGGCTGGCGGTCTACTTTCAACGACATCCCAATCTCAAGATTATCGCGTTCACCGCCTGGGTCTTCACGGCGACGAGCTGGGCGCTGTGGTACCCGAACCACTTCACGTCATGGGGTGGCTACCGGCTCAGCAATCTGAGCACTCCGCTGATCCAGATCATCATGCTCGGCATGGGGGCCACCCTGAGCTTGAGTGACTTCGGCCGGGCACTCCGGATGCCTCAGGCGGTGCTCGTGGGGATGCTGCTCCAGTTCAGCGCCATGCCCGTGCTGGGATGGTCGATCGCCGTGGCCTTCGGATTCCCGGACGAGATCGCTGCCGGGATCGTGCTGATCGGTTCCTGCTCGGGCGGTGTCGCCTCGAATGTGATGGCGTTCCTCGCCAAGGGCAACGTCGCGCTATCGGTTTCCATGACCGCGTGTTCGACGCTGCTGGCGCCCTTGATGACGCCGCTGGCCATGCGCTTGCTGGCCGGTCGCTTCATCGAGATCGAATTCCTAGCGATGATGCAAGCGATCTTCGAGTTGGTCATCCTGCCGGTGGGTTGCGGTCTGATCCTGAATCGGTTGCTCGCGAATCGCCGCCATGTCCTGGACCGGGTTCTACCGGGGATCTCGATGGCGGCCATTTGCTTCATTCTGGCGATCATCGCCGCCGGCGCCCGAGATGACCTCTTGCGAAGCGGGGCGGCGTTGCTCGCGGCCGCATTGATCCACAACGTTGCTGGATACGTGCTGGGATACGGTGCCGCGAGAGCCTGCCGACTGCAGGAGAACGACTGCCGCACCGTCGCGTTCGAAGTCGGGATGCAAAACGGCGGCATGGCGGTCGGCTTGGCCGCGACGGTCCTGAAGAGTGCGGCGGCGGCACTCGCGCCGGCCATCTTCGGAACCTTCATGAACGTCACAGGATCTGCATTGGCCTCTTGGTGGCGTGACCGGCCGCCCGGAGTGCCTTCGCCGACCTGACGCGGGCCTACCCGCGGAGTTCAGCGTGAACGTTAAAGGACACAGGAATGTCGGGGCAGGCATAGTCCGCAGGATCTATGGGTTATGATCTTTCCGGGCGCGTTCCGCGCGCCCCAGTGTCCGGACTGATGTCCGCGTCTCGGTCTGACGGATGAGTTCGCATGCCCGCCTTGCTGGGGCTGAAGGGGTTGCCGCATGGAACTGCTCGCGATCTTGAACCGCGTCCACGAGCTGGACGGCTTCGCCGACGGCGATTGTCGCCCGTTGCGCGACGGCCGCGACGCCAACTGCGTGGAGGTCGACGTGCGGCCGCGCACCAAAGATTCGCGGGACCAAGTCCCACGCAACGTGCGAACTCGCCTCGTATCAAACGGGGAGATCTTCCCGAGCACGAGCTGGCCCGCGGATTCTGCCGAAGCGCCTGACAGAGGGAGTCATTCATGACCACATTCGAGAAGCTACTCTTGAGGTCGCTCTGCGAGATTGTCGACTCGCTGAATAGAATCGAAGAGCGGCTTCCCGGTGTGGGCCATCTGGTCGATCACGGGAAGATTCGCAGACTCATGGAAGATGTGAATCAGGCCTGCCTCGAGGACCAACCGAGTGTGCCACCGCTGCCACAGCCGGATCCGGTGAGACCGGTGGTGCGGAGACCCACCACTACCGTCACGGTCGGTGTGTGGTCGAAAACATTCAAGACCTTTCTGGACGCGGTTTTCGGTGCATGGGAGCACATCGAGAGCATACGTCCGGGATTCATGGAAACATGGGCTGCTTCTCCGCAAGGGCATCGCCGTGGCAAGCTGTATGTTTCCAGGTCAGCGGAGGATGTGAAGGCACCCCGCAAGTGCGTAGCCGGTAGATGGTATGTCTCGTCTCACCTCAGCAGTGCCGCTCTTGAGCGCCTGCTCCGCCTCTCGTGCGAAGCGAATGACGTGGAATTCGGCGTCGCTGTCGTTATCTCGAAGGACGGGGAGGAAGAGGGGAGCGAGCCGTGATCCCATCCGGGGGGCACCACCTGTTACACGCGGGCTAGCGGGGGTGGCTCCCTATACAGCACGACCCGCCGAGCGTAGGGTTTATGGGGACGAGCTTTCGGGAACTGCCGTTGCCCGTCAATCGGCTCGAGCAGGTCATCTCGGATTCGACAATGAAGATCGGGTTCCCGCGGTCCTTCAATGCTGCCCGGTGGGTTCGGTAACCTTTGGGGTACGACCGAATTGGTTCTGGGGTGTGCAACGCCGGATGCGCCGGTCGATAAGCTGCCATGAACTTGGATCTCGAGGTCTTCCGGAGCTTGTTCGTCTCGATCACCGAGGAGATGGGGATCGTACTGCGTCGAACCTCGTTCTCGCCGAACATCAAAGAGCGCCGGGATTATTCGTGTGCGCTCTACGATGGCGAAGGTCGCACCGTGGCGATGGGCGACCATATGCCCGCCCACCTCGGCGCCATGCCTGCTTCCGTAGAAGCGGTAACTGCCGAGTGCCAGCCGCAACCGGGCGAGATCTACTTTCTCAACGACCCGTTCAGGGGCGGCACCCACCTCCCCGACATCACCTCGGTATCCGGGGTTTATCTGGACGGGGAGGAGAAGCCGACGTTCTATCTCGCGACTCGCGCCCACCATGCCGATGTGGGCGGCATGGCACCGGGTTCGATGCCGCTGGCGGAGGAGATTTACCAAGAGGGCTTGCGCATTCCGCCCGTTCGATTGGTTCGGGACGGTGAATTCGATCCCGGCCTGCTGGCATTGATCCTGGCCAATGTGCGGACCCCGGACGAGCGACTCGGCGATCTCGGCGCGCAAGTCGCTGCGCATCGTGTCGGCGAGCGCCGCTTGCGCGAGGCGCTGACCCGCTACGGGGTGAAAGTAGTTAACCGCCAGATGGCAGTGCTGCAGGATTATGCCGAAGAAATGATGCGCAAGCGCCTGGAGTCGATCCCGGACGGCACGTGGGAGTTCGCGGACTGGCTGGATGACGACGGCTTCGACCCCGAGCCGGTCCAGATCAAGGGCAAGCTCACGATTCGCGGATCCAGTGCTGTAGTGGACTTCCGGGAATCGGCTCCTCAGACCAAGGGCGGCGTTAACGCCAATCGAGCCGTGACGACATCGTCGGTGATGTTCAGCTTTCGATGCCTGCTCGAGGACGAGACGCCGTTCAACGCGGGCATCCTGCGACCCATACGGATCCTGACTGAACCGGGCACTGTGTGCGACGCGGTACTGCCGGCGAGCACGGCTGCTGGAAATGTCGAGACCTCGCAGCGAATCGTCGATGTCCTGCTGGGTCTGCTGCGCCAGGCACTGCCGCGAGAACTGCCTGCGGGAAACTCCGGGACGATGAATAACGTTAGCTTCGGCGGCGCGGATCCCAATTCCAGCAAGCCGTTCAGCTATTACGAGACCATTGCGGGCGGCATGGGGGCTTGGCGCGGAGCGGACGGGCTGAGCGGCATTCACACCAACATGACGAACAGCCTGAATACGCCGATCGAGGCGTTCGAGCAGCAATACCCGGTTCGCATTCGGAGCTACGCCCTGCGAGCGGGCAGCGGCGGCAGCGGTCGCCGTCGCGGCGGAGACGGCGTTGTCAGGGAGTACGAATTCCTGACCGACGCCTCGCTGGCCATACTCTCCGAGCGGCGCAAGACTCGCCCCACCGGGTGCGAGGGCGGGGAAGCGGGCGCGCCCGGCCTGAATCTGCTCAATGGCTCCGCATTACCGTCCAAGGGCAATTTTGCTGTGCGGAAAGGCGACCGCTTACGGATCGAGACGCCCGGCGGCGGCGGTTACTTCTCCAACAAGAAATTGCCGACGAACAGCGAGTCGATCCCCGAGGCGTAGAAACTCCGCACGGCGGAGCGTGGGTCGCTGACCAACGGCTCCCCGAACAGGTTGAACGAAGTGTTGTAGAGCACTGGCAGCCCGCTAGCCTTGCCCTCAGCCTGCAGCAAGTTCCAGAAAAGCCGGTTGTCACTGCGGCGCACGACATGCACGCGGATGCGGTCGTCATCAAGCAGAGCGGACGCGAAGGTCTTTCGATGAGCCGGCTTCACCCGTGCCACGGAGGCGAGGTATCGTGCCGCGGGCCGGGTCTCGAAGTACTCGCTCGCTGCCTCTTCGGGCACCGAAGCAGCGAACTTCCGAAACTTCTCGCGACGCTTGATATAAACGTTCAAATTCTCTGTGGAGTAAGGATTTAGGGGGGACGCTAGAATACTGCGATTGCCCAGCGCCCGGGGTCCGAACTCGGTGCGTCCTTGGAACCAAGCCAATATCTGCTCGTCGGCAAGCCGCTGCACCGCCGAATCGACGAGTTCCGCGTCCGTGAGCAGGTAGCGGAACCGCAATTTGCAATTCTCCAAGATTTGCTTGATCGCTTCGCCGCGATACTCCGGCCCAAGGAACAAGTCGCTCATCGCGACGCGCTCCTCGTGCTTGAAGACCCTGTGCCATGCGTGATAAACGCTGCCGACCGCCGTGCCGGCGTTACCCGCCGCGGGTTGCACAAAGACTTCCTTGAACCGGCCGGACTCCTCGATGGCTTGGACGAGCAACGCGTTCATCGCAATCCCTCCGGCGAGACACAGGTGATCCCCCTCGCCGGCGAGTCGGAGCACGGCATCGGAAACGGCCGCGTGCGCGCTCGCGGCTATATCGCTTTGCAGCGAAGGCTGCATTTCACCCGCCGAGTCGAGGCCGAGTGCGCGGTAGAACTTGTCGCTGAACGCGCCGCCGGTTGGGCGTGACGTGTCGAAGTAGCTGTGATCCAAGCTGGGCAGTGCGGCACCGGTGCCGCCCATCATCTGGTCGAAGAGTTCGCGGTACTTGGGCTCGCCCGCAAGGGACAGCCACTGCACCTTGTGCTCCTCGGCACCGGATTGGAATCCCAACAGCTCGGTCACACGGCTGTACACGGTAGCCGGAGAATCCGGGGCGTACAAATCGACTACGGATTCGAGCGCGTTGCCGGTGCCTCGCCACACAGCACCGCAACGCATGTCACCCTGGCGGTCCAAGGTCAGGACCTTGGCCTCTTGGAACGGCGAGGCGTAGTAGGCGCTAGCCGCATGGGCATCGTGATGGTCGATCACCACGATGCGCGTGTTGGGGAAGAGCGTTTTCAGGTGCAGATGGAACGCGCCGTTGGTGCCCGCGCCGAGCGGGCGCACCAATGCCACGCAATCGACATCGGATGGCTTCGCTTCGGCGATCTCCAGACAAGCCCTGACGGCTCGCGACGGCAGGCCTCCGCGATGGGCTTCTCTGGAGAGCTTATCCTCCTCAATCGCGGCAAGGAGTTGTCCGTCGCGCATGATGGCCGCAGCGCAATCGTGCAACCACCCGCCAATTCCGAGCAACAGCATTGTTGACCTTGACCCCGGTAGCTCCGACCTACCCTAGATCGCCGCGAGGCGCTGCACAGTGCGCTCTTTCCCGATCAGCGTGAAGACACGGAATGCGCTCGGGCCCACCGGCTGGCCAGTCAGTGCCGCCCTTGATCCGTTGATGAGCAGGCCCGCTTTGACTTCGTGTTCCGCTGCTAGGTCGCGAAGGAGTCGCTCCACCGATTCCTCGGTGAATTCCGTCGCGGCTTCGATCCTGACGGACAGCTCGCGGAGCAGCTCTCGGACGCGATCCTTGTCTAGGTTCGCTAGTGCCTTGCCTTCAATTCCGAAGTCGTCGCAAAAATACGCCTGGCAGCGGAGCGGGAAGTCGGTCAATAGGTTCAGTCGTGACCGGAGCACGTCGACGGCCTCGCGGAACCACTCGCTGCGACCGCTCGTGAACTCGTCGCGCCACCAACCCGCCGAGCGCAGCGCTTGTTCGGCGAAGGGAACGAGATCGTTTGCGGGCATATTGCGGAGGTGCTGGCCGTTGATCCAGATCGCCTTGGGATCCACCTGCGTCTCGCCCGGCTTCTCGCCTACCTGGACGATCGCGTTTGTCCTCAAGACTTGCTCGAGCCGGAACGCTTCAACCAACTCGGGCACGGTCATGACCTCCCGGTTGTCCTTGGGTGACCAGCCGAGCAGGCTGAGGTAGTTCGCGAATCCTGACGGCAAGAAACCCATGTCGCGATAGTTCGTCACGCTAGCGAGGGCGCCGTGCCTGCGTTTCGACAGCTTCGCGCCGTCCGGACCTAGGAGCAGGGGCAAGTGAGCGAAATCCGGCCGGTCGTATCCCAACGCTTCCAGCAAGAGGATGTGCTTGAAGGTGTTGGTCAAGTGATCCTGGCCGCGAATGACGTGGGTGATCCCTAGGTCGCCATCGTCTACCGAGGATGCCAAGTGGTAGGTCGGGAGACCGTTGCCACGCAGCAGGGCGAAATCTTCGATGTCGGCGAACTTCCGAAACTGCTTGCGAAACACGAGATCGCGGAAGGCCACGCCGTCCGGCCGCTCGCGAGGCACTCGAAATCGGATGACGAACGGTTCGCCTTCTATGGCCCGGCGTTCGCTCTCGGCTGAGTCGAGTTCACGCATGCCGGGATTGCAGAGCCAAGGATCGGAATCGGAACGCTCGGCGGCTTCGCCCGAGTCGGGGGTGAAGTCCCTGTACGCGGCGCCCTTGGCGACCAGTGCTTGCGCGGCCTGCAGATGAAGGTTTCGCCGTTCCGACTGCGAATGCTGCTCGTCCCATGGCATGTCCAGCCATCGAAGTCCTTCCAGGATCGAACGAAGCGCCTCCTCGGTGTTGCGCCCCGTGTCCGTGTCGTCGATCCTCAGCAAGACCTGTCCGCCCGAGGAGCGAGCGAACAGCCAACTGAACACGTATGTTCGTGCGCCGCCGACATGCAGCAATCCCGTCGGCGAAGGCGCGAATCTGACGCGGTTCATGGCGCGAGGGAACGCGAGCGGACAAAGTCGCCGTCAAACCGCGTCTTGCCCAGTATATCCACTTGCCGCCCGGACAGACAGCCACGCAGCGAACCGCTGTCGCAAGCCTATGTTGGGCGGATCTTCACGTGTCCGCGAAGGCTGCACTTCGTGCGGCGCGGGTGGCTATTCGGGGACGATTACGATCTTTCCGAAGTGCTCCTTGGCAGCCATGCGCTCGTGAGCGCCACGCACGTCACTGAGCGGGAATGATTGATCCAAGACTGGCTTGAGCAGGCCCTTCTCGAAGAACCGCAGGAGGTCGTACAGTTCGCCCATCGTGCCCATGTACGAGCCGTGGATGCTCAGATGCTTGGAAAACACGTGTCCGAGGTTGAGACTTGTCTCGAACCCCGTCGTCGCCCCGCAGGTTACTAAGCGTCCGTGGCGGGCAAGGGAGGCAGCGGAGTGGCTGAATGTCGCCGATCCCACGTGCTCGAAGACCAAGTCCACGCCTCGCCGCCCAGTGATGCGCTTCACTTCGTCCTTGATGGACTGCTTGTAGTGGTCGATCACGTGATCCGCCCCGAGTTCCTTCGCGGCGGCCATCTTCCGATCCCCTCCGGCGGTGGCGATCACCTGGCAGTGGAACAGCTTCGCAATCTGGATCGCGGCGATGCCGACACCGCTCGAACCACCGATCACGAGCACGTCTTCAAGCATGCGGATCTTGGCGATGCCGACCAGCATGTGCCAGGCGGTCAAGAACACGAGCGGCACCGACGCCGCTTCTTCGAAATTGAGACCGCGAGGAATCGGCAGAGCGTTGGCTTCGGGAATCGCGACGTACTCGGCGTTCAAGCCGGGATAGACCGCCCCGAACAGACCGTAATCCGGAGCCGCGTTGTCGAGTCCATGCGCGGTTTGGTATCCCGCCGAGCGAGTGCGTCCCGGCGCGACCAAGATCTTGTCACCCACTTGCGCTCGCTCGCAGAGTGCGCCCACTTCCACGACTTCGCCGGCAGCGTCGCTGCCTAGCACCCACGGGAACGCTAGCTTGAGCGTGGGCAGCCCGCCTCGCACCCAGAGGTCGAGGTGGTTCAGCGAGCAGGCATGTACCTTCACCAAGACTTCGTTCGCCTTGGGGCTCGGGACTGGCGCGTCTTCGTAGCGGATCACATCCGAACCGCCACACTCGTGGATACGTGAGACTTTCATCTGGATTCGGGGCGCGTGGCCGATTCCCGATTATAGCCGTAGGAAGTTGGAGAGCAGTTTCGGTCTCTGGCGCGAGTGCATGGCGTCTCACGCTTGCCCTTCGGTGTAGCCCAGTTTCAACTCCAAGCATGACCACACTCGCGGTGCGTCTTAACCTTGAATAATTCTGTGAAATGGACTCTTAAGTGGGATAAATTCCGTACGTTGGTACAATGGAGTCTCTAAGTGCCGAGATTTTCCGTAATCGACTTCCGCGATTCGCTGCCTGAAATCGTCGTTTCCCATGTGGCGATCAGCAAGCGGATTTCGCTGGCCGTCAAGGCCGGCCTGCTCCGCAAGATCGCCTCCCGGCTCTACACGCGCAATCTGACCGAGAGTCCAGAGGCCTTAGTCAGACGCAACCTCTGGAGCATTGTCGCCGGGTATTTTCCGGGAGGCCTCGTCGCGGATCGCACGGCCTTGGAGAACGCCCCGTCACGCGACGGTTCTGTCTGCTTGATCAGCGAGCGCGGGGCTACCGTTCGACTGCCCGGGATGACCTTGCGACCGCGCAGGGGCACTGCGCCGCTCCCTTCCGACAGACCCTTCATCGGCGACCTGTACATCAGTTCTCCGGCCCGCGCATACCTCGAGAACATGCGACCGACCCGCGCTCGCGGCGGCACTGACCGGCGCACGCTCACGCGTCGCGAGATCGAGGAGCGACTGGAGGCCCTGATGCGATTTTCCGGCGCGGACGAGATCAGCCGCCTGCAGGACGAGATCCGAACGATTGCTCCGAGCCTCGAACTGACTGAGGCAGCTTCTGACCTGGATTCCCTGATTGGCGCATTGCTAGGAACTCGGGAGGCCCGATTGGTAGCACCGGTCGCCCGCGCTCGACAGCGGGGGCAACCGTATGACCCCGCTCGCTTGGAATTGTTTCACGTACTCCACGCAGCACTTCGCAATCATCCTCCCGTTACCCGATTGGAAGCCCGTCTGAGTGCCGCCGAGCAACGGACTCTTGCGTTCTACGATGCCTACTTCTCGAACTTCATCGAGGGAATCGAGTTCGCGGTCGAAGAGGCTGCCGACATCGTCTTCCACGGCAAGATCCCGATCGATCGGGCCGCCGACGCTCACGATGTGCTGGGTACCTGGCGCATAGTCTATGACTCGTCCGCCTTGCAACAGGCGCCCATGGAGGCGAATGACTTCACAGAGATGCTGAAGCAGAGGCACTCGATCGTCATGGCGGGCCGACCGGAAATACGCCCCGGCGCGTTCAAGCTCGCGGCCAATCGAGCTGGCTCCACAGTCTTCGTCTCGCCGGAACTGGTGAGCGGCACGCTGGAAATGGGCCTTGAACTCCGCCGCAGCTTGGAACGACCGTTCGACCGCGCCGTGTTCGTCCACTTCCTGATCGCCGAGATACATCCGTTCGCTGACGGCAACGGGCGCATGGCGCGAATCGCGATGAACGGGGAACTCATGGCCGCAGGCGAGGCGCGCATCGTGGTGCCCACGGCGATTCGGGACAGTTACATCTCGGCGCTCAAGGGGCTATCGCTAAACGGTAGTCCGGACGGATTGATCCGTGTACTGGAATACTTGCAGCGGTGGACTGCCTCGATCGACTGGCGATCCATCGGAAACGCGAAGCGGGCACTCACCGATTGCAACGCGTTCTCGGATCCCGATGCCCCTGGGCATGATGGTGGGCGTCTCCGGATGCCGGAACCGACGGCATGACAGCGAGAGCAGGCACCGGTATGAGGGGCATCGGTGCCGTGACGACACCGAATTGCACCAGCAGCGCGAGACCGCTAATCACACCGCCCTCGGCAATCGGGCCTCTCGTCGGCTCCGCCGGAGGTGACTCGCCGGGATGCGCTTGATCATCTCAGTGGGGATTCGCCATGCTGTAACGAATGGATGTCGCCGAACTTGTTCGTGGCGTGTTGGAGTCATCCCCAGAGTCTCCAGAATTCGCCAGCTACTCGCGGGCACTCGGTGAAGAGGCCTTTTCCAAGTCCAAGCAGCGCGCCGAACTGGCGACTACCGCCATATTCGCTGAGATCGTGGAACCATGGGCGGACTCGTTCCTGCCCGCCGCCTGCACGCAGTATCTTCACTTCATGTCAGAGGTGCTCTACGCGCCCGGTTCGACCGTGTCTGAAGATCTCGCAGGGCTCGGCTATCCGACGCCGGAGAGCCTTCGATCGCGCTACCGCCGCTTGGTAACGAGTCCGGGACCTGCTTTCGCATCGGATGAGGATGAGAGAGATGAAATCCAGCGTGTGATCTTCCTTTCCCGGGTGACGCTCGGCGCGGACATTGCAGTTGTGGGTACCGTGCTCGGGCGCGCTCGGTGGGCTTTTCCGAACGCTGACCTCGTTCTCTTGGGCCCTCAAAAGAACATCCGGCTGCTTGCCGCCGGTTTCCCGACCGTGAAGCGCGTGGAACTCGCCTACCGGCGGGGCGGATCGCTGAAGCAGCGTTTGTCAGCTTGGCCGAGAGTCCGGGCCAAATTGAAAGCGCTGACCGAAGACTTGCCCCCCAAACGATGCTTAGTCGTGGATCCAGATAGCCGGTTCTCGCAACTCGGCTTGCTACCCGTAACTTCGGACGATCACTACTGCTTTTGGGAGAGCCGCTCGGAAGATGTCGACGACCCCACTCCGATCGGGATATATGCCGGAGTGTGGTCGAAGGTTCTATGGGGGATGTGGGGCTGGCATGAGAAATCCTATCCATGGGTGCGCATGGACTGGCGCGATGGACGCAAACTGCACATGATGCTGAATCGGAGGAGGCACGTTGCGGCTGTCAGCTTCGGTTGTGGTGGGCGCGAGTCCAAGCGTCTCGGGGATCGGTTCGAGGACGAATTGCTCGAAACTCTGCGTGCCAGGGGCTACCGCATCATCATTGACTGCGGGGCGGGCGAGGAGGAGGAAAACCTAGTCAGGCGCAGAGTCAGAGCCTTCAAAGGATCAGTGCGGCCCCTTGCCGACAGCAGTTGGCCCCCGAAAGACAAGTTGGCTGACTTGATGCACTGCAAGGGCACGTTATTGGCCTTCGGAAGTTGGGTGAACGGCGCGGATGTCTTCATCGGGTACGATTCTGCAGCTGGGCACATGGCGGCGGCCCTCGGCGTACCAGTGATCGATATCTTCGTCGGGGCGCGGTCTGAACTGATGCGGCAGCGATGGACGCCGGCTGGGTCCATGAAGGTGTGTGTGATTCCGGCTAACGGTCCCGAAGACAGGGAAGAAGTCCTCGGAAAGTTGACTGAACAGCTTGCGGCCATGGAAGAGCGGCCCCGCTTTGAACTGAGCGAATGATCGGAATCGACGCCGGCAACAGCCTCGACCGGCCGCCGACCGGGGTTGCCGTCTACGCGCGGAACCTGCTCGCGGGTCTTGCCCGTGCATACCCCGACGAGCGATTCGCCTGGTTCTATCGCAGCAATCGCTACCTTCGTTCGTTCGGCGGCAAGCTGCCCCCGAACGTGCGCCGCCGTCTCTTGGAAGAGAGCGTCCTCTTCTTGTCCGCCCAACGCCTGTACCTGTTTCACGGATTGAACCAGAGGCTGCCCAATCGATTGCGGGTGCCGAGTGTCGCCACGTTCCACGATCTCTTCGCGATGACCGGGGAGTATTCGACGCCGCAGTTCCGGCAGCGCTTCGCCCGACTGGCTCGGGAGACCGCGAGCAAGGCGGGTCACGTCATCGCAGTGTCGGAGCACACGGCCGCACTGGTCGCCGATCTGCTGGCCTTCCCACGCGAAGCCATCACGGTGGTCCATCACGGCGTGGAAGCGCTGGAAGCTCCCGACCCTGAGCGCCGACGGATCATCTTGCGCGATCTCGGCGTCACGCGGCCGTTCGTGCTGCATGTCGGTTCGCTGCAAGTGCGCAAGAACATCGAGAGGATCGTAACGGCCTTCGAGTCCATTGGCGATTCTTTGGATCTGGTGCTGGCTGGTGCGGGAGGTTTCGGCGCGGACCGCATCATGCGACGGATCAACGAGAGTCCGGCCCGATCTCGCATCCGGCTGACGGGGCATGTCGAAGACAAGGTGCGCGCAACCTTGTACGCCGAGGCCGAAGCCCTCGTCTTTCCGTCCTTGGAAGAGGGGTTCGGGTTGCCTGTTGTCGAGGCGTTCTCGGCCGGATTGCCAGTGGTGGCCTCGAACGTATCTGCTGTCGCGGAAGTCGCCGGCGACGCGGCGGTCCTTGTGGACCCGTTGGACGCGGAGGGAATCGCGGAAGCGTTGGAGTGCCTGATCTCGGATTCCGCGTTACGCGCCGAGCTCCGCGCGAAGGGCCTCGACCGAGCGAAACGATTCTCGTGGGAGCGATGCGCGGCACAGACAATGGAAGCCTATCGGTCGCTTTTCTTTCGGTAGTTGGGACCGCGTGCGATAATGGGCTTTCCATCGGTTGCGAGCCGTGGGGGTCACGGTGCCGATGGCGGCGCGGAAGAATGCCATTGAAGCGGGCTCAGTCCAAGGAGCGCTCCGAGAACGCGGACTCGCCCTCGGTCACCGATTGGCTTCCGCCGACATTGCTAGCTTGGCTCGTGCCGGGTGCAGGACACTTCTATCTGAAGCGCCACTGGCACGGCGCCATTCTGCTCGCCGCAGTTGCCGGGATGTTCGTTTGCGGATTGCTGATGCAAGGTCGCATGTATGTCCCCATGGGAGGCAACCTGTTCACCACGATCATGACCTACGGCGGGTATCTCGGCGATCTCTGCAACGGCTCGCTCTACCTGCTGGCCGTCGGACTGGGCTACGAACAGGAGATGCAGCCCGGAGCGATACACGACTACGGCACGAAGTTCCTAGTCTGTTCGGGCTTGCTCAACTTGCTGGCCGTGGTCGACACCTACGAGATCGCATCGGGAAAGAAGCGAGAGTTCCAGTTGCCGGAGGCACCGGCGTAAGCCGACCCTGATTACAGCGAGGGTATCGAGGGAATGTTCGAACCGTCCCACTTGCAGGCAGCAACGCTGTTTGCCTTGGTCTCGTCCGCCGTCATGGGAGTCGTCGGAAGGTCCTCCAACCGCGGACGCTTGCGATACGGCCTGTACTGCTTCGGGTACTTCCTTGTGACGATTTTCGTGCTGGGCTGGCTGATGCGCCTCGGGCACGGCTAGGCCCTGCAGGGCTCCGGGAAACGCTGGCAGCCGAGGGAATCGCTTGTCCCCAGAATCAAGATCGAGGGTAGCCTTCTACGACTTTGACGGCACCTTGGTTTCTGGCAACGTCGTCACCCGGTACGGGTGGATCGCGCGCCGTCACCCGAGCCGCTTGGTCGCCGTCTGGCGTTACGCGAAGGCTTGGGCTTGGGTGCCATTCTGGCTGGTGCTGGACTCGTTCTCGCGACGGCTCTTCAACGTGGTGTTCTTCCGGCAGTACCGCGGGTTGCGCGAGGATTGGTTGCGAGCGCAGGGGCAAGACCTTTTCGAGGCATCCGTCAAGCGCGAGCAATTTCGATTCGCGCTGGAAAGGTTGACCTTGGATCGGAAGGCGGGGTATCACACCGTATTGGTGAGCGGCGGCCTCGATTTCGCGCTCGGGCCGGTCGCCGAGTATTTCGGGTTCGACGCGGTGCTAGCGAATCGTCTCGAGTTCCGGAACGGAGTCGCCAGCGGGGAGGTCGTTCCGCCGCTATTGGCAAACGAGGAGAAGGCGGTTGCCCTCAAGGCATACGCCCGCGAGCACGGCTTCGACCTGCGGTTCGCCAAGGCGTATTCCGACAGCGCCTCCGACCTGCCCATGCTGGAAGCTGTCGGACAGCCCGTGGCGGCCAATCCGAACAAGCGTCTCCGCAAAGCCGCACTGGCCAGAGGCTGGGAAATCGTCGACCTCTCCAACTCGCCGTACCCGATTGAGAATCCCCGGGCATAGACGCGGGCGGCTCTCTCGGACGCGTTGCACGCGGTTCGACATGCGGAACATGTAGACTCGATTCAGCGATGAGCGCAGCAGGCACACCTCAGACGCCGCCCGACGATTCGGTGTTCGGCGATCCGCTCCCCAACGCCGTGGGGCGCGAGGCGCTGGTCTCCGACGCTGGGTGTGTCCGCGAGTTGGATGGGAAGTCCGCGAAGCGGTTGCTCTGGTACGGCGAGGACCTGATTCGCGTCCGGCTTCCGGCCGGCACCCGCGTCGTGTACCCCAAGCCCACCATCAAGGGGCTACGGGACCGGGACGCGGCCATTCGCTACGCGCTCGACCACCCCGAAGAATCGACTCCGTTGCGCGCTCAGCTGCGACCGGGCATGAAGGTCACGATCGCGATCGACGATATTTCGCTGCCTCTGCCCAAGATGAACCGGCCGGATATCCGCCAGTCGGTTCTGACCGAGCTTCTGGGGATGTTCGAGGATGCCGGAATTCACGATTTCGAGATTCTAGTCGCCAATTCGTTCCACCGCAGGATGGAGCCCTTCGAGATCCGCTGGTCGGTCGGTTCCAAGATCTTCGACGCCTGCTATCCGCACCGGTTGCACTGCCACGACGGCGAGGATCCCGACGGGATGGTCGAACTGGGCGAAACCGAGCTGGGCGAGAAGGTGCGCATCAATCGCCGGGCCGCCGAGTCCGACATCCTGATCTACGTCAACGTCAACCTAGTCCCGATGGACGGCGGCCACAAGTCGGTTAGTGTCGGGCTCTGCGACTACGCCTCGCTGCAAGCGCACCACACTCCGGAGGCCATCCGCGAGTCGAATTCGTATTTCGACCACACGAGTTCGCCGCTCACGGACTCCTGCAACCGGATGGGCCAGGTCATCAACGACAAGCTGAACGTATTCCACATCGAGACCGTGGTGAACAATCAGATGTTCGATCCGCGGATGGACTTCTTCGTCAAGCCCGAAGACCAATGGAACGCGCTGGACAAGAGTTCCTTCCGGGCTGCCCAGATCGGATTGCAGGCCATGCCCCGCAAGGCCAAGCGCAAGCTGCTGTTCTCGATTCCCGCACCGTACAAGATGATCGCCGTGCATGCCGGAGCCACCGATCCCGTCCACGCGAAGACGCTCGCGTACAACTACCAGCAATACTGCGTGCCCGTGCAGGGGCAGTCGGACGCGGTGCTGTTCGGCGTGCCGTTCATTTGTCCGTACAACGTGCATGCGCCGATGAATCCGCTGCTCGTGCGCTGCCTGACGCTCGGCTACTTCTTCAACATGTACCGGGGCGCCCCGATCGTAAAGGAGGGCGGGGTAGTGATCCTCACGCACCCGCTGTACAACGAGTTCAGTCCCGACCATCACGCTGCGTATCACGAGTTCTTCCACCGCTGCCTCGCCGAGACCCGCGATTCAGCCACGCTGCAGCGTCGGTACGAAGCGGAATTCGCCCACGACCCGGAGTATCGCGAAATGTACCGCGACGGATACGGCTATCACGGCGTTCATCCGTTCTACATGTGGTACTGGGCCGAGAACGGTGCCAGCCACTGCGGGCAGGTGATCGTGGTCGGAGCCGAGGATTGCGAGGCCGCGCGGGTGATGGGCTGGGAATGCGCGGACTCCGTCGACGAGGCACTCGAGATGGCCAAGTCGTTCCTAGGGCGGGAGCCCAGTCTCACGCACCTGCACATCCCTCCGATCAACATGGTCGACGTGTCGATTTGACCGCCGGGTTCGCTGTGTGGCCAGCGAAATGACCCCCTCGACGCTTGCGCAAGTGCCACGAGCCTGTCCTATAGCATTCTTTATCGGATGCATAGAAATAATCTGCTTCCATCGCGCGGCCTTCTGAGGATAGACTGCAATTGATCGGACGAAATCGAACCGCAGGTTTCGACCGAACCAACTCTCGATTCGTCGCTTTTCCGACCTTGTACTGGCGGATTCGGTGACGGATGCGGCGAGGGAGTTCGGCTCGGGATCGTCCGGCAATGGTACATGGAGCGCGGGCGCCCGGCGCCTTGATGTGATCGGAGGTAACAGAGTACGCCATGAAAGAGCTTTCCTTTCCATTCTTCAAAGCCACTCAGGGGTGCCGTAAACTGGGCGCAATCGCCCTGCTAGCGCTGCTAGCGGCCGGTTCGGCGTGGGCCCAGGAAGGCGATGCCGCGACTCCAGAGTCGCTGCAAGCCGCGATCGAAACCCTGCAGGGCCACGCCAACATCCTGTGGACGCTCCTGGCAGCCTGCCTTGTCTTCTGGATGCAGGCCGGCTTCGCCTTCGTGGAGTCGGGCTTCACGCGCGCCAAGAACGCGGCCCACATCATGATGAAGAACATGCTCGACATGTCCATCGGGGCCCTGTCGTTCTGGCTCGTCGGCTTCGGGATCATGTTCGGCGCGACGAACGGCATCTTCGGGATGGACCACTTCCTGCTGTCGCCGGACAACGGCACGGGCGACGGCCAATGGGAGTACACGTTCTGGATGTTTCAGGTCGTCTTCGCGGCGACAGCTGCCACGATCGTGTCCGGAGCCATGGCGGAGCGGACGCGGTTCGCCGCGTATCTCGTGTACAGCGTCGTGATTACGGCGGTGATCTACCCGGTGTTTGGTCACTGGGCTTGGGGCAACCTGCTTCTGGACCAGCCGTCATGGCTGGCGGACATGGGCTTCATCGATTTCGCCGGTTCCACCGTCGTCCACTCCGTGGGGGGCTGGGCCGCGCTCGCGGGCGCGATCGTAGTCGGTCCGCGCTTGGGCAAGTTCGGTCCTGACGGCAAAGCGCGACCGATCCCCGGGCACAACATGTCGATGGCCGCCCTCGGCGTGTTCATCTTGTTCCTGGGCTGGTTCGGCTTCAATGCCGGCTCTACCACCACGGCCGACGGCACCATCGCGCGGATCGCGGTGAATACGTTCCTAGCTGCCTGCACCGGTTCGATCTTCGCCATGCTCACCTCTTGGAAGAAGTACGGCAAGCCGGACGTAGGCATGACGTTGAACGGCGTGCTGGCGGGTCTGGTCGGCATCACGGCACCATGCGCCTCGGTCTCGCCGCTCAGCGCCATCATCATCGGCGCCGTCGCCGGCGTGCTCGTGGTCGTCAGCGTCCGATGCTTCGACTTGATCAAGGTAGACGATCCCGTTGGCGCCATCTCGGTGCATGGCGTGTGCGGAGCTTGGGGCACTCTCGCCGCCGGTCTGCTTGACGAGGGCGGCTTCTCCCTGGCGCAGGTCGGCGTGCAATGCGTCGGCATCGTCGTCGCGTTCGTCTGGACCTTCGGGGTGGCGTTCATCCTCTTCAAGATCATCGACGCGGCTGTCGGACTGCGCGTCAGCCATGACGAGGAAGTCCAAGGTCTCGATGTCGGCGAGCACGGCTCGGGCGCCTATCCCGACTTCGTGGTCACGGGCAGCTAGTCCCTGACACCGCTTCGAACGGAACACGGCCCGGCCTCTCCCGTGCGGGAGAGAGCCGGGCCTCTGCTATTTGCTGGCCGCGCGCGATGCCGCAAGACCCTCGGCGGCGGCCCACCGTCGGCTCCATTCGTGTGATCGATCACCCAATTCAGCATCGATCTGTCCGTGCCTAGTGCCCATGCAATAGAAATCTTCAATTGGAGCGATTAGCTATTGACATTGATTTCCGTTTATTCGACAATGCATTTGTCGGCAAGGCTACGACTCCGATGCACCGAAAATCCGGCTCGTTGCGCGAAAGATGTTCGTCACATTGCGACGGACCCTTAACGACGAGCAGTGTGCTTCGCCATCCGGCTATCGAGCCGGTAACCTGTCGGTGGAATTCCTTGTTAGGCAGTCCGATCCGCGCGAGACGCGCCGCGGAGACTTCGGCCCGACACCAAGACAGGAGATTGGATACATGAAGAAAATCGAAGCGGTGCTCCAGCCCTTCAAGCTGGACGACGTGCGCGAGGCGCTCAAGGGCGTCGGTATCGACGGCATGACGATCTTCGACGTGCGCGGTCACGGTCGCCAGAAGGGGCACAAGGAGGTCTATCGCGGCCAGGAGTACGAAGTCGACCTCCTGCCGAAGGTCAAGATCGAGACCGTCGTGCCGGATGATCGCGTGGACGAGACCGTCTCCGCGATCGTCGAGTCGGCGCGCACGGGCAAGATCGGCGATGGCAAGGTGTTCATCTCGGAAATCGTGAGCGCCGTGCGGATCCGCAACGAGGAGCAGGACGAGGAAGCGATCTAGGCGACCGCAGTCGGCCGCGCGCCAGCGGTCGATCGCCGTCGCGCCCGATCCATAGGAATCTCTTATGGGCGTGATTAAGCGGGCAATGGTCGTAGCGTGCTGCGCAAACTATCGGTTGAAACGTCTGGACGGACCGTCCCCCGTTCGGAGGGTCTTCTGCCGAGTGCTTGGTGAGCCTGCGGGTTCGCCGCCTCATTCTCTCCGAGCCCGTTGCCGTACCACGGCACGGTCGATGCGGCGGGCGGTCGAAAGGAGAGAGACATGAGGAAATCAATCGTATTCGCCCTGGTCCTGCTCGGCCTGCTGGGCTTGCCAGCTGTCGCGGCGGCGCAGGACGAAATCAGCAACGCCGACAACGCTTGGATCATGACAAGCTCGGCGCTCGTGCTCATGATGACCGGCCCCGGGCTGGCGCTGTTCTACGGCGGCCTGGTGCGCAACAAGAACATCCTGGCGACGATGATGCAATCGTTCGCCATGATGGCGCTGATGACCGTGCTGTGGGCCATCTACGGCTACAGCTTGGCGTTCGCGGAAGGGAACTCCTTCATCGGAGGCTTCGACTACCTCTTCCTGAACGGGGTCGGGATGGAGCCGAACGGATCGATCCCGCATTACACGTTCATGGTCTTCCAGCTCATGTTCGCCATCATCACGCCTGCGCTGATCACCGGCGCGTTCGCGGAGCGGGTGAAGTTCTCGTCGTTGCTGGTGTTCATGACCGCATGGGCGACGATCGTCTATTTCCCGATGGTCCACATGGTGTGGGGCGGCGGGCTGATGAGTCCTGACGGCATGCTCGCGTGCCTCGACTTCGCCGGCGGCACGGTCGTGCATATCTCGTCGGGCGTGTCCGCTCTCGTGATGGCCATCTATATCGGCAAGCGCAAGGGCTACCCTTCCGAGATGATGCGACCGCAGAACCTCACGCTCAGCTTCGTGGGGGCCTGCCTGCTCTGGGTCGGCTGGTTCGGGTTCAACGCCGGTAGCGCGTTGGCTGCGGACGGCTTGGCTGCGGTGGCGTTCGTCAACACCCACTTCGCCGCTGCGGCGGCGGTGCTTGCATGGCTGGTGATCGAGTGGATTCGCGACGGAAAGCCCAGCGTGCTGGGCGGAATCACGGGCGGCGTGGCCGGATTGGTCGGAGTCACCCCCGCAGCCGGGTTCGTCTCGCCGATGGATTCGCTGCTCATCGGGATCTTCGCCTCGATCGCCTGTTACGTCGCCGTGGCGGTAATCAAGGTGCGGCTCGGCTACGACGACTCTCTGGACGCATTCGGGGTCCATGGCATGGGCGGCACGATCGGCGCGATCATGACCGGGATCTTGGCGCGCGAGGCGATCGGCGGGTCGCCGGGCTGGTTCGAAGGCAACCTCGACCAGTTCATCAACAACACGCTCGGCGCCGTGCTAACTTGGGTTCTTGCAGGCGTGGCCACCTTGGTCCTCCTCAAGGTGATTGACTTGATCATGGGAATCCGCGTGAGCGAGGCCGACGAATCCGAAGGCTTGGACATCACCCAGCACGGCGAGGAAGCCTAGCGGCGGGTAACAAAGAAAGGTAACGCTCATCATGAAGAAGATCGAAGCAGTGATCCAGCCTTACAAGCTGGACGATGTGCGCGAGGCGCTCAAAGGGATCGGCATCGACGGGATGACGATCTACGACGTGCGCGGCCACGGCCGCCAAAAGGGCCACAAGGAGGTCTACCGCGGCCAGGAGTACGAAGTCGACCTGCTGCCCAAGGTGAAGATCGAGTCCGTCGTGCCCAACGATCGAGTCCAGGAGACCGTCCAAGCCATCGTCGAGTCCGCGCGCACCGGCAAGACCGGCGACGGCAAGGTGTTCATCTACGACGTGGCCGAGGCGATTCGCATTCGCAACAGCGAGAAGGACGAGGAAGCGCTCTAGGCGGGCGTTGACCTGCGCGGCGATTCCGGATGGCCCGGGATCGGGGCGGCGGCTCGCGCGAAGCCGCCGCCCTGCAAGACGGCGGCCGGCGCCCCCTCTGGCGGCCAGCACCATGACGAATCAATCCGCTTACCACGTCCAGCAGATGGAACGGCTGGGCTCGGATTTCTTCGCGGACGGCGACGCCATGCGCACGGTGGCCCGTCGCACGGAGGTGGTGGACGACATCGTCCGCAGCCAGTTCGACGAAGTCTTCGGCGGCGGTTGCGAAGGCATCGTCGCGGTCGCGGTCGGCGGGTACGGCCGGGCCGAGCTGTTCCCCCACTCCGATATCGACCTGCTGCTGCTGTTCCGGCGCAACAAGGAAGCAATCCAGCTCAAGGATTCCATCGCCGACCTGCTCGTGTCGCTGTGGGACTCGAAGCTGCGCATTTCCCATTCCGTGCGCGACCCCGCCAACTGCACGACGTTGGCGCCGAACAACACGGAATTGCACATCAGCCTGCTGGACACGCGGTTCATCGCGGGTGACAGCGGGTTCTTCGCTGAGTTCCAGAGCGAGACGCTGCCGCGCTTCTACTTGCGCGAGCAAAAGGCGCTGCTGCGGTCCCTGGCGGCGACCGCCCGCAAGCGGCACCGCACGTTCGACGACACGCTCTACCACTTGGAGCCCGACGTGAAGGAAGGCCCCGGCGGATTGCGGGACTACCACCTTGCCTGCTGGGAGTCGCAGCTGGCGAACGTCGAGCCGGATCGCATCCCGACCAGCGAGGAGTTCCTGCCCAGGGATCGCGGCTGGGACATCGGAGCCCCGAAGCGCTTCCTGTTCGCGACCCGCTGCTTTCTGCACTACTACTACTGCCGCGACAAGAACCTGCTCAGCTACGACATGCAGGACACGATCGCCAGTGCCGGGGCGGGGAAGCTCTACGAAGGGGATGGCGACGTTGCCGACATGATGCGCGAGTTCTATCGGAACACGCGCTCGGTGTATCGCCTCGCCCTGCGGTTGATGGACGAGTCAGCAACGCCCTCGAACGCCCTGCTGTCGGTTTTCCGCAAGCGCAAGGCGCGCCTCTCCAACCAGAATTTCGCCGTCTTGAACGGCAGGATTTATTTCAAGGACCCGCATGCGCTCGAGTCGACCCCGAGCCTGTCGCTGGCCGTCTTCGAATTCCAATCTCGGCACGGCGTGCCCGTGGCGGCGGAGACCGAGCGCCGCATCCGGGACGGCTTGGACTCGATCCGCGAGCACCTTTCGAATCCGGGGGCGCATTGGCCGAGTTTGCGGGAGATTCTGCTCCTCCCGCACGCCTACCGAGCGCTTGAAGCGATGCGCGAGGCCGGCGTGCTGTACAGCCTGTTCCCCGAGTTCGAACTTGTCGACTGCTTGGTCATCCGCGACTTCTACCACCGCTACACCGTCGACGAGCACACGCTGATGACAATTCGGATCCTCAAGGAGCTACCGGAAGCGACGAAGTCGATCGACCAGCGCTACGCCCGGCTGCTTGAAGACATGGAGCGTCTCGACCTGCTCTACTTCGCGCTACTGTTCCATGACATCGGCAAGGGGGTCAAGGGCACGGATCACAGCGAATCCAGCGCTGACCTCGCCGAAAAGGCCGCGCACCGGATTGGCTTGGACGATCCGCGGGACCGGGATACCGTTCTCTACTTGGTGCGGGATCATCTCGCGATGTCGGAAGTCATGACCAAGCGGGACTTGGCCGAGTCCGCGGTCTTGGAAGAGTTCAAGTCGCGGGTGCGCACCGTCGAACGCCTCAAGCTGCTGACCCTGCTGACATACGCGGACACCGTTGCTGTCAACCCCACGAGCGTGACCAACTGGCGGAAGGAATTGCTGTGGCGGCTGTATCGGGGCACCGACGCGATCTTTCAGCGGGATCACGAGGACGCGCGGATCACGCCCGATGTCGAGGCAGAGTGCCTCGATTTGGCCGCCGATGCATCCGAGAATCAACGCATGCGGCAGTTCCTGCAGGGATTTCCGCAACGATACCTGGGAACCCACGAGCCCCATGAGGTCTACGAGCACTTCACTCTGTCGAGAGACCTTCCCCCTGGGCGCTCGATCGTCCGCGCAAAGCGGTCGGACGGTCATCTGAATGTCGTGGTGCTGGCTTGGGACCGACGGTTCCTGTTCGCCTCGCTCTGCGCCGCGATAGGCAGTTTCGGGTTCAATATCGAGCACGCCGAGGCGTTCTCGAACGAGGCCGGGATAGCTCTCGAGACTTATCGCGTTTCGACTGGCACGGAGGGCGTATCGCCCGACATCAAGAAAATCGAACACCGCCTCCGGCGGATCGCGGATGGCACCATGAACGTAGGGGAGCTACCTGACGACCATCGCGACGCACGACGGCGGCGCGCGCACGAACCGCCGCAGGTGAGCTTCGACAACGACCTCTCCGCCCGGGCGACGATCTTCTATGTCCGCGCGTCAGATCGGGGCCAGTTGCTATACGACTTGGCGAACACGCTCTCCCGTCACGACTGCGACATCGACGTGGTCTTGTGCCACACCCAGGGCCATCACGCATCGGATGTGTTTTACGTGCATCGATCCGCGGGCAAGCTCGCCGAAGCGGAGTGCGAGACGGTGTGCGCCGAACTCGTCGAAGCCTGCAAGGCGTAGGATCGCGACCGGCTATTCCGCGGCGAGATCGCGACGCTCGTCCTCGCGGTAAATGCGGTCAACCACCGCCGTAGCGGCCTGCACGGTCGCCGGACGCTCGACAGTGAGCATGTGCGCTCCGGATGCGATCGCCAGTGTAGCTGCGACCACCAGCGCCGCGTCGGCCTCGGCCGTGCTCGCGCGCACCGATTCGACGAGAAAGCGCTTGCCCGCGAGGTCGACTTGAATGCCTTGGCCGGGCGGTCCGAGTCGGCCCACGCTTCGAATTAAGTCGAAATTCTCGGCGTCTCGCTTGCCGTGCTCGAGGCCCGGATCCAGCAGGATGCGACGTGGCTCCAACCCGAACTTGTTCGCGCGGAGCAGGGAAGCCCTCAGGTCAGCTCGCAGCGTCTCGAGGAGCCTGCCCAGGCTTTCCAGGTGCGGCCATTGCTCGGGAAGCCCGCGGCAATGCCCCAAGATCAGTGCCGCGTTGCTCTCGTTGACGGCCGCGGCCACCTCTTGGTCGAACGTGAGTCCGGTAACGTCATGCACGATCGAGGCACCCAGTTGAATCGCCCTCCGCGCCGTTTCCCCGTTTGCCGTGACGACTCCGATCGGCACTGTCGAGCGAACGGCGAGCCTCCTCAGCGCCGGCACCAGCCGCTTGAGTTCGAGATCCGCTGGCGGGGGATCCGCGGCGCGGATGCGCGGGCCCGGGTTGACCTCGACGACATCGGCTCCGGCCGCTTCCAATTCGAGGGCCTGGTCGACCACCGCTGACGGATCGACCCGAGCCGCCGTCTTGCCCAGCTCGATGCGACCGGTGATGAGCGTCCGCACGCCGAGCGTCAGTTGCTCGCCGTCAATCAGCCACAGTGCCTTACCGCGCCGAAAGCCGTGGCTGGCGGGTTCGGTCGCAGGCTCGAAATGTCTGGGCCGAACGGGATAAACGGCATGCGGAGAACTCATGGCGAAACAAGTCCCGAAATCAGATCATCAAGGGCCGACCGCGCGGGGTGGGATGCGGATCGAGCCGTGGCAAGCGTCCGGCGGCGCCCGCGGATCGGGGATGGTGCCGCTTCAGGCGAAGGAGTCACGCTGACCGCCGCTTCTTATAGTAGTAGGCGACGCCCGCTACCCAGAGGGCCGCGACCGCCGCGATCACGGCCATGGTGACGTAGTCGCGGTCGTATGCCTCCGCACCGAAGATCGTGCTGAGCAGCAGCGCCGGCATCCGTGCCGGAACTGACAGCGACAGAAAAACCGGCAATCGCAAGGCCGTCAGCCCCGCTCCGTACGACATCGCGTCCTTTGGCGCGCCCGGCACGAGGAAGAGCACGAACACTGCTAGGAGACCCTTGCGCGACCGTAGCCGTTTGTCGACCTCCTCGAGTCTGCTCGGGCCGAGAATCCGTTGCATCACGGGGCGTCCCACAGCTCTGGCGAAACCGAAGTCGAATGCCGATCCGAGCAGGATTCCGATGATCGAGTAAAGGAATCCCCACCAAGACCCGAACACGTAGCCGGCGGCAACCTGCGTGATCTCTCCGGGGATCGCGAAGATCACCACCTGCAGGAATTGGATGCCGATGCAGATCAGCGGGCCCGCCGGTCCTTCGCGACGCATCCAATGCACCAACTGGTCATGATCGGCGAGGCGAGTCAGCCAGCCCCGTTGCCAAGCCAGGGCGAGCAGAGCCAAGAGCGCGACCACCGCAACGGTCGTCCAGACGCGCGACACAGCTCCAGCCGGTCGCGCCGGCGCGTCAGGCGTGTTCATGTCCTATCTTAGGGCAGTGCAGCTTAGCGAACCGATGACCTTGGCGACCGACTACGTCCTCGGCCTGCTAGCGCTCTATTTTGCATGGCGGATGACCGGGCAGGGCGCCGCTCGCGCCCGGCGCAACTGGATTGGAGCGTTCGCGGCCTGCGGCCTTGCCGCGCTGTTCGGCGGCACGCATCACGGGTTTCTGCCGTACCTCGGAAGCGGCGCGGCGACCGTGATCTGGAAGGTCACCCTGTTCTCGATCGGCTGGGCCGCCTTCGAGGCGGGGATGGCCACGGTCCGTACGCACTTGAGCCCATCGGCGCAACGCCCATTGACGATGCTATTGGCCGTCCAACTTGCGGTGTACGGCGTTGGCGTGGCAGGAACCGACGAGTTCTTGATCGCCATCATCGACTATTCCGTGCTCTTCTGCTTCGTGCTCGTCGTCCACCTCCGGGCATGGACTCGCAAGCAAGATCAAGCCGCGGCGTGGATCGCGGCCGGAGTCGTGACTTCGTTCGCAGGTGCTGGCGTGCAAGCGTCGGGGCTGGCCCCGCATCCTCACTTCAATCACAACGACCTTTATCACGTTATCCAGATGGCCGGAACCTGGATGCTGTATCGCGGGGCGAGCCGGACGGTAGAGCCGTCCTTGGAGTAGTCCAGCTACTCCGACCAACCGTGCATGGCTTGGACGTCGAGCATCACGCCGAGGATGTCGTTCCAGGTCTGCGGCCGCATCATGACCTCGTTGGGGAACATGCAGCCGTCCCAGCAGATGTGGCGGCACTTGCGAGTGAGCTCGCCGTCCGCCTCGCGGAGCCAGTACCCGGCGTGCCGTGGAATGTCCAGCCTGCCGTCCGGATCCGTGGCTTGGCAGTGACGGCCGGTGCGGTCGTGACTGCCGCTCCCGAACACGGTGCCGTCGTTCTGAGCGACATGGAAGTCGTTGGTCCACGGGCGCAACGCATCTGTCAGCTTGCTCAACGCCGCATCTAGAGCGTCATCGTGGTCCCAATCGAAAGCCTGAGGCAGAATCGCGTGCTCGGGAGCGTTGTAGCCCAACGTGTAGAGCAGGGTGTGCGCCATGTCCGCCTGGAATCCCAAGGCGGGATCGTTCACTCCCTCCAGCACCTCCAGCATGTACTTCCAGCTATGCATCGCGCCCCAGCAGATCTCGCCCTCCGCAGAAAGGGATTCTCCGTTGTCCTTCGCGATCGCCGCGGCTTGCCGGAACGACTCGATCACGTTGGCGGTGTTGCCAGCGGGATCCTTGGCCCAGTCCTCGACGCCGCTCGCGGAGTCGATGCGCACGACGCCGTAAGGTCGGATCCCCCACTCGCGCAGCTTGCGCGCGATAGCGCAGCCCTTTGTCACCGCCTGCAAGAACGCGGCGCGGCCCTCGCCCGGGTCGATGGCAGCGCCGCCACCGGTTGGGCCCCAGATCGGAGCGACGACAGAACCGATGACAAGGTCGCGCGCGGAGAACTTATCCGCCCACGCCTTCAGATCGTCGTCCGAGATGTCGATGCTGATGTGCGGGTCGAACAGGAACAGGTCGACGCCATCGAACTTCCTGCCACCCACGTTGGCATTGGCGGTGAGGTCCAGCATGGTGTCGAGATCGATGGGCGGCTCGGATTCCGGGCCCTTGCCGACCACTCCCGGCCATGCGGCGTTGTGCAGTTTGGGGAAATTATTGGCGCCACTCATGGTTCCAGCGAAACATCATAACGCAGGCCAGTCGCGCGCTGGGCCTGCACTGCAGGTGGATTCCAAGCTAATGGCACCGGTAGTGCTTCGGAGAGCCCGCCGGGAGCGGCGGGCCCGCCGGAAACCCGCTGGCCTAGAACTCGAAGCGCAACGAGACCTGCGCCAACCGGCCGTTCGAGCCAATGAGGATGCTGCCGATGCGCCCGAAGGCGCCTCGTCCGTTACGCAACTCGGGATTCGCGAACGAAGCCCGGTTGAACAGGTTGTAGAAGTCCCCGCGGAGCTGCAGCCGGTAGCGTTCCGTGAAGTTCAAGAACTTGTGTACCGACAGGTCGAATCCATTGAAGCCAGGACCGCAACAGAGATTTCGAGGGCTCGTGCCAACCCCTCCGGCTCCGGGCGACTCGAAGATCCCCGGATCGAAGTAGTTGTTGGCACGAACGTTGTCGCGCCAATTCGACTGGACCGCCATCGCCGACAGCAAGTTGGGCCTCTGGGCATGGCTGAAGGTGTTGAACAGGTTCCGGTTCTCGACCACGCCGAAGGGAACGCCGCTGCGGAACTCCGCGATCAGGCCGATTCCCCAGCCCCCGATGAGTGCGTCCGCGGCTCCGTCGAGGCTGTAGGGACGCCCCTTTCCGAACGGCAGCTCGTAGACCATGCTGCCGATGAACCGGTGCCTCACGTCGTTGCCCGAAAGCGACTTGTCCAAGTGGCGCAGGGTCATATGGGTGTATCCGTTGCCGACTTCGCCACCGAGTTCGGTTGCGGCTTCGACGTCGTCGATAAACTTCGACCAGGTGTAGTTCGTCAGGAAGTTGAGACCCCCGGAATACCGTTTCTCGGCTTTCACGGTCATTGAGTGGTAGGCGGAATTGCCCCAGGGAGGGCTCTCGTGCCAGACATTGGCGAACTGAGGATACGGGCGTGAGGTCTGGGATTGGCGTGCGGGGCCGCGGCCGTCGACCAGCGGAGTCTGGTTGATGTTGACGTTCGCTCCGCCGAGGTTATGTCCGACGTTTCCGATGTAGCTGATCTCGGCGAGCAGGTTGCCCGGCAGCTCCCTCTGCAGGCCGAGATTCCACTGCTGGTGCATGCCGTTTTCCTGATCCCATTGGAAGAAGTCGGGCGCGAGGCGCGGACGACCTCCGATCGGCACGGCTCCGAACGCCGGAGTGAGCGGTTCCGTGACGACCTCGGGCATTCCGTCCGCCAGCCTGAACGCGCGGGTGACGCCTCCGTCCGGAGACGTGAACGATCCGCTCTTGCTGAAGCCGTTGAACAGGGTGAACGGAACCGCGCGAGCGTACATCCCGTTGTAATTGATGCCGTAGCCGCCGCGGATCACGAACCCTCGGGCGGCCTCCCATGCGAACCCGAGCCGGGGTCCGAAATTGTTGGAGTCGAAGTTATGCGCGTATTTGCTGCGCCCGTCGCGACCCGAGAACGTGACCGTTCCCAAGCAGTTGCAGACCGGATTCGTAGCCCGCGGGTCGAAGCCGCTTTGACGGTTATCGATCCGCTCCCACCGCGGTGTGTCGAGTTCCCATCGCAAGCCGAGGTTCAACGTGAACGAAGGAGACACCTTCCAGTCGTCTTGCACGAACATCCCGTAGAAGTCGGTGCGCGTCTCCAACAGCTCGGCGTCGACCAACTGGCCGGAGAGGACGTGCCCTAGCAACAGCTCGGCGAGGCCCACTCCAGCGGCGCGATTGCCGAAGTTGAACCTGCCACCAGTCGACTGGTTGAAGTCGTCCACGTTCATCGCGAACCGCCATTCGCCGCCGACCTTGATCTGGTGATTGCCGCTGATGATGGTGTACTGGTCGACGAACTGCCATGTCTCGATAGGGGTCTGGATGCGCTCGTGGTTGCCGGCTCCCAGCTGGGTCAGCCCGTTGACGGCCACTCTCGCGAACGCTTCGGCGTTCACACCCGGCACGCCCAACTCTCCGTTCTTGCCAGACTGGCGCCCGGCCGAGCGGTTGATGTGCAATCGACGTCCCCAGTTCACCCGGATGTCCTGGATCAACGTCGGCGAGAAGTGATGGATCCAGCTTCCGGTGACATTGGTGTGGTGATTCTGTCGCGTTCCAGCGCGGGGATCCGCGAACTCGTTTTGAAACACGGCGGGAATCGTTTGCGGATTCCTCGAGTCCTGGAATCGCCAGTAGGCCCTGTCATTGGTTCCGAAGTTGTGATCGATCTTCGCGGTGACGAAGTCTTGCGTCAGGGCGTTCGACGCGTTGTTGACGTAGTTGTTCGCCGGGGCGCTCGTGATGTCGTTGGCGACGTTCGGGGCGGGGTAGAGCGCGGCGAACGCCCTGCCTAGCGGGTCGATCATCGACTGCGGGATCGTGTTGTTCGGAAAGAGCTCTCCGTCGGAACCGTAGGGATTCATGAGGGACAGCCCGGCCCGGTTGGAGAAGTCCCCGCCAACCTCCACCGGATGGGGCACGTCGTCGCTCGAATACGTCACGCCGTCCCGGCGGCGTCCGCCCTCGTAGTTGCCGAAGAAGAAGGTCTTGTTCTTGCTGATCGGACCGCCCGCCGACGCGCCGAAAATGTTGTAGCGCAAAGGGGCCTTCTGCGGGGCGAAGAACGTGCGCGTGTCGATCGCTTGGTTGCGGAAGAACTCGTACGCCGCGCCGTGGAAGTTGTTCGTCCCCGAACGGGTGGTCATGACGATGAAGCCGCCGCCTGCGCGTCCGTACTCCGCCGAGTAGTTGCTCTGCTCGGCCTTGAACTCCTGTAGCGACTCGGCTGGCGGATTCAGCCCCAGCTGGGCGATGCCCAGCGACATGTTCTGGATCACTGTCCCGTCTAGCGTCCACATCTGGTTGCGCGAACGACCGCCGGCCATCGAGAAGAACGGAAGTGCCTCGGCACCTCCTTCGCTGCGGTAGGTGACGTTGCCCATCAGCCGCACCAGCGAGGCGCTGCGACGGCTGGCCAGCGGCATGTTGAACACGGTGTCGCGCTCGATGAACTGGCCGACCGTCGAACTCTCGGTTTCGAGCAGCGGAGCGGCTTCGGTGACCTCGATCGTCTCCGTGACGTCGCCGATCTGCATCTGAATGTCGATCCCGCGGACGCTGCCGGTTTCCAGAACGATGCCGGACTGGCTGTATGTCTTGAAGCCCTCGAATTCGCAAACCAGTTCGTACTGGCCGGCGGACACGAACGGGAAGTTGTAGCTGCCCGAGGCGTTGGATTCGGCGTCTTGCGTTACGCCGGTGTTGATGTTCGAGATCGTGACCCGCGCTCCTGGAATCGCGCCCCCGGTCTCGTCCGTGACGGTCCCTGTAAGTCGCGTCTGGGTCTGCGCGGACAGCGTATGCAGACCAAGCCCGCACAGCGCTGCCATCAGCGCGATGCACGTCAAGCGTTTCATAATTCCCCTTTCCCCACCAAGCTCGCCAAGGCGACGCGCCTAGGCCAGCGATTGCGCATAGTAGCACTTCGTCCTCCCTTGTGCAATGCCGCCGACGGCAGGTGTCAGAGCGGACTTCGGCGCGACATGCCCATCGGCGTCCTTGGAGGTGTCGCATGCGTTCCGTTATCGCGGTCAGTCGCAGTCAAGGACGGCGATTGCGCCGAGCGACTGCGTCGTTATGGCGGCGGACTCGCCCTGACCGGTATTCGATACGAGACACTGGTCCCGTCACTGCCCGATTCGATCTGAAAATCAAGCGACTCGGAGTACGACAGTTGCAACCTTCTCCGTACGCTCATCAGTCCGTGCCCGCGTGTCATGCCCTCGTCGGGATCAAAACCGCTGCCGTCGTCGCTCACTTGAATCGATAGCCAGTCGCCGTCGATGCGTATAGTCAAACCTAATTCGCCGCCTTCCTGCTTGGGGCTGATTCCGTGCTTGATGGAGTTTTCGACAAGGGGCTGGATCGCCAACGCTGGCACCAAGCGATCTAGCGCCCCTTGATCAATGCTGACATTCGTCCGGAGACGCTCGCCGAGGCGCAGTCTCTCGATTTGCAGGTACGCCTCCACGATCCGAATCTCGTCCTCGAGCGGTACGAACTGGCGCTTGGCATCGAGTGCGTACCGGAAGATGTCGGCTAGGTTGAGCAGCGTCTGCCGAGCCTTCTGGGCGGTCGGCGGAATGATCCCATTCAGCGCATGCAGCGAATTGAATAGGAAGTGTGGGTTGATCTGCGCCCGCAAGGTATCGATTTCCGCGTCCCGCAGGAGTTGCCGTTGCTCGTCGGCGCGCTGGCGATCGATTCGATGCGCGGCTTCGTCAGCCAGATCCTCTAGATCAGCGATGTCGCCGCTGAGGTATCGTCTCCCGCCTTCCCGCGAACCCAGCAGCAATAGATACGCGACACCCTGACCGACCCGCAGGGGAACGGCGGCCGCCGCCCAATAGACTCTTGGCGGCTGTAGCTGGTCGAAATACGGGCTCGGGGCGACTTCGACTCTCTTCCATCCCTCGGCGTCCTCGGCGGGAAGCAACTCCCAGTGGTTGGCTGCAACGAACTTGGCGATGATCTCCGCCGTGCTCTTCGCTAGATTGTCCTCGCTCTCCGCGGACAGCGAGCGGATGCGTCTGACAGCCGCGATCACATCGTTGCGCCGAAACAGGAAGCCTTGCAATCGAAGGTCTAGCCACCGGATTGCCCGAGGGTAAGAAATCAGCAGTAAACTTCCCGTAACGATGAACAGCGCTATCGCCCCAGAACGTCCGCCGGCCGCATCGAGGAGCCCCAAGGCGTGAGCGAGGCCTAGCAGGGATGCCGCTCCGACGATGGCTAGCAGGCCGGTTCCAGCGAGCCGCGCGAATGCATCCACCAGCAAGAAACGATAGTCCTGCATCAGCACGAACAGCGCCAATGGAATGCCGGCGTGATGAAACAGGAGTTCGTGCTCCCAAGCTGTCGGCCCATGCTCGCTGCCGAAGTGGACGAATCCCGCGGCGAACAGGAACAGGGCCATTGCGGCAAGCATTCGCGTGCCGGGGCGGCGCCGGGCCCGGCCGCCTAGGGCAAGCAGCCCGGCGGCGATGATCGAGAGCGCGATGAAACCGATGTTAATCACGGCGATCGCCGCGTCGTGCGAGAGCGGTGCGATGCGGAGAGGGTGCAGCAGGTGGCTGATCGCAGCGATGACACCAACCCCCCACCCGGTCCAACTGAGCCATTTGCGCTCGCCGCCGAGGGCAAGAGCCAGCAGCGTGCAAGGCAGGAGGCTCAATACTGCGAAGCTAAGGGCGGCAACGGCATCGGCCAGGGCCGAACCGGATGGGGCGAGCAAGACGATCAGGGATCCGGCGTTCCAGCACAACGCTATGCCCGCGGCGGTAGCCGGCAGCCATACGCCGTGCCCGCGCACGCTTGTGCTGCGGAGCAGCAAGAGGAATGCGCCGAACGCGGTCACGCCTAGCGAGTGCCCGAGGACATTGATCAGGATCGGAAGGTGGATTTCGAGTCCCACGGCAAGCCTTGTCGTTCGATTAAAGCACCGCAGGCCACGCCGCCATCGGCCCGGCTGCGAGTGGGGCGGATTGAGATACTGCGATGGCCCGTCAGGGGTCTTGGAATCCGGGCCGCGCCAGCGACTCGACGCGATCGCCGGCCGCCGACCACCTGGCCCGTCGGCGCGTGAAGTCGCTCTCTCTAACTTCGGATGGTCGGGATCAGGATGCCTAGGCGGGGGCGGCCAGTACGAACCTGCGGCGATCGGTGATCGACAGGCGGTTTGGACTCAACCATCTAGTGCTTGGAGTGCCCCCCACAAAGCGTGATCCGTCCCGTTCGTCGGGTCGCGCTAACGATTTTGCCCTGAATGACTTAGCTTCGGAATCATGCGAAAGATGATCATGGTCGCCGCGCTCCTCGGGGCATTGGCGACTCCACTTGCTGGCCAATCCACGGGTTCGGTCTCGGGCACCGTGGTGCTAGCCGAGAGCGGAAGACCGCTCGCCGACGCGAGCGTTTTGCTCTTTGAACTCGGTCGCACGACGGTCACGGAATCAGATGGTACGTACTCCCTCGAAGACCTGCCCCCGGGCACTTACCGCGTTCACGCGCACATGCACAGCCTGTTCACGGATGCCTCGCAGGTCGTGCAAGTATCGGCTGGCGAAGAAGCCACGCTCGACTTTCGCTTGACGATCTCGACCGTCAAGGAAGAGATTACGGTGACGGCTTCGGGGCGGGCCGAAGCCGTTGTCGATTCGATTTCGAGCGTGGACTCCTTCGATGCCGGCCATCTGGCCATGCAGTCAACCCTTCCCCTCGCGGAGGCCTTGGAACACCAAGTCGGTGCCGGCATCGCCAAGCGCGGGTTCGGCCCCGGTGCGTCGCGACCGATCATCCGGGGATTCGACGGAGACCGGGTACTGATCATGCAGGACGGCCTCCGCACCGGAACGCTGTCCTCTCAAGCCGGCGATCACGGGGAAGTCCTCGATGTCAGCTTGGCGCACCGCGTGGAAGTCGTGCAGGGGCCTGCAGCCCTCCTGTACAGCGGGAACGCGGTGGGCGGCGCGGTCAACGTCATCGACGGGCGGCGCGAGCAGTACATCCATCCTCACGAAGGTCTGCGGGGCTATCTTAGAGGCGCGGGCGGCACGACCAACTCGCTAGCGAGCGGTTCAGCCGGGTTCGAATACGGAATCGGTCGCTGGATGCTGTGGGGTGACGCGGGGGCCGCGCGGTCCGGTGACTACAACACGCCGGAAGGGTCGATTTACAATTCGCGCATGCGGATGACCAATGGCAGCGGTGGATTCGGGTGGTTCGGTCCCAAGGCGTACTTCAGCGTGGGTGCGAAGGTGGGGCGGAGCCTGTACGGCGTGCCGTTCTTGCAAGACTTTCACGGCCATCACGATCACGGGCACGATGAAGACGAGGACCACGAGGAGGGCGAGCATCACGAGGAAGGCGAGGATCACGACGAGGAGGAGCATCACGAGGAGGGAGAGGAACTGGATCGCGTGACCCTGGACGGCCTGCGCAGAAGCTACCGGGTGGACTGGGGTCTCCAGCAACTCGGCGGGCCAATCTCGGATTTCTCGATCAAGCTCAACTACGTGCAATGGCAGCACGACGAAAACGAGACGTTTACCGATGGCGAGGAGCTGATCGCCACGACCTTCAAGAACAATCAATTCGTGTACCGCGGCCAGTTTGAGCAGCGTCGGAAGGGGGTCTGGGGTGGTCGGTTCGGGATCTGGGGGATCGGCCGGGATTTCGACGTGACCGGAGAAGAGGGTGGACTCGCGCCTCAGGTGGACCAGCGCGGGCTGGCGTTCTTCGCCCTGGAAGAATTTCAGTTCGAGAGAGTCAAGCTGGAATTCGGCGCGCGGGTGGAGAACCAGCGCTACACGCCGGCATTCTTGGATCGGGAGGCGGAGGAGCACCACCATGACGAAGAGGAAGAGGGCGAGATGCACGGGGACATGGACATGCATGAAGGCGAGGACCATGATGAGGACCACGACGAGGATCACGGCGACGAAGAGCACGGGCCCGAGCCGCCGGCAACCGTCCAGCGCGCGTTCACGGGCATGTCCGCTTCAGCCGGTATCCGGGTCGACACTTGGAACGGCGGGGCGTTTGTCGGGCACTTCACGCGGAGCTATCGCGCACCGGCACTCGAGGAGCTCTACTTCTACGGCGCCCACGCCGGTACCCGCTCCTTCGATGTCGGGGATTCGACTCTCGCGGCCGAGACAGGCATAGGCATGGAGGGGTCGCTCCGGCACAGGCAGGGCGCGGTGCAGGGCGAAGTCAACTTTTTCCTCTACGACTTCGCGAATTTCATTTTCCCGTTCAGCACGGGCGAGACGATGGACGAGTTGCAGGTGATCGAGTTCACGCAGCTCGATGCACGGTACGCCGGGGCCGAAGCGGAACTCAGTGTCGCGATGCACGACACGACCAGGCTCAAGGCCGGGATGGACTTCGTCGACGCGCGCTCGGTGGAGACGAACACGCCGCTGCCGCGCATCCCGCCCCTGCGCGGAAAGTTCGGCTTGGAACTCGCTAAGGGAGGCTTCCGGTTGGAGCCGGAACTGATCATCGCGGGCGCTCAGAACGACACCTTCGTCGGCGAGACGCGCACGCCGGGGTACGCGGTTCTGAACCTAGCGGCAACCTACACGTACGCGCGGCCGAATGTCGCCCACCAGTTCTCGCTGCGCGTGTTCAACATGGGGGACCGCCTCTATCGGAACCACTCGTCGTTCATCAAGGATCTCGCGCCGGAGATCGGTCGCGGCCTGCGCGTCGGCTACACGTTGCGCTTCTTCTAGTCGCGCTCGGGCGTGCGACGGATGACGTGCCTGCGAGGACGAGATGCAAGACCGGATGTTGCGCACGTTGATCGTGGATGACGAAGAAGTCGCCCGGCAGGTGCTGCGTCGCGACCTCGGCGAGATTCCCGGCGTTGAGGTGGTCGGGGAGGCCGAGGATGGCGAGACCGCCCAGCAGCGGATCGAATCGCTGGATCCCGATTTGGTGCTGCTGGACATCCAGATGCCGGTGAAGGACGGGTTCGAGGTCGTCAGGGCCTTGCAGGGACGGCTTCCCTCGATCATCTTCGTCACGGCTTACAGCGAGCACGCCTTGCGCGCGTTCGAGGTCGGTGCTGTGGACTACTTGCTGAAGCCGTTCGGGCCGGATCGCTTGCGCAAGTCCATCGAGCGGGCGCGGGAGGCCAGGAACCGGCCCCTGACGAGTGCCGAGCAGGTGGCCCGCGTTCTGAATGCCGACCGGGGGTCGATCACGAAGATCGTCGCGCGGCACGGTGAGGACTACCTGCTACTGGATTTGGATCAGGTGTACGCGTTTCGGGCATCCGGGGACACGGTTTGGATTCTCACCGCGAAACGTCAGTTCCGCGCCACCCAGACGCTTGGGGCACTGCACGAGAAGCTGGCTGGTTCGATGTTCCTCAAAGTCAACCGGTCCGTGCTGGTCAACAGTTCCAAGATCGTGAAGCTCAGCGCTCTGAGCAGCCGTCGCTGGCTGCTCACGCTGACCAACGGCTTCGAGTGCGTGGTCAGCAAGCGGAATGCGGGCCTGGCCACGGCCCTGCTTGCCTGAATCGAGATTCTGCCGCGGGCCGTCCGAGTCCTCGGAATCCGAGCCGCGCCGGCGTCTGGACGCGATCGCCGGCCCCCGCCCTCCCGGCCAGGCGGCGCGCGAGGTCGCTCGCTCGAGGATCGCAAGCTAGGAATTCCGGACGGCCAGTGCGGACTGCCGTCGATCAGCAATCGACAGTCAGAATGGAACGTTCCATCTAGCACCCTGAATGGCCCGCTCAATGAACATCCTGTCCCGTTCGCCGGATCTCGCTGACAAGATTGCCCTGAATGGTTTAGTTTCGGATTTATGCGAAGAATGGTATTGGTCGCTTTGCTCGTCGGGGCATTGGCGATTCCACTAGCGGGTCAATCCACGGGTTCGATCTCGGGCACTGTAGTGCTGGCCGAGAGCGGAAACCCGCTCCACGGCGCCAGCTTGCTGCTCTTGGAGTACGGTCGCACGGCCGTCACGGATCCGGATGGCACCTACTCCTTCAAGAACCTGCCGGCCGGCACCTACCATGTCCACGCGCACATGCACAGCCTGTTCACGGAAGCCGAGCAGGTTGCGGAAGTATCGGCTGGCGAGGAAGCTACGCTCGACTTCCGGTTGACGATCTCGGCCGTCAAGGAAGAGATAACCGTGACAGGTTCGGCGAAGCCCGAACTTGCCTTCGACTCGATTTCGAGTGTGGACACGTACGATGCAATCGACTTAGCCACTCTGTCAAACCTCTCCCTCGGGGAGGCCTTGGAACACCAGGTCGGTACGGGCATTGCCAAACGCGGGTTCGGTCCCGGAGCAGCACGACCGATCGTGCGGGGATTCGACGGGGATCGGGTTCTGATCATGGAGGACGGCATCCGTACCGGGACGCTGTCGTCGCAGTCCGGCGACCACGGGGAAATCATCAATATCGGCTTGGCACACCGCTTGGAAGTCGTGAAGGGCCCTGCGGCGCTTCTGTACAGCGGGAACGCAGTGGGCGGCGCGGTCAACGTGATCGACCGGCACCGCGAGCGGTACGCCCATCCTCACGAAGGACTGCGGGGCTACCTCGGCGGCGCGGGGGGCACGACCAATTCGCTGGCGAGCGGTTCGGCCGGGTTCGAATACGGAATCGGTCAGTGGATGCTGTGGGGCGACGCGGGAACCATGCGCTCCAGAGACTACAACACGCCGGAGGGATCGGTTTACAATTCGCGGTCGCGGATGACCAATGGCAGCGGCGGATTCGGCTGGTTCGGTGACAAAGCGTACTTCAGCGTGGATGCGAAGGTCGGGCGGAGCCGTTTCGGCGTTCCATTCGCCCAAGACTTTCACGGCCATCATGACCACGAAGACGAAGAGCACCATGAGGACGACGACCATGAGGAGGGCGAAGACCATGAGGAGGGCGAAGACCACGAGGAAGGCGAGGACCACGACGAAGACGAGGATCATGACGAGGAGGAGCATCACGACGAGGAAGAGGAACTGGATCGCGTCTCCTTGGACAGCATGCGCCGAAGCTACCGTGTGGACTGGGGCCTCAAGCAACTCGGCGGGCCGGTCTCGGATATTTCCTTGAAGCTCAACTACGTCCAATGGCAGCACGACGAAATCGAGGCCTTCGCTGACGGCGAAGAGGAGGTCGCCACGACTTTCAAGAACAACCAGTTCGTCTACCGCGGCCAGTTCGAGCAGCGCCGGAAGGGAGTCTGGGGTGGTCGCTTCGGGATCTGGGGGATCGGCCGGGATTACGAAGTGACCGGGGAAGAGATGCTCGCGCCCCAGGTGGACCAGCGCGGGCTCGCGTTCTTCGCCTTGGAAGAATTCCAGTTCGAGCGGGTCAAGCTCGAATTTGGCGCGCGAGTTGAGAACCAGCGCTACACGCCGGCGTTCTTGGATCGGGAACCGGAGGACCACGACCACGAGGAGGAGATGCACGGGGACATGGACATGCATGACGAGGATCACGACGAGGACCACGACGAGGATCACGATGAGGACCACGGCGACGAAGAGCACGGGGCCGAGCCGCCGGCAACCGTCCAGCGCGCGTTCACGGGCATGTCCGCTTCAGCCGGCATCCGGGTCGACACTTGGAACGGCGGGGCGTTCGTCGGGCACTTCACACGGAGCTATCGGGCGCCGGCGCTCGAGGAGCTTTACAACTACGGCCCCCACGCCGGTAATGTCGCCTTCGAGATCGGGGACTCGACCCTCAAGGCCGAGACAGGCATAGGCTTGGAGGGTTCGCTCCGGCACAGGCAGGGTGCGGTGCGCGGCGAAGTCAACTTCTTCCTCTACGACTTCTCGAACTTCATCTTCCCGTTCAGCACGGGCGAGACGATGGACGAGCTACAGGTGATCGAGTTCACGCAGCTCGATGCACGGTACGTCGGGGCCGAAGCGGAACTTAGCGTCGCGATGCACGACACGACCAGGGTCAAGGCGGGGATGGACTTCGTCGACGCTCGTTCGGTGGAAACGAACACGCCGTTGCCGCGCATCCCACCCCTCCGCGGGAAGTTCGGCTTGGAACTCGCCAAGGGAGGGTTCCAACTGGAACCGGAACTCGTGATCGCGGGCGCCCAGAACGACACCTTTGTTGGCGAGACGCGCACGGCGGGGTACGCGATCCTGAACCTAGCGGCTAGCTACACGTACGCGCGAGCGCATGTCGCCCACCAATTCTCGTTGCGGGTGTTCAACATGGCGGACCGCCTCTACCGGAACCACTCGTCGTTCATCAAGGATCTCGCGCCGGAAATCGGTCGCGGCCTCCGTGTCGGCTACACGTTGCGCTTCTACTAGGAGAACTCGGGCGGACTACGACACTGCGAGGCGTTGGATGCGGGCGCATTGCGCGCAGAGACGCGGGCATGCGCCCTCGGGCTGCTCAGAGGCACGGCTCGCGGCATTCCGCGGGTAAGGCGCTGGCGAGGATCTGATGCAAGTCCGGACATTGCGTACGCTGATCGTGGATGACGAAGAAGTCGCCCGGCAAGTGCTGCGTCGCGACCTCGGCGAGATTTCCGGTGTCGAGGTGGTCGGAGAGGCCGAGGATGGCGAGACCGCCCAGCAGAGGATCGAATCGCTGGATCCCGACCTAGTCCTGCTCGACATCCAGATGCCGGTGAAGGACGGGTTCGAGGTCGTCCGGGCCCTGCAGGGACGGCTCCCCTCGATCATCTTCGTCACGGCGTACAGCGAACACGCCCTGCGCGCGTTTGAAGTGGGCGCCGTGGACTACTTGCTGAAGCCGTTCGGACCGGATCGACTGCTCAAGGCCATTGAGCGGGTGCGCGAGGCGAGGGACCGGCCTCTGGCGACCGCAGAGCAGGTGGCCCACGTCTTGAACGCCGACAGGCGGGCGATCACAAAAATTGTCGCGCGGCACGGTGAAGAGTACCTGCTGATGGATTTGGATCAGGTGTACGCGTTTCGAGCATCTGGAGACACGGTCTGGATTCTCACTGCGAAACGGCAGTTCCGCGCCACGCAGACGCTCGGAGCTCTGGGTGAAAAGCTGGCCGGTTCGACGTTCCTCCGAGTCAATCGGTCCGTGCTGGTCAACAGTTCCAAGATCGCTAAGCTCAGCGCCCTGAGCAGCCGCCGCTGGCTGCTCACATTGACCAACGGCTTCGAATGCGTGGTCAGCAAGCGGAATGCCGGCTTGGCCACGGCAATGCTTGCCTGAGCCGCGCAGCCAACATTGGGGCAGAGTCGTCCGGCTGGCTTCCGTCCTAGACGGGTTGCGACCCGCTCACTCGGGAGGAGTGATTTCCAGCGCCGCCGAAGCTTCGGCCTCCTGCCTGGTGCGAGCCTCCAAGTCTCGGTATTTGGTCAATGCCTCGCGGGCCTCGTCTCGCATTCCGAGGCGCTGATACGCTTGCGCGAGCTGGTAGTGAATGCTGCCGTCAGCATCACGCGGAGATGCGGCCCGTAGATGCTCGACTGCATCGGCGGGCTTGCCAATGGCTAGGTAGGCACGCCCAAGGTCTGCCGACACCGAATCCGGGGGGTTCGGAAGGGCCAAGGCCGTTTCGAGTAACGCCACTGCTTTGTCGTACTCCTGCTCGTCCGCCAGCAGCCTGCCCAGCATCGCTGGCCAGCGCGGATCTCGGGGATCTGCGCGCTGGAAGCGCTCCAGCATTGGACGTGCTTCGTCAACGCGCCTCGCAAGGAAGAGGAGTTCCGCCAGCCTTCGCTCGAGGTTTGGACCGTCAGGTCGGATCTCGAGCGCACGCTGGTGAGCATCTGCGGCGGGAGAGAATCGCTGTTGCGACGCCAGGATGTCCGCTATGAGCTGCAATTGGTCCACTGTCTCGGGCAAGGCGCGAAGGCTGTCGAATGCACGCGATGCGAGCGCCGCGTGTGCCCGAGCGATCCAGAAAACCTGTTCGGCTGTGGATCCGGCGGATAGCGGCGGAAGCGATTCGTAGCGCCCGTTTGCGAACGCGCACTCGGCTGAGTGGTTCGACTTGCAGTCCGGTGCGGGCAGGGAAGCGGCCTTGCGTCGCTCGGCTGCTGCCCAATCTGGATGATCCGTGCGGTCATAAATTGCGGCTATCGCTTCGCGTGCGGATCGAACGCCCGGTTCGCGCTCGAGTGCTTGGCGAAACAGATACAAGGCACTGGGGTACTGGCTCGCCATCATTCGTGAATGTCCGAGTAGCAGAAGCAGATGAGGCGATTCTGGATCGCGATCCTGTAATTGCTCGGCTGCTTCTGCAGAAAGCTGCTCGTGGCACCGCACCAAGCCGGCATGACCGTAGGGATTCTGGCGATCAAGGGCCAGCAACTCGGTCCACCGATCCGCCGCTTCCGAGAAGCGACCGGTCGCCTCCAGCGCATCGCCTAGCAGAGCCTTGGCAAATGGATGTTCGGGGGCGAGCCGAGTCGCCTGTTGGAGAGGCGGAACCGCATTGGCGAACTGACCCAATTGCGAGAAGCTGGCCCCCAGAAAGAAGTGTGCCGGAAACGATTCCTTCATCGCCGCCGCGGCCCTGCGGAGCGGCGCGATCGCTTCTTGGTCGCGAGCGCTCAGGTGCAAGGCCATCCCAAGGTTTGCTTGGAGCGTGGGCTCGGACGGAAACGATTTCGCCAATTCTCCGTATGCCGCAGCAGCGTCCGCAAACCGTCGTTCGGCCAGTGCTCGCTGGGCTCGTTCAGCTAGGGCGTTGGGGGTGTCCTGCGCTAGGAGTGCGAGTGCCGCGCAAAGTGCAGTGCTTGGAGGGATTGCAGTTCGTAGCATGAGCGCAGGACTTGGGAAGCGTGACATTTGCTCCGCGATCAAGCCCATGTTGCCACAGCCCGCCGTCACGGGCGCAAGAAAGCGGGGCCTGTCCGAAGACTGGCCCCGCGAAGGTTTACAGCGTTGGATTGAGTCTAGAACTCGAATCGCAAGCCGATTCGCACGTTGCGTTCGGTGAACGCGTTGGTGGACGTGATCGTCATGAACCCGCCCCTGTGCAAACTGCCTTGGAAGTTCCCGAATTGGGGAGTGTTGGTGATGTTGAAGAATTCGACTCGGAATTCCGCCTTCGCCTCCTCGTTGATCGGGAAGTCCTTGTAGATGCTCAGGTCAAGATTGGTGACACCTGGTCCGTCCAAGATGTTTCTCCCGGTGTTCCCGAAGCGCTGCTCCGTGACTGCGGCGAATGAACTCGGGTCGTAATAGGGCTGGCCGGGACCGACGCCGCCCAGTTTCACCACCGGGGCCACTTGATCGGCGGTCTGCCACGCGCTCTGAGCGTTAAGGGAACCGCCCGAGGCGAAGATCGTTCGTGGAACGCCGGTGTAGAGCGATGTGATGGTGCCGATGTTCCAGTTTCCGAATGCCGTTCCAGCCGCTGTCCGGTTGTTCCTCAGGAACGGTAGCGCGTACGTGAAGCCCATGTTGAACATGTGCGTCCGATCGTAGCCGGCGCGTGAGCGGTTTCGCTCGAAGACGTCGTCTTCGTCCCAAGCGACACCTGCCCAGCCTTCGTCATCGGCCATGTTCAGCGATTTGGACCAAGTGTACGCGCCCTTGAGGATGAGCCCTCCGACGTTTCGATTGATCGCGACCTGCAGCGAGTGGTAGTCCGAGTTCAGGTAGCTGTCCCACATGTTGATTGCCCTCGCTCGACCGGTTATTGCGGCGTAGGGCCTGCCTGCGTTTCCTTGTCCGGGGCGCGACGCATTGATGTCTCGATCAGCGAGCATGTCCACTGATCGCGTGGCCACGTAGCCCACCGAAGTAAAGAAGTCGCCGGGCAAGCGGCGTTCGACTGTGAAGTTCCACGAAGCGATGTAGCCGCGATTCAAGACGCCCTCGTACGGACTCCGGAATCCGGCGGTCAGGGGAACGTCGATCACTCCGGTGTCGAGATCCGGGCCGACCACCGGAGGGATGCCGTCCGCGAGCGAGCGGAACAACTCGAATGTATTCGGTCTCGCGAAGTCGAGCGCGACCGTGATCGGGTACTGCCCGCGCATTGGCCGCGAAAACGGCATCGGGCTGTAGTTCAGTCCGAATCCCGACCGGAATACGGTGCTGTCGTCGATCCGGTAGGCGATTCCGGCGCGTGGCGAGAACAGTCCGCTGCTGACCTCGATTCCCGCGTTCTTGGGCGTGGACCCGCGGCCTCCGAGGTACATCTGGTTCGTGTCCGGGTCATAACGTTCGATGCCCTTGCCACCGGCGCGTGACATTAGCGGGTAGTATTCGTACCGCAGCCCGAGGTTGATGGTCATGCGCTGGTTGACCCTCCACCGATCCGTCAGGTACCAGGCGAATTGCCACTCGTTGCCCGTCGCGAGTACGTGCTGCAGGGCCTTTCTCATGCGCGATGTCTCTCCAAGCAGGAACGCGGCGTAGGAATTGAACTGCCCGTCAGCGGCGCCGCCATTCAGTGCGGTGATATCGCCATCAAAGTCGATCACCCCGCGCGGCCCGCCGCCGAGTTCCGGCTGCCAGTGCGAGAGCTTCAGCAGAATCCCGTCGAAGCCGAAGCGAATCTGATGGGTGCGTTTGATGTAAGTGAAGTTCTGGCTAGTCGTCCAGTTTTCTTCGACACGCGACAACGGCTGCCAGCCAGGGGCGCCCATCCGCGTGTACGGGCCGGGCGCGATGCGCGGGAATCCGAAGTACCGAGGATCAGGGCCACCTAAGCCCGGGATGCCAAGACCGAAGTCCTTCCCGAGATCCGTGGGGTTCACGAACTGATCTTGGCGCCAGTACCCGAAGACTCCGTCATAGAGGAATGTCGGGGTGATCGCGTACGTCTGCCCGAGCGTAGCTAGATTCACGTACGTCTCGGCATTGCCGGGGCTTCCGCCAGGTGCCGGCCCGCCGGCTTCGCCGAAAATGGGGTTGCCCGACACTGGAGCGTCCATGAAACCATGCTTGGCCCAGATCCGGTAGTCGTCGCTGACGTTGAAGTTGACCTTCGAGTCGTAGTACGCCCGGTCGAAAGGGGGCGAGTCGGAGGAGTGGAAGTTCTGGTTGGTGCCAGGCTGATTGGGCATCGGCAGATATCCTTGGACCACTCGGGCGATCGGACTCTGGCGGGAGAGCGGAATGGTCTTGTTGCGGAACAGAGTTCGCCCCTTGCCGTCCTTGGCGCCGGTGTACGGGTCGAAGATGTCATTGCCGTACGCGCTGAAGTCGCCCGCCCGCTGATCCTCGGTCGGAACCGAGTCATTGGTTCGGACTCCCGAGATCCGCTGGGACGTCTTGTCGTAGCTGAAGAAGAAGAACATCTTGTTCTTGACGAACGGGCCGCCGATTGTCCCGCCGAAATTCCTGAAATTGCTCTCTGGCTTGCTCTCCGCGAAAAAGTTCCTCGAGCGCAACGAGTCGTCGCTATGGAACCAGAACGCCGACCCGTGAAACTCGTTCGTGCCGGACTTCGTGATCAGCGTCGTCGATGCACCTCCCGACAGGCCCTGCTCGGCATCGCCAGACCCTGTCGTAATGTTGACCGTCTCGATGGTCTCGACTGGGGGGATGTAGCCGGCGTGGTGCGGTAGCCACACGTTGATGCTTGCCGCCCCGTCAATCCGCATCACGTTGTTGTTGCGGTTCGTGCCGTTCACGTTCGTGCTGAGCGACCGCGCCGGAGTGTCGAGAATCGAATTCTGGAACCTCGCGGGCGTCGCGCCCGGGACCAAGTTGATCAGACTTTGGAAGTTTCGGAAGTTGGGTAGCGGGAAGGTCTTGACCTGTTCCTGCGTGATCTCCGATCTCGTGTCTGCCTTCTCGGTCTGCAATTGGACGGCTGTAGCTTCGACCGTGACCACTTCAGTGACTTGGCCGAGAGTGAGTTCCACATCCAGTCGTGCTACGGCGTTGGCCGTGACACCGACCCCTTCTTGGGAGTGAGTTCGAAACCCGTCCGATGTGATCGAGACATCGTAGGTGCCGGGCTGCACGTTGATGATCGTGTACGCGCCGTCCGCGCCAGTCGACGCGGCGAGTTCGCCACCCGTGGCGGTGTTGACCGCGTTCACCTCGGCGCCAGGTACGACGGCACCCGTGCCGTCGGTGACCGTCCCCACCAAGGAACCGTAGAGCACCTGCGCGGCAGATGGTGTCGCCCAGCACAGGGCGAGAGCTAGCGCGAGAATCGCTTGCTTGCGGATTCCACGTCCGTTGGAATGCATGAGTTTTCCTCCGTTTCTTGTCGTTGCCGAGAACTGTCCTTGCGGACGCTCGTCGATGAATCTGACCCCAGATCGATCATGCCTGAGCATGACTCGTGATTTTCGTCTGATTGAGAGTTGCACAAGACTTGGCCCTCGTCAAGTGAATCGGCAAAAAATTGGGACTCCGACCATATCGCGGGCGAGCAGGCGTTCGCTGTCGTGCAACGCTCAGGTTCAAAATTGTTGCCATGCAGGGGCACCGCCACTCGTCTAAGATACGACTCGCCGACAGGGGCATTCCGCGGCGACAGGGGCCGTGAGCAACTCATTGTATACCATCAGCTTAGAGTCTCGCCCCCCGATGTCACGGATTGTACTCTTGGCACTCTGCGCGGGCGTCAGCCTCGCACCAAGGCCAATCCTCGCTGAGATGCGGTTTGCCGAGGTCGGCGGCTCCGGTATGCGGTTCGTCCTGGAGAACGCTCCCACCGCAAGCAAGCACATGATCGAGACAATGGCCGGGGGACTGGCTGTCTTCGATGCAGACGGCGACAAGAAGCCCGATGTCTTCTTTACGAACGGAGCTGAACCGGAATCGCTTCGCAAGAGTTCGCCGCGTTACAGGAATCGACTCTTTCGGAATCTGGGCGGCTTGCGATTCCTGGACATCACCGCGCGGTCCGGACTCGGCGGGGAGGGGTACTCCATGGGGGCGGCGGCGGCAGACTACGACAACGACGGCGATGTCGACTTGTTCGTCGCTGGGGTCTTCCGCAATGTCCTCTATCGCAACCGAGGTGATGGCACTTTCGAGGACGTCACCGGCGATTCCGGGATCGGCAGCTCCGAGTGGGCGGTCGCGGCGGGGTGGTTCGACTACGACGCCGATGGACTCCTCGATCTGTTCGTCGTCAACTATGCGGACTGGTCTCTAGACTTCGATCGATACTGCGGCGACCGCCAACGCGGTCTGCGCGTTTACTGCCATCCGAGGTACTTGACTCCCATCGCCAACCGCCTGTATCGGAATCGGGGGAAGGGGCGCTTCGAGGATGTCAGCGAACCGTCCGGATTGGACGAGTTCCAAGGACGGGGCATGAGCGTGGCATTCGCGGACTTCAACCGCGACGGCCGGCAGGACGCATTCGTGACGAACGACAACCTGCCGAACTTCCTGTTCCTGAACTCCGACGACGGGACGTTCGTGGAAGACGCATTGCTGGCGGGCGCCGCACTTCTGGATCACGGACGGCCGGTGGCGTCCATGGGAGTCGACATCGGTGATTTCGATGCCGACGGGCGCGCTGACATTGGCGTGACCGCGTTGAGCAACGAGACGTTCCCGATTTTCCGGGGAACCGAAAGCGGCGCGTTCCGAGATGTGACGATTTCGACCGGACTCGCCAAGGCCAGCCGCCCCTACGCTGGCTGGGGCGTCGTGTTCGCCGATTTGGATAACGACGGCGACGAGGACATCCTAACGGCGAACTCCCACGTGAACGACTTAGTCGAGCACTTCGAGCCGTACTCGTACCAGCAGCCGAACGCAGTATTCGTCAATGAAGATGCGTCCTTCGAGACGGTCTTGGAGATCGGCGGGCCCGGAGCCCATCGCGGGATCGCGGTCGCGGACTTCGACGGCGACGGTCGCTTGGACGCGGTTTCGACCGCGCTCGGAGATCAGTCCACGCTCCTGCGAAACGTCTCTGATCCAGCAGGGAACTGGATCGCCCTCGATCTGATTGGCACCAAATCGAACCGCGACGGGATCGGAAGCCGCTTGACGGTCGGCAACCAGACCCGCTGGATGAAGAGTTCGGTAGGATACGCGTCCTCGACGCTACGCCCGGTCCATTTCGGCTTGCGAGACGAGACCGGCACTGTCAGTGTGACCATCGATTGGCCCAGCGGCCGCAGACAGACCGTGGACGGAGTCCCGGTCAATCGCCGCACGACTATTCGCGAAGACGAATAGCTCCGATCCTTCCGTGCTTGCGTTTCGCAGTCCCATCCAGTCAGACTGACTGAGAGTGGCGGCCCTTGGAGGGATGCCATGCGAATTCGATCCACGAGGCATTCGATGAACACCTACAGTCAGATCAGCGATGGGCGCAGCCGCAGGGAAGTGCTTGCACTCGGGGGCGCGACCGCCGCGCTCGCCGCATGCGGGGCACCGGGCGCGAGCGATTCCGAGGAAGAGTGGACGCGTGCCGTCAACGGGCGTATCCGGCACTCCGTCTGTCTCTGGTGCTACGCGGACTCGGAGTGGGCATGGGATCTCGACACGCTCGCGGGCCATGCCGCAAATCTAGGCCTCAAGAGCGTCGAACTGCTCTCGCCGGACCAATGGCCGACGGTTCGCCAGCACGGCTTGACTTGCGCGATCGCGGGCAACGGCATGCCGGGGCCTCCGTTCGTGAAGGGACTGAACAACCCGCGGTACCAAGACGAGGTGATCGAGACCACCATGCAGGTCATGGACGCTTGCGCGGAGGAGGGCATTCCCAACGTGATCGCGTTCAACGGTTACAAGTGGAACGATGCCGAGGATCCGGAGAGCGGCGAGATCTCTCGCGCGGAGGGTGCGCGAAACACGGTCGCTGGCCTCCGGAAACTGGCGGCCTACGGGGAGGAGAAGGGAGTCACCGTGTGCTTGGAGATGCTCAACACGCGGGACGACACGCATCCGATGAAGGGCCACCCGGGCTACCAAGGCGACGACATCGACTATTGCGCCGACATCATCCGCGAGGTGGGGTCTACCCGAGCGAAATTGCTCTTCGACATCTACCACGTGCAGATCATGAACGGCGATGTCATGCGGCGGATCCGCGCGATGCCCGAATTGATCGGCCACGTTCATACCGCGGGCAATCCCGGTCGCAACGAACTGCACCTGCGGCAAGAAATCCACTACCCATCGGTGATGGAGACCTTGGTCGAGGTGGGATACGAAGGATTCGTCGGGCACGAATTCATCCCGACGAGGGATCCCCTCGATTCCCTGTCTCAAGCCGTGCGACTCTGCGACGTCTGATCACGCTGATACGTTCCGCCGCCGCGGGCAGGGCGATCCTCGCTAACATCGAATGAGCGGGCCGGGTGCCATGGCGGAGAAAACGAAGGTAGGGATCGCCGGATTCACGGGCTACAGCGGCGCGGAACTGCTGAAGATCCTGAAGCGGCACCCTCATGCCGAGCCGGTTCTGCTGGAGCATCGGCCGGTCAGCGATGCGGAACTCCCCTTCGGCGAAGACACTCCTCGCATACCGTTCACGCCGCAGGCACTACGCGACGAGGGTGTCGGGATCGCCTTTCTGGCAACGTCTCTTGAGGTCTCCATGGAGTCCGCCCCGGCGATCCTCGATGCCGGTATCCGCTGCATCGACTTGAGCGCGGCCTTCCGCCTGCGCACGGTAGCGAACTACCGGCGCTGGTACGGAGTCGAGCACACGTGCCCTGGATTGCTGGCGGACGCGGCTTACGGGTTGCCGGAGTTCTTCCGGCAAATCATCAAGATCTCGTCGCTGATTGCGAATCCCGGATGCTACCCGACCGCCGCGAACCTGAGCCTGCGGCCGCTAATCGCTGAAGCGGTGCTCGACCGCTCGGTCGGCGCGATCTGCGATGCGAAGTCGGGCGTTAGCGGGGCGGGGCGCAAGCCCGCGCTCAAGACGCATTTTTGCGAAGTCACCGAGAACCTGTCGGCGTACAGCGTGTTGACGCACCGCCACGTGCCGGAGATCTTGCACACCACCGACTTGGATGAGCACGAACTGAGCTTCACCGCCCAACTGCTGCCCCTGCACCGAGGCATCTTGGAGACCATCTACGTTCGTACCGAGCGCCCCATGGAATGGGAGGATCTGCTGGCCGTCTACGAGAAGTACTACAGAGACGAACCGTTCGTTCGGCTGTATCCCGAAGGCCGCTTGCCCGACCTGCGCGGGGTGCAAGGCACGAACTTTTGCGATATCGGATTCCATTCGGATCCCGCCAGCCGTCGGGTGGTCATCGTGACTGCGATCGACAACTTGGTGAAGGGCGCCGCCGGACAAGCCGTGCAGAACATGAATCTAGTGCTGGGATGCTCCGAGACAGCGGGCCTGCTGGACGAGGGTCCGCGGCGATGAAGCTGCTAGTCAAACTGGGCGGCACCTTGCTGGAATCGGCGGACAGCCGGGGACCGTTAGCACGTCAACTGAAGCTGTTGCTTGACGACGGCCACTGGATTGTCGTTGTCCACGGGGGAGGGAAGCGCCTGAGCCGCTATCTCGCGGAGCTGGATCACGATAGCGAGTTCCGCAACGGGCTGCGCGTGACGCCGCCGGAAATCCTCGACGCTGTCTTGCGCGTCCTGGCTGGATCCGTGAATCGACAACTCGTTGCCGAAATGCAGGCCGCTGGCCTGCAGGCGGTGGGTTTGACCGGCATTGATGCCGGCTTCGTGCAGGCGAGCCAGCTCGATCCGGAACTCGGTTTGGTAGGCAAGGTCGAGCGCGTCAATCCGGCCCTTGTCGAACGGCTCGCCTCTCACGGCTACATTCCGGCGGTGGCTTGCATTGCTGGGGGCGAGGGCGGCTCGATATATAACGTCAATGCAGACCAGATGGCGGCGGCCTGCGCGGCCGGTCTCGGCGTGGATCGCTTGATCTTCCTCACAGATGTTGGCGGCGTCCTGAATGCAGATGGCCAGTTGCTTCCGAGGCTCTCGGCGGATAGTGCGCAGGCGTTAATCGACGGCGGGGTCGCCGTGGGCGGCATGGAAGCGAAGCTAACGTCCGCCATCGGAGCGATGCGCGATGGGATCCATAGCGTTTCCATCGTGAACGGCCACGCTCCGGATGTACTGCGCTCGGCCGCGGGCGGCGAGCCTGTCGGGACGGAACTCCGTCCCTGAAGCGATGGTTCGTGCCGTACCTCAACTCGTCATGACGGTGAAGTTGCGGTAGGCGAGGAAAAACGCAACGACCACCACTGCCATCACGCCGATGGACACCCCCTTCCAGATACTGTCGGCGTCGGCGCTGCGCCCCGGCGTGTCGCACAGGTAACCGAACCCGATGCCGGCGGCCAGACCGCCCACGTGCGCCGCGTTGTCTATCGCGGGGAAGAGGAATCCGAACACCGCGATCGCAATGATCCAGCGCTTGGCGATGGACTGGATCTGGTAGTTCAGGTTCCGGCGACCGAAGCCGTACATCGCGCCGATCAAGCCGCAGATCGATGCCGACGCACCGATCGAGAGTGCGTCCGACCACATCGTGCTGACGGCAAAGCCACACACGCCGCTGAGCATCCACAGGACGAGGAATCGCGACGTGCCGAACATGTCTTCGGCCAGCGGTCCGAGGTTGAACAACGACATGCTGTTGAACGCGATGTGCATTAGACCGCCGTGCAGGAAGTTCGCCGTCACCAGTCGCCACCATTCCCCGTGCAACAGGATCGAGAGACGAAACTTCGCCCCCAGCGTGTGGAGCACGCGCCCGTCGATGTTCCCCATGAAGCCGGTGTCTCCGCCGGCATTGATCGTCATGATCAAGGAGGCCACAAAGAGACCTGCGTTCACGAGCAGCAGCATCTTGGTCGTGAATCCGACCTGAGTGCCCATCCGCTGGATCCGCTCCTCGCGGGCGAGACGCCGGGCGGCGGTGATCGGGAGATCGTTCTCGCAATACGGGCAGGTCTTGTGATGACTCTCGATAAATGCCCGGCAGTGGGGGCACATCCGCGGTTTCGCCATGGGAAACCTCTATTGTGGGTCAATCGCCCAAGGGTCTGCACCGGACGGGGATTGGAGCGGTGCTGTGTCGAGCAGATCTAGACTTCGCTGCTAATGCGTTGGAACAGGATCACGCGCTTGCCGGGCACCGGACGTCCGAATCTCTGCGCCGGCTCGAAAACGCTTGTCAGGAGCGCGCTCGCGAGTTCCCCTCGCATCCGCTCGTCCGGTGGCTCCCCGCCGGCAACGAAGTAATCGTAGACAGCCCCTCGTGCATCAATGTACGCCAGCACGGTGAATCCACAACCGACCGGATACGGGGATGGTCGGGTCATCACTGGCTCGGTGGCGATGGGCGTTGCGAGCAACCGAAGCGGAATGTCGTTGGCGCGAGCGGTGGGCTCCATCCAAAACGCCGAAAGCAGCGTCGGCACGATCACTAGAGCCATCACCAGACCACCAATGGCGGGCACGGCGACCGGCCGCACCAGGTTGCCGAGCCGCACCTTGAATTGATGCCACGCGATCCCCGGGTTCCGCCTGTGTAGCGCCTCGATTGAAAGTGCGCTCAGAATCTTAATCTCGAGCTGGGACGAGGGCTGCAGGCCGGTAGCGGAGCTTAGCCATCCGCCGACCTGCTCCATTGCTTCGTAACGAGCGTGGCAGCTGGTGCAACGCGTGAGGTGGAGCCGGACGATGATCCGCTCCCAGATGGCGAGGTCAAGGTCAACGTAGCGACCGAGTCTCTCGGCTACCCATTTGCAACGCATCGTACTACTCCGTCTGCCATTCGACACCGTCCGGGACGATGGCCGGTGCGTCGCTCATCAACTGGCGCTTCAGTGCCTCGCGTCCTCTCAGGATGCGGGACTTCACCGTGCCCAAGGAAATGCCGAGAGTCTCCGCAATCTCGTTGTAACTGAGGCCGCACACGTCGCGGAGCACCACCGCTTCGCGGTAGCGCGGATCCAACGCTCGCAGGGCCTCGTTGAGAATGTCGCGATGTTCCCGCCGTTCGGTCTGCTCGAACGGACCCCTGCCGGGGTGCGGGATCACCTCCGCGTATTCGCTCGCGCGACCGTGGCTGATCGACAGTGCCACCTCACGCAGGCGGTGACGGGAAAACCATCGCCGTCGATTGGAGGATTCCCGCGCCGCGATCCGGTACAGCCACGTCTTGAAGCTGCATTCCTCCCGAAAACTGCCTACCTTGCGGAAGACCTTGACGAACACGTCCTGCGTGACGTCCTCTGCTTCGGATGAATCGTCGATCAGCCTGCATACGTATGCGTAGACCGGTCCCTGGTAACGCTTCAAGAGCAGGTGGAAGCTCTCCGCGGACTCGCACTTGAGTCCGCGCACCAGATCCGCATCCGGGTCGGCGACGAGAGGGAACGACCGGAATGGGTTGGTCTGACTCATGGTGACCGTTCGGGCATCCTCAGACTAACACCAGTCGGCGTGTCGCGACGGGTGTCCCTCGCAGTGCCTTCTTCCTGTGCTGGGTATGACACCGCTGCGATTCGATTTGTTCCCCGACTCCCCGAACGCGAATCGGGCGAAGGACTCTCCACTGTTTCGAATCCAAGCGGCTTATCTGAAGAGAGCATAGAATCGTGTGGATTCGAGACTTTCGGGAATGCTCGGTCCGCGCCGTGCCGTTCGGCGTCTGGTTCCGCCTTGAGCAGCGCGGGCCTGTCTGCCCGCTCTCTCACGCACGAGCAGACGTCCGCATCAAACATGCGAATCTTCTTGAACTAAGTGTGGAGCGGCCCTCGTTGGTGCCTCTAGGGCAGGCGGAAGGTCCAACAACTGGGAGGGCTAATCCGTGGCAAGTGTCGACTCCTGCGTCGCCAAGACTCCCGTGGGGTGTCAATCAGGTACAGCTGTCTCGACAGCTCTCGCGGTGGGTTCCAGTCCGAGACGCCTAGCCAGCCTCTCCGCCTTTCGCAGAGACTCTTGTCCAACCTCGGACTCGAACAGTTCTTCAACATCCACGTAGAACACCCCTCCCCAAGTCACGTGAACCTTTGGCCGCTTCTGTCTGCCGCCGGAGGAGGTGGGCTTGCATTCGCTCTGTCGTTTGAAGAACATGTGTTCGAGCCACGCGATCAAGGTGTCGTCCACCTCGTAACTTCACGATACCCTACCTACACTCTCGATGCGAGCCTGACTTCTGGCGCGTGCCTGTCCAACTCCCATGGCATGGCGTTTACGGCGGGTCCGGGCAGTGGCTTTACAACGAGCTTCAGTAAAGTGGGGAGAGGTGCATTCGCCGAGGGTGGAGGGAGCACGGTTTCAGTCGCCCTACTCCATCTCGACCGCACCAGTCGTTCCGCCCCCACGACATTTCAGCTCGCTGCTCATCAAGCCGTACAAGGCGAGCAGGTAGGCTGCATCAGACTCCACCCCCCGAACTCTCGCGAAGGAGATTGTGGACTTGAGGTTGAGGCCCTTGACTGCGCCTTGCGGGAGCGCACAGGTTCAGTAGCGGCGGCTGGTGTTGGCCCGACATGCGCGCCGGGTTGCCGCACGAGCTCACCTCGAACTCCAAGAAACTTTCGATCTGATGGTCGCACAGGAGATGGCAGTGGCCGAATACAAAGTCGGCCAGCCTGTCGATGTGGCTCAAGACCGTGGGCAGTTCCATGCATACACATCCTCAAACCGGCGCGACGGGTGTGCGGTTCCATCCTGCCCGAATCAAGGCTCTGTCGTCAGCCCGTCGCTGCGGTGGTCCGAGCAACGTCCTAACCCATGGATTCCGAGGATTGGGCGATGACAACCGTAATAATCTGAAGAGAGTCGGTTGCGAACACAGTGCCGGTATCTATCCGTCTGCGCCACTGGATTCGCGGCCGCGCACACCGAACTCTCAATGCAAAGGAGTTACAAATGTCATCTAAGTTCTTGATTGGAATTGATTTAGGCGGCACGAAGATCGCGGCAGCTGCATTCGATCTAGATGGGAACCGCCTAGGCAAGATCGCACGCTTACCGACTATGGCCAGCATGCAGGCCGCTGTGACACTCACGAACTTGAAGCGTGTCGTGAAGCAGGCGAAGTCTTGCGCCGGCGTGGATGGCACGCCGCAAGCGGTGGGCATGGGTAGCTCCGGACCGCTCGACCCGCGGAGTTGCGTCTTGCACGACAAGGACTCGTTGCCTAGCTTGGATGGCTTCCGGATCGGGAAGTTCGTCGCGGACGAGATCGGAGCCCCGCTGTACTTGGAGAACGATGCTGCGTGCTTTACATTGGGCGAAGCAATCCACGGGGCGGGTAGGTCCGAGGAGATCGTGCTCGGCGTGACGCTCGGTACGGGTTTCGGATGCGGGTTGACGATCCGGAATCGGATCTACAGCGGCGCGACTGCGAACGCCGGAGAGGTGGCCTACTGCCGGGTCAGGGATACCGTCTTCGACCACGCGTGTTCTGGGAATGGCGTGGTCCAGCGTTACGTCGAAGAGGTGAGCTCGCGCACGACGGAAGAGGTCACTGCGAAGGAGGTCGGCGACCGTGCCGAGCGAGGCGATCCGGCAGCGTTGCGAGCATGGGAAGCCTTCGGCCGGGATGTGGGTACTGCGCTGGGAACTGTTTGCGCGGTACTCGATCCGAACATCGTAGTGCTCGGAGGGTCGGTCAGCCGGCGGTTGCCATTGTTCGAAGCCGCCATGGTCGCTTCAGCGAGGGCGATATTGCTAGGAGGGGCGAAGGATGCATTTCGGGTTGTTGCCGCCGAACTCGGAGACGCTGCGGGTGTCACCGGAGCTGCGGTGCATGCCTTGAATTGCCATAGCGGTGCGGAGGGCTGATCCGTGCGTGGATTCGCTCCCGGTGCCTCGTGCTACACTGAGAGCAGCAATGGCGAAGCACAACGAAGGCGGCAATTTTGCTTGGTTCTTGGCGGGCGTGACTGTGGGCGTCGCCGCGGCGATCTTGTTCGCGCCTCGGTCCGGTCGCGAGACCCGCAAGACGATTGCAGATGCTGCCGCGAAGGGTCGTGACGTCGCGGAGAAGAAGAGTCGGGAAGTCGTGGACTTCGGCCGCGAGGTTTACGATCAGGGCCGTGAAATGGCCCATGACGCGGCGGAGGCGGGCAAGGAAGTGCTCGAGAAGGGCAAGGAGACTCTATCCGACCTGACGGGGAAGGCCGAAGACAGCCCGGCCGTCAGCGAATGAGCCCTGCAACCGGCGTTCTTGGGGAGCATCGACTAAACTGAGTTCAATGTCGGGGCGTGGCGCAGCCTGGTAGCGCGCTTGCTTCGGGAGCAAGAGGTCCCGAGTTCAAATCTCGGCGCCCCGACCAGTTCTCGCGTTCACGTTCGGCGGTGTGGATGTCGCCGCACTGGAGTCCGGCACCGGCCGCGCCGCGGGTACGATTTCGATTTATCGCTTGACTTGCGTGCGCTCTGACGGCTATTGTGCCGTCATGACTCGCAAGCAGTTCCTCGCATCTCCGATCCTTGCCGCGGGAGCCGCCAGCGCGGCCGTAGGGCCCGCTTACAAGGCCAAGCGCGTCAATCGCGCAATCGAGTTGCTCGAATCCGGGCAGATGATCTTCTACACGGGCGGGCGCGGCGGCTACGACGAGGGGGTCCGCATGGCGGGAACCCGCTACGACTACATCAACTACGAGATGGAGCACGGTTCCCTCGACTTCACCGCCTTGCGGTCGTTCATGCAGGGGCTTGTCGACGGCGGACCCACGCGGAGCGGCCACCGAACGCCCACGGTCATCGCGACCTTGCCGGTGCTGGGCATCGACGAGGTCCACATGCGCGCGAACTTCTGGGTCGTGCAGCAAGCCTTGCTTTGCGGGATCCATGGCATTCTCCTCTGCCATGCGCGCGATCCTGAAGCTGTCAAGTGGCTGGTGCGGGCATCGCGCTATCCGCACGCCAAGCCCGTCGTCGAGGAACTCGGGGAGGGGATGCTGGGCAACGGAAGCCAGAGCTACCCGATGTCGATCTGGGGAGTTTCGCGCGAGGAGTACATGCGGAAGGCGGATCCGTGGCCGTTGAATCCGGAAGGCGAATTCCTGCTGGGCCTGAAGATCGAAGACCGGCATGCACTGGCGAACGCGAGCAAGGTCGCCGCGGTCCCGGGCATCGGATTCGCCGAATGGGGTCCCGGCGACATGGGCCTCTCGCTCAACCTGCCCGACGGACACGGCCCGAATCGATCCCTGCACCCCGAGATGCGGAGGGCCAGGCAGACGGTCATCGACGCCTGCAAGGCGAACAAGCTCGCATTCTTGAACACGGTTCGCGAGAACGATGTCATCGATATGTTCAAGGAGGGAGTGCGGATCGGTGCCGGAGCGAGCGAGGCAACGATGGCCAAGGCTCGTGAGCACACCGGTCGGACAATGCCCGTCTGATTTACGTTGCCGTCGCGGCGTCCCTTCCTTGGCGGACGCTGGTCTCGGGGGTTAGGCCAACCTCGGACTCGAGTGGGCTTGGACGACCGGCCCGTTGGCTACTTGCCTAGGCGTGGACGTATTCACAGAATCCGTGTAGGTCGCAAACAACCCGGGCACCAGCCTCGATCGTCTCGCTACTGCGGCATATCAGAAATCGCTTGTTCGCACCGACCAAATCCGCGATAGCATCGAGCCGCGCCAAGCTACTCATCTTGGGTTGGGTCGTGAGTTTCGCTTCGATCGCCCATAGTTCCGAGCCGGTTTGGACGAGCAAGTCGATTTCTTTCTGGTCGCTCGTCCGCAGGTAGTGCGCATCGACGCTGCGCTGCGTCCCTTGCAGCGCACTCAGCACCTGCTCGACAACGTATCCCTCCCAGCTCGCTCCTACCCAAGGCTGGTCAAGCAGCGCGTTGGCGACACCCACGTTCAACAGGTAGTGGAGCAAGCCGCCGTCGCGCCAATACAGCTTCGGGCGCTTGACCAACCGCTTGCGGATTTTCGCATGGTAGGCCGGCAGTCGACGGATCAAGAACGCGCCCTCCAGGAAATCGACATAGTGATTTACCGTGTGATACGAGAGGCCGAGGCTCTTACCGATCTGGCTCGCGTTCCACTCCTGCCCGTGAACGGCCGCTAGCATCCGCAGCAGTCGGCGCGTCAAACCCGGCGGCGCCGGCATGCCCCAGTTCGGCAGATCGCGCTGCGTGAGGAGATCGAGATAATCCGCTTGCCACTGTGGGTAGCTTGTGCCGTCCAGAACGCCTCCCTCCGGATACCCGCCGACTAGCCAGTGGCGGTTGCACTGTTCGTCATCTTGCAGCTCGGAGCGCAGCAGGGGCGTGAGTTCAAGTAACGAGAGTCTGCCAGCCAGAGATTCAGAGACTTGGGTCATCAAGGCAGGGGACACTGAACCCAAGATCAGGAACCGTCCGTTGCGCTTGCGGTCTCGATCAATCTCCCCACGCAGTCGACGAAACAGTTCGGGCCATTCCTGAGCCTCGTCCAAGATCACGAGGTCGAGTCCGTCGCCAAGGGCCCTCCAGTCGAGATCTACGCGCAAGCGGTCAGATTCTTGCTCGATGTCGAAGTAGCGCCCGCCAAGTGCCTTGGCCAGCGTGGTCTTTCCGCTCTGGCGAGGGCCGACGAGGGCGACGGCCGGATATGATTCCAAGCGGGCTCGCAAGACCCGGTCAACTTGCCGCGCGATCATGGTTTGCATTATAGAATCAGATTTCTATTTTGCAAACGACTGCATGTGCGCCAACACTGCTCGCACCTCCCAACGGGGTAAGATTGTGCAAACGACCTTGCACGGCGCGACAATCTAGGGACGATCCCGCACGGACTCGCCGCCTGTCAGTTGCCGACGTGCCGAAACCAGAATGCTTGTCTGGAGGAGATTGACCATGGTGCGATTCGGAGTGCTAGGACTCTGCTTCCTGACGGCGGCTGTCGCGAACGACTCACCCGACTTGGAAGTCGTCAACCGGATCCGCTACGAGGCATACCAGAACAGCGAGGTGATGGATCACCTGTTCCAACTTGTGGAAGTCTACGGACCCCGGGTGACGAACTCTCCGGGATTTCTGGATTCGGCGAAGTGGGCGGTTGAGCGATTCAACGACTGGGGCCTCTCCAACGCCGCCATGGAGAAATGGGGTCCGTTCGGCCAGGGCTGGTCTAGGGAGTACTACTCGGCGCATCTAACCGCGCCCCAGTACGAGCAGCTCATCGGTGTGCCACTGGGATGGAGCCCGTCGACGGATGGCAAGGTCGAGGGTACGCCGATCCTGGCACCGCTCAACCGCGAGAGTCGCTTGGAAGACGACGAACGCGCCGTCGACAGGTATATCGCGAAGTGGAGATCCAAGCTGCGCGGGACGTTGGTGATGATCGCCGAACCGCCGACAATCAAGCCCCAGACGCAAGCGATGATGCGACGATACTCCAATTCCGAACTGGAGCAGCTCTCTACGGCTCCTCAGCCGACGACTCCGGTCTCGCCAGAGGACTACTTGGATCCGAATCTGGAGATACCGCGCGATTCGGAAGCGCAGCGCAATTTCTTCCGCAGGGCACCGACATGGTTCCAAGAGGAACGGCGCAAGGATCGCCGAAGAATTCAATCGAAGCTCAACGAATTCCTCGTCTCGGAAGGCGTTCGCTTGGTGTTGCATCCGGCCGCCCGCGGCAGTGGCGGCACCATCTTCCCGCCACGGGCGGGTAGCCGGCATCCCGAGGACGCCCTTCCGCCGCCGTCGATCGCGCTCACGCCCGAGCAGTACAACAGAATCTATCGCTTGGTCGACAAGGGAGTCGGGGCCACAGTCGAAGCCGAGGTGCGAACCACGATCTACCGCGACGATCTGGATTCCATCAACGTGGTCGCCGAAATCCCGGGCGGGGAGAAGGCGGATGAACTGGTCATGCTCGGTGGCCACCTGGACTCGACGGCCGCGGCTCTCGGGGCGACGGACAACGGTGCTGGGTGTGCCGTGATGATGGAGGCCGTGCGAATCCTTAAGGAGCTAGATCTACCGCTGGCACGTACAGTGCGGATCGTCCTCTGGGGCGGGGAAGAACAGGGTCTCCTAGGGTCGAAGGCTTATGTGAAGCGGCACTTCGGAGACCCCGAGACAATGAGTCTGAGACCAGCTCACGAGAAGTTCTCGGCCTATTTCAATGTGGACAACGGCACTGGCAAGATTCGCGGTGTTTACCTCCAAGGCAATGACCGCGTGCGCCCGATATTCCGGCAGTGGCTGGCACCCTTCAGCGACATGGGGGCGAGGACACTCAGCATCCGCAACACCGGCGGTACCGACCACCTTCCGTTCGATGCCGTAGGGCTGCCGGGGTTTCAGTTCATCCAAGACCAGATCGAGTATTCGAGTCGAACCCATCATTCAAATATGGATGGCTTCGATAGGGCTCAGCCGGCGGATCTCATTCAAGCCTCGATGATCGTCGCGACCTTCGTCTATCAGGCCGCCAACCGAGACGATCTCATTCCGCGCAAGCCGTTGCCAAAACCGCAGCCCCTGACGAGACCCGCTCAGGCGCAGCAGGACGCCCAGTGAATTCTGCCATTGAGAATCCCCATCGCGGCCCCTCAGCGGCGCAACGTCGCAGTACGGCGGCTAGCAAGCCCTTGATTGCGACCGCGGCGATATTGGCTTCGGCTGTTCTTGCGTGCGGCCCTCGGGAGGGACCGTTGGAATTGCGCCTCGCGCATGTCGCTTCGCCGGGTTCGTTGACCGCGCTGTCCGCCGAGGAATTCGCCCGCGTGGCGAACGAGCGCTTGGACGGACAGGCCAGCGTCACGGTCTTCGGCTCGAGCCAACTGGGCGACGACGAGACGCTGCTGATCAAGCTCAAACTCGGGACAGTGGATTTCTCGCTTCCGTCCACGATCATGTCCTCGGCGGTGGATTCGTTCGGTCTGTTCGAGATGCCGTACTTGGTTCGTGATCGAGCGCACATGGGCCGCATCGAGCGGGAGATCGTCTGGCCGACTCTCGCGCCGGACGCGGCGGACCGGGGCTACGAGCTACTAGCGGTTTGGGAAAACGGATTCCGTCACATCACGAATGATCGGCTCCCGATCGTGATCCCGGAAGACCTCCGCGGCATCAAGCTCAGGACGCCTCGCGGCCGCTGGCGGGTGCGGCTGTTCCAGACCTTCGGCGCCAACCCGACGCCGATGTCGCTGGCGGAGACGTTCATGGCGCTTCAAACAGGCGTGATCGATGGGCAGGAGAATCCGCTCAGCCAGATCCACAGCCAGAAGTTCCACGAAGTGCAGGACTACTTGACTCTGACCGGTCACGTGTACACACCTGCGTTTCTGCTGGCGGGGCGGGAGCGATGGCAAGGGCTTCCGGACCGGATTCGAGAAATCATCGGCCGAACGGCCAGAGACATCCAGGACTTTGTCTACAGCGAAGCCGAAGAACTCGACCAGCGGCTGCTCCGGGAACTCTCCGACGCGGGGATCAACGTCAACGAATGCGACCGCGCGAAGTTTCTGGAAGCGGGCCAGCCGATTTTCGACCAGTTTGCTGAGAGCGTCCCACGGGGCAGGGAACTGATCGACTTAGCTCTTGCCTTGGATTCCAATGGACGCTGAGATCCCATCGGCCCCATCCGGTCGGAGCGCCTTCCTCGGGCGCGTTCTCGAGACTGCGGTCATCGCCATTACTGTGTCCCTAGCGACGCTGGTGATCGCTGGGGTCGCAAGTCGCAAAGCGGGCTTTTCGTTGGTCTGGTACGACGAAGTCGCTGCGATCCTGCTCGCGTGGCTCACGTATTACGGGGCGGCCCTAGCCGCGTTGCGCAGAGCGCATCTGGGCTTCCCGAATCTGGTGCGTCGCGCACCCCCGCCAGCGCGCCGCGTGCTGGTTGTCTTTCGTGAGACAGCAGTCATCGGATTCTTTGCTCTCACCGCTTGGCTGGGCGTCGGCCTCATGGAAGCAGTCAGCGGCACGTTTCTCGTGAGCTTGCCGTGGCTTCCGGCCCAGATCGTCTATTCGGCGATTCCGATCGGGGCGACGCTGTTCATCGTGGCGGAACTGACCGCCGCGATCGAGGACTGGAAGGGGAACGCAACGCCGTGACGGTTCTCCTGGTGTTGCTGGGGCTGCTGGCGCTGGCTCTCGTGAACGTTCCGATCGCGGTGGCTCTCGGTATCGCGTCTGTTGCGGCCATGGCAGCGGAAACCGGCCTGCGAGATCTTCCCAACATCCCCCTGACCCTGTTCGACGGGGCGGTCAAGTTCTCCCTGATCGCCGTACCCCTGTTCATCCTTGCCGGCTCGATCATGAATGCGAGCGGCATCTCTCGCCGCCTCATCGCGCTCACAACGGCACTGATCGGTTCGGTGCGAGGCGGCCTGTCGATGGTGACGATCGGTACGTCGCTGTTCTTCGCCGAGATCTCGGGTTCGGCCGTGGCGGACGTGGCTGCCTTGGGATCCGTCCTGATCCCGTCGATGAAGAGGGCGGGGTATTCCAAGGAATTCGCCGCCGCCGTGACCTCTTCGGCTTCCACGTTGGCGGTGATCATCCCGCCATCGATTCCCATGATCCTGTATGCCGTGATGGCCGGGGCGTCCGTAGTGGAGTTGTTCGTCGCAGGCATCATTCCAGGCTTGCTGGGTGGCTTGCTCCTCATGGCGGCTGCGTATCGAGTGGCGGTCAAGCGCGGCTTCCCGGCCGAGGCAGCATTTCAGTGGGGGGAAGTGCGCCGCACGTTCAGGGACGCCGTTTGGGCCCTGCTGCTTCCGGTCATCATCCTCGGCGGAATCTTTTCCGGATGGGTGACCGCAACCGAAGGCGCGGGATTGGCCGTGCTCGCCGCCGCGGCCATCGGAGGATTGGTCTATCGCGAACTGAGCTGGCCCGCGTTGCGGGACGCGACAGTCGAAGGCGCCATTCAAACCGCAGTCGTGATGCTTCTTGTATCCACCTCAGCGTTACTCGGCGAGTACCTCACCGCGATGCAAGTGCCGCAGAGATTCGCCGAGCAGCTGCTCGCGTTCACGGATAGCCAGTGGGCCGTCCTCGCGCTGCTCAATCTGTTCTTCCTGCTGGTCGGACTATTCCTGCACTCCGCCGCCGCCATCATCCTCGTAGTGCCGATCGTGATGCCGCTCGTGCAGCAAGCGGGAATCGATCCGATTCATTTCGGACTCGTGGTGACGCTGAACCTAGGCATCGGTCAGCAGACTCCCCCGGTAGCTAGCGTGCTGCTTACAGCCTGCTCCATCGCGAAGGCCAGCATCTGGAGCGTTAGCCGGGCGAACGCCGTGTTCGTCGGTGTGCTGCTGATCGTCTTGATTGTGGTGACCTACCTGCCGAGCGTCCCGTTGTCGCTAGTGGAGTTGTTCTATCGCTGATCCGCAGGAGGGTTCACCGAGCCTTCAGTTGTGGCACTGCTTGCAGGCACGCTCGCGAGGCATCAGGAGCAGCTTCGCGACGCTCGAGCCATGGGCGTCGTGGCACATCCCGCAACTGGTCAATTCGTGCGGCTCGTGACTGTGGGTCTGGATGAACTGCTCCTTCGCGTGGCAGGTCTGGCATCCTCCGCTGAACCGGAACCGGCCGCGACGGCTCACCGAATGGCAATGCGTGCAGTCGATTCGTACCGGAGGATGGTCGACGTACGGACCGGTCTCGTCTCCCGCAGGCGGGGCGCCCACGTGGAAGCGGATCTCGCGCGCCTCGCCTTCCGACTCGAGTCGCAAGGAATGCAGTCCGGATTCGACTTCGATCCGTGCGTGGAACACGCCCGGGAACGGCTCCGCCGCCGGCACCGGAGCATCGTCCAAGTACAGCTTGCTTCCTGCCGCCTTGGCGATGATCTCGACTTCGTGACCCTTCAGCCATGAGCCGTCGACCGGCTTGACAATCTGTAGATCCCCGTCGGCGGAAAGTGCCGTCGGGAGGGTAGCGGCGACAGCGAACGCCGCCAGCCACCTACAGATGGATGCGGCAGATCGACCCGGCATGGGAGCTGGCGTTGTCCTTGTGCCCGGGTGCAATACCGGCGTCGCAGTAATACAAGGCACCCTCCCACCAAGTCATTCCGTGCGGATCCGGGTCGGACCTTTCGAGTTGCACGGCCTCGAGCACCCGTCCGGTGCGAATGTCGAACTTCAACGCACGGTAGTCGTTCGAGAACATGCACCAGATGTGCTCGCCAGTCCACCCCAGCCCGTGAGCCCTGTTGAGAGGCACGTCGAAATCGTGATAGGTGTTCAGGTCGGCGTCGGCTTGGACGATCTTGTTCGGTCCGAACTGGGTGATCCAAAGCGAGTCCTTGGCCCACAGCAAGCCGTGGACACCGCCGCCGCTCGGAGTCTGGTAGTTGCTGACATGCTTGCCGGTCGCCGCGTCCAGCTTGACGATCCGCCCGCCCTTGGAGACGTCGTGGAGTCGCTTGGGGCGCAGGATGGCCGGGCCGTTGGCCGCCATGAACACGAAGCCTCCGCCGGCCGCGATGCCGCTTGTGTTAGAGGACTGTGTCTCGTACTTCGCCAAGGGACGGCCGGTCTCCCAGTCGAGCAGATAGGCGCGGTCAGTGAGCTGCTCGCCTACCCAGAGTCCCTCGGCTGTAGCTTCCAAGCCGTTGGGGTTGCCGTCTGGGGATTGGTAGAGCTTCTCCACCTTCTTGCGTCGGCGGATGGGATAGCTGCCCCCGTCGTCGGCCGAGGCCTTCCATGTCGCGAGCAGCGCGGCAAGGCTGGTGCCGCACGCTCCCGAGAATTCTCTTCTTGTCATGGCTTCAACGCTCCTTCGTACGACCAGTTCCTCCAACGGATCAAACTGGCGTCAATGTCGGCAATTCGAGCCACGCCGGACATGCCCATGTCCAGCGCGAGTTCGGTTTTGAGCAATTCCAGCACGCGCGCCACACCGTCTCGCCCGTAGCAAGTCATGCCCCACAGGTAGGGGCGTGCGATTCCGACCGCAGTCGCTCCCATCGCGAGCGCTTTGAGTATATCCGTACCACGACGGAATCCGCCATCTACCAGCACGGGAATTCGGCCCGCCGCAGCGTCCACGCATTCCGGCAGCGCCTCGATCGTGGAGCCAGTGTGGTCGAGCTGCCGAGCGCCATGATTCGAGACGACGACAGTGTCGACGCCGATCTCGACCCCCTTCTCGACATCCTCCGCGATCATCAGGCCCTTGAGCATGATCTTCAGGTCGGTCATGTCCCGCAGTTGCTTCACGGTCTCCCAAGTCGGAGTGGGGGAGACGCGGCCCGGATACTCTCCGGTCTTCCATGTCCGGTCGTTTGGCTTGCGGATCAGATTGCCGTCGTCATCGCGGGGAATCGCACCGAGATTGCACCAAGTCCTGACTAATCCGTGATGGATCGACCGCTCGCGGTGGGAGACCAGCATGTTGTCGACCGTGAAGCAGATGCCGGAGCAACTCGAATCTTCCAAGCGTTCGACGAAATCGAGCATCGAGTCGCGCGTCCGGAACTGCCCGCCGGTCGTGTACTGCCACCAGTACTGCGGGGCGTCTCCGCCGGCGAGGTAGTCTTCGACGCCGCCATTACTGATGTACATGGCATTCGCCAGCGCCGCGCCGCGAGCGGTTTCTTCCTCGCCGTCCCGCCGGAAGCAGTTCTTGCCGCCAGCCGGGCACACGTACACCGGGAAGTCCAGCTTGCGGCCGAGCAAGTCGGTTGAGACATCGATGCTGTGAACGTCGGTCAGAAAGCGGGGGCGCAGAATGACGCGCCGGAAGGCCAGCCGGTTCTCGGCTAGGGAGATTTCGTCCTTGCCGCCCTCGTCCATGTAGTCGAAGGCGACCGGATCGATGAGCTTGCGAGCCAACTCGCGGAAGTCAAAGACATTGGCCAGTTTCGTCGAGTCCGTGAGGGCGGGCTTCTCTACCTCGCCCAAGAGCGGCGACGCCAGCATGAAGGCGGCGAGTTGGCGAAGCACCTCGCGACGCTCGGGAGCGTAGGCCATGCAGCCTGAAAGTTAGCAACGGAGAGAGCTATCTGTCAATCCTGAGTGTTGCGAACGGATCGTTGGGCATCCGGTCCCCAGACAGGTGGCAGTTGCAGATGGCACTCGCTAGCGCGCGGCTCAATGGAATCGCGGCCCTCGGTTCTTGCACGATGCGATCGGCCAATGCGGGCGGGGGAACGGAGAGCCCCCGGATCCCGACTGGCTCGATCCCAGCCCGACAGTTCGTGGCACGGGCGGTCGCCTCGGCGAGGGGTACTCTGAAATAGAGCCATTGAAGTAGCTCTGGTGTGCGCGATCCGAAGTTTCTGACACGCATTGCGATCCGAGACTACCGGAGTGTCGGCGCTTGCGACGTTTCTCCCGGGCAGTTCACGATTCTGATCGCTCCGAACGGCACAGGCAAGAGCAACTTCCTCGACGCGATTCGTTTGGTAGCGGATTCGGTACGCATCACGCTCGGCCAAGCGTTATACATTCGCGGGGGCATTGCGGAAGTCGTACGGCGCAAGGATCACGGTCCGAAGCAATTCGCGATACGGCTCGACTTCGAATTGGAAGGCTCTTCGGCGACTTGGGCTGTCGCTATTGAGCGCGGCGAGAACGATGCAATCCGCGTGCGACGCGAAGACTGCCTCGTCAAGCCACGTGACGGTCGTCGTAGTGCGAACTTCTATTCCGTTCGAGCAGGGCGGGTAGCCCATGCAAGCATTCCCTACCCACCGGTAGCCACCTTGGACAACCTGTACCTTGTCCGAGCATCGTCAGTAGAAGAGTTCAGGCCCGTTTTCGATGCGCTCTCCGAAATGGGAATCTACGATCTGGACCCCGCGGCGATCCGGGCACTCCAGTCACCAGATCCAAGCGGATTGCTGAGAGGTGACGGCGGCAACGCCGCGACACTCTTGCAAAGGCTGGAGGAGAGCCCCGACGGGCACAAATGGCGAATCGAAGCGTACCTGAGTCATGTCGTTCCCGACCTGACTGGAATCACACATCGGTCCATCGGGCCCAAGCACACAATCGAGTTCTTGCAGAGGGTTTCTGGCACCGGAGAACCCCAGCGTTTCCTCGCGGCGAACATGTCCGATGGGGCGATCCGCGCCCTCGGACTGCTGATCGCGCTCTTCCAGAACGCGGGGGACGAGACTTTGCGGCCTCGCCTGATCGGCATTGAGGAACCCGAGGCTACGATTCACCCTTCGATCTCGGAGGTCCTCGTGGACTGCCTATCGGAAGCAGCCTGTTCCTCCCAAGTCATTGTGACCAGCCACCAGCACGAATTGCTCAACGGAACAGACATCTCCGAAGACTCGATTCTCGTCGCCGAGATTGACAGCGGGGAGACGAGAATCGGCCCACTTGGCGCGGCTGATCGGTCAATCCTCGGGCGCGGCGATTACACCGCGGGCGACCTGATGCGAATCGATCAACTGCGGACGCAGCCTGTTGAGCCGGAGCACCGTCCGCCGCTTCCCGACCTCTTCGACTTCATACCCAGCGCATGCGAACCAGCATTGCCGTAGTCGAAGGCCGGGCCGAAGTCTCCGCGATCCCCGTGCTCCTTCGGAGGATCGCTGCTGACGTGAGCCCGCTGGCACATGTCAGAGTTCTGACTCCATACGGACTGGATGTCGATATGCCCGCAGTGGCGGATCCCAGCGCACTCGACTAATTTCCCACCCGAGACCGGCTAGAGACTCCGGGCAACCCGGACGAACTCACGCCGTCTGCCTGCGCGCCTCTTCGAGCAACCGCCGGGCGCGGGCAGGGTTGTAGACGCCGCAAGGGCAGAACCGCGCCAGAGTAGCGACGGCTTGGTCGGGCGTTCGTCGTCCCTCCCGAACCATGTCGAGCATCTTGCGGGCCATGTTGAACGACACCATGCCATGTCCGCACATCGTGGATAGCTCGAGGACCTGGCTGTTCGGGAGATGGTCGTGCGGATCCGTGAACCCTAGCGAGTATTCGACGCTGTGTCGCGGAATCCCGCAGCATGTCGCCACTTCCTTGGCCCCCGTGACCGAGGTGCTCATGTTCACGGACAGCCCAAGGTCTGCCTCGATCACCTCGCCCAAGCACGCCTCGGCCTTCTGCTTGCTGTCGAAGACCGCCGCGACGGTTCCGGGCTTGACGACGCCTTCGATGACCCCCTCCCAGTCCGGCGTGTGGTCGCGGTTCCAGTGCGATCTCGGATCGAGGTGTCGCTCCGGACGGAAGCTCCCCCTGTTTCCGTTGCCCAGGTTGACCGGATTGTGTCGGGCGCAAATGCGTAGGAACGCCTTCTGCTTCTCGACCGCACCTTCGTCGTTCTTCCCGGCGGAGGGTATGCAGAACAGGATGAAGTCGTCGCGAAACGACTCGGACTTCCCGTAGCGGTGCAGGGTATTGGTCATGCCGCCTCCAGATTCGTGAGTCGGCCGAGCCCCATGTTCGTCTTGGCCCGCTCGAAGCCGTAGCCAAGTTCCTCTAGCTTTTCCGCGAGCTGGGTTTCTTCGCCGTCCTCGTCGCAGCGGGTCGAAATGCCGACGGCCGTCACGGTGTCGATTTCGCGGTTCACGTCCTCAACGATCGTGAGGACGGTTTCGACTTGATCCAGTCCCGTCTTGATCTCGACGATGCCGGAGAGGATCTTCTCGTCAAGGATGTCCTCGCGCAAAGCGCCGGTGGACTTGTCGGTCATCAGGTGGCTGATCGGATTCTTGTCCTCGAAGTGGACATCTTCCTTCGCCAAGGCGTGCGTCATCGCCTGGATGTCCCGAAAGCGCACGCCCACCCCGGGCCGCCCGAATTCGATGGTGTAGCCCACCTCTCCGACACCCACGCGGGGATTGACGTCATTTGTCTTGACTTCCTCGGTGCCGCGGCCCTTGATCCCGGTGGACTTGTGCTCAACGACCGGATCGGAGAAGACCTGCCGGACCAAGCGCGGCATGGTCAGTTCGTTCATCACGAAGGCCGCTGTCGGGCAAACGTCCGGCTCCGGTTCGAAGCGGAATCGGAACATGCGAGCGAACTTGCGAACCGTACGTACGATTGTCGGGTTGAGATGCTCCTGGCTCATCCCGCGGAAGCATGTGCCGCACTCGACGCACTCATCTTGGTTGATGGTGGCACGCTGCATCTCAGGATCGACGTAGATCGCTCCCATAGGGCAGACCGGCACGCAATTGGCGCATGCCACGCACTTGTTGGTGTCAATCAGCATTCTTGATTCGGGGTGGCCCCTGCACTACTGCGGATAGCGGACGAACCCGCGATCCGCCACTGGCCGAGGAGCGAAGCTGCCTGCGTGTAGCTTACCAAGCCCAAGCGCACATCGGGTCTACTCGCGACGCGATGGCCATGCGGACGCCTTCCGGGAAGCGATAGCATCGCGAGTTGTTCCGACCGTCGCAATTCACCAGTGCTGCGGTAGCCCCGGATCGTGCGGCTGCGGCAGTCCCTTGGGAATCCGCGCGTGAGCAACCGAAGGAATTGTCCGGCAGGAGCTGCCCGTGCGTCCTTCACACGCATTGGCTCGCAGACAGCGGCGAGGAGAGCCCCGGGGACACCGGTGGTGCCATCGACCTCCGACGCCGTGTTGATCACCGCCCGGTCGATCTGCGACGATAGGAGCAGGGTACTTCGCGCAGAGAGATATGTAGGCACTGATCTACGCTGCATCGAGACGACCGCCAGCGCGATCCCGCGCGGCTCCGGCACGTTATCCAGATGCCTCGGAATTGAAGCGTACCAGTCTCACGCCGACACCCACGACCGACTCGGAACCTGCGGCTGGACGGCATGATGCCGTGATGGAAGGTGCCATGGGGGTTCTCGAGGAGCGCAATCTCAAGGAACTGGAGGTGGATTCCGATGCTTGATTCCACAGACGATCTCGTAAGGCAGATCCGACTGGGAGAAGATTCCTTCCTTGAATTGAAGCGGGTGCAGTTCGCTGGCACCACGATCAGATGTCCGCAACGAGATGAAATTGCTGATGAACTCGCAGCATTCGCGAATGCCTGGGGTGGAGTCCTAGTGCTCGGAGTGGATGATAAGAGCCGAGAGATTATCGGCATCCCTCCTGAGCAAATGGATGCTGTCGAGCGATTTGTGTCCGAGTTGTCGCAAGATTCGATCAATCCCCCCATCGACGTTGCGGTTGGCCGCATCGAGATCCCCGATTCGCTCGGGTCGATGAAGAGTGTCATTCGGGTCGCGGTCCAGCACAGCCCATTCGTGCATTCGAGTCCATCTGGGTACTATAGAAGAGTTGGTAGTTCCAAGAAGCAGATGTCCACCGAGCATTTGGCGCGTCTTTTTCAGCAGCGATCCCAGTCGGGGTTGATTCGATTTGACATGAGCTCGGTCCCCGGTACGAGCGTTGCAGATCTAGACATCGATCTAACGAACCGGTTCCTTACGGTGGAAACCCACGATTCCCGTGAGTCGACGTTGCGAAAATTGGGTATTATCACGAATGATCTCGAAGGTGTAGCACGTCTTTCGGTGGCGGGCATGCTGCTTTGCACGACACAGCCAGACAAATGGTTTCCACATGCCTATGTTCAGGCCGTCGCATATGCGGGAAATTCCGTGGGTCAGGCACTTGAAGCTCGACGCTATCAACTCGATGCAATGGATATCACTGGTCCTCTTGACGTTCAGGTCAAGCGGGCATGTGCTTTTGTCGGTCGTAACCAGAAAGTGTCGGCTACCAAGTGGATGGGGCGCACGGATTATCCCTCGTTCGACTTGACGGCTGTTTTCGAGTCCATGGTTAATGCAGTTGCACACCGCGATTATTCATATTGGCATTCCAAGATCCGGTTGCAGATGTACTCTAATCGCTTGGAGTTGTATGTTCCCGGAGCACTCGCTAATGGGATGACTCCAGAGACGCTGGCGTTCAGGCAGTCTACGAGAAATGAACTCGTTGCAGGCTTGCTAGCAAGATGTTCAGTCCCCCATGAAATTGGTGCTCTTGAGACAACTCGGAGCACACTCATGGATCGCCGGGGCGAAGGTGTCCCAATTATCATGGAGCGCAGCGCAAACGTTTCAGGACGTGAGCCGGTCTATGAGATGCTAGACGAATCGGAGTTACGCCTAACCATTTATGCTGCTCAATAGACTGATCATCGTCAAGGCTGGCCTTGAAGTCGGCAGTCGGTGGCGGTCAGTGCCGGTTGATCGGCTTAGCCGACCAGCCGCCGCAGGGGACGATTCTGCCATTCCGAACGGCATTGGCGAGAACAGCGGCCTCAAGCACTGCCCGCGTCGGCGGGGCACTGCTCCATCGACGGAGGGGCGGGGGACCGGACGAGGGGCGGACAACATCGGCGTTAGCAGGTTGATTGTGCTCGGGAGCGTCGCTTGGATTTCCGGCGGCGGATCGTCGCCCGTTTCGCGACCGGCAAAGTCTATGATGAAGAACCTGTTGACTACCATGGCTGAAACGCGAGCTACACGCATGCTCCACCCCGTTCATCCGGGCGTAAACATCCTCTTCGGTTGCTTAGGGGTAGTCGGCGAAGATGAGGGTGCGATCACCGTCGCCGAGGCTGCCGCGAAGCTCGGCGTGTCTAGCGAGGCCCTCCAGCGAGTTGTAGATGGACATGCACCGGTCACTCCCGACATGGCCCGTCGGATGGAAGCGGCCGGCTGGTCCACGGCAGAATTCTGGATGCGTCTCCAAGCATCCTGCGACGAGGCATTCGCGAAGGGTAAGCACCGCGCTGACACGGCCTGATCGCACCGTGACCAGATTCTTCCTTGGCGGTTCCGATTTGCTTAGTGGGGACGAGGATCGGATTAGCGGAACAGGTGCAGTCGTGCGCCTCCGGGAATTCGAGTCCTCTTATCGTTATCGCGCTCGGCGCAGGAGCCGAGCCGACAACCGCCAAGTCGTCGGCTCCGCAAATGTCGCAGTCACGGAGACCACGGTGGGACGGGAGCCGTGCTACGATCAAACGCAATGAGCTTTCGTCTTGCTGCCCTTGCGCTGTTGATGACAGTCCCCGTGGTGGCACAGGGCCCACTGGCGTTCCAAGGGGTCACGCTGATTGATGGCAGCGGTGGACCTCCCGTGCTAGATGCCACGGTCGTGGTCATCGGGGATCGAATCGCCTTGATTGGCGAGGGCGGGACATTGCAGATGTCTGATGGTGCCCGGATCATTGACGGGACCGGAAAGACGCTGATTCCTGGAATCATCAATCTCCACGGCCACGTCGGCCTGACCAAGGGACTCGTCCAAGCGCAAGAGAACTACACGCGGGACAACGTCATCGACAACCTCCGCACCTACGCCCAGTACGGGGTTACGACCACCACCAGCCTTGGAACGGACATGGACTTGGTGATCGGAGTGCGAGACGAGGTTAGGAGCGGCCGACTGCCGGGCGTGGCTCGCGTACTGACTGCCCTGCAAGGGTTTACGACCAGCAACGGCTATCCTACGCAGGCGCCCGGGGTCAAGGGGCTCGTCTACGAAGTCGACTCCCCAGCCGATGCCCGTGCGAATGTTGACGATCTGGCGGAAGCCGGTGCCGACATGGTGAAGATCTGGGTCGATTCGCACCACGGCACGTTCGAGAAGATCAAGCCCGCCGTGGCCGCCGCGATCATCGACCAAGCGCACAAGCGCGGGCTGATCGTCGCTGCCCACCTGTACGAGCTGTCCGATGTAAAGGCTTTAGTGGATGCGGGCTTGGATGTGGTCGCCCACAGCGTAAGAGACGCCGCAGTTGACCGGGACCTGATTCGCAGGCTAGTAGCTCGGGGAGTCACATACGCACCAACGCTCACCCGAGAACAGTCAACGTTCGCGTATGCGGATTCACCCAAGTGGCTGGACGATCCGTTCTTCAAGCGGAGCGTTCCGGAGTCCGTGCAGCAAGGGCTGCGGACCTCGATGCGGGATGCGCAATCGAAAGACCCCGAGCAGCAGATCAACAGGAAGAACTTCGTGATGGGAATGCGGAATTTAAAGACGCTGGCGGATGCGGGCGTGAAGATCGGTCTAGCGACCGACACCGGGCCGCCGGGGCGGATCGTAGGCTACTTCGAGCATTGGGAAGCGGAGTTGATGGTCGAAGCCGGTCTGACCCCCATGCAGGTCATCGTGTCGTTCTCGAAGAACGCGTCCGAGGCCTTGGAAATCGACCGGGACTACGGCACGCTGGCCGAAGGCAAGGTGGCCGACATGATCCTCTTGAACAGCAACCCGTTGGGCAACATCCGGAACTTGCGGGATATCCATTCCGTGTACATCGGCGGGGTAGAGGTTTCGCGGTAGCGGTGCAGCTAGGCTCGCGAGAAGGTTCGACCGAGCCATACGACTTGGCCGATTACACTCACGTCCTCGTCTAGCGGTTCCACCGGATAGACGATGTTGTCGCTGACGATCAGCCAGCTGTCACGTTGCTTGCGCAGACGCTTCACCAAGAGTTCATCGGTGCGGCGCAGTGTGTAGATCTCCCCATCGCGGAGTTTCGGCTCGCGCAAGTCAAGCAGTACGATGTCCCCTCCGTGCAGCGTGGGTTCCATGGAGTCGCCCTGGACTTCGATCACGGCCAGCTTGTCTGCCATGAGTCCGTGGTCTCGCAACCACTTCTTCGTAAAGGCAAGATGTCCCTTGACCACCTCTCCATCCACTGTCGCGCCACCGCCCGCTGCGGCAAGCACTTCGAAGCGGGGAGCGGTAACGAACGTACCCGGTGACGCTGCTGCGGATTCATCCTGCTCGGCTGATTGCGCGATGCGCCGTGCCTCAAAGGCTAGGCGATCCAACTCGTCAGCCAGTTGATGCGCGTCGGGCTGTACATCTTTGTCGAGACGGCGAGGACCGACGTAGAATTCGAGATCCAACGCGCTGCATACCTCTGCCAAGCGCCGACTGCTCGGAGGACGCCCTTCAAGGATGTACCGAAGGGCGTTCACGGAGAGGCCGTTCTCTTTCGCGACTCGGCTTGGATTGGTCCCCTGAAGCTTCAGCGCGGACTGGATGGCTGCAATGATCCCGTCTTGTGTCATGACTCTATCTACAGCGTAGCACAGGACCCGAATAACCACAACCCCCAATCTACACATAGGAGGTTGTCGCCATGCGATGCCAAGTAGCGGCCGTATTCCCAAGTGCGGGAGTCGATGCTGAAATCAGCTAAACTCAGGCCATGGAGACCACTGCAGTTCGATTCTCAGTCAGCCACAACGTCGGGCATATTGTCCTCGACCGCCCCGACGCCGCCAACACCGTCAACGTGGACGTAGCCAAGGGGCTCATGATGGCGGCGATCCAGTGTGACGAAGATCCAGATGTGAGAGCCATCCTGATCCGTGGCGAAGGCCCGATGTTCTGCGGCGGAGGTGACTTGAAGCTGTTCGCCGCGCAAGGCGAGCACTTGCCCAGCTATCTCAAGGAACTGACCACTTACCTACACGCGGCGATCTCGCGGCTGGTCCGGCAGTCGGCCCCGACGGTGTGCGCGATCCACGGTTTCGCCGCGGGCGGCGGTTTCAGTCTCGCCGTCGCGAGTGACCTCGCTGTTGCTGCGGAGTCCGCCAAGCTGACCATGGCCTACACCAAGGCAGGCTTGACGCCAGATGGGGCTTCCACGTACTTCCTTGCCCGCTTGGTGGGATTGCGACGGGCCATGGATTTAACACTCACTAACCGCGTACTGACGGCTGCGGAAGCCTTGGAGTGGGGCCTGCTCTCGCGGGTCGTGCCCGACGACGAACTGCAAGCGAGCGCCGAAGACTTGGCCCGAAGACTCGCAAGCGGTGCAACTCAATCCTTGGGAGCCGCGAAGGACTTGCTGCACCGTGGTCTCGTGGAGTCGCTGGAAACGCAGATGGAACTGGAGACTCGGGCGATCGCGGATGCTGTACGCACGGCGGATGGCAAGGAAGGGATTCAAGCCTTCGTCGAGAAGCGCAAGCCGGACTTCCACGGCCGGTAGCGCCCAGCGCTTGGCTCGGCTCAGGGAATCGGCTTCGTCGGTCGCTCGAACTTGGCGCGAAGAGCCTCTATGCGAGGGCGTGCGTGGCAACCTACGATGTGATCGTTGACCAAGCCCATCGCTTGCATGAACGCGTACGCGGTCGTGGGCCCTACGAAGCGCCAGCCGCGTAGTTTGAGATCCTTCGCCATGCCGACGGACTCGGGAGTCGATACGAGCGTCCGAACCGTTTCGTAGTCCATAGTGCTCGGCCTGGTGTCCGCGGTCGGCTCCCATTGCCAGAAGTATGCCGACAAGGAGCCGAATTCGGACGCCATCTCGCAAGCTCTGTGGGCGTTGTTGATGGTGGCCTCGATCTTCCCGCGGTGCCGGATGATTCCGGCGTTGCCGAGCAATCGCTCCACATCGCTGGATGTATAGCGTGCCACCGCCTCGAATTCGAAATCGGCGAATGCCGCGCGGAACGCTTCGCGCTTCCGCAGTATCGTCAACCACGAGAGTCCGGATTGGAATCCTTCAAGGCAGATTTTCTCGAACAGGGCCCTGTCGTCGCGGACGGGCACACCCCATTCCAGGTCGTGGTATGCGGTGTATTCACCTGCCTCTCCAGCCCACCAGCAACGAACCAAGCCGTCGATTCCGGACCTCAGCCCAGGCAGATCATCAGTCGCAGGGGGAGGCGATTCCATACTCATCCAACTATCTCCCGACAGGTTGCCATGATCGCGAGGCTATGCAGAGCATCTGGCTGGCATCCAGAGTGCCGGACCACCCGGCAAGTCATGTTCGCACGGCAGGTGCCACGGCACCTGGGGTGCCGATCCAAGTGCGACCCAGGATTGCGGTCAGCCGATTCGGTACGTGGCCGCCGAGCTAGTTGAAGGCCCATTCGAGGGGCCCGCCCAGCACTCTACATGCCCCACACTTCGATGGCGGTGTCACCTGCGACCTGGCGCCGCCGGAATAGCTTATCCTTCCAGCTTCCTTGACCGGCATCGAACAAGACCAAATGGCCCTCTTGCGCGCCACTGCGATCCACGTAACCCGCTGTCTGCTCAACACCTTTACGGATCGTACCCTCCAATCCGCGCCGCAGCACCTTGCACTCGATTACGAAGCGGCGATGGCGCGGTCCACCGGGCCAAGTGATCAGCAAATCAGTCCGCCCGCGTCCCAAGCCATACTCTCGTATCACTTTGCCGCCGCTGGCGATCACCTTCTGCAGGTACGCCTGCAACAGCAGTTGCGGGCCCGCCTCGTAGTTGAAGAAGCGCTGTTCCCAGTGTTCCGGGTGTTGTCGGAAAAAGTCCCCAAAATCCTCCAGCAACTTGGAAAGGTTCAATCCGCCGTCGGCATCGATATACCAAGCCGCTTGGATAGGTAGTCCCGCTTGGACAGCGTGAGTAAGGTGGCGTGGCACGACTTCGGTGTAGATCGGATTGCTGATGCGCGGTGGGTCGTCACGCGCGATCAGGCCAAGATCGCGGACGTACCCGAGGTCTTCGTCGGTGAACATGGGCGTGTCGGAACCAGTCAGCAGGGGCTCGATCACTCGCCGCACACGGTCTTCTCGCAGCTTGTGGGTCAGTTGGTCGAGATGCACGACGCGGTCGATGATCAGTTGCTCCTGGGCTGCCAGGATGTCGTCGGACGTGACTGCTTGATTGCGGGTCGCGTCATTCGTGAAGCAGGCGCGCTCGCAGAGTGCGTTCACTAGCCATGGCTGCCCTTGGGTTTGGGTCCATACACAGTCGACCGCCCCAGGCAGAAACTCCTGCCCGCGCTCGGTGGTGTGCTGCTCCAGTAGCGATAGGACTTCGTCTCGCGTGAAGTCGCCGAGTCGGAGTGAGCGCGCACTGATGCTGAGTGCGCCATCGCCGTTGATGGAGTGAGCGTTCGATCCAGCTTGAACACGACAGTTGCGCAGGTCTCGGACGCCGCACAAAATGACGCTCTGCGGAAAGCTCGTCGGGCGAAGAGGGTAGCTTGAGCGCAGCTGGCGAAGCACGGACAAGAGCGTGTCGCCCACTAGTGCGTCGATCTCATCGATCAAGAGCACCAACGGCCGGGCATCGGCACCCGCCCAGCGAACCAACACCTCCTCAAGTGCTCCGTCGGGGCCGTAGCTCTCCAAGACCTCTTCGCGAATGCCCTGTACAAAGTCGTCCTCGAGGGCCAGCCGCGCGAAGGTGGACAGCCTACCGAGAATCGTCTGCATGGCTCGGCCGACATCGTTACCCGCCACTTGGCCGGACTCAACGTTGACGTAGACGCAACGATAGGGCCCTTCGGCACTGCCGTTGAGCCAGTCGCGCAGAGCGAGAAGCGTGGAACTTTTCCCAGTCTGTCGCGGGGCGTGCAGGATGAAGTACTTTTCGTCGTGAATGAGACTCAGCACATAGTCCAGATCCATCCGCTCCAACGGCGGAATGTTGTAGTGCATGCTCGGAACTACGGGTCCCGAGGTGTTGAACGTGCGTACAGCGTCATCCATGCGATCTACCAAGCCTATCGAGTCCTGAGGGGTGGACGTGGAAAGGCTTGGCGCGGGCAGGAGGGGCTGCGAGCGAGGCCCTGTCTGGGTGTCGGCTGAATCGGTGGGCTGGACTGGCTACGAATCGTCGAATGCGCTGCACAAAGGATTCGTGCCGAGTGCTGAATCTGGTGCTTGGCGCGCGTGCCGCGGGCGCACGCGTGCTGGACTCGCCCAGCATCGCGCGACACTGCCAGCAGGTCGGCGGCCCCTCCATTCACGGAAGAGCGAGGCGTCTCGATGCCAGATGAGCGCCCTGGGCTGCCGGACCTGCCGACAAGCATTATTCGGGGCGGCATGGTGGCGCGTACAAAGAGGACATTCGTCAAGTTCCACGGCATACCTACGATCTGACCGCGGTGGATGTCAGTTCTGGCAGCCGAAATGTCAATCTGCGGCGTAATCTTCGGGAGCGGATCGAAGCGAACGCCGGCATGCGGCCGAGACGCAAATCCTGAGCACCGATACTCCGGTGGCCGTCAACGACCACCATCTTTCGTGCGCTTATGGATGCCATGGGCGCGGTTGGATCAATGCCCCTAGCGACCAGAGCAACTATCCCCGCCGGGGCCTGGGAGGGAACACGCGGGAAAAGAGGGGTAGCTAGCGGTGGTTTACTGGGATTCCTTCCTCTAGGATGCAAGGAAACCAACTTATGTGGTTGATTTTAATAGGTTTGGCTCCGCCCTCTCACCCCTCGATTCGAATTGCGCGGTACGGGAAGGGCCGGATATTGGCGATTCGTCCAAGTCCCCGCCTAACTGCTTCAGTGCCCTTGCTCGCCAGAGGATTTGCTGCGACAGGGTTGGGCCGCCAGGAGTGCTGGACAATACGCCCGCAGCAATCCCCTGCTGCGGGACGAATGACGGCCTCGCGCCTGTCCGTTCTCGGTTAACTTCCGCTAGAACCGGAGGGCGCAGTCAATGGTCATGCGCCCTGCATCGCTCCGTCGAGTTCCGGCCTCAGCGGGCTATACTGAATTGCTGCGGCTCACGCAGCCTGCCGAATTCCATGCCGGTCAAGCGCATCCAGCAGAGCGTCCCCGGAGCGACAGCCGCGGACGTACAGCCCCCCGTGCCGGTCGGGCCACCGCCGCCGCTGCCCACGCCACGCCCCTTGGCCCGAGTGCCTCCTGCGCCTCCGCAACGGGACTTGGTCGAATACCCCTGCGAGAACGGCATTGCGCTGATCTCCAGCCCCGAGCAGGGGCAGGTGATGCTGGAGACCCAGCACGCCTTGGACGACCGCTTCGGGAGTCGGCCGGACGTGTATGTCGGCTTCGACATCCTGGTCTACGACAAGGAGGGGGACAACACGAGCTGCCTGGCGCCGGACGTGTTCGTGACCTTCGACATGCGCGGGCCGGTGGAGAAGACGTACCGCATCTGGGCTGTGGGCAAGCCGCCGGACGTGATTTGGGAGTTCGGCTCGGACAGCACGTGGCAAGAGGATGCCACGGAGAAGAAAGCGCGGTACCGGCGGTGGGGCGTGGCGGAGTATTGGTTGTACGCCCCCCACGGCGGGATGCACGACCCGCGGCTGCAAGGCTTCCAGTTGGTGAAGGGGCGGTACCGGCGTCTGCCGGCGGAACGCCGGAGCGATGGCTTGCTCGTGGTGAAAAGCCCGCTGCTGGGCTTGGAACAGCATTTTGACGGGCAGCGGTTGCGGCTGTGGGACCCGGTGGTCAAGGAGTACTTGAGAACGGGTCGCGAGGACGCAAGGGAGCGCCGGAAGGAACGAGCTGGCAGGCTGAAAGAACGAGCTGGCAGGCTGAAGGCAGAGGCCGGCGAGGAGCGGGAGCGCGAGGGACGGCTGAGAGAGCGCGAGGGGCGGCTCAAGGCAGAAGCCGGCGAGGAGCGGGAGCGCAAGAAACGGCTGAAGGCAGAAGCCGAACAGAAGCGGGAGCGTGAACGAAGGCTGGAATCGGATAGCCGGGCAGAAGCCGCAGCACAAGCCCAGCGCGAATCAGAGGCCCGGGAGGCAGCGTTGAGGGCCCGGATTGCCGGACTAGAGGAGTCTGGCGCACTCCCTCGCAATTAGGCAAAGCCGTTTCCCGGCACCTAGGAGGCTGGGCCACCTCCTACGCTGGCTTGGAGGTGCATGGAACACCCCGGACATCCGCAAGGTTCACCGAACTGCAGTTGAACGCCTTTGCGCTTACCGCACTCTAGCGACAGTTTCCTGAGAACGGACGGGCGCGAGGCTGTAATCCGTTTCGCAGCAAGGGTTTGCTGCGGGCGTCTTACCCAGCCCCCTTGGCGGCCCAACCCTGTCGCAGCAAATCCCCTGGCGAGCAAGGGCACTGAAGCAGTTAGGTGGGGACTTGGACGAATCGCGAATATCCGGCCCTTCCCATATAGGGCAATACAAATCGAGGGGTGAGAGGTCAGATGTAAACCGATTAGAATCAACCACATAGGTTGGTTTCCTTGCACTCCAGAGGAAGGAATCCCAGTAAACTACCGCTAGGGCCCGAGGGGGGTCTTGAGAATTTGAGTGCCTTTCGCAAGACGTGACGGAGCGCATACGGAGTGGAAGACGAAGCACCGCGGCGAACGACTCGAACCGCCGCGAGTGTGTTTGGTAATGGCGCTCAAGTCGGGCAGACGCAACTGCTCGTCGAATAGCCGACTACTGGTTCATCCGGCCCGCGATTCGTGTCGGCGAGCATGCGGTTGTTTCGGCACTCCGCTGGTAGCATCTTGTTGATGGCACCTCGGCAGCCTCCGAGCGGCCGGATGCGGCCCCGCGACGCCGCCATCGCAGAGTCGGCCTGCTTTGATCGGAGCGGTGCCTTTAGGCTCGTTCTGATTTTCATCGCGGCGTTGCTCAGCAACTGCGGTTTCGGGACGGGTCTCCCTTCCAGTCTGTCGATCGAACATGGCGACGTAAACGGAGCTGCGGTTGAACGCGACGGTCACATGATCGTCTTCTACGGCGACCCCGACCGTTCCTTCGCCCATGCGGAGAAGGTCTTTCTCACCCACCACCGTCGCGACGTCGTCTGGGCCGCACTGAGCCTCGCCTCCAACGGCACGCGAGTTGTAGCTCCGGCAGCGGAGCTTGCGTACATCAGTCGCGCCGAAGGGTTCTGGGACGAATTCAGGGGAACTCGGTTCCACGACTACGCACAGCAGTCTACGAAGATCCTTACCCGCGACCTCGACGTGCAAGAGCCCGCTCGCGGTGGGCGCAGCATCGAGTGGCGCGGAATGACCATCGAGGTGGTCGACACGCCAGGGTTCACCCGGGGCGCCGTCAGCTACATCGTCGAACTCGGGCGGCAACGAATCGGATTTACGGGCGACCTGCTGTACGAAGGCGGCAGGATCCTCGATCTGTACAGCCTGCAGGATTCGATCGCGGAGACCGAGACGCGCGGTTATCACGGGTACGCCGCCCGTGCCGCTGACGTGCTCAAGAGCCTCGAGAAGTTAGCGGCTGAGGACTTGGACATCATCGTGCCCGCTCGAGGCCCGGTGATCCTCGATCCGAACGGTGACATTGAGAGACTTCGAGCCCGGCTGCGCAGGCTCTTTCGAGCGTATTTTCGGACCGACGCGCTCAGGTGGTACTGGGGCGAGGAGAACCTTGGAAAGCGGGCTCGGCGCGTTCTTGGCGATACCGAGATCGATTGGATGCCGATGGCGACCAATCTGCGACAGACACCGCCACGCTGGTGGTACAAGTTCGGCACGTCTAGGTTGATCGTGTCCGACTCCAAGGCGGCTTTCCTGATCGACTGCGGCACGGAGGACGTGATCCGCCAGATCGACCAGCTGAAGCACCGGCGGGTGTTCCGAGATCTGGAAGGGATCTTCGTCACCCATTTTCACGATGACCACACCGATTTCGTCCAAGCCTTGGCGTCGCGGGAAGACATCCCGGTCTACGCTGGCAGCGAACTGCAGGACATCTTGGAAAACCCGAACGCCTACCACATGCCTGCCATGACGTACGAAGCGATTCGCCCGGTGACCGCCCTCAACGAGGGGCAGGTCCTTCGGTGGCAAGAGTTTGAATTCCGCTACACGTACTTTCCGGGGCAGGCAATCTATCATGGCGGCTTGGACGTCACAAGAGACAACGGCGAGCGATACTTCTTCATCGGCGACTCCTTCAGCCCTTCCGGTCTCGATGACTACTGCTTGCTCAATCGCCACCTGCTGCATCCGTCGACTGGGCACTTTCGGTGCTTGGACAAGATCGCAGAGCTAGAAGGCGAGTACTGGCTGGTCAACCAGCACATCGCGGAGGTCTTTCGCTACGACGACCAGCAACTGGAGACCATGCGAGCGGTACTCGAGGAAAAGAAGAACGTGATCGCGGAATTGGTTCCCTGGGATGATCCCAACTTCGGAGTCGACGAGCAGTGGGCGCGATTCTACCCGTACGGCCTTAACGCGAGGGCAGGGGAGCCCTTTGATCTGTACGGGGTGATCTTGAATCACCTACCGGAAGCGCAGACCTTCACGTTACGTCCGAACCTGCCGCGCGGTTGGGACTGCATCCCCGCATACGCCGAACTGCATGTGGGTGCTAGGCAGGAGGAACGCCTCCGATTTCGGATCACCCCCTCGAGCGATGCCAGCGGGCTCACGGTCGTAACCGGAGACGTACAGTTTCGAGATCATGCTCTACGCGAGTGGATCGAGGCCATGGTGGAGGTGAACCCTTGAGACATCGGCGACACCAACGCCGACGGATGGCCCCGAGCCGGATCCGTGTTGGCTGAGCCTGACGGACTAATTCAACGCTGACCGTCAGAGTCGTTTAGGAAGTAGATCGCCAACAGGTCGTCCTCCAAGTCGGCTCCCCCTAGGGCACTGTCCAATTGCGACCGCAACGCCGCCATGGTCGCGTCCGGAACCCCACCCAAGCGCCTGACTCGCTTCAATTCCAGCAGCGCGTCCGAAGGTGTCTCCGCCAGCATTCTCGCGCGTGCGCTCTGGAGTCGATCCTTGTGGATCACGACAGTTCCGAATCCCAGTGCGCGCAGCGCATCGACATCCACGACCGCATCAGGCTCGGGCAGGTTGACAAGCTGGCTCAGGGCCGGGATGCCCCGGAGTGCCTCGTCAATCGCGGGTGGGTAGCTCGAGAGGTAGCCATCACCAATCGGCCGTTCGTGGATGGTCTGGTTCGCCATGTTGCCGACAGTTCTGCTCCTTTGGTGAAACGGGAGATCCAACACGGCTCCGGGTCGCGCCGCCACGTCCTGCAGCAGCGGCGAGAACTCGACCTTCCGCAGGGGGAATGGCAGCCAATTGAACTCGACGAGGATCAGGATCGCTAGCAGTGGGAAGACCCACCGGGATCTGATCCGAAGGGATCGATATCCGTAGCCCGCGAGTACGGCCAGGCCAAGGCCCGCCAAGATCATGAACCGGTTCGCGACTCGCAGGTTCTGGAGGAAGGGGAATTCCCTCAGCGCCGCGAACGGGAGGGTGACCTCTCGGTGCCATGTGCCGTTCCAGAGGAACTCCGCACCGAGTGCCAATACGACTCCGCCCGCAAACAGCAGTAGCCACGGCCAGATCTTCCGCCTCGCTCTCGCTAACGCGATCGTTGCCAGAGCAACAGGAATGAATCCCAGATAGCAAACGAAGCCCGAGGCTTGGTATGCGCGATTCAGGTAGCGCTCGGTGACCAGCTGGCCGAGAAGCGGATTTGCGTAAGCCGGAGTCAGCAGGTAAGTCGGGTCTATCCCGCGGGGCACCGGTTGCTTGAGGAAGTAGTCGTTGCCGTCGACGATGATCGTGAGGATTGGAACAAGCAGTGGTAGCACGAGCAACACCGCCAGTACGGCGGCGGCCCCCGCGCCGCCTACGTATTCGCGCCATCGCCGTCGGTGGCGCCACGCCAGCCATGCCATCCACGGCGTGACGACGATGGCGAGCTTCAATCCGAGGTGCCAACTGCACAAGGCGTTCAGTCCAAAGCACGCTCCGAATGCGAGGGCGTCGATCAGGCGGAGAGACCGGCTCCACCGCAACAGGAAATACAGAGCCAGTGGAATGAACTGCAGCGAGAACAGATTCAGGTGCTCGAGAGTCTGTTCGAGAGTCTGGGGAAAGTACGCGAAAACGATCCCGGCGAGCACTCCGGCTTCCGCGCTCCCAGTCAGCTCGCGTACCAGCAAGTACGTACCGAAGCCGGTCAGCGTCAGTGCGAACAGGATGCAGAAGTTGTAGGCCGCGGCCTCGCCGAAGAGCAGATTCACGGGCATCGCGAAGATCTGGTTGAACGGTGAGTGCGTGTGGAAGACCAGATCCGCGCCGTTCGGGAAGAACAGCAGCGGCGAGTGGAGCGGGTTGATGCCTTGGAGCAGGCATTGCTTCCACCACCAGAAGTTCCAGTAGTTCTGCCAGATGTCCCCCGCGCCCGCCGGGATCGCCCCCCGCCATTGCCAAGCGAGGGGAAGCGTCATGAGCAGGGTTAGCGCTAGGTACAGGAGGGCCGCGTTTCGTGGACGCTCGATCAGCGGCGGCACTCCGAGCTGTCTTGGGGATCCGCCTGCTACCATGCTGTGGAGGTGCCTTGCCGAGCGATAGTCCGCCCGGGGCGACCTACTTACTAGGGATAGCACTCCACAGGCGAGTACTTGGCTCGACCAGTCCGGAGTCGCCGCCGATCAGAACAGAACGGCAAGCTATCAGATCAAGGGGAGACTTCAATGTCCCGACGCCTGACCGTGATTATTGAGAAAGAGGGCACTGGCTACGTGGCGATCTGCCCGGAGTTGGAGGTCGCAAGTCCGGGCGATTCGGTCGAAGAGGCCCATAGCAACCTCAAGAAGGCCTTGGAACTCACCTACGGAGCGGCTCCCCCGGAGGAGGTCAATGGAGAGACCCGACGGGAGATGTACCTCACACAGGTCGAGGTGCCCGTTCCCTGAGTCGCGAACGCCCCCAGGCAAGCAGTTCTGCCGCACACCCACCGCACATGGTTCCGCCGAGATCGGGCGGCAAGGTGAATCCGTGTGCTTGCAAGGCGTTACGGCGATTGACAATTCTCGATTCTGCAACGGGCCCGTGCAAGGTTCCGCGGATATCGAGACAGTGCGCAATATGTTGGAAGATATGGCCGTGGGCAGTTTCGCGCAGGTCAGATACCGGCCAGCACCCCGACGATTCATGAAGTTGATGCTGGCGGTCTCGCTAGCGGTTCTGGCGACATGCGCTGGCGGTTCGGAAGCGGGACGGCTGAATTTCATCGTCATCTTCATCGACGATCTGGGCTACGGCGACATCGGCCCGTTCGGTTCCGAAGCGAACGACACGCCGAACCTGGACCGGATGGCCGCAGAAGGCATGAGGCTCACCTCGTTCTATGTTGCCGCTCCGGTCTGCACACCGTCGCGAGCCGCGCTGCTGACCGGATCGTATCCCCGCCGAGTGGGATTGGCGACCGGTCCGTCCATGGGCGTGCTATACCCCGGCGACGCATGGGGCCTGCACGAAGACGAAGTCACCATCGCGGAAGTCTTGAAAGATCAAGGCTATGCGACAGGTTGCTTCGGGAAGTGGCACCTCGGGGACCAGCCCGACTTCCTCCCCACGCGGCATGGGTTCGATACCTACTTCGGGATTCCGTATTCAAACGACATGTGGCCGTTCCACACACGCGCCCAGCAGGGCGGGCCCTACAATTTCCCGCCATTGCCGTTGGTGCGGGACTCCGAGGTTGTCGGCGAAGTCAGCGACATGCGCTCCCAAGCCGATCTCTGCAAACTGTTCACCGACGAAGCCGTGAGCTTTATCCGCAAACACAAGGCCGAACCGTTCTTCGTCTATCTGCCGCACGCCTTCATCCACCACCCGCGAGCCGCTCGCGAATCGTTCATGGAGAGTGCTGGCGAAGACCGGGCAGCGATCGATTGGACCGCCGTCACGGCGAGTTCGCCGTGGCACTGCGACTCGAATGGAGACTGTTCGCCCGGCTCGGCAAGTGCCGATGCTTGGAACGACCTGACTGTCCGTCGAACCCGAGCCCAAATCGAGGAAGTGGATTGGAGTGTCGGCGAGGTCCTCGATACCGTCCGAGAACTGGGACTCGCTGAGGAGACCCTTGTAGTCTTTACCTCGGACAACGGCGGCTCGAGAGGATCGGTGAACGCTCCCCTGCGAGGGCGGAAGGGCACCACTTGGGAGGGCGGAATGCGAGTGCCGACCGTCGTGTGGTGGCCGGGTGCCGTTCCGGCGGGGACGGTCTCCGACGAGATCGTCACGTCCATGGACATCCTGCCGACATTCGCGAATCTGAGCGGCGGCGAGACCCCGAGGAACCGCATCCTGGACGGCCGCGATGTTTCCGCAATCTTGTTAGGCCGACCGGGTGCGAAGTCTCCGCACGAGGCGTTCTATTACTACTGGCAACACGACTTGCGAGCGGTAAGGTCCGGGCGCTGGAAGCTCGTTCAAGAGACAGGGGAACTGTACGACCTGGACCAGGACATCGGGGAGACCCGCGACGTGGCGACGAACCATCCCGAGGTCGTCGCCAGATTGAGGGGATTGCTCGCGGAGGCGGCAGCCGATCTTGGCGTCGACGAGCAGGCGTGTCCGAACTGCCGACCAGTGGGCGCGGTTGAAGGGCCCGGAACGCTGCTTCCGAGGCCCTCAAGAGAGGAGTGATCGGTTTGGCCGTGCAACTCGACGAGCGGCACACTCAATGTCCCGTGTCCTCGGCCCACTTCTGAAGATTGGCCCAGTCTTGGTCGAATACCACGTCCACAGGGATATTGGCAGCCTCGATCCTTCCAAGGTCGCTCTCGAGCGCCTCGCCCACGCGGCCGAGGTCGGCTAGGAACCGAGTCGCCCGCCCGTAAGCTCCGTCACCCTGCAGCCTGAGGATCTCGCCCGAAAGCGAATCGACGGCCGCTCGCATTTCCTTGGAATTGACGCGGTAGGTCCCAGTCGCGGTGTCTCGCGAGAACGCGCCTGCCTTCTCGAAGTAGTTGAAAGTGAGCAAGTTGGCCGTGCCGTGAGCGGTTGCAGTCCCGAATCGGATCGAGCGGAAGATACCCGCTAGGAACGTGATGTAGTTGCTTTCGAGGTCGGCGTTCGGAATCTCGCCGGCGTCGGTCAACCTTCCCACGAGGTGCAGGCCGAGTATGTCTGCCTTCGCCTCTTCGAGCGCCGAAGCGGCTTCCTTGAGTGCGTCCCGAACCGTGCCCATACCGTCAAGCGTCCTCTTGATTCCGAGGCCGTGCGCCACTTCGTGAAACATGGTGTTCGTGAAGAAGGCGTCGAAGTTGATCCTCGAGCGCTGGTCCTCCGCGATCAAGACAGACGCGATGGGGAGCAGGATGCTATCGAACTTCGCGCGCATCGCGTTCTTCAACTGCAGCCTGCGGGAGCCCTTCTTCAGCTGCACTTCCTCGTCATTAGGCAGGTTGATCGCGATCGTCTTGGCGCCCGCGTTGCAGTCCCCGGCGAAGTAGATCACGTCATAGACGTTGAGCTGGGAGTTGTCGCCGATCTCTTCGGACTTGTATCGCGCCGGAACCGGCAAGCCGTCTTGGAGCGCCGGCAGCATCGACGCGTACTTCTCCAAGCGGGTGCTCCACTCCTTGTCCTTGACCAGGACATAGGCCTCGAAGGCGGTCTTGATGCCGAACAACTTGTCTTCGTAGGACTCAATCGGACCAATGACCAAGTCGATTTCGTTGTCGCGCAGGTCCATCCATGCCATGTCGCTGGCTTGATATTCATCCGTTTCGAGAGCGGTCGCGCGCAGCTTGAGATAGCGGCGGAACTTGGCGTTATCGGCGTACTGGGCGGCCTCGCGGAGAATGCTCGCGGCTTGTGCCAAGAAGCCTCCAAACGCTTCGCTGTACGGAACAGCGATTAGATCTCGCGAGCCTAGCGCAAGGCTCCGTCGCACCAGCGAATACTGGCCAAGCAGCTCCGGCCGGGTCTTCGCGGCTTCCTCGACCTCCTCCTTGGTGATGTTGTACGGGTAGAAATTCGCCCCGAGCGATTTCGGGCCGAAACGCGACAAGAACGGCTTGTTGCCGTCGAGGCGGTCCCACGGGCCGTAGTTGATGACGGCGAACTGCCTTGCGTAAGGATCGTATATCGATTCCAGAAGGTTGTCCCTGTCGCCATATGCCTGCCTCCAGAACAGATCGTCGATGTAGTGGGAGGCGTTGACGAACAGCGCCAGCATGGCTCGCTGATTCTTCGACAGGCCGCTCACGTCGGCCTCGAGCTTCACGGGAACGTAGTCGGCGACTTTGGATGCATAATCCATGTTGCTGAAGTGCGACTCGGTATCGGGGGCGGCGCAACCGGCGAGGCACGCGAGTGCCAAGGCAACGACCGATAGTCGCATCGCCTAACTGTATCGCAGAGTCCGGAACTCAGGTATCGGGCTAGCGGAGCACCCGGAACGGGTTCGGAGGCACGCTCGGCACCGCGACAGCCCCTGCGGGCAGCGACGGCTTGCGACCCGTGACATACAGAGCGCCCTCGCGTTGCAGGCCCTGACGCCGCGCGAGCTGATCTGGAGTCTTGCCCGGGGAAATCGGCGAGTCGTCGGGGATGCGCTCGGTCGACACATCTACGAACCCCGTCTCGCGGAACAAGCCTGCCCACTCGTCGGCGCTCATGCGGTGCATCGACAGGCCGGTCTCCTCGTCCCATCCAGCCGAATACGGATTCTCGCGATAGTAGTTGATCAGGACGTGGAACGAAGCGCCGAAGGCGGCCACGCGGAAGATCTCCTTGGCTGCCAGGCGAGGCACCGGCCAGTAGTACGCGGACTCGACGGTCAAGACGTGCGTGAAGTAGTCTTCGGCCCAAGGTATCTCCTCCGCCGGAGCCGGTGCGAACAGAGCGTTGTCGAGTCCGTTGCAAGCGACCCGGGCCCTGCGGATCATCTCGTCCGAAATGTCTATCCCGACGAACGCGCCTTGCGGCAAGCGATTCGAGAGCATGCGAGCCATCCATCCGTCCCCGCAGCCCACATCCAGCACGCGGGCGTCTGGAGGCAACTCGAAGCGAGCTAGCATTAATTCGGCCAAGCGCTTGTGCCGGCGCTCCATCCCATCGGCCATGCCCGATTGCACCCAGAGATTGAAGGTGTCCCGAATTGCCTCCAATCCGTGTTCCCGCGTGCGCTGGGATGGATCGAGTGCCAACAGCGATACCTCGAGTCAGTCGCTAGACGCCGGTTGCGAACCGGCCTTCACTCGCTTGCGTTCGACGGATACGGAGGGAATTTCGCTGGCCTGCGCTCGAGGTAGCTCGCCGCGCCTTCCTTGACGTCCGCCCTCCGGAAGGATTCGACCATCTCCTCCAGCGCTTCGGCGGCGGCTTCGTCCAAGCTCCGGCCGAAGTCCCCGTAGACTTGCCGCTTCATGGCCGCCATCGATGCCGGCGAACAGTTGCTTGCCAGATCGGCGGCGTAGGCAACCGCCTTGCCTAGCAGCTCTTCGCGCGGAAAGACCGCGTTGACCAAGCCGATGCGCTCGGCTTCTTCGGCGGTGACGACGCGTGCGGACAGGAGCAGGTCGAGTGCTTTCGATTGACCGACCAAGCGTGGCAGCAGCCAGGAGATCCCGTATTCCGCGATCAGGCCGCGGCGAGCGAAGGCCGTGGTCATCTTGGCGCCGGATGCGGCGAAGCGCACGTCGCAGCAGAGAGCGTGGACGAGCGAGACCCCGGCGCACCCGCCGTTGATCGCGCAGATGATCGGTTTTGGGATCGAGAGGGCGTAATGGACGGGACGGGACGGCTGACGGATGCGGTCGATCGTGTGCTCACCGGAGGACTTCAGGCCCTGCACGTCCGCCCCCACGCTGAAGGACTTGCCCGCGCCGGTGAGGACGATCGCCCGTACGTCGGGATCGTCGCGGCATCGGTCTAGCAGGTCGAAGTAGTGGTCGCGCATCGCGGGCGTCAGCGCGTTGTTGCGTTCCGGGCGATTGAATGTCAGGACCGCCACTTGGTCGTGCGATTCGTAGAGCAAGTTCTCAGGCATGGTGCGAACCCCCATTCTAGTTGCCGAAGGAATCCCGTGTACCTGCAACAGAGCCGCCAGTCGGGCTCCACATACTTGGAATCGACCGGTGGGCAGCGAGCGGCGGAACAGTCCAGGAGTGTCCGCCCGGCCGTTGCGATAATGAACGATTCGCGATGCCGACAGAGCCTTGGACCTATACCGCCGCCGGTGTCGACATCGATGCGGCGGACAGCGCCACGTCTCGAATCCGCGATCTCGCCAAGCGCACGTTCGATAGCAACGTGCTCAGCGGCATTGGCGCCTTCGGCGCGTCCTATTCGCTCGCCGGCAGGAATCTGCGGGATCCCGTCCTCGTCAGTTCGGCGGACGGGGTCGGCACGAAGCTCAAGATCGCGTTCGCGGCGAATCGGCACGGGACGGTCGGGCAGTGCCTTGTCAACCACTGCGTGAACGACATCGCGGTGCAGGGAGCGACCCCGTTGTTCTTTCTGGACTATTTGTCGATGGGCCGGCTGGATCCTGACGTTGCCGAGCAAGTGGTCAGCGGGATGAGCCTAGCCTGCCAGGAGAACGGCGTCGCGTTGATCGGCGGCGAGACCGCCGAGATGCCCGACATGTACAGCGACGGGGAATACGACCTCGCGGGATTCATCGTCGGTGCGGTCGAGCGCGAAGAACTGCTCCTCGGAAACCGTGTCGGGAGCGGCAGCGCGCTGCTCGGGCTACCGTCCAACGGACTGCACACGAACGGGTACTCGCTGGCTCGCAAGTTGTTGCTGGAGTCGGCGGGTTACAGCTTGGATCAGAGTATCGATGGCTTTGACGGGACGGTGGCGGACGAGATGCTGAAGGTGCATCGAAGCTACTTGAAGGCGTTGCAGGCACTCTCGGCAGAGGGCGTGCTGCAGGCTGCCGCTCACATCACGGGCGGAGGCATCTCGGGCAATGTTCCGCGGATGCTCCCGAAGGGCTTGGAAGCGCGCATCTACCCGGTCTTTTGGAGCGTCCCGAGCGTGTTTCGAATCCTACAGAAGTTGGGTTCGATAGAAGACCTCGAGATGTTCCGCACGTTCAACATGGGTATCGGCATGGTGGTCTCCGTCGCCGAGCTAATGATCGGCCGAGCGTTCCGGGCTCTCTCCACGGCGGGGATCCAAGCTCTGCCCATCGGTTACGTCACCGAAGGCAGCAGGGGAGTGGTGTATTTGGAATGAATAGACTCGGAATCCTGATCTCGGGTCGCGGCTCTAACTTCGAGGCGATCGCGGACAGCATCGAGAAGGGTGACCTCGACGCGGAAATCGCGGTCGTCATTAGCAACAACCCCAAGGCACAGGGGCTGCAACGCGCTCAGGAGCGGGGGCTCAACGCTGTGTGCGTCCGCTCGCGGGCCATGGAGCGCGAGGCTTACGACCGATTGGTCGTGGAGCAGTTGCGAGAAGCGCGGGTGGACCTCGTGTGCCTTGCGGGATTCATGCGCCTGCTCAGCAGTTTCTTCGTGAACGAATACCCGCAGCGGATCTTGAACATCCACCCGTCCCTGCTGCCATCGTTTCCCGGCCTCGAGGCCCAGTTGCAGGCGATCGAGCACGGAGTGCGGTACTCGGGATGCACCGTGCATTTCGTGGACGAGCACCTGGACGCGGGGCCGATCATCGCCCAAGCGGCCGTCCCGGTGCTGGACTCGGATGACGAGGACGCCCTAGCCGCACGCATCTTGGAGCAGGAGCACCGGATCTACGCCGAGGCTATCCGCCTTGTGCTCAGCGGCAACTATCGCGTCGAGGGTCGGCGGGTCTTGCGAACGACATGACTATCGAACAGCAACTCGCATACCTGCGGAAGGGCTGCGCGGAGATCATCTCGGAGCGGGAGCTGGGCGAGCGACTGTCCCTGCGGGCCAAGGAGGGCCGCCCGTTGCGCGTGAAGGCCGGGTTCGACCCAACCGCCCCGGATCTTCATCTTGGCCATACGGTCCTCATTCGCAAGATGAAGCATTTCCAAGACTTGGGGCACACGGCGATATTTCTGATCGGCGACATTACGGGCCTGATCGGCGACCCGAGCGGCAGGAACGCCACGCGCCCTCCGATGACTCGCGAGCAGATTCTGGAGAACGCCGAGACGTACAAGCGGCAGGTCTTCAAGGTCCTTGACGAAGACAGGACGGAAATCCGGTTCAACAGCGAGTGGCTGCTCAAGCTGGGCACGCTAGGCATGATCGAGCTATGCACGAACTCGACGGTCGCGCAGATGCTGGAGCGGGATGACTTCACCAAGCGCTACCAGCAGGGAAAACCGATCTCCCTGCACGAATTCCTCTACCCGCTCACGCAGGCCCGCGACTCCGTGGAACTCGAGGCCGATGTCGAACTGGGAGGTACAGACCAAAAGTTCAATCTGCTACTCGGTCGCGAAATGCAGGCGAGCCATGGGCAGCTGCGCCAGATCGTCGGGACGATGCCGATCCTCGAGGGCCTTGACGGCGTGCAGAAGATGTCCAAGTCACTCGGCAATTACATCGGTATCACTGAAGCCCCCGAAGTGATGTACCGCAAGGTCATGCAGGTTTCGGACGACTTGATGTATCGCTACTACGAACTGTTGACCGATCTCCCCCTAGAGGCGATCGCTTCCATGCGTCGGGAGGTCGCCGAAAGCAAGGCCCATCCCATGGATCAGAAACACGCTCTGGCGGAACGAATCGTCGCCGAGTTCCAAGGTGCCGATGCCGCCGCGAGGGGCGGGGAAGCATTCCGCCGGGTGGTTCAGCAGAAGCAGGTGCCCGAGGACATGCCGGAATGTCCGCTGCCTGACGAGATGCGCGGGCTGCCGGCCATCCGGATTGACAAACTGTTGAGGGCGACCGGGTTGGCTGCCTCTGGTGCCGAGGCGAACCGCAAACTCCGGGAGAACGCGGTAAGCGTGAACGGAGTCAAGCACCGGGAGATGAGCTACGAAGTGCCGGACGGAGCCTCCGAACTGATTCTGAAGTTCGGCAAGAAGTGGGCTCGCGTGAGGCTGTAGTACCTTCCGGTCCTCGCGTCGCCAGGACCTAACTGGGGTCAGTGGTTGCATGACGGCATGAACTCGCCGTTGCGAGTCAGGCGCGTCCACTAGGCATTGATTCTCGCGGCCCCTGACCGTGCCGAATCGAGTCGGGAGAGTCTGCGTACTCTTCCATTACGGCAGAATCCGGCTGGATGGTATCGAGTTTGCAGTGCTGGCCGTACGCCTTCACTTGATGACTCGCTGCTGCTGTCTGGATTGCAAAGGCAACGTAGGCACGGGAGTTGATGCCATGATGAACCAGATACTCTCACCGTCGGGACATGCGCTTCTTCAACACATCGGGGCCCGTAGCTGCGCAAGACCGATGGTCCCGCACAGAGCGACGCGACGATTGGGGGAATTCGGAACCATCCTCGGCAGGAATGCTTCGGACCATGAGTCCGAGTTCACCGAGAGGAAGGAGGAAGGAGGAATGACTGGCATGATGCTGTTGATAACGTTTGATCGGAATGGGGTAGATCAAGACTGCAGCCAACTCCACAAGGAGATCAAGACAGCTGGCAGGTGGTGGCACCACTTGGAGTCCGCTTGGATCATTTGTACAGATCTCACGCCTGCTCAATGGGCGGATCGGCTCAGGCGGCACCTGAACAGCAGTGACCATCTGTTGGTCATCGAGGTTGCCGGGAATTACGATGGCTGGCTTCCTGACGAGGCTTGGCGTTGGCTGCACAAGCAAGAGCTAGCCCGGTAACAAGTCTTGGGCGTCTAGAGCGTAGGGCTGTTGGATCGAAGTTGAAGGGTCCGGTTCGGCAGCGGGTGCTGACCGGAGGCGGTCGCACGCAGCGACAGCACGACTGAGGGCGGCGGGGCGACCTGTTCATCCAGAGGCTGCGCCCGTGGGACGCGCATTGGTTCGTGATCGCACTCAAGTTCCTGCGGGTCAAATCGGGCGAGACGCTGAAGAAGTGCATACCGCAGACGGCGGACTATACGGATCGCTGTGCTGCTGCCGCGGGTCACCCCGTGACTCTTGATTGCAAGGAGGAGCCTTGGGCCGAGATGGTGTGCCGGCGGATCGAAGAATTCGACGGCACGCCGATTGAGGTATGGGCATGTGAAGCCCCGCGTTTCTTCCTTGGGTCGCTCGGACGCAAGCACTGTCGTTGCGGTGGGACTTGGAGGTGTTCAAACACCGTGATTCAGCGGACAGCAGGTAGAGCAATCACGACCGTGCTCGGCTCGCCAAGGCAGTCTTCGATCTCGACATGGCTGGCGTGCGCGCCGGGCGACACCTGTTCGGGTCCGACAATTCCACACGTTGATCCGATGCACCTCAACCGCTACACTTCCATGGACAACACGCTATATTATTGAAAACACAATATTTACAACTCACTTGGGTCTCTGAGAATCTTCGGCTCAGCCCTGGGGCTTACAATTGGAGTTGATGCCTGAGGCTGGTGCCAGAGCCGATCAATCGAAGGCGGACGCTACGAGCGGGGAACCGAGCGCACGCCGCAGGCATCACCCGCCGCGAGCGCGGCGGATGCCGACCGGGAAAGTATATTTCCTCAGCCGCGCCATCATCTGCTTGGTCGTGATAGGAAGCATGGGCGGGCTGTTCTGGATTCCGCCAAACGGATGGTGGTACGCCGCGGACCTGCTATTGCGGACATGGCTCGTGTTCATCGGAACGGTGATGGCACACGAGGGGTCGCATCGCCACTTGGGGCGGACTCGCTCCGCCAACCTCTGGTGGGGCCGGATCGCGTTGATTCCCAGCATGGTGCCATTCGCCAATTTCCGGAGAACGCACTTGCTGCATCACCGCTACACGAATTCGAAGACTGCGGACCCGGATTACTTCATCAAGCCCGGCACGGAATGGGAGATTCCTCTGAGGGCGCTTGCAATGCCCCACCAGTGGTTCTTTTGGCTGCGACAACGGGGGGAAATCGACCCAGCGCACGTGCGCGAGCTCTTTTTCAACTACGTCGGAATTGCTGCCTGCTTCTTGCCGGTCCTACTGGTAGCGGGCCCGGCGAGGCTGTTCTTGGGGATGGCCCCGGTTCTAGTCATGGTCTCCGTACTGCTGTGGTACCCGTTTGCCTATCTGACCCACGAGGGGTTCTCGGAGGGGAGCGAGTCTGCGCGGTCGCACGACTACTTCGGCCGATTCGCATTCTGGTTCTCATTCGGGCTGTCGATGCACCGCGTTCACCATATGCGCCCGCAATACGCTTGGATCGAGTTGCTACAGTTCGTGCGTCCGGCACCTCCGGGGCGCTGGTCGTGGCTTCCACACCGCGACATTCGACATGACAGCGAGGATGGACTCCCGGTCGCTCACGGCTCCGCTCAGCACCATTGACCTAACGTGCTTGCTGATGGACCGGGCGATCCGCCCGCTTGATTACACCTTGATCCTGCGCTTCAGGGGGGCGCTGGAGCGAGCGAGCCTCGTGCGCGGCGCAGCAAGCGCTAGGAACGCATTTCCGATTTCAGCCTCGATCGTCAAGGAGAAGTCTTGGCATCTGGCCGAGGCTCACAGTGATCTGTGCCCTGAACGCCATACCTGCATGGCTGCACCCGCCGTCGAAGCGGTCCTAGGCGAATTCGCTGGCAGGCCGTTTCGCCTGTCCGAAGAGCCACCGCTGCGGCAAATGCTGGTGGGAGAGTCCGGCGAGGAAGAGTTCCGCATCGCCACCAAGGTCCACCACTGCGCAGCGGATTTGCTCAGCTGCTTGCAATGGGTCCGTCACCAGTTGAGGGTCTCCTCGGGAGCCGAGCCCCCGATGCAGGATGTCGCGCCGTTTGAGCCGGTTCCCTTGGCGAGCAGCCCTCCCGGAGCGTGTCGAAACCCGGACTGGATGCGGAGCGAACGGCTATGGACGCGTGGAGACAGACCGTCAGGCGAGCGGCGCTGGAGCGCGTTTTCGATTCCCGTCGACGGTCTGGAAGACCTGTCCCGCACTCGAAACGGATTCACTTACAACGACGTTCTTGCGGCGGCCGCCCTCGAGACGGCTCGCTGGTGGAACGCTCGCCACGGCAAGCGGTCCAACAGGGTCGGACTCTGGCTGCCGATCAACATTCGCCGCGATTCGTTCGTTGGGTTCGGCAACGGCTCGAGTCGTATCCGAGTCCGTCACGTAGTCCAGCCGACTGCAACGTTCCGGGAAAAGTGTCTCTCCGTGAGGTCGCAAGTTGATCGAGCGCGGCGCAACGGTGAATGGATCGTGCCCCGGAAACCGCTTGCGCTTCGATTGCCGCTGGGCGCAGTCGCTCCTGTGGTGAGGGCGTACTTGCGGCGGCCGTGGGCCGACATGGGCTCGCTCTCGTTCACGCATGTCCAGCGTTGGCCGGGCAAGGACGAGGATTGCTTTCGAGGATTGATGGGTCTCGAGATCGTCGGTGCTCTCCACACGACACACCCCTTGATGCTGGCCGCGGTCACTTGCCGCGACCGTACCTGGCTCACCGCGACGTTTGACCCCGCGCTGCTGCAGGACGATGACATATCAGCCATGGGCCACTATTTCCGCGAAGTCGTTTCGACAGCAGCTGATCAAGTCTGAACGTCGCTGTCGCACGTTGCGGGTCGATCCGCACCCGAGTCTGCCGCGATGTCGTGAACAGCGCTCGGCGGAGGTGTGCCTGAGCGGTGGGCAAGCGTGGGGTGTCTCGCTCCGGGCCAGCGAAGTCCGCTGGCAAGCCGCGCATGGGCAGGGCTTGACAATCTTGAGCGTACTCGGTACAACCGAGAGTAGAAGGTGCCCGGCATGATCGAAGTACTGCCTGAATTCCTCATGTGGCTGCTCATCATCGCATGGCTTCCCGGGATCATTTTTTCGATGGCGGTCATGGATTTCAAGGATCGCCCATTGAATCTTGGCTTCTTACTCGGATTGCTCCTTGGGCCAATTGGATGGATCGTGGCATGCGTGCTTCCTTCGATGGCAGAAGACGATTTGATTCGTCGCGAGGTTCAGCGATTGAGGGTTGAGCGCAAGGCGAGAACGATCATCGAACGAGAGGACGCCGGCACCATAGTGCAGCAGCCTATCGATATTGGATTCTTAGTGTGGCAATACGCCATGATCGGAGGAATCGTAGTGATAGTGATCCTTGCCGCGATTGCGGCCACTCTCGCCTCTAGCTGATGGTAGGCAGGTCTATGCAGGCGAGGGTGCCCAATTCTGGGAGGGCGCGAACAACACACTGGGACGCCGAGCCGGGGCACGATCACGGTCGCGGGTGCTACCTCTCGCAGACAGAGCGCATTCCATGCAAGAACTCGGGGACGGGTGCAAGCGCGGAGCTGAGCCCGCCGCCAACGCGGAACGATCGACCGACCGTGCTAAACGATCCCGTGTTTCAATGACTGCAGGTGCCCCGGACCTTCAACATCGCTAATTTCGGATGCCGCGCCTCGCAGTCTGACGGGGCGGGCATCGCTGCCGACCTAGCTCGGCGCGGACTCCAGCGGACCAGCGAGGCATCGGTGGCCGACGTGGTCGTCGTAAACACCTGCACGGTGACTGCGGAAGCGGACCGCGACGCACGCCAGACGATCCGGCGTGTCCACCGCGACAATCCGTCGGCCGAAATCGTAGTTACCGGTTGCTATGCCCAGCGAAAGCCCGATGACCTGGTGGCGCTGGGCGGCGTGACTTGGGTAGTAGGGAATTCCCACAAGCATGAGATTGGGGAACTGGTCCAGCCGAAGCTAGTCCAAATCGAGAGTTCCGGACCTCAGTCGATCACCTATCACGGGGGCATCGAGGCAAGAGGGATCCTCGTTGGCAGCATCGACTCCGAGGCGAACCCAGCCGCTCTGCCAGCAGGAGACGGGCTCGGCCGGTCCCGCCCGAACGTCAAGGTCCAGGATGGGTGCCACAACCGCTGCTCGTTCTGCGTCATCCCGTCGGTCCGCGGAGGGAGCCGTAGCATTCCAGCCGACGCTGTCGTCAAGCATGTCCAGCATCTGGAAGGATCGTTTCCCGAGATCGTCTTGACCGGAATCAATCTCGGCCGATGGGGGAGGGACTTGGATGGTCGGCCGCGGTTCACGCGACTGCTCGAGCACTTGCTTGACCGCACTTCCGTGCCTCGATTTCGGCTGAGCTCGGTCGAGCCCATGGACTGGAGCGACGACCTGCTTCGGTTGATGTCGGACTCTTCACGCATTGCGAAGCACATGCATATCCCGCTCCAGTCAGGCTCCGACACGATCTTGCGACGCATGAGGCGCAGGTACAGGGCGCGCCACTACGAGAGCCGTGTCGTTTCGGGACGCCAGCTGATGCCGCGTGCTGCCATTGGCGCGGACGTCATGGTCGGCTTTCCGGGCGAGACCGACGACGACTTCGAGTCCACGCGGTCATTCGTGGAGCGGATGCCGTTCACATACCTTCATGTCTTCCCCTACTCGGTACGGGAGGGCACGGAGGCTGCGTCAATGGATGGCCAAGTGCCTCGCGCCGTCAAGCGGGACCGCAGTCGCGTCCTGCGGGATTTGATCGCTCGCAAGAACCTTGCGTTCCGCCAATGCTTGGTCGGCAATACGCTGTCCGCTGTCACGCTCTCCTCGGGCGGCCCAACCGCGCGTGCTTTGACCGACAACTTCGTAGAGGTCGAACTTCCAGAAGTCTCGGTACCGTCGGGATCGCTAGTCGATGTACGAGTTGAAGCGGTCGAAGGTCGGCGGACAATCGGCACTCTCCGCGGCTAGTCGCTCGCCCGCTTGAGGCGCGCCGGCGGCATTCCGATATCATCTTCGCCATGAAGGCGGACAACTCGGAAGCGGTTCGATCCGAGGCGAGCCGCTACTTCCCGCGCTGGGAGAGTGCCGACCTCCCTCCGGCACCGGAGTTTTCTTGGAAGCAGTGGCGGCTCCTGATCGGCCCGGGCTTGCTGCTCGCCGGAAGCGCGATCGGTGGCGGGGAATGGCTCTTCGGTCCGATCGTCACTGCCCAGTACGGCGGGCAGCTGATGTGGATCGCTGCGCTGAGCATTTTCCTGCAGGTCAGTCACAACCTCTGCATGATGCGTTACACGCTCTACACGGGCGAGCCGATCCTAGTCGGGTTCTTCCGCATGATCCCCG